>NZ_JASHIK010000049.1 GCF_030733745.1 Stappia sp. MMSF_3263 | reverse complement strand
GTAACCGGCCGGGTTGGGCCGCCTTTCGGGGCGCGTGCTGACGTGTAATGACCGTCGTTATTGGCGTCGTTTTTGACGTCAGCAACGTGAGTGGCGGGAACAGCATGCGCTACGAGGTGATCACAGGGGTTGAGCGCCGACGCCGCTGGCCGGACGAGGAGAAGCTTACGATCCTCGGCGAGGTGGGCGTTGATGGTGAGACCGTCGCCAGTGTCGCGCGCCGCCACGATATCACCCGCCAGCATATCTATCAGTGGCGAACCGAGATGCGCCGCAAGGGACTGATCAGTGATCGGAAGGGTCTTCTGGTGCCGGTCGAGGTTGCCGAAGATGCAGTTTCCGGCACAAGCGATGCTCATTCCGGTTCGGTCGACCTCATCGAAGTGGTTCTCACCAACGGACGCAGTATTCGGGCGTCGACGAGGCTGAGTGATACGCAGTGGATCCGACTGATGCGGATTGCCGAGGCGACATGATTGGGCCGGGTACGGGCGTGCGAGTCTATCTGGCCTGCGGGGTGACCGACATGAGGAAGGGTATCGCCGGCCTTGCTGCGATCGTGCAGGACCAACTGCGGCAAAAACCTGCCAGTGGATCCGTCTTTGCCTTTCGCGGTCGCCGCGGCGACAGGGTCAAGATCCTCTATTTTGACGGCCAGGGGTACTGCCTCTATTACAAGATCCTCGAGAAGGGGCGCTTTCCTTGGCCATCCGCCGCCGATGGCACGGCGCGTCTGACCTCGGCGCAACTGGCCATGTTGTGGGAGGGGATCGATTGGCGCCGACCCAACTGGGGCACGCCGCCCGAGCGGTTTTCCTGATCGTTGCGGCGGATTATCTCACTGTTTTTGCATGATGATTCTGGTGCTAACTGCCGGATTCTGATAGGGTTCGTTCATCATGACGGGCCCTGCCGAACACCTGCCTGACGATCTCGATGCGTTGCGCGCGATCATCGCTGCACAGGCCAGTCAGATCCAGGAGCTCTCCCGATCCAACCGCGCCTATGAGGCGCTGGTCGATGCTCTTCGGGTCCAGATCGTGCGGCTCAAGAAGCAGAAGTTCGGCACCTCCTCGGAGAAAGTGGCTCGCAATATCGAACAGCTTGAGCTGGCCCTCGAAGGACTGGAGGTTGCCAGAGCCGCGGTCGACCAGTCTGCTGATAAGGACGAGGCCGTTGCAGCGCCACAGAACACCTCTCGTCCCCGCCGGCGTGGCAAGCCGGTTCTGAACGAGCACGTTCTCACTGAACGCCGCACCCTTGATCCCGGCTCAGAGTGCCCAGACTGCGGCGGCGAGCTGCGCCTGGTTGGTGAAGACGTCTCGGAGATCCTCGATCTGGTTGCCGCGCAACTCAAGAAGATCGAGATCGCCCGGCCCAAAAAATCGTGCCGCAAATGCGAAGCCATGGTGCAGACACCGGCGCCGACCCGCCCGGTGGCCCGCGGCATGGCAGGTCCGGGGCTGCTCGCCCACATCCTGGTCAGCAAATACGACGACCATCTTCCCCTTTATCGTCAAGGTGAGATCTTCACCCGTATGGGCGCCGATATTCCGCGCTCGACACTGATCGACTGGTGCGGTCAGGCGGTTGGCGTGCTCAAGCCTCTGGTCTCGCGTATTCGCGACCATGTCTTTGCAGCGGACCGGCTGCATGCCGACGACACGCCCGTGCGGGTTCTCGATCCCAAGGTGGCGATTGCTTCGGGCGGCGCCAAACGCGCGGTCAAAGAGGGACGCATCTGGGTCTATGTCCGTGATGACACCCCGTTCGCCGGCGACGACCCGCCGGCAGCCACCTATCTGTTCTCACCCAATCGTAAGGGCGAGCACCCGCAAAGTCATCTGGCCGCGTTCTCCGGGATCCTGCAAGCCGATGCCTATACAGGCTTCGGGCAGCTCTACGAACCAGATCCCATGACTGGTGAGCAGCGTATCCGCGAGGCGTCGTGCTGGGCACACTTGCGGCGCGACTTCCATGACGAGTGGACATCGAGCAAATCCCCCATTGCGCTCGAAGCCATCAACCGCATCGGCGTGCTCTACGACATCGAACGGCGCATCACCGGATGTTCAGCCCAGGAGCGCCTCGCTGTCAGACAGGCTGAGAGTAAGCCGGTCGTCGAGGCCTTCAGGCGCTTCGCCGAGGATCAGCTCGAGCGTATCTCGGGCAAGAGCGATGTAGCTAAGGCCTTCCGCTATGGTCTCAAGCGCTGGACATCCTTCAGCCTATTCCTTGAAGACGGGCGCGTGGCGATCGACAACAATCCCGCCGAGCGCGCCATTAGGCCCATCGCGCTCGGAAGAAAAAACTTCCTGTTCGCCGGCTCCGATGCGGGTGGGGAAACGCTTGCCGATGCGATGACCATCATCGAGACCGCCAAACTCCACAACCTCAACCCCCAAGCCTACCTCGCCGATATTCTGGCCCGCATCAACGATCACAAGATCAATGCACTCGATGAACTGCTGCCCTGGCATTGGCGGCCAGCCGAAACTGCATCAATCGTCGCTGCGGCATAAACCGGCCGCTTAC
>NZ_JASHIK010000048.1 GCF_030733745.1 Stappia sp. MMSF_3263 | reverse complement strand
CGGCCTATTCGGCCGCCTGCGCCGGCTGCACGGTCTTCAGCGCCCGCCACACCGCCTGCGGCGTTGCCGGCATCTCCAGCGCATTGGTGCCGATCGCATCGGTGATCGCGTTGATCACCGCAGGCGGCGAGCCGATCGCCCCCGCCTCCCCGCAGCCCTTCATGCCCAGCGGATTGCCCGGGCATTCCGTCACCGTCGTCATCAGCCGGTAGGAGGGCACGTCGTCGGCGCGCGGCATCGTGTAATCCATGTAGGACCCCGACAGCAGCTGCCCGTCCCCGTCATAGGAGGCGTTCTCCATCAAGGCCTGGCCGATGCCCTGCGTCAGCCCGCCATGCACCTGGCCTTCCACGATCATCGGGTTGATGATCGTGCCGAAGTCGTCCGCCGCCACGAAGTCGACGATCTCCACCTTGCCCGTCTCCGGGTCGACCTCCACCTCGCACGCATAGGTCCCGGCCGGGAAGGTGAAGTTGGTCGGGTCGTAGAACGCCCCCTCCTTCAGGCCCGGCTCCATGCCTTCGGGCATGTTGTGCGCCGTGTAGGCCGCAAGCGCCACCTGGAAGAAGGGGAGCTCCTTGTCCGTGCCCGCCACCTTGAACGTGCCGCCCTCCACCGTGATGTCGCCCTCCGAGGCCTCCATCAGGTGCGCCGCCAGCTTCTTCGCCTTCGCCTCCACCTTGTCCAGCGCCTTGACGATCGCCGACATGCCGACCGCACCCGAGCGCGAGCCGTAGGTGCCCATGCCGAACTGCACCTTGTCCGTGTCCCCGTGCACGATCGAGACCGTGTCGAGGCCCACCCCGAAGCGCTCCGCCACAAGCTGGGCGAAGGTCGTCTCGTGTCCCTGGCCATGGCTGTGCGAGCCCGTCAGAACCTCGATCGTGCCGACCGGATTGACCCGCACCTCCGCGGACTCCCAAAGACCGACGCCCGCTCCCAGCGAACCGACCGCCTGGCTCGGCGCGATGCCGCAGGCCTCGATGTAGCAGGAAAGCCCCAGACCCCGCAGCTTGCCCCGCCGCGCCGCCTCCGCCTTGCGGCCCGCAAAGCCCGCATGGTCGATCGCGGAAAGCGCCGCATCCAGCGAGGCGTCGTAGTCGCCCGCGTCGTAGCACATGATCACCGGCGTCTGGTGCGGGAACGAGCGGATGAAGTTCGCCCGCCGGAACGCGGCAGGCTCCATCCCCACCTCGCGCGCCGCCGTCTCCATCATCCGCTCCAGCAGGTAGGTCGCCTCCGGACGCCCCGCCCCGCGATAGGCATCCACCGGCACCGTGTTGGTGTAGACCGTCTTCACGTTGGCGTGGATCGCCGGAATGTCGTACTGGCCCGACAGGAGCGTCGCGTAGAGATAGGTCGGCACAGAGGAGGAGAACAGCGACATGTAGGCGCCAAGGTTCGCCACCGTCTTCACCCGCAGCCCGGTGATCCGGTTGTCGGCGTCCAGCGCCATCTCCGCTTCCGAGTAGTGGTCGCGCCCATGCGCGTCGGTCAGGAACGCCTCCGTCCGGTCGCAGGTCCACTTCACCGGAACCCCGGTCTTCTTCGACGCCCACAGGCAGACCATCTCTTCGGGGTAGATGTAGATCTTCGAGCCGAAGCCCCCGCCCACATCCGGCGCGATCACCCTGAGCTTGTGCTCCGGCGCGATGTTGTAGAAGGCCGACAGCACAAGCCGCGCCACATGCGGGTTCTGCGAGGTCGTCCACAGCGTGTAGTGTTCCTCCGCCTCGTCATAGTCGGCAAGGGCGGCGCGCGGCTCCATCGGGTTGGGCACCAGCCGGTTGTTGCGGATCTCCATCCGCGTCACATGCGCGGCGGAAGCGAAGGCCGCATCGGTCGCGGCCGCATCGCCGATCTCCCAGTCGTAGATCAGGTTGCCAGGCGCTTCCTCGTGCAGCTGCGGCGCCCCCTCCTTCAGCGCCTCCAGCGCATCGACCACCGCCGCAAGCGGCTCGTAGTCGACCTCCACCGCATCGGCCGCATCGCGCGCCTGTGCCTTCGTCCCGGCAATCACCACAGCCACCGCCTGGCCCACATGGCGCACATGCTCGCTCTCCAGCGCCCGCCACGCCCCCATCTTCATCGGGGTGCCGTCCTTGGAGTGGATCATCCAGCCGCAGATCAGGTTGCCGACCCCGTCGGCGACAAGCTCCTGGCCGCTCAGCACCGCGATCACCCCGGGCATGGCCCGCGCCGCCGCCGCGTCGATCCCCCTCACCTTCGCATGGGCATGGGGCGAGCGCACGAACGCCGCATGCGCCATCCCCGCAACGCTCATGTCGTCCGTGTAACGCCCCTTGCCGGTGATGAAGCGCTTGTCCTCGCGCCGGCGAACCCGCGCACCGATACCTTCAACCGAACCTGCCATCTCGTCCTCCCTCGCAGCGGACCTTCAGCTCCCTCGCGCCCCGCGCCCTTCCCCGGAACGGGGACAGGGCCGAAGCCGGGGCCAAAACCGGGACGGGCCCGCAAAGCCGTTTCCCGAACATGCTCTCTTGCGTTCTTCCGCCGTCCCTCACCGGGCCGGCCCAGCCTGGCGGCCTCCCGCCGCAAGGCCCTCATTCTTCAGCTTCCAGGCCTCAGCTTCCCGGCTCTCAACGTGCCGGCTTCAGCTTCCAGGCCTCAGCGCCCAGGTCCTCCGACCCTTCCCGCCAGCCCTCCCGGCCAGCCTTCCCGCACGACAAGTCCCCCCAATGCGGATACCCAGTGCGGATTGCCAGTGCGAAGCCGGATGCGGCCATGCGCGGGCCCGCGCCGGCCTGCACTCGCCCTGTTCGGCGCCCCTACTCGGCAGCCGTCTGCATCCCCGCCATCTGCTCGCTTGCCGCCGCGATCGCCTTGACGATGTTGTGGTAGCCCGTGCAGCGGCAGATATTGCCCTCAAGCTCCGCCCGGATCGTCGCCTCGTCCAGCGGGCCCCCGCCATGGCGCGCGATCATGTCGACAGCCGCCATGATCATCCCCGGCGTGCAGAACCCGCATTGCAGACCGTGATGCTCCTTGAACGCCGCCTGCACCGGGTGCAGCTCGCCCCCTTGCGCAAGGCCCTCGATCGTCGTCACCGCAGACCCGGACGCCTGCGCCGCAAGCATCGTGCACGACTTCACCGCCTTGCCGTCCACATGCACCACGCACGCCCCGCATTGCGACGTGTCGCAGCCCACATGCGTTCCCGTCAGTCCCAGAACGTCGCGCAGGAACTCCACCAGAAGCGTCCGGTCCTCGACCGACCGCGTCACCTCGCGCCCGTTCACAACAACACTCACATCGCCCATCAAAACCTCCCTCTCGTTCCCGCGTCCCCGCGCCGCCATCCGCTCTTCGCAAACGCCCGCAAACAACGCGGCCAAACCTTCAAGAAACAGCCGGACCCAAAACACCCGGCGTCAAAAAATCCCGAACCCGGCCTTCACACCTGAATGGCACACCTGAACGGGGCACATGGTCCCCGGCAGGCGGCCCGGCAATGGACCATCGCCAACAGACCATCGGCAGGGCCGCAATCCCGCGACGCCAGAACAGCAACGCCAGGCCAGCCACATCAGCCCAGACACATCAGGCCAGCCACATCAGGTCAGCCCCATCAGCCCAAAAGCCCGCCCGGCCCGGCTTGCACCCCGCTCACCTCAGCTCATCAACGCCAGGACCACGATCACGACGCCAAGCGCCGCAAGGCCCCACACAACCGGACCGCCCAGAAAACCCCGGCCCGCCGCGCTCTCGACCTCGGCCTCCACCTCGTGAACCGCCTCCGACACAGCCTCGCCAACCCGGTGCGGCGCATCCGAAAGCGCCTGCGCCTTCGCCGCCTCCGCAAGGCCCGCGTCAAGCTCCACGCCCGCAAACGACGACGAAGCCCCGCTCCCCGCTTCGGCCCCGGTGGATGACCCCGCCACGGACGAGGATGAAGGCGAGGATGAAGACGGGGGTGAAGACGGGGACGCCCCGGCTCCGGCCCCCGCCCCGGCGTCAGCGCTCCCCGGGGACCCGGCCGCAGCACCGCCCCCCTCGACAATCTCCTTGAACGTCCCGAAAAACTCGTCCGCCATCTTGCGCGACGTCGACACGATCAGACGGCTGCCAAGCTGCGCAAGCTTGCCCCCGACCTGCGCCTTCACCGAATAGCTCAGCACCGTCCCGTCGCCGTCCTCAACAAGAGACACGTCCGCCGACCCCTTCGCAAAGCCGGCAACCCCGCCCTTGCCCTCCCCCACGATCGTGTAACTCTCCGGAGGAACCATGTTCTCAAGCGTCACCGCACCCTTGAACGTCGCCTTCACAGGCCCGATCTTCGCAACAACCGTCGCCGTCATCTCCCGGTCCGAAACCTTCTCGAGTGACTGGCAACCGGGAATGCAACGACGCAGAACATCCGCATCATTCAATGCATCCCAAACAGCAACCCGACCAGCCAACAAACGGTAATCGCCTACCAAATCCAT
>NZ_JASHIK010000047.1 GCF_030733745.1 Stappia sp. MMSF_3263 | reverse complement strand
CGATGAACTGCTGCCCTGGCATTGGCGGCCAGCCGAAACTGCATCAATCGTCGCTGCGGCATAAACCGGCCGCTTACTCTGGAGCGACGATGCCTTGAAGAAGGGATCGACCCCAAATCGCCAGAAGCGCCAAAATCCGTTCCGGATGGCGTCTCTCGGTTCTTCCCGGATCACAAGAACTGGGATCTGACCGCACACCGGAAGCAGCAATCCGAAACGTTGCAGATTGTTGCCGACGGCCCTCGCATGGAGACGTCCCTCGTCATCTTCGATGAGGGTATCGGACAGGCGCCGGATGACTTTGAGGACACTTTTCTGTCGCTCCTCCGCGGCAACAAAAACGAGATCCATTTCGTACAGGGCAAATACAATATGGGTGGTGCCGGCGCTGTCGCGTTCTGCGGCAAACACCGCTACCAGCTCATCGCATCAAAACGCTTCGACAATCACTCCGAGTTCGGGTTCACCCTCGTCCGCCGACATCCGTTGACGACGTCCGAGGAAAGCACCCGCAAGAACACCTGGTATGAGTATCTTGTGATCGGCGATCGCATCCCGCGCTTCAAGATTGACGAGATCGAGCTGGGCTTGGCCAACCGAAGATTTCGAACCGGCAGCGTTGTCAAGCTCTACTCCTACGATCTGCCATCTGGCTCGCGATCAGTCATATCCCGTGACCTCAACCAAAGCCTGAACGAGTACCTTTTTCGGCCTGCGTTGCCGATTCTGACAGTCGACACAAAAGAACGGTATCCTGACGACCGAAACCTGGAGCGGGATCTTTTCGGGCTTCAACGGCGGCTAGAAGAAGACGACAGTAAGTACGTTCAGACCTACTTTTCTGATGAGATCAACGACGCCGAGATCGGGGCTCTGAAGGTTACCTCATACGTCTTCAATGCCCGAGCGGAAGGGCGATCTTCAAAGGACACACGCAGCACGATCCAGCGTGAATTCTTCAAGAACAACATGACGGTGATCTTTTCGATGAACGGCCAGGTCCACGGCCATCTCACATCGGAATTCGTCACGCGTTCTTTGAAGTTTCCCCTGCTGAAGGATCATTTGCTGATCCATGTCGATTGCACCGGGATCAGAACCGGCGTGCGAAACGAGCTGTTCATGGCATCACGCGATCGTCTGAAGGGCGGCGAAGAGTCGCGCGATTTGCGTAGACGCCTTGCCACGCTGCTCACCAGTGGGCGTCTTAAGGAAATCAATGCCGCGCGCAAGGCATCCCTAAATATCGAAGGCAACGACGCGGAAGATCTCTTACGCAACATGACCAGGCACCTGCCCCTCAAACAGGACTTGGCCAAGCTGCTCAACCAAACCTTTCGACTCGATGACTCACGCGAAGGCAAGCGCCAAAAGCTGGAAACAAAGAAGAAGACCGACACCCCGAAGCCCGAAAAGCCTGAGTTCAATCCTCAACGGTTCCCGTCAACTTTCCAAATTGAGGTCAAGGCGAAAGACAAGTCCGGAATGCCTTTGGTAATGCTCCCTGCAGGGAGCTCCAAGACCATACGATTCTCAACGGACGTCGAGGACCACTATTTCGATCGCGTGTCCGAACCCGGCGAGTTACGGATCGCCCTCCTCGGACCAGAACCGTCAGACGGTGAAGGAGGAAATGAACCCGGCAGGCTGACCAACATCAAATCGGTCCTAAACGTCGTCAAATCCAGCCCGACATCCGGCACGATTCGCGTGCATGTCAATGCAACGAACGATCTTGCTGTCGGGGATGCCGTCACCCTACGCGCCGAGTTGTCCCAACCCTCCGGTGCATTGGAGCAGGTCTTCATGGTGAAGGTGACGGACCCCGAAAACAAGAAACCATCGAACGATCCCGGCGACACCCCGGATGATCGCCTTGGCCTTCCCGAACCTGTGATGGTCTACAAAGAACCCCGCGAGGACGGCCCCGCTAACGTGATGACATGGGAAAAACTCGATGAAAACGGCATCGACATGTCCCATGAGACAGTTGTTCATCCGCTGGCCGATGAAAACGGTTTGAGCGCAGTCTACGTCAACATGGATAGCTCAGCGCTGCTGAACTACCGCAGCCGTTTGAAAACCCCGGAAGCAATAACGGTCGCAGAAAAGCGCTATTTTTCAGCAGTGTATTTTCACACCTTGTTCTTGTTTGCGATAACCAGAAACCGCAAATATCTGATCCAGCGAGAGGCTGAAGACGCGGACAATGTGTCGATAGAGATTACCGAGTATATTTCCGACCTTTTCACCAATGCCTACGCACAGTTTCTCCTCAGCTTTGACACCCAGGAACTCATCAGCGCATTGGAAGCTTGAAGCCTGAGCCAACAGGAACCAGGCCTCAAAGCCGCTTCCACGTTTCTGTGCCTTTACGGAATGTTCCAGAGGGGAAAGCCTTCCCCTGCGTCCGAGCCGGTGGTATCGGCCGACCCCTTCGAGCGGGGGTTTCCCCCGCAACGCCCCCTTTTAGAGTGAGAGTGCGGACGGGTCTGCCGTGACGGGATAAGGACTGGAGGAGAGGTCTCCGGCGCCCGTCGCGGAGTCCCGCGATGTCCAGACAGAACCGCAAATCCGGCGCCCGACTCGACCGGACAAATCTCTATTCTGAAATCACCGACAAGATCATCGCCGAGCTGGAGGCCGGCCGCGTGCCCTGGGTCCAGCCTTGGGGAACGGCGGCGGCGAAGGCTCCCCTTGGCCTTCCTAAGAACGCCTCCACCGGTCGTCAGTATTCGGGCATCAACATCCTGCTGCTCTGGGGCGCCGTGATCGAACGCGGCTTCTCCGGCCAGAACTGGTTGACCTTCCGCCAGGCGCTGTCGCTTGGTGGCCATGTCCGCAAGGGTGAACGCGGCACCACCATCGTCTATACCGACCGCTTCGTGCCGGACGACGAGAAGCGCCGTTGACCTGAGACCCCAGAACTCCTCCAGTTTGGTGTAGAGTCCGTCACACGCAGGAGACGGACGGAATGAAGCGTTCACGGTTCACGGAAGAACAGATCATCGGCATTTTGCGGGAGCAGGAAGCAGGGATGAAGACGGCGGATGTTTGCCGCAAGCACGGCATCTCGGAAGCGACCTTCTACAAGTACAAGGCCAAGTTCGGCGGGATGGACGTTTCCGATGCCCGCAAGCTGAAGGTTCTGGAAGACGAGAACGCCAAGCTGAAGAAGCTGCTGGCGGAAGCCATGCTCGACAATGCCATGCTGAAGGATGTTGCCTCAAAAAAATGGTGACGCCCGGTGTGAAGCGGGAGGCTGCGGCTCACCTGTGCACAGCGCATGGGGTGAGCCAACGCCGGGCGTGTGCGGTCTTGGCAATTGACCGGTCGAGTGTTCGGTATCGAAGCCTTCGTCCGGATGATTCCGATCTGCGTGAAGCCATGAAGAAGGTTGCCGGTGAACGCCGGCGCTTCGGCTACAGGCGTATTCACCTGATGCTGGAACGCCAGGGCATCTGCATGAACCAGAAGAAGCTGCGGCGCCTCTATCGCGAGGAGAAGCTTCAGGTTCGCAAACGTGGCGGCCGGAAGCGAGCATTGGGTACCCGAAGGCCAATGGTGTTGCCAAATAGGACAAACGAGCGATGGAGCCTGGACTTCGTGTCGGACGCCTTCACGGACGGTCGTCGCTTCCGGATTCTGGCCGTGGTCGACGATTACAGCCGCGAGTGCCTGGCGCTGGTGGCCGACACTTCATTGTCCGGTTTGCGGGTCACCCGTGAACTTGATGCGCTCATCCGTCTGCGAGGCAAACCGGTCACTGTGGTCTCAGACAACGGCACCGAGCTGACCAGTATGGCCGTTCTCAAATGGTGTCAGGAGACAGGCGTCGACTGGCATTACATTCAACCCGGCAAGCCGATGCAGAACGGATTTGTCGAGAGCTTCAACGGTAGCTTCAGGGATGAGTGCCTCAACGAGACACTGTTTTCTTCGCTCGCCGAGGCGAGAAGCCAAATTACCGCATGGAGGGAAGACTACAACCGAAACAGGCCCCACTCATCCCTGGGCAATCTCACGCCCAACGAATTCGCAATGAATATGACATTGCAAACACGGGCCGCATGAGGTCAAAAATCAACCGAAGGACTCCGCGCTGAAATGGAAGATGATCGGGTCTCAGGTCATCTAGGATGGACGAAAGGCGCTCCCTCCGATCCTTCGGATCAAGCGGGATTCTTCTAGACCATACCTAGCCTCAAGGTAATGATCTCTCCCCCGGCATCGCCGCCGTGCCATTAGCGCTCAAGTGAACTCCGTTTCCATCTTTCCAAAAATGCAATTCAACAGGGCTTCTCGGTCACGGGCGAGAGCTTCGACAAGGGAGTCGGCTTCGACAGACCGATCTAGCTTCGATTGTCGGTCCGAACACGATCGGCAGCGTCAAAGCCGTATGGCTCAACCCAATCCAAAGCGTGCCCCCTACGGCAACTCACGTATTTAGTGAATCCGCCGATTCTGCGCCGGTGCTTCCCTTCGATTGATTCCGATATGATTCCGGTTGGAAACTCGATTACGTTGCGTCAGGAATCAAAAACCCGCCAAGCTATTGCTTTGGCGGGTATTATTTGGTTGCGGGGGCAGGATTTGAACCTGCGACCTTCAGGTTATGAGCCTGACGAGCTACCGGGCTGCTCCACCCCGCGTTAATTGTGTTTGTTTTGTTTTGTTGTTTTTTTTGCAGAGTTTGTTTTTGCGCTTTGCGGGCCTGGCGGC
>NZ_JASHIK010000046.1 GCF_030733745.1 Stappia sp. MMSF_3263 | reverse complement strand
ATGACCGGGGTGGGAGCGGGGAGGCGGGATTCTTCCAATGCGCGCCGCCTGCCGGCGGACCCCCGGATCTCTTCGCCGTCAAGGGGGCGAGAGGACGGGTAAAGCCGGGGAGGGGCGTCCTCTGACGTCAGCGTCCGGTTCAGGCCTCTGGCGTCGCCGGCTTCCGGTTGTCGGGCATGATGTGGGATATGATGTTCAGCGCCGTTTTCGCCACATGTTTCTTCATGGCCTCGCTGGCACCATTGCCATCGTTCCTGAGGATGCAGTCGACGACTTCCTCATGCTCGTCGCGCGACTGCGCGACACGGTCTTCGGAGAACAGGAAGCGGGCATGGAACATGGAAAGCCGGTTGCGGACATCCAGCGTGATGTCTCGCAAGGCATCATTGTGGCATGCGTCATAGATCGCCCGGTGCAGGGCGTGATTGGCTTCCGCATAGGCGCTCATGTCATGCTGCCGGATCGCATCCTGCCCCTGGGCATGGAGCATGCGGATATGTTCGCGCTGCACCGCGTCCGCGCGTAGCGCGCAATATCTGGCGCAGAGCCCCTCGAGCTCGCCCAGGGCCTCATACAGGTTCCGGAGCGTTGTGGTGTCGACTGTCGCCACGGCGAAACCGCGTCGCGGCTGCTGCTCGATCAGCCGGGTCGAGGCGAGTTCGCGCAGGGCGTCGCGAATGGGGCTGCGCGAAACCTCGAAGCGGTCGGCGAGCGATTGCTCGTCCAGCCGGTCTCCCGGCATCAGCTCGCCCTTCAGGATTTCCTCCGACAGGACGTTGGCAATCTTCCGGCTCAGTGTGCTGCTCGCCATGGGGTTCCGCTCGTTACGACAGCGATCGATCGATTTCGATCACACAATCACGACCCGCGGGACAATAGCAACATGTCCCTTGCGTTTCCAGTGATAAATGTCGACATTAAGTGTGTTTTGTACGCAAAAATGAGGTTTGCGGATGATCGCTCTTCACCATGCTTGGGATTCCCTGCAGTCGTTCAAGGTGCGCATGTGCCTTGCCGAGATAGGTCTCCCGTGGGACGGCCATGCTCTCAGCCTGACCGATTTCGACCATCTCAAGTCGGCGTATATTGCCATCAATCCGGACGGGCTCGTGCCGGCGCTCGAGACCGAAGAGGGCGTCCTCACTGAATCGTCGATCATCAATGCCTATCTCGACGAGGTTTTCAATTCCTCCCGGCTGCAGCCGGGGAGCGCGTTCCTCCGGGCCCGGATGCGGTGGTGGTGTCATCATGAGGACACGGTCGTTCATCCGGCGATCAGGCCGCCGACTTTCAACCTCTACATCAAACCCTTGCTGTCGGCCCTGTCGAGAAGCGCAATGGAAGAGAGGGTTTCCCGACACCCGCAGCCGGAGCGGGCGGCGGCCTACAGGGCCGCGGTCGCGGCACCTTTCGACGCGGCAGCCGTCATCGCGGCCATCCGCAGCCTCGATCGCACGATGTCCCGCATCGACGAGGAAGTGGCCGGAACGGGCTGGCTCGCCGGGGACGCGTTCACGCTTGCCGACATCGCCATGGCCTCGATGGTCGAGCGATTGCAGATGCTGTCGCTCGAAGGGCTCTGGGATCGGCACCCTCGTGCCCGGGACTGGTCGCGCCGGATGGCGGAGAGGCCGTCATTCGCTCTCGCGAGAGGGGGCGAGGCGGCCGGCAGGTTGTCGCCTGGCGATCGCGCGCTTGCGCGGGAGCTTGTGGTTCAGGCTCTCGCTGCCTGAATTTGGAATACAAAAAAAAGATATTGCATACAAAAATTAGATTATGTACACATTGGATAGATAGAAACGGAGTGAGGAGAATTTCCATGCCTGCCATCGCCTTCGGCACTTATGCATCGGACGGACGGGAGGCTCCGGCCGTGATTTGCGAAGGAGCGGTCTACGATGCCGGGGCGTTGCGGGAAGCGGGGCTTCATGTCCCGCAGGGAAACTGGTCAAACGGCGAGGCGGCGCAGTTCCTCGAGAACCTCTGCGCTGACCACAGCGACTGGGTGGCGATCGCGGGTGGCATCCGCGCGGCGGCGGCCGCCGGCAAGGTGCGTGCCGTTGCCGGCGATGCACGGCTTTGCGCGCCGTTCCGTCCGGGCCGGATCTTCTGCGCCGCCTCGAATTTCGTCGATCATGCGGACGAGATGGGAACGGTGCTGGCCGCCAAGGCGGAGAGCAAGCCCTACATGTTCCTCAAGCTCGAGGACTGCGTCATCGGCTCCGGCGAACCGGTCAGGATGCCCGCGGAGACCAGTCAGCTTGACTGGGAGGTTGAGCTGGCCGCCGTCATCGGCAAGCGCGCGCGTCATGTTTCCGTTGCCGACGCGCTCAGCCATGTTGCCGCCTACACGGTCGTCAATGATGTCACCGCCCGGGACATGAATGTGCGCGGCGACTATCCGTTCAAGTTCGACTGGTTCCAGGGCAAGTGCCATGACAGCTTCGCGCCCTTCGGGCCGTGGATGGTGCCCGCTTCGCAGATACCGGATCCGCAAAAGGTCCACCTGAGCCTGTCGGTCAACGGCCGGATGATGCAGGAAGGCACCGCCGAGGAGATGATCTGGAAGGTCAACGAACAGATCGCCTATCTCTCGACGATCGTGACGCTGAAGCCCGGTGACGTGATCGCGACAGGCACGCCGACCGGCGTCGGCATGGGGCGTGGCATTTTTCTCAAGCGCGGCGACGTCATGACGGCAGCGATTGCCGAAATCGGGGAGATCACCAATCCGGTGGAGTGAACCTGCCGGGCAAAACGACAATCTAGGGAGGGTTGATCATGCAGAACAGAAAGCGCGCGTTGCGTATCACAGCGGCTGCCGTTGCAATGGCGGCATTCATGGCAAGGCCTGCGGAGGCTGGTGAGGAGATCAGCTTCAACATGGCCTGGTTGCCGCAAGGCAGTGTCGCCGGGCCGATCATCGCGAAGGCGAAGGGCTGGTTCGAGGAGGCCGGGCTCGACGTTACCCTGTCGCGCGGATATGGCGGCTCGCGGACGGCCAACGAGGTCGATCAGGGCATGTTCACGGTCGGCTATGTCGACCCGATCAATGTTGCGCTCAACCGGCAGAACGGCGGCAGTCTGCGCATGATCGGCGTGATCAACGGGGTCTGGCCCGCAGGCGTGTGCTACGTGAAGAACGGGGATGAAGAGCGGCGGGAGATCGACGACATCCTTGGTTTGAAGATGGGCGGCGGCGCGGCGTCCCCGGTTCACAACATCCTTCCGGCATGGCTGGAAATGAACGGGCGCGAGCGGGACGGGATTTCGCTCCTGCGGCTCGACCCGGCCGTCGTCGATGCCTCGCTTCTGGAGGGCAGGATCGACCTCGCCGAATGCTGGCGCGCCTCCAATCGCGCGGTGCTGCAGAAGATTGCCCGCAACGCCGGAAAGCAGGTCGGCTGGATCGAATATTCGGACCATGGCCTCGACGCCTATGGCAGCGGCTTCGTTGCCACCGAGGCGAGCGTCGCCGAAAAGCCCGAGGCCCTGCGCGCCTTCCTGGAGGCATCCTATCGCGGCTATGCCTTCGCCATGGAGGAGCCGGAAGCGGCACGCGACATTCTTGTCGGGGCCTATCCGAGCCTTGATCCCGAGATCACGCTTCAGCAGGTCCAGGAACTCGCCTCGCTGTTGGCGCCTTCAGGGGAAATCGAGGCGACGTTCGATGACGGCCGTATCGAGGCGACGCACGCTTTGCTGGTCAAGGCGTTCGACCTGAAGCCGGATGTGGTCAAGCCGGATCAGCTCTTCACCAACGCATTGGCTGACTAAGATGGCGGCCGGCCCCGCCGTTCGCGGCGGGCCGGCACCTTTCAAGCCTGGGAGATCGAGATGGCAAAACCGCAACCCCGCAAGATGGGGCACCTCGTGCTGCATGTGCGCGATATCCGCAAGTCCTTCGAATTCTACACCGAGGTGGTCGGTCTGACCCTTTCCGACTGGATCGAGGACAAGCTGGTTTTCCTGCGTTGCGGCGCGGATCACCACGATCTCGCTCTGGTGCAGATTCCCCCCGATGCCGAGAACCGCGAAGATCTCTATCGCGTCAACCGGCCGGGCCTCGAGCATTTCGCCTACGAATTGGGTTCTCTGGAGGAGATCGAGGCGGCCGCGCGCCATATCCAGTCAATGGGCGTCAAGATCGAACGCGGCATCGGCAAGCACGGCCCGGGCGAGAACCTGTTCCTCGTCTTCAAGGACCCCGACAACAACAATGTCGAGTTCTATGCCGACATGGTCCAGGTGACCGAGGAGGCTCCCTACGATCCGAGCGTCTGGAAAGACGACGTGACCGCTTTCGATCAGTGGAAGTTCGAGAAGTTCCTGGTCGAGCCGCCCAAGGGCTGGGGGGAGAACTGATGCGGTGCGCTTTGGTGGAGTTTCCCGCATGAGCGAGCTGTTCTCGAAGCTGCGGCTCCCGGAGATCGTGTTCTTCGGCCTCCTCGCGCTGTTGTGGGAGATGGCGCCCGGCTGGTTCGGCATCAGGCCCTATCTGCTTCCCCCGCTCTCGTCGGTCCTGGCGGCGTTGTGGACCAACGCGGGCGAGCTCTACCGTCACAGCCTGGTCACCTTGAACGAAGTGGTTGTCGGCTATGTATGGGCCGTTGTTGGAGGGCTCGCGCTTGGCCTGGCCATTCATGCCGTGCCGCTTGCACGCCGCACCGTCTACCCGCTGATCATCCTCTTCCAGGGCCTTCCGAAAGTGGCGCTGGCGCCGTTGATGGTGATTTGGTTCGGCTATGGCCTGACCTCGAAGGTGTTGATGGCGTTCCTCTTCGCCTTCTTCCCGATGGTCATCGGCATGCTCGGCGGACTGGAAAGCGTGCCTTCGCATCTGCGGGAGCACTTTGACGCGATCGGTGCGTCGCGCTGGACACGGTTCTGGCGACTGCAGATGCCGGCGGCCCTGCCCTCGATCGTCGATGCCTGCAAGACCGCCATGCCGCTTGCCGTGATCGGCGCGATCGTTGGCGAATTCGTCGGTGCGGAAGGGGGGCTTGGCTACGTCATCCTCTCGGCCAACGCCTCCGCGCGCTCTGATCTTCTGTTCGCCGCGCTGGTGGTGATCTCAATCCTTTCGACGCTGCTCTACCTCATGGTCGAACTCCTGGGGCGCAGGGTCTGGTGGCGCGG
>NZ_JASHIK010000045.1 GCF_030733745.1 Stappia sp. MMSF_3263 | reverse complement strand
GTCAAAAACGACGCCAATAACGACGGTCATTACACGTCAGCACGCGCCCCGAAAGGCGGCCCAACCCGGCCGGTTACCTTTCGCCTTCGATCGCGTAGCTGGATTTGGAATCCTTGAGCAGCAGGAAGGCGGCGGTGCGGGCGAGCACATCGCGCGGTATATCGGCCACGATGTCTCTGGCGCGTTGCGCAAGGCCCTCGGCGATGAAGTCTTCCAGCCGCTTTGTGCGAAAGACCAGCGGACAGAACGCCGGGGTGCCGGGCAGGTTGTTCCGTAGCCGGTAGCGTGGAACGGTTTCCCCTTCGATGCCCCATTGCAGATCGGGGTCAAGCACAGGGACATATTTTCCGGTCCGGGCATCGGGCAGGTCCAGCGCTTCCCCTGTGAGCCATTCATAGAGAAACCAGACACGCCTTGCGTAGGTGCCGGTTGGCTTGTCGTGCACGATAGCTGTGATCGGGTTAGGACCAACCTTGAGGAACAGGCTCTTGAGAACGGCAAGGTCGAGCCCTTCATATTTGAGGGCGAAGTGACCTGCCACTGAACTTTCATCCAGCGGCGATTAGAGCCTCGGCTGTTTGTGTTACGCCGCGAGGCGCGGGTTGGGCAACCGGCGAACCGGTTGCGGTGAGGACCTCGGCGAAGGCCGCCGGGGTCTGGTAGCCGAGCGAGGAATGTGGCCTCGCGGTGTTGTAATCCTCTCTCCATTCGGCAATGGCACTGCGGGCGTGATCGAGGCCGAAGAACAGGGTCTCGTTCAACAGCTCGTCGCGCATCCGCCCGTTGAAGGATTCGATGTAGCCGTTCTGCATCGGCTTGCCGGGCGCGATGTAGTGCCACTCCACTCGGTGGTCCTTCGACCAGGCAAGGATGGCGTTCGAGGTGAACTCGGTGCCGTGGTCCGAAACGATCATGTCCGGCCTGCCGCGACGGCCGATCAGTTCGGTCAGCTCGCGTGCGACACGATGGCCGGAGATCGACGTGTCGGGGATCGCAGCCAGGCATTCCCGCGTGACGTCGTCGACGATGTTCAGCACCCGGAAGCGTCGCCCGCAGGCGAACTGGTCATGCACGAAGTCGAGTGACCATCGCGCATTCGGCCGCGCCTCGACCAGGATCGGCGCTCGCGTGCCCACAGCCCGGCGCCGTGCACGGCGTTTGCGAACCGTCAGCCCTTCCTCCCGGTAGAGCCGATAGATGCGGTTGATCCCCGACGGCTCGCCCTCGCGCCGCAGCAGGATGAACAGCCGCCGATAGCCGAAGCGTCGGCGCTCGTTGGCAAGCTCGCGCAGCCTGCCGCGCAACGTCGTCTCCGGCGGCCGGCAGGACCGGTAGCGCACCATCTTCCGATCGGCGCCGACGATGGAACAGGCCCGCCGTTCCGACAGGCTCATGACGGCCTGCAGATGCGCGACGGCTTCGCGCCTGGCGGCGGGCCCTACCATTTTTTTGACAGAAGCTCCTTCAGAGCCGCGGCCTCCAGCATCTGGTCGGCGAGCAGCTTCTTCAGCTTCGCGTTCTCGTCTTCCAGAGCCTTCAGGCGCTTGGCGTCGGACACGTCCATGCCGCCATACTTCGCCTTCCAGTTATACAGCGTCGCCTCGCTGACACCGTGCTTGCGGGCCAGGTCGCCCGCCTTCGCACCCGCCTCATGCTCGCGCAAAACCGCAATGATCTGATCTTCCGTGAACCGCTTCCGCTTCATCTGTCCGTCCTTCAATCGAGGCCGGACTCTAACTCCAGGTGGAGGAAAAACTCAGTGGCAGGTCAAAGTGTGTCGATGATCGCCGGGTGACCGACGGTATCCGCTAGCGGTTTCGCACCGGCTCATCGTCGCTTGGGGCGATCCTCCGCCACGGTAGGCCCGACATCTTCAACGTCGACCAAGGGGGCCAGCTCACCAGCCTCGCCTTCATGTCGACGCTGAAGGGCGCTGGCAACCGCATTTCCGTGGACGGGCGCGGCGGCTGGATGGACAACGCTTTTCATCGAGCGGCTGTGGCGCAATCTCAAATACGAGTGCGTCTTCCTCAGCACCTTCTAGATCGGAAGCGAGACCCGCAGCGGAATCGGTTCTTGGATGGACTACTGCAACCGGCGACGCCCGCACTCGACCTTCGCCGGCAGGACACCCGACGAGGCCTATGTTACGGCGGAAATGACGGAGCAACTGGCGGCATAAAACAACCCCGATCCACCTGAGCCAAGCCGTCTAACCGTCTCACCAGGCGGGGCCACCTCTCATCGCTTCGGCAACACGGGCGTTTCTCAATGACTTTGTTGATGAATTCCTCGGTCGCTGCCAAAATCTCGATAGCGAACAAGTTCTAAAGAAATTGATTGTTCGTCATCAACGTCGAACAGGCAGGTAGGCTTGATTGCCAAAGGGAAATTCTGCTGGTGGTGAAAGGGCTTGCGCTGCGAAACTTCATCGAGCAATTGATGAAGCTGAAGTATGGGGGGAGGTTGCAATGATCAGAAGGTTTGTTTCGGCGTTTGTCGCGGGTTGTGTGAGCTGGACGACCCTCGTGCCCTCTGTTCAGGCCCAGCAGCCGCTCAGCGATTACGAGAAATGCCGCGTTCTCGCGGCAGATCCATTTCTGACAGGGGCATCGAACGTCGGTGTGGTTGTGGATCTGATCGACTCACAAGAAGCCATTAAATGGTGCGAGCGCGCGCGCGCCGCGGCGCCGAGTGACCCGCAATTGCTTTATTGGACATTTCGCGCGCATTTGTCTGGCGGTGTTGCGACCGATGACAGACTTGAGAATGTCCTTAAAAGTTATATTAGACTTCGGGACATCAATGCGCATGATTTTGCATTGTACCACATGTTCTCAAGGGAAAAGGAGATTGAAGAGGCTGTTCGGCGATACGTAAAGAAAATAAAAGATCGATATTACTGGTGCAAGAATGGGTATTGCTATAGTCAGCTTTCTGACGACTATAAGGCTCTTTTTTCGAAGCGCAGGCAAAGGTATTATTTCTGGCAGTACTCGTTGAAGGGATATATACCGGCATTTATCAGGACGTTGGAGGGGTGCAGAACGGCGGTACTCAGCGGTGCCGCGCCCCGCAACGATCTCGAAGCTGAGCTCTTCAAGCTGGCCAAGGCTGGGAGGGGTGATGTGTTGTTTGCGTTTGCTGTCGCTTTTGCGCGTTCGACCAAAGTCGACAATGCTGAGACTATCACCACTCGGCAAGCGTGCGTTCGACCAACTGTCGCCCAGAACGACATAGAGAAATATATCCTGCCAATTTTGAGGGCCTACAACGGCAAGCCCCCGCTGATGGAGGATTACAGCGAACTTATTGCAGCTATTGAGAATGATGGCGCCAAGACCGGGCCTTACCGGCAGTATGCGGCTTCGTTGGACGAGATTGGAGAAAAGGTAAAACTGGGAGCCGAGTTGAGCCCGTCTAACAGGGAGTTGCTCAGTATTCTCGCGGATCCGGCACGCGAGGATTTTTACAAGCGACGGGAAATCTGGGCTCAGGCACTGAACATCGTTGCATTGCTTGAATTCTACGGGCAGTCCGCAACAGGTGATACGCAAACGGCGATTGAAAAATGGTGGGAGATTGTTCAGGAGCAACGTCACTACTCGGCGGCGGCACTCTTCAACCTGTTGGCAAATATCAAACTGCTGAGCCCTGAGCAGCGGCAGTATGTCCTGTTTGAGTTTGATCACAATAAACTGAGATATGCAGAAAGCGTTGCCTACGCCACCTATTTGATTCAACAGCCAGGCTTCGAAAACACTCTCAAGAACCCGTATAATGACCGCGCCTACGACACGTTGTGGCCGTACATTGGCAAAGAACAGCGTCAAGGCTCGCGCCGTGCTCCAGCCAATGCCAGTGAAGCTGAGAAGCTGTTCGAGTTTTTGTCAGCGGAAATCATTCGACGTGATGACCAACGAACGGCGCTGACCGTTGCTGCTATCGTTGGCGGACTGGCGTTGTTTGGCGCCCTTGCTGGCGGGGGGAGCGATTTGTCGAAGCCGGCACCGAAACATGATCCGTGTGCTGGCCTAAACGGACTTGGCTGGATCAACAGTTCCCTTGGAGATACAGCTGCGTTTTTTGGCTGCAAGAAATACTGAGATGCGGTTGGTCTGAGATGCAACCTTGAAACGCCGGATGATTGGGCGGCCGACATATCGGTGACGGAGGAAGGCGAGTGACGCATCGCCGTTTTGCTCAGCTGTCCCTAGATGCGCCGTTCACGTGATGGAGAGCGCATGATGGTTAGGGGCGGGGGGACGGTGTTGGCGCCTCCCAAGTCGGTGAGTTGGGCAAACAGGTCAGTTTCCCTAAGCAAAGGGCTGGGAAGATTGTTCAGACGGCTCCCGGAGATCGGGCAGGCAGGCCGGCCATGATTTGGTGTCTGCCGGTCCTTGATATGAGGGAGCCGGCGCCGTTTTGCAGCGCCTGTCTTTCGGGTTAACCTCCTGTCAGTATGGGGTTTGGCACAACACTGCACGGCATGCCCTTTCCCTGGCCTGCCTCCGTCGACGAGAGAGCGCGCGTGATCATCCCCTGTATTCTGTCCGGCGGGTCCGGTTCGCGGCTTTGGCCGCTGTCGCGCTCGGCGCGGCCCAAGCAGTTCCTGCCGATCTTCGAGGGCGAGAGCCTGTTCCAGAAGACGCTCGGCCGGTTTCCTGGCGGCACCTACGCAGCCCCCATCGTGATTACGAATGCCGAGCATCGGTTTCTTGTCGGCGAGCAAATGGAAGAGGTCGGCGCGCCGCTCTCCGAGGCGACGATCGTGCTTGAGCCTGTCGGTCGCAACACCGCGGCCCCGGCCGCCATTGCCGCCCTGGTCGCGCAGGCGCGGGACGCGGACGCACTGGTTCTGCTGGCTCCGTCCGATCACCTGGTGCGCGACGTTGAGGCCTTTTCCCGCGCCGTCGATCTCGCGACCCCGGCCGCGCGTGCCGGGAAGATCGTCACTTTCGGCATTCGTCCGTCCGAACCCAACACCGGCTACGGCTATATCCGCCTGGCGGATGGCGGCGAGGCGGCCGTGCGCCCGGTCGAGGCTTTCGTCGAAAAGCCGGACCTTGAGCGCGCCCGGGCTTTTTTGGCCAACGGTGCGCATGTGTGGAATGCCGGCATCTTCCTGTTTTCCGCCGCCACGATGATTGCCGAGTTCGAGCGCCATGCGCCGGACGTGCTTGCCGCCGTGCGCGCGGCGCTTGGCAGTGCTGTCCGCGATCTCGACTTTCTCCGTCTCGACGAGGAGCTGTTCACGGCCGTTCCGAACATTTCCATCGACTATGCGATCATGGAAAAATCCGACCGCATCGCCTGCGTGCCGACCGACCCGGGCTGGAGCGACCTGGGCTCCTGGTCTGCGGTATGGGAGGCGCTGGACAAGGGCGAGGACGGCAACAGCGTTCTGGGCGAGGCGCGGTTCGTCAAGGCTCGCGACAATCTGGTGGTCAGCGACGCCGCGCTGGTCTCCGTCGTCGGCCTCGATCATGTCATGGTCGTCGCCACCAAGGATGCGGTGCTGGTCGCCGAGAAGGGCCATGCCCAGGACGTCAAGGCGGTCGTCGAAGGTCTGCAGGCGGAAGGCCGGCGGGAGACGCGCGAGCATCGCCGTCTCCACCGGCCCTGGGGTTGGCGCGAGGAGATCGCCAAGGGTACGCGCTTCCAGGTTCAGGAGATCGAGATCAAGCCGGGCGAGAGCATGTCGCTGCAAAGCCATGTCAACCGCGCCGAGCACTGGGTGGTGGTGTCGGGCACCCTGGCCATCGAGATCGACGGCGAGATGCGGCTGATGACGGAGAACCAGTCGGCCTATGTGCCGGTCGGTGCGCGCCATCGGCTCGCCAATCCGGGCAGGGTCCCCGCCCGTGTCATCGAGATCCAGTCCGGTGCCTATATAGGGGATGACGATATCGTCCGTTATTCGGACAGCGCCGCCCCTGTTTCGCCGGATTGAATGACGAGTTTTTGAACGATGTGCGAGGCCCTCGACACCCGCACGCCCAGACCTTGAGGACAATTCATGCTGCCAGTCCCCGTTGCCGAGCTGAAGCCGAACACCTACGCCTACGAATCCCAGCCGATGGTGAAGGCCACCGGGTTTCGCGAATATGACGCGCGCTGGCTGTTTGAAAAAGAAATCAACCTGATGGGGATCCAGGCGCTCGGCATGGGCATCGCCACCTTGATGCACGAGCGCGGCACACGGCCTGATATCGTCGTCGCCCACGATTTCCGCGGCTATTCCGCCTCGATCAAGATGGCGCTGATCTCCGGCCTGATGGCCGGCGGCGTCCGTGTCCACGACATTGGTCTCGCCCTGTCGCCGATGGCCTATTTCGCCCAGTTTGCCCTTGATGTGCCGGCCGTGGCCATGGTCACCGCCTCGCATAACGACAATGGCTGGACCGGTGTGAAGATGGGCATCGACCGCCCGCTGACCTTCGGGCCGGACGAGATGGGCCGGCTCAAGGAGATCGTCCTGACCGCCTCGTTCCGGGAAGGGACCGGCAGCAGCTACCGTTTCGTCGAGGGGTTCCCGGAGCGCTATATCGCAGACCTGACCGACCGGCCGAAGCTGTCGCGGCCGATCCGCGTGGTCGCCGCCTGCGGCAACGGCACCGCCGGTGCCTTCGCCCCCCGCGTGCTGGAGGCCATCGGCGCCGAGGTGATCCCGCTCGACTGCGAGCTCGACCACACGTTCCCGCGCTACAACCCCAATCCGGAGGACATGAAGATGCTTCATGCCCTGCGCGACAAGGTGCTGGAGACCGGTGCCGAGGTGGGGCTCGGCTTCGACGGCGACGGCGACCGCTGCGGTGTTGTCGACGACGAGGGCGAGGAGATCTTCGCCGACAAGGTCGGCGTCATGCTGGCCCGGGATCTGTCCGCGCTGCACCCCGGCGCCCGTTTCGTCGTCGACGTCAAGTCGACGGGGCTCTTCAACACCGATCCCGTGCTTCTGGGCAACGGCGCGGTGACGGAGTACTGGAAGACCGGCCATTCCTACATGAAGCGGCGGGTCAACGAGATCGGCGCGCTGGTCGGCTTCGAGAAGTCGGGCCACTATTTCTTCAACGCGCCGATCGGCCGCGGTTACGACGACGGCCTTGTCTCGGCACTTACCATCCTCGACATGCTCGACCGGAACCCGGACAAGACCATGGCCGACCTGCGCCGTGCCCTGCCCAAGACCTGGGGCTCGCCGACCATGTCGCCGCATTGCGCCGACGAGATCAAATACGAGGTCGTCGAGCGCGTCATCGCCCGGTTCAAGGCGATGCACGAGAAGGGCGAGCCGCTCGCCGGCCACCCGATCACCGACCTGGTGACGGTGAACGGCGTTCGCGTCTCCTGCGAGGACGGCACCTGGGGACTGGTGCGTGCGTCGTCGAACAAGCCGGAACTTGTCGTCGTCATCGAGAGCCCGGCATCGGATGCCCGCCTGCGGGAGATGTTCAAGGCGGTCGACGCCATCCTGCGCGAGAACCCGGAAGTGGGCGCGTACAATCAGACCCTGTAGCGCCGACAGTTCGGCGCCGGCGTCTCGGCCGACAGTCCGGCGCCGTGGACATGAGGGGAGGAGCATCAGGTGACGCCAGGCTCGCAACACGCTTCGCCCGACCCGCGGGCGGGGCTCGCGGCGGCCCGCGACCGCCTGGCCGGCTGGCTGACGGGCGTGTCGTTGCCACTGTGGGCGCGCGCTGGCGTCGATGCGTCGGACGGGCGGTTCGCCGAAAGCCTCGCCCTTGGCACGGCCCGGCCGGGTGAGGCCCCGGCGCGCCCGCGCGTGCCGCCAAGGCAGGTCTATGCGTTTGTCGAAGGCGCGCGGCTCGGCTGGCCGGGCGATGCGGAGGGTGTCGCGATGCGCGGTCTCGCCGCGTTCCAGGCTGACTTCCGTTGCACCGACGCCACCCTGCGCCTGCCGTCGCCGGAGGGTGAAGGCGGACCGCGATCCTTCGACCTTTACGACCAGGCCTTCGCGCTCTTCGCCTATGCGCATGTGGCCGGCCGCGTCGATGGCATGCGCCTGCGTCTCTCGCGGGAAGCCGCACGCCTGCGCGACGGTCTTTTCGCCCGTCTTGCCCATCCCTCGGGCGGTTTCGAGGAGGACGTGCCGCGTCGCCTGCCGCTTCGGGCCAATCCGCACATGCATCTCTTCGAGGCGGCGCTGGCCTGGGAGGCCGTTTCCGACGATCCGCGCTGGCGGGAAATGGCCGATGGCATCGCGGAACTGGCGCTCACCCGCTTCATCGATCCCGCGACAGGCGCCCTGCGGGAGTTCTTCGACGCCGACTGGCAGCCGGCCCCGGGCCGGGAGGGGCGCATCATTGAGCCTGGCCATCAGTTCGAATGGTGTTGGCTCCTGACCATGTGGGCGCGCTCTCGCAACCGTCGGGACGAGCTTTCCGCGGCCTCGCGTCTCTTCGCCATCGCCTCCGGGCATGGCATCTGCCCGGATCGCGGGGTCGCGATCATGCAACTGCGCGACGACTTTTCCCCGCTCGACCCGCTAGCGCGCCTGTGGGCCCAGACCGAGTGGATGAAGGCCGCGCTCGTGATGATGGAAGAGGCGCCCGACGAGGAAACCCGAGCCGCCCGTGCCGCCGACGCCCTGAAGGCCGTCGCCGCGCTGGAGGCCTATCTCGCCGTCGACCCGCCGGGCCTGTGGCGCGACAAGCTGCGCGCGGACGGCAGCTTCGTCGATGAGCCGGCTCCGGCCAGCTCGCTCTACCACATCGTCTGCGCGATCTCGGAACTCGACCGGGTGGCAGACGGGGCAGGGCTGCCCCCGGGCGCATGACGTGCTTCTGAACCCGACGCGGG
>NZ_JASHIK010000044.1 GCF_030733745.1 Stappia sp. MMSF_3263 | reverse complement strand
CCCCCCGCTTCCGTTTCAAAGGCGGAAGGGGGTCAGTCCTTCACGTCCATTTCGTAGGCCCACAGGAACTTGTCCGTGCGCGGAGTGAAGGCGACGCCGTCGCGCGCGGCATAGATGTCCTGCTCGTAGTGCACCGGGATCATCGGGATGTCCTCGAGCAGGATCTTCGTCACGGCCTGGAGGTGCGCGTCGCGCTCTTCCACCCGCGGGGTGCTGTCGGCCTTGTCGATCAGCGCGTCGACGTCCGGGTTGGAATAGGAGCCGCGATTGACCTGGCCGTAGCCTTCCTTCTTGCCGCGCGAGTAGAACATCACGCCATACATCGAGCCGGCATCGCCGGAGGGCACGTCCCAGCCGGACATGATGAAGCTCGACTTGTCAGAGGGCACGCGGATGTAGCCGAAGAAGTTCGACTTCGGCATCAGGTTGAGGACGAGCTTGACGTTGATCTTGGCCAGCATCGACGCCAGCGCCTGGGCGATCTGGGCATCGTTGACATAGCGGTTGTTGGTGGCGTCAAGCGTCAGGGTGAAGCCGTCGGCGACACCCGCCTCCGCCATCAGTTCCTTCGCGCGCTCGACGTCATAGGGGTACATCTGGTGGAAGTCTGCACCCTCCAGATAGCCGACATGGCTCTCCGGCACGTACTGGGCGGACGGCGTCGACAGGCCGTTCATGATCACCCGCGAAATGGTCGGGACATCGATGGCCCGGGCCATCGCCTCGCGGACGCGGCGGTCGGTCATCGGGTTGTCGCCCTCGATCGTCGGGCTCTTCTCGCGGACATCGAGCGCCAGCACCAGATTGAGCAGGCTAGGCCGGGTGACGACCTCGAACCCGTCGGTGTCCTTCACCCGCTGCACGTCACGCACCGCAAGGTCCTGGACGATGTCGACCTCGCCGGTGAGCAGGGCGGCGGTGCGGGTTGCCGGATTGGTGATCGGCCGGAAGGTGACGTTTTCGACGGTGGCCTCGCCCAGATGGTAGCCATCGAACGCCTCCAGGACGATGCGGTCTTCCTTGACCCATTCCACCAGCTTGTAGGGGCCCGTGCCCATTGGCTGCTGGTCGAGGCTGTCGCCGACCTTCTTCACGTGATCTTCCGAAAGGATCAGGATCGCGGCGAGGTCGTTGGGCAGCGCGGCATAGGGGCGGAAGGTCTTGATTTCCACCGTGCGCTCGTCGATGGCGCGGAAGCTCTCGATGTTTGCGGCAAGATTGGCCATCAGCGAGGCCTTGAGACGCTCCAGCGTGAAGATGACGTCGGACGCCTTGAACTCGTCGCCGTCATGGAAGGTGACGCCCTCGCGCAGCTTGAAAACCCAGGTCGTGTCGTCGGCAAGCTCCCAGCTTTCGGCGAGGCCGGGGCCGAACCGCAGGTCGGCGTCGCGGCGGACCAGTGCGTCATAGATGTGATAATACATGATGTTGGAGCTTAGCTCCTCACCCGCCTGCGGATCCATGTGGACCGCATCGGAGGTCAGGCCGATGGTCAGCGACTTGTCGGCGAGCGCGCCGGAGCTGGCGAGCGCAACGAAGGCGGCGGAAGCGAGAAGCCGCGTCATGCCGTGTGAAAATTTCATCTGGATTCCCCTTTTCGGGTGATCTGCGAGGCGGTTCGCCGCCTTCGTTGGATGCTGGGTGGCGGAAGGCGCAGGCCACAGAAGGGCTGCGCCGTCCCGGGTTGCGGGCGGGTCAGCCGAGAACGGACTGGATCTCGATCTGGTAGCCTTCCGGGTCGTCGAAGACGAAAGCCCGGATGCCGAGGGAAGGACTGTCCTTCGGGGCGGTGAGGGCGGCGACGCCGCAGCTTCGGGCCCAGTCGTGCCATGCGTCGACATCGGCGACGCGCATGCAGAGCTGAACCGGCTTGGGATCGGCGGCGCGATGCGAGCCGCGGGTCTCGTCGACAAGGCCGACATGAGCCGTTCCGCCGAGACGGTAGATCTTCGACCACCCCTGATCGATGGCGAGTTCGACGCCAAGAACCGTCTCGTAGAAGGCCATCGCACGAGGCAGGTCACGGAAATAAAGGAAGGTCACGGTGAGCAGCGGATCGCCGATCGGGCGGCGCGCATCTGTCTGGCTCGTCATCTGGGGAGGGTCCTTGGTCGTGAATGCATGCCGATGGTATACCGTCGGCATGCCGAGTCAATGGACATAGTTCCGCTTCGAGAAAAATGCGGATGCAGAAAGTCAGTAGAGACGCTGGATGGATGTCAGGATCGACTCGCGCACATTGTCGAGATGACGGCGCATCGCCGTTTCGGCACGTGTGGAATCGCGGGCGAGAATCGCATCGAGAATGTCCAGATGCTCTTTCAGGCCGGGTTCGAACCGTTCGGGAATAAAACCCTTGTCGAAGATGCGGGTTTTCAGCTTGAGATTGTGAACGAGCTCGGCCAGAAGTCGCGACCCGGAAACACGGGCGATCGTCGTGTGGAATTCCTCATCCAGATCGGCGTGCTCGGCCGGGGTTGTCATGCCGCCGGCAAGCAGGGCCTCTGTCCGCGCACGCAAGGACAGGAGCGGTTCCACCTGGGCATGGACGGTCGCGGCCTGACGTGCCGACTCGCATTCGAGAAGGCGTCTTATATGAAGAATTTCAATGATTTCAGAGATCGATATCTGGTTGACCACGGGCACGCCGCCTTGCGAGCGGGTGACCAGTCCTTCCGACACCAGGCGGGCGATCGCCTCGCGAACCGGCGTCCGCGAAACGCCGAGCCGGTCGGCGAAGGCCTTTTCCTGGAGCCGGGTGCCGGCCGGCAGCTCACCGCTGACGATCATCCGGCGCAGCCGGTCATGAGTGGTGTCGCCAAGCGTCTGGCCGTGTTCTAAGCTGGACATTCTGATCGCTCCGCCAGATGGCCGGCCGCTTGCGGCATGACCTTTCTTGCATGATATCGACCCTTGCGAACGGGAGGCAGGGGGCGAGTTGTCAATAACGGTATACACAGTGTATATCGGGACGGCAACGAAGGGAGCATACATGACCGGCAACACCTATGATCTCGTCATACGCGGTGGAACGATCGTTTCCGCGCAAGCGACCTTCGAGGCGGATCTGGCGGTTGCGGACGGCCGGGTGGCGGCGCTCGGCCGCGGCCTTGGCGCGGGCGTCGAAGAGATCGATGCCCGTGGCCGGCTCGTGATGCCCGGCGGCGTCGACACCCACTGCCATATCGAGCAACTGTCCGGCGCGGGCCTGATGAATGCCGACACGTTCGAGAGCGCGACGCGCTCGGCCGCATTCGGCGGTACCACCACCACGGTATCCTTCGCCGCGCAGCATCCGGGAATGCGGATCGCCGACGTGATGGCCGATTATGCGGCATGTGCAACCCGGGGCGCGCTGATCGACCATGCCTACCACATGATCGTCGCCGATATTTCCGGCGACAACCTTGCCGATATCTCCAGGCTGGTCGGCGAGGGCCACCGCTCGATCAAGGTTTTCACCACCTATGACAAGGTCCGCCTCGACGACCTTTCGATCCTCAAGGTGCTGGAGGCGGCGCGGGGCGGCGGCGCACTGGTCTGCTTCCATGCGGAGAATGACGGGCTGATCCGCTGGGCCACGGAACGGCTGCTGGCGGCCGGCGATACGGCTCCCCGTTTTCACGCCCTGTCGCATCCCCGGCTTGCCGAGATCGAGGCGCTGGAGCGCATCTGCCGATTTTCCGAGGCGACGGGACAGCCGGTGATGCTGTTTCACGTTTCGACGCGCGAAGGTGTCGAGATCGTTCGCGCGGCCCGTGGACGGGGCGCGCCGGTCTGGGCGGAAACCTGTCCGCACTATCTCTTCATGACGGAAGACGATCTCGACCGCCCGGGCATGGAGGCAGCGGCGCTGCTCTGCAGTCCGCCGCAGCGCCAGGCCGCAGACCAGGAGGCGCTGTGGCGTGGACTGGCGCTCGGCGACCTGCAACTGGTCACCTCGGACCACGCGCCGTATCGGATGGACGCAAGCGGCAAGTTCGCCAATGGCGAGGCGCCGCCCTTCAACCGGATCGCCAACGGAATGCCGGGGCTGGAGCTGCGCCTGCCGCTGATGTTCGACGCGATGGTGGTGGGCGGACGCCTTGGCGCGGAGAAATTCGTGGAACTGACCGCGACGGCCCCGGCCGCCCTGTTCGGACTGACCGGAAAAGGGCGCCTGGATCCCGGATACGACGCCGATATCGCCATATGGAATCCGGATGCGCGGAGGGTGTTGGGCGAGAACGACCTGCACGACAATGTCGGTTACAATCCGTTCGCCGGGCGAGAGATTGCCGGATGGCCGGAAACGGTCCTGTCGCGCGGCGAAGCGGTCATTCGCGACGGTGCGCTTCAGGCACGCCCCGGCCGTGGCCGCCGCGTGGTCATGGAATGCAGTCCGGCGATGCGGCCCGCGAACTGATCGAGGAAACCGGACCCGCAGCCGGTGCGGCGTCGACAAGACGTGCCACCTGCGCGAGCCAGGGGTCGGTGATGCCCAGACGACCGAGATGGCGGAGTGTGTTCAGCATGTAGTCGCGGTTGTCGCCGGACGGACCGTTGGCGCGGGCAACGATCCCGGCGGCCTCCGGCGGCGACAGGCTGCCGGCATAATGCGCGTGCAGGTGATTGGCGGTGTAGCAGAGCGCCTGCACGCTCTCGCCGCTTTCCAGCCGGATGCCGATATGCCGTTCGCGATAGGCGCCGCAGCCAAGCTCGCGCCGGCGCAGGTAGGCAAGGGCGGCGGCACGATGCGCGCCGGGCACGCGAAACGCGAGGCCGACGCAGGAGCCGCCCCGGTCGAGCCCGAACACGAGCCCCGGCCGGGCCGGCGTGCCGCGATGATGCTCGCAATAGATGCAGAGCCGGCGCCGATAGCCGTGCATGCGCGCGCGGCAGGAGGCGGCATGGGCGAAGCCCGGCCGCCACATCAGCGACCCGTAGCCGAAGACCCACAGGTCCCGATTGCCATGACTGTCGCCGGACATGCGCCTCCTCGTGCCGCTCGCCGCACCCACGCGCGCAAGTCTAGTGCCTCGGGGGATTTTGCCGGAAATATCTTATCTGTATTTATTAATTGCGAGTTGGCATTGCGTAACAATTGTAAGAATTGTCCATTCAATCGATATTTGTTTCTCAGTTTCTAATACAAAACAAGATTTATACTTATTGGAAAGCGCGCGGTATGTCTGAAGTCCGGCCCCTGATCGAGGAGGTGAGGATCATGATCGTCCGTACGTTCAAGGCTGCCGGCGACGTGCCGGTCTTCCGCTATGCCGCGTCCCGCGAGATCGTCGCGCGTACCGACCAGGTCGGGCATGCTGTGTTCGACACGACGCTGGCCGCTGGAACCAGCGACACGGTCGCCCGCGACGCGCCCGGCGAGTTTCCCGCCCAGGCGCATTTCTGCCTCTCCGGGAACGGCATGGTCACGGTCGGCGGCCGCAGCGCCATCGTCGAGGCCGACACGCTGGTCGCGGCCCGCGCGGGGACCGATATCACCTTCCACGCCGAGACCGAATTGCGCATCTGCACGATCTTTGGCGGCGAGGGGCCGGAGGAGGAGATCCGCGCCGAACCCCTCGTGCGGCGGGTGGCGGAGACGGTGGGCACCGGGCGAGACGTCTTCTGGGGCAACGGACAGAGCCGCCGCCTGCTGGTCAGGGATGACGGCTTCGGCTTTGCGCTTTGCCAGACGCTGGGCAATGCGAATACGGATTCGCCCCTCCAGTACCGGCATCATTTCGAGAGCTGCTACTACGTTTCGGGCAGCGGCGAATATGTCTGGGAAAGCGGCAGCCACCCGATCGACACCAACGGCGCCGGGGCAACCGTGTTCATCATGAACCGCAACGACGCGCATCGCATGGTGGTGCGCGACCCGTCCGTCTGTCTCAGCGTCTTCAGCCCGCCCATCGAAGGACACGAGGCGCACGACTTCACCGGCAAGAGCCCGTCCTCCTACTAGGGTCCTGACCCTGGCGCGTGCGTTGTCGTCGGCGCCCGGTTGAGCATCATTCAAAAAGCAACCGACTGGCGCGAATATAATATATTTCAGTAACATCCGGCGTCCCGATAAGGTTTCGGCGGAGGATCGGCCGGTGTGTTCGCACAAGGCCGGACCGCTTCAGGCCGGCCTTCGACCGGTCCGGTCGGGCCCGCCGGCGGGCCGCAATCGTCGAAAGGAGCCTGGATGATGTCGCAATCCGTGCAAGGGCCGGAAGAGGGGCGGGGCCGCGCCGGCCAGACCGGCAGCCAGGTCCATGACATCATCGGCATCGGCATCGGCCCGTTCAATCTCGGCCTTGCCTGCCTGACCCAGCCGATCCGCGATCTCGACTGCCTGTTCCTGGAACGCAAGGACCAGTTCAACTGGCACGAGGGCACGCTGCTGGAAACGGCGACGCTGCAGACGCCGTTCCTGTGCGATCTGGTGACGCTTGCCGACCCGACCAGCGAATACAGCTTCCTCAACTACCTGAAGCAGACGGGTCGAATCTACGCCTTCTATGCGTTCCTGCTCGACACCGAGAATTTCTTCCTGCTGCGCAACGAGTTCAACAAGTACTACCGCTGGGCGGCGAGCCGGCTCGACAATGTCGTCTTCAACCGGGAGGTGGAGCAGGTCGAGTACGACGCGGCGGCGGGCGTCTACAAGGTCACCTGCCTGAACACGAAGATGGGCCAGCGCAAGACGCTGCTGGCGAAGCACATCGTGCTCGGCTCCGGCATGTCGCCGAACGTGCCGGCGGCATGTGAGGCGGTGCGCGACAAGGTGATGCACAGCGCCGACTACATGCGCCACCGCGACGAGATCCGGCAGAAGAAGTCGATCACCGTCGTCGGCTCCGGGCAGAGCGCGGCGGAGGTCTATCACGATCTCCTGAGCGACATCGACCGGCACGGCTACACGCTCAACTGGATCACCAGGTCCTCGCGCCTGGTGCCACGTGAACTGACCAAGCTGACGCTGCAGATGACGACGCCCGACTATGCGGATTATTTCTTCTCGCTGTCGCGGCCCAAGCGCGAGGATCTGGTGCGCGCCATGCAGGCGATCTTTCAGGGCATCAATCCCTCGCTGATCAACGACATTTACGACCTGCGCTACCGCAAGCAGCTTTACGGCGATGTAGACATGACGCTGATGTCGAACACCGAGATCGAGGCCTGCGCCCACGATCCGGCGAGCGGATTGTTCCAGTTGACCTTCCGCCAGATTGAGGAGGAACGCTCCTTCCAGATGGAGACTGAAGCGCTGGTGCTTGGAACCGGCTACCGCTTCAAGGTGCCCGATTATCTGGCGCCGGTCTCCGAGCGCATCAACTGGTGCGGGGAAGGGCGGTTTGCGGTTGCCCGCAACGGATCCATCGACCACGAGGGGCGCGGGATCTTCGTCCAGAACGCCGAGATCCACGCCGACAGCTACCTGCCGCCGGATCTCGGCCAGGCCTGCTACCGGAATTCGGTGATCATCCGCGACGTGCTCGGCAAGGAATATTATCCGGTCGAACGCCGGGTGGCCTTCCAGCGCTTCTCCGCGGCCGCCAGCCCGGTGGGCGAAGCGGCTTCGGCCGGGGGCTGAGGGGGCGAGCATGGACGACATGAGTGCCGCAATGCATCTGATGCCGCCGCAGGAGCGGGCTGTCGCGCATCTTGAAGGCGACCGTTGGGCCTGGGTGAACCGGCTCCTGGTGCGCAAGGCGATCAGCGAGTTCTCGCATGAACTGCTGCTGTTGCCGCGGCTGGACGGTCCTGCCGGAGACCAGGCCCGCTTCGTGCTGGAGCAGCCGTCGGAACACGTCGAGTACCGGTTCCTGGCAAGGCGCATGCGCCTCGATCACTGGCAGATCGACCCTGCGTCGATCGAGAAGCGGCTGAACGGCAAGGTCGCGCCGATCGACGCGCTGAAATTCATCATCGAGTTCCGCAAGCCGCTCGGCATCCGCGACGCGATGATGCCGGTCTATCTGGACGAGATCAGCAGCATTCTTTACGGCAGCGCCTACAAGGCGGCGACGAAACCGCATCGCGCTTCCGATCTCGCCGGCGCCGACTTCCAGGCCATCGAAACCGGGATGACGGAGGGGCATCCCTCCTTCGTCGCCAACAACGGGCGGCTCGGTTTCAACACCGCCGACTATCCGCTCTACGCGCCCGAGGCGGCCGGTCCGCTCTCCATCGTGTGGATCGCGGTTGCTCGCGAGCATGCCCGTTTCGTCGGCATGGCCGGCCTCGATCATGACCGGTTGATGGCGGAGGAACTGGGCGAACAGGTCGTTTCCGGATACCGCAAGCAGCTCGCCGGGATGGGGCACGACCCGGCCGACTACCTGTTCATGCCGGTACATCCCTGGCAGTGGTTCAACCGCATCTCGATGAGTTTTGCTGCGGAAATCGCCCGGGGAAACATCGTCTATCTTGGCCTGTCGGAGGACCTCTACCAGCCGCAGCAGTCGATCCGCACGTTCTTCAATGCGACATCGCCGTCGAAGCGCTATGTGAAGATGGCACTGTCGATCCTCAACATGGGGTTCATGCTGCAGCGCGGCCTGTCGCCGGAGGACATGCGCACCACGCCGGAGATCAACGAGTGGCTGCGCAACCTGCTGGCGCGCGACAGCTACCTGCAGGAGAACGGGTTCTGCCTGATCTGCGAGGTCGCCACGATCAGCTACCGCAATCCCTATTACGAGGAAGGCCTGTCGGCGGATTCCCCCTACAAGGACGTTCTGGCGGCGCTGTGGCGGGAGAGCCCGGTCAATCTCATCCGGCCGGGCGAGCGGCTGATGACCATGGCCGCCCTGCTGCATCTCGATCCCCAGGGCGATGCGATGACCGGCGCCTTGATCGAGCGTTCGGGCCTTGGCGCCGAGGAGTGGATCAGGCGTTATCTGCGCGCCTATTTCGCGCCTGTCCTGCATTGCTACTACGCCTATGACATCATCTTCATGCCGCATGGCGAGAACGTCATCCTGATCCTGGAGAACGATGCTCCGACCCGCATCGTCATGAAGGATCTGGCCGAGGAAATGCGCATCCTCAACGACGGTGCGGGCCTGCCGCCCGTGGTGCGCCGCAACTGCGTCGTGCTCGACGACGAGGTGCGTCTCGACGGCATCTTCACGGATGTCTTCGACTGCTACTTCCGCCATCTCGCGGCGATCCTCGACGAGCGTGGCATTCTCGACGAAGGACGGTTCTGGGGACTGGTGGCCGAATGCGCGGCGATCTATCAGGCCGCCCACCCGCAATACGCGGAAAAATTCGCCCGCCACGACGTCTTCTTGCGGGAATTCCCGAGAAACTGCATCAATCGCCTGCAACTGCGCGACAACCGGCAGCTTCTTGATCCCAACGACCCCGACAAGGGGTTCGAGTATGCCGGAACGCTGGAGAATCCGATCTCCCGGGAGGCTGTCCGCAACGGGACCTCGTCGTCGGCGATGCGGCGCGCGCTCGGGCATATCGCGACCTATTTCGTCGGCCCGCGCGCCGACTGACTGTCCGGGCTCTCGCAAGCCGGGTCCGGGTTCTCAGCAAGTTCCCGTGAGATAGGAATTCCGTATTTGTTGCAAGAAACCTCCTCTGGGATACTTGGAGGCGAGATTTTTGCGGTTATCATCGCGTAAAATCACCCTGGTAATTAATAACGACCAATCTGGAGGAAGATTCCATGCTCAAGGCGGTGGAGATTTCGAAGGAACTGACGGCGGAAAGCATTCGCAAACTCGTTGCGAAGAACATCGACGCGATCCATGTTCCCGGTTTTTATCCTTCCGATCTGTCGGCGGAATTTTCGCGGCGGATCGCCGGGCATTCCGACCTGGAGGCCTACAAGGTGCAGAACGCGCTGAAGCGCCTCGGCATGGGCTATGTCGATGTCGGCAAGGACGCGGACAATGCCAGCCGCTATCACAGCGAGGCAGTCCGCTCGATCTGGGGCATCCGCGACCTTGTCTATCCGCGCATGACGCCGCTCGACCATTTCCGCCTGTTGCTGGAGGAAGTGTGGCCGGCCGGGGCCACCATACAGACCATCGACGGACAGAAGAGCTTTGTCGGCACCTGCCGGGTCATCGAGCCCGGCGCGACGATGCTGCCGCACAATGACAGGCTTGCCCGCATGCTGGTCGACGGACAGTCGGGCCTGACCGGACAACTGGCGGTGAACGTCTATCTCGACATGCCCCCGTCGGGCGGCGACCTGGAGCTCTGGCTGAGCGAGCCGACGCCCGAGCAGGACAAGATCCAGGAGACGAGCGACGGCCTGGAGCGGAGCGAACTGAGTGAGCCGAGGATGGTGATCCGGCCGCAGAACGGCGATCTGGTGCTGTTCAACTCGCAGCTCATTCATTGCGTCTCGCCCGGCGTTGGCGGGCAGCGGGTGACCATGTCCTGTTTCGTCGGATATCGCGGCGACGACGAGCCGCTGTCCTACTGGAGCTGAGTGTCGGGGCGGGATCACCTCCCGCGCCCGGGTTTCTCGACCCTCGGGAGAATACGAAAAGGCGCGCTATCGGA
>NZ_JASHIK010000043.1 GCF_030733745.1 Stappia sp. MMSF_3263 | reverse complement strand
ACCGCCACCCCGCTTGCAGGCCGTCACCCCCGCCGGAGCGAAGCGCAGAGCGGGGGCCCATTCGTTCCCAGAGCGAGCGGGATGAGGCCGAGGCGGTTGCGCTGCGGGCCTGCCGCAACGGTCGAGCGTTCCTCGCAACCGCCAAGGTTGCCAATGGATCCCCGGCTTGACCGGGGATGACCGCCGAAGGGGAGGCCCGCGCCTCGCGCCATCCCACTGCACGGACTACCGACAGGCCCGGCTCGGAGGCGGGAATGACGGGCTGAGAGGGGGCGAGGCCGGAGGTTTTGTCACGTCGCCCGGGTTGCCTCTGGTTCCCGGCTCTCCGGCTGCACCTGCGGCCGGGGGTGACGCCGGAGAGGAGGAGAAGGCCGGCGCAACATTGGCGGCGCGGAAAGGCGGCCGGGATGACGGCCTGTGAGGCAAGGGAGGAACGGAGCGGGTGCGATGATCCGCACCGTCAGGCAACTTTCCGCAGCGTGAATTTAAAAGTGCTCACAAGGCCTTGGCTCCTGTGGGCGGACACGGAACCGTCACACGGCTGAGATGTGTCCCTGAAATGAGACGGGCTCACGCATACCGCGAGAGGTCCGCAATGACATCCTTCACCCGTCGCTATTTCCTGTCTTCCGCCGCGAGCCTTGGCGCGCTGGCCGCCCTGTCGCCGGTGCTGGTGCGCCGCGCCGACGCCACGCCCGGGCCGGGCGAGTTGCGGATGGTCGCCGCCCGTCCCAACCCGGCGGGCGCGGCCGAGCGCGTCTTCCTGCTGCAGGGCGATCCGCTCGCCGGTCCCGTCACGACGATCGTCGCCGAGGACGGCGCGCCGGTGCCCGAGCGCCAGCTGGCCGAGGGCGAGCGTCACGTGCTGCGGCTGATGCACTTCAATGACATGCACAACCACATGACCGACATGCACGCCAAGCGCGGCGACACCCACCGCATGGCGCAGATGGTCAAGCGGGTGAAGGAGGCGCGCGCCGCCGCTGCCGCCAACGAGACGGTCCTGTTCCTGTCCGGCGGCGACGACCACACCGGCTCGATCTTCGACGAGCTGCTGGGCTGGGCCGAGGCGGAATACGTGGTCGATGCGGGTTACCGGGCGGCCTCGGCCGCCGGCATCGACATCGCCGTGCTCGGCAATCACGAGTTCGACCGGGGCGCTGCCCAGCTGAAGCTCGGCATCGACCGCGACGCGGCCTTCCCGCTGCTTTCGGCCAATGTGGCGGGATCCGCCCATCTGGCGCGTGACCGCGACTATGTGCCGGCCGCCATCATCGAGGCGAACCGCCTGCGCGTCGGCGTCATCGGGCTGACCACCAATATCGACATCCGCACCGGCACCAAGGCCGATCCGACGATGCGGGTGGCAAGCCCGGTCGAGGCGCTAGCGAATGTCTACAAGGCGGTCGAGGCGGTCTGCGACGTGGTGGTGATCCTCTCCCATTGCGGCTACGGCAAGGGCATGCACAAGTCCGGCAAGGCCGGCTCCCTGCGCGAGATCGGCGAGGGCGATTTCGCCATCGCCGAGGCGATCGGTCCGTTGGCGACAAAGCCGGTTGTGCTGATCGGTGGCCACTCGCACACCGAGCTCAACACCGACGGCATCGATCCCGACAACATGGTCTCCGGCGTGCTGCTCACCCAGGCCAAGGCGAACGGCGCCTTCCTCGGCGAGATCGCCATGTCGATCGCCGCCGGCGAGGGGCGCGACAAGTGGTTCTCCAGCGTCGCGCTGCATCCGGTGAAGAAGCGCGACGACACGGTGGCGGAAGGGGCGGACGGCTACGCCGCGCTCGAGCACGAGGGTGACTATGACGCCGGCTTCGAGGAGACGGTGATGGCGCCGATGATCGCGGCGCTCGACGGCAAGCTGGCCGAGGTGATCGGCTCGGTCGCCCGGGATGCCCCGGTCTCGACCGAAGAGACCCAGGCGACCCGCTATATCGGCGAGACGGCGCTTGCCAACTTCATGAACGACACGCTGGTGCGCCAGTCGGCCTCGTTCCCCGGCGGGGCGGTCGACTTCGCCCTGTTCAACGCGACGGGCCTGGCAAAGGGCATCGCGCCGGGCGAGCCGCTCAGCTTCCGCGCCTGGTTCGACGTCATGCCCTATGCCGACCAGGTCGAGATCGCGACGATGACGGGGGCGCAGATCCGCGACCTGCTGACCTCCAACGCCAAGCGCCTGCTGCGTCCGGACGAGGTGGCGGGCGCGGATCTTTCCGCCTTCGTCTCGCGCGGGCTGCTGCATGTTTCCTCCGGCATCCGCTACAAGGTGGAGCTGGGCGCAACGGCGGCCGAGGCTCGCGCCGTCGACATCACCCTTGCCGGCAGCCCGGTGGAGGAGGTGCTCGACAAGCCCTTCCGCTTCGCCTTCAACACCTATGTGATGCTCGGCGCCTTCTCGGAAGCCTGGAACGGCAAGCCGATCGGCGGCGGCGTTGCCGGCGGGATCGCCAGCCCGGACCTGCGGGCGCTTCCCTTCGAGAACACCGGCCTCGTCTACCGCAACGAGCTGATCGCCGCGATCCGCGAGATGGGCACGGTGACGCGGGCGCAAGGCGCGGATCTCGACGGCCGCCTGGTGGTCGTCGCCTGAGGTTGCCTGCCGCGAAAGGGCCGACACGCCCCGCCGGGATTTCCGGCGGGGTGAGAAAATGAGCCTAGGAAAATAATCCTTGACAGCGTGACGCTGGTCGGGTAGGGTTCAGGCATGGTCGCAGAGTTGCGGCTACACGGAATTCAGCACGGCGGCGGGTCGAGAGGCCCGGCCGCCGTTTTCTTTGGGGTAGTCCTCCATCGTCGCCACGCCCTCAACCCGTCACCCCGGGCAAGGCGAAGCCGCGACCCGGGGCCCATTCGTTCCCAGAGCGAGTGGGATGAGGCCGAGGCGGTTGCGCTGCGGGCCTGGCGCGACCGCTGACGTTCCTTACGACCGCCAAGGTTGCCAATGGATCCCCGGTCAAGCCGGGGATGACGGCCGAAGGGGAGGCCCGCGCCTCGCGCCATTCCACTGCCGGGGTTGCCGATGGACCCCCGGTCAAGCCGGGGGTGACAGCCGAGAGGGAGGCATGCTCCCGGCGCTTCGTTCCCGCCGGAGAGGAGAGCTCCCACGCACGCCTGCCGGGGCTTGCCGGCGCTTGCAAGAGACATCGCCGACCATGGAGAGTTGCATGAGCGGGACCAGACAGGACCCGGACGGACAAGGCGCGGCCGCACCCGGACCGGGGCCGGCCCGTAAACAGCACTTGCGTCTCGCCCCCGATGTCTGGCGCCAGGTACGGCATCTCTACGAGGACGAGGGGCGAGGGTCCGCCGAGCTTGCCGAGCGCTTCGGCGTGACAAGGGCAACGGTCGAGCGGCGCGTTCGGGCCGAGAGCTGGGTGCGTCAGGAACAGTTGCGCGCGCTGATGGAAAGCGGCGACACACGCGGCCTTGCCCGCATGGTGGCGCGGCTGATCGCCGCCTTCGAGGCGCAGGTCCGCGCGGTCGAGGTCCAGTTTCAGGACGCGGCCGGAAACGACGGCATGGCGCCGGCCTTCGACCCGGCCGCGGTGGAGCGCAACGCAAGGACGCTCGGCAGCCTTGCCAAGACACTCGACATCCTGATCGAGCTGCGCGGCGGACTTTCGACCGAGGACGAGGGGGCGGAAAGGGATGCCGATGTCCTCAGGCGGGACCTTGAGAAGCGCCTTGAGCGCCTGTGCCGGAAAACGCCTGCTACCGCAATTCCTGGCAGGCCTCGGTCCGGCCGAGCTGGAGTTCCTGCGCCATGACTGGGCGCTGTGGGCGCATGATCACCAGAGCGAGCCGGAGGGCGACTGGCGCACCTGGCTCTTGATGGGCGGGCGCGGAGCCGGCAAGACCCGGGCCGGCGCCGAATGGTTGCGCGGCGCGGTGGAGCGGGCCGCGCGGTCCGGCTCCGGGGCGGCCGAACCCTTGCGCATCGCGCTGGTCGGCGAGACGCAGATGGATGCGCGCGAGGTGATGGTGGAGGGCGTCTCCGGATTGATGAGCGTGCATCCACGTCATGAACGACCGCAATGGCTGCCCTCCCGGCGGCGGCTGGAATGGCCCTCAGGTGCGGTGGCGCAGGTGTTTTCCTCCGAGGACCCGGATGCGCTCAGGGGGCCGCAATTCGCCCTTGCCTGGTGCGACGAGCTGGCCAAGTGGCGCTACGCGCAGGAGACCTGGGACATGCTGCAATTCGGCCTGAGGCTCGGCACAAGGCCGCGCCAGCTCGTCACCACCACGCCGCGTCCGATCCCGCTGCTGAAACGGCTGATCGCCGACCCGGCAACCCGCGTCGTCACCGCGCCGACCGAGGCCAACGCGGCGCATCTGGCGAAGGGTTTCGTCACCGCGATCCGCGCCCGCTATCACGGCACGCGGCTCGCCCGGCAGGAACTGGACGGCGAACTGGTGGAGGCGCGAGAGGGCGCCATGTGGTCGCGCGAGGGGCTGGACCGGATCCGCGTCGAGGGCGCGCCGGACCTTGTGCGCATCGTGGTTGCCGTCGATCCGCCTGCAAGCGCGACGCGCCGCTCCGATGCCTGCGGGATCGTCGCCGCCGGCATCGACGCCATCGGCATTGTCCACGTGCTCGCCGATGCAAGCCTTGAACAGGCGACGCCGTCGCGCTGGGCGAGGGCGGCGGTCGCCTTGTGGCGCGACCTCGATGCCGACTGCCTCGTCGCCGAGGTCAACCAGGGTGGCGACATGGTCGGCGCGGTGATCGCCGGCGCCGACCCGGGTGCGCCGGTCAGGCAGGTTCGGGCACGGCGTGGCAAGTGGCTGAGGGCCGAGCCGGTCGCCATGCTCTACGAGCAGGGCCGGGTGCGCCATGTCGGCGATTTCGCCGCGCTGGAGGACGAGATGACGGATTTCACGACGGACGGCCTGTCGAGCGGACGCTCGCCCGACCGGCTGGACGCGCTGGTCTATGCGGTTCACGAACTGGCGCTGGCGAAGGGCGGCGTGCCGCGCCTGCGCAGCATCTGAAGAGAGCCTCCAAACCGCTTTTGAATCACTTTGCCAGAAACCTGAATCATCATCTCAGGCAGCGGAATCAATCTCTCAAGTCGCACCGGAAAGGAAAGTCATATCATGGGCTTGCGCAGCATGTTTGACTCGTTTCTTCGCGCGCCCGCCGAGGCCAAGGCCTCGCGTACGGGACCGCTCGTGGCGCTCGCCCATGCCGGTCGCCCGGTGTGGACGCCGCGCGACTACGCCGCCCTTGCCCGCGAGGGATACGCAAAAAACCCGGTCGTTCACCGCGCCGTGCGCATGGTCGCGGAAGCCGCCGCCAGCGTGCCCCTGGTGCTTTATGACGGCGAGCGGGAGGTCGACGAGCATCCGATGCTGGCGCTACTGGCGCGGCCCAACGCGATGCTCTCGGGCACGGCGCTGATGGAGGAGGTCTACGGCCATCTGCTGGTCGCCGGCAACGCCTATCTGGAGCGGGTCGACATCGACGGCGCGCCGCGCGAGCTGCATGGGTTGCGACCCGACCGGGTGCGCGTGGTGCCTGGTCGCGACGGCTGGCCGGAAGGCTTCGACTACACGGTCGCCGGGCGCACCGTGCGGCTGGCGGCGGAGGCGCGCGAGGGCCGGCCGGGCGTGCTGCACCTCAAGGTCTTTCATCCGCTCAACGACCATTATGGCTTCGCGCCGATCGAGGCGGCGCAGGTCAGCCTCGACCTGCACAACGCCGCCGGTGCCTGGAACAAGGCGCTGCTCGACAATGCCGCACGCCCCTCCGGCGCGCTGGTCTATGGCGGAGCGGAGGCCGGTAATCTCTCCGACGAGCAGTTCGACCGGTTGAAGAAGGAACTGGAGGACGGCTACCAGGGGCCGCGCAATGCCGGCCGGCCGCTGCTGCTGGAAGGCGGGCTCGACTGGAAGCCGATGGGCTTCACCCCGCGCGACATGGATTTCATCGCCGCCAAGAACCAGGCGGCGCGCGAGATCGCGCTGGCCTTCGGCGTGCCGCCGATGCTGCTGGCGATCCCCGGCGACAACACCTATGCCAACTACCAGGAGGCCAACCGGGCGTTCTGGCGCCAGACCGTGCTGCCGCTCGCCGGCCGCGTCGGCGAGGCGCTCGCCCGCTTCCTGGCGCCGGCGGACGCACGGGGCCTGAGGCTTGCGCCGGATGCCGACCGGATCGAGGCGCTGGCGCCCGAACGCGGCGCGTTGTGGGAGCGCATCGAGCGCGCCTCCTTCCTGAGCCTTGCGGAAAAGCGCATCGCCGTCGGCTACGGGCCGGAACCCGACGAGGTTCCGTCGGTGGTGGCGGGGGCGGGTGCAACGCAAGCGGGAGCGGCGTGATGGATCCGCTTGCCGCCTATATCGGCGGCCGGGGCGATCTTGCCCATCTGGTGCTGTTCCTGTGGGCCAGCTCCGCGTCGAGCCTGCTCGTCTGGTCCTTGCGCGAGATGGTCCGCTCCAACCGCCGCTTCGACGATTTCGTCGACGCCATCGCCCGGCTGAACAGGATGATCGGCGAGGAGTAGGGGGCGGCGCGCCGACTGCCATGGTCCAACGGGCGCATCCCGCGCGGGCCGCTCCCCTTCCGCTCCGGGGTCATCCCCGCCTCCGAACGGGGATCCATTGGCAACTTCGGCAGGCATGAGGGCTCCTGCCGGCATAAGCGGGTCGGGACGTTTCTCGGGTTCCGAGGCTCGGTTGCTACCGCTCTGGGAACGAATGGGCCCCGGGTCGCGCTGCGCTTGCCCGGGGTGACAGCCGAGAGTGGGGGCGAGCCGTGAACCTACCTTGCTGTCCCCAGGCGGCGGCCTGAGTGGGGGCGAGCCGGGAACCAGGCTTGCTGCACCCGGTGTGACAGCCTGAGTGAGAGGGCGGGGCGGGGTCTTCGCCAGCCGCCGTTTTGAATTCATGAAAGGGAGATCCAGACCATGACGCACCGTGATGCGGGGCGCGGTTTCGCGCGCCCGCGATCCATGTCAACAGCCTGCGGCCCGGCGGCCGGGGGCGGCGACCAGGGTGCCGCCGTGGCGGCTGGGTGCCGGGCGTCGGCGCCTTCCTTGTCGGCCTTGTTCCCGTTCGCATCCTTCCGGTCCGTGCCCGCCCGGTCCGCTCCCCATGTGAGGCGGGCGCACCGGGCGGTGTTCGCCCGCTTCGCGCTGTCGCTTCGCGCCGCGATCCGTCGGCGGGCCGGCAAAGAGGGAGTGACCGCATGAGCGTTGTGCAGATCGCCGCGGCGAGTGCGGGGGCGAGTGGGGAGGCAAGGCCGGCGGCTGGCATGCGAACCGCCGTGGCGGCGGGCGCGCGCGTCTCCGGTTATGCGAGCCTTTTCGGCACGCCGGACGACGCGCTCGACCTGGTGCTGCGCGGCGCCTTTCGCCGCTCGATCCGCGAGCGCGGGGCAGGCGGCATCCGCTTCCTCTGGCAGCATGACCCGGCCCGGCCCATCGGCGTGTGGGAAAGCGTGCGGGAGGACGCGCGCGGCCTGCATCTGAGCGGCCGGCTCGTCACCACCACACAGGCCGGGCGGGATGCGGTGGCGCTGGTCGGGGAGGGCGCGCTCGACGGGCTCTCCATCGGCTTTCGCACCCGCTCGGCTCGCCGCGACCCGGCGAGCGGCATCCGCCGGATCCACGACATCGATCTTTGGGAAGTGTCGCTGGTGACCTTCCCGCTGCATCCGCTGGCGCGCCTCGACGCGCGGCCCGGCGGACGCCCCGACGGGCATATGGGCGGCGGCGGGCCGTCGCCGCTGCACGCCTGAGCCGTCCTTCCCTTTTCCAACCGACCATCCGAGAACGGAGCATTCGACCATGAGTGACAGCAACAGCCGGCCGGTACCGGCCGCGGCCCTGCAGGCGCCCGAAACCAAGGCCGTGACCGGCGAGGAGGCGACACGGCGTGAACTCGACGAGATGCGGGCCGCCTTCACCGCCTTTCGCGAGGTCAATGACGAGCGGCTGGCGGAGATCGAGACGCGCGGCGCGGCCGATGTGCTGACCGGCGACAAGCTCGCCCGCATCGACGCGGCGCTCGACCGCCAGCAGCAGCGCCTCGACACGCTGGCGCTGAAGGCGGCGCGGCCGCCGCGCGGCGAGGGCGCAGACAAGGCGAACGGCGCGCCGGACGAGCACAAGTCCGCTTTCCTCGCCTATATGCGCAAGGGCCGCGAGGACGGCTTGCGGGTGCTGGAGCAGAAGTCGCTGTCCGTCGGCTCCGACCCCGATGGCGGTTATCTGGTGCCGGAGGAGACGGAGGCCGGCATCCTGCGCCGCATGGCGAGCGTCTCGCCGATCCGCGCCATCGCCGGCAACCGGCAGGTCTCGGCCAGCGTCTTCAAGAAGCCGTTCTCGCTCGCCGGTCCGCAGTCGGGCTGGGTGGCGGAAACGGCGGCGCGGCCCGAGACGGGCTCGCCGACGCTCGCCGAACTCGCCTTCCCGACGATGGAGCTCTATGCCATGCCGGCGGCGACCGCCTCGCTGCTCGACGATGCGGCGGTCGATGTCGATGCCTGGATCGCCGAGGAGGTGGAACTGGCCTTCGCCGAACAGGAGGGGGCGGCCTTCGTCAATGGCGACGGCGTCAACCGGCCGCGCGGCTTCCTCGACTACCCGAGCGTTGCGGAGGCGTCCTGGAGCTGGGGCAATCTCGGCCATGTGGCGACCGGCCTCGACGGGGCGTTCCCGGCCGCCGATCCGGGCGACGTCTTGATCGATCTCGTCTACGCGCTGAAGGCCGGCTACCGGCAGAACGCCCGCTTCGTCATGAACCGCCGCACGCAAGGAGCGGTGCGCAAGATGAAGGACGGCGAAGGCAACTATCTGTGGCAGCCGCCGGCATCGGTCGGCGCACCGGCGACCCTGATGAGCTTCCCGGTGACGGAGGCCGAGGACATGCCGGACATCGCCACCGACGCGCCGGCGATCGCCTTCGGCGACTTTCGTCGGGGCTACCTGGTGGTCGACCGGGCCGGGGTGCGCATCCTGCGCGATCCCTATTCGGCCAAGCCCTATGTGCTGTTCTACACGACCAAGCGCGTCGGCGGCGGCATGCAGGACTTCGACGCGATCAAGCTGCTCGCCTTCTCCGCCTGAGCGGCGGCGCGAGAAGAGGTCGGGGCGGGTGGCCCCGACCTTCCGACGATTTGCCCGACACCCACGCAACCGATGAAGGACGATCATGACCGCGATCGTGACGACGCCGCCGGCCGGCGAGCCGGTGACGCTGGAGGAGGCGCGCGCGCAACTACGCCTGACGGGCGAGGCCGAGGACGGCCTTCTCGGGAGGCTGATCGCCGCCGCCCGCGCCCAGGTGGAGCGGGCGACGCGCCGCGCGCTGGTGACGCAAGGCTGGCGGCTCTATCTCGACGCCTGGCCGCCCGGGCGCATCGTGCGCCTGCCGGTCGCCCCTGTCGCCTCGGTGGAGGCGGTCACCGTCTATGACGGGGACGGGGTGCCGGTGGCGCTCGATCCGCAAGCCTACCGGCTCGACGGGGCGTCCGAGCCGCCCCGGTTGAAGGTGACGGCTGGCGCGCCGGCCGGAATTTCCGGCTTCAACGGCATCGAGATCGACTTCATCGCAGGCTATGGCGCGGGGGCGGCCGACGTGCCGCAGCCGCTGCGTCACGCCGTGCTGATGCTTGCCGCCCATTGGTTCGAGCATCGCGAGGCGGTGGCCGATCCCGGCGTGCTCGGCATGCCGCCGGGCGTTGCCGTGCTGCTGTCGTCCTACCGGATGCTGCGGCTGTGAGGCGGCGGCAGGGAGCGGGTGCGCTCGACCGTGCGATGCGGTTGGAGCGGCCCGAGCGGATCGAGGCGTCCGACGGCGAGGCGCAGACGGTGTTCACCGATACCGGCCTCGTCTTCGCGGCGCTGGACGCGGCGAGCCTTGCCGAACGCCAGGCGGGCGGGCGGATCGACGGCCTCGCAAGCCATGTCGGCCGGCTGCGGCATGGAACCGGGATCGCAGGCGGCTGGCGGCTGGTCGAGGGCGGGCGGGTTTTCCACGTGCTGGCGGTCGACGACAGCGCAGCCCGCCGCACGGGCGAGGTGGTCTGCCTGCTGCAGGAGGAGGGACGATGAGCCTGCACACCGCGCTGCGCGGCGCGCTGGTTGCCTGCCTGCGTCAGGATGCGGGCCTGCAGGCGTTGCCGACGCCTCCCCAGATCCAGGACGGCGCGCCGCGCGCCGCCGCGCATCCCTTCATCGAGATCGGCCGCATCGAGACGCGTTTGCTCGCCGCCCTGCCAGGGGAGGGCGAGGTCGCGCAGGTCGAACTCCTCGTTCATTCACGGGGGACCGCACGCGGCGAGGCGGCCGAGATCATGGACGCGGCCCGCATGGCACTTGCCGGGCTCGGCGCGCATCTGTCCGGCCATCTGCTCGTCAATGCGGGCGATCCGCAAACGCGGCTGGAGCGGCTTGCCGACGGGCGCACATGGCGCGGGCGGCTGCGGCTGCGCGTCGTCACCGAACCGGCCGTCTGAGCCGGCTGTCTTCTTTCATTGTCGATACAGGAGGCGGGCATGGCCGCGCAGGCAGGCAAGGATCTTCTTCTCAAATGCGACGCCGACGGGGCCGGAGGCTTCGTCACCATGGCGGGCCTGAGGGCCCGGCGCATCGCCCTCAACGCGGCGAGCGTCGACATCACCGATGCCGACAGCGCCGGGCGCTGGCGCGAATTGCTGGCCGGCGCGGGCACCCGTTCGGCCGGTGTCTCGGGCGGCGGCATCTTTCGCGACCAGGCGGCGGACGAGACCGTGCGGGGGTTGTTCTTCGACGGGTTGATCCGCGACTGGCAGGTGGTGATCCCCGGCTTCGGCGCGATCACCGGGCCGTTCCAGGTGGTGACGCTCGACTATGCCGGCACTCATGACGGCGAGGTGACCTACGAGATCGCGCTGGAATCGGCCGGCCAGCTGGCCTTCACGGGGAGCTGAGCCATGGTCAACCGGAGACGGGGAGAGATCGAGGCGACCATCGAGGGCCACCGGCACGTGTTGGTGCTGACGCTGGGCGCGCTGGCGGAACTTGAGGAGGCCTTCGCCGCCGAGGACATGGTCGCGCTGACGGAGCGTTTCGCCGGCGGGCGGCTCTCGGCGCGCGACATCACCCGCATTCTCGGCGCGGGCCTGCGCGGCGGCGGCGCGGAATTCACCGACGGGGAGGTGGCGCGGGCGCGGTTCGGCGGCGGTGTGCCGGAAACGGCAAGGCTGGCGGCCGATCTGCTGCGCGCGACTTTCCTCGATGACGGCGCTGAGGAAAGCAACGAGCAGCACGGATCGAACGATGCCGGCGCCTGAGGCCTTCCCCTGGGACGTCGTCATGGGCGCCTGTCTTGGCCGGCTTGGCTGGACGCCGGAGGCCTTCTGGAAGGCAACGCCGCGCGAGGTCGCGGCGGCCCTTGCCGGCCTCGGCATGCGGCCCGGACCGGGCGCGGGACGACTGGGGCGGCCAGGGCTTGTGGCGCTGATGCGCCGCTTTCCCGACGAAACACCGAAACAGGGAGGCACGGGCGATGACCGGAGGCGATGAGACGGGCGGGTTCACGGCTGCCGGCGACGAGGCGGAGCGTTTAAGATCGGCGATGGAGGAGGTCCGCGAGGCCTCGCGTGCGGCCGCCGGCGTGTTGTCGAGCGGGTTGCGGCAGGCATTGGTCGACGGCCGCTCGCTGGAACAGGTGCTGCGCTCGGCCGCGCTCTCCCTGTCGGGGCGGGCCCTGTCGGCGGCTCTGGCACCGCTGGAGCAGGGCGTGGCGCGCGGGCTGTCGGGATTGGTCGGCGGAGTGCTCGGCGCGGTTACGGGCACCGGCGGCGTCACGCCCTTCGCCAAGGGCGGGGTGGTCGCGGCGCCCGGCTATTTTCCCCTGCCCGGATCGCACGGCGGGACGGGGCTGAT
>NZ_JASHIK010000042.1 GCF_030733745.1 Stappia sp. MMSF_3263 | reverse complement strand
GATCGGCGACGGTCGTCGCGATCTTGCCGACGAGGCCGTATTCGATCGCCTCTTCCGGGCCCATCCAGTAGTCGCGGTCCGTGTCCTTCTCGATCCGCTCCATCGGCTGGCCCGTGGCGGCGGCGAAGAGGGTGTTGAGGCGGTCGCGCATCTTGAGGATCTCGCGTGCCTGGATCTCGATGTCGCTGGCCTGGCCGCCGGCGCCGCCGGACGGTTGATGCAGCAGGAAGCGGGTGTTCGGGGTGCAGTAACGGCGCTCCTTGGGCACCGAGATGTAGATCAGCGCGCCGGCGCTCGCCACCCAGCCCATGCCCAGAATGCGGACTTCCGGGGCGATGAACTTGATCGTGTCGTGGATCATGTCGCCGGATTCGACGTGGCCGCCGGGAGAGGAGACGATCACTGTGATCGGATCGTGAGAGACCTGAGCCATGGCCATCAGCCGGGCGCTGACGTCGCGGGCAAGCTCCTGGGTGATCGGCCCGGTGATCAGCACCGTGCGCGCGTCGAACAGATGCTTGTCAACCTGGATGGACGGCGGTGTCTTGGTCTTGTCCTCGTCCTCGTCGTCGAGGCGGCTCGGCACATCGGTCGTCTTGTTTGTCATGTGCAAGATCTGCTCCTTGTGAAGACGGAATCGGCCGCGTGCGGCCCTGTCTCGAACCCCATACTTAGGCGATGCGCGCCCGCGCGGCAAAGGGGTTCTCGCAAGAAGGTTGCCGGACGGGTGGCCGGCGGGCGGCTTGGCTGTGGACGCCGGGGACAGCGGCGGGGTGCCGGTGCGATGTTGCAGGCTCTCGCGCGCCCGGCAATGCGTCGCTATAACCGGCAGATCGACGGACCAGAGCTTGCCCCAACCAAACGGACGGCCATGACCACGCCTCGCGATGCACTCGACCGCAAGCTGATCGCACTCCTGCAGATGAACGCCCGCATGCCGACCTCGGACCTTGCCCGGCGCCTCGGCGTGGCGCGGTCCACGGTGCACGAGCGCATTGCCCGGCTGGAGCGTTCCGGCGCGATCGCCGGCTATACCGCCGTGCTGGCGCGGCCGGGCACGGGCAATGTGGTGCGGGCGCTGGTCATGCTGGCAGTGGAGCAGCAGCAGGTGCGCGAGACGCTGAAACGGCTCGCCACCTTTCCCGAGATCCGCACCTGTCTGACGATTGCCGGTGAATTCGACATCTTCCTCGTTGTCGAGGCGCCGCAACTGGAGGACCTTGACGAGGCGCTCGACGAGATCGCCGTCGTGCCCGGCGTGCGCCGCTCGCAGTCCTCCATCGTGCTGGCCTCGAAATTCGATCGCAGCCCGGCCAGCATGCCGACGGCGGGCTGAAGCCTGCCGGGGACGCGGTTCCTGTTTTGCCTCAACCGGTCGTGTCGCCGTCGCCGCCCTTGCGGCGGATCTCGGCCGCGGCGACGCAGAGCGCCATGGCAAGGCACAGCGTCCCGGAAAGCGAGCGGAAGGCGCCCAGATCGGCTTCCGCCACCTCGATCACCGTGCGCGCCGGCTGGATCAGCGGCGAGAACGGCGAATCCGTCACCGCCAGGACCGGCACGCCGCGCGCCGCCGCCGCATTGGCGACATCGACGGTCAGCGCCGTGTAGGGCGTGAAGCTGATTGCAACGACGAGATCGTCCGGCGTCGCGGCGAGCGCCTGTTCAGGGCCGAGCGAAGCCAGGTTGTCGACCAGCACCGCCGCCATGCCGAGCTTCGACAGCGCATAGGCCATGTAGGCGCTGACCGGGAAGGCGCGTCTCTGGCCTATCAGGTAGATCACCCGGGCGCGCGCCATGGCGCGTGCCGCCTCGTCCATTGTGGCGGGGGAGAGCGTGTTGCGCAGCCGCAGCAGGGAGGCGACGGCGGTGTCGACGAAATCGCCGAACAGGGCGTGGGCGCCTTGCGTTTCGCCCGCGCGCCGGCGCAGCACTTCCAGCCTCTCGTCATAGTCGGGCCAGCGCTCGCGCAGCCTGGCGCGGAACACGTCCTGCAATTCCGAAAAGCCCTGATAGCCGAGGGACTGGGCAAAGCGCACCAGGGTCGAGGGCTGCACGCCGGCCTGCTCGGCGATGACGGCAACCGTGCCGAAAGTGACGTCGTCCGGCCGGTCGACGGCAAAGGCCGCCACCTGCGCCAGCCGTTTCGGCATGGCGGGCTTGCGCTCGATCAGCAGCGCCCGCAGCGCGTCGTAGTCGCGCGGGGCCGCAGGGGGCACATCGTCCTGTTCCTTGTCGCTGCTGGCGCTCACCGGTTCGTCTCCCTTTCGCCTTCCGCCGCGTCCTGCTCGCGCCGAAGCGCGCGCGAGGCGGATTTCAGCTTGACACCGTGAAAGCAAAAATGGAATAAAAATTCCATATGATGTTTTTTGGAACGCATCATTCTGAAATTTCCGGATGTCGCGCGGGAGGAGCCGATGGCCGGAAACAGGCGAAGCGGCGCGCCAGGGGCCGCAACACAATCATTGAACGGAGCCCCGTTACGGGGACGATGGGAGGAAAGCACATGAAACGGTTCGTCACTCGCTTGCTCACGGCCGCGGCCGTGGTCGGTTTTGCCGCCACTGCCGGCACCGCGCCGGCAATTGCAGAAGATATCAATATTATCGTGGTTAGCCATGGTCAGGCTGCCGATCCGTTCTGGTCGGTGGTCAAGAACGGCGTTGCCAAGGCAGGCGAGGACATGGGCGTCACGGTCGACTACCGCGCGCCGGAGACCTTCGACATGGTGGCGATGTCGCAGTTGATCGATGCGGCGGTCAACCAGGAGCCGCACGGGCTGATCGTCTCGATCCCGGACGCGGACGCGCTGGGCGATTCGATCCGCAAGGCGGTTGCCGCCGGCATCCCGGTGATCTCGATGAATTCCGGATCCGACGTGTCCGCCTCGCTTGGCGCTGCACTTCATGTGGGCCAGGAAGAGTATGACGCCGGCAAGAAGGCGGGCGAGGCGCTCGCCGGGATGGGCGGCAAGAAGGGACTTTGCGTCAATCACGAGGTCGGCAATGTCTCGCTCGACCAGCGCTGCCAGGGCTTTTCCGACGGCTTCGGCGGTTCGGTGACCGTGCTGCCGACCACCAATGATCCGGCCGAGATTCTCGCCAAGGTCAAGGCGGCGCTTGCCTCCGACGGGGATATCGACACGGTGATGGCGCTGGGCGCCTCGCTTGCCGGCGAGCCGTCCCTGCAGGCGGTCAAGGACAGCGGCATGCTTTCCCAGGTGAAGGTCGCGACCTTTGACCTGTCAGCCAACTTCCTGCAGGCGGTGGCCGACGGCGAGGCCGCATTCGGCATCGACCAGCAGCAGTATCTGCAGGGCTACCTGCCGGTGGTGTTCCTGGCCAATCATGCGCGCTACGGCCTGATGCCGGGCGGCAACGTGCCGTCGGGGCCGAACCTGATCACCCAGGAAAAGGCGGCCCAGGTGGTCGAGCTGTCCGCACAGGGCATTCGCTGAGGCAAAGGCCGCGCGGGGAGGGGCGATCCCCTCCCGCGCGGTCCGTCCGGCGCGGGTAATCCGCTGCCGGCAATCCGCTGACGGTCAGGATGCGCGCCGGTGTCCGGCGGACAAGGAACGGGTTCTTCAAGATGAGCGATGGACAGGTGACCGCCTCTCCGCCACCGCCGGCGGACGAGCGGCTGAGACAGACAACCGTGATGACGAAGCTGTTGCGCCGGCCCGAGCTTGGTGCGCTTGCCGGCCTCGTGCTGGTGACGGGCTTCTTCCTGCTGGTCGCCAATCCGGCAATGTTCTCGCTGGCCGGCGTGATGAACTTCATGGCGCCCGCCGCCCAGCTCGGCATTCTCGCCATCGGCGCGGCGCTGCTGATGGTCGGCGGCGAGTTCGACCTTTCCGTCGGCTCCATGGTCGCCTTTGCCGGGCTCGCCTTCGGGGCGGTGCTGGTCACCTGGGAAATGCCGCTCGTCATCGCCATTGTGGCGACGCTCGCCTTTGCCGGCGGCATAGGCGCGCTCAACGGGCAGATCGTGCTGCGCACCGGTCTTCCCTCCTTCATCGTGACGCTTGCCTTCCTGTTCATCCTGCGCGGGCTGACGCTTGTCGGCCTCAAATGGGCGACCGGCGGGGCGACGCAGCTGCGCGGCGTCAAGGAAGCGGCCGATGGCAGCCCGGTGCTGGAGTTTTTCTCGGGCGAGGCCTTCGAGGGGGTGTTCGCCTGGCTCGCCGCCAACGGCTATACCGACACGTTCCGCAACGGGCTGCCCAAGGTCACCGGCGTTCCGGTCGAGATCCTGTGGTTCGCGGCGCTCGCGCTGGTCGCGACCTGGATCCTGCTGCGCACCAAGTTCGGCAACTGGATCTTCGCCGCCGGGGGCGATGCCAATGCGGCGCGCAATTCCGGCGTGCCGGTGACGCGGGTGAAGACCATCCTGTTCATGGCCACCGCCATGTGTGCGGCGCTGGTCGCCATCCTCACGGTGCTCGATGCCGGCTCCACCGATGCACGGCGCGGTTTCCAGAAGGAGTTCGAGGCGATCATCGCGGCGGTGATCGGCGGTTGCCTGCTCACCGGCGGCTACGGTTCGGCGATCGGGGCCTTCTTTGGCGCGATCATCTTCGGCATGGTGCTGATCGGCCTCACCTATACCGGCATCGACCAGGACTGGTACCTGGTCTTTCTCGGCGGGATGCTGCTGATCGCGGTGCTGTTCAACAACTTCATCCGCAAGCGCGCGACAGGGGAGCGCTGATCATGGCCGGCGAAACATCCGCGAGTGCCGCCCCGCTCATCGAGGTGCGCGAACTGGTCAAGCATTTCGGTTCCGTCATCGCGCTGGGCGGCGTCTCGATGAAGGTCCATGCCGGCGAGGTCCTGTGCCTGCTCGGCGACAACGGCGCCGGCAAGTCGACGCTGATCAAGACGCTGTCGGGCGTGCACCGGCCGACAGCGGGCGATTTCGAGGTGGAGGGCCGGCCCGTCGCCTTCTCCAGCCCGCGCGACGCGCTCGATGCCGGCATCGCCACGGTCTATCAGGATCTGGCGATGATCCCGCTGATGTCGATCACCCGCAATTTCTTCATGGGGCGCGAGCCGCTGAAGGGCGTGGGGCCGTTCAAGTACATGGACATGACCCATGCCGACGCGGTCACCCGCGAGGAAATGCACCGCATCGGCATCGACGTGCGCGATCCGCAACAGGCGGTCGGCACGCTGTCGGGCGGCGAGCGGCAATGCGTCGCCATCGCGCGGGCCGTCTATTTCGGCGCCAAGGTGCTGATCCTCGACGAGCCGACCTCGGCGCTCGGTGTCGCCCAGACGTCGATGGTGCTGAAATACATCAACCAGGTGCGGGCGAAGGGTCTCGGGGTGATCTTCATCACCCACAATGTCCGCCACGCCTACGCCGTGGGTGACCGCTTCACCGTGCTCAATCGCGGCAGGACGCTCGGCACCCACACCAAGAACGAGATCACCATCGACGCGCTGCAGAACCTGATGGCCGGCGGCAAGGAGCTGCAGGATCTTGGCGCCGAGCTCGGCGGCACGGTCTGAAGGCGATTAATCGGGCAGGCGCGGCGGGGCTCCCTCCCACATCAAGGGTCCCGCCAAACGGCGAAACTCGGCCGCGGGCTTGTCCGCGGCCGCTTTTTTGTCATGTCGTCCTCAGCGTTCCTTGCGCCGCAGCCCGCCGAACAGGATCATCGCCAGGAAGGGCAGCGAGGGCCACTGGAACCAGAGCGTTCCCGGGCCGGTCAGCATGTTGAGAATGAAGAAGAAGGCAATGCCGCCGACGGCGGTCTGCACCCGGCGCGACTGGGCCCGGTACCAGCCGAGCGCGGCATGGACGGCCTGCCCGAGGGGGCGCGGCTCCTGCATGTCGCTGCTGGAAGCCGGGCCGGGTGGCGGCGATGCCGGCCCCCGCGCCGCGCGCGCGGCGTTTTCTCCGCCGATGCGGATGCGCCAGGTCTCGACCGGATCGGAGATGTTCTTGACGCTGTGGGCGCCCAGCGGCTCGAAGCCCATGGAGAGCTTCGATTTCACCTGGTCGTGGACCGTGCCGGAGATGACGATGCCGCCGGGCTCGGCCATCTGCTGCAGGCGCGCGGCGATGTTGACCCCGTCGCCATAAATGTCGTCGCCCTCGACCATCACGTCGCCGAGATTGAGCCCGATGCGGAAGGCCATGCGCTCGGCCTCGGGCAGCGCCTCGTTGTGCCTGGCCAGGTCGTCCTGGATCTCCGCCGCGCAGCGCACGGCCTCGATGACCGATGCGAACTCGACGATGACGGCATCGCCCCAGGTGTTGACGATGCGCCCGTCGCGGGCCGCGACCAGTCCGGCGATTGCCTCGCGGCAGGCGCGCAGCCGGTCGAGCGTACCGTCCTCGTCGGCCTCCATGAGCCTGGAATACTGTACCGCGTCGGCGCAAAGGATCGCCGCCAGCCGCCGCTTGACCTGGCTCATGAGCCTCGTCCCCGAGTTGCTTCAGGTCTCTTGAATGGCCCTTCGGGGCCTCAAGTTCAAGCGCGGCGAGGCAAGAAACGCGGCGCGCCCCCAACGTGCCCCGTCAGCGGGCCGCCGTCATTCTCTGCAGCCGGCCGAGATCGGCGGCGACGATCATCCGGTGGGCGAGGGCGACCGGAACCATGTAGAGCCGGCCGAACAGGTTGTAGACCTTGACGGAACTGGTGATCCTGTAGGTCCGCTCCCGCGCCGAGATCCAGGTCATCACGTCGAGATGCCGGTCGCGGACGCTCAGCACAAGATCCGTGTCGCTGGCATGTTCCACCAGGAAGAAATCGAGCCGCTCGCCCGGCGCGATGCTGGTCCGCTGCGCTCGGGAAAAGCCGGAGATCGGTGCGACGCCGAAGCTGCCCGAGATCGCATCGCGCACCCGCATGGCGGCGGCCAGGAGCGGCGACGGCCTCGAACGGATGAGGGTCCAGCCCTCCAGCGCCGTCACCGGCCGGTCCAGCACCACGGAGCGCGCATGCAGGAAAGCGAGCTCGCCTTTTGGGGCGACCAGATAGGGCGGACTGGCAAGAGGGGTGGCGGCAATCGGGGCAAGGGTTGCCGGGGCAAGGGTCACGGGGGCAGGGGTATGCGGGTCGGTGTCGGGCATCGTGGGCTCGCGGGGTGATGCCGGCGCCCCCTGGCGCCAGCCGACCCGGATCATGCTATCAGCGCTTTCCCAAGGTTGCAGCGCGCGCATTGCCGCAGCCGTTGGGCGGGCTGCCGCTCAGCCTGCGGCGGTGCCGGGATAGAGCAGGGGCAGGGCCAGGGTCGGGGAGACGGCGATGCCGGCGACGATCAGCAGGACCGCCGTCAGATGGGGGGAAAACAGCGGCCTGCGTCCCGGCTTTGCCCTGACAATCAGCGTGTCGATCAGCAGCGGGATGAAACAGAGCACGCAAAAGGCGCCGATCACCGGCAGGATGTGGGGAAGGGGCAGCCAGAGCGCGAGAACGGCAACGGTCTTCCAGAACCCGCCGCTCTTGAAAAGAAAGGCAAAGCCGAGAAGGCTAACGACCAGCCCGGCAAGACCGGAAAGCAGATGTATCGCGATCGTGGCAACGTCCATGCCGGTCGAAAGGCCCGCCACCGGCATCGCGATGACCAGCAGGATCAGCCCGGTATTGGGAACGGTGCCCTTGCCCCGAAGCAGGCAGACAAGGCCGAAGCCGACAAAGGCCAGGCTCATGATCTGGTTGTAGTCGAACATCGGGCAATCCTCTTTGGCGAAATGTCACTGCAGCGAAAAACACGGGCGCAAAAACACGGGCGCGAAAGGCGAGGGGAAGCGCCTGGCCGCCCGCCGAGATTGCCGCAAATCCACTACCCAAAGGTTTCGCCGATCCTGCCGCCGATGGCGAAGAGCTCCGCGCCTGCCGCGACCGTCGGGGACTGTCGCATCCGCCGGGGTTGCCAATGGGTCCCCGGTCAAGCCGGGGATGACGGCCGAGAGGGAGGCAGGGCCGGCGTGACATCGGCGGCGGGGATGGCGGTCGGGCGGATAGCAAGGGTGGCGCCAGCACCATCTGGCGGAGGGATTGGCCGGTGCTGCCCCCCCCCTCTGTCCCCTGTCGGGGACATCTCCCCCTCAAGGGGGAGAGGGGTGCGTGAGGCGATGCCCGCATTCCCGCATCACGCAGCTCAGTCGGCACTCAACCGCCACCCCACCCGCAGGCCGTCACCCCCGCCGGAGCGAAGCGAAGAGCGGGGGCCTATTCGTTCCCAGAGCGGCAGCGGCGGTGGCGCGCCGGCCAGCCCGCGTCCGTGACGACCGGACAACGGACGAGATGCCAGTCCCTCGACAGGCGTCGCTGATCGAGGGCGCGCTTCAACCGGTCGCTGATGAAGAAGTCATCCACAATGAGTTTGTCCCACCACAGGTCGGGGCCTTCGAGCGCGGCTTTTGAGAAAACAGCCAGAGGCTTGTCGCGACGTGCCCTTGGCACCCCCCAGCGTCCCAACGCAAATTGATCCAGGTTCACGCTCTTCTCCAGCAGGAGGGCGTCCTTCTTGTTGCCCTGGCTGAGATAGAAGAACGCGCCCGGCATGGGCGTCTTGCCGTCCGGATGCCACAGGCGCACCGGATAGAGCGCGCCCTTGCCCATGTCGAAGCTCCGCACCACCTCGGCGCTTTCGCCCGCCAGGAAAATGAAGCCGTTGGAAAAGATCTGCGGCACGCGTTCTTCGTGCGCCGACGGATGGCTGTTCGGGAGCGGATAATTGTCCGTGGGAAACCGGTCCTGCGGCAGGAACCAGCCGACCTTGGTCTGCCGCATCGCTTCCAGAATCGGCTCCGGCGTTCTTCCGCCATTCTCGAGTGTTTCACGGGACCGCCAACCACGCGAGTTCAATATGCCGTGGCCTTGCACCAACCAGACGCAGGGATCAGGCCCGGCCTTGTCGTTCTTGCTCATCCGCGCTTGCCGACTGGCCACACAGTGCGTCAGGCCGTCTTGTTGAAGATCTCCCGGCCGATCAGCATGCGGCGGATTTCCGAGGTGCCGGCGCCGATCTCGTAGAGCTTGGCATCGCGCAACAGCCGGCCGGTCGGATACTCGTTGATATAGCCGTTGCCGCCGAGCAGCTGGATCGCGTCCAGCGCCAGCTTGGTGGCGTTCTCGGCTGCGTAGAGGATGGCGCCGGCGGCGTCCTCGCGCGTCGTCTCGCCCCGGTCGCAGGCCTGCGCCACGGCGTAGACATAGGCGCGGGTGGCGTTCATCGCGACATACATGTCGGCGACCTTGCCCTGCACCAGCTGGAAGGTGCCGATCGGCTGGTCGAACTGCCGGCGCTCATGGATATAGGGAATGACCACGTCCATCGCCGCCTGCATGATGCCGATGCAGCCGGCAGCCAGCACCGCGCGCTCGTAGTCGAGGCCGGACATCAGCACGTTGACGCCCTTGCCGGTCTCGTGCAGCACGTTTTCCTCCGGCACCTCGCAATTGTCGAAGACGAGTTCGCCCGTTTCCGAGCCGCGCATGCCGAGCTTGTCGAGCTTCTGGGCGACGGAAAAGCCCTTGAACCCCTTCTCGATGAGGAAGGCGGTGATGCCCTTGGCGCCCGCCGAGGGATCGGTCTTGGCATAGACGATCAGCGTGTCGGCATCCGGGCCGTTGGTGATCCACATCTTGGTGCCGTTGAGGATGTAGCGATCGCCCGTCTTCTCGGCCTTGAGCTTCATCGAGACGACGTCGGACCCGGCGCCCGGCTCCGACATGGCGAGCGCGCCCAGATGCTCGCCGCTGACCAGCTTGCCCAGATAGCGCGTCTTCTGGTCCTGATTGCCCCAGCGGCGCAGCTGGTTGACGCAGAGATTGGAATGGGCGCCGTAGGACAGCCCGATCGAGGCGGAGGCGCGGCTGACCTCCTCCATGGCGATGCAGTGCTCGAGATAGCCAAGGCCGGTGCCGCCCCATTCCTCCTCCACGGTGATGCCGTGCAGGCCGAGTTCGCCCATCGCGGGCCACAGTTCGGCGCGCGGGAACCAGTCCTCCCGGTCGATGCGGTCGGCGAGCGGCGCGATCGTGTCCTGCGAGAAGGAGCGGACGCTGTCGCGCAGCATGTCGGCGGTGTCGCCGAGGTTGAAATTGAAGGAGGGGAAATCGTTGCGGATCATGGTCTTGTCTCCGGTTCGGAGGGCGCGGCCGGGATGCGGGTGGGCTGCGTCCGGGCGGTTGGGTCAGGATTTCTGCGTCAGAACACGGTCGTAGCGCACGAAGGGACTGAGCACCGCGACCTTGTCGTAGAGGGCGCGTGCGCGGGCATTGTCGTCATGGGTCTGCCAGTAGACGGAGCGGCAGCCGCGCGCCCGCGCGACCTCGTAGACCGCCTCGATCAGCGCCCGTCCGGCGCCGCCGCCGCGCACCGCGCCGTCCACATAGAGATCCTCCAGGTAGCAGGTCGGCTCGAGCGACCAGGTGGTCTCGTGGACGATGTAGTGGACGAAGCCGATCATCTGTCCGGCCCGCTCGGCGACGAGGCCGCCATGGGCGCCGTCGCCGGAAATCCGCGCGAAGACGGTCTCGGTGACGCCTTCGGCGAGCTGCTGCCGGTAGAAATCGAGATAGGCCGCCCACAGCGGCGCCCAGGCCGCATGGTCGGAGGCGACGAGCGGGCGGATCGCGACCGCGCCCGTCCCGGTTGTCGTTTCAGCGTCAGTCATCGAGCCCCTCCAGCGCGATCATGGTGAAAAGCCCGGTGGCGATGTGGATGTCGGCCTTGCCCGGCGTCAGGCCGTAGACGTCGGCGGCGGTCACGGTCAGCGTCCGGCCGGGCTTGATCACCCGTCCGCGCGCCACCAGCCGCGCGCCCCGGCCCGGATTGAGCAGGTTCATCTTGAACTCGGTGGTCAGCACACCGAAGCCTTTCGGATAGAGCGACAGCGCCGCGTAGCCGGCGGCCGTGTCGGCCAGCGTCGTCGTCACGCCGGCATGGAAATAGCCGTGCTGCTGGGTCAGCCCGTCGGCAAAGCCGGCGGCAAGGTCGACGGCGCCCGGCTCCAGCCGGTCGATCGATGCCCCCAGCGTTGCCATGAAGGCCTGGCGGGCGAAGCTTGCCTTGACGCGGGCGCGCCAGTCCGGGTCGCGGGGTTCGAAACCGCTCATGTTTTCGTTGCCTTCTTTTTGCCCGCAGGGCGCGGGGAACGTTCGAGTGGGGGCGCGCTTTCGGCATCGGCCTCAGCAAAGAGGTCGGCCAGCGGCCCGAGCTGCGCCATGCGGGCGCGGCAGCCGGCCTCCACCTCGTCCAGCTCGGACAGCGTCAGGTCGATGTCGTGGCGCTTGGCCAGCAGGTCGGCGCGGCGGGCCTCGATGCGCTGCAGCAGCAGCTGCAGCTGGCCGGCTTCGCCCGGTGCCTTGTCATACATGGTGATGATGTCGCGGATCTCGGCGAGCGAGAAGCCGAGCCGCTTGCCGCGCAGGATCAGCTTCAGCCGGGTGCGGTCGCCCGGCCGGTAGAGCCGCTGGCGGCCGCGCCGCTGCGGCTTGAGAAACCCTTCCGCCTCGTAGAAGCGCAGCGTGCGCGTCGTCACGCCGAATTCCTGCGTCAGCTGCGTGATTGTATAATAGGGCTGCATGGCTCCTCCGGGGAAAAGCCTGCATGACGTTTACGTTCCAGTCAATACGATAAATTTAAGCGATTAATATCATTGGTTTGTTGGTGTGTCTCACATGCGATCAAGGTCGCCGCCCGGGTTCGCGTCTCCGTTGCGCCGCATGCGGGACGAGGTGGCCGCCGGTGCTCATTCCTTCATCGTCGCACTCAACCGCCACCCCGCCCTCAAGCCGGGGATGACGGCCGGGGAGGGAGGGCAAGAGCCCGAGCCATGCAGCCGAGGGGGCTCTCCGTTATCGCGACACCCTCAGGCCGTCACACCCCACGTCCGGTCGGCACTCAACCCCCGCGCCCCCTCAGGCCGTCACCCCGGACGAGCATCGCGAGATCCGGGGCCCATTCGCTTCCAGAGCGGGGGCGATGGGGTCGCGACGGTCGCCTGCCGATCCGTCGACACAAGCGCTTCCA
>NZ_JASHIK010000041.1 GCF_030733745.1 Stappia sp. MMSF_3263 | reverse complement strand
CCGACCCCCGACGTGCTTGTCATTGGCGCCGGTATCACCGGCACCTCGGCGGCACTCGAACTGGTCGGCAGCGGGGCGCGGGTGGAGGTTATCGATAGCTACGGTCCGGCGGCGATGGCATCCGGATGGACGCTTGCAGGTGTGCGCCAGTCGGGCCGGCATCCGGCGGAACTGCCGCTGGCGCGTGCCGCGGTGGAGATCTGGGCCGGCCTCGACGAATTGCTCGGAACGACAACCGGATACCGGCGCTCGGGCAACCTGCGCCTTGCCCGCAACGAGAGCGAGATCGACACCCTCCGCGCGCTGGTTGCCAGCCAGACCGCAGCCGGCCTGCCGCTCGACTTCCTCCCCGACCTGCGGGGAGTGCACGAAATCGCCCCGGCCCTATCCGACAAGGTGCTCGCCGCCTCCTTTTGCCCGACCGACGGGCATGCGGACCCGGTGGCAACGGTCGAGGCCTATGCCCGCCGCGCGGAAGCACTGGGCGCGCGCCTCTCGTTCGGCGAGAAAGTGCTGCATCTGGAAAGGGAGGGCGAGAACATCGTGCGGGTCGTGACCGACCGCAGAACTCTCTCCCCCGGCGCGGTGCTCATCGCCGCCGGCTTCCTCGTCAATGACCTGCTCGGCCCGCTCGGCCAGGAAATCCCGCTCCGCAGACCGATGGTGACCGTGCTTCGCAGCGCACCCTGCGCGCCGCTGCTCACGCCGGTCCTCGGCGTCGCCAACGCCGACATGGCGGCCCGGCAGGAAATCTCGGGGCGCATGCGGGTGACCAGCGGGGCGGAAGACTGGCCGGGCGAGATCGTCACGACCGACGACCGGCCGACCATTCGCCCACGCATGCGCGGTGTGCGCGAGACCATCGACAAGGTGTCCAACGTGCTGCCCGGCTTTGCCGAGCTGGAACTCGCCGGCGTGTGGGCCGGTGCGCTCGACCTGACGCCGGACGCCCTGCCGGTGATCGGCCGCGTCCCCGGCCTTGCCAATATCGTCGTCGCCGCGGGGTTTTCAGGGCACGGCTTCGGCATCGGCCCGGTAACCGGCCCGATCGCCGCCCGGCTCGTGCTGGGCAAGCCCCCCGGCCACCCGATCGACAGTTTTCGCTTCGATCGGTTCGCACGCGGCACGGCCGCACCCGCCCCGCTCACCCTGCACGGTTGAAGGAGACCGCCTTGCTCAGTCCCAAAGGTCGCGTCGTGATGGTATCGGGAGCAAACCGCGGGATCGGCCTCGCGATCGCGCGCAAGCTGCTGGAAAAGGGCTACAGCGTGAGCGCAGGGGCACGCGATCCGCAGTCCTTGCGGGAGGCGCTGGCGGAAGCACCGCAGAACCGATTTGTTGCCTGTCGCTACGACGCCGCCGACCGCGGCACGCACCAGTCCTGGCTGGACAAGACCCTTGCCCGCTTCGGCCGCCTGGACGGCCTCGTCAACAATGCCGGCACCTCCAACACGTTCTCCATCGAGGAAGGCGAGGAGGCGGATCTGGACGCGCTGTGGGCGATCAACGTCAAGGGTCCGCTTTTCATGACACGGATCTGCATGCCGCATCTGAAGGCGTCGGGCTCCGGCCGCGTCATCAATGTCGCCTCGCTTTCGGGAAAGCGCGTGCGCAACGAGAATATTGCCTACAATATGACGAAACACGCGGTCATGGCGCTGACCCACGGCACCCGCCGCATCGGTTGGGATCACGGCGTGCGCGCCACCGCCGTCTGTCCGAGCTTCGTCGCCACCGACCTGACCGACGGGGTCACCAAGGTCTCCCGGGAGAAGATGATCGACCCTGCGGACTTTGCCGAGATAACCGCCCTGGCGCTGGCCCTGCCGAACACGGCAGCCATGGCGGAAATGCTGGTGAATTGCCGGCTGGAAGACACGTTGTAGGAGCAGCGTGAACGAGGGCTTCAACAAAAAACAAGACCACGACCAGAGGATGAGAACATGAAGATCAGGACGGGAATTGCACTCGCAGCCATATTGGCGGCAAGCAACGCCTTTGCTGCCGGAACGACACTGAATGTCGGCATGGGCAGCGCCGATGCCGGCAAGCTGGACCCGCATGTGGCCACCTCGACACCCGACAAGGGGCTGCTGCACTGGATGTTCAACGGTCTTGTGCGCATCAAGCCCGGCGAGGCCAGCCCGGAATTCATCGAGCCCGACATCGCCAAGAGCTGGACCAGTTCCGAGGACGGCCTGACCTGGGTGTTCTCGCTGCGTGACGACGTGGAATGCCACGGCGACTACGGCAAGCTCGATGCCGAGGACGTCGCGTACTCTCTAAAGCGCTCCTCGAATCCGGATATCTCCGCCTTCGCCAAGGACTACAGCGCGATCGACAGCATCGAGGCCAGCGGGCCGCTGGAGGTCACCGTCAAGCTGAAGGAAAAAGTGCCCAGCCTGCTCGGTCTCCTGGTGCCGTATCACGGCGGCAACATCGTTTGCAAAGACGCCGTCGAGGCGCTTGGCGAGGAATACCAGCGCACCCCGATCGGCACCGGCCCCTTCATGTTCGCCGAGTATCAGCCGCAGCAGTTCGTGAAACTGGTCGCCAACCCGGAATATTTCCGCGGCGAGCCGAAGATCAAGGAAATCTACTACCGCTACATCCCTTCCGATGCCTCGCGTGATCTTGCCTTCCAGTCCGGCGAGATCGACATGATCTACGGCAAGCAGGAGCAGACCTGGGTCGAGCGCATCAAGCAGGTACCGGGTACCAAGGTGGTGGTGATGAAGCCGGGCGAAATGTCCGTCATCCATCTCAACATGACGATGCCGCCGCTCGACGACGTGCGCGTGCGCAAGGCCGTCGCCCATGCGATCAACCGTGATGCGATGGTCCAGTTCAAGGGGCCGGACGTGACCCTCGCCGCGATCTCCCCGGTGCCGGAAGGCCATCTCGGCTTCACCGCGGACGTGCCGAACTACGAGTACTCGCTCGAGAAGGCCAAGGCGCTTCTGACGGAAGCTGGCCATCCGGACGGAGTGACGATCAAGGCGATCCACACGACCCTGCCGGGCATGCTGTCGACAATGGAGGCCCTGCAGGCGCTGTTGCGCGAGGCCGATATCAATCTCGAGATCGAGACCGTCGAGCACGCCACCTTCCACGAGCAGATCCGCAAGGACATGAGCCAGGTGACGCATTACGCGGCCGCCCGGTTCCCGGTCGCCGACGTGTATCTCAGCCAGTTTTTCCACTCGGATGCGATTGTCGGCACTCCGACGGCGATCACCAACTTCTCCCATTGCGCCGTTGCCGATGCGGAGATCGAGGCGGCCCGGACCGAGGGCAATGCCGAAAAGCAGATCGAGTACTGGGCCACCGCCCAGCGCAAGATCATGGAAGAGGTCTGCGCCGTGCCGATCGTACAGAGCATGCAGCTGTGGGCCTGGAAGGACACGCTCGACCTCGGCGTCGAGGTCAACGGGTCGCTGAACCTCAGCCCGCCGGTGACCGAGGCAGCGTCGTTCTCGGAATAACACCCACTCCGCACCGGGAGGCCCTTTACCGGCCTCCCGGCAAGTGACGACGCGGTCCTCTGCGATAGCCGTCCCGGCTGGCAAAGAGGGCTGCTCTCATCCGCTGCTCCGGCCGCCGCCTCCGCGGCCCAGTCCGGCGCGAGCGACGGAGGTGCCTTTGCATGACGGCTTTCATCCTCAAGCGGCTCGGCTTCGCGGCGATCACGCTGTTTGCCGTGCTGACCATCGTGTTCTTTATCGTGCGGGTGCTCCCCGGCGACCCGGCCATGGCCATTCTCGGCGACCAGGCGAGCGCATCGGCACTTGCCGCCCTGCGCGTCCGGCTCGGCCTCGACGTGCCGCTCTACCAGCAATATGTCGAGTTTCTCGCCGGCGTCCTCGTCGGTGACTGGGGCGTTTCCATGGTGTCCGGCCGGCCCGTGATCGAGGAGATCCTCAAGGTTCTGCCGGCAACGATCGAGCTGACGCTTGCCTCTCTCGTCCTGGGCATCGCCGTCGGCCTGCCGACGGGCGTATGGTCGGCGGTGCGGCGCAACAAGCTGCCGGACTATCTCGCCCGCATCGGCTCGCTGCTGGGCCTCTCCTTTCCCGCTTTCGTTTCGGCCGTGCTTCTCCTGCTGCTGTTCGCGATCCAGTTGCGCTGGTTCCCGGTGATCAGTTCCGGGCAGGGTGACGGGCTCGGCGACCGGCTGCGCGACCTGGCGCTCCCCGCGATCAACCTGGGCCTGATCATGGCCGCCTACATCACCCGCGTGACCCGGTCGGCCATGCTGGAGGTGCTGAACCAGGACTACGTTCGCACAGCCCGGGCCAAGGGGCTCGCCTTCGCCGTCATCGTCTGGCGGCACTGCCTGAGGAACGCACTCATCCCGGTGGTCACCGTGGTGGGGCTCTATCTCGGCATTCTCATCGGCAATTCCGTGCTTACGGAAATCGTCTTCAACCGTCCCGGCCTCGGAAAGCTCATCGTCGGCGCGCTCAACCAGCGCGACTACACGATGCTGCAGGGAATGATGGTGATCTACACGCTCATCGTCGTGCTCGTAAACCTGGTCACCGACCTGACCTACGGCCTCATCGACCCGAGGATCAAATACGCATGACGACGCCCCAGACCGCCGTGACGGCAAGGCGCCCGTCACGCATGACCTATTACCGCCTCGCCCTGGCGACCGTCGGCCGGGGCGTGTTCAACGCCTTCAACGCCAACAAGACCTCGTGGGTGGGCCTTGCCATCTTCGTGGTGGTGGCGCTGCTGGCCATCCTCGCACCGGTGATCGCCCCCTACGATCCACTCGACCAGAACATCCTCTACCGGCTGAAGCCGCCGTCCGAGGCCCACTGGTTCGGCACCGACTACTATGGCCGGGACACGCTGTCACGGATCCTGTGGGGTGCCCGCATCTCGCTGGTGATCGGCCTGCTCGCCATCGGTTCGGCGATGATCATCGGCACGCTGATCGGCATGGTCGCCGGATACTTCGGCGGCCGAACCGATCTCCTCATCATGCAGGTGATGGACGTGCTGCTGGCGTTCCCCTCGCTGATCCTCGGCCTCATCGTCGTCGCCATGCTGGGGCCTTCGATCACCAATCTGGTGATCGCCATCTCGCTCACGGCGATCCCGCCCTTCTCGCGGATCGCGCGCGCGCCGACGATATCCATCAAGAACCGGGAGTTCATCGAGGCGGGACACGCGCTCGGCTACTCGCATATCCGGCTGATGTTTCGCCACATCCTGCCCAATATCGCACCGGAAGTGCTGGTGATGGGATCGCTGTGGCTGGCCACCGCCATCCGCGTCGAGGCCTCGCTCGCCTTCATCGGCCTTGGCGTCAACCCGCCAACGGCAACCTGGGGCGGAATGATCCGCGAAGGCTTCGAGAACATCCTGGACAGCTTCTGGCTGGCGCTGTTCCCGTCGCTGGCAATCCTGATCGTCGTGTTTTCGCTCAACCTGCTGGGCGACGGCCTGCGAGACGCGGTCGACCCGCGCCTGAAGGGGGAAGAATGACCGAACCCATCCTCACGGTCGACGGCCTGACCACGTCGTTCCGCGTCGACAAAAAATGGCAGCCGGTCGTCCGCGATCTCGACTTCACCATCGACAAGGGCGAGACGGTCGCCATCGTCGGCGAGAGCGGCTCGGGCAAATCCGTCACCGCGCTGTCGATCATGCGGCTGCTCCAACCCGGCAGCAGCAGGATCGAGGGATCGGTGCGGCTCGCGGGCACCGACCTTCTCGGCCTCGATGAAGAGGCGATGCGGGACGTGCGTGGCGGCGACATCGGCATGATCTTCCAGGAACCGATGACCAGCCTCAATCCGGTGCTCAAGATCGGTTTCCAGATCGCCGAGGTGCTGCGACGACACCGGGGCATGGACGCGGCCGCCGCCGAGGCGGAGGTCTTGCGGCTTTTCGACCTGGTACGCATTCCCGATGCCAAGCGGCGGCTTGGCGAGTACCCGCACAGCTTCTCAGGCGGTATGCGCCAGCGCGCCATGATCTCGATGGCACTTGCCTGCCAGCCGAAGCTGCTGATCGCCGACGAGCCGACGACGGCTCTCGACGTCACCATTCAGGCGCAGATCCTTGAACTCGTCCGCGAGCTCCAGAAAGAGATCGGGATGGCGGTGATGTTCATCACCCACGACATGGGCGTGGTCGCGGAAATCTCCGACCGGGTGGTCGTCATGTTGCGCGGAGACAAGGTGGAGGACGCCGCAGTCAATGATCTCTTCGCCGCCCCGAGACATGCCTATACGAAGATGCTGCTGGGCGCCGTGCCGAAGCTCGGCGGGCTCGGCGACACCAAGACCCCGCGCCGGTTTCCCAAGCTGGACGCGGACGGAGCCGGTCCGGAGCCGCAAAACGAACCCGACACCCGTGGCAAGACGCTTCTCGAGGTGAGAAACCTCACCACGCGCTTCACCATCCGCGGCGGCCTCCTCAACAGGCCCGTGGGCAATGTACACGCCGTCGAGGACGTGTCGTTGACGCTCGCGGCAGGCGAGACACTGGCTCTTGTCGGGGAATCGGGCTGCGGCAAGTCGACAACAGGCCGCTCGATCCTGCGTCTGGTGCAGCCGGCCGGCGCGGAAATCCTGTTCGAGGGCAAGGACCTGATGGCGGCCGGCCACGCGGAACTCAGGGTCGCCCGAAGGCGTCTGCAGATGATATTCCAGGACCCGTACGGCTCGCTCAATCCGCGCCAGGCGGTGGGCTCGGCCATCGCCGAACCGATCCGGGTGCACAGGCTGATGGACGACGAGGCGATCCCGGACCGGGTAAGCGAACTGCTCAACCTTGTCGGGCTGGAGGCGGAGCACGCGCTGCGGTTTCCACACGAGTTCTCCGGCGGCCAGAGACAGCGCATCTGCATCGCCCGCAGTCTGGCGCTCGAACCCAAGGTGATCGTTGCGGACGAGTCCGTATCCGCGCTCGACGCCTCGATCAAGGCGCAGGTCATCAACCTGATGCTCGACCTGCAGCGGGAACTGGGGCTCGCCTATCTGTTCATCAGTCACGACATCGCCGTGGTCGAGCGGGTCAGCCATCGCATTGCCGTCATGCTGCTCGGCGAGATTGTCGAGATCGGCCCGAGGGACGCGATCTTGCGCAATCCCCAACATCCTTACACGAAGAAGCTGATCGAGGCCGTGCCCATCCCCAACCCGGCCGAGAAACGCAAGCGCGGCGCCCTTCTCACCGACGAGTTGAAGAGCCCCGTCCGGGCGCTTGACTGGGTGCGTCCGGCCTCGCGGATGTACCCCGTCGGCGAGGGCCATCTGGTGCGCGAGTTCTAGGCAGAATCTGCAGGCGGCGGGCGCAGTGCCCGCCGCAGGCGGATGCACGGCTGTCTGGCCAATGCCGCTCCGCCGGACCTCCAGTGGAACCAAACAAACCTTGTCGCGTTCTGTTTGTGAAGGCCGTGCTTGCGGCACACAAACCTGAGGAGCGAGATCATGGGCATCGAGGTCGGAGGTCTGCTGGGCCTTATCATTCTGGTTCTCGACGTTTACGCCATCGTCAAGACGGTCGGATCGGGATCATCCACCGGCAGCAAGGTCATCTGGGTGGTTCTCATCCTGCTCCTGCCGGTCATCGGCTTCCTGCTCTGGTTGGTCGCGGGACCAGCAAGGCCGGCACGCGCATAACGCCGACAGCCCGGCCGTCACAAAAATCACCAGCCGATGGAACCAAGGCGATCGCGGTGCGTTTGCCTTGAACGTTCCGTCCTTGCGGCAGCGGCGCCGGCTCAGGTTTGCCCGCCCCCGGCTCCTGAAGTGCCCGACCCCGGCAACACGGGACAGCCGGGCGAGCCACTTGGGGAAGACCTGTCTCGTCGCGGCCCTGCCTGTTCTTGAAAAGGAAATGTCTGACATGGCAACTCCGAGCCATAAAATCCTGCAAGAAGAAGTGCGGTCGGGCGCCGACGGGGACATTCGCGCGCGCATCGGCACCCGCTTGAAGGCCTATTATGAGGATATCCTGACGCAGCCCGTGCCTGACCGCTTCGAGAACCTGTTGAGACAACTCGCCGAACAAAGCGCTTCCCCGCGCGAACAGGAGAAACGCTAATGGCGAACGTACCTGTCGAAACCCGCGAGGAAATGCTGGCCTGCATCCCGAGCCTGCGCGCCTTTGCCACCTCCCTCACGGGCACCCGTGACCGGGCGGATGACCTCGTCCAGGAAGCGTTGATGAAGGCGTGGGCGAACATCGGCAGATTCAAGACCGGCACCAACATGAGAGCCTGGCTCTTCGTCATTCTGCGCAACGCGTTCTATTCCAGCTGCCGCAAGACCAAACGCGAGGTGCCGGACCCGGACGGCCGGTATTCCGACACCTTGGCCGAACATCCGGGCCAGACCGCTCATCTCGACTTCGAGGATTTCCGCGACGCGCTCGCGCAGTTGCCCGAAGACCAGCGTGAAGCGCTTGTCCTGGTCGGAGCATCCGGCTTCTCCTATGAGGAGGCGGCCGAAATCTGCGGTTGCGCGGTCGGAACGGTAAAAAGTCGCGTCAACCGGGCCCGCAACAGGCTGGCCGAAATTCTCAGTGTGGTGTCTGCCGGGGAGTACGGGCCCGACCAGTCCCTCCAGGCAGCGGTTTCGATGTCCTCGGTGTCAACGGTAAAGCTCAGTGCCATGGAATAGATTGCCCCCGACAAGCACAAGGCTTGATCGCCGACTGTTCGGCCATATCGCGGCGGCACTGGTGCCACTCGCCGCCCTTGCCTTCCTGTTGTCCTATTCGGACCATCTGCGCCGCGCGGACGAAGAACACGCCCGCTTCATCGACTATGCGCGCCTGATCGGCCAGTCGAGCGCCAAGGTGATGGCACGCGCGGAAGGGTATGCAGGCGCACTTGCCGCCATTCCCTCCGCCAGCCTGGGAGATTGTGAAGATCTGTTCGCCTCCATGCGCGAGGAACTGATCGAGGCGGTCGAACTGGACATTGCCCGCAGTGGGGAACGGCTGTGCAAGGTTGTCCTGAGCGAGGGCAAAATCACGCCGCTCCCGACAGGCGCGGCGCACGCGCCTGCCAGTACCGCGATCGCTGTCTCCCGCGTCAATGAAGCAACCGGCCTGCGCATAGGGATCGGCCTGCGCCCACAGACGCTTCTCACGGCGCCGATCGCGGCCACCATCTCCAGCAATATCGGGTTTGCCCTTGTTGACGAAGCTGGCACCGTCCTCGCCTCTCACACTTATGACACCAACTATCAGCGAGCCTTTCTGGATGCTGTCGGCAGTCTCACGCGGGTGAACTGGCCAGCCGGATCGTTCACGGAGACCGACAACGGATGGTATATCGGCTCCGCCGCTCTGCCCGGCACGCAATACCGCGTCGTCACCGCCAGCCAACCGACGGCGACACTGCTTGAGCCCTGGCTCAGCATCACCAGTGCCCTCGTGCCTCCCCTCCTGCTTCTCGCTATCGTGTTCGTCGTGCTGCGCTACGGCATCCAGCGGTTCCTTTTGCGCTATCTCAACCACATCTACGCGACCTTCCGCAGATACGGGGCCGGCGACACCAAGGCACGCGTCGGCGAACTGGTCGCCGCTCCACCCGAGATAAGCCTGCTTGGAATAACGTTCGACATGATGGCCGACCGTATCGACCATCGGGCACGCGACCTGGAGGAAGCTCTCGGCGAACAGCAGCGGCTCAGCCGCGAACTGCACCACCGGATCAAGAACACCTTGCAGATGATCACCAGCCTCGTGGCGATGCAGCGGCGCGACGCAACGCAGGACAACGAGAAAGCCGTCCTGCGCGTCGCCCTGGAGCGGGTTCTGTCCATCTCTGCCGCGTACAGGATCTCCTATGCCTCGAACGATGGGACGGACGTCGCCATAGAGGCCCTGGTTCGGGACGTGGTGGAATCGCTGAGGGGACCTGCGATGGTCTCACAAGGCAAAGTCCAAATTCTTTTCAGTGAGACAAGCAACTCGTCCATCGACCTCGACCGGGCAATCCCGTTGGCATTCATCCTTGCCGAACTGCTGCCGCAGCGTTTCGACAGCCTGCAAAACGGTGAGAGGCTCGATATCGAGATAGAGGGAGGGGAGACAATCTCCCTCCTGATTTCGGGGGCGAGCGGAATCGAGGAAGTGCTTGACGACGTGGAGGGAGAGGCGCCGCTACGAGCACGCCTTGTTCGTGCCTATCTTCGTCAACTCTCCGCATCCTGCACGCTGGAAGGCAACACGACACGACTGGAGATACCGGCGACCCGGCAGCCGGAGACGCGCGATCAGGTCGGGAGCCCGTCGATCTGACCGGCTCGGCGCGCTTGCGTTCGAGCCGGTCAAAAAAAGCACCGCGGGCGATGGGGTCGACCGCGGCGCATTGTCTTGAAGAGACAGGTTTGGCTGTCAGACCGTCGGCGGGCGACGGCCGCTGATCAGGCCGTAAATCACCGAAACGACGAAAAGCACCAGCGCGACCACGAAAATCAGCTTGGCGATCCCGATTGCGGTGCCGGCCACGCCGCCGAAACCAAGAAACGCCGCGATCAACGCGATGACCAGAAACGTCAGAGCCCAGGCAAACATCGTTTTCTCCTTATCGTCAATTCAGGATCTTTCGGCGAATTTCGTACAAAATCAGAGAAACTTGCTTCAACTCGCAGTCACTCTGATTTATTCGCAAGATCGATATTGCAGGCATGCGGAACGCCATGCGCTGTCCATTGAAGAACGTCTCAAGCTCAATTTGGTTCGATTGAAAATTGCCTGACCAAATTCAAGTCCCGCGATCCTCGGCAAGCCGTCCCGGACAGGGGGCATCGACGCCCGCATGGCCATGCAGACATACTCTGCCCGGCCGGAACACCTTCGACATGCGGCATGCTTCGCCTGCTCCCACTGTCGCAAGGCCCACGCCGACGACCGGGGCCCCGGCCCTTTCCCCGGATCCGGCCTATCAAATAAACCGCGAGCGCCACCTCGGCGGAGCGCTCATGCAGGCTGTCCATGAACAATTGAAAAAATCCCGGAACTTTTCCAGCGCCAGGTGGTTGACCTGACATCAACAGCATGAACTGCGCATACGAACACATGTACTGCGCGGATGCATTGATGAATGACGAATACACATCGGGAGATCATGACATGATCCGCACACTTCTGACGACCACCGCCCTCGCCGCCGCCCTGACCACCGGCGCACTGGCGAGCGACACAATGAAGACGGACGGCCGGGCCGAGGCGGGCTCGGGTGACGCCGTGTTCTCCATCCAGTCCGACACGCAACCGATGCAGAGCGAAAACGGCTACTTCGCCGCCTCGCAGTCCCAGATCCTGGCGACCTCGCTTATCGGCAAATCCCTGTACAACGGGGCCAGCGGAGAAGCCGAGGCGATTGGCGAGGTCAACGACGTCGTCCTGTCGCAGACCGGCGACGCCGAGGCCGTTGTCGTTGGCGTCGGTGGCTTCCTCGGCATCGGGGAGAAGGACGTTGCAATCGACTTCGAGCGTATCAGCTGGGTCGAGCGGGACGGTGAGCGCTGGTTGACGATCAGTGCCACCCAGGAAGAGCTGGAAACCGCTCCCGCCTTCGATCGCACGGTCCTCATGCCGGAGAACACGGCCGAGATTTCTCGCGACAGGAGCGTGATGGCCGACAACCGGATGACCTCGTCGTCGTCCGGAACCGAGCAGCCTACCGCCTCGGGTGAGGCAACGGGAGCTGCTCCGACCGCTCCCGCGGTTCCGCTGGACAAGTCCGCCGATGCGCAGGATCCCGCGATGCAGTCGGACGATACCGCAATGCAGTCCGACACCAGGGACCGGGATATCCTGGCCGAGGCATCGGTCGCCAGCGCCGACGAGCTGATCGGTACGCCGGTCTACGGTGCTCAGGACGAGAACCTCGGTGAGGTCAATGATGTGATCGTGTCCAGGGACGGCATGGTCGAGGCCTTCATTCTCGACGTGGGCGGGTTCCTTGGAATCGGCGCCAAGCCGGTCGCAATCGACGTGACCACGCTGGAGATCAAGAAGGACGAGAACGACGCCCTGCATATCTATACCGACTACACGCAGGAGCAGCTCGAGGCGCTGCCGGAATATTCGGGCAAGGCCGCCGAGGCCGAGCCGGATGCAAACATCGCCCAGTAACATCCCGCTCCTCGACGAAGACGCCGGCCGCTCGGCCGGCGTTTTCGCTTGTTCCGGTCCTGACACGACGGACCCGAAAGTTTCCTGGAACGATTCCGCGCATGGCGCGTTGTTCCCTTACCCAATCAAGGAGGTTCAAGATGGCCAGCACCGCTGCCGCTACCCGCAACACGACTTCCGGTTCCAATGCGCGCTCGGAAGAGCACGCGGCGACGATCGAGCAGAACATCGAACGCCTTCGCGGCGACATTTCGGCCCTTGCGGAGTCGATCACGCGCTATGGCACCGACAAGACCGGCGAGTACAAGGACCGGGCGAACAAGGCAGGCAAGAACATCGCGAATGCCTCCCAGCAGACGCTCGACAGCCTGACCGAGGAGCTCAACAAGCTGGAGCGTTCGCTGACGACGCAGGTTCGCGAGAAACCACTGCAGTCGCTCGGCATCGCCGCCGGCATCGGCTTTCTCATTGCTCTTCTTGCGCGGCGCTGACCGATGCTGCGCCTTGTGCCACTTCTGGCCTCGGCCCTTGGCACGGATTTCGGCGCGGTTCTGCGCAGGGGGCGCCGGTCGGCCCTGATTTGTCTGCTGGCTGGCGTCTTGCTGCTGGGGACATACGCTGCCGTGCTTGCCGCCGTGGGACTTTACCTCTCCACGCTGCTGGGCGCCGTCAACGCGGCGCTTGCCATTGCCGCGGCGCAGCTGGCGATCGCCGCGCTGCTGGTGGCGGCGCTGTCTCTCGTCAACTCGCTGGAACGGCGGCGAGAGCGGAAACGTGAGGGCAGTCAAGCGCTGCTTGCCACGCTCGCGCTTTCCGTGCTGCCCTCGCTGACGCGCTCACGGGCCGGGCTCGGCCTGGCCGTTGCCGGCGGTCTGGCTTTGCTCCTCGCGGCCAGGAATCGCGACCACGACTGAGGTCGCCGCTCCTCAGGCCGCGGGCGTAGGCATGTCCGGCGCCGGCATATCGCCTTCAGCAAGTGTCAGCAGTTCACGCAGTCGGGCACGAGCCCGGTTGACCCGGCTCTTTACCGTCCCGACAGCACAGTCACAGATATCGGCAGCCTCCTCATAGGAAAAACCGGACGCGCCGACGAGAACGACCGCCTCGCGTTGGTCGCTCGGCAACGCCTCCAGCGCACGGCGGAAATCCTGAAAGGCAAGCGAAGCATATTGTCCGGGACCGACCGCAAGCCTTTCGGTCAGTTGCCCGTCCCTGTCCGAAATTTCCCGCCCGGCCTTCCGGGCCCGGCTGTAAAATCCGTTTCGCAGGATGCGGAACAGCCAGGCCTTCATGTTCGTGCCGAGCGTGAATGTGTGCTGGTTGGCCCATGCCCGCAGGATCGCATCCTGAACGAGATCATCGGCAAGGTCGCTTCTGCCGCAAAGAGAGACCGCAAAGGCGCGCAAGGCCGGCAATTGCGCAAGCAGGGCACGCTTGAACTCCGGATCCGGAGACGAGGGAGCTTCACTCATTTCCCGTCGGATCCGGAGACTTTTTTCTCCGCCTCGTCAAGTCGCTCCAGAAGCTCCAGGAACCTGTCGGGAATGCCCTCGTCCTGGACGGAATCGTAGAATTCGCGCAGCTTCTCCGTGATCTGCTCATGGCTGACCGTTGAGTGCTTGCCTGGATGCGGCGTGCTCCCTGCCGCGGTTTTCTTGAATCCGTTCATCGATAGCGTGCCCGGTTCGTTTGCCTATTCCAGGTTACAGGGCTTAACTCAAAAAATCACCCACCGAGGGAACTTTCGGTTCTCCCGGGCGTTGCCTTGTTGTTGAATACCGCCAAAGGTGAACAGGGAGACACACATGTCACTTTCCACCCGCATTGCGTCTCATCTCCCGTATTTGCGGCGATACGCAAGGGCGGTCACAGGGTCACAGAAGTCCGGCGATGCCTATGTCGCGGCAGCTCTGGAAGCCCTGATAGCGGATGTCTCGAGCTTTCCCGAAACAGGGAACGACCGCGTTTCGATCTACAAGGTCCTTGCCTCGGTCTACGGCTCCACCCGGGTCGAGATAAGCGATATCCCCTCCCCCTTCGCCTGGGAAAAGCGCGCCAGCGCGAACCTGGCCATGCTGCCCTCGCAAGCGCGTCAGGCGTTCCTGCTCACCTCTGTCGAAGGGTTTGCAAGCGAAGAAGCGGCCGAGATCCTGGATGTTTCGACGGACGAGATCGACGAGCTTCTCCGCGAAGCCTCGCGCAGCATCTCCAACCAAATCGCCACCGACATCCTCATCATCGAGGACGAACCGCTGATCGCGATGGATATCGAGCATATCGTCAAGGAACTGGGTCATCAGGTGGCAGGCATCGCCCGTACCCGCACGGAGGCTGTCGACCTCTTCGGCAAGACTCAGCCAAAGCTGGTTCTCGCCGACATTCAGCTGGCCGACGGAAGTTCCGGGATCGACGCCGTCAACGAGATTCTCAAGAACGACGACATACCGGTGATCTTCATCACCGCCTTCCCCGAACGGCTTCTGACCGGCGAACGTCCGGAACCGGCGTTCCTGATCACGAAACCGTTCAATCCCGACATGGTGAAAGCCCTGATCAGTCAGGCGCTGTTTTTCGATCAGAGCGCCGGCAGCAAGGCCTGATCAGCGGCTGGTCCCCGACCGGGCGCGAACGCAGCAAGTTGACCCAACAAAAGACCGGGCCGGAG
>NZ_JASHIK010000040.1 GCF_030733745.1 Stappia sp. MMSF_3263 | reverse complement strand
TGCGCTTCGCCATCCGTGAAGGCGGGCGTACCGTTGGCGCCGGCGTCGTCGCTTCGATCATCAAGTAATTGCGGAGAACAGGCGGGACACGAGCCCGCCTGACCCGCCAAGACGTTTCAAGGGGCGCGGACCGCAAGGACCGCGCCCCTTTCTCGTTGCGCGGCTTCCCCCGCCGGGGAGGGGACAAAAGCGTGCCCGAATGCGCGGCGGCGGTGCGGCGGGGGCGGGGACAGAAGGCCTGCGACCGGGACGAGGCGCGGCTTTTGCCCGCCGCGGGCACCGAAAGGTTCGGTGGCATGGCCCGCCGCGCCGGAAATTCGCGAGATATGTGAATAATTTGCGGGCATTCACATTTCGCGCTTGAAGCCACCGGCAAAGTTATCTAAGTGAGACTGCGAAAGGTCTAGGGGTGTAGCTCAGCTGGTAGAGCATCGGTCTCCAAAACCGAGGGCCGGGGGTTCGAGTCCCTCCGCCCCTGCCACCTTTGCTCTTGATCGACGGGCCGTTAGGCCTTAATTAGGGCTTTCGACCAAGGCGCGTGGATGATTCCGCGCGCCTGTGTGTCGTGACAAGACCGGCAGTTGAATGGCGAAATCGAATCCTTTCACGTTCATCCAGGAGGTGCGTTCGGAAACGTCCAAAGTGACGTGGCCCACGCGCCGGGAAACCGCGGTGACGACCGTCATGGTGTTCATCATGGTATTCCTCGCCGCCATCTTCTTTTTGCTTGCCGACTGGCTGATGGGCCAGGGCATCGGCTTGCTTCTGGGTCTCGGCGGCTAAGCGGGATCCGGCTCACAATCGGCTTGAGGGATTATGGCCAAGCGTTGGTATATCGTCCACGCCTACTCGAATTTCGAGAAGAAGGTGGCGGACGCGATTCGGGAAAAGGCGCTGCAGCAGGGTCTTGAGGATCTGTTCGAGGAAATCCTCGTTCCGACCGAGAAGGTCGTCGAGGTGCGGCGCGGTCGCAAGGTCGACGCGGAGCGCAAGTTCTTCCCCGGTTACGTGCTGGTCAAGATGGAGATGACCAACGAGGCGTTCCATCTGATCAAGAACACGCCGAAGGTCACCGGGTTCCTTGGCGCCGACCAGAAGCCGATGCCGATTTCCGAGGCCGAGGCCATGCGGATCCTGCATCAGGTGCAGGAAGGCGTCGAGCGTCCGAAGCCGTCGATCAGCTTCGAGATCGGCGAGCAGGTCAGGGTGGCGGACGGTCCGTTCGCGTCCTTCTCCGGTCTCGTCGAGGAAGTCGACGACGAGCGGGCGCGGCTCAAGGTGGCGGTGTCGATCTTCGGCCGGGCGACCCCGGTGGAGCTGGAATACGGTCAAGTCGAGAAGCTTTAAGCGGTTTTGCGGTTCGGGCGTGCTGTGTCGCCGGTCGGACCGCTTTCCCGTGTCTGGTAGGTCTTTCGGGGCCGAAGCGCGGGGTTAGACGGGACGCAAGTCCCGCTCCCTGGTGGGAGGTCGAGCGCGGTTCCTTCGCCGGACGCGCAAGGCCGGACCACCTGATCTGAGAACGCCGGTTCGCCGGCAGCGCCAGTTGGAGATACGAATGGCGAAGAAAATCGAAGGTTACATCAAGCTGCAGGTGCCGGCCGCCTCGGCGACTCCGTCGCCGCCGATCGGTCCCGCGCTTGGTCAGCGCGGTCTGAACATCATGGAGTTCTGCAAGGCGTTCAACGCGCAGACCCAGGATGTGGAAAAGGGAACTCCGTGCCCGACCGTCATCACCTATTACTCCGACCGCTCCTTCACCTTCGAAGTGAAGACGGCGCCGGTCAGCTTCTTCCTGAAGAAGGCGTCGGGCCTGAAGTCCGGCTCCAAGACCCCGGGCAAGGGCGGTTTCGTCGGCAAGGTCAGCCGTGACCAGGTCCGTGAGATTGCGGAAGCGAAGATGAAGGACCTGAACGCGAACGACATCGACGCAGCGATGCTGATGGTCGAGGGCTCGGCGCGGTCCATGGGTCTCGAGGTCACGGAGTAAGACGATGGCGAAGGTTGGAAAGCGCATCAAGGCTGCCCGCGAGGGCGTCGACCGCAACAAGCTCTACGCACTTGACGAGGCGCTCGCCCTGGTCAAGGAGCGGGCCACGTCGAAGTTCGACGAGTCCGTCGAGATCGCCATCAATCTGGGCGTCGACCCGCGTCACGCCGACCAGATGGTCCGCGGCGTGTGCGTGCTGCCGAACGGCACGGGCAAGTCGGTTCGCGTCGCGGTGTTCGCACGCGGCGACAAGGCCGACGAGGCGACGGCCGCAGGTGCCGACATCGTCGGCGCCGAGGAGCTGGTGAACGAGGTTCAGTCGGGCAAGATCGATTTCGATCGCTGCATCGCCACGCCGGACATGATGCCGCTCGTCGGCCGTCTCGGCAAGGTGCTCGGCCCGCGCGGCCTGATGCCGAACCCGAAGGTCGGCACGGTGACCCCGGACGTGGCTTCGGCCGTGCGTGACGCCAAGGGCGGCGCCGTGCAGTTCCGCGTCGAGAAGGCCGGCATCGTGCATGCCGGCGTCGGCAAGGCCTCCTTCGAGGCCGACAAGCTGAGCGAGAACATCAAGGCGATCGTCGATGCCGTGGTCAAGGCCCGCCCGACGGGCGCCAAGGGCACCTACCTGAAGCGCGTCGCCCTCAGCTCGACCATGGGTCCGGGCCTGAAGGTCGACCCGTCGACGGTGACGGCCTGATTTTCTCCGGCGCGTTCGCGCGCCGGATTTGAAGAATTCCGTCCGGTGCAAGCCGGGCGGATCGCCTGCCGGAAACGGCAGGTGTCCTGTCCGAGACTGCAGGTGTGTTCCACGCGGCCAAGGCCACGGGGGATCGCTTAAGCCCACAGCGGGCCTGCATAGACGGGTGCGAACCGAATTCGCGGCGCTGCCGCCGGTTCGAACCGTTTGTCCTTGCCGCGCCGTAAGGCTCGCGAGGGGGCAGGATCCTCGGTGTTGTCCGCCGAAGGTTCCGAAAGGCACCGTCGACGGGCGGCAAAGACAAACCGGCGGCGCAAGCCGCCAGATGGAGTAGGCAAGTGGAAAGAACGGAGAAGCGAGAGTTCGTCGCGTCGTTCAACGAGGTGTTGAATAACACCGGCGTTGTCGTCGTTGCGCACTACGCCGGCCTTTCGGTTGCGGAGATGACGGCCTTCCGGTCGCAGGTCCGTGCAGCCGGCGGATCGGTCAAAGTCGCCAAGAACCGTCTTGTAAAGCTTGCCCTTCAAGGCACTGAGCTCGAACACATCGCCGGCCTTTTCAGCGGTCCGACGGTCCTTGCGTATTCGCAGGACCCGATTGCCGCCGCCAAGGCCACGATGGCGTTCGCCAAGAACCAGAGCAAGCTCGTGGTTCTCGGCGGCGCACTGGGCTCGACGAACCTGGACGCGGACGGGGTCAAGGCACTTGCCGAGATGCCGTCGCTCGACGAGCTGCGCGCAAAGCTGCTGGGCATGATCCAGACGCCCGCGTCGCGCATCGCACAGGTCGTCAACGCACCGGCCGGGCAGCTCGCCCGCGTCTTCGGCGCGTACGCCAAGAAGGACGAAGCCGCATAAGGCGGATTGCATTCACACTGTCGAGACCGAATACGGTTCGAACTATAGGGACTTACGCAAATGGCTGATCTCGAGAAGATCGTTGAGGAACTGTCCGCGCTCACCGTCATGGAAGCTGCGGAGCTTTCGAAGCTGCTTGAGGAGAAGTGGGGCGTTTCCGCCGCTGCTCCGGTCGCCGTCGCCGCTGCCGCCGGTGGCGCTGCCGCTGCTCCGGCAGAGGAAGAGAAGACCGAGTTTGACGTGATCCTCACCGACGCCGGTGACAAGAAGATCAACGTCATCAAGGAAGTCCGTGCGATCACGGGTCTTGGCCTGAAGGAAGCCAAGGACCTGGTCGAGGGCGCTCCCAAGCCGGTCAAGGAAGGCGTCAACAAGGACGAAGCCGCTGAGCTGAAGAAGAAGCTCGAAGAGGCCGGTGCCAAGGTTGAGCTGAAGTAATCGGGTCCTGTACCCGGCCGGTCCCGGCGGGAAATCCTGACCGGGGTATCAGTCCCTAAGAAGGGACGGTTCTCCGAAGGGCCGTAGGCATGCCAGGCATGCGCGCGGTTGAGCCGGGATCGGCTTTTCGGAGAGCCGTACCAGATCGAAACGAGGAGCGACAATGGCGCACACGTTCAACGGTCGCAAGCGGGTCCGTAAGGTCTACGGATCGATCCGCGAAGTCGCCGCGATGCCCAATCTCATCGAGGTCCAGAAGGCGTCCTACGACCAGTTCCTTCAGGTTGAAAAGCCTGAGGCCGGGCGTGGCGACGAAGGCCTGGAAGCGGTCTTCCGCTCCGTCTTCCCGATCTCCGACTTTGCGGGCACCGCATTGCTGGAATTCGTGTCCTACGAGTTCGAGGCGCCGAAATACGACGTCGAGGAGTGCCGTCAGCGCGGCATGACCTTCGCCGCGCCGCTCAAGGTGACGCTGCGCCTGATCGTGTTCGATGTCGACGAGGACACCGGCGCCAAGTCCGTCAAGGACATCAAGGAGCAGGACGTCTACATGGGCGACATGCCCTTCATGACGGACAACGGCACCTTCGTGGTCAACGGCACCGAGCGCGTTATCGTCTCGCAGATGCACCGCTCGCCGGGCGTCTTCTTTGATCACGACAAGGGCAAGACCCACTCGTCCGGCAAGCTGCTGTTCGCCGCGCGCATCATTCCCTATCGCGGGTCGTGGCTCGACATCGAGTTCGACGCGAAGGACATCGTGCATGCGCGCATCGACCGCCGCCGCAAGATCCCGGTCACTTCGCTGCTCAAGGCCCTCGGCCTCGACGGCGAGGAGATCCTCAACACCTTCTACAAGACCATCGAATACACCCGCGACGAGCCCGGCTCGTGGCGCGTGGCCTTCGACGGCGACCGTCTGAAGGGCACCAAGGCCTCCTTCAACCTGATCGACGCCGACAGCGGCGAGATCGTGGTCGAGGCCGGCCGCAAGATCACCGCGCGCACCGTTCGCCAGCTCGCCGACAAGGGCGTCAAGGCGCTCAAGGTGATGGACGAGGACCTGTACGGCCAGTACCTGGCCGAGGACATGGTCGATCCGTCCTCGGGCGAGGTCTATGCCGAAGCCGGCGACGAGATCACCGAGAAGGTGCTCGGCGACCTGATCGACCATGGCTATCACGAGATCACCATTCTCGACATCGACCATGTGACGACCGGCGCCTATATCCGCAACACGCTGGCGGTCGACAAGAACGAGACGCGCGAGGACGCGCTGTTCGACATCTATCGCGTCATGCGTCCGGGCGAGCCGCCCACGGTGGAGACCGGCGAGGCGATGTTCTCCTCGCTGTTCTTCGACAGCGAGCGCTACGACCTGTCGGCCGTCGGCCGCGTCAAGATGAACATGCGCCTCGACCTGACGGCCGAGGACACCGTGCGCACGCTGCGCAAGGACGACATCCTGGCGGTGATCCGCGAGCTTCTCGAGCTGCGCGACGGTCGCGGCGAGATCGACGACATCGACAATCTCGGCAATCGCCGGGTGCGTTCGGTCGGCGAGCTCATGGAGAACCAGTACCGGGTCGGCCTGCTGCGCATGGAGCGCGCCATCAAGGAGCGCATGTCGTCGGTCGAGATCGACACGGTGATGCCGCAGGACCTGATCAACGCCAAGCCGGCGGCCGCCGCCGTGCGCGAGTTCTTCGGTTCCTCGCAGCTGTCGCAGTTCATGGACCAGACCAACCCGCTGTCGGAAGTCACCCACAAGCGCCGCCTGTCGGCGCTCGGGCCCGGCGGCCTGACGCGCGAGCGCGCCGGCTTCGAGGTGCGCGACGTGCATCCGACGCATTACGGCCGCATCTGCCCGATCGAGACGCCGGAAGGCCCGAATATCGGTCTGATCAACTCGCTCGCGACCTTTGCCCGCATCAACAAGTACGGCTTCATCGAAAGCCCGTACCGCAAGGTGAAGGAAGGCCAGGTGACGGCCGAGACCGTCTATCTGTCGGCGATGGAAGAGGCGAAGTACCACATCGCCCAGGCCAATGCCGAGATCGACGACGACGGCCGCTTCGTCTCCGACCTGATCACCTGCCGCCATGCAGGCGAGAACATGCTGCTGCCGCCCGAGCGGGTGGAGTTCATGGACGTGTCGCCGAAGCAGCTCGTGTCGGTTGCCGCCTCGCTCATTCCGTTCCTCGAGAATGACGACGCCAACCGCGCGCTGATGGGCTCGAACATGATGCGTCAGGCCGTGCCGCTGGTGCGCGCCGAGGCACCGTTCGTGGGCACGGGCATGGAGTCCGTCGTGGCACGCGATTCCGGCGCCGCGATCGCCGCGCGCCGCACCGGCGTCGTCGACCAGGTCGACGCCACGCGTATCGTCATCCGCGCCACGGAAGATCTCGACCCGTCCAAGTCGGGCGTCGACATCTACCAGCTGATGAAGTTCCAGCGTTCGAACCAGAACACCTGCATCAACCAGCGTCCGCTGGTGCGTGTCGGCGACATCATTTCCAAGGGCGACATCATCGCCGATGGTCCGTCCACGGACCTTGGCGATCTGGCGCTCGGCCGCAACGTGTGCGTCGCGTTCATGCCCTGGAACGGCTACAACTTCGAGGATTCGATCCTGCTTTCGGAGCGTATCGTGCGCGACGACGTGTTCACCTCCATCCACATCGAGGAATTCGAGGTGATGGCGCGCGACACGAAGCTTGGGCCGGAGGAAATCACCCGCGACATCCCGAATGTCTCGGAAGAGGCCCTGAAGAACCTCGACGAGGCCGGCATCGTCTATATCGGCGCCGAGCTGAAGCCGGGCGATATCCTGGTCGGCAAGATCACGCCGAAGGGCGAGAGCCCGATGACGCCGGAGGAAAAGCTCCTGCGCGCCATCTTCGGCGAGAAGGCCTCCGACGTGCGTGACACGTCCCTGCGCCTGCCGCCGGGCGTTGCCGGCACGGTCGTCGAAGTGCGCGTCTTCAACCGCCACGGTGTGGAGAAGGACGAGCGCGCGATGGCGATCGAGCGCGAGGAGATCGAGCGTCTGGCCAAGGACCGCGACGACGAGCAGGCGATCCTGGATCGCAACGTCTATGGCCGCCTGGCCGAGATGCTGCTCGGCAAGGTCGCTGTCGCCGGCCCGAAGCACTTCAAGAAGAGCACCGAGGTCACCGGCGACGTCCTCAACGAGTTCCCGCGCTCCCAGTGGTGGCAGATCGCGGTCGAGGACGAGAAGCTGATGAGCGAGGTCGAGGCGCTTCGCGGTCAGTATGACGAAAGCCGCAAGCGGCTCGAGCAGCGCTTCATCGACAAGGTCGAGAAGCTGCAGCGCGGCGACGAGCTGCCGCCGGGCGTGATGAAGATGGTCAAGGTCTTCGTCGCGGTGAAGCGCAAGATCCAGCCGGGCGACAAGATGGCCGGCCGCCATGGCAACAAGGGCGTGGTGTCCAAGATCAACCCGATCGAGGACATGCCGTTCCTGGACAATGGCGAGCATGTCGACATCGTGCTCAATCCGCTCGGCGTGCCGAGCCGGATGAACGTCGGACAGATCCTCGAGACGCATCTCGGCTGGGCCTGCGCCGGCATGGGCAAGAAGATCGGCGAGCTCTACGAGGAGTACAAGCGCTCCGGCAAGATCGAGGCGCTGCGCGGTGAAATCGTCCAGGTGTTCGGCGACACGACGAAGAGCGAACCGGTTGCCGACTATGACGAGGAGTCGCTCCTGCGGCTTGCCGACCAGTTGCAGACCGGCGTGCCGATCGCGACCCCCGTCTTTGACGGTGCGCGCGAGCCGGACATCGTCACCATGCTCGAGCAGGCCCGCTACAACGGGTCCGGTCAGTCCACCCTCTATGACGGGCGGACCGGCGAGGAATTCGACCGTCAGGTGACAGTGGGCTATATCTACATGCTCAAGCTGCATCACCTGGTGGACGACAAGATCCACGCCCGTTCGATCGGCCCGTACTCGCTCGTGACCCAGCAGCCGCTGGGTGGCAAGGCGCAGTTCGGCGGGCAGCGCTTCGGCGAGATGGAGGTCTGGGCGCTGGAAGCCTATGGCGCCGCCTACACGCTGCAGGAGATGCTGACCGTCAAGTCGGACGACGTCGCGGGCCGGACCAAGGTCTACGAGGCGATCGTGCGCGGCGACGACACGTTCGAGGCAGGCATTCCGGAGAGCTTCAACGTTCTCGTGAAGGAAATGCGTTCGCTCGGACTGAATGTCGAGCTGAAGGACGAGAAAGTTCCGCTGCCCGCAGATCCGGGCGTACCGGCGGTCGATGCGGCGGAGTGACCTCCGCCCTGACGACAGCCGCAGAAACACGATGCCGCATTGCCGGAGCGGGAAGCAGGGCACAGACCCTGCTTCCCTTCCGCGCATTCGAGGAGAGAGCCCATGAATCATGAGGTCATGAACCTGTTTAATCAGCAGGCTCCCGCGCAGACCTTCGACCACATCAAGATCTCGATCGCTAGCCCCGAGAAGATCATGTCGTGGTCGTTCGGCGAAATCAAAAAGCCGGAGACGATCAACTACCGCACGTTCAAGCCGGAGCGGGACGGGCTGTTTTGCGCGCGCGTGTTCGGTCCGATCAAGGACTACGAGTGCCTGTGCGGCAAGTACAAGCGGATGAAGTACAAAGGCGTCATCTGCGAGAAGTGCAATGTCGAGGTGACGCTGTCGCGCGTTCGCCGCGAGCGCATGGGCCATATCGAGCTGGCCGCCCCGGTCGCTCACATCTGGTTCCTGAAGTCGCTGCCCTCGCGCATCGGCCTCCTGCTCGACATGACGCTGAAGGATCTCGAGCGGGTGCTCTACTTCGAGTACTACGTGGTGATCGAGCCCGGCCTGACGCCGCTGAAGCCGAACCAGCTTCTGTCGGAAGAGGACTATATCCGCGCCCAGGACGACTACGGCGAGGACGCCTTCACGGCGATGATCGGCGCGGAAGCCATCCGCGAGATGCTGATGTCGCTCGACCTGGAGAAGGAGCGCGATCACATCCGCAAGGAGATCGCGGAGGCGACGACCGAGCTGAAGCCGAAGAAGCTGGCCAAGCGTCTCAAGGTGGTCGAGGCCTTCATCGATTCCGGCAATCGTCCGGAATGGATGATCCTGACCGTGATCCCGGTCATTCCGCCGGACCTGCGCCCGCTGGTGCCGCTGGATGGCGGACGTTTCGCCACCTCGGACCTGAACGACCTCTACCGCCGGGTGATCAACCGCAACAACCGCCTGCGGCGCCTGATGGAGCTGCGCGCGCCGGACATCATCATCCGTAACGAGAAGCGCATGCTTCAGGAATCGGTCGATGCGCTGTTCGACAACGGCCGTCGCGGCCGCGTCATCACGGGCGCCAACAAGCGTCCGCTGAAGTCGCTCTCCGACATGCTCAAGGGCAAGCAGGGCCGCTTCCGCCAGAACCTCCTGGGCAAGCGCGTCGACTATTCGGGCCGTTCGGTGATCACCGTGGGTCCGGAGCTGAAGCTGCACCAGTGCGGCCTGCCGAAGAAGATGGCGCTGGAGCTGTTCAAGCCGTTCATCTACTCGCGTCTCGACGCCAAGGGCTTCTCCTCCACGGTGAAGCAGGCGAAGAAGCTCGTGGAGAAGGAGCGTCCGGAAGTCTGGGATATCCTCGACGAGGTGATCCGCGAGCATCCGGTGCTCTTGAACCGCGCGCCGACGCTGCACCGTCTGGGCATCCAGGCGTTCGAGCCGACCCTGATCGAGGGCAAGGCGATCCAGCTGCATCCGCTCGTCTGCGCGGCCTTCAACGCCGACTTCGACGGCGACCAGATGGCCGTCCACGTGCCGCTTTCGCTGGAAGCCCAGCTGGAAGCGCGCACGCTGATGATGTCGACCAACAACATCCTGCACCCGGCCAACGGTTCGCCGATCATCGTGCCTTCGCAGGATATCGTGCTGGGTCTCTACTATCTCTCGCTCATCGCCGACGGCGAGCCGGGCGAGGGCATGGTGTTCGGCAACATCGGCGAGCTGCATCATGCGCTGGAGACCAAGACGGTCACCCTGCACGCGATGATCAAGGGCCGTGTCCACTCGGTCGATGCCGAGGGCAACAAGGTCACGCGCATCGTCGACACGACGCCGGGCCGCATGCTCATCGGCGAGCTGCTGCCGCACCATCACGAGGTGCCCTACGACGTCTGCAACAAGCTGATGACCAAGAAGGACATCAGCCGCATGATCGACGCCGTGTACCGTGCCTGCGGTCAGAAGGAGACGGTGATCTTCTGCGACCGCATCATGGGCCTGGGCTTCAGCCACGCCTGCCGCGCCGGCATTTCGTTCGGCAAGGACGACATGGTGATTCCGGACACGAAGGCGGGCCTGGTCGACGAGACCGCGACGCTCGTGAAGGAATACGAGCAGCAGTACAATGACGGCCTGATCACCCAGGGCGAGAAGTACAACAAGGTCGTCGACGCCTGGGCCAAGTGCACCGACCGCGTCGCCGACGAGATGATGAAGCGCATTCAGTCGGTCCAGCGCGACGAGGAGACCGGACGTCAGAAGCAGATCAACTCGATCTACATGATGTCGCATTCCGGTGCCCGTGGCTCGCCCGCCCAGATGAAGCAGCTTGCCGGCATGCGTGGCCTCATGGCCAAGCCGTCGGGCGAGATCATCGAGACGCCGATCATCTCGAACTTCAAGGAAGGCCTGTCGGTTCTCGAGTACTTCAACTCGACCCACGGCGCCCGCAAGGGCCTGGCCGACACCGCGCTGAAGACGGCCAACTCGGGTTACCTGACCCGTCGTCTGGTCGACGTGGCGCAGGACTCGATCATCCTGGAGACGGATTGCGGTTCGCAGAACGGCATCACCATCCAGGCGATCGTCGATGCCGGTCAGGTCATCGCGTCGCTGGGTCATCGCGTTCTCGGACGTACGGCGGCGGAGGATGTCCTCAACCACCAGACGGGCGAGCTCATCGTTCCACGCGGCACCCTGATCGAGGAGAAGGACGTCGAGGCCATCGAGGCCGCGAATGTCCAGATGATCAAGATCCGCTCGGTGCTGACCTGCGAGACCAAGCGCGGCGTCTGCGCGACCTGCTACGGTCGCGACCTGGCCCGCGGCACGCCGGTCAACATGGGCGAGGCCGTCGGTGTCATCGCGGCTCAGTCGATCGGCGAGCCGGGCACCCAGCTGACGATGCGTACGTTCCACATCGGCGGCACGGCGCAGGTTGTCGACCAGTCGTTCATCGAGTCGAACTTCGACGGCAAGGTGACGATCCGCAATCGCAACGCTGTGCGCGATTCCGACGGCAATCTGGTCGCCATGGCGCGCAACATGGCCGTGGTCATCATCGACGGCGACGACAACGAGCGCGCGGTGCACCGCATCGCCTACGGTTCGAAGCTGCATGTCGACGAGGGTGACGCGGTCAAGCGCGGCCAGCGCATCGCGGAGTGGGATCCCTATACCCGCCCGATGCTGTCCGAGGTCGACGGCATCGTCGATTCCGAGGATCTCGTCGAGGGTGTTTCCGTGCAGGAGACCACCGACGAGGCGACCGGCATCACCAAGCGCGTCGTCATGGACTGGCGCACCTCGCAGCGCGGCAACGACCTGAAGCCGGCGATCATCGTCAAGGACGCTTCCGGTGCCATCAAGAAGGTGCCGCGCGGTGGCGACGCCCGTTCGCTGCTGTCCGTGGATGCGATCCTCTCGGTGCAGATCGGCGCCGAGGTGAAGGCGGGTGACGTGCTTGCACGTATCCCGCTGGAAAGCGCCCGTACCAAGGACATCACCGGCGGTCTGCCGCGGGTGGCCGAGCTGTTCGAGGCTCGTCGTCCGAAGGATCACGCCATCATCGCAGAGATCGACGGCACGATCCGCTTCGGACGCGACTACAAGAACAAGCGCCGGATCATCATCGAGCCGCATGACGAGAGCATGGAGCCGGTCGAGTACCTGATCCCGAAGGGCAAGCACTTCCATCTGCAGGAAGGCGACACCATCGAGAAGGGCGAGTACATCCTCGACGGCAACCCGGCGCCGCACGACATCCTGGCGATCCGCGGCGTGGAGGCGCTGGCCGCCTACCTCGTCAACGAGATCCAGGAGGTCTACCGGCTCCAGGGCGTGGTGATCAACGACAAGCACATCGAGGTGATCGTTCGCCAGATGCTGCAGAAGATCGAGATCACCGATGCCGGCGACACCGAGCTGCTGTCGGGCGAGCATATCGACCGTCTGGACCTGGACGACATCAACGACCAGGCCATCGACGATGCGCGCAAGCCCGCCTCCGGCGTTCCGGTGCTTCTTGGCATCACCAAGGCCAGCCTGCAGACCCGGTCGTTCATCTCGGCCGCGTCGTTCCAGGAGACCACCCGCGTCCTCACCGAGGCGGCGGTCAACGGCAAGGAAGACACGCTCGAGGGGCTCAAGGAGAACGTCATCGTCGGACGTCTCATCCCGGCCGGCACGGGTGGCATGATGACGCGCATCCGCGAGATCGCGCAGCACCGCGACGACCTGATCCTCGATGCCCGCAAGGCGGCGTCGACGGCGGAGCAGGCCGATCCGATGCTGGAGGATCTCACCGGGGTCGGCGAATAGACCGGCCACCGGCGAAGCGAAGACCAGGAAGGGGCCGCCATTGTGCGGCCCCTTTCGTTTCCCGGCCCACCTCGCGGCTTGTCGCCCGGTCCGCCGCCCCGCCGGGGCACGCGGGAGGCCGGCGCCCCGGGGGAGGCGAACAGGAAGGAGAGCGCCATGAAGGCCAGCGACCGCGACGGGTCGGACGCCCCGACCGTCTACATCATTCTCGGACATGCCCGCGAAGGCGACATGGGCACGCCGGAGGCGGACATTCCCGTCAACATCCTGCTCACCGCACCGGACGAGGACAGCGCCGTGCGCCTGGCCCTGGAGGCGCTGAAAGGGCAGGGGTTCGTCGAGGCTGCCCTCGACCAGATCGGCGTCATCCTGGAGGAGCCCGACGACCCCACCTTCGAAAGCGCTTACGAGGACGCGCTGGCCGGCGAGGTCGCGGTGATCGCCTACCGCGAGTGAGGGAATCGCCTGCGGGTCCGGCGGGTGGCGATTCCCGCCGGAATCGCCGGCGGGGTTGAAAAAGCGTAAACGGCGCGCCCGATCGCGGGTGCGGCGGGACGCTGAAACGACGGCGGGGCCTTGTGGATCCGGCGCGTGTCCGATCGAGGCATCGGAGCTGTTGCAAATGATGCGCAGGACAGCGGTCCCGCTTTCCGTATATGTCGCAAGACGGGTGTTTGCGGCAAGGAATTCCGCCAGTCGGTCCCGCCCGCGGGGATTGGCAGAATCTTTCGCCTCGCACTTGACGGGAGCAGGGGGTGACTGTAGGTTCCGCGCATCCCGAAGGCAGGCGGTAAGCACCTGTTGGATCCGATGCGTCACGCGCCGGACCTAGAAGTGCTTAAACGCTGCCGGGATTACGAGGCGAAAAGTATCGTAAGCATGACCGCCGAAAGGTGGTCCTCTCGATTGGCGGCGCCTTTCCCGTGTCTGACGGGAACAGGTGCGATTCCGTATGCGTTACGGGGTCTTCGGCGGAACGGGTTTGTCCCGGAACTGGCCGGCCGCAGCGCCTTCCGCCCGTCTATTCGGGCGGGTGAGAAATTCACGTGCGCCGTCAGGCGACGTAAACAGAGTTGGGGGTTCGGCAACGGCCCCTTGTTGAGCGCAAAAAGGCCAGCCCCGGGCTGGTACTTTGGGAAGTCAAGGTCTGAGGATCTGCCATGTCACGCCGTCACAGGGCTGAAAAGCGCGAAATCATTCCCGATCCGAAGTTCGGGGACACGGTCGTTACCAAGTTCATGAATTCGATCATGTACCACGGTAAGAAGTCGGCCGCCGAAGGCATCGTTTACGGTGCGTTCGATGTTATCGAAGGCAAGGTTCGTCAGAACCCGGTGGAAGTGTTCCACACGGCGCTCGACAACGTCATGCCGCAGGTCGAGGTCCGCTCCCGCCGTGTTGGCGGCGCGACCTACCAGGTCCCGGTCGAGGTTCGTGTCGACCGCCGTCAGGCGCTGGCGATCCGCTGGCTGATCGCGGCAGCGCGCAATCGCAACGAGACGACCATGATCGACCGTCTTTCCGGCGAGTTGCTGGATGCCGCGAACAATCGCGGTTCCGCCGTGAAGAAGCGCGAAGACACGCACCGGATGGCTGAAGCCAACCGTGCATTCTCGCACTATCGCTGGTAATCGGACGGGAGAGGCTGACGCCATGGCGCGCACTCACAAGATCGAAGACTACCGCAATTTCGGTATCATGGCCCACATCGACGCGGGCAAGACCACGACGACCGAGCGGATTCTGTTCTACACCGGCAAGAGCCACAAGATCGGCGAAGTCCATGACGGCGCCGCGACGATGGACTGGATGGAGCAGGAGCAGGAGCGTGGCATCACGATCACGTCCGCTGCGACCACGGCGTTCTGGAACGAGAAGCGCCTGAACATCATCGACACGCCGGGCCACGTCGACTTCACCATTGAAGTTGAGCGCTCCCTGCGCGTGCTCGACGGTGCCGTCGCGCTGCTGGATGCCAATGCCGGCGTCGAGCCGCAGACCGAGACCGTGTGGCGCCAGGCGGACAAGTATCACGTCCCGCGCATGATCTTCGTCAACAAGATGGACAAGCTTGGCGCGGACTTCTACCGCTGCGTCGACATGATCAAGTCGCGCCTCGGTGCAAAGCCGCTTGTCATGCAGCTGCCGGTCGGTGCCGAGAGCGAGTTCGCCGGCGTCGTCGACCTGCTGAAGATGAAGGCCCTGATCTGGCGCGACGAGTCGCTCGGCGCCGCCTGGGACGAGGTCGAGATCCCGGCTGACCTGGCCGACAAGGCCCAGGAATACCGCGACCTTCTGGTCGAGATCGCCGTCGAGGCCGAAGAGGCCGCGATGGAAGCGTACCTGGAAGGCGTGGAGCCGGACGTCGACGCGCTGAAGAAGCTGATCCGCAAGGGCACGATCAACAGCGAGTTCGTTCCCGTGTTCTGCGGCTCCGCCTTCAAGAACAAGGGCGTGCAGCCCCTGCTCGACGGCGTCGTCGACTTCCTGCCGAGCCCGGTCGAGGTTCCCTCGATCAAGGGTATCGACCCGAAGACCGAAGGCGAGATCACCCGCAAGTCGGGCGACGAAGAGCCGCTCTCGATGCTGGCCTTCAAGATCGCCAACGATCCCTTCGTCGGGTCGCTGACGTTCTGCCGCATCTACTCCGGCGTTCTGAACAAGGGCATCTCGCTCCAGAACACCGTCAAGGAGAAGAAAGAGCGCGTCGGCCGCATGATGCAGATGCACTCCAACTCGCGTGAGGACATCGACGTTGCCTATGCCGGCGACATCGTGGCCATCGCGGGTCTGAAGGACACGACGACGGGCGACACGCTGTGCGATCCCCTGAAGCCGGTCATCCTTGAGCGCATGGAGTTCCCGGACCCGGTCATCGAGATCGCGGTGGAGCCGAAGACCAAGAGCGACCAGGAGAAGATGGGCCTCGCGCTCAACCGCCTGGCTGCCGAGGATCCGTCCTTCCGCGTCAAGACCGACGAAGAGTCCGGCCAGACGATCATTGCCGGCATGGGCGAGCTTCATCTCGACATCATCGTCGACCGCATGAAGCGCGAGTTCAAGGTCGAGGCGAATATCGGCGCGCCGCAGGTGGCTTACCGCGAGACGATCACCCGTCAGGCGGAAGTCGACTACACGCACAAGAAGCAGACCGGTGGTACGGGCCAGTTCGCCCGCATCAAGCTGGTTATCGAGCCGAACGAGCCGGGTGCCGGCTACTCGTTCACCAGCACGATCGTCGGCGGTTCCGTCCCCAAGGAGTATATCCCGGGCGTGACCAAGGGCATTGAGAGCGTCATGTCGTCGGGTCCGCTCGCCGGCTTCCCGATGGTCGACATCAAGGCAACCCTCATCGACGGTGCCTACCACGATGTCGACTCCTCGGTGCTCGCGTTCGAGATCGCCGGCCGTGCCGGCTTCCGCGAGGGCATCCAGAAGGCCGCACCGAAGCTCCTCGAGCCGATCATGAAGGTCGAGGTGGTGACGCCGGAGGATTACATGGGTGACGTGATCGGCGACCTGAATTCGCGTCGCGGGCAGATCACCGGCACCGAAAACCGGGGTGTGGTCACTGTGGTGAATGCCATGGTTCCGCTCGCCAACATGTTCGGATACGTGAACAACCTGCGGTCGATGTCGCAGGGTCGCGCACAGTATTCGATGGTGTTCGATCACTACGAACAGGTTCCGCAGGCCGTCGCGCAGGAAGTCCAGGCGAAATACGCCTGATTGCTGTCAACGCCACATCAACTGAATAACGAAGGTACGGAGAAATCCGATGGCGAAAGCAAAGTTTGAGCGGACGAAGCCGCACGTTAACATTGGCACGATCGGCCACGTCGACCATGGCAA
>NZ_JASHIK010000003.1:110000-282149 GCF_030733745.1 Stappia sp. MMSF_3263 | reverse complement strand
CCCCCGCCGCCCCCGCGGATCCGGCCGGCGAAGCGGACGCCGTGGGCGGAACCGGCGCAACGCCATCGGAACAGACCATCAATCTTCCCCCGATCGTGCCGAAGGCGCAGGACGGCGACGAGGACATTCCGATCCTCGTTCCACCGGTTGCCGTCCAGCCGCCGCTGCCGCTCGATGTCGAGGGGGAAACCAACGACTATGCCTACGGAGCGTTCCAGCGCGGCTGGTACCTCACCGCCCTGTCGCTGGCCACTCCGCGCGCCGAAGCGGGCGACACCGCTGCCCAGACCCTGCTCGGCGTGCTCTACGAGACCGGACACGGCCTGCCGCGCGACGCCCGCAAGGCCGCAAGTTGGTATGAGCTGGCCGCCAGGGCCGGCAACGTCCCGGCGGCCCTGCGCTACGGCCTGATGCTGCTCAACGGAATCGGCGTCGAACAGGACAACGCCACTGCTGGCGACATGTTCGAGATCGCCGCCAAGGCCGGCATCCCGGAGGCGATCTACAATCTCGCCGGTCTCCACCGCACCGGCGAGGGCAGACCCTTCAACCCGGACAAGGCGCTTGAACTGCTCCAGCAGGCCGCCGAACTCGGCGATGTCGATGCCCGTTTCCAGCTGGCCCAGTTTCGCCTCGACGGACCCGCCGACATCCGCGACGAGGGCCGCGCCGCTTTCTGGATGGGCCGCGCCGCCCGCCAGGGCCACGTCGGCGCCCAGGTCCGCTATGCCATCCTGCGTTTCAACGGCCGCGGTGTCGCGCCCGACGAGGCTGAGGCAGCCGACTGGTTCGAGCGCGCCGCCTTGTCAGGCAATCCGGTGGCGATGAACCGCCTCGCCCGCCTCTATGCCTTCGGCCGCGGGCGCCCGGTGGACCTCGAGAAGGCCGCCGGCTGGCACCTTGCCGCCCGTGCGCTCGGTATCTCCGACCTGGAGCTCGACGGTGTCCTGACCGCCATCGACGAGGAAACCCGGCGCAAGGCGGAGAGCTTTGCTCAAGGCTATGCGACGGTGCTCGACGCCCCCGACCCCGAACCGCTGTCCGAGACCCCCTGAGTTCGGCTGAACGGCCGTTTCCGCGCGCTCCAGGGCAGCCATCCCGCGTTTTTGCTTGATTGGCGACCCGAAGTGTGGTGCACAGGCCGCGCACCGAACATCGTGCCCGCTCCCGGCCGTTCCGCGTTTTGCGGCAGGCAGACGGACCGGCGTGGCACCTGTCCGGCGAGAGGCGCGCGGGCCCGTTACGATGGCCAGGACCCATGCCACATCCGGCACACCCGCACGCGACCCGCCAAAGGGGCATGAGCAACACCAGACCCGCCGGATCGCACGCGCTCCGCGCGCGGAGCCGCAAGGCAGCCAGAGACGGAACCCGAATCCATGAAAATCAACGGCAACGAAATCAAGCCCGGCAATGTCCTGCTGCACCAGGAAACCCTGTGGGCTGTGGTCAAGGCCGAGCACGTCAAGCCCGGCAAGGGCGGTGCGTTCGCACAAATCGAGATGAAGAACCTCATCGACGGCCGCAAGCTCAACGAGCGCTTCCGCTCCGCCGACAAGGTCGAGCGCGTCCGCCTCGAGCAGAAGGACTTCCAGTTCCTCTATCCGCAGGACGAGATGCTCGTCTTCATGGATACCGAGACCTATGAGCAGATCGAGCTGCAGGCCGATTTCGTCGGCGAGCGCGCCGCCTTCCTCCAGGACGGCATGATGGTGACGCTGGAACTGCACGAGGAGAAGCCGATCGGCATCACCCTGCCGCAGTATGTGACGCTCGCGATCACCGAGGCCGACGCCGTGGTCAAGGGCCAGACGCAGTCCTCGTCCTACAAGCCCGCCATCCTTGAGAACGGCGTCCGGGTCATGGTGCCGCCGTTCATCACCGCCGGCGAGCGGATCATCGTCGACACCGAACTCGTCGAATACGTCCGCCGCGCCGACTGAGGCACATCATCCTTTTCGCCGGCGACAGCACGCCGCCGGCGCTTCTCCCCCTTCTTGCGCGCACCGCCTGCCGGCGCGCGCCGACACCTGCCAGGTAACGCCATGTCCCGCTCCGCAATTCTCAATGTCATGGTCCAGGCCGCGCTCAAGGCCGGTCGCAGCCTCGCCCGCGACTTCGGCGAAGTGGAAAACCTGCAGGTCTCGCGCAAGGGCCCGAGCGATTTCGTCTCCGCCGCCGACATCGCCGCCGAGAAGATCGTCCGCACCGAGCTGCAGAAGGCTCGGCCGGACTACGGTTTCCTGATGGAGGAGTCCGGTGTCATCAAGGGCGAAGACCCCCAGCACCGCTGGATCGTCGATCCTCTCGACGGCACGACCAACTTCCTGCACGGCATCCCGATCTTCAACGTCTCGATCGCGCTCGAGCGCGAGGGCGTGATCGTCGCCGGCGTGATCTACAACCCGGCGATGGACGAGCTGTTCACCGCCGAGCGCGGTCGCGGCGCCTTCATGAACGACCGCCGCTTGCGGGTCGCGGCGCGCAAGTCGCTGCCCGACTGCGTCATCGGCACCGGCATTCCCTTTCTCGGCGTCGGCGATCATGCCCGGTCGCTGAAGGAAATCCGCCACGTCATGGGCGAGGTCGCGGGCCTGCGTCGCTGCGGTGCCGCTGCCCTCGATCTCGCATGGACCGCCGCCGGTCGCTATGACGGGTTCTGGGAGCACGGCCTGTCCCCCTGGGACATGGCTGCCGGCCTGCTGATGGTACGCGAGGCGGGCGGCTACGTGACCGACATCGACGGCGGCGAGCAGATGTTCGAGACCCGCTCGATCGTTGCCGGAAACGAGCAGGTCCAGGGTCAGTTGCGCAAGCTGCTCGTCAACGCCCGGGGCTGACCGGCACGCGCCGGCGGCATGGCCGGGCACATTACGGCTTTTCACTACGGGGAAAATCACGCTATCAAGGGCTTGTCCTAAAACCGGGAGAAGACAAGCCGTCATGGCGCGTGCCTACGATCCGTACAGCCTGTCCAGCCCCTGGGTCTATCTGATCCGGATGATGATTTTCCTGGCGGTGGTCGCGTTTATCGCGCTGATCCTCTACCGCCAGATTGCCACGGCCTTCATGAGCAACCCCGGTCTCAACGGGCTGATCATTGGCACGGGCCTCGTCGGTATCCTGCTCGCCATCCGCCAGGTGATTCGCCTGATGCCGGAGGTCAACTGGGTCAACAGTTTCCGTCTTGGCGACCCCGGCATCGAGGTGCGCCGCCCGCCCGTTCTGCTCGCCCCGATGGCGACATTGCTCGGCAACCGGGCTGGCGAGACGATCCTGTCGCCGGCAACGATGCGCTCGATCCTCGATTCCATCGGCATGCGGCTAGACGAAGCGCGCGAGATGGCGCGCTACCTGACCGGCCTTCTCGTCTTTCTCGGCCTGCTCGGCACCTTCTGGGGCCTGTTGCAGACCGTCGGCTCCGTCAATGTCACGATCCAGAGCCTTGATGTCGGTTCGGGCGATGCCAATGTCATCTTCGAGGATCTCAAGGCCGGTCTGGAAGCGCCGCTCTCCGGCATGGGCACGGCGTTTTCCTCTTCCCTCTTCGGCCTGACGGGATCGCTGATCCTGGGTTTCCTCGACCTGCAGGCGGGACAGGCCCAGAACCGCTTCTACAACGAGCTTGAAGACTGGCTGTCGACGCTCACCGACATCGAGCCCGAGGAGGGCGGTGGCGGGGCCTCCGGCATGGTGGAACTGCGTTTTGCCATCGACAACCTGCGCAAGACGGTGGCCGAAAGCGGCGGCGGCGCCGGCCGCAATGCCGCCGTGGCGATGGCCAATCTCGCCGAAGGCATCCAGGGCCTCGTCCAGCATGTGCGCAACGAGCAGCAGATGATGCGCGACTGGGCCGACGAGCAGTCGGAACAGCAGAAGCGCATCGAGAAGCTGCTGCGCTCCATGTCCAGCGCCTTCGAGCGCATCAAGGACGAGCCGAAGTGATGCGGCACCGGATGACGCGCCGCAAGGGAACGGGCTGATCATGGCCGGCACGCGGATGAGGCGGCGGGACGCACGCACGGACTACTGGCCGGGCTTCGTCGACGCGATGGCCTCGCTGCTGCTCGTGATCATCTTCCTGTTGTCGATCTTCGTCCTTGCCCAGTTCTTCCTCGGCCAGCAGTTGTCGGGCCGCGACACCGTGCTCAACCGCCTCAACGCCCAGATCAGCGAACTGACCGAGCTGCTTGCGCTCGAGCGCGCCTCCGGCCGCGACCTGCAGGACACGATCGCCTCGCTGACGGCCAATCTCGGCGATGCCGAGGCCGAGCGCGAGCGGCTCCAGGGCCTTCTCGACGCCTCCTCCAGCCGGGCCGACCAAACAGGTGGCGCGCTCGCCGGGGTCGAGAGCGCGCTCGACGAGGAACGCCGCATCTCGCAGCGCGCGCTCTCCCAGGTCGAGCTGCTCAATCAGCAGATCTCCGCGCTGCGCCGCCAGATCGGCGCCCTTGAGGATGCGCTCGATGCGTCCGAGAACCGCGATCGGGAGAGCCAGGCCAAGATCGCCGATCTTGGCCGCCGGCTCAACGTGGCGCTGGCCCAGCGCGTGCAGGAGCTGTCGCGCTACCGCTCGGACTTCTTCGGCCGGCTGCGCGAGATCCTGTCGCAGCGCTCCGACATCCGCGTCGTCGGCGACCGCTTCGTGTTCCAGTCCGAGGTCCTGTTCTCCTCCGGCGCCGAGACGATCAACCCGGAGGGCGAGGCGGAGTTGCAGAAGCTCGCCGACGCGATCAAGGAACTGGCGGTGCAGATCCCGGCGGAGATCAACTGGGTGCTCCGCGTCGACGGCCATACCGATGCGCGCCCGCTTTCGGGGACCGGCCGCTTCCGCAACAACTGGGAACTGTCGGCGGCCCGCGCCATTTCCGTTGTCCGCTACCTCATCGACCAGGGCGTTGATCCCAAGCGGCTGGTTGCCGCCGGTTTCGGCGAGTTCCAGCCGCTGGAGGAAGGCGATGGCGAGGAGGCGCTTGCCCGCAACCGCCGCATCGAACTGAAGCTGACGGAACGCTGATCACCCGAGCCTGAACCCGGTCTCACGTCCGGGCACGCTGCAAGCGGGCTGTTTCCCCGCCACATCAGGCGTCGCCAGATCCCTCCCGAGGCAGTGTCTCTCCCGAAGCCGCCGCGCCATGGGGCGCGGTGTAATCCTTCGCCAGCAGGGCCAGCCGAGCCGACAACCGGGATGCGAGCGACGGATCGCCGGGAGACCGTCCCTGTCGCCTTTCCAGAACCGAATAGCGGATGGATGGAAGCGGTGGCAGCCGGCAGTCCTCACCAAGCGGCCGCAGGCCCAAACCGGCAACCGTTCGACAGGCAACGCCCAGGCCGGCCGCAACCGCGACGCGCGCGCCCTCCAGGCTCGGCGTGACGACCGCGATGCGCCAGGCTCTGCCGGCCGCGTCAAGCGCGTGCTCGGCCGCTTCGAGGAAGGGACAGGGGCGCGCAACGCTCACAAGCGGCAGAACCTCGTTGTCCAGCAACCCGGTCTCGCCGAACCAGCGCATCGGAAAGGCCCTCGTCCCGGCTCCGCGCAACTCGCTCACGCAAAGGGCGGTGTCGATCCGGTCCTCCCCCATTGCGCGCAGCAGGTCGGTCGAGCCGCCAATCATGATCTCGAGGCTGATCGCGGGCTCGCTGGCTCGCAATTCCGCGAGCACGGGGCTCAGCACCGTTCCGACGAAGTCTTGCACGATGCCGACCCTGACCGGCCGGGCCGCGCTCGGACCCAGGTCGGCTCTCGCCGCGTCGATACGATCGAGAATGGCGCGCGCGTGTCCAAGAAACCGGCTGCCCGCCTGGTTCAGGCGCAAGGAACGCCCGTCGCGATCGAACAGGGGCTGCCCCGCAATGTCCTCCAGGCGAGACATCTGCAGGCTGAGGGCGGATTCGCTGCGCCCCATGCGCCCCGCCGCGGCGGCAAGGGAGCCGCAGTCGACGACAGCGACCAGACTGCGCAGAAGTGGCGTCGGCAGGTCCTGTATCATGAACAAAACTCAATTCTGAATTCGGATTTTGCCGATAATAACTGAATTTTCCTGAAGTAAAATACGGCACCCGAAGCCGGAGGATCCGCAATGCCCTTTGCCAGACTGACCTTGATACCCGCCCCCGCCCCCGAGCAGGCAAGCCGCCTCGCCGCGGAACTGACCGACCTCGTCGCGGGCGATCTCGGCAAGCGACACGACCTGACATCGATCCTGATCGAAACGCCGGGCGAGGCCCTGTGGACCATCGGCGGGCAACCCCGTGCGAGCGCTGCGCACCTTGAGGTCTGCGTTACCGCCGGCACCAACTCCGACGAGGAAAAACGGACCTTCGTGGCAAACGCCATGCGGATGCTGAAGGCAGCGCTGCCCGGTCTCGACCCGGCCACCTATGTGATCGTCAAGGAAGTGCCCGGGTCGGACTGGGGCTTCGACGGGCGCACCCAGGCCGATCGCGCCCGAGAGCGAAACTGAAGCGGCGGTTTGCCGCCGGTCCCCGCGAGTTCCGGCCGCTCGAGGAAGGCGACAGCGAGGAGGCACTTGCCCGCAACCGCCGCATCGAACTGAAGCCGACGGAACGCCGGCCCCGCGCCGACCGGCATGGCGATATTCTCCCCAACCGGCTCTTTACCGGACGGATGTCCTTCAGATAGCCGTGATGCGAGGAGGAACCTTGCCATGCTGGAACTTCGTCCAGGCTGCGAATGCTGTGATCGCGACCTGCCCCCGGATTGCGCGGACGCGATGATCTGCACGTTCGAGTGCACCTTCTGCAGCGACTGCGCGCAAGGCGTCCTGAAGGGGTGTTGCCCGAATTGCGGCGGCAACTTCACCAGGCGGCCGATCCGGCCGGTCGAGAAACTGGCCAGGTACCCGGCTTCGACCCGCCGGGTGGTCAAGCAGGCCGGCTGCGCCTGACGGCAGCCAAAAAGAAAGGCCGCCCGAGTACGGACGGCCTCCCGATTGTCCCTACGTGCGCCAGGCTCAGTCTTCGTCTTCGTCGTCCTCGTCGCTCTTCTTGCCCTTCAGCGAGTTGAGCTTGGCGAAGACCGCGTCGGCATCGATTTCCTCGTCCTTGGGCTGCGAGGGCGCCGGACGGGCGAAGGCGGCTGCCATGGCGTCTTCCGACGTCGTCTCGTCGACCGGCAGCAGTGTCTCCTCGACATACTCGCTCTCGGGGCGCGGCGGCAGGTTCTTCGAGGCCTTCTCGACTTCCATGTCGAGTTCGATCTGGCTGCACAGGCCCAGCGTCACCGGGTCCATCGGCGTCAGGTTGTTGGAGTTCCAGTGGGTGCGCTCACGGATCGCCAGGATCGTCGGCTTGGTCGTGCCGACCATGCGCATGATCTGCGCATCCTTGAGTTCGGGATGGTTGCGCACCAGCCACAGAATGGCGTTCGGCCGGTCCTGACGGCGCGACACCGGCGTGTAGCGCGGCCCCTTGCGCTTGCTCTCCGGCACCCGCGTCTTGGTTTCCTGGAGCTTCAGCCGGTAGGCCACGTCACCTTGCGCCTTCTCGATCTCGTCGCGCGTCAGCTGCCCGGTCATGACGGGATCGAGGCCCTTGATACCCTGGGCCGCCTCGCCGTCGGCGATCGCCTTGACCTCGAGCGGGTGCAGTTTGCAGAAATCCGCAATCTGTTCGAAGCTGAGGGACGTGTTATCCACGAGCCACACGGCCGTCGCCTTGGGCATCAAGGGAGTGGTCGCCATGTGTAAATGCCTCCTGTTCGCTCCGCCGAGGGCCCGCACTTGAAGCGCAGGAACCGGCAAAGCCTAAATCTGTCGCATGGAAGGGGAACTGCAAGGCTTATACGCGCTCCCCGTCCTGAAATCAAACATGGATCACGCACCTTGATCCGTCAAAAGCACGATCTTTCCGATGTGCCCGGAGCTTTCCATCCGGGCATGGGCCGCGGCCGCCTCACGCAGGGGAAAGGTTGAATCCATGACGGGCCGCACGGTGCCCGCCTCGATCAGCGGCCAGACCTTTTCACGCAGGCTGTCGGCGATCGCCGCCTTGAAGGCGGCATCGCGCGGCCGGAGGGTCGAGCCGGTATGGGTCAGCCGCTTGACCATCAGCCGCGAGAAATTGACCTGCTCGGCAACGCCGTTGAGCGTGGCGATCTGGCAGATGCGCCCTTCCACCGCCGCCACTTTCCAGTTGCGCTCGACATAGTCGCCCCCGACCATGTCGAGGATCACGTGCACACCCTCGCCGCCGGTCGCGGCGAGGATCGCCTCGACGAAGTCGGTCGTGTTGTAGTTGATCGCATGATCGGCGCCGAGCGCGCGAACCGCCTGCGCCTTTTCTTCGGATCCCACGGTGGTGAAGACCTCCGCTCCGAACGCCCTGGCCAACTGGATCGCCGTCGTGCCGATGCCCGACGTCCCGCCATGGACCAGAAACCTTTCACCCGATGTCAGGCCGACGCGGTCGAAGACATTCGTCCACACGGTGAAGAAGGTCTCCGGCAGGGCCGCTGCCTCCGCCATCGAGAGGCCGGCGGGAACAGGAAGGACGCTGCCTTCGGGCGCCGTGACGTAGTCGGCATAACCCCCGCCTGGCACCAGCGCACAGACCGCATCGCCCGGCGCAAGGCCCGAAACCCCGGGGCCGGTGGAGACGACGCGCCCCGCCACCTCCAGGCCGGGAATGTCCGTAACCCCTTTCGGCGGCGGATAGCTTCCCATCCGCTGCAACACGTCCGGGCGATTGACGCCTGCGGCCGCCACCTCGATCAGGACCTCGCCCGCGCGCGCCGACGGCGTCGGCCGCTCCATCGGCACCAGGACGTCCGGTCCTCCCGGGCTTTCAAAGCCGATTGCGGTCATCATGCGCGGTGTTTCGATCATGGGTGTTTCCTTCCCCGGCTTGTCTCACGCCCGGTTTAAGCGTTCGGAGGCTGCCTGACAATTGACGGGACGGCCACAGGCCTGACATCTTGTCCGGTCTGGAGGAGCCGCTTTCTCGAGGAGACAAGGACAAATGCCTCAGGACGACAACCTGCCGCCCCAGACCATGCCGACCCCCGTGGTCGTGGGCGAGGACCTTTCCCGGCTTTCTGTGGATGAACTCGGCGCGAGGATCATCCTGCTCCAGGGCGAGATCGACCGCACGGAAGCCGAACGCTCCGCGCGCGGAGGCGTGCTTGCCGCGGCGGATGCCTTGTTCCGAAAATAGGCCGCGACAAACAACCCTTATGTAAGATCCGATTTCTACTTGTGAAATCGCTGCGGGCAACTTTGCGCGAACGGCTGGGATTCATTAAGATTTTAGATATTTACCAATTATTAAGCTTTCCAAATCATAACTGTGGGTATCCAGTCATCTGGATTTCGAGTGGCTCCTGTCCACTCTGTTTGACGCCTCCCTGTTAATGACTTCGAGCCGCGGTCACGCGGCTCTTTTTTTGCCCGGCACTTCGGTGTATCCCGGGTCGGTCGTGTTTTTTGGCGACCCTCTGTCGTGGCACGATGATTGCGAGACAAGGATTGACGCCGCCGGCTGCGGCCCAAAACGGGACATGTGTCCAGGGACGCGACAGGATCGAACGCTCCTGTCGCCAAGAGAGACACCCCCGGCCCGGACGCCTGATGCGTGGCGGCACGCAAGCATTGAGACAAGAAGACAGGGAACAGGAGGCACTGGCACATGACGGACTGGTTCTCATCCACAAGGCGGGAAGGACCCATCGACTTCGCCGATCGCCTGGCCAATTCGGACATGTTCCAGGCGCTGTTTCGCGATGGCATGGCCCTGGTCGAGGAAACCGCCGCCTATCTCGACGGTGACGGGCGGGTGGAGTCCAAGTCGCTGCCGCGCGCGGCCTCGCTCGCCTATGCGACCGAATCCATGCGCCTGACCACGCGCCTGATGCAGATGGCCTCCTGGCTGCTGCTGCAGCGGGCCGTGAACGAAGGCGAGATGTCATCGGAGCAGGCCGGCAGCGAAAAGAACAAGGTGCGCCTCGACACGCTCTCCTCGACGCGTGGCGGCCCCGGCTGGCAGGACCTGCCCGAGCAGCTTCGCGACCTGATCGAGCGCTCCGTGCGCCTGCAGGAACGCATCGTGCATCTCGACCGGATGATCCACGAGAGCAAGCAAGGCGAGGTCCGCGCTGAAAACCCGGTCGCGGCACAGCTCAACGTCCTGACCGCCGCATTCGGCGCCGGAGGCGGCGCGGGTCGCCTGCGCTGATCCGGCCGAGCAGATGCCGGCGGGGTACCCGCCGGCAGCATCCTTCAGCCGCACACAAAAAAACCCCGGCCGCTTCGGCCGGGGTTTTTGTTTGTCGCCCGGAAGCCCGGGCCAGATCATCCGGCAATCAGTTGCCGAGGAAACCCGCATACTTGTTCTTGAAGCGCGAAACGCGGCCGCCACGGTCCATCAGCTGGCGATCGCCACCCGTCCACGCCGGGTGCGTGCGCGGATCGATGTCCAGCTGCAGCGAGTCGCCTTCCGAGCCATAGGTGGAGCGCGTGTGGAACTCGCTGCCGTCCGTCATCACCACCTTGATCGAGTGGTATGCGGGATGAATGTCCTTCTTCATCTTCTCGTCCCCGTGCCTGCGGCAAACACCGGCCCTGGGGAGGCGCGGCGCGTTCTGGTTGAAACAATGTCGACGCGCACCCAGTCACGCGCGCCTCTCCCGGCCATCTGGCGGAAGCCGCGTCACATGACGGCTGCACGAATTTGCGGTCCCCCGCGCCGAAAGCACGGGCGAGCCGAAACCTTGAGCGCGAGCCTATAGCCTATCCGCCCCCGGAAAACAAGGCCGCGAGCGATCTCTTGGGCCCTCTCTTGGCCGCGGTCCGGCGGCGCGGCAATCGGACCATGCGCAACCGGTTGGCCTGCCTTGCGCGACCCGCTATGGTCCGGCGGATTGCGAAAGGCGGTCCCGCATCGCCACGCGCCGAAAGGGTCTCAACGGAGAAAACAACAAACGTGTCCCGATACGGTTCCCCATCATCGCCCGACCGCGGTGGCAAGCGCGACATCCGGCCACTGGCCGCCCTCCTCCCCTATCTGGTGAAGTATCGCGGCCGCGTGGTTCTGGCGTTCTTCGCGCTGCTAGGCGCCTCCGCCACCACATTGCTGCTGCCCGTGGCGATCCGGCGGATGATCGACTTCGGTTTCGGCGCCGATGATCCCTCGCTCGTCGACAACTATTTCTCGGTGCTGATCGCCGTCGCGGCCGCGCTCGCGACCTTTTCCGCCCTGCGCTACTATCTCGTCACCTCGCTCGGCGAGCGGATCGTCGCCGACCTGCGCGCCGATGTCTTCGCCCATCTGGTGCGCCTGTCGCCGGCCTATTTCGACAGCGCAAAGTCGGGCGAGATGGTCTCGCGCCTCACCGCCGATGCCACCCAGGTGAAATCGGCGGTCGGGGCCAGCGCATCCATCGCCATGCGCAACCTGATGATGTTCGCCGGCGCCTCCGCGATGATGGTGGTGACCAGCCCCCGCCTGTCGCTGTTCGTGCTCGGCGCCATCCCCGTCATCGTGCTGCCACTGATCGCTTTCGGCCGCTCCGTGCGCCGCCGCTCCCGCCATGCGCAGGACACGCTCGCCGGCGCGTCCGCCTATGCCTCGGAATCGCTCGGCGCGATCCGCACCCTCCAGGCCTTCACCAACGAGCGCTTCGCCGGTCGCCGCTTCGCCGGCGCCGTCGAGGAAGCCTTCGGCGCCGCGCTGAAGGCGATCCGCGCCCGGGCGCTGCTCACGGCCTTCGCCATGTTCGTCATCGCCTCCAGCGTCGTCACCGTGCTCTGGGTGGGTGCCAGCGACGTTTTCAACGGGCGCATCTCCGCCGGTGAACTCGGCCAGTTCCTGCTCTACTCGATCTTTGCCGCCGGCGCGCTCGGCGAGCTCAGCCAGGTCTGGGGAGAGATATCGCTCGCCGCCGGCGCCGCCGAACGCCTGTCGGAACTGCTGCGCATCGAACCGGAGATCGCCGCCCCGCGCGATCCCAAGCCGCTACCGAAACGCGTCGCGGGAGAGGTGCGTTTCGACCAGGTCGGGTTCTCCTACCGGCAGGCGGGGGAACTGCCTGTCCTTCATGGCGTCGATCTTGCGGTCGCGCCCGGCGAGACGGTCGCCGTCGTCGGTCCGTCCGGCGCCGGCAAGTCGACGCTGTTCCATCTGTTGATGCGCTTCTACGACCCGAGCACGGGCGCGATCCGCATCGACGGTCTGGACCTGCGCGACTGCGACCCGGAAGAGGTCCGCCGCCAGATCGCGCTTGTCCCCCAGGACACGACGGTTTTCGGGGCAAGCATTGCCGAGAACATCGCCTTCGGCCGGCCCGACGCGACCCGCGAGGAGATCGAGGCGGCGGCGGCGGCCGCATCCGCGGATCTGTTCATCAAGGCCATGCCGCAGGGCTATGACACGCCGGTCGGCGAGCGGGGCGTGACGCTGTCCGGCGGCCAGCGCCAACGGGTCGCCATCGCCCGCGCAATCCTCAAGGACGCGCCGGTGCTGCTCCTTGACGAAGCCACCAGCGCGCTCGATGCGGAAAGCGAGACCCTGGTCCAGGGAGCGCTTGAACGCCTCATGCAGGGTCGCACCACGCTGGTCATCGCCCACCGCCTTGCCACCGTGCTGAAATCCGACCGCATCATCGTCATGGATGGCGGGCGGATCGTGGAAAGCGGCCGTCACGAGGAGCTCGTCGCCGATGGCGGCCTTTATGCCAAGCTCGCCAAGCTGCAGTTCGAAAGCGGTGCACAGGCCTTTTCTTCGGCCCGTGAAAGGCTCCCCCTCCCGGAGTAGGCAGAACCCCGCTTCGCCGCTCAGGCGAACCGCTTGAGGAGGAAGATCCGGTCCTGTCCGCGGGGATGATCGCCGATGCGTCCGAATTCCTCGAAACCCAGCTTCCGGTAGAAGTCCGGCGCCTGGTAGGAAAACGTATCGAGCCACAGGCCGACGGATCCCAGCCGCCGTGCCTCCAGCTCGACGGCCTCGACCAGCTTTCGGCCAACGCCGCGCGAGCGCGCGGCATCGCTCACCGCGAGGAGCTCGATGAAGGTCCAGTCGGAGACGCTGCGCGCGATGATGCCGCCGAGATAGATCTCGCCGTCCCAAGCTTCCAGGGAGAGGGTCTGCGGGCGGAAAGGATGGCCCGCCGCATCCGAATGGGCGCTGAGCGTGTCCAGGATCCGCTGGCGCACCTCGTCACCGGCATCCCCGGCCTTGCGTATCTCGAGCATGTTGAAGTGTCCGGAAAATCAGGTGTGAAGCAGGTCGCGCCCGGCGCCCTTGCGGGCACCGGGCGGATCCGGGATCAATCTTCCTCGGCGACGGGCACCGTATAGTTGAGCGGCAGCCGGCCGCCATCGGCATAAACCGTCTGGCCCGTCACGTAGCTCGCATCGTCCGAGGCCAGGAATGCGGCGACGCCGGCGATTTCCGACGGTTCGCCGACCCGGCCGAGCGGCGTGCGCGAGAGAACCCGCATGCGCGCCGCCTTGTCGGAATTCACCGAGGCCAGCATCTCCGTCATGATCGAGCCGGGGCCGATCCCGTTGACGCGAATGCCATAGGGCGCCAGCGACAGGGCCGCCACCTTGGTGAGCTGGTTGAGCCCGCCCTTGGAGACCGAGTAGGGAACCTGGTTGGGAATGGCGAAGACGGCATTCACCGACGACATGTTGATGATCACGCCCGGCTTGCCGCCCTCCTTGACCTTGTCGACCATGTGGCGGGCCACCGCCTGGCTGCACAGGAAGGCGCCTTTCAGGTTGATCGAGAGGACGCGTTCGAAATCCGCCTCCTCCAGGTCGAGGAAGTCGCCGCCGATGACGATGCCGGCATTGTTCACCAGGATGTCGATGTCGCCGAACGCGTCCAGCGTCGCAGCGACGAGATTGCGTACGTCGAGCTTCTCGGCCACGTTGCAGTGCACGTAGCGCACCTCGCCAAGAGCCTTGAGCTCGGTCTCGGCCGCCTCGCCGCGCGTGTCGTCCACGTCGGCAATGATCACCTTCGCACCGTCGTTCAGGAAGCGACGGGCGATCGCGAAACCGATGCCGCCGGCCGCGCCGGTGACGATGGCTACCTTGTTTTCCAGGGACACGGAGTTCCTCGCAACTGTCATTCGGAATGATTGGCAGGGCGCACGTCCCGCGAAGGGGAAGCGCACCCATGCGCGCGAACATAGGCCGGCAAGCGCGCCCTGTCGATCAGCGCCGCCGACATCTCCCCGGCGCGCGCGCCGCCGGCCGGCCGCAAGCCCGGCGGACGCTGCGTTCCCACAGGTCCGCGAACGGAGCTACACCGCCAGCCCGCGGTCCTTCAGCGCGCTCTCGATCTCCTGAAGGATCGCCGGATCGTCGATCGTCGCCGGCATGCGGTATTCGGCGCCGTCGGCGATCTGCCGCATCGTCGCCCGCAGGATCTTGCCGGAACGGGTCTTCGGCAGCCGCTCGACGGTGATCGCCAGCTTGAAGGCGGCAACCGGTCCGATCTTCTCGCGCACCAGCGCCACCAGCTCCTTCTCGATCTCGTCATGCGGCCGGTTGACGCCGGCCTTGAGCACCACGAAACCGCAGGGCGCCTGTCCCTTGAGACTGTCGGAGATCCCCACGACCGCGCATTCGGCAACATCCTTGTGGCTGGCCAGCACCTCCTCCATCGCCCCCGTCGACAGCCGGTGACCGGCGACATTGATGATGTCGTCGGTGCGCGCCATGACGAAGAGATAGCCGTCCTCGTCCATGATCCCGGCATCGGCCGTCTTGTAGTAGCCCGGGAACTCCTCCAGATAGCTGGCATGGAAACGCTCCGGCGCCTGCCACAGCGTCGGCAGGCAGCCTGGCGGCAGCGGCAGCTTCACCACCACGTTGCCCAGCGTTCCCGCCGGCAGCGGATGGCCGGCATCGTCCAGGACCTGCACGTCATAGCCCGGCATCGGCACGGTCGGCGAGCCGTGCTTGACCGGCAGCATGCCAAGGCCCACCGGATTGCCCACGATCGGCCAGCCGGTCTCCGTCTGCCACCAGTGATCGATCACCGGCACGCCGAGCTTGTCCTCCGCCCAGGCGAGCGTGTCGGGATCGGCGCGCTCCCCGGCAAGGAACAGCGTGCGGAAGGACGCGAGATCGTGATCGCCGATCAGCTTGCCCTCCGGATCCTCCTTCTTGATCGCCCGGAATGCCGTCGGCGCGGTGAACAGGGCAACGACATTGTGCTCGGCGATCACGCGCCAGAACGTGCCGGCATCCGGCGTGCCGACGGGCTTGCCCTCGAACACGACCGTCGTCGCCCCGTGCAGCAACGGCGCATAGACGATGTAGGAATGGCCCACCACCCAGCCGACATCGGAGGCGGCCCAGAAGACCTCGCCCGGCTCGACGCCATAGTGGTTCTCCATGGTCCATTTCAGCGCCACCATGTGCCCGCCATTGTCGCGCACAACGCCCTTCGGCTGGCCGGTGGTGCCTGAGGTGTAGAGGATGTAGAGCGGATCCGTCGCCGCGACCGGGACGCAATCGATCTTTCGCCCCAGCGACAGCGCCTCGTCCATCAGCGCGCCGAGGTCCCGGTCGCGCGCCTCGCCGAGCTCGGCCGGCGCCTGCGTCCGTTGCAGCACGAAACAGGCGTCCGGCTTGTGCACGGCCATCTCGACCGCCGCGTCGAGCAGCGGCTTGTAGGCGATGACGCGGCCCGGCTCGATGCCGCAGGAGGCGGCGATGATCGCCTTGGGAGTGGCGTCGTCGATGCGCGTTGCCAGTTCGCGCGCGGCAAAACCGCCGAAGACGACAGAATGCACGGCGCCGATGCGGGCGCAGGCCAGCATCGCCATCACCGCTTCCGGGATCATCGGCATGTAGATGATCACCCGGTCGCCCCGGCCGATGCCGTGGTCGTCGAGGATCGCGGCAATGGCGTTCACCCGCTCCAGCGTCTCCTCGAAGGTGTAGCTCGCCTGCGCTCCCGTGATCGGGCTGTCGTAGATGATCGCCGGCTGGCCGGGGCGGCCGCGCTCCACATGCCGGTCGAGGCAGTTGTAGCAGGTGTTGCACTGCGCGCCGGCGAACCACTGGCCGTATCCGCCGAGCGCGGGATCGAACACCTTGTCCCAGGGCTTCACCCAGTCGATCTCGGCGGCGGCCTCGGCCCAGAAGGCCTCCGGATCGCGCTGCCATGCCTCATAGAGCTCATGATAACGGCTGGCCATCTGGACGTTCTCCTCCCTGTCGCTTGCCGGCGCGCTCCCCCGGATGGGGGCACGCCCGCCAGGCATCTTGTCATCCCGCGCCGTTCGCCAGGGCCTCCCCGCCCCCGCCGCCGCAGGACGTCCTCGACTGCGTATGTGCCGTCAGCGACGGGGCGAAGGCAAGCCTCGCCAGCCTAGACATTCGGAGAATGGGAGCTTTGCGTATGGCGGCGGAGAACTCTCCGGCGGCATTGCCAGAGGCTTCACAGCTAGAGCAGTCCGAGACTGTTCGAGATCATCGCAATGCGTGGCATGGCGGCGGCCCTCACCGAGGCATGGAACCTTTCCGGGAAGTCCCCCGGCAGTGCTTCCTCGACCTGGTAGAAGGCGCGCTCGCCAATGTCCGCTATGCGCTCCAGGGTCCGCATCGCGAGGCTTTTCGGCACATTGGCCGATCCGGCCATCTGAAGAAAATGGCGGGGATGGATCTCGTCGACGCGATAATGCCGGTTGTCGCCGGCCGACATGGCGAGCTTCATCTGCCGCCGCCTGATCTGGCCCGCGTCCAGAAGCGGCTGGACGGTGAGGATGTCATAGAGCGGCGTGAGGTGGAAAGCGCCACCCGGCATCAGGAAAATGCTGAAGTTCTTCGCATGGCCGTCCGTCGCGCCGATCACCCAGAAGAACAGCTGTGCCGCGAGAAACGTTTCCTGGTCCTCGAGAGGCGTATCGCTGGCCCTGAGCAGATCCAGAACATCACTCATGCCCGGTCCGCCGTCGCGCTGATACTTGAGTGTCGGGGGAACCGAGAGGGCCTGGCAGCAATCCTCCTGCGGCAGGCGCAACAGGCGGCCCTCGCGTGTCCAGCGACGGTCGAACCGCTCGATCACCAGGGTCTTCGTCTCGCCGAAGGTCTGTATCTCGGCGGCAGCGACCGGCAGGCCGAACGCCTCGGCCAGCTTCAGGCAGTAGAATTCGTTCTCGACGCCGTCGGACAGATTGATGCCGTCGGGCAGCACGCCGATCTGCGTCTTGAAGATATGCGTCGTCGGTGTCGTGCCGTGAGGTTTCAGCCAACGTCCCTCGTGCCGGAGCAACGCAGTTTTTTCCTGCGCCCCGGCAAGGGAGATCCGGAACGCGTCGTCCCTCTCGATCCCCAAAGGCGCCTGGGCAAGGTTCCGCAGAAGTCTCTCGATATCCGCCTCGTCGATGACTTCCCCGTCGATGCCGTCGTCGTCGACCCGTTCCTCGTCGTCGGGAACGAACTGAAAGGCGCCAACGCAATCGCGTCCGATCCGGGTCAGCAGACTGAAGGCATCCACACCTCGCGCACCCACTTTTTCAGCGATCCGGCGACGCAGGACGTCGGAATCGGGCAGCAGGTTCTCGAACACTGCGGAGACCGGTTCTCCACGGTAGGCCTCCTCGCGCAAAGGCAGCGACAGTGACACGGGGATCACATTGGTCCGCGCCAGCCAGGCGGCTTCGTAGCGGAATGACACGGCGCCGCCCGGCTCCTTGAGAAGAAGCCCGGCCAGTTGCGAGCCCAGATACACCCGCAAGGGAGGATATGTCCGACGACGCGCCATTAGCCCAGCAGATCCTCAAGATCGGCGTCGCTGGCGCCGCCTGCGCCACGCGGCTCTATACGGAACTCCAGGTCGAGCGCCGCCAGCACGGCAAGCAGCGTTTCGATCCGCACGCCCGGGTTGCCGTTTTCGATGAGTGAGACCGTGCCTTGCCGCAGGCCGGCTCGGCTGCCCAGATCAGCCTGGCTCATGCCTCGCTTCTTGCGGGCGCGCCGCAGGACGCTGCCGATCTGTTTGGGACTGCGTGCAAGGTCGGTCATGGGCACCTCCGCCTCTCTTATACGCCACAACAGATAACACAAAAATATTTGATTAAGCGTATAGATTGAAATTATACGCTATAGCGAGTTAAACAAATTTATAAGCTTTAGCGTATAAAATATCCGGCATCGCGCAGGACCTTCCGGGTGCGCCGAGCGGACAGCTTGACGCGACACCAACGTGGCGGGAAAAGGGGACGCCGACAGCGGTTTGACGCGCGCGACCCGGCGACCTGAAACAGGTCTTGCGGTCAGGGCACAGCCCTCTGGTTGACGAAACCAACGCCTGGTTGCCTTGCAATCGGATCTCGCTTACGCCTATCTGCAATTGTAGATTGCCGTACCAATTGTTTTCACGGACATTTCATGACGAGATACGGGCTTCCGCCGTCTCCCGACCTGCCGATCTGGTTGCCCGGGGCCATCTGGGTGATCAGCGCGGCTGCACTTGTCTTTCTCCTTGCCAGGGCTCTTGCACAGGCCGCCACGCTTCGACTTTCGGGCAGCAGCGAGACCGCGCTGCATTCGACAGGGACAGAGGACAAGGGTGCAGCCGGCTTTCGCCAGATCCTGACATCGGTCCTTGGCCACATCGACCTGTGGCTCTCGACGCCGCGAGTTCGGCAGAGTTCGAGCGGGCACGATGAAACCCTGCAAGCCGAGGGGCAGGCAGCGTTCACGCCCTACACGTTCGTCCTGAAAGCCTGCCTTTTCTACCCGCTCCTGCTTTCCCTGTTGTCCGCTACCATCCTCAGACCCCATCAGTATTCCTGGGCGAGGTCGACAAGCCCCTCGGTTGACGTGGGGATGCTGCTTCTTTGCATCTTGTCTGTGTTCTTTGCTCGCTGGGCGATCGCGGAACGATCCCCGCGGCGAATGGTCGGGATGGCGATGACACCGGCGCTCGCCATCATCATGGCCGGACTTGTTTTGATCGCCGGTGAGAAACTCGCGGCACAGGCAGGGCTGCCGACGCCTGGCCTGGCTGGAGTGGAGGCCCTGCGAACAACCGGGGCATCACTGACGGTTCTCGGCGCGACCACTGCCGCAATCGTTATCGCAACCGGCGCTGGCTGGCTTGCGGCGATCATGGTGCTTGCGCTTGCCGCCCTGAGCCCTTTCGCGACCACCCCCCTCATCTGCGCTGGCGGCTTTATCGCTTTCATTGCCGGATTGTGGCGGAGGATGGATTCCACCGACACGCCCATGACCGGGCCGCTTACCTTGGGCCTGGGATATTCCCTTGCCATGATCGCCGGTCTGGGATTGATCACCGTCATCACAGCGAACGACTTGAAGGGCAACCTTCAGATGGCCCTAGGGTTCGGACCCATCGTGCTCATGTTCGTCGCCGGACTTATTCACATCGGCGTCGTGCTTCCAGCCGCCTGTATGTACAGAAACTGGTTTGCCGGTCTCGCACCTCGCCCGCAGACCGCGTTTCGCCGGATGGAATGGCTGCTCATGATCGGCTGTGTGCCTGCAGTCGCGCTGATGAGAGTGCCGCTGTCCTGCAACGACCCTCTGGTGAGCGCCGCCGTTTTCATGTGCCTGATTCCGGCGCTGCTTGCCCCGTTTGTCTGGCTGTCATTGATCGCGGCGCGCGACCTGCTCCTGAGAGGCTGCCGGCCGGGCGGGCGCTTTCTCCTCGCCCGCATGGCGGCAATCATCCCGCTGACGACCGGGACCTTGACGGTCCTTCTGGTCTCCGCGGCCGCGCTGGTGGGAGCCTTGTCCGATCTCTTGCCTCGCAAACCCAGTTTCGTGCCGTTCCACACCGTCGAGGAGCACATCAAGTTCATCGAGAAGTTCCCGGAAACGCCCGACTATCAGGTCCTGTATGCCCTGATGCTCTCTCCGCTTCTGCCGGTCGCCCTCTATGTCCTCGCGCTCATCGTCGCCATGTCGGTACGGGTCTTGAGGCCCGCGCGATCAGGTTTCGGATCGGAGTTCCTGCCCCACAATGCGGCCGCGCTGGCGACGGTATGTTTCAGCCTCCTGCTGGCGGCTCTCTGGTATATCCTCGTCGTTGCAACGGACGGCTTCGATACGATGATCCGCATCGGCCTTGCGATCGCGCACACCGTCCGGGGGGTGCTGCCGATATAGGCACACGCTTCCGCTTCGCCTCTGGACAAGCACCCGCAGCGGGTAGATACCGAAGAGGTTTCCGGCGGCGGGCTCTTGCGTGCGTTCCGGATCGACCGCCCGCCCCTTGCTATTCCCCCCGCGAGATCCGCCCCCGTGCAACCCATCGCCGATCCTCTCTTCTACGCCTTCGCCATTCCGGCGGTCATCCTCGTCGGCCTTGCCAAGGGCGGCTTCGGCGGGCCGCTGTCGCTGCTCGGCGTGCCGATGATGAGCCTTGTCATCGCCCCCGTGCAGGCGGCCGGTATCATGCTGCCGATCCTCGTCGTCATGGACATGGCCGGGCTCTTCGCCTATCGCGGAAAATACGACACGGCGAGCCTGAAGGTCCTGCTGCCGGCCGCGATTCTCGGCATCGGGCTCGGTTATCTGACAGCCGCCTATGTCAGCGATGCGCATGTGCGCCTGCTGATCGGTCTCGTCGCCATCCTCTTCGCGCTCGACGCCTTTCGCGGCGGCGCAGCGCGCGCCGAACCGAAACCCCAGCGTCCATGGGCCGGCCGCTTCTGGGGGCTGATCGCCGGCTTTACCAGCTTCGTCAGCCATGCCGGCGGGCCGCCCTACCAGATCTACATGCTGCCGCTCAGGCTCGATCCGGTGCGCTTTGCCGGCACCACGGTGATCTTCTTCACCACCATGAATGCGATCAAGCTGGTGCCCTATGCCGCGCTCGGGCAGTTCGACACGGTCAACCTTGCAACCTCGGCCGTGCTGCTGCCGCTGGCGCCGCTGGCAACGCTTGCCGGAGCCTGGGCGGTTCGCCGCATCCAGCCGGCGCTGTTCTACCGGATCACCTACGCGGCTGTCGGCATCATCGGCGTCAAACTGCTGTGGGACGGGCTCGCCGACCTGCTGGCATGAACATCCCGGCCCATGACAGCGATCCCGGTTGATCGCGCCCGTCTTTGAAGCTTTGATGATCCCGGCGGAAACCCGTCCGGCGCGACGGACGCTGCGGAATGGAAACTCGGAGGAACGAATGGCCGAAACCGGCAATCCCTACATGCGCGATCTCGGCAAGACGACGGCCAATCACACGCCTCTTTCTCCCCTGAGCTTCCTGGCGCGGGCCGCCCATGTGTTCCCCGCCCAGACCGCCATCGTTCACGGTCGCCAGCGCTTCTCCTACGCGGAGTTCTACGCCCGGTCCCGCCGCCTCGCCTCGGCTCTCGCCGCCCGCGGCATCGGCAAGAACGACACGGTGACGGTGATGCTGTCCAACACCCCGCCGATGCTCGAGGCCCATTACGGCGTGCCGATGACCGGCGCCGTGCTGCATTCGCTCAACACCCGCCTCGACGCGGCGGTCCTCGCCTTCCAGCTCGACCACGCGGAAACCAAGCTCGTCATCACCGACCGCGAATTCGCGCCGGTGATGAAGGAGGCGCTGGCGCTGGCCTCCGTCGACCCGCTCGTCATCGACTACGACGATCCGGAGTTCCCGCAGGAGGGAGAACGGCTCGGCACGCTCGACTACGAGGCCTTCGTCGCCTCCGGCGACCCGGATTTCGCCTGGTCGCTGCCGGAGGATGAGTGGGACGCGATCTCGCTCAACTACACGTCCGGCACCACCGGCAATCCCAAGGGCGTCGTCTACCATCACCGCGGCGCCTATCTGCTTGCCCAGGCCAACATCCTCACCGCCTCGATGGCCAAGCATCCGGTCTACCTGTGGACCCTGCCGATGTTCCACTGCAACGGCTGGTGTTTTCCCTGGTCGATCTCGGTCGTCGCCGGCACCCATGTCTGCCTGCGCTGGGTGCGGCAGAAGCCGATCTGGGACGCGCTTGCCGACGAGGGCGTCACTCATCTGTGCGGCGCGCCGGTGGTCATGTCGACGATCCTCAACGCAGCCGATACGGACAAGCGCGACCTTGCCGGGCGCGTCGTCGAATTCTTCACCGCCGCCGCCCCGCCGCCTGAATCGGTGCTTGCCGCGATGAAGGAAGCGGGTTTCAACGTCACCCATCTCTACGGGCTGACCGAGGTCTACGGCCCCGCCGTCGTCAACGACTGGAAGGTCGAGTGGAACGAGCGGCCGGCGGCCGAGCAAGCGGCGCTGAAGGCGCGCCAGGGCGTGCGCTACGTGGCGCTCGAGGATCTCACCGTGCTCGATCCCGAGACGATGCAGCCGGTGCCCGCCGACGGCGAGACGCTGGGCGAGGTGATGTTTCGCGGCAACGTGGTGATGAAGGGCTACCTGAAGAACCCGGAAGCGACCGACGAGGCCTTTGCCGGCGGCTGGTTCCACTCCGGCGACCTCGGCGTGCTGCACGAGGATGGCTATATCCAGCTCAAGGACCGCTCCAAGGACATCATCATTTCCGGCGGCGAAAACATCTCCTCGATCGAGGTGGAGGATGCCCTGTTCCGCCATCCCGATGTGATGGCCGCCGCCGTCGTTGCCCGGCCCGACGACAAGTGGGGCGAGACCCCTTGCGCCTTCGTCGAATTGCGGCCCGGCGCCAGCGTCACGGCGCAGGAGATGATCGACTTCTGCCGCGAGCGCCTCGCCCGCTTCAAGGTTCCCCGCCACGTGGTCTTCACCGATCTGCCGAAGACCTCGACCGGCAAGGTGCAGAAATTCGTGCTGCGCGAGATGGCCAAATCGGTCTGACGCCCGGCCCCGCACGCCTGAAAACGACAAAAGCCGCGGCACTGCCGCGGCTTCTGATGTCGACCGGCGGGCGGACCCGCCGGCATGTGTCATGCACGGAACTTCAGTGCAAAGTCTCGTTGGTTCTGATCCTCTCGATCTCGTCCTTGAGGTGTAGTTTCTGGCGCTTGAGGTTTGCAATCTCAAGCGAGTCCGCGCTCGGATGGCGCATCGCTTCTTCCAGTTTCCTCTCGAGATCCGAGTGGCGCTTCTTCAACTCGACCAGATGCGACTGAAGGGACATGGATAACCTCCTTGCCTATTCGCGTTTGACGACATCAGTGTGACATAGGTGCCAGCGTCTGTCGAACGGTTCCGGGACCGCGCGCAAGCGTTCCGCATTCGCCGTTACCGCCCGGTTTACGCAGCGTCCGCATTTCGTTTCGTCGCTTCTGCGAACAGCCCCGGAGCCGTTCTTGAGCAGGCGCGACGAAATGACCGGCGGGCGGGCGGCGGGCCGGCCGCGACACGAGAATGCGCCCCCGCGTGCCACAAGGTCTACCAAGGAGGGCGCACACGCGGTATTCTGCAGATCGTGCGTGGCGGCAGGCCGCGCCGAGCAGGCGGGCCGGGGCGCACCGACCCCGCTTCGGCCGGGATCGGGCGGGCGGGTCCTGTTGCGGCGACCAGGTACACGCGTGCCGGCGGCCGCGCCGGAAGGTCAAGGCCCGGCATTCATACCGGCAGTGTGGAGTACAATGGCATGGATGCGGGCATGGGCAGCGAGATCGACGAGAAGGCCGTGCGGATCGAACTCGCGCGGTTGCGGCAGGAGCACCGCGACCTCGACATGGCCATCGACGCCATGGCCGGCACCGGCCGGGCGGACGCCCTTCAGATGCAGCGCCTGAAGAAGAAGAAGCTGGCGCTCAAGGACCGTATCACCACCCTGGAAGACCGGCTGCTTCCCGACATCATCGCCTGAGCCGGCGCCGCCCGCCGGCACACGCCGGTGTCGGTGACCCCGTGCATGACGGCTCCCTCTCCTTCGCACTTGCACGCGGCAGGGCGCTGCCTATAGTGCGGAGCCTTCCAGGACGTCGGCCGGCTTGCATGCGGGTCCGGCACGGGCAAGCAGGGGCGCGCATGAGCGACAACAAACCGCAGGTGGCGATCATCATGGGCAGTCAGTCGGACTGGCCCACCATGAAACACGCGGCCGAAACGCTGGACGCGCTCGGCGTTTCCCATGACGCGCGCATCGTCTCGGCCCATCGCACCCCGCAACGGCTCTACGATTTTGCCCAGGGCGCGCGCGATGCCGGTTTCAAGGTGGTGATCGCCGGTGCCGGCGGCGCCGCCCACCTGCCGGGAATGGCCGCCTCGATGACGCCGCTCCCCGTTTTCGGCGTGCCGATCGAATCGCGCACCCTGAAGGGCGAGGACAGCCTCCTGTCCATCGTCCAGATGCCTGCGGGCATTCCGGTCGGGACATTGGCCATCGGGCGGGCCGGCGCCGTCAACGCGGCACTGCTTGCCGCTTCCGTGCTCGCCTTGAACGATCCGGAACTCGCCGGACGGCTCGATGCCTGGCGCCAGCGCCAGAGCGCCGCCGTCGCGGAACGGCCCGTCGACGACGCCTGACGAACCAGGAACGAGAACACGGCATGACCTCCTCGAACGCCCGCATCCTGAAGCCCGGCGACACGATCGGCATTCTCGGCGGCGGCCAGCTCGGCCGCATGCTGGCGCTGGCCGCCGCGCCCCTTGGCCTCAAGACCCATGTCCTGTGCCCCGATCCCGAAAGCCCGGCCTTCGAGGTGGCCAGCACCCACACCATCGCCGGCTACGACGACACCTCCGCGCTTGATATCTTCGCCTCCGCCGTCGATGTGGTGACCTACGAGTTCGAGAACGTGCCCGGCCCCACGGCCGCCCATCTCGCCGCCCGCGTGCCGGTGCGCCCGGGCGCGGACGCGCTGGCCGTCTCCCAGGACCGCCTGTCGGAAAAGACCTTCCTGCGCGAGGCCGGTATTCCCGTTGCCGGTTTCGCCGCCATTGATACCGATGCCGAGGTCGCGCCGGCGCTGGAGCGGCTCGGCGGCAAGGGCATCCTGAAGACCCGGCGCCTTGGCTATGACGGCAAGGGGCAGGCCCTGCTGCGCTCCGTGACCGATGCCCGCGACGCCCATTCGCGCCTCGGCCGCGTACCGGCCATCCTCGAGGCCTTCGTGCCCTTCGAGCGCGAGGTCTCGGTGATCGCAGCGCGCGGTGTCGACGGCACGGTGCGGGCCTATGACGTCGCGGAAAACGTCCACCGCGACCACATTCTCAAGACATCGACCGTTCCCGCCGGCATCGACGCGGAACTCGCCGCCGAGGCCCGCGCCATGGCCGAGACGATCTGCGAGAAGCTCGGCTATGTCGGCGTGATCGGGGTCGAGATCTTCGTGCTGCCCGAGGGCGCGCCCCAGCGCATCCTGGTCAACGAGGTCGCCCCGCGGGTGCACAATTCCGGCCACTGGACGGAAGCGGCCTGCCAGGTCTCCCAGTTCGAGCAGCACATCCGCGCGGTCGCCGGCTGGCCGCTCGGCAGCGCCGAGCGCCACTCGGACGTGACCATGGAGAACCTGATCGGCGCGGAGGCCGACGACTGGGCCGGCATTCTTGCCGAGCCGGGCGCCTCCCTGCATCTCTACGGCAAGGCGGAAAGCCGGCCGGGCCGCAAGATGGGTCATGTCAACCGGTTGCGGCTCCTGCGCCCCTGAAACCACGTCCGCCCGAAAAGCCCCCGGCAGGCTTTCCGCCTGCCGGCAAGTGCCGGATCGACCTGTCAGATAAGCCCGATCTTCTCGCGCAGCGCGAAGCGCCACATCACCACCACGGCAACGACCGCAAGCCCCGCCGCCAGCCCCCACCAGATGCCGATGCCGCCGAAGCCGAGCGGGAAACCGAGCCCGTAGGCCGCTCCCATGCCGATGCCCCAATAGCCGATCACGGCGATGACCATCGGCACCTTCGTGTCGGACAGGCCGCGCAGCAGGCTGGAGCCGATCACCTGGGTTCCGTCGAACACCTGGAACAGTGCCGCGATGGCGACGAAGCCGACGCTGATGGCCAGCACCTCGGCCGCGTCGGGATTGTCGAAATCCAGGAACAGGCCGACCAGCGTCTGCGGGAACAGCCAGAAGGCGACCGCACAGGATCCCATGAAGACGAGGCCGATCCCGAAGGCTGTCCAGCCGGCCCGGCCGACCGCGTCCCTGTCGCCGCGACCGGCGGCGAGACCGATGCGGATCATCGCGGCCTGGCCGATGCCGATCGGCACCATGAAGGTGAGCGAGCCGAGCTGCGTCGCGATGCCGTGCGCGGCAAGATCGATCGTGCCGATCCAGCCCATCAGCACCGAGGTTCCGGAGAACAGGCCGACCTCGACCAGCAGCGTGATGGCGATCGGCCAGCCGAGCCGGACGATTTCGGCCAGCTTCGACCAGTCGGAGCGCCACAACCGGCCGAACACCGCGTAGCGCCGCAACTGCCGGTCGCGCAGCACATAGCCGACCAGGATGACGAAGGTGAGGGTGGAGGTGGCGACCGAGGCAATGGCCGCGCCCACGAGCTCCAGTCGCGGAAAGCCGAAATTGCCGAAAATCAGGCAGTAATCGATCAGAGCGTTGAGAACGGCGCCGACAATCGTCGCCCAGAGCACGATCTGCGCCCGCTCCATCACCGTGATGAAGCTGCGTAGCGCCATCGTCATCAACGAGGGCAGCATCGAGAACATCATGATCCGCGCATAGATGCCGGCCAGTTCCGACACCCGTGCCTCCTGACCGAGCGCGACCAGCAGATCCTCGGTGAACCACATGATTCCCCAGGCCGGCACGCAGTAGAAGGCGACGAACCAGAAGCCCATCCTCACCGCCCGGCGCAGGTCGCGCGCGCGCCTCTCGCCGCGGGCGCGCGCGGCAAGCGGGATCACCGCCTGCAGGACGCCCATGCCGAACAGCCAGATGACGATGAACAGGTTGAACGCCAGCACCGCGGCCGCAAGTTCGGTCGCCCCGAGCCAGCCGATCATCAGCACGTCGGTGGTGTTGATCGCCATCTGCGCCACCTGCGCCCCGGCGATCGGCGCCCCGAGCGTCAGCGTCGGCAGCACATCGCCGCGCCAAAGACCGGCCAGGCGGCCCGCCGGCTTTGCCGACAACGAACCGTTCATCATTCCAACTCCAGAAGCACTCTGCGGGCAGGCGGACGAAACGCTCGGACATGCCGCAAAACGACGGGGTCTCGCCTTCTGGTGGACCGCGTAAGGCGAGGAAACGGTTGGCGGCAGGCGGGGTGTCAGGAGAAAAAAATGCTCCGGATAGCCGCTGCGGGCACCTGCCATTCCTAACTGTCCGCCACAACCCTGTCCAGAGGCCGGGCCATGCCTGCACGCGGCAGCTGCCATCCCGATCGGCTTGAGCCCGATGCCCTGCTGCGGCGGCATCGGAAGGCGGAAAACATGCGCCCGAACGGGATTATGCCGGTGGACAAGCCTGACGGCCTCTGGTAACACAACGGCCTGATTAGCGACGTGAGGGCGGCGCAGCCAAGTCTTTGTGCATGTGGCAGCCCCTTTCCGGATGGCAATCGGGTTCGATTGCGGTCTGACTTCGCTTCCGCATCACATTGAATATGCTCCGGCGCAGGATGCAGTTCCCGCATCCCGTGCAAACACGATGGGAAAAGACGCGTGCAGGTTCTGGTCCGCGACAACAATGTCGATCAGGCGCTCAAGGCGCTGAAGAAGAAAATGCAGCGCGAAGGCATCTTTCGCGAGATGAAGCTTCGCGGCCATTACGAGAAGCCGTCCGAAAAGAAGGCTCGCGAGAAGGCCGAGGCCGTTCGCCGCGCCCGCAAGCTGGCGCGCAAGCGCGCCCAGCGCGAAGGCCTTCTGCCGAGTAAGGCTCCGCGCCGGTAGTTTTCGGCCCGGCCGATCCTGCGTTCGGCCGTCAAAGCCACACAGATCTGACCTTTCGCCTCCTGCCGCGGTCTTCGCCCGGCACGGAGGCGAAGGCGTATGTGCCGATGCATGATAAGCGGCGTGTCGTCATCGGCCGCCCCCTTGCAAGGGCCCGGTCGGGCAGCGCCGGGTTTCCGCCCGAATCGCGCGGCACTCTGCCGACCTCCGGGTTTCGGCGCCGGCATTGCCCTTCACCGGACAAAAGTTCCCGTATCGCCGGCATGCCGGTACACCACGGGTGGAACCCGCGTCCCGGCCATGCCATTGTCCGGGATACGGTTGAAAACGCAGTATCGAGGTATCGTGCATTGATGATGTTGGCGAAATCCCGGCGTGAACCCAGGACGGAAGCACTCGTGGCCGGCACGCTGCTGGCCGTCGGTCTGCTGGTCTCCGGTTGCCAGACCTCGAGCCTTTCCTCCGGCGTCCCCATCGACCGTTCGGCCGGGTCGGCGGCGAACATCGATTCGCTCAATGCCGTGATCGAGGCCAATCCCCGCGATGCCTCCGCCTACAACACCCGTGGCATCGCCTATGGCCAGGCCGGCCGCTTCGAGAATGCCATCGCCGACTTCAACACCGCCCTGCAACTGGCCCCCAATTCCTACCAGTCCTACGCCAACCGGGCGCTGGTCTATCGGCGGATGGGCGACCTGCAGGCTGCCGTCAACGATTACAGCGCCGCCCTGCGCATCAAGCCCGACTACGATCTTGCCCTTGTCGGCCGGGGCAATGCCTATCGCGCGCTTGGCCGCAACGACCTGGCGCTGGCCGATTTCGACGCGGCGATCCGGCTGGATTCCAGCAATGCGCGCGCCTTTCACAATCGCGGACTGATCTATCAGGCGCAGGGCAACCACACCCAGGCGGTGGAGAATTTCGCCACGGCCATCGGCCTCGACCCGAACGCGGCCGAGCCGTATATCGCCCGGGGCACATCCTATCTGGCGCTGAACGATCCCAAGGCCGCCCTCTCCGATCTCTCCGATGCGGTCAACCGCGACAAGCGCTCTGCCGTCGCCTGGGCCAATCGCGGCGTTGCCCTGGAAACGCTTGGCCAGAACAATGACGCACGCCGTTCCTACAATCGCGCGCTCGGCATCGACGCCTCCAACAGCATCGCCCGCGAGGGCATCGGGCGTCTCGACCGGGGCTGATCGCGACCGGGAAGGGGCACTGGAACGTCGGTTGGCACCGGCAGTGCCGCCGACTTGCGCCCCGTCTGACTTGCACCGCCTGGCCCGCTCGGCACCTGTCCGGCCACACCGATCACCGCCCGCCTTCCACCTTGCTCGCGGGCGGCCAGACATGAAAACGCCGGCACGGAGCTTTGTCCGTGCCGGCGTTTTCATGTCTGGTTGGTCTCTTGATGTCCCGGTCGGGCCGCTTTGGCCGCGAACGCAGCCCGGCCGGTAACGACTATTGCAGCGAGAACACCGGCAGCAGCACGACGGCGGGGCCCTCGAAACGGTCCGCGCGCGGCGGCGAGCCTGCACTCTGGGTGGTGCCGAAACGGTTGGCGAAGACGCGCCCGCCCGGTGCCAGCAGCAGTTCCAGCCGACGCTGGTTGGGATGCTGCAGCCTTGCGAAGGTCAGTGTGCGCGTCGTCGTCTGCCCGGAAATCAGGTCAGGCAGCGCGGTGCGGTCCGGCAGGGCGGCGAAGCGGGCAAGCGGGTCGCGGACAACCGGCTCCGGCACGCGGCCGGAAACGGAGGCGCGCGCCGCCTTGGCGTTTCCTGCGGGCGGAACGGCGCGGCGCTGCGGCACGCCCACGGGTGCGCTTGCCGATGCAGCGGCGGCCGCCGGTGCATAGGCGAGCGTGGCGCCCGTAATGTCGGACTGCGGCTTGGCCGAGGGCTGGGTCGCGCCGGTCGCCGCGGCGATGGCTGAAACCCCGTCCGCCGGAGCCGGGCGCGGAACCATTGAGGCCAGAACGGCGTTCCCTCCCTGCCCCTGACCAAGCGGGCCCTGTCGCAGTTCGGCCGGCTTGGCGAGCGGCGCGGAGGCAACCGCCACCGGCTGGGCCGGAGCAAGAACGGACGCCGTCTGCGGCTGGTCCACCGGCGGCAGGCCGCTGGCCAGACGCTGGGCCTGTGCCTCGAGCGTGCCTGGCGCGACGGCGCCGGCTGTTGCGGCCGCGACGATCGCCGAGAATCCGGCGGGCTTGGCCTGCGGCACGAGCTGAGCGACGACGACGGGATCCGGCGCGGCTGCAGGCTGCTCGGCCGGTTCGGCCGCGCGCACGCCGGGAGGTGCCTGCGAGGGCACCGGAGGCGGCGCCGGCGGCGCGCTGGCCACTTGCGTGCGTTCGCTCGAGCGGACCGGCGCGGGCGGTGTCGGAGACGCACCGGTGTCCTCGCCCTCGTCCTCGTCGCCGCCGAAGATGCGGGCGAGAAGGCCCGGACCGCCACTGGCGCTGCCCGGCAGCGGTGCGCGGATGTTGCCTTCGGCCAGTTCCCCGGCCGGGCGCAGCGGCCGCGAGGGCGATGATGCACTAGCGACAGCCGTCGGCCGGCGCGAGGCGCCGCTCTTGTGACGGGCCAGCGCCTGGGCATAGCCCGGCATCTTCTTGCCGTCGGTGGGAACGTGAATGGTGTCGCCGCGCGGGAAGACCTTGGCGAGCTGCGAGCGGGTCATGCGCGGCCAGTGCCGCACGGAGCCGGTGTCCATGTGCACGAAGGGCGAGCGCGAGGTCGGGTAGAAGCCGACGCCACCGACTTCCTTGCGCAGGCCGAGCGCCCTCAGCTTGGCGACGCTGACGCCGGGAATGTAGAAATCCATCGCCCGGCCGCGCGTGTGCTGACTGGACTTGGCGACGCCGCGCGAGCGGCTGCGCAGCATGTTGTTGGTGGCCGGCGAGCGATATCCGGAGACCACATGGATCGCCTCGCTCGTCCCGGCGCCCTGATAGACTTCCCAGACAAGATCGAAGAGTTCGGGATCCATCTTGGTGATTTCGTTGCGCCGCCAGTCGCGCAGGAACCGGTTCAGGTCGCGCAGCCCCTCGGAGATGTAGCGGCCGTTGCGCTTGAAGGTGATCGACACGCGCTCATGCGTATGCGTGTTGTAGAGCTTCAGCGTCCGGGTTTCGGCAAGCGCGGGGGCGATCGAAATCGGCAGCAGCAGCGCGCAGGCAAACGCCGCAAGCGCCAGCACTGGCAACGCGCGATATCGCAGCCGGAAGAACCATGCCTCGAGCAATGTTCAGTCTCGCTTGTTTGCCGGCGGTATCGCCGTACATCGCCCCCCAGATGGACTGATGTAAGGGACCGAGGTTAAGAAGCCTTTACCGTATTCCGAAATGAGCGCAAATCGTGGCAAATGCGCATCAACATCGAAAAAAATGCCGGTGGCAGGCGTTTTCGTCGCGCAGCGCCCCCCAATGAGCCCCCAAAGACGGTCGCGCGTCCCGAAATCAGCCCTGCGAACCGAGTCGGGCGAGTGCCTCGCGAAACTGTTTGTCGACGATCGTTCCGTCGTCGTTTCTCTCCACCCAGCGCGGCACACGCGCATAGCCTTGTGGCTCATAGACAACGACACCGCTGGCTGCAAGTCCCGCGACATAGCTGAAGGTGCTCTTGGCCATCACCAGGACATCGGCGGTGACCAGGCTCCGGAACGACTCGATCGCACCCGGCGCATCGGATATCCGGTAGCCGCGATCAAGGAACTCCTTGAGCTCTTCCGGCGACCCGTTGCTGTGGATCTCGACCTCATGAGCAAGACCACGCGCCTCCAACTCCCGCACGATGCCCTCGATGGTGCGCAGAATGGCGGCGTTGGGCGTGAAGCGCTTGGTGGTCTCCGCGCGGCTGACGTCGCCGCGCCGGACATGGACGGCGACCCGGTACCTGTCCGGTGTCGATCGAACATGCATCCCGGCCCTGGCGCGATAGCGTGCTCCCCAGGGCAGGTTGTCCATCAGGTGTGGGCGGGCATTGCAGTAGCGGAACATTTCGCGGAAGCCGATCAGATGCGGCTCCCGCCAGAGCCTTTCGTCAACCGCGTAGTCCAGGAACTCAACGTAGGGCAGTTCGCACTCCGCTGATCGAGGCAACCCGTGTCCCAGGTCGAACTCCGCCTCGCAGTGACGGACCCAGGCATCGAGCTCCATCTCCTGGTGCCCGACGAAATCGAACGGCTTGTGATAGTAGGCAAAGCCCATATCGGATGCTGCGGCCTGAATGCTGAGCCGCTGGATCATCACGGCCCCGAGCCCGTCCGGGCGAATGCCGGCGGTGAACGCGCTATCGGGATGGATCCGCCCCCGTGCGATCCCCCGCACGATGCGCTCGCAAAGATGTGCCTTGTCCGATTTCGGCGATATGCCAAGTGCATTCTTGGCACTGACCCAGGCGAAGCGCCCCGAATACCGAATTTCGTCGACAAGCTTGTTCAACATTTTCAATCGACCGCCTGCACGTGATGCATCCGCTCAGTGTGAACGCTTGAAGTAGAGGTTGTAATACGTGCCGACGCCCTTGAGGCTTGCCATCGAGGCCTTGTGCTGCAGCCCAAAGCCGTGTCCGGCGAGAAACGCCGTCAGTTCCTCGACATTGGTCGCCCCGCGATAGGCCTCGAAATCGGCGGCCTCGGCGACAATCCGTTCAAAGCCCGCCAGCCGGTCGCCGGCGCCTTTCAGCACCAGCAGCTCGGCGCCCTGTGTGTCGATCACCAGGGCGTCGTATGGCGGGGAGGAAAGCCCGTGGGCCTGCATCAGCGTGTCGAGACGCGATGTGGTCAGTCGCAGGATGCCGCTGGCGTCGATCTCGGGCCAGAGCTTCTTGTGCTCGGCAAAGGCGAACATGGAGGACGATTCGCCCGCCACGTGGAAATCGACCTCCGCCCCGTCGCTGTCGGACACCAGCGCCCGGACCGCCTGCTGGAGCGGATGGCTGGAGATGCGTTCCTGAAGCGCTGCGAAAACGTCGGGGAGCGGCTCGATCCAGAACACCGGCACGCCGAGCCGGGCATAGGACGGCGCTTCCTGTCCGCTGTTCGCACCGACATGGACAATGCCGCGGGCCTGGCTGAGGAAACGCCGCTCATCGCCGCCCTCGCGCAACCGCCGCACGCGCTTGGCAAGGCTCCTCGCCAGCTTTGCGATCGGGTTACGCGGCTTCGCCCGCGATACATCGGCCATTGAATCTGCCCCGCCGGTTCAGTTGCGCGGGGTTGCCTAGAGGCCGGCAGGGATCTGTCCCCGCGCACGCACCGCCGGCCACAGACCCCGAACCCGAACCGCAGCCCCCCGCGGGATTCGATTTTGCAAACATGTATCTCAAAACATCGGGAACGGAACCGCGGAATTGCACGCGGCTACCGTCGATGCATCGATCCTGACTGTCCGGCCCCGGCTCAGTAGTCGGACGCTGCCCGCTGGCGCAGCTGGAACATCCGCTGGCGCTCGGCGCGAATGTCCGCCGGGCTGCGCTCGCGGACGGGCTCGAAGGGACGGATTTCCGCCCGTGCCCGCTTCACCGGCGCGGCCACGGCGAAACGCTGCCAGTCCTGCCAGCCCTCGATCTCCAGCGCCTTGGTCAGCACCGCGTTGTGGCCATAGATATCCGGTCGCCGCTGCAGCTTGCCGGCCTCGTCGACGAAGGCGGTGAAATAGGCCAGATGCACCGGAACGGACTTCGTCAGGTCGACGCGCTTCTCGCTCCCGCCCACCATCGCCTTCAGCTTCGCCGCGTTCCAGTTCGGGTCGAGCTGCAGCAGCGCGTCGGCGAAGTCGAACGGGTCCTGCACCCGGACGCAACCATGCGAGAAGGCCCGACTCGGCCGGGCGAACAGGCTCTTCGAGGGCGTGTCGTGCAGGTAGACCGAATGGCGGTTGGGGAACATGAACTTGATCTGGCCAAGCGCATTGCCCCCGCCAGGACGCTGACGGATGCGCACGGAGCGCAGGTTGACGCTGGCCCAGTCGACCGCGCCGGCATTGATCACCCGTCCGCCCGCGACGACCTCGTAGTTCTTGCGCGCCAGATAGGAAGGATCGGCCGCGATCGAGGGAAGCAGCTCCTCCGAGGCGATCGAATAGGGCACGTTCCAGTAAGGATTGACGATGACGTGGTCCATCACATCGGAAAAGACCGGCGTCTGGTTCGACGATTTGCCGACCACCACCCGCGTCTCGTAGACTTGGGCCCCGTCACGGAACAGCCGCGCCTTGAACTCCGGGATGTTGACGAAGATGTGGAAGGCGCCGAGCTCGCGCGGCATCCAGCGCCAGCGCTCCAGGTTGGCGACGATGTCGGAGACCGCCATGCCGTCGTCGGAAACCGCGTTCAGCGCCAGCAGCGTGCGCGGCCCCACGACCCCGTCGGGATGCAGGCCGTTGTCGCTCTGGAAGGCAAGCACCGCCGCCTTCACGTCGGCGTCGAAAAGATCCTCGTCCGTGGCATCCGCCACCGCGTCGGTGGCGACGTCGGCACCGGCGACCTGTGCGTCAGCGACCTGCGCGCCAGCGACCTGCGCGTCTGCGTTCTCCCCCGCCACGTCGGCAACGGCATCGGTCGCGGTTTCAGGCTCGGTTTCCGCAGCCTCGGCCGGGGCCGTCTCGCTGGCGGCCTCGGTCGCCACCGCCGCGCCGGCGTCCGCTGCCGTCTCCAGCCCGAGGCGCTTGCGTAGGATGACGACGCGCGGATCGCGCATGCCCTGCTTCAGTGTCGCGCCCTCCGGCACCGTCGGCGGCGCTTCGCTGACAAGGTCCGGGCGGGTCAGTTCGGCAAGCTTGTCGCGCAAGGCCCGGAAGCCCGGATGCTGCGGATTGTAAAGGTCGAGCCGCGCCACCGGGTCGGCGGCAGCGGCAAGCGCGGCCATGACCGCTGCCGGGTCCGGGCGCTCGGGCGCAAGCGTGATGTTCTTCGACAGGCTGTCCGGTTCAAGGCGTCCGGCCTGCGCATGGTCGGCATAGGCCAGCAGCGCGGCCGACAACAGCACCTCGAAACGGGCCGCGCGCGTTTCCTCGAGCCGGCCGGCCGTGCGGGCAAGATCGTCGGGAAGCGCGTAGTCGTCCTCTTTCAGGCCGTCGCGGCCGGCCTGGCCCAGCCGCGCGATCAGGCGGCGGGCGGCAAGCGTCGGCACGTGGTCGCGCGTCCACAGCGGTTCCTGGCCGCGTCCCTTGTAGAAGGCGGCGAGCGCCTGTCGGCGGGCGCCGGTCAGATAGGGCGCGGCGCGGTCGGCCTCGGTGAAGGCCTCGCCTGAGGAGAGCAGGCTCTCCAGAGCCCCGACGGGCAGAGGCGCGACGACGGCCGCCCCCGGCACGGCGGCCTCGGCTTCCTGCGTCGTGGCCACGGCCGGCGATGCCGCAAGGCCCGTCATCGCGGCAAGCGCCAGCATGCGGCCCAGGACGAGGCTATGGTCGAGGGGGCGGGAGAAGATCGAGCGGGCCATGTCGCTTGTTCCGGATAGAGGGTCGGGGATCGCCCGACCCTGCGGCCGCGCGGATTCGCCATCACGCAAGGTTAACAAGACGTCCCCGGCCGGCCAATGCAAGTCACGTCGGCAGGATCGGCGGCCTACTCGGCCGCCTCCGCGTCCTGTGTTGCATCGAGGCCATAGTCCTTCAACTTACGGTAGAGAGTTGAGCGCCCGATCGACAACCTGCGCGCGACTTCGGTCATCCGGCCACCATAGTGGTCGATGGCCGAGCGGATCATGTCGGCCTCCACTTCGTCGAGCGCGCGGATATGGCCGTGATCGTCGAGGCATCGCAGATACCCGAAGGGAGCGCCCTGCCCGGCATCGGCAAATCCCTGGCCGGCAAGGTCCCGCGACCTTGCATCTTCCGCGCCAGAGGGCGATCCGGCCTGCGGCTCCGCTCCCCGGTCAGGCCCGCTGCCGGATATTTCGCTGCGGGACATTTCGCTGCCGGACACTTCGCTCGCGGGCGCTTCACCCGCCACCTCTCCGCCAGCCGGCGTGGATGCGGGCGGGCGGGTCTGGGCCGGCGCGGTGCCCGGCTGCCCCTCGCCGCCACCCACGCTTGCCTGCACCTGGGGAAAGTCCGCCGCGACAAGATGGTCGCCCTCGCACAGGACGACGGCCCGGAAGACGGCGTTCTCCAGCTGGCGGATGTTGCCCGGCCAGCCATAGGCCTGCAGCATCGCGACCGCGTCGGGCGCCACCGCCGAGATATGCGAGCGCCCTTCCTCGGCGGCAAAGCGCGCCAGGAAGTGCCGCACGAGATCGGGAATGTCTTCGCGCCGGTCGCGCAGCGGCGGCAGCCACAGCGGAAAGACGTTGAGCCGGTAGTAAAGGTCCTCGCGGAACGCGCCGTCCTTGACCAGGTCCACCAGCCGCCGGTTCGTCGCCGAGATCAGCCGGAAATCGACCTTGACCGGCCGTCGCGCCCCGATCGGGTCGATCTCGCCCTCCTGCAGCGCGCGCAAGAGCTTGACCTGGATGTCGAGCGACAGCTCGCCGACCTCGTCGAGGAACAGCGTGCCGCCATGGGCTTCCTGGAACTTGCCGACATGCTTGTCGACGGCACCGGTGAAGGCGCCCTTCTCGTGGCCGAACAGGATCGATTCCACCAGGTGTTCCGGGATCGCCCCGCAATTGACCGTGACGAACGGCTTGCTCCGGCGCTCGCTTGTGCCCTGGATCGCCCGGGCGATCAGCTCCTTGCCGACACCCGATTCGCCCTCGATCAGCACCGGGATATGCGAGGTGGCGGCGCGCCGGCCGACGCGGATCACCCGCTCCATCGCCTCGGAACGCGTGACGATATCGTCGAACGTGAAGGTACCGCTCGTCTGCTTGTGGATGCGGGCGATCTCGCCTTCCAGCGCCGACATCTTCATGAAGGTGCGGATGGCGACTTCCAGCCGTTCCGGCGACACCGGCTTGACGACGAAATCCTGCGCCCCGGCGCGGATCGCGTTGACCGCCGCGTCGATGCCGGCATGTGCCGTCTGGACGATGATCGGCACCGCCTTCTTCATCTCCCGCAGCCGGGTGATCACCCCCATGCCATCGAGTTCCGGCATCACCAGGTCGAGGATCAGAAGGTCAATGTCGGCGCCTTCCGGCGACGACAGCAACGCCACCGCCTCCGCGCCGTTCTCGACGCTGCGGGCGCGGTAGCCGAACCGCTTCACCGCCTCTTCGACAAGGCGGCGCTGGACGGGATCGTCATCGGCAATGAGGATGCGTCCGCTGGTCGGGATCATGCGTGCGCGCGCCTTTCGGAAAACTGTCTCAATTCGGGGCACCGTAGCCCGGGAGCGGTAAACAAAACGTCCACGTTTGGGTGCCGCATTCGCCGCAATCGCCGTTTTGCCCGTTGCTCTTGGCGCATGATCCACAATATCCAGAGGGAACGATCCCGCGCCGCCCGCCGGTGCCGACCCCACACACAGACGCCGGAGAGCCCATGACCGCCGCCCTCACCTCGATGCCCGCCCGCGCCGCCGACGACGCGGCCGCCCGCAAGGACGAGCTTGGCGACCTGCCGGAGTGGAACCTTGCCGATCTCTACCCCGCCCATGACAGCGCCGAGGTGAAAGCCGACCTCGCCAGGGCGGAGAGCCAGGCCGCCGCCTTTGCCGAGCGCTACAAGGGACGTCTGGAGGAAATGGCGCGCGCCTCCGGTGCAAGCCTCGCCGGCGCCGTTCGCGAGATGGAGGCGCTCGACGACCTGATGGGACGCCTCGCCTCTTTCGCCGGGCTCTTCTATGCCGGGGACACGACCGATCCCGTCCGGCAGAAGTTCTACGGCGACATCCAGGAGAAGCTGACGAGCGCGAGCACGCACCTGATCTTCTTCACGCTTGAGCTCAACCGCATCGACGATGCCGTTCTGGACGCGGCGGCGGAGGATCCGGACCTTGCCCACTATCGCCCCTGGCTCGACGACATCCGCAAGATGCGACCGCATCAGTTGGAGGACCGCATCGAGCAGCTCTTCCACGAAAAGTCGGTCAGCGGCGCCTCTGCCTGGAACCGGCTCTTCGACGAGACCATGGCCGGCCTCAGGTTCGATATCGACGGAACCCGGATGCCGCTGGAGCCGACCCTGAACCGGCTTCAGGATGCCGACGGCGAAAAGCGCAGGACCGCCGCCACCGCCCTGGCGAAAACGTTCAAGGCCAACCTGCCGGTCTTCACCCTGATCACCAACACGCTCGCCAAGGACAAGGAGATCTCCGACCGCTGGCGCGGCTTCGAGGACATCGCCGACAGCCGCCATCTCGCCAACCGGGTCGAACGCGAGGTGGTCGATGCCCTGGTCGAGGCGGTGCGCGGTGCCTATCCCGCCCTGTCGCATCGCTACTACGCAATGAAGGCGCGCTGGTTCGGCCGCGACGAGCTCGATTTCTGGGACCGCAACGCACCGCTCCCCTCCGCCGACACCCGCTCCATTCCCTGGGACGAGGCTCGCGAGATGGTGCTCGGCGCCTATGGCCGCTTCTCGCCGAAGATGGCCGAAATCGCCGGCGACTTCTTCGACAAGAACTGGATCGACGCACCAGCCCGTCCGGGCAAGGCGCCGGGCGCCTTCGCCCATCCGACGGTGCCCAGCGCCCACCCTTACGTCCTGCTCAACTACCAGGGCCGCACCCGCGACGTGATGACGCTCGCCCACGAGCTTGGCCACGGCGTCCACCAGGTGCTCGCCGCCCCCAACGGCGCACTGATGGCGCCCACGCCCCTGACCCTGGCCGAGACCGCCAGCGTCTTTGGCGAGATGCTCACCTTCAAGGCCCTGCTTGAGCGCGCCGAAACGCCGGAAAAACGCAAGATCCTGCTCGCCGGCAAGGTCGAGGACATGATCAACACCGTCGTGCGGCAGATCGCCTTCTACAGTTTCGAGCGCAAGGTCCACGCCGCCCGCCGCGAGGGCGAATTGACCGCCGACGCCCTGTGCGAGTTGTGGATGTCGGTGCAGACGGAAAGCCTCGGGCCGGCAATCCGCCTCGGCGAGGGCTACGAGACCTACTGGACCTACATCCCGCATTTCATCCACTCGCCCTTCTACGTCTATGCCTATGCCTTCGGCGACTGCCTGGTGAACTCGCTCTATGCGGTCTACGAGGACGCGGAAGCCGGCTTCCAGGACAAGTATTTCGCGCTGTTGTCCGCCGGCGGCACCAAACACCATTCGGAGCTGCTCGCCCCCTTCGGCCTCGATGCGACCGATCCCGCCTTCTGGCAGAAAGGCCTGTCGGTGATCTCCGGCTTCATCGACGAACTGGAAGCGCTGGAGGGATGAGCGAGGGCGCGTCCCCTCCTTTCGCCCACACGCCCTATGACGGATCGGCCCGCCCCTTCACGGTCGGGTTGATGCCGCTCGACCCTGCCGAGTGGATCGAGCCGGACGCATTGCTCGCCGACCATCTGGCGGAGAAGGACCGGCTGCTCGCGGGCGCGGCGCGCGCGCCCGTGCTGCTCGCCGAAGAGGGAACGGCCGATGCCCAGCGCGAGGTGCTGGACCTCCTCGCCGACCATCTGCCGGCACGCTTTCCGGACCTCTACAGTCGCGAGGGAACCCGCATCGCCATTGCCGGGACGGGACGGACCGTCGATCTCGACGAGCCTTGCGACATGCCGCTGGCGCTCGCCGCGCGCCTCGTGCAGGAGGATCTCGTCCTGATGCGCCGGGGCGGGACCGGCTACCGGCTTGCCGCGGCGGCCCTCTTCTTCCCCTCCTCCTGGTCGCTTGCGGAAAAATTCGGCAAGCCCATGGACGCCATCCACGCGGGCGTTCCCGGCTTCAACGACGGCCGCATGGGACCGATGGTCGCCCGCATCTTCGACAACCTCACGGTCGAGCGCCCGAGCTGGCGACTCAACTGGTCGCTCTATTCGGGCGCCGGCCTGCACCACCCCGTCCCCAAGCCCGTCTCGGCCGACGGGGCCGACACCAGCCGCGTCGACGGCACGCGCGAGGCGCTGCATGTGAGGGTCGAGCGCCAGACCCTGCGACGGCTGGCGAAAAGCGGCGACATCCTCTTTACCATCAGGATCCACCATGATCCCGTCGCCGCCTTCGCCGGCCATCCGCAAGGCGCGGTGCTTGCCGCCGGCCTGCGCCGCCAGTTGCTGGCGCTCGACGCCGCGCAACTCGCCTACAAGGGACTGACAGGGGAACGCGACGCGATCGCCGCACGGCTTGCTGGCCTTGCCGGCGGGACCGCCTGAGAACCGCCGGCAGCGACAACCCGCCTGCTGTCAGGCCCGCCTGGAACTCCTATATGTGATGTCGCGTGGCATCCTGCCCCGAGCACCGCGTTTTTCGAGGACATGATGAGCAAGCCTCCCGCCCGCGACAGTGAAAAGAACCGCCTCAGCGCCCGTGTCGGCCGCTATGCGCGTGTCGGCGCCAACATGAGCGGCCTGGCGGCGAAGCTCGCCGGCGCGCGCGTCTTCGGCTACGAGATCGACAATGGCAGGCAGGCGGCGGAACTGGCCGCCGCCCTCGGCGGGCTCAAGGGTCCGCTGATGAAGGTGGCCCAGCTCCTGTCGACCATTCCCGACGCGATCCCGCCGGAATACGCCGCCGAACTGGCGCAGCTTCAGTCGGCCGCTCCGCCGATGGGCTGGGCCTTCGTCAAGCGCCGCATGTCGGCCGAGCTTGGCCGCGACTGGCAGGCGCGTTTCGCCAGCTTCGACAAGGAGCCGGCCGCCGCCGCCTCCCTCGGCCAGGTCCACAAGGCGGTTTCCAGGGACGGTGCCGCGCTTGCCTGCAAGCTGCAATATCCCGACATGGCCTCGGCGGTCGAGGCGGACCTGAAGCAACTCGGCCTGCTCTTCTCCCTGCATCGCCGCATGAGCCCGGCAATCGACACGCGCGAGATCGCCCGCGAGATCGGCGACCGGGTCCGCGAGGAGCTCGACTATGTCCGCGAGGCGGCACAGACCGCGGTCTACCGCCACATCTTCCGCGACGAGCCGCGCATCCGCGTTCCGCATGTCCATGACGACCTGTCGACCGGCCGCCTGCTGACCATGGGCTGGCTCGAGGGCGAGCCGATGCTTGCCTTCAAGGACGGGGAGCTGGAGGACCGCAACCGGCTGGCCGAGGTGATGTTCCGCGCATGGTGGCATCCCTTCAGCCACTACGGCATCATCCACGGCGACCCGCATCTGGGCAATTACACGGTCTTTTCGCAAGGCGGCGCGCCGCAGGGGATCAATCTGCTCGACTATGGCTGCATCCGCATCTTCCCGCCCGGCTTCGTCCAGGGCGTCGTCGACCTTTACCGCGGCCTTCTGGAAGAGGACGAGGCGCGCATCGTCTCCGCCTATGAGCGCTGGGGCTTCAAGGGGCTGACGAAGGAGCTGATCGGGATCCTCAACATCTGGGCGCGCTTCATCTACGGGCCGTTGCTCTCCGACCGTGTCCGCTCCATCGCCGATGGCGTCAAGCCGGCCGAATACGGGCGCAAGGAGGCGTTCCGCGTCCACAAGGCGCTGAAGGAGCTGGGTCCCGTCACCGTGCCGCGCGAGTTCGTCTTCATGGATCGCGCCGCCATCGGCCTTGGGGCCGTCTTCCTGCATCTGGGCGCGGAACTCAATTTCTACCGCCTGTTCAACGAGCAGATCGAGGACTTCGACACCGGCGCGGTGGCGCGGCGGCAGGCGAACGCCCTTTCCCTTGCCGGGCTCGGCCCTGCCGGCGGTGCCCCCGCCACTGACGTTGCCGGGGAGCGGCCGGCGGCGGAATAACGTTCTCCCGCACGCGTTTGCAGCGCAAAACATCGCGTTGCCCGTGGGAACGTCTCTGCTATAAGTACGGCCAAACATCCCGTCAGACCACGCAAGGGGGACACATGGCAGACCAGACCGCTCCGTCGATGGACTACGCCGAGCACGAGCGCACCTATGCCGGCTTCATCAACTTCTCCAAGGTCGGCACCATTGCCGTCATCAACATCATGCTCTGCCTCGCCCTGTTCGCCTTCGGCGGCGGCGCCGGCACCTTCTTCGGCTGGGTGGCCCTCATCGCCACGCTCGTCGCGGCTGCCATCGGCCTGTTCGCCGGCGAGAAGGGCTGGATCCCCTCGGCCGTCGTCTTCGGCATTACCGGGCTCCTCGCGATCCTGACCACCGCCTGACCTGTCCCCTTCGCGGACAACCGACTGCAAGCCTGGGAGGAGACAACCGATGAAACTCGCAGTGCCCCGCGAGAGCGAGGCAGGAGAAACACGCGTCGCCGCGACGCCCGACACCGTGAAGCGGTTCATCGCTCTCGGCTTCGAGGTCACGGTCGAGAAGGGCGCGGGAACCCTGTCGCGCATCGTCGATGCCGAATACGAGGCTGCCGGCGCCAAGATCGCCGCCAATGCCAAGGCGGCCCTGTCCGGCGCCGACATGGTGCTCAAAGTGCGCCGCCCGTCGACGGCCGAGCTCGCCCTGATCAACAAGGGCGCGATCGTCATCGCCACCATGGATCCGCACGGCCACGAGGATGCGGTCAAGGCCATGGGCGAGGCCGGCGTCGCCGCCTTCGCCATGGAGTTCATGCCGCGCATCACCCGTGCCCAGGTCATGGACGTGCTCTCCTCGCAGGCCAATCTCGCCGGCTACCAGGCCGTCATCGACGGCGCGGCCGAGTATGACCGCGCCATGCCGATGATGATGACCGCCGCCGGTACGGTTCCCGCTGCCCGCGTCTTCGTCATGGGCGCCGGTGTCGCCGGTCTCCAGGCGATCGCCACCGCCCGCCGCCTCGGCGCCGTGGTCAGCGCCACCGACGTGCGCCCCGCCGCCAAGGAACAGGTCGAATCTCTCGGCGCCAAGTTCATCGCCGTCGAGGACGACGAGTTCAAGCAGGCCGAGACCGCCGGCGGCTATGCCAAGGAAATGTCGGACGAGTACAAGAAGAAGCAGGCCGAGCTGGTAGCCTCCCACATTGCCAAGCAGGACATCGTCATCACCACCGCGCTGATCCCCGGACGCCCCGCGCCGAAGCTGATCAGCAAGGAGATGGTCGCGGCGATGAAGCCGGGCTCCGTCATCGTCGACCTGGCGGTCGAGCGCGGCGGCAATGTCGAGGGCGCCGTCCCGGGCAAGATCGCCAAGGTCGGCGACGTGCGCATCGTCGGTCATCTCAACGTGCCCGGGCGGATCGCCGCCTCGACCTCGGCACTCTACGCGAAGAACCTGTTCGCCTTCGCCGAGACCCTGGTCGACAAGGACGCCAAGGCCATCGCCGTCAACTGGGAGGACGAACTGGTCAAGGCGACCGTTCTGACCCGTGACGGCCAGGTGGTGCATCCGGCCTTCGCGCCGGCAGCCGGATAAAGGGGGACGCGATGTCGGAACTCAACGCAACCGAAACGCTCGAGCGCGCCCGCGCGGCCGCGGAAGCGGCCCGTGACGCCGCCGACACGGCCCAGGCGGCGGCCGATGCCGCACAGGGCTATGCCGACCAGCTCGCCGGCGGCATGGGCGACAGTCTCGCCCACGCGGCCTCCGCCGCCACCGGCGGGGCGATCGATCCCTTCGTCTTCCAGTTCGCCATCTTCGTGCTGGCGATCTTCGTCGGCTATTACGTGGTCTGGTCGGTGACGCCGGCCCTGCACACGCCGCTGATGTCGGTCACCAACGCCATCTCGAGCGTCATCGTCGTCGGCGCGCTCCTGGCCGTCGGCGCCGATCTGGCGGCGGAGGGCGCCGGCTACGCGCGCGGCTTCGGCTTCCTTGCCCTCGTCATGGCGAGCGTCAACATCTTTGGCGGCTTCCTCGTCACCCAGCGCATGCTCGCCATGTACAAGAAAAAGCAGAAATAGGAGGCCGGACACATGCTTTCCGCCAATGTCACGGCCGTCCTCTATATGGTTTCGGCCGTTCTCTTCATCCTGGCGCTGCGCGGGCTTTCCAGCCCGGAAACCTCCCGCCAGGGCAATTTCTACGGCATGACCGGCATGGGCATCGCCATCGTCACGACGCTGCTGGTCGCCGCTCCCGGCGGCAGCGGGTTGCTGATGATCGTCGGCGGCCTCGCGATCGGCGGCGGCATCGGCGCCGTCACCGCCAAGCGGGTGCCGATGACCGCCATGCCGCAGCTCGTCGCCGCCTTCCACTCGCTGGTCGGCATGGCGGCGGTGATGGTCGCCGCCGGCGCGCTCTACGCGCCGCAGGCCTTCGGCCTCGGCGAGGTCGGGCAGATCCACGGCGCCAGCCTTGTGGAAATGTCGCTCGGCGTCGCCATCGGCGCGATCACCTTCACTGGCTCGGTCATCGCCTTCGCCAAGCTCGACGGACGCATGTCCGGCGCGCCGATCATGCTGCCCATGCGCCACGTCATCAATGGCGGCCTGGCCGCCCTGATCGTGCTGCTGATCATCGTCTTCGTCGCAACCGAGAGCCACACGGTCTTCTGGCTGATCGTCATCCTGTCGCTCGTCTTCGGCGGCCTGATCATCATCCCGATCGGCGGCGCCGACATGCCTGTCGTCGTGTCGATGCTCAACTCCTATTCGGGTTGGGCGGCGGCCGGCATCGGCTTCACGCTCGGCAACATGGCGCTGATCGTCGTCGGCGCGCTGGTCGGCTCGTCCGGCGCGATCCTGTCCTACATCATGTGCAAGGGCATGAACCGCTCCTTCATCTCCGTCATTCTCGGCGGCTTCGGCGGCGAAACCGCGGCGGCCGGCGGCGGTGGCGCGGAGGAGCGTCCGGTCAAGCAGGGTTCGGCCGAGGATGCCGCCTTCATCATGAAGAACGCCAGCAAGGTCATCATCGTGCCGGGCTACGGCATGGCGGTGGCGCAGGCGCAGCACGCGCTGCGCGAGCTTGCTGACGTTCTCAAGGAGGAAGGCGTCGAGGTCAAATACGCCATCCATCCGGTCGCCGGCCGCATGCCGGGCCACATGAACGTGCTCCTGGCCGAAGCGCAGGTGCCCTATGACGAGGTGTTCGAGCTGGAGGACATCAACTCGGAGTTCGCCCAGGCCGACGTCGTCTACGTCATCGGCGCCAACGACGTCACCAACCCGGCCGCCCGCGACGACCCGCAGTCGCCGATCTACGGCATGCCGATCCTCGACGTCGACAAGGCCGGCACCGTCCTCTTCGTCAAGCGCGGCATGGGCTCCGGCTATGCCGGCATCCAGAACGAGCTGTTCTTCCTCGACAAGACGATGATGCTGTTCGGCGACGCCAAGAAGATGACCGAGGGCATCGTCAAGGCGATCTGACCGCGGTCGTCCCATCGCTGAAAACAAAAAAGCGGCGCCCCCGCTTTTCGTTTGATCCGCAAGGCCGGGGGAACACGGCTCAGGCGTCGTTGGCAGGTCCCGCCATGCCCAGCGCATGCATGTAAAGGTCGAGGATCGCGTCCTCCTCCTCGCGCTCGTGCGGCTGCTTCTTGCGAAGCGAGATCACCTTGCGCAGGATCTTCACGTCGAAGCCGGTGCCCTTGGCCTCCGCATAGACATCCTTGATGTCGTCGGAAATGACCTTCTTCTCTTCCTCGAGCCGCTCGATGCGCTCGACAAAAGCGCGCAGCTGATCGCCGGCGACGCCGCCTGGATCGGACATTATCGTGTTCTCCTCAACTGGGGTCAGGACGGGGTGGTGGGACATCGCGACGCGCGCGGGGCGCATCGCAGATCTGGTCGGTGTTTTCCTTGCGCGGAAACGCGCCGGCTTGCAAGCGCTGTGAACGAAAAAAGAACATCATTCACAGGCGCCAGCCGTTTTCCGGTTCATGCGTGGGGCTTCGCCGTCTCGAAGGCGGCCTTCTGCTCGGCGCTCGCCTCGCTCTGGTGGGCGGCCTTCCATTCGTCATAGGGCATGCCGTAGACGATCTCGCGCGCGGCTTCCTTGTCGAGGTCGAGGCCGCGCGCGTCTGCCGCGTCCTTGTACCAGTTCGACAGGCAGTTCCGGCAGAAACCGGCAAGGTTCATCATGTCGATGTTCTGCACGTCCGTGCGCTTGCGCAGATGCGAGACCAGCCGGCGAAACGCCGCCGCCTCCAGTTCCGTCCGGGTCGCCTCGTCCAGTTCGGCCATGTCGTTTCTCCCTCGTCTTGACCGGCGGCGATACGCCTGTTCCGGTCCGTCGAATCTGTCTCACTCGCAGCGAGATCCGTAATGACGTATCTCGCCCAGCGCCTCGCCGCTCGCCAGGATGCGCGCCAGCACCGGCACCAGCCGTTCCGCCCAGGCCGTCACCCCGACCCGGTCCGCGATCAGGTCCTGCCGTACCTCCAGCAGCGCATGGGCAAGGCCGCGCACCGTACCATGGCGATACATGCAGTCATTCTTCAAGGCTCCGTCATAGGGCTCGTTGTCGCCCACGACCAGATCCGCGTCTTCCCGCAAGGCCGCAAGCAGGGGCAGGGCGAAACGCGGGTCCGTGTCCCACAGCACCCCCGCATGCCAGGGACGCGGCACCCCGCGCCACACCGCCGTGTAGCTGTGGATCGACAGTATGGCGGGCGGATGGCCGGCGGCGATGGCCGCGTCGATCTCGGCCGCGACCGCCTCGTGGTAGGGCCGGTGGTAGGTCGCCAGCCGGTGCGCCCGCTCGGCCGCGTCATGGTTCGCATTGCCCGGCACCACCGCACCGTCGGACAGCCGCATCACCAGCGTCGGGTCGTCCTCTCCCCGGTTCGGGTCGATCAGGAGCCGCGAGTAGGTGGTCAGCAGCGCCGGCACGCCGAAAGCCTGCGCCAGCATCAGTGTCAGCTCCCGCACGCCGATGTCATAGGCGATGTGGCGGCGGAACTCGCTGTCGGGAAGACCGAGCGAGCCGTAGCGGGCGGGCAACGCGTTGCTGGCATGGTCGCACAACAGGAGCAGGCCCTTCGACCGGTCGCCGGCGACCCGCTCGAACGGCGTCACGTCGGGCGAAGGCGAGGCAGGCAGCGGCGAAATCGGCAAGGGCGAAGTCGGGCTGGTTTCGGTCATCTTGACACCGCAGGTGGGGCATGGCGGAAGCGCACCGGCAACGACGCGGCGCGGTTCGTCTGTCCACCACATCCGCACGCGCCTTTCAACCGCATATTGATCGCGCCCGGAGATATCATCTATCAGGGATTTGAAAGAGACACGGGCGTCCCCTGACCTTAGTCTGCGTAGCTTCCAGGCTGCCCTGCCCCGGGCCGCCCGGTTTCGTATGGCCCGAAAGACCCTTTCCGCATGACCACCGCCGCGTCTCCCCTTGCCTCGCCGGACCGGCGCATGCTCGTTGCCCTTGTCGCGCTGGTTGCCGGCGCCATCGCCATGGGCGTCTCGCCCGTCTTCGTCCGACATGCCGATGTAGGGCCCTTCGCCAGCGCCTTCTGGCGCGCCGCGCTGGCGTTGCCGGTTCTTGCCGTGTGGGCCCGGCTGGAACGTCGCGGCGACGCCCCGCCGCCGCGCTGGAACCGGGCAACGATCGCCGCCGGCGTCCTTTTTGCCGGCGATCTCTTCTTCTGGCACCTGGCGATCATGAACACGACGGCGGCCAACGCCACCTTGCTGGCGACCCTTGCCCCGTTCTGGGTGATGCTCGCCTCCGGCGCGCTGCTCAAGGAGCCGGTCACCCGGGCCATGGCGCTTGGCCTTGCCGTGTGCCTGTCCGGCGCGGCCATGCTGGTCGGCAGCAGTTTCGCCCTCGCCCCCGAGCGGCTCGACGGCGACTTCTACGGCCTCGTCACTTCGCTCTTCTTCGGCAGCTATTTCATCGCCATGCGCTTCGCCCGCCGCGGTGTTGCCGGCATGACGCCGGGCCTGCTTGTCTACCGCAGTTCTCTGGTGACCGCCGCCGTGCTCCTCGTCGCGGCGCTGGCGCTGGAGGAGACGCTCTTCCCGTCATCGCTGAAAGGCATCGCCATGCTGGTGGCGCTCGGCGTCTTCAGCCACGCCGCGGGCCAGGGCCTGCTTGCCTATGCGCTCGGCACACTGTCGGCGGGGTTTTCCGCTCTCGTCATCTTCCTGGAGGCGGTGGCGGCAGCCACCATGGGTTATCTTTTCCTCGGCGAGAACGTCAGCCTCGCCCAGGCGGCCGGCGGGGCGGTGATCCTCGCCGGCATCTATATCGCCCGCCCCCGGTCCAATGCCGGGGTCGCGGTAAGCAGCCCGGCCCGGAGCGATCCGGCCAGGGACGGCACGATCAAGAACAGCCCGGCGCCGGAAGCCGGCGACACCTGACATGGAAGGATCCGCGATGACCGACGCCGCTGCCCTGCGGGGCACCCTGGCAGACATGTTCACGGCGGCCGTCGATGCCGCGCGCGCGGAAACCTGCCTGCCCGCGCGCCTGCCGAAGCCCGTCGATGGCGGCCGCATCCTGCTGCTGGCCGCCGGCAAGGCGGGCGGCGCGATGATCGAGGTCGCCGAACGCGTCTACATGGAGCGCGACGGGCTCGGCCCGGACCGGCTGCGCGGCCTCTGCGTCACCCGGCACGGCTATGCCCGCCCGACCTCGATGATCGAAACCGTCGAGGCCGGCCATCCGGTGCCCGACCAGGCCGGCATCGACGCCACCCGGCGCACCCTCGACCTCGTCGCCGGCGCGGCGCCGCAGGACCACGTCGTCGTGCTCCTGTCCGGCGGCGGCTCCGCCAACTGGATCGCCCCGGTCGATGGCGTGTCGCTCGCCGACAAGCAGGCCGTGACCCGCACCCTGCTGCGCTCGGGCGCCACCATCGACGAGATCAACACGGTGCGCCGCCACCTGTCCCGGATCAAGGGCGGCCGGCTGGCGGCGGCCCGGCCCGCCGGCGTCGCCATGACGACGCTGGCCGTCTCCGACGTGCCGCGCGACGATGCGGTCGCCATCGCCTCCGGCCCGACCCTGCCGGACCCCACGACCCTTGCCGATGCTCGCGCCCTCGTTGCCCGCTATGCGCCCGGCGCCCCGGCCGCGATCCATGCGGCCCTTGCCGACCCCGCCAACGAGACACCGAAGCCGGGCGATCCGCTGTTCGAGGGAACCCGGTTCGAAATCGTCGCGCGGCCGGCCCTGTCGCTGGAGGCCGCAAGCGCGGTCGCCCGGGCACGCGGTTTCGAGCCGGTCCTCTTGGGCGACAGTCTCGAGGGCGAGGCGCGCGAGGTCGCCGCGAATCACGCGCGGCTGGCGCGGCAACTTGCGGGCGAGGGTCGCCGGGCGGTGCTGCTGTCGGGCGGCGAACTCACCGTCACGATCAGCGGCGATGGGCGCGGCGGTCCGAACCAGGAATACGCGCTGGCCCTCGCCATCGCGCTTGACGGGGCGCCCGGAATCGCTGCACTGGCTGGCGATACCGACGGCACCGATGGCGGGTCCGGTTCGGCCGACGATCCCGCCGGAGCCTTCGTCGATCCTGGAACACTTGGTCGCGCCCGGGCGGCGGGTCATGATGCCGCCGCATTTCTGGCGAGAAACGACAGCACGGGCTTCTTCGATCATCTCGGCGATCTGCTGAGACCGGGGCCCACCTATACCAACGTCAACGACTTCAGAGCCGTCATCATTGACAAGCCGGAAGGCTGTCGGCCATAAGATGACGCGCATGGTCGTGGCACGAGTAATCGAATGATGACAAAAGCCGAAAGGCAACGGCGCACCACGGCGACACGCATGGTCCGATGGGGTTTGACACCAGGCGGCGTCGCAGCGCTTGCAACACTCATGCTCGGCCTGTTCACGGCAAGCCCGGCTCAGGCTGAACTGCGCCTGTGCAACAAGACGGAAAGCCAGGTGGGCGTCGCGATCGGATATCGCGAGGATTCATCCTGGGTGACCGAGGGCTGGTGGAACCTTCCGGCGAATTCGTGCGAGACGCTCGTCGCCGGTTCGCTGGTGTCACGCTTCTATTACATCTATGCGGTGGATTACGATCAGTTCGGGGAATGGGGCGGCCGCGCCTTCATGTGCACCCGCGAGAAGGAATTCACCATTGCCGGCATCGAGGACTGCGTTGCGCGCGGTTTCGAACGAACCGGATTTTTCGAGATCGACACGGGTGAGCAGAGCAGCTGGACCGTCCAGCTGACAGAGCCCGTTCAAGGGGGGACAGGCGGACAATGAAGCGTGACAGGCGGGTCAAGATTCTGGCCACACTCGGGCCATCCTCCTCGGATCCGCAAACGATCGAAAAGCTTTACACCGCCGGCGCCGACGTCTTCCGCATCAACATGAGCCACACCGACCACCCGCGCCTGCACGCGCTGGTGGAGACGATTCGCGGCGTCGAGGCGAAGCTCGGCCGACCGATCGGCATCCTTGCCGACCTGCAGGGTCCCAAGCTGCGCGTCGGCACCTTCGCCGATGATTCGGTCATGCTCGAGAACGGCGCGCGCTTCACCCTCGACAGCGACACCGCGCCCGGCAGCACGGCGCGCGTGCACCTGCCGCATCGTGAAATTCTCGAGGCGCTTGAGCCCGATCACCGGCTGCTGCTCGACGACGGCAAGATCCGGCTGCGCGTCACCAGCTGCACGAAGACCAGCGCCGAGACCGTGGTCGAGGTCGGCGGCAAGCTGTCGAACCGCAAGGGCGTCAGCGTTCCCGACACCGAGATCCCCGTCGGCGCCCTGACGCCGAAGGACCGCAAGGATCTCGACGCGGCGCTCGAGGCCAATGTCGACTGGATCGCGCTGTCCTTCATCCAGCGCCCCGACGACCTGGCCGAGGTGCGCAAGATCACCCGCGGCAAGGCCGGCATTCTCGCCAAGATCGAGAAGCCCCAGGCGATCGAGCGGCTCTCCGAGATCATCGACCTGTCCGACGCGCTGATGGTGGCGCGCGGCGATCTCGGCGTCGAGATGCCGCTCGAGCAGGTCCCCGGCCTGCAGAAGCAGATCGTGCGTGCCTGCCGCCGCGCCGGCAAGCCTGTCGTCGTCGCAACCCAGATGCTGGAATCGATGATCACCGCGCCGGTTCCCACCCGCGCCGAGGTCTCCGACGTCGCCACCGCCGTCTTCGAGGGCGCCGATGCGGTCATGCTGTCGGCCGAATCGGCCGCCGGCCAGTTCCCGGTCGAGGCGGTCGCCACGATGGACCGGATCGCGCGCCAGGTGGAACGCGATCCCAACTATCGCGGCATCATCCACGCACAGCGCCAGGATCCGGAGCCGACCGGCGCCGATGCGATCGCCGCCGCCGCGCGCCAGATCGCCGAGACGCTGAACCTGGCCGCCGTGGTCTGCTACACGACCTCCGGCGCCACGGGCCTGCGTGCCGCGCGCGAGCGTCCCTCCGTACCGGTGATCGTGATTTCGCCGGTGCTTGCCACCGCCCGCCGCCTGTCCCTCGCATGGGGCCTGCATTGCGTCGTCTCGGACGACGCCCGCGACGAGAACGACATGGTCGACCGCGCCTGCCAGATTTCCTTCCAGGAGGAGTTGGCACGCCCCGGGCAGCGCATCATCACCACCGCCGGCGTTCCCTTCGGCACGCCCGGCTCGACCAACATGCTGCGCATCGCCTTTGTCGGCAGCGACGGACGCGGCGGTCTCTGACGCGTACCGCGCGATGACGGGATGACTTTCAGGAAAGGCAGGCCTCAGGGCCTGCCTTTTTCCATCGTGCCGACGCCGGCGCTTTCTCCTGCGGCTTCCCGCGCCGCGCCCTGTCCCCACACCTGCGACGCCAGCGCCTCGATCTCGGCAACGACCCGTGCCTTGCGCGTGTGATGCGGCATGTGGCCGGCTCCCGCCAGCGTCACCAGACGCGCCCCGGGAAGGTCGCGCACCAGTCCCGCCGAATGGATGTCCGGATAGACCACCGTGTCCTTGTCGCCGGTGATCACCACCGCCGGCTGGGCGATGCGCGGATAATCAGAAACCGCTGCGGCGACCTCGCCCTTCAGCAGCGCCACGTCGCGCGCATTGGCGTGGAACGTCGCCGGCCGCAGCAGCAGGTCGAGCCCGATCGCATCCGCATACCCCTCCGGCGCCGTCTCGGGGGAAAACACGCTGCCGATTGCCCGCGGCGCCACCTGCCCGGCCACCACCGGCGCCAGCGTGTGGGAGAACAGCGGTCCGAACACCGGCGCCGCGGCCGCGTCGTAATACCAGTCGACGCCGCCCGGCCAGGGATGGGTGGCCGGCGCGATGAACACCAGTCCCTCGATCAGGTCGGGTCGCAGCAGCGCCATCTGCGCCACCACCGCCCCGCCCCAGGAATGCCCGACGGCGACGGCCTGCCGCACCTCCAGCGCGTCGAGCAGCCCGCCGATCAGCCTTGCCTGCACGGCTGGGCGATGCGCGTCCTGCGGGCCGCGCTCGGAATGGCCATGCCCGGGCCGATCGACGAAGATCAGCCTGTAGCGCCCCGCAAGCGCCTCCTCGAAGGCAAACCGGGTGTCGCGCAGGTTGCCGCTCGCCCCATGCACAAAGACCAGTGTCGGGGCCTCCCTGCCCCCTGACGGCGGCATCCGCTCGACATGATGCAGACGCACGCCCTCGACGGTGGTGAAGGTTCCGTTCGGCGGATAGCGGGCCTCCGCCGCCTCGCCGTTGCGCAGCGCGATCAGCGCCAGCGCCGCAAGAAGCAGCAACGGGACGAGCAGGATGGCGATTGTCACTGTGGTCATGCGGCTTGGAATGACGGTCCCCGGAGGCTCTGTCCACCCGTGCCGCCCGTGCTGGATGCCCGGGCGAGGCCGGATTGAAGGTGATCGCCCTGAGCGCCCCGGAACCCGGCGGCGTCAGATCGGAGACCCGGCCGCCTTCGCCGCCAGGTCGTCCACCGCTTTACGCGCGTTCTCGCTGATCGGATGTATCTTCAGCACCTGGCGGAAGGTTTCCAGCGCCTCGTCGTCGCGCCCGATGCGGCGCAGGATGATGCCGAGTCCCGACATCGCTCCCCAATGCCTCGGCTCGATCGCCAGGACCCGCTCGATATCCACCATCGCCCGACCGAAATCCTCGCGCAGGTAATTGACCGTCGCTCGGCGGTTCCAGCCTTCCGCGTAGTCGGGCGCAAGCCGCACCACCACGTCGAGGAGATCGAGCGCCAGCGGCAGGTTCTTGGCCTTCATCGCGCTGCCGGCCCGCGACATCAGCAGGTCGACGGTGGCGCTGCCCGAGGTCGACCAGATGCGCTGGATGCGCGACACGATCGGCTTTGCCTGGTCCTCGCTGGTGACCCCGGCAAGATCGGCGAAGAGGGTGTCGAGCTCGCTCGTTCCCTCCTGCTCCTCGGTGATGGCCGGCGCCGGACCGGACGGCGCCTCGAGCTCCGTCGTCGGCGTGTCGAGATCGTCCACCGACGGCGGCAGCGCCTCCGGCGGCAGGACGTCGGGCGCACCTTGCGCGCTGGCGGAAGCAACGACCGCGGGAGCGGTCGCCACGCCGGCGGCGACAAGGACGATCAGGGCGGCAGACAATAGAAAACGCATCCGGTGAGTATGGCTCACCGGATGCGATCGTCAATGGGATCGGCAAAATCAGAAAGCATTGCCCCGGCGCGGCAAGCGCGCCGTGCGGCCGGCCTTCGTCAGCCCTGGCGGGCCTTGAAGCGCGGAGCCTTCTTGTTGATGATGTAGACGCGGCCCTTGCGGCGAACCATGCGGTTGTCGCGGTGACGGCCCATCAGCGCCTTCAGAGAGTTCTTGATCTTCATTGTCTCGTCTCCGTCAACGGTGCCACGTTGGCGGCGGCATCCTGCATGTTGCGCTGGCGCGAGGCGCCCGCCGTTTCAACCTCGAAAGACGGCTTCAGCCGCTTTCACGTCGCCCGTCGGGTTCCTGTTCCGTGTCCCGGCGCGCCGGCCTCAGGCCGCGCTCCCGTTTCCCGCAACATCGCCACCGGTCCGGTGGCGGCCCTCGCTGGGCTTTTCCGCCTGCCCGGAACGTCCGGAACAAGCGGCAAGAATGGTGGGCGTGACAGGGATTGAACCTGTGACCCCTACGATGTCAACGTAGTGCTCTCCCGCTGAGCTACACGCCCGAACCTTGAAAAACCGGCGGTGATCCGCCGCGAAGTCCGGTACCAACACCATCTGTCTGGCATGGTGGCAAGCGATATAGCGGGCTTCGAAAGACGGTGCAAGCCCTGTTCTGAAACTTCTTTGCCCGATCCCGGAAGAACCGCACAAGCGGTGGAAAACACGGCCCTTGCGAGGGGCGGATGCACCCGAACCGGGCGCGGCGCCCGTCAGGCGGCGAGCATGCGCTCGACTTCAAGCACCAGGTCCTTCAGGTGGAACGGCTTGGACAGCACCTTGGCGTCCTTGGGCGCCTGCGAATCCGGGTTGAGCGCGACGGCGGCAAAGCCCGTGATGAACATGACCTTGAGGTCGGGGTCGAGTTGCGTGGCGCGCCGCGCCAGTTCGATCCCGTCCATTTCCGGCATGACGATATCGGTCAGCAGCAGCGAGAACGGCTCTTCGCGCAGACGCTCATAGGCACTCTTGCCGTTGTCGAAGGAGACGACATCGTAACCGGCCTTCTGCAGCGCCTTGGCAAGGAACCGGCGCATGTCATTGTCGTCTTCCGCAAGTAGGATTCGTGTCATCTCGTCTTGTCCATCCCGCCCAGGGCGGCGTCCCGTGTGCTGTGCCCGGTCACGCCGGCCCGGCGATGCTTGCCATATCCCGTTTTGGCACATTCCCTTCGACGGTTATAAGGCCGAAAGGCGGTAAACATCCAGTGAAAGCGACGATCGGTCCGCGGGCGCCCCGCGTTACCCACCGGGCATGTGGACATTAACCGCGATTCGGGGACTAATAGGGAATTCGTGCAAGCGCACGACAGTCGGGACATTCGGAGAAGGCGGATCATGCAGGTCGTCAGCGGGTTCGAGGACATGGAAGCCTTCGAAGTCCTGCATCCCGCCGAGCAACACGTTCCCTTCGTGTTCAACTCGCCCCATTCGGGCCGGCACTATCCCGAAGCGTTCCTGAACGCCTCGCGCCTCGACCGCCTCGCCATCCGCAGGTCCGAGGACGCCTTCGTCGACGAGCTGTTTTCCGGCGTCACCGGGCTTGGCGCACCGCTCCTGCGGGCCTGCTTCCCGCGCGCCTATCTGGACGTCAACCGCGAGCCCTACGAACTCGATCCGAAGATGTACGAGGACCGCCTGCCCGCCTATGCCAACAGCCGGTCGATCCGGGTCGCCGGAGGCCTCGGCACCATCGCCCGTGTCGTCGGGGAGGCCCAGGAGATCTATCGCGGGCGCATGTCGGTGCGCGAGGCGCTCGACCGCATCGAGACGATCTACAAGCCCTATCACCTCACCCTGCGCCGGCTGCTTGCCAGAACCCATGTGAATTTCGGCTATGCGGTGCTGGTCGACTGCCATTCGATGCCCTCGACGATCCGCAGCAGCGACAACGGGCCGCGCCCCGATTTCATCCTGGGCGATCGCTACGGCACCAGTTGCGCGCTTGCCCTGGTCGACCGGGCGACGGAGATCCTGCGCGACATGGGCTACACCGTTGCGCGCAACAAGCCCTATGCCGGCGGCTTCATCACCGAGCATTACGGCCGCCCTGCCAAGGGCTTGCATGCGCTGCAGGTGGAGATCAACCGCAGCCTCTACATGGACGAGGCGCGCACCGACCGCAATTCCGGCTTCGAGGCGTTCGCCGCCGACCTTGCCCGCTTCAACGAGGCGCTGGTCGCCCTGCCCGACGCCGGCCTGATCCCCGACGCGCTTGCCGCCGAATAGCGGGGCCGCCGGGCGAATTTCCCGGCATCCAGCACGACGCCAACAGGAGAGCGGAGAATCCAAGAAAAAAGGGCCGCACTCTTGCGAGGCGGCCCGAGTCTAGGGAGGAAACGCCCAAGGAGGGCGGCGCGATCTGGCAAGCCATATCGCACTGCAACAAGTTTCCATCGCGGCGCACAAAAGTCAATATCGAAATTCGATTCTCGCGGTAAATTCGGCTGTATATTTTTGGAAAACTCATATATTTCAATGAGATAATCTTTACTAAATCTCCTTGATAAAATTGCCCTTGGGCGGATTTCCGCTCGACTTCGCCGCGCCGCGCTGCTTAAAAAGAGGCTCGATCAGGCAGTTGCCGCTTTTCGCGCCACATCCGCACTCTTGCCAAGCCCGCCACGCCGCGACGCGCGCCATCCCCCGAAGCTGTACGACGCGGCAAACCGGCAGGATCCGAAGGAACCGTTCCCGATGCTCGAAACCGAAGACCTTGCCGCGTTCGCCGACCGGCTCTGCACCGCCTCGGCGGAGGCGATCCTGCCGCATTTCCGCACCGACCTTTCGGTAGGCAACAAGGAACAGGGCGGTTTCGATCCTGTCACCATCGCCGACCGGGCCGGCGAAACGGCGATCCGCGAACTGATCGAGGCGGACTATCCCCATCACGGCATCCTTGGCGAGGAACACGGCAATGTGCGCCTCGATGCCGAGCACGTATGGGTTCTCGATCCTATCGACGGCACCCGCGCCTTCATCTGCGGGCTGCCCACCTGGGGCACCCTGATCGGGCTGAACAGGCATGGCGAGCCGGTCTTCGGCGTCATGGACCAACCCTATGTCGGCGAACGCTTTTATGGCGATCGCCGCTCGGCCTGGCTGTCGCGCGGCGGCAGCCGCCGCGAGCTGAAGACGCGCGGTTGCGCCAGCCTGTCCGACGCGATCATCTGCACCACCCATCCGGGCCTGTTCCAGGGTGCCGAGCGCGACGTCTACCTGGAAATCGAGCGTACGGTGCGCACCGCCCGTTACGGCACCGACTGCTACGGCTACTGCATGCTGGCCAGCGGCCAGGTCGACCTCGTCATCGAGACCGGGCTGCAGCCCTATGACATCGTCGCCCTGGCGCCGATCATCGAGGGGGCCGGCGGCGTGGTCACCAACTGGAACGGCGGTTCGCCGGCCAAAGGCGGACAGATCCTCGCCACCGGCGATCGCCGCCTGCACGACAAGGTGCTGGCGATGCTCGCCGGAGCCGCTGTCTGAAGCGTGAGGAAGCACGACCGGCAATCTCGTCACACGGTGGCGCGGGCGTCCCCTTGCGATGGTCATGAGCGTCCGGTCGGCAAGACCGGATGCAACGGTCCTGGCGGTGCACGATGACACAGGACACGCGGATCGAACTTGGCCTTGACGAATTGCGTGCGGTCGCCGCTTACGCGGTCGCCTGCACGCGCCTGGTTCTTCCGGTCTTCGAAGCCCGCGAGCCGGCCGACATGCGTCCGGGCGCGGCGGTTGAAGCGGCTTGGGCATTCGCGAATGGCGCCAGGCGGAGCAGGCTGCTGCGCGAGTGCGCCTGGGCGGCGCTGCGGTCAGCCAGGGAGGTCACCGATACGGGCGGGATCGCCGCCGGCGAGGTGGCCCGTGCAGCCGCAGCCGCGGCCGGCGCGGCTTACCTGCACCCCCTCGCCGATCCGAACCAGGTCAAACACATTCTCGGATCCGCCGCCCATGCCGCACACGCGATCGAACTGTCGGGTGAAGGAGAGGCAGACGGCGATTTGGCGGCGCTCCGGGACCTGGCGACACCCCTCTTGGCAAGCGTGCTGCGCCGCTATCCCGCCGCCCCGCCCGGAGGTGGCCGCGTTGGAGAATTGATGCGCGAGCTGGATCGCGCCGTTCGCGGGCCGGTGCCGAGGGAAGATCCCACGTCCTAGGGTCAGGACCCTAGGACGACGGAACAGCCGGCTCGGAGCGTCCCGGCCGTCCGGCGACCGGCCCGTCCCCGACAAAGGCGTCGAACGCGGCCAGGAACTGGTCGCGATAAAGATCGTCCTCCATCAGCAGCTCGTGGCGCGCGCCGGCGATCTCCAGGAAGCGTGCGGAGCGCGTCTGGCGGGCGAAGCGCTCGGCAGCGCGCGTGGACACGATCCCGTCGCCGGTCGAGGCGACGATGAGCACCGGCAGCGACATGGACGGGCCGAAGTCCGGCGCCATGAAGCGGTTCATCGTACGGCAGGCCGAGGCCAGCCAGTCGATCGTCGGCGCCCCGATTTCCAGATGCGGATAGGCCGACAGGACGGCTTCGTTGCGGTGAAACCGCGCCGCATCCGACGTCAGCGGGTTGGTTTCGAACGTCATCTCCAGCTTTTCCTTGCCGCCGGGCACGAATGCCTGGCCGAGGCCGAAGGCCGACAGCGTGCTTGCCAACGGGCAGATGACCTTTTGCGGCAGCTTTCCACCGATCCTGCCGAGCCCGATCAGCGGCGCCGACAGCACGGCCCGCTCGACCTGGGTCCTGAGGCGTCCGGCCGCCAGCAGCGCGATGGCCCCGCCAGTCGAATGGGCAAGCAGGTGATGCGGCCCCGGCATGCAGGCGAGCGACACCTCGCGCATCACATGTTCGAGATCCGTGACATAATCGGAAAAATCGTCGACATGGCCGCGACGGGGGTTCGACAGCAGCCGCTGCGATCCGCCCTGCCCGCGCCAGTCGAACGTCACCACGGCGAAGCCGCGCGCCCTCAGATCGCTGATCGTCTCGAAATACTTCTCGATGAATTCGGCGCGGCCCTGCAGCAGCGTCACCGTGCCCCTCAGGGGGCCCCGGTCCGGCATCCAGCGTGCGGTGCGCAGGCGGACGCCGTCGCGTGTGGTCACGCTCGCGCAGATGCCGCCTGCCGGGATCGGGTTTTCCGGATGATCGAAAAGGTCCATGGCCAAGGCGCTTTCGTCCTGAGGACGTCGGCGCGTCCACCCTGATCGTTGCAAGCGGCCCGTGGAGCCGGGCCAGCCTCCGGGACCGACCGGTCCGGCCGAAACCGGAAGCTCCCGTTTCTCTTACAGGAGCGGGACCGCCGGCTCAACTCCGGCGGCCCGTTCTTGCTGGCGGAAAGATGGCTGTCGCGGGGAGCCTTACCAGCGGCCCCAGCCACCATGACCCCGACCGCCGCGACCACCCCAGCCGACGACCGTGCGTCCGACCACCCGGCCCGAATAGGCATCGACCACGAGGCGCTGCGGCACGCCGCGGCGGCCATGCGCACGGACGACATAAACATCGCCGCGCGGGCGCAGGTTCCCGATCCGCTTGTAGCCCTGGCGATGCAGGCGGCGGGCGATCTGGCGCGGGCCAAGGCGGTGGGCACGGTAGCCCGGGCCGCGGCGATGGCCGACGAGCTGGATTTCCACGGAGGCGGAGGCCGGCGTCGCGGCGGGGGTCTTGCCGGCACGCGCATCGAGCGCCTGGGCGCCGGAGATGGAAAGAACGAAGCCGAGAGCGGCGGCGGCGAAAAGCGAGGTCCTCATCGGTCTGTCTCCTGGTTGGGCGCATCGGCGCCGTTTCGACATCCCGACAATGCGACAGCTCCCGTGAACCGAACCGGAAGGCCCCGTTCACCCGCCGTTCATCTGCAGGATCGCTGCCGCTCCCTCCCCCATCCGGCATCTCCGCAATGGCCGGGCGCCGCCGTTTCGCCGCCATCGGCGCCCCTCTTGACGGCGCCTTCGGGCATCCCCATCTCAGGTCTGCGGGCGCCGCTACCGGGCCCGCGCACGGGTCGTCCCCCTGGCCATGACGGCAGGATCCGGACGATCGAACCCATCACCTGTTGCTCAGTGAGAGGACAATACGATGCGTCATCTTGATTTCAGCCCGCTCTACCGTTCCACCGTCGGCTTCGACCGGCTGCTCTCCATGCTCGACACTTCCTCTTCCCAGGACACGCCGAGCTATCCGCCCTACAACATCGAGCGCACCGGCGAGAATGCCTATCGCATCTCCATGGCGGTCGCCGGTTTCGGCGAGAGTGACCTCACAATCGAGGCCAAGGAGCACGTGCTCACCATCAAGGGCGAGCGCAACCAGGAAGCCGAGACCGGCGAGGTGCTTTATCGCGGCATCGCCGCCCGCGCCTTCGAGCGCCGCTTCCAGCTCGCCGACCATGTCGAGGTCAAGGGCGCCAGCCTGAGGAACGGCCTTCTGCATATCGATCTCGTGCGCGAGATTCCCGAGGCGATGAAGCCGCGCAAGATCGAGATCGGCGTGAGCTCCGGGGAGAGCCGCCAGATCGAGGCGACGGTCAACTGACCGACTGCCCGCCCGGCGCGGATCGCGCCACCTGGAAATGACGAAGCCGGCCGGGTTCTCCCGGCCGGCTTTTTGTTGAAGTGACCTTGGCCGCTCAGCCGCCGGCGATCTCCACGAACCGGTCGACATCGGCCTCGGGCGTCGCGAAGGACGTGACGAGGCGCACGGCAACGCGTCCCTCGCCCTCGCCCGCTTCCGGCCATTCGTAGAACGCCGCACCCGCCTCGCGCAGCCGCGCGATGGTGGCAAGGTCGAGCAGCGGAAACACCTCGTTGGCCTCGGTCGGATAGGCGAGCCCGTGGCCGGCCGCCACCAGCCCCTCCGACAGGCGCCGCGCCATTTCGTTGGCGTGGCGGGCAAGGTCCAGCCAGTGGCCGCCCTCGAAATAGCCGTCGAACTGGGCGGCGACGAAACGCGACTTGGAAAAAAGGTGCCCGGCCCGCGCCCGCAGGGTCGCCAGGTCGCGCAGGCGGTCCGGGTTGAACACCACCATGGCCTCGGCGCACCAGCAGCCGTTCTTGGTGGCGCCGAAGGAGAGGATGTCGATGCCCGCCTTCCAGGTCGTCTCCGCCGGCGTGCAGCCCAGATGCGCCAGCGCGTTGGCAAAGCGCGCGCCGTCCATGTGGCAGACCATGCCGCGCGCCTTCGCCGCCTCCGTCAGCGCCGCGACCTCGGCGGGCGTGTAGACCGTACCGCATTCGCTCGCCTGGGTCAGGCTCAGCGCCACTGGCACGCCGAACCGGCTGCCCTCGGGATATTTTCCGATCTCTGTCGCAAGGTCGCCGGCCGAGATCTTGCCCTTGGCCGTGGCCACCGGAACCATCTTCATGCCGTGCGAGAAGAACTCCGTCGCCCCCCACTCGTCGCAATGGATATGCGCGGTGGTGCTGGTCATGACCAGCCCGGCCGGCCGGGCGCAGCCGGCCATGGCGAGCGCGTTGGCGCCCGTCCCCGTCGCGGTGAACAGCACCGTGACGTCATGTTCGAAGATGTCGCGAAAGCGCGACGTGACGCGCTCGGTGAGCGGATCGGTGCCATAGGCTGGCGCCGATCCGGTGTTGTGGCGGATCATCGCATCGATCACCGGCTGCGATGCCCCCGCCCAATTGTCGCTGGCGAATATCATCTGCCGATCTAGGACGAGGACGGCCACGCATGCAAGATGCCGCAGGCCTTGCCGCTGCCGCCGGCACGGCGGCGCCGGTGTCGGTCGGCGCGGCCCTTTGACACATTCTTGCTCGCGACAGCCGCGCCGCGTTGCGATAATGACAAAAGCCCCCGTGCCCGGCGCAAGAAATAGTTGCCGGGCCTTGCGCAAGCCGCTTGCTCCCCCCCGGGAAATCTGGCATTGTGCGCCTCCGCCAGATAGGACAGGAATACTGTCCCTTTTGGCGAAACGCCGAAACGTGGCCGGGGCTGGCCGCGCTGTGCCGGCGCCCCGGCTCCGCCGTATCGGGCGGGACGGACGGCTGAACACCGGCCGCGGCATGTGTTAAAAGAGCCCTGGAACCTGCGGGTCGACGGCCCGGCGAAAGCCGGACGCAAAACCGCGAGGCAGGCGACAGGGACCGGCCGATGACGGCCGGCAGGTCCGGCAGGCAGACGCCGGGGGGTATTGGGCGGATCTCCCTTGTGGAGGCACCGCCGGAAAAGGCGGACCCGGGAACGGTCCGCTTCACTGGTCAGCGTCAGGGCGTCCGCCCGTTCGCCGCACGAGCCGGGCTTCTTTTGAAAGAAGCGCGACCCGAACGGGAAAGGTCGGACCCTGCACGGGATGAGAAAGAGGGCAGACATGAGCAAGACCGACGCGATGATCGAGGCACAGGGCTTCGCAGGCGCAACCGCACCGGCCACTGCGACTGCCCCCAAAACGCTGCGCGCGCGCCGCGAGGAAGCCGCGCGTTCGGGCCTCTACAACCCCGCGCGCGAGCATGACGCCTGCGGTGTCGGCTTTGTCGCCCACCTGAAGGGCGCCCCCTCGCACCGGATCGTCGCCGACGGCCTGCAGGTGCTGGAGAACCTCACCCATCGCGGCGCGGTCGGCGCCGACCCGTTGATGGGCGACGGCGCCGGCATGCTGGTGCAGATCCCGCACGAGTTCTTCGCCGCCGAGGCAAAGGGCCTCGGCATCGAACTGCCCGAGAAGGGCCGCTACGGCGTCGGCTTCGTCTTCCTGCCCCAGGACCCGGCGCTGCGCGCCCGCTGCGAGGAGATCGTCGAGCGCGTCATCAACGCGGAAGGACAGGCGTGCCTGGGCTGGCGCGACGTGCCCGTCGACAATTCCTCCCTGTCCAAGGCGCCCGACATCGCCGCCACCGAGCCGGTTTCGCGCCAGGTCTTCATCGCCTGCCGCGACTGCGAGACCGAGGACGATTTCGAGCGCCGCCTGTTCGTGCTGCGCAAGGTCATCTCCAATGTGGTGCGCGCCGAGACCGATGCCGTCGACAACGGCTTCTACATCGTCTCGCTGTCGAGCCGCACGCTGGTCTACAAGGGCATGTTCCTCGCCTATCAGCTCGGCGCCTACTATGCCGACCTGAAGGACCCGCGCTTCGCCTCCGCGCTGGCGCTTGTCCACCAGCGTTTCTCGACCAACACCTTCCCGTCCTGGGACCTTGCCCACCCCTATCGCATGGTGGCGCATAACGGCGAGATCAACACGCTGCGCGGCAACGTCAACTGGATGGCCGCCCGTCAGGCCTCCGTGTCCTCGCAGCTGTTCGGCGACGACATCTCCAAGCTCTGGCCGATTTCCTACGAGGGCCAGTCGGACACCGCCTGTTTCGACAATGCGCTCGAGTTCCTCGTGCGCGGCGGCTACTCGCTCGCCCACGCGGCGATGATGCTGATCCCGGAAGCCTGGGCCGGCAACCCCTTGATGGACGACAACCTGCGCGCCTTCTACGAATACCACGCCGCCCTGATGGAGCCGTGGGACGGGCCGGCCGCGGTCGCCTTCACCGACGGCTGCCAGATCGGCGCGACGCTCGACCGCAACGGCCTGCGCCCGGCCCGCTATGTCGTCACCGACGAGGACATGGTGATCATGTCCTCGGAAGTCGGCGTCCTGCCGGTGCCGGAAGAGAAGATCATCCGCAAGTGGCGCCTGCAGCCCGGCAAGATGCTGCTGATCGACCTTCAGGAAGGCCGCATCATCTCCGACGACGAGATCAAGCGCAGCCTGTCGACCGCCAACCCCTACAAGGACTGGCTGCACCGCACCCAGATCGTGCTGGAGGAGATGCCGGCAGTGCGCGGCCGTGCGCCGGTTGCCGCCGAGACCCTGCTCGACCGCCAGCAGGCCTTCGGCTACACCCAGGAAGACATCAAGCTCCTGATGCAGCCGATGGCGACCGTCGGCCAGGAAGCCATCGGCTCGATGGGCACCGACACGCCGATCTCCGCGCTCTCGGACAAGCCGAAGCTGCTCTACACCTATTTCAAGCAGAACTTCGCCCAGGTCACCAACCCGCCGATCGATCCGATCCGCGAGGAACTGGTGATGAGCCTCGTCTCCTTCATCGGGCCGCGGCCGAACCTGTTCGACCTCAAGGGCCTTGCCACCTCCAAGCGTCTGGAGGTTCGCCAGCCGATCCTCACCAATGACGACCTGGAGAAGATCCGCACCATCGGCGACACCGCCGACAACCAGTTCTCGGCCAAGACGCTCGACATCACCTACGACGCGTCCAAGGGCGCGGACGGCATGCGCGAGGCGCTCGACAACCTGTGCGCCAATGCCGAGCGCGCGGTCGTCAACGGCTACAACATCATCATCCTGTCCGACCGGCTGCTCAGCCGCGCCCGCATCCCGATCCCGGCGCTGCTGGCGACCGCCGCCGTGCACCATCACCTGATCCGCAAGGGCCTGCGTACCTCCGTCGGCCTCGTGGTGGAAACCGGCGAGGCGCGCGAGGTGCACCATTTCTGCGTGCTGGCAGGCTATGGCGCCGAGGCGATCAACCCCTATCTCGCCTTCGAGACGCTTCTGCAACTGCATGCCGAACTCGACTTCCCCGAGGAGGTCGACGCCGACGAGGTCGTCTACCGCTACATCAAGTCGATCGACAAGGGCATCCTCAAGGTCATGTCCAAGATGGGCATCTCGACCTACCAGTCCTATTGCGGCGCGCAGATCTTCGATGCGGTCGGCCTCGCGGGCGACTTCGTCAACGAGTATTTCTTCGGCACCGCGACCAGCATCGAGGGCATCGGCCTTGAGGCCGTCTCCAACGAGACCACGCGCCGGCACGCGCTTGCCTTCGCCGACGTGCCGGTGCTGCGCCGCTCGCTCGATGTCGGCGGCGAGTACAATTACCGCGTCCGCGGCGAGAGCCACCTGTGGACGCCGGACAACATCGCCTCGCTGCAGCATGCGGTGCGCGGCAACATTCCGGAGAAATACCGGGACTTCGCCCGCGAGACCAACGAGGAGAACGGCCGCTTCACCATTCGCGGCCTGTTCCGGATAAAGATGGCAGACGAGGCGGGCCGCAAGCCGATCCCGCTCGACGAGGTCGAGCCGGCGGCCGAGATCGTCAAGCGCTTCTCCACCGGGGCCATGTCCTTCGGATCGATCTCGCGCGAGGCGCATTCCACGCTCGCCATCGCCATGAACCGGATCGGCGGCAAGTCGAACACCGGCGAGGGCGGCGAGGAGCCGGAGCGCTACAAGCCGCTTCCCGACGGGTCGATGAACCCGATGCGCTCGGCCATCAAGCAGGTCGCCTCGGGCCGCTTCGGCGTGACCACCGACTATCTCGTCAATGCCGACATGATCCAGATCAAGGTCGCGCAAGGCGCCAAGCCCGGCGAGGGCGGCCAGCTGCCCGGTCACAAGGTCGACGCGGTGATCGCCAAGGTCCGTCACTCGACGCAGGGCGTCGGCCTGATCTCGCCGCCGCCGCATCACGACATCTATTCGATCGAGGACCTGGCGCAGCTCATCTACGACCTGAAGAACGTCAATCCGGCCGCCGACATCTCGGTCAAGCTGGTCTCGGAAGTCGGTGTCGGCACCGTTGCCGCCGGCGTCGCCAAGGCGCGCGCCGACCACATCACGGTGTCCGGTTATGACGGCGGCACCGGCGCCTCGCCGCTGACCTCGATCAAGCATGCCGGCAGCCCCTGGGAGATCGGCCTTGCCGAGACCCAGCAGACCCTCGTTTTGAACGGGTTGCGCTCGCGCATCGCGCTGCAGGTCGACGGCGGGCTGAAGACCGGCCGCGACGTGATCGTCGGCGCGCTGCTCGGTGCCGACGAGTTCGGCTTCTCGACCGCACCGCTGATCGCCGCCGGCTGCATCATGATGCGCAAGTGCCACCTGAACACCTGCCCGGTCGGCGTCGCCACCCAGGATCCGGTCCTGCGCAAGCGCTTCAAGGGCACGCCGGAGGATGTGGTCAACTACTTCTTCTTCGTCGCCGAGGAAGTGCGCGAGATGATGGCCGCGATGGGCATTGCCCGGTTCGACGAACTGGTCGGGCGCGCCGACCTTCTCGACCAGGAGAAGATGATCGACCACTGGAAGGCCAAGGGGCTCGACTTCACCCGCATCTTCCATGTGCCGGACGCGCCTGCCGAGGCCAAGCGCTGGACCGAGCGCCAGAAGCATCCGATCGACGACATTCTCGACCGCCGCCTGATCGCAGCCGCCGCCCCTGCCCTTGAGCGCAAGGAAGCGGTGGAGATCGCCGAGACGATCATGAATGTCGACCGTTCGGCCGGCGCCATGCTGTCCGGCGAGGTCGCCAAGCGCTACGGTCACAAGGGGCTGAAGCCCGGCACCATCGACATTCGCCTGACGGGCACCGCCGGCCAGGCCTTCGGCGCCTTCTTGGCGCGCGGCATCTCGATGACGCTCGAGGGCGATGCCAACGACTATGTCGGCAAGGGCCTCGCCGGCGGCAAGCTGGTCATCCGTCCGAGCCCGAAAAGCGGCGCCGATCCGGACTATTCGATCATCGCCGGCAACACGGTGCTCTATGGCGCCACCGAGGGCGAATGCTACATCCGCGGCATCGCCGGCGAGCGTTTCGCGGTGCGGAATTCCGGCGCGCTGGCGGTCGTCGAGGGCGTCGGCGACCATGGCTGCGAATACATGACCGGCGGTGTCGTCGTCGTTCTCGGCTGGACGGGCCGCAACTTCGCTGCCGGCATGTCGGGCGGCGTCGCCTATGTGCTCGACGAGGACGGTTCGTTCCGCAACCGCTGCAACCTCGCCATGGTCGATATCGAGCCCGTCCCGGAGGAAGACGACCTGCTGGAAAAGCTCCACCACCATGGTGGCGACATCGAACACAAGGGCCGGGTCGACCTGACCGCCGACATGACCCGACACGACGACGAGCGGCTGCGCCAGCTCATCTCCAACCATGTCGCCCACACGGGTTCGGCATGGGCGCAGGAGATCCTCGACAAGTGGGATGAGTTCCGGCCGAAATTCGTCAAGGTGATGCCGGTCGAGTACCGGCGCGCCCTTCGCGAAATGGAAGAAAAGCGGCTCGGCCTGGTGGCGGCCGAGTAAGGGAGACGGACAAAATGGGAAAAGTCACCGGATTTCTCGAGATCGACCGGCAGGAACAGAAGTACCAGCCGGCCTCCGATCGCATCCGTCACTTCAGGGAGTTCACCCTGCCGCTCGAGGACAAGGAAGTCGAGCGCCAGGCGGCCCGCTGCATGGACTGTGGCATCCCCTATTGCCACGGTCCTGTCGGCTGCCCGGTCAACAACCAGATCCCCGACTGGAACGACCTGGTCTATAATGGCGACTGGGAAGAGGCGGCGCGCAACCTGCACTCCACCAACAACTTCCCCGAGTTCACCGGGCGCATCTGCCCGGCGCCGTGCGAGGAAGCCTGCACGCTGAACCTCGAGGACGCGCCCGTCGCGATCAAGACGGTCGAGCAGGCGATTGCCGACAAGGCCTGGTCCGAGGGCTGGATCCGACCCGAGCCGGCGCCGTTCCGCACCGGCAAGACCGTCGCCGTCGTCGGCTCCGGCCCGGCCGGCATGGCCGCGGCCCAGCAGCTCGCCCGGGCCGGCCACACGGTGCATGTCTACGAGCGCGAGCCGCGCGCCGGCGGGTTGATGCGCTACGGCATTCCCGACTTCAAGATGGAGAAGCACTATATCGACCGCCGCGTCGAGCAGATGCGGGGCGAGGGCGTCGAGTTCCATTACGGCGCCAATGTCGGCGTCAACATCACCGTCGACGAGCTTCGTCACCGCCATGACGCGGTGCTCCTGACCTGCGGCGCCGAGCGTCCGCGCGATCCGGAACTGCCGGGCATGGACCTGCAGGGCAGCATGTACGCCATGCCCTTCCTGGTTCAGCAGAACCGGCGGGTCGGCGGCGAGGACGTCTCGGCCGAACCGCCCTACTGGGCCGGCGGCAAGCATGTCGTCGTCATCGGCGGCGGCGACACCGCTTCGGACTGCGTCGGCACCTCGTTCCGCCAGGGCGCGCTGTCCGTCACCCAGCTCGACATCCGCCCGCGTCCGCCGGAGAAGGAAGACAAGCTCAACATCTGGCCCTACTGGCCGACCAAGATGCGCACCTCCTCCTCCCAGGCCGAGGGCGCCGACCGGGAGTTCGCGGCGGCAACGCTCGCCATTGTCGGAGAGGACGGGCATGTCACCGGCGTCAAATGCGCCCGCGTCGACGAGAAGCGCCGGCCGATCGAGGGAACCGAGTTCATCCTGCGGGCCGAGCTGGTGCTGATCGCGATCGGTTTCGCCGGTCCCCTGGAGGGCACCTATCTCGGCGAACTGGGGGACGCCATCGCCCGTGACGGCCGCGCCAATGTCCTTGCCGACACGCAGGACTACAAGACCACGATCGATGGCGTCTTCGCCGCCGGCGACGTGCGCCGCGGTCAGTCGCTGGTCGTCTGGGCGATCCGCGAGGGTCGCCAGGCGGCGCGCGCCATCGACCTGCACCTGACCGGCAGTTCGAACCTGCCGCGCTAAATTCGATACAAATCTGTGCAATCTTTCGAAAATCTTGCGCGAGAATTGTCGCAATTGAGTCAAACGGCGCCCTTTCGGGCGCCGTTTTCGTTGGACCGCGAACCGCCGCGCCCCGCCTGTCAGGCCGCGCTTTTCCCCGCATAGCTGTCGCGGATACTGGTCAGGAAGCCTCCGACCTGCGCATGCAGCGCACCCGAGAGTTCGGCCAGTTCCGCCGTCGCCCCACGGATCTGGTCGGTGGCGTTGCGGGTGCTGCTGCTCGCCCGCGCCAGATCGTCCATGCTCGAGGCGACGTTCTCCGTGTTCTGGGTGGCAAACTCGACGCTCTGGGTGATTTCCCCGGTTGCCGACATCTGCTTCTGCACGGCGCCCAGGATCGTGTCGGAGATCGCATGGATGCGCTCCACCGTGCCGGCGATCGACCGGATCGCGCCGACCGCCTGCTCGGACACTTGCTGCACCGCCTCGACCTGCTGCGAGATATCCTCGGTCGCCCGCGATGTCTGGCCGGCCAGCGTCTTGACTTCATTGGCAACGACGGCGAAGCCCCGGCCCATTTCCCCGGCGCGCGCCGCCTCGATCGTCGCATTGAGCGCCAAGAGGTTGGTCTGGTCGGCGATCTGCTTGATCAGGTCGACGACTTCCCCGATGGCCCGGCCGCTGTCCGCGAGCCGCCCGACGATCGCGTCGGTGGAGCGCGATTCCTCGACCGCCGCCCGCGCCATCGCCGCTGCCTGCTCCATTTCGCGCCCGATCGACAGGATCGACTGGGTCATCTCCTCGGCCGCCTCGGCCGCCGTCGAGACGGAACTCGTCGCCTGCATCGAGGATCCCGATGCCTGCTCGACGGCGTTTCCGGCCACCTCGACAGCCCCGTCCAGATCGTTGGAAAGGTCCGCCACGCGGCCAGCCGCATCGCCAAGCCGGTGCACGACGCCGACCACGCTCTCCTCGAAATCCGCGGCCACCTGGCGCAAGGTCTCCCCGCGCTGCAGGGCCATGCGCTCCTGCTGCTCCAGCGTGCGGCGCGCGTCCTGTTGGGCCTTTTCCGCCAGCTTGACCCGGAAATCGGCGACCGAGCGGGCGATGGCGCCAATCTCGTCGCCGCGCTCCGCCCCGGCTATGGTGATGTCGAAATCCCCGCCCGACAGCGCCACCAGGCCCTTTTGCAGGGCTTTCAGCGGCCGCCGCACGCCCAGCGCCAGCCAGAAGGCCAGCGCCAGGAAGGCAATGCCGACAGGCAGGCAGACCAGCGCGATTTCAAGCATTTGCCCCAGGATCAGACCGTCGAGCTTGGCCGTTGCCGTCGGCCCGAGAAACTCCGGCGCCTGTGCCGGGTCGCCAAGGGCCGCGACCAGCGATGTTCGGAAGACATAGAAGGCATAGCCGGTTCCCCCCAGCATGATCAGGGCGGCGGTCGCCACCATCAGGAGGAAACGGCCCAGAACAGTCAGGGACCAGGGTGTCTTGCGGCTGGATGTCATCTCGGAAACCTTGCGCGGTTGGGTGCCGGAAGGGTTCCAGAAAATCGTGAAAAATTAGGTAATTACGTAAGTATCCGGATACCGCTGCGGAAGCAGCAGGCGGCCCTGCCGGTTCATTCGACCTGCCGGAAGTCGTCAACGCGGCCATTGGCGGGCGCCAGCGGCGCGCCCTGAACGATCAACCTGTATTGCGGCGTATCGGCAACCGGCTCGTTGCGCGCGTCCTCGCCCCCCGCCAGAACCGTCTCCGGCGCCCCCTGGCGGCCGGTCAGGACGATGAAGTTGGGATCGTCCTCGACACCTTCGAAGGCAAAGGCGCCCGACGAACCAAGGATCCGGGCAATCGAGCGTTCCGCGAAGAAGGCAATCTTCCGCCGGCCGGGCCAGGTGAACCCGATCCCGTCGCCGGAGCGCAGCCGGCGCCGCGTTCCCTCCACGTCCGGCCCGTAGGACGTGTAGCCGCCATTCTCGTCCAGAAACACATCCCAGACATCGACATAGATCGCGTTGCTGGCATCGACCCGCTGCTTGGCGACCGTGTTGATATGGCTGAAATCGGCGCGCCGGGCCTGCCCTTTCGGTGGCGGCAGGCCGACCCAGACCATCGGCGTGCGCTGCGCCCGTGCCGCGGCAATGAGTGCCCCCACGCGCCGGTCGTAGGCAGCGTTCCATTCCTCCGACCGGAACCCGGCCGTTCCCGTCGCCGTCTCGATGTCGCTCACGTCATGCGACCCGATCAGCGCCACCACGACAGCGACCTTGCGCCCCTGGACAATGCCGCGGATACGGTCGCCCAGATCGCCCGTGCCGCCGCCGGCGAGCCCGACATCGTCGAGCACGAGACTGTCGACACGCACCGAGGCAACCTCCGAATAGGTTGCCTCCAGGCCTTCGGCGAGTTCTCCGGCGAGTGAATCGCCAACCACCAGAACCACGCGCGCATCCGCTTCCTTGGGCACCTCGACGATCACCGGCCGGGCCGGTTCGCGCGGCTGCTGGATCCGCTCACGCGGGTTCCGCTCCTTCATCCGCACCCGCTGGCGGCGGTTCTCGACGCCGAACAGCCGGAACAGCGGCGTCAACGGATGAAAGCCGCTGCCCGTCGTGTCGCCCGGCCGCACGATCGGCCGCCCGTCCTGGGCGCTCACCGGCGAGGACGCAAGACCCAGCGAACCGGCAACAAGCACCGCCAGGAACACGGCAAGCAGGCGGCCGGCGGTCCGGCGACACACGCAATGCATGCCGCGCCAGGCAGAACCGGCTTCGGTGGAGTGACCCTTGATCATGGCCCGATCCTAGCGGAAGCGCCGCCCCGCTCCAAGCGCCCAGAGCATCGCGACCCCGCCCGGCCGCACCCGCTCAGCGCCCCGAGCGGATGTGGTCCAGCAAGGCGACGGAGGCATAGCCGTCGGGGATCAGGCCCGCCGATTTCTGGTAGGAGCGGATGCCGCGCCGCGTCGCCGGCCCAACCCGCCCGTCAGCCGACCCGACGGAGAAGCCACGCCTGTTCAGCAGGGTCTGCAGCTCTTCCGTCTGCGGCCGCGAGAGCGGAAGCGCGTCCCGCTGCCAGGGCTGGACAAACGGCTCGCCGCCACGGATGCGATCGGAAAGGTGACCGACGCCCAGCGCATAGGCGGTCGCGTTGTTGTAACGCTTGATCACGTAGAAATTGCGCAGCATCAGGAAGGCCGGACCCGAGGCTCCGGCCGGCAGCACCAGCTCGGCATCGTCGGAAGGGCGCGGGAAGTTGCGGCCACCGGTGCGGCGGATGCCGAGCCGGGCCCAGTCGCCGAGGTTCTTCTCGCTGTCCACGTGGGAATAGTCGAATCCGCGCGGCAGCACGACTTCGTAGCCCCAGGTCTTGCCGCCCTGCCAGCCGTGCCGCTTCAGGTAGTTCGCGGTCGAGGCCAAAGCGTCCGGGATGCTGGTCCAGATGTCATGGCGGCCATCCCCGTCATAGTCGGAGGAATATTGCTTCCAGCTGGACGGCATGAACTGCGTATGTCCCATGGCTCCGGCCCAGGAGCCTTCCATGCGGTCGGGCGCCACATGCCCGTCATCGATGATCTTGAGCGCGGTGACCAGCTCGCGCGTCCAGAAGTCCTGCCGTCGCGGCGCGGCATAGGCGAGCGTCGCCAGCGCACGCACCACATAGTGCTCGCCCATGAAGGAGCCGTAATTGGTCTCCATGCCCCAGATCGCGACCACCGCCTCCCGGTCGACCCCGTAGCGGGCCTCGATCGCCGCCAGCTCGCGGGCATAGGTGGTGAGCATCTCGCGCCCTTTCTCCACCCTGCTGTCGGAAACCGCGCTGTCGAGATAGTCCCAGATCGGCTTGACGAATTCCGACTGCTTGTTCATCAGCCGGATCGTGTCGGGATCGGGCGTCACTCCCTGGAACGCCCGCTGGTAGGTGTTCCTGGAAACGCCCGCTTCCCGCGCCACCGGCCAGAACCGGTCCACCCATCGGTCGAAGGCGACATCGGAAAGCGCAGGCGTTCCTCCGCCGCCAAGGGCCATCAGCCCGAGCGCCAGCACGGCCGGCAACCGGCCGCCTCCGGTGGCGTGGCGGATCGCGGCCCGGGTTGTTCGCAAGAAAGACATCAACACTCCTGATCGTCCCATGGCGCGGTGGCGCTGGCGCATTGCGCGCAGAACCGTCCGCATTCGCCCCCCCAGGCGCCCCGGATACTGTGTTCCTGCCGGCGCTTGCGCACTCTTGCCGAATGCACGGCGCCGGACGGACGGGTCAATGGCGGAAGCGCAGACCCGCCTCGATCGTGTTCGAATCGTACCCCGACCCCGCCGTGCTCGACGTGAAGCGGCGATATGTGTAGCGCCCCTGCAAGGCGACGTTCGATGTCAGCGCCCAGGTCAGCGCGGTGGTGGCGCGCGTTTCCTGCTCGGTCAGCACGACGCCGGTGTAGTCCCGCCAGGAATACCCCACGCCCACTTCGCCGCTCAATGCATCGGAGAACCCGTGCGCGAGGCGGATATCGCCGGAATAGATAACGGAGCCGGGCGTGCCGGCAATCGTCGAGGGCGAGAAATCGGTGCTCGCCAGCGCTGTCACCGTCGTCAGCCTGGTCGGCGACCAGACCAGCGACCCGTCGATCGTCAGCCCTTCCAGCTTCGCCAGGCGTTTGTCGTCCAGCGTCTCGCTGCGCCAGCCGATGGCGATGTCGCCGCTGATCTTGCCGCCATTGTCAAAGGCGACGCCGGCGCGCAGCCCGTAACCTCGCGAATCGCGATCCGCGCAAAGGGTGAGATCCGGACACTTTTCGAAGTAGCGCCGACCAAGCACACTGGCCTCCGCGAAGGGCGTGGCGAAAGCCCCCGTATTGCCTTCCACCCGCAGGGTGACGGTGGCAAGCGCGTTGTCCCGCTCGCGGCTGGCGACCGCGCCGCCAGCGCCGCTGTAGAGCGTTGAATCGACCCTGCCGCGCAACTCCGCGCCGACAAGGCCAAGATCGTGGCGCAGCGCCAGACCGGCCCCGACCTCGTGGATATCCTGGTCGCCGCCGGTCGATTCCGCCGTACCGCGATCCTGCAGGGCAAGCCCGTAGCGGGCGTCGACATCGACCTCGCTTCGGTCTCCCAGTTCAAGCGTCAGCAACGCGTCCGACGTCACGCTCGGATCCGCCTCGAGATTGCCGCCGCCCGGATAGCCGATATAGCTGCCACGAAAATTGACGCCGAGACGGTGACGGTTCCACTCGGACTGGATCCGCAAGGACGGCGCAACCCGGTAGGTCGCCCCGCCGGTGCCGGTCGCATCGCCCGCGCGGTTGTCGGTCCAGCCAAGCCCCGTGAAGAGCTCAGGATACAACAGGAAGGACCCGACGCGGATACCGCGGGGTGCATCCCGGGTCGTCTCCCCGTCATACACCGTTTCCGCCAGCGTGCCCCCGCCCACATTCGCCGTCCGCCGCTGCACCGCGCGCAGGCGCTCGGCAAATGGCTGCACCGGGCGCACCCGCCCGACATCGGCGAGCGCCTCGGCCTCCTCGCCCGCATTCGGCCCTATCTCCGAAATCGTGCCCCGCGTCCCGGTGGCCGCATTGCCAGCCGAACCGGCCTGGCCCGACTGGGCATCGGCGCCCTGCTCGGCATCGGTCGGATCCTGCAATCCCCCCTCATCGCCAAAGCCGCCGAAGCCGCCGCGCAGGCTGCTGTCCTGCGCCATCGCGGGCGCGTACGGCATGGCCGGCGCTGCAAGCAGCGCGAGCGCAGCAAGAACTGGGGAAAGGTACCGCTTCATCGTCGACCCGATTGGAATGCGGGCGCATGCGGCCCACTTTGGCCATGATAATGGTCTGTTAAGGTTAACGGAGAGTTGCGCCACAACCGGCGTCTACCCCTTCAAGGCTCCCGCACTTGCCGCATCCGGCCGGGAGGGCTATGAGGGCTCATTCCAACATGGACACCGCAATGACCGTCACCGCCGCCCCTCAGCCAGCGCCCGTCACCGGAACCAAAACCGCCAGTGAAGCGGACCTCCGTTCGGCCGGCCGCTCGGCCGTGCGCACGATCGTCACGGAGGTGGCCGGGCTCGAGGCGCTGCGCGAGGCGTTGGAGAACGGGCTTTCCGCCCCTTTCGCCCGCGCCGTCGAGACGATCGTCGCCGCGCGCGGCCGGGTGATCGTGACCGGCGTCGGCAAGAGCGGCCATGTCGGAGCCAAGATCGCCGCGACCTTCGCCTCCACCGGAACCCCGGCTTCCTTCGTTCATGCGACGGAGGCAAGCCATGGCGACCTCGGCATGATCACCGACAATGACGTCGTGCTGGCCCTGTCCTGGTCGGGTGAGACGCAGGAACTGGGCCCGACCATTGCCTATACGCGGCGCTTCAAGGTGCCGCTCGTGGCCGTGACTTCTCGCGCAGAAAGCGCGCTCGGCACGGCGGCGGACATTGTGCTGGCGCTGCCCAAGGTCGAGGAAGCCTGCCCGCACGGCCTTGCCCCGACCACCTCGACGATCCTGCAGATGGCGACCGGCGACGCGCTGGCCATCGCCCTTCTCGAGGCGCGCGGCTTCACCGCCCTCGATTTCAAGACCTACCATCCGGGCGGGCGCCTGGGCTCCAGCCTCCTGCATGCCCGCGACATCATGCATTCGGGCGACAAGCTGCCGCTGGCGGGCGCCGCGACGGCGATGCGCGACGCCATCGTCCTGATCACCCAGAAGGGCTTCGGCGTGCTCGGCATCGTCGACGAGGCCGGTGCGCTGGCCGGCATCATCACCGACGGCGACCTGCGCCGCCACCTGAGCCACGACTTCCTCGACAAGACCGCTCAGCAGGTGATGACCCACGCCCCCAAGACGATCCCGGGCGACATGCTGGTCGCCTCCGCCATGGAGTTCATCAACCGCTCGTCGATCACCGCCGTCTTCGTGGTCGACGACGGGCGGCCGGTCGGCATCATCCACCTGCACGATCTGCTCCGCCACGGCGTCGCCTGACCCCGCCTTGCCGTCGGACGCACGCTCCGGTGATTAGGCATTTGTTAACCCTAACGTATTTTCCGGCTGCCCACGGCCGTTCTTTGGCCGCGCTTAGGGATTGATTAGCCACGCCGCGCCTATGATCTCTCCAGGTCCGCAAACGGGCCGAACGATTCCGGAGAGTATCAGCGTCATGGATCTCGGCTCGATCATTGGCATTTGCGCGGCATTCGCGGTGGTTTTCGTCGCCATTCTTCTTGGCGGCAGCCTCACCCAGTTTATCGATGTTCCCTCGATCCTGATCGTCATCGGCGGCGGCTTCGCGGCAACGCTCGTCCGCTTCCCGCTGGCCGGCATCGGCAGCGCCTTCGTCGTCGGCGGCAAGGTCGCCTTCACCCACAAGAAGGCAAGCCCCCGCGATCTCATCGAGGAAATCGGCCGCCTCGCCGACACGGTGCGCAAGTCCGGCCCGCTCGGCCTCGAAAACATCGAGGTCAGCGATCCGACGCTGGCCAAGGGCGTGCAGTACATCGCCGACGGTTACGAGGCCGACTTCATCAAGGAGACGATGGAGCGCGACCGCGACCTCTATCTCGACCGCCTCCAGGAAGGCCGCAAGGTGTTCAAGGCACTCGGCGATTCCGCTCCCGCCTTCGGCATGATCGGCACGCTGGTCGGCCTCGTGCAGATGCTTGCCACCATGGACGACCCCTCGACCATCGGTCCCTCGATGGCCATCGCCCTGCTGACCACGCTCTACGGCGCACTGATCGCCAACGTGGTCTGCCTGCCGCTGGTCGACAAGCTCGATTCCAAGTTCGAGGTCGAGGAGGTCAACCAGACCCTCGTGATCGACGGTGTCCTGCAAATCCGCGAGAACAAGAGCCCGGCGCTGATCCGCGACATGCTGATCGCCTACCTGCCGGAAAAGGCGCGCGCCGAGTTCGCGGAAGCCGCCTGAGGCGGAAACGGAGACGTCAACATGGCAAAACGCAAACAGGCAGGCGGCGGCGCCCCGGAATGGCTGGTGACATTCGCCGACCTGATGTCGCTGCTCGTCTGCTTCTTCGTGCTGATCATCTCCTTCTCCATTCAGGACAAGCAGAAGCTGCAGGTGGTCGCGGGCTCGATGCGCGAGGCCTTCGGCGTCAAGGAAACAGCCCGCCGGACCGGCATCATCGAGGTCGAGGGCATCCCGATCCGCGACTACATGAAGGACATCACCCAGGTTCCCGAGGAGCTGGATTCGGATTTCGCCGCCGAGCGCCACGAGAAACGGCGCAAGCAGGGCGCGGAAGCCAATACCCATGACGTGCGTGAAGCGGACATCGAGCATCCCCGCCAGTTCGCCACGGCGGCCGCCTCGCTACGCCAGGCCTGGCAGGAAATGCCCGACATCACGGAGATTTCCTCGAACATCATCCTGGAAGAGACGGAAGAGGGCCTCAACGTCACCCTGGTCGACCAGGACGGACGCTCGATGTTTCCCGAAGGCTCCAAATATCCGTACGAGATCACCCGCCGGCTGCTCGCCAAGATGGCACCGGTCATTGCCCGCATGCCGAACCGGATCCAGGTCACCGGCCACACCACCTCGGGCGGCATGACGATCAATCCGGGCTACACCAACTGGGAACTGTCCGCCGACCGGGCCAATGCCGCGCGCCAGATCCTGTCCGAATACGGCATCCCGCAGGACCGCTTCTACGGTGTGGTCGGCAAGGCGGATACCGAGCCGCTGTTTCCCAACGATCCCTATCTGGCGGCCAACCGCCGGATCGGCATCCTCCTGATGCGCGAGGCGCCGCCGATCCCGCTCGGGCACAATCCCTGAGGCAGGGGACGTTCCCGGGCAAGGGCACAAGCAACCCGGGAGCCTGACCTCGTGCCCGGCAAGCCGGACGGCCTGCCGCGCCCGCCCTTGCGCCTTGGGCGTCTCAGGTCCGCGGCGGCACCGGCGCGGCAACCAGAGTGGCGCCATCGACCCCCGCGATCGCGATCCGCGATCCCGCCGGACAGTCCGGTCCGCTCACCCGCCACACCGTGTCGTCGATCCTGACGGTTCCCTCACCATTGCTGATCGGCGCGGCCAGGGTGAACTCGCGGCCGATCAGGCGATCGGCCCGGCGGTTGAGGTTGGGATCGCCCCCCTCGTTGCCCTTGCGGCTCATCACCATGCGGCCGGCGATCATGCTGGCCACGGACAGAACGCCGAAAAGAACCAGCGCCAGTTGCCAGGGAATATCGACAACGATCGCGAGCGTGCCCACGATGATCGCGGCAAGGCCGAACCAGAGGAAGAAGGTGCCCGGAGCCAGCACCTCCAGACCGAGCAGCAACAGGCCGACGATCCACCAGATCCAGGGGCCCAGCTCGAGCACCAGCCGTTCGACGATGCTCATGCACGGTCCTCGCCGCCACGATCGCCGCTGCCGGTATTGGGAACGGCCGCCGCACGGGCGCGGGCCCGGTTGTCGGGACCGAACGCTTCCTTGGCGATCTCGGCAATGCCGGTGAGAGAACCCAGGACCGCCGTCGTTTCCGTCGGCAGGATCAGGAGCTTCTGATTGGGCGAACGGGCGAACTGGCCGAGCGCCTCCACATATTTGTTGGCGACAAAATAGTTGATCGCCTGCATGTCGCCGGCGGCAATCGCCTCGCTGACCATGAGGGTCGCCTTGGCTTCGGCTTCGGCAGCGCGCTCACGCGCCTCGGCATCGCGAAAGGCCGCCTCGCGCCGGCCCTCGGCCTCCAGGATCAGCGACTGTTTCTCGCCTTCCGCCTGCAGGATCTCCGACTGGCGCTTGCCTTCCGCCTCAAGGATCGACGCGCGCTTCTCGCGCTCCGCCTTCATCTGCCGGCCCATTGCCTCGACAAGATCGCGCGGCGGATTGATGTCCTTTATCTCGATGCGGGTCATCTTGATGCCCCAGGGCGAGGCGGCCGCGTCCACCACCCGCAGCAGCCGGGCGTTGATCTCGTCGCGGTTGGACAGCAACTCGTCGAGATCCATCGAACCCATGACCGAACGGATGTTGGTCATGGTCAGGTTGAGGATGGCGTTCTCAAGCCCCGAGACCTCATAGGCGGCGCGTGCCGCGTCGAGCACCTGGTAGAAGGTGACGCCGTCGGCGCTCACCGTAGCATTGTCGCGGGTGATGACTTCCTGCGTGGGAACGTCGAGCACCTGCTCCATCATGTTGATCTGGTGACCGACGCGGTCGACGAACGGCACGATGATGTTGAGGCCCGGCGTCAGCGTCTTGCGGTACCGGCCGAAGCGCTCGACGGTGTAATTGAAGCCCTGCGGCACCGTCTTGATGCCGGCAATGACGACAAGAACGAGCAGCACAAGCAGGACAAGTACAAGAATATCAAACCCGAACAGATCCACACCTTCGAGCATCGACGTCATCCTTTTCCTGCGCCGCGCCGGCACCACGCCACGCGCGATTGAGGCCTTCGGGCGCGTAAAGACGCCCGGCAGACCGGATCCCGCTGCAACATGTACGCGCTCGCGCGCGATGCGCAAGCACAAGACGCATCAATGGACGAGACGTCGGGGAAGCCCGGACGGGCACGCCCGCCTTGGACGTGGTCAGATCCAGCCGGAGAGTTCGCGGCGCACGATCGCGTCGATCACCTCCATGCCCGGCCCGCTGTCGTTCAGGCAGGGTATGTGGGCGAATTGCTCGCCACCGTTTTCATGGAAAATCTCTCCCGCCTCGCCGGCGATTTCCTCAAGCGTCTCGAGGCAGTCGGCCACGAAACCGGGATTGATCACGGCGATGCGCTTCATGCCGGAAACAGCCAGCGCCTCGACCGTCTTGTCCGTATAGGGCTGCAGCCATTCTTCCGGCCCAAAGCGCGACTGGAAGGTGATCCGCAGCCGATCTTCCGGCCAGCCAAGCCGCTCTCGCAACAGCCGCGTCGTCTTGTGGCAGTGGCAGTGATAGGGATCGCCCTTGCGGAAATAGGACTGCGGAATGCCGTGATAGGAGGCAAGCACCGTCTCCGGCTCGAAATCGAGCCCGGCGAGCGCCGTCTCGATCGATGTCGCGAGCGCGTCGATATAGACCGGGTCGTCGTGATAGGGGGGCACGGTGCGCAGCGCCGGCTGCCAGCGCAGCTTGAGGAGCTCCTTGAACACCACATCGTTCACTGTCGCCGTCGTCGAGGCCGAATACTGGGGATAGAGCGGGAACACGAGCAGGCGGTCGCAGCCTTGCGCGCGCAGGTGCTCGAGGCGGGAGGCGATCGAAGGATTGCCGTAGCGCATCGCCCAGTCGACGATGACGCGCTCTCCCGCGTCGGCAAGCGCCTCGGAGAGCTTGTCCGACTGCGAGCGGGTGATGGTCCGCAGCGGGGATTCGTCGAGCTCCTTGTTCCAGATTTCCTCGTACGCCTTGCCCGACTTCTGCGGGCGCGTGTTCAGGACTATGCCGAAGAGGATCGGGTACCAGAGCGCCTTCGGCCACTCGATGACGCGCTTGTCCGTCAGGAATTCCTTGAGATAACGGCGCATGGACGTGTAGTCGGTGCCGTCCGGCGTCCCCAGATTGACCAGCAGGACGCCGACCTTGCCGGACTTGACCTGTGGATGGTCCGCCGGCAGTCGCAGGCCGCGCATGTCCCGCGCTCGTTCCGCGGCGGCGCCGGCCGTGTGGTCGATATCGGCCGTGTTCTTGTTGACGGTCATGCTGTCCATTTGGCTCCCGGTCGAAAGATCGTTCTGCTGCAGCCGCACATAAGGCACGCCGCCAGCATGGTCCATAGCTTACGCCTGTTACGCGAAAACGGCGGAGCAGGATTTGCACCATCCGCGACAGCCTGACGCACCGGCTGCATTACAGGACATGCCGGCTGACAGGGGCCAGCGTTAACCGGGCCTTCAGCGGTATCAGCGACATTGATGAAATTACGAGGTTTTCCCGTACGGCGCAGGTCTTCCGGACCCCGGCGCCGGGAATGGCAGGGGAAGAAGTCTACCGTGAGATCGCAGAAGGTCCTGCTCATTGACGACAGCGCATTCACCCGGCGCCTGATCCGGGGAATGCTCAAGGATCTGGGCTTTGCCAGCATCAGCGAGGCGCAGAACGGCGCCGTTGCCGAAAAACTCCTGCGTACCCACCGTTTCGACGTCATCCTTGTCGACTGGCGCATGCCGACACAGGACGGCGCGGCCTTCCTGGCCAACCTGCGCGCCAGCTCGAACGCACAGACCGCCATGACCCCGGTCATCGTCATCAGCGCCCATGTCGACCTGTCGCTGCTGGAAAAGGCTGCCGAGCTCGGTGCCCGTTCGGTCGTCGTCAAACCGTTTTCGGTCAGCGTCCTCAAGTCGCATGTCGATGCGGCAACCGGCGTCGCGGAACAGCCGCGCGGCGCTCCACCGGAACCGATGCCGCCTGCCGTCGAGGAAGACCCCTTCGAAATCGTCTATCTTTGACCCCGGCGCGCGCAGCGCAGCCGGAGCGGGCGACAGGCTCCGCAGTGCTCACTCGGCGCGGTAGCGCTCGGCGACCCTGAACCAGAATTCGATGATCGTATGCAGCACCTGGCTCATTCCGGCCAGGCTGTCCGCCTTCGTCACCACCGCGTTGGCGCCCGCCGCATAGGCGCGGCGAATCGTGACCGGATCGTCGGCGGTGGTGAACACGCAGACAGGCACAGCGCTCAATGTCGGATGCGCCCGCAACTTGCCCAGGAACTCGGTCCCGTTCATCACCGGCAGATTGAGATCGAGGAGAATGAGGTCGGGAGCCGGGAGGCCGCTGTCGGCAGCCTCGTTCAGGATCGACAGCGCCTGCGCGCCATCGGCCGCCGTCGTCAGACGGACCGGTATCGCCGAGGCGCCCAGCGACTGGGTGATGATCCGTACGTCATCAGGGTCGTCCTCCACCAGAAGGACGGCGGCGCCATCCTGGTCACTAGCCCTGTCATCCTGCATCACATCACCCGCCGGTCCGGGGCTGGCGGCAAGGGCCGCGCAACCACATGTCGCGTTCCTGCATAGGATAGAGGCGAATGGCAGCGCAAGGGCGGAAAACCGACAGGGCCGTCCTCGCCGTCCGTTCGGCCTGTTCCGCCAGCCGTCTCAAGCGTCGTATTTGCGCTCGTCGGATATGACCTTGCCGTCGTTGGGAAGCACGCCCGGGGCGACCCGCTCCACGGACCCGGCCAGTTTGGTGATCTCGCGAAGCGACGCGGCAATGGCAGTGTCCAGGCCATCGGCGGGGGCCTCGACCTCATAGGCCAGGCGCATCACGTCCTGCTCGGCCTTGCGCTCGACGATGAGACGCGCCCGCGCGATCTCGGGGTGACGGCCGAGAACCTGCGCCACCTGCTTGGGATCGACGAACATGCCCTTGACCTTGGTGCGCTGGTCGGCGCGCCCCATCCAGCCCTTCAGGCGCATGTTGGTCCGCCCGCAGGCCGAGCGACCAGCCAGCACCGCCGAAAGGTCTCCCGTTCCGAAACGGATCAGGGGATAGGCGCTGTTGAAGCTGGTCACGACGAGTTCACCGACCTCGCCGTCGGGCACCGGCGTGTCCGAACCCGGGCGCACGATCTCGACGATCATGTTCTCGTTCACGATCATCCCCTGGTCGATCACCGATTCATAGGCGATCACGCCAAGGTCGGCCGTCGCATAGGCCTGGAACACGTCGACGCCGCGCGCCGCATACTCGGCCCGCAGGCTCGGGAACAGCGCGCCGCCGGAAACGATCGCCTTGCGGATGGAAGAGGCATCGCGGCCGAGCTCGGCCGCCTTGTCGAGGATCACCTTCAGATAATCGGGCGTGCCGGCATAGCCGTCCGGCCTCAGCATCGCGACCGCATCGACCTGCATCTCGGTGTTGCCGACCCCGGCGGGGAAAACGGCACAGCCGAGCGCCCGCGCGCCGTGATCGAGAACGAAGCCGCCGGGCGTCAGGTGATAGGAGAGCGCATTGTGGACGATGTCTCCAGGGCGGAAACCGGCCGCGAAGAAGGCCCGCGCCGCGTTCCAGGGATCGGCGCCCTCGCCCTGCGGCTCCCAGATCGGCCCGGGCGACATGAAGATGCGCCCCATGGCGGAGACCGGGGCGGCCGCAAAGCCGCCAAATGGCGGGTTCCCGGCTTGCGCGGCCATCAGCTCCGGTTTGCGCAACACCGGCAACCGGGCCAGCGCCGCGCGATCGGTGACCGCGGCTGCGTCCACGCCGGAAAGATGTGCGGCCCAGCCCGGCGCGTTGGCCATCGCATGAGCGATCTGGCCAGGCAACCGTGCGAAGAGATCGGCGTCGCGCTCGTCCGGGTCCCGGATCTCAAGAGTGTCAAAATGCTCTGCGCTCATGACACGGTCCTCGTGCGTTGCATCGCTTGCGGGAAAGCGGGGGTGTTGCCCGCCCTTGCGGCGAGCCCTTCCCGTCTGGCGTTCAGTCTGTTCCTGGGCGGCGCGGAGGCGGAGGCGTCAGGCCAGCCAGCGCTTGCGCCGCTTGTAATGCTTCACGTTTCGGAAGGACTTGCGGCCCTCGCCACCGACGCCAAGATAGAATTCCTTGACGTCCTCGTTCTCGCGCAGCGCCTTGGCATCGCCGTCGAGCACGATACGGCCCGATTCCAGGATGTAGCCGTAGGTCGCATAGCGCAGCGCGACATTGGTATTCTGTTCAGCCAGAAGGAAGGAAACGCCCTCTTTCTGGTTGAGCTCCTTGACGATCTCGAAAATCTCTTCGACCAGCTGCGGTGCAAGCCCCATCGACGGCTCGTCGAGCAGGATCATGTTCGGCTTGCTCATCAAGGCGCGGCCGATGGCGCACATCTGCTGCTCGCCGCCCGACGTGTAGCCCGCCTGGCTTGACCGGCGCTCGCGCAGCCGGGGAAAATAGGCATAGACCTTCTCCAGGTCTTCCCTGATCGCGGCAGCCCCGTCCCGGCGTGTAAAGGCGCCGGTCAGAAGGTTTTCCTCGATGCTCAGATGGCCGAAGCAATGCCGGCCCTCCATGACCTGGATGCAGCCGCGCTTGACCAGGTCGTTCGGCGACAGCGACTGGACCTCTTCGCCCTTGAAGACGATGCTGCCCTTCGTGACGTCGCCGCGCTCGGCTCCGAGCAGGTTCGACACCGCCTTCAGCGTTGTCGTCTTGCCGGCGCCGTTGGCGCCGAGGAGGGCAACGATGCCCCCCTCGGGAACGGTGAGCGAAACACCCTTCAACACCAGGATGACGTGGTTGTAGATCACCTCGATGTTGTTCACCGAAAGGATCGTCGAAGCGGACGTCTCGCTCATGCCTGTCTCCACTCCTTGGGAGGACAACCGATCAGGATCAGTTGCAATCCCGGGGGGTGATGTTGTTCTCCGCGGCATAGGCTGCGGAATCCGCCTCGATCAGCGGGGCGATGATATCGCGGTCGGGCTCGATGCCGGACGCGATCACCTTCCAGTCGCCGCCGGCCGCATCCCACTGCTGGATGAGAACCGTGCCGGGATCGGAGTGAACGGCGCAGGACATCTTCACCGGATAGGTGAAGTTGGGCAGGCCGAGCTCGGCAAGCCGCTCCTCAGTGACGTCGAGAGCCTCGAGACCTTCGCGCACGTCCTTGCCGACGATCTCGTTCGAGCCCTTGATCTCCATCCCCTTGCGGATCGCCTCGACGGTCCACACGGCGGCGATCAGGCCACGATTGTAGAGGACTTCACCGACGCGCTCGCGGTCGCCTGCGCCCTTGCCAGCGTCATAGACCTTCTCGAGGATTTCCTGGTGCAGCGGGAATTCCGCACCCGGCGCATGGAAGGTCGCGGACAGGTAGCCGTTGGCGCCTTCGCCGGCGGGCAGCACGTCATGCTCGGAACCGGCCCACCAGTTGCCGATGAAGCGGTCCATCGGATAGCGCACCGAGGAGGCTTCCTTGACGGCAACCTGGTTCATCACGCCCCAGCCCCACATGAAGACCCAGTCCGGGTTCATGCGACGGATCTGCAGCCATGTCGCCTTCTGCTCCTGGCCCGGATGGTCGACCGGCAGCAGTTCCAGCTTGAAGCCGTGCTTCTTGGACAGCTCCTCGAGCGTGCGGATCGGCTCCTTGCCATAGGCGGAGTTGTGATAGACGAGCGCGATCGTCTTGTCCTTCAGGTCCGCCGCGCTGCCCTCGATCGCGGCCGCGTAGTTGACCATGCCGGAGGCTGCATCCCAGTAGGTGCCCGGGAAGTTGAAGATCCACGGGAAGACCTTGCCGTTGGCGGCCGAGGTGCGGCCGTAGCCCATCGTGAAGATCGGAATCTCGTCGACCGCCGCCTTCGGGATGATCTGGTAGGTGATGCCCGTCGACAGCGGCTGGTAGACCAGCGCCTTGCTCTCGCCCTGTCCCTTGGTGTTCTCGTAGCACTCGACGCCCTGCTGGGTGTTGTAGGCCGTCTCGCACTCGATGAAGTTGATGCTGGCGCCGTTGATGCCGCCGTCACGCTCCTGCAGGAGCTTGAAGTAGTCGGCATAGCCGTTGGCGAAGGGAATGCCGCCCGGCGCGTAGGGCCCGGTGCGGTAGACGAGCGACGGAATGGTCAGCTCGTAGGCCTGGGCCGTCGTGACCGCGATCGGCGAGGCGATCGCGAGCGCGGCCAGGCCAGCCGTGAGATGCTTCAGTTTCATGTCGTTTCCTCCCTTGGAACAGGACATTGGGCAGTCAGCTGGGCGGACGTTGGTTGTCTTGTCTCGCGCCGCCTCAGTACGGGAAGGGCCACATCCTCAGCTTCTCCTTGGCGATCTGCCAGAGCCGGGCAAGGCCGTGCGGCTCCACGATCAGGAAGAAGATGATGAGAAGGCCCATCAACAGGATTTCCACATGCTTGGCCATGACGGGCATAAGGCCCAGCCCGTCGACCATGAAATTCTTGAGGAAGATCGGCAGCAGCACCAGGAAGGCTGCTCCCATGAACGAACCGACGATCGACCCGAGCCCGCCGATGATCACCATGAACAGCACCAGGAACGAGACGTTGATGCCGAACACCTCGCCGACCTCGACCGCGCCGAGATAGATGGTGAACAGGAGCGATCCAGCCATGCCGATATAGAAGGACGACACGGCGAAGGCGGAAAGCTTGGTCATCAGCGGACGGACGCCGATCAGCTCGGCGGCGATGTCCATGTCGCGGATCGCCATCCAGTTGCGGCCGAGCCGGCCGCGCACCAGGTTCTTGGCGATCAGGGCGAAGACGGTCAGGAAAGTCAGGCAGAAGAGATACTTGACCCAGGTCTGCGCCGATGCGCCGGTGAGCACGACACCGAACAGCTCGCGCTCCGGCGCCGAGATCTGGCCGGTGGCCGAGTAATTGTAGAACCAGCCGAACTTGTTGAAGAGCCACACAAGGAAGAACTGCGCGGCAAGCGTCGCCACCGCCAGGTAGAAGCCCTTGATGCGCAGGGACGGCAGGCCGAACATCACCCCGACCGCGGCCGTCATGCCGCCGGACAGGAGCACGACGACGATCATGCTCATCTCCGGGAAGGACGTCATCAGCTTGTAGGATGCATAGGCGCCCACCGCCATGAAGCCGCCCGTGCCCAGCGAGATCTGCCCGCAATAGCCGACCAGGATGTTGAGGCCGAGCGCCGCCATGCCGTAGATCAGCAGCGGCAGCAGCACGGCATTGGTCCAGTAGTCGTTGACGAAGAACGGCACGACGAGGAAGGCAACCGCGAGGAACGCCCACACCACGTAGCGGTCCTGGGCGATCGGGAAGATCCCCTGGTCCGCCTGGTAGGTGGTCTTGAACTGACCGGCTTCACGATAGAGCATGTGTCCTGAACCCTTCTTGAGCGGAGCCTTGCGTCAGACGCGTTCGATGATGCGCTCGCCGAACAGCCCCTGCGGACGCACCAGCAGGAAGGCAAGGGCGAGCATGTAGGCGAACCAGTTCTCGATCGCGCCGCCGACCATCGGGCCGACATAGATCTCGGCCAGCTTCTCGCCGACGCCGATGATCAGGCCGCCGACAATGGCGCCGGGGATCGAGGTGAATCCGCCCAGGATGAGAACGGGCAACGCCTTCAGCGCGATCAGCGACAGCGAGAACTGCACGCCCGATTTCGTGCCCCAGAGCGTGCCGGCGACAAGCGCCACAAAGCCCGCGACCGACCACACGATGACCCAGATGGTCTGTAGCGAGATGCCGACGGAGAGCGCCGCCTGATGGTCGTCGGCCACGGCGCGCAGGGCCCGTCCGATCCGCGTTTTCTGGAAGAAGATCGCCAGGAAGCCGACCAGCACCGCTGCGATCAGCGCCGCGAAGACCTCGAGCTTCTCGATATAGATGTTGAACTGGTCGAGCATGAAGTCCGAGGCGCCCGACGGCAGCCCGATGTCGAGCACCTTGACGTCCGATCCCCAGACGATGTCGCCGATGCCCTCCAGCACATAAGCCAGGCCGATCGTCGCCATGAAAAGGATGATCGGCTCCTGGTTGACCAGATGACGGAGCACGAAGCGCTCCACCGCCCAGGCGACGGCGACCATGACGCCGACGGTAAGCATGAAGGCAATCGGCCAGGGCAGCGAGGTCTTCTCGATGATGCCGGCAAAGGTGAGCGCCGCGAACAGGCACATCACGCCTTGAGCGAAGTTGAAGATGCCCGACGCCTTGAAGATCAGCACGAAGCCGAGCGCGACAAGCGAGTACATGACGCCGGCCATCAGGCCCGACAGGATAGTCTCAACCAGAAACGACATCCCGGATCCCTCAGTTTTCGTGCGGAACGCCGAGATAGGCGTCGATCACATCCTGGTTCGACTGCACCTCCTCGGGAGGCCCGTCGGCGATCTTGCGGCCGTAGTCGAGCACCACGACCCGGTCCGACAGGTCCATCACCACGCCCATGTCGTGCTCGATCAGGGCGATCGTCGTGCCGAATTGCTGGTTCACGTCGAGGATGAAGCGGCTCATGTCCTCCTTCTCCTCCAGGTTCATGCCGGCCATCGGCTCGTCCAGGAGAAGCAGCTCCGGCTCCATCGCCAGCGCGCGGGCAAGCTCGACCCGCTTCTGCAGGCCATAGGGCAGACGCCCGACCGGCGTCTTGCGGATCGCCTGGATCTCGAGGAAATCGATGATCTCCTCGACCTTGCGGCGATGCTCGTTTTCCTCCCTGAGCGCCGGCCCCCAGTGGAGGCATTGCCACAGGAAGTTCTTGTGCATCTTCAGGCCGCGGCCGGTCATGATGTTGTCCAGCGTCGTCATGCCCTTGAAAAGGGCGACGTTCTGGAAGGTGCGGGCGATGCCGTTGCTGGCCGCCTCATAGGGCTTCATCTTGCGCCGGACCTTGCCGCGCCAGGTGATCGTGCCTTCCTGAGGATGGTAGAAGCCGTTGATGACGTTGAGCATCGACGTCTTGCCGGCGCCGTTCGGACCGATGATGGCGCGCACCTCGCCCTTGACGATGTCGAAGGAGATGTTGGTGATCGCCTTCACGCCGCCGAAGGCCAGCGAGACATTGTCGACACGCAGCAGCACCTCGCCCTTGGTCATTCCGGAGTGCCCTGCCATGCCGGCGGGATCGACAAAGGCGTTCATTCCGCCGCCTCCTTCATGCCGCCGGACTGGGCCGGGTAGAGTTCCATGTCATGGATCGCGACAGTCGCCTCGATCCCGCCCTTGCGCCCGTCCTCGAACGTCACCTCGGTGCGCACATGCTTGCTGGTCGAGCCGTCGTAGAGCGCTTCGATCAGCGGCTGGTAGCGTTCCGCGATGAAGGAGCGACGCACCTTCTGCGTCCGCGTCAGCTCGCCGTCATCGGCGTCGAGCTCCTTGTGCAGGACGAGGAACCGCTTGATCTGGCCGCCGGCCATCATCGGCTCGGACGCCAGGTCCCGGTTCACCTGGTCAACATGGCTGCGGATCATCTCGTAGACATGGGGATGGGCGGCAAGCTCCTGGTAGGACGCATAGTTGACATTGTTGCGCTCGGCCCAGGAACCGACGGCCGTCAGGTCGATATTGACGAACACGCCGCAGAAATCGCGACCGTCGCCAAAGGCCACGACTTCCTTCACGTTAGGGAAGAATTTCAGCTTGTTCTCGATGTATTTCGGCGCGAAGAGCGAGCCGTCCGAGAGCTTCCCGACATCCTTGGCCCGGTCGATGATCTTGAGGTGGCCGTTGTCGGCGATGAAGCCGGCATCGCCGGTCAGCACCCAGCCGTCCTCGGTCTTGGTCGAGCGCGTCGCCTCGTCATTCTTGTAATAGCCGACGAAGACACCGGGCGAGCGATAGTGAACCTCGCCGTTCTCCGCGATCCTGAGTTCGACATCGGGAGCCGGCATGCCGACCGTGTCGCCGTAGATCTCGCCATCGGGCTGCATCGTGATGTAGACGCTGGCTTCCGTCTGGCCGTAGAGCTGTTTCAGGTTGAGCCCCAGCGAACGGTAGAAACGGAAGATTTCCGGGCCGATCGCCTCGCCGGCCGTATAGCCGACCTTGAGGCGCGTGAAGCCCATCTGGTTCTTCAGTGGCCCGTAGACGAACAGATCGCCGAGGCGATAGAGAAGCCGATCGCCGAACCCGACATCTTCGCCATTGAGGATCTGCTCGCCGACCCGGCGGGCAACCCCCATGAAAAAGTCGAACATCTTCTTCTTGATCCGGCCCGCGTCCTCCATCCGCACCATGATATGCGTGAGGAGCCCCTCGAACACACGCGGCGGCGCGAAGAAATAGGTCGGTGCGATCTCGCGCCGGTCCGACAGGACGGTTTCGAGATTCTCCGGGCAGTTGACGCAATAGCCGGCGCAATAGGCCTGGGCGAGCGAGAACACGTGGTCGCCGATCCATGCCATCGGCAGATAGGCAAGGGTTTCCTCGGTCTCGTTCAGGTTGTCGAACTTGTTGCCGTTGCGCGCCGAAATGACGAGATTGTCGAAGGACAGCATCACGCCCTTGGGACGTCCGGTCGTGCCGGAGGTGTAGAGCATGACGGCAATGTCGGCGCCCTTGGCGGCGGCAATGCCTTCGAGCCAGGCTTCGGCGCGGGCCGGATCGCCCTCAAGCGCCTTGCGGCCGGCGACCTGCAGTCCCTCGAAGGAATGAAGCCGGCTGTGATCGTAGTCGACCAGGCCGCGCGGGTCGTCATAGATGACCTGCTCCAGATGCGGCAGGCTTTCCGACATGGACAGGAGCTTGTCGACCTGTTCCTGGTCCTCGACGCAGGCGAAGCGGACCTCCGCATGCTCCAGCACGAAGGCCATTTCCTCCGCGACGGAGTCCGAGTAGAGCGGCACCGGCACGCCGCCGAGCGACTGCACCGCGACCATCGACCAGTACAGCCGCGGCCGGTTAGCCCCGACAATGGCGATCTTGTCGCCTTGCGTGAAGCCGATGTCCTGAAGACCGATGGCGAAAGTGCGGATTTCCTCCAGCACCTGCGACCATGTCCATGCCTGCCAGATTCCGAGATCCTTCTCGCGCATCGACGGCCGGTCCGCAAAGACACGGGCATTGCGCAGCAGGATTTTCGGAAAGGTGTCCTCGTCGAGGCGCTCGACGACGGGCGACCCTGCCATTGCGTTTCTTCCCCTTTGGACGCCCCGATTGTTCGGGATCGTTCGTTGTAACGCCACCAGACTATCACAGTCCTGGTCCATCAAGCCCTTCTCTCTTCTTGGAGACTGACGGGCGATTGACGCAGAGTAGCGCTCGACGGCAACGCTAAGCGAGCAGCGTTGCGCCAGTATGTGCCAATTGCAACGAATTGTTTCAGCGCCGCCCCCGACGTTTTTGCAATCGACAGCGTGACGGGCGTGCATAAACTCCCGCCATGGCAAGCCGCGACCTCTACCGTGACCGCCTCGACCTGCTCCAGGCGGCGCTCGACCACATCAACCAGGGCTTCTCGGTCTTCGATGCCGACCTGCATCTGTTGGCATGGAACCGTCAGCTTTTCGAGCTGCTGGACATCCCGACGCACCTGGCCCGCCGAGGCACTCCCCTCTCCGCCTTTCTGGAGGTCAATGCCAAACGCGGCGAGTACGGCCCTGGCGACGTGACCGAGCTCGTCGCCCGCCGGGTCGAGCGCGCGCGCCTGTTCGAGCCGCACTCCTTCGAGCGGGTGCGCCCGGACGGCCAGGTGGTGCTCGTCACCGGCGCGCCCCTGCCGGAGGGCGGGTTCGTCACCACCTATACCGACATCACCCGCGAGCGCGAGCAGCAGGCATCCCTGGAGCGCACCGTCGCCGAACGCACGCGGCAGCTGCGCCAGAGCGAGGACTGGCTGCGCCTCGTCACCGACAACGTGCCGGCGCTCGTCGCCTATTTCGGCCCCGGCCCCGTCTATCGCTTCGCCAACCGCCGCTACGCGAAATGGTTCGACCAGACGGTGGAATCGATCGTCGGGCGCAAGGTATCCGAGATCGCCGGGCCGGAACTCTATACCGAGCTGGCCCCGCATATCGAAAAAGCCTTCGAGGGCCACGCTGTCTCCTACGAGTATTCCCGGACCCGGCCGGGCGGCCGCATCGCGCATATGCGCTCGACGCTGATCCCCGACCGGACACTGGACGGCCGCGTGCTCGGATGTTTCGTGCTTTCCCTCGACGCGACCGAACAAAAACGCAGCGAAACGGCGCTGGCCCAGGCACAGCGAATGGAGGCCGTCGGCCAGCTCACCGGCGGTCTGGCTCACGACTTCAACAACCTGCTGACGATCGTCATCGGCAACGTGCTGGCATTGCGGCGCAAGATCGACGGGCCGGCGATGCCCGACCTTTCCGCCCATCTCGATCCGATCCTGCATGCCGCCCAGCGCGGCGCCGAGCTGACCCGCCGCCTGCTTGCCTTCGCCCGGGGCGACGCACCGAACCTGCAACCGGTTCGTCTCGCGACGCTGGTGGGCAATATCGAGGGACTGCTTGCCGGCAGCCTGCCGAAGTCGATCGACTTCTCCTTGCATCTCGAGGCAACGGCGGCTGTCTCCCGGGTCGATCCGGCGGAACTGGAGAACGCGCTGGTCAATCTCGTCCTCAACGCCCGGGATGCGATGCCGGACGGCGGGCGCATCTCCCTGGTGCTTGAGGATGTCACCCTGAACGATGCGGAAGCCGACCGCTTCGGCGTCTTTGGCGGCTCCTATGCCCGCCTCACCGTCAGCGACACGGGACTTGGCATGAGCGAGGAGGTGCGCCGCCAGGCCTTCGATCCCTTCTTTTCGACAAAACCTTTCGGCACGGGAAGCGGCCTCGGGCTGCCGACGGTCTACGGCTTTGCCCGCCGCAGCGGCGGCGGCATCGCCATCGAGAGCCGTGTCGGCCACGGCACGGACATTCACCTGCTGCTGCCCCTGACGCCCGACGACGACGCCACCGATGCCGCGGCGGACACCGAGCCGGTTCCCGCCGGTGCCGGTGAACTGGTCCTGCTTGTCGACGATGACGGAGACGTTGCCAATGTGGTGCGCGACCAGCTCTGCGCGCTCGGCTACTCGGTGCTGGTCACGGGCGATGCCAGCGACGCGCTCGACCTGGTGCGCGACGTCACGGACATCCGCGCGGTTCTGAGCGACATCGTCATGCCGGGCCAGATGAACGGCCTCGCCCTGCTGCACGAGATGAGAAAGACCCGGCCGGGTCTTCCGGTCGCACTGATGACGGGTTACCGTCAGGGACCATCGTCGGACGGCGGCACCCCCGACTGCCCCATACTGCCCAAACCCTTCTCCACCCGCTTGCTCGCCAGGACCATGAACGAGATTCTCGCCTGATGACCCGTCCCGATCCGATCCGCGACCGCGATCCGTCCGGCGACGCCGGCACGCTGGTGTTCATCGTCGAGGACGAACCCGACATCAGCTCCCTGCTTGCCGACACGCTGGCCGGCTACCGGTTCCGCACCCGCGTCTTCGCGACCGCGGATGCGGCACTTGTGGGAATCGGGATCGAGATGCCGGCCGCGATCATTCTCGATCTCGGCCTGCCCGACATGGACGGCATGGAAGTGATCAACCGGATCCGCGCGAAGGGGGCCGTGCCGATCCTCGTCCTTTCCGCCCGGGCCCATGCGTCCGACCGGATCATGGGGCTCGAATTCGGCGCTGACGACTATGTTGTGAAACCCTTCGATCCGCGCGAGATCGTTGCCCGCGTACGCTCGCTGCTGCGCCGCGCGGCGCCGGCAATGGCTCCGGCCGCGACCGCCGCCGATGCGGTGGCGCGCGAGGTCGCGCGGTTCGAGAACTGGCGGTTCGAGCCGGAAAGCCATCGGCTGGTCGCACCCGACGGGGAGGAGACCTTCCTGTCGACCGGCGAGGCGACACTCCTGACCGCCTTGCTGCGCGCGCCCAAGCGGGTGCTCAGCCGCGACTACCTGCTCGAACATGGCGGGCGCGACGACACGCTCGACCGGGCCATAGACGTGCGCATCTCGCGCATCCGCAAGAAGCTGACACGGCCCGACGCGCCAACGCTCATTCGCACCGTCTACGGTTCAGGCTACATGCTGACCGCGCAGGTGGACTGGGGAACCGGCGGAACCTGAGCCGGAAGGTTCAATGACAGTGATACGGCTTTGAACCTGCGTGACAGCATTGTCCACGCGGGCTGTCCTTGCGGCATCCTCCGCCATGCGCGCTGGCCGATACAACGCCAAACGCCGTCAATCCGAGCGCGAAAACGAAAATCTTCAAATATTTCATGACACCCCCCTTAAGTCCCGCAAAGATACAGGCAACTCAAGAATTCATGAAATATTTAATTCGATACAACTCTTGCTCTACTCCAGATTACATTTAGACGAAACATGCGTGCAGAAGATCAATCCACGCAAGGCGCAATTCATCACGACGACCAACACGGGCAACTGCCGAGCCAGCGATGGTTTCACCGCCATCGGGCACGAGGCCCGCCGGCACGACACCCTCTCGCGGATACGCGGGACCAACTGCAGCCTGCCGGCGGCGGATCACTCCGCCGCTGCAAGCCGCGCCGGGCGGCCCTGCCGGAAGGCGTCGAGCAAGGCGGGCACACCGCGCTCCGCCTCCGCCGCCGCCTTGGCCCGCACCGGGCCGAAGCCCCGGATCCGGGCCGGATAGGCCAGAAGCGCCAGCGCCGCCGCCGCATTGTCCCGGTCGAGTGCCGATGTCACTTCCTCGACGATCCGCTCGTAGTCGTCGCGAAGCCGCCGCTCCATCCGCCGCTCCTGTGTGCGCCCGAACGGATCAAGCGCCCCTCCGCGCAGGCCCTTGAAGCGCGCGAGCAGACGGAACAGCGTCATCGCCCAGGGGCCGAAACGGCGCTTCGCCGGCCGGCCGGTGCGCGCGTCGGTGCCCGACAGCAGCGGTGGTGCCAGGTGAAACTCGAGCCGCTCATAGCTCTCGAAGGTTTCCGACAACTGGTCGCGGAAGGCCTGACCGGTATACAGCCGCGCCACCTCGTATTCGTCCTTGATCGCCATCATCCGGAACAGCTCGCGCGCCGCCGTCGCGACGATCTCGCCGCCCTCATCGCCCAACCTTCCGGCCGCCTCGGCCAGTGCGTCGATGCGCCCCCGATAGCGCGCCGCATAGGCGGCGTCCTGATAGTCGGCAAGGAAGGCCGCACGGCGCGCGACGGTCTCCCCGACCGTCTCCGAAATCCGTCGATGCTCGAGACGGTCGGGGCGCGCATTGGCCGCTGCCCTGACCGCGTCGGGGTCGACCGCCGCCACTCGCCCCCAGGCGAAGGCGGCGAGATTCATCTCGACCGACACCTTGTTCAGCCGGATCGCGTCCTCGATGGACTCAAGAGCCAACGGCAACCCGCCCATCTGCCAGCCATAGCCGAGCAGGAACATGTTGGCCGCGATCGCGTCGCCGAAGAGTTCCACGGCAAGCTCGGTCGCGTCGATGAAACGGGCATTGTCCTTGCCGGATGCGTCGGTGATCGCCGACACCAGACGGCGCCCGGGAAGGCTGAAATCCGGATTGCGGGCGAAATCGCCGGGCAATGTCTCGTGGGTGTTGATCACCGCCATCGTCCGCCCCGGCCGCATGGCGGACAGCACCTTCGCCGAACCGGCCACGACGATATCGCACCCCAGCACCAGATCGGCCGAGCCCGGCCCGATACGGATCGCCGAAATGTCCTCCGGCCGCGGTGCAAGCTTCAGGTGGCTTGTCACCGCGCCGCCCTTCTGGGCAAGGCCGGCCATGTCGATGATGCCGCAGCCAAGGCCATCGAGATGCGCGGCCATGCCGATCACCGCGCCGACGGTGACGACGCCGGTGCCCCCGACGCCGGTGATCATCACCGAATGGACGCGGGTCGGCGGGACGATCTCGGGTTCCGCCACTTTCGGAGCCGGAGGCGGCATCACCGCCCGGCCCTTGAGCACGCCGCCGCGCACGCTGACGAAGGAGGGGCAAAAGCCCTTTACGCAGGAGAAATCCTTGTTGCAGGACGACTGGTCGATCGTCCGCTTGCGGCCCCACTCGGTCTCCACCGGCTGGATTGCGACACAGTTCGACTGCACACCGCAATCGCCGCATCCCTCGCAGACCAGTTCGTTGACCAGGATCCGCTCGTCGGGATCGGGAAACAGGCCGCGCTTGCGCCGGCGGCGCTTCTCCGCCGCACAGGTCTGGTCGTAGAGGAGCACGGTCAGCCCGCTTTCGCCGGCAAGCTCCCGCTCCACCGACAGCAGGTCGTCGCGATGATGGATGCTGGTGCCGGCCGGCCAGTTCGTCGCCGGCGGATACTTGCCCGGCTCGTCGGTGACCACGACGACGCGCCGCGCGCCCTCGGCCGCCACCTGGCGGGCGATCTCGTCAACGCGCAGGCCCCCGTCATGAGCCTGGCCGCCGGTCATGGCGACGGCGTCGTTGTAGAGGATCTTGTAGGTGATGTTGACGCCGGCCGCCTTCGCCGCCCGGATCGCCAGCGCGCCGGAATGATTGTAGGTGCCATCGCCGAGGTTCTGGAAGACATGGCCTGTGCGGGAGAAATGCGCCTCTCCGACCCAGTTGGCCCCCTCACCGCCCATCTGTGTGTAGCCCTCGGTTTTGCGGTCCATCCACTGCGCCATGTAGTGGCAACCGATGCCGGCATAGGCGCGGCTGCCCTCGGGCACATGCGTGGAGGAATTGTGCGGGCAGCCGGCGCAGAAATACGGGCTGCGGATCGCGACATCCTGGGTGCGGGCCAGCCGCTCCGCCCGCGCCTCCAGATCCTCCACGCGCGCGCGCAGGGCCTCGCTCTCGTTACGGGCCAGGACGCGCCGGCCGATTTCCAGCGCGATCTGCACCGCCTCCAGCGCGCCGGGAGCGCGGAACAATGTGCCGCCTTGCTCGTCCGCCTTGCCGATCACCTGCGGCGCCTCAGCGGTTCCATAGAGGATTTCCTTCAGCTGCGGCTCGATCAGGCCGCGCTTCTCCTCCACCACGATGACGAGTTCGAGCCCGCCGGCAAAGGAGCGCATGCGCTCGGCCGCAAGCGGCCAGGAGCAACCGACCTTGAGGAAGGCGAGGCCGAAATCCGCGGCCGCCACCTCGTCGATCCCCAGCAGGTCGAGCGCCTCGACCACGTCGAGATAGCTCTTGCCGGTGGAGACGACGCCGATGCGCCGCCGGCGTCCGCCCGACAGGATCACCCGGTCGAGCGCATTGGCGGCGATGAAGGCTCGCGCGGCCGGCAGCTTCACCTCGTGCAGCCGCGCCTCCTGGACCAGCGGATGGTCGTTGGGGCGGATATGCACCCCGTCCGCCGGCAGGGCGAAATCGGGAACGAGCGGTGCGATCCGGTCGATGCGCCCGTCGATCGAGGCGGTCGATTCGACATTGTCCTTGACCAGCTTGAGGCCGGCCCAGATGCCGGCATAGCGCGACAGGGCCCAGCCGTAGAGACCGAAGTCGAGGATCTCCTGCGCACCGGCCGGATTGAGGATCGGCATCATCGCGTCGACCAGGGCGAACTCGGACTGGTGCGCGGTCGTGGAACTCTCGCAGGTGTGGTCATCGCCCATCAGGGCCAGCACGCCGCCAAGGCGCGAGGTGCCAGCAAGGTTCGCATGCCGGAAGGCATCGCCCGACCGGTCGACGCCCGGTCCCTTGCCGTACCAGATGCCGAAGACACCGTCGAAGCGGCCCTCGCCGCGCATTTCCGCCTGCTGCGTTCCCCACAACGCCGTCGCCGCCAGATCCTCGTTGATCCCCGGCGAGAAGACGACGTCCGCCGGCGCCAGCACGCGTGCCGCCTTCTGGAACTGCTGGTCGAGCGCACCCAGCGGCGATCCCCGGTAGCCGGTGACATAGCCGGCCGTATTGAACCCGGCGCGCCTGTCGCGCTCCTTCTGCATCAGCACCAGGCGGATGAGCGCCTGGCTGCCGGAAACGAAGATGCGCTCCCTGGTCAGATCGTACTTGTCGTCCAGCGTCACTCGATTGCGTGCCATGAGGCGTCATGTCCTTCGGGTGGGTCCGCCTTGCAAGGACCTTTCGCACCGGCAAGGGAGCGGCGGCGGTCCTTCGGGGAACTTTGGGCGCACGGCCGGCCCATCTGTGCTCGGGAGAAGGCCGGCGCGTGTCGTCTTGACCCCAGTTAAGCGTCTCGCGGCGGGCGAGATCAAGGGCTTGCATGCGTTTGCAATGCAGCAATCGGCACGAGCGGAAACCGCAATGGCGGAACCCCGGGCGCGGGCCACATGCAAACGCCCGACCGGGAGATCCGGCCGGGCGTTGCGTGTCGAGGGAGCCGGACCACAGGGTCCGGATCAGAAGCTCAGCGAGATATCGCGATGCGAAGCGTTGCAGGAGGCTACATAGAGCGCCTGCTCGCGCGGCAGGCGGGGCTGCCCGCGCAGGCCGATCGTGCCGGAGATCGCCTCGTTATAGGCGTTGAGCTGCGGCAGCAACTCGCCCTGGGCACGGCGACGCCACAACATCGCCGCCTCGAACTCGGCAATCGCCTCGCGGATCGAGGCAAGCGCCTTCTCCTTGTCCGGGGACGAGGAGCGCATTGCCGTGCGGGCCGCATTGACGCCGGAGCGGATGTCGCTTGCCCCTTCCACGTCGCCGAACAGCGCGCGCACATCGGTCACCCTGTCGACGAAGGCCGCCGGCTCGAGCGACTGGAGCTCCTGCTCCAGGCCGCGCAGATCGGTCTCCAGCGCAGCCAGCGCATCCGTCGAGGCGATCACGTTCACCGCTTCGACAACCGGCTCGTAGGCATCGTCCGCATTGCGCCTGTAGGTCATGCGTGCCCGGTTTTCCGACGTCTGGATCTTGGCGAAGGTGGTGTGCTTCTCGTCCCACTCGGCAGGAATCTGCGCCGCAAGAACCGCGCGATCTTCCTTCAGGGCCTCAATCCGGGCCGCCGCGCGTTCACCGCGCTCCGCACTGTAGATCTGCCCCTCGCCGGAGCGCCTGACGATGACCTCAAGGTCAGCGATCGCGGTGTCGACCCGGCGGATGTCCCGCTCGATACCGCGCACCAGCACATGCAGGGGCCGGTAATCGCCCGCCGCCGCGGCCACGGCCTTTTCGGCTGCGGTGATTTCACCCATCAGACCGAGGCTGGCCTCGGCCTTTGCAAAGCTTTCCGTCAGTTCCTCGCGAAGGTCCTCCGGCAGATAGGACAGGTCCAGGGCCTGCGCGCGCTTCACCGCGGCAAGGATGGTCTCGCCATTTTTCGCGAACTCCTCCGCGACATAGTTCTCCAGGCAGTACTGCATGCGCGGGTTCTGCGGCGGTGGCGCCGTCTCCGACAGGAGCGACGAGCGGTTCGGCAGGTAGTTCACCAGTTGCGGGTAGAACCCGACGATCCCCAGCGCCAGCAGCTGCAGCAGGATGAAGGCGATGACGCCCTTGTACATGGCGATGGTCTTGACCGTCGCCGGCGCGACGCCGCGCAGGTAGAACAGCGCAAACCCGAAGGGAGGCGTCAGGAACGATGTCTGGATGTTCAGGCCGATCATCACGCCGAGCCAGACGGCGGTGACGTTCGCCGACGGATCGGCGAGCAGGATCGGCGCCACGATCGGCACCACGACCACGGCGATCTCGATGAAGTCGAGGAAGAAGCCGAGGACGAAGATCACCAGCATGACGATCAGGAACTGCATCCAGAAACCGCCCGGCAGTCCCTGCAGGAAGTCCTTGACCAGTTCCTCGCCGCCGAAGGCGCGGAACGCGGAGGTCAGCATCGCCGCACCGAGCAGGATGATGAAGACCAGCGACGAGGTCTTCGCCGTCTCCACCATCACCCCGCGCAGCGTGTCCTGGATCTTGAAGGTGCGCCAGCCGCTCCAGAAGACCGCGATCAGCAACAGCGACACGGCGATGAGCGCCAGAACCACGCCGGTCACATCCTGGCTGGTATGGATGCGCTTGATGTTGATGTCGTAGAACGACAGCAGGACGGCAAGGCCGAGCAGGGCGAGGATTGCCAGGATGGCGGGCGAGTAGGTGCCCTTCTCTCCCTCGCGCAACCGGTAGCCGGCCATGATCATCGCGCCGATGGCACCGATGGCGCCGGCCTGGTTGACAGTGGCGACGCCCGCGATGATCGAGCCGAGCACCAGGAAGATCAGCGCCAGCGGCGGCACCAGCGTGATGATCACCTTGACCAGGAACGCACCGTCGAACTTGCCTTCCATCCGCACGGCCGGAGCCGATTTCGGATTGAGGATGGCAAAGCCCATGATGAAGAGCATGTAGAGGCCGACCAGGACGAGGCCCGGCAGGAAGGCGCCGAGGAACATTTCGCCGGCGCTGGTCGAGGTCACCGCGAAATCCGACGGCATCGTGATCTCGCCGGTGCTCTCCTTGTAGAGCGCCTGACGCAGGGAGCCGGCCTGGTCGACGGCACTGGCCAGCTGGTCGGCAAGGATGATGAGAACGATCGAAGGCGGGATGATCTGCCCGAGCGTGCCGGAGGCGGCGATCGTGCCGGTCGCCAGCGACGGCGAATAGTTGCTGCGCAGCATCGCCGGCAGCGAGATCAGCCCCATCGCCACCACGGTGGCGCCGACAATGCCCGTCGTCGCGGCCAGAAGCGCGCCGACGAAGACGACCGAGATTCCCAGGCCGCCCGGGATCGGACCGAACAGCTGCGCCATCGTCACGAGCAGGTCCTCGGCGATCTTCGAGCGCTGCAGCATGATGCCCATGAACACGAAGAGAGGGATGGCGATCAGCGTGTCCCGCTCCGCCTCCCAGTAGACGCCGCGGAAATTGGTGACACCGGCGCTCAGCCATTGGGACGGGCCGCCATGCGAGAAGAACGCGTCGGTGCTGCCGGCAAACAGGTAGCCCGACAGTGCGGCGATGCCGATCGTCAGGATCGCCGAGCCGGGAAGCGCGAACGCGACCGGATAGCCCGAGCCCAGCGCGCCGGCCATGAGCGCGATCAGGAGAAGGAGAAAGAACAGTTCCATTGTCCGAGACCCGTCGGCGATGGGATCCCGAGCCTTGCATCTTCGCGCATTCGGCCCGGACCCGGCTTCATTTTTTCGGGGACGTCAACCTGGACGTTCCCTCGTTCCTGGCAATCCGGCGCGCTAGTGCGCTGCGCCGGACGATGTATTGCGCGCTCCCGGTTCGCCGCGAATGTCGGCGACGGCATCGAACAGGTAGGCGACGAACTGGATCAGCATCGAGACGGCGAAAACGCCGAGGAAGCCGGCCATCAGGTATTTGACGTAGAGGCCGAAGCCCGCCTGCGTGGTCTCGTAGGCCAGCATTGGCGCGTTGATGATCGCCTGCTTGCTGCCCATCCCGATGATGAGAATGGTCCAGCACAGCGACATGCCCAGCAGCACGGCGCCGACGGAGTTCACATAGCCCTTCGTGCGGGTGGAGAACGCCGCGTAGAAGACGTCGACGCGCACATGCCCTTCCTCCCACAAAGTGTAGGCGGAGGCGAACAGGAACAGCGCGGCATACCAGAAGCGCACCAGGTCGGCCATGAAGGCCTGTTCGTAGGAGAAGATGAAGCGGCCGAGCACGATCAGCAGTTCGGCGGCGACGACGAGCAATGCCAGCCAGATGAAGCCCAGCGTCCGGGTGAAGGCGGCAAGGACGATGGACAACCCGATCAGCGGCATGTGGACATACGGGCCGCGGAACCGGGAGCGCCCCAGCTCGGTCGCCAGTTCGCTGCCGACGAGACCGTCCAGCAGCCCCTCCACCCGCAGGAAGGAGATGGCGGCATCGACGAACCCGACGCTCAGCACCGCGAAGAAGGCGGCGCGGATGACGAAGTCGTTGATCGCGGAGATCCGTCGGCTGTCGGCGCGCAGCAGCTTGCCCCGCTGGCGCAGGGCGTAACCGGCGGCGAGCGCGATCAGCAGGGCGTAGACGCCGAGCTGAACGGCCGACATCGCCGGATTGTCGCTGCCATTCGCGGCTCCGCCGAAAAGCGGCGCGACGCCGGGAAGATCCAGCCAGTAGGTGAGATAGTTGTTGAGAACGAACGCCGCTGTCGCGGCCAGCATGATCCAGCCGAAGAGGCGGACCACCAGTGCACCCGTGTCGGATCCGGTCGCCGTGCCTGACATGGCAGACGCCTGCTCCGAAACCCCGCCGATGGACGACATGTCGGATTAGCCTTTCGCATCGCCACGCGGCATACGAATGCGGGACGGGGTCATGGACCCCGCCCCGCATTCCTCAGCCGCAGTGGATCGTCAGATCGTAATGCCAAGCACGCGGTTGCGCTGCTGGGTGTAGCCGGTGTCTGCCAGCAGCATCCAGCGACCGACCTCGGAGCGGGCATTGGCGAAGCTCTCATGCGTACGAGCCGCAAGATCGCTGTGCTGGACCGTCTCCGCGAACACGGCTTCCGACGCCTCGCCAAAGGCGTCATAGACCTCGTCGGAGAACTTGCGCAGCTCGACGCCGTGCTCCTTGATCAGCTTGTCGAGATAGACGCCGTTGTTGGCGTTGGTCTCGGCCATGGTCTTGCCGTTCTCTTCGGCGCAGGCGGCAGCGATGATCGCCTGGTCGCCCTTCGACAAAGAGGTCAGCCACGACTTGTTGCAACCCAGGGCCAGCATCGAGCCCGGCTCGTGCATGCCCGGATAGTAGTAGTACTTCGCGGCTTCGTAGAACTTCATGAAGAAGTCGTTGAAGGGACCGACCCACTCGGTCGCGTCGATGGCGCCGGAAACGAGGTTCTCGTAGATCTGGCCACCGGGAAGCGAAACCGGCGAGGCGCCGAGCTTTGCCATGACGTCGCCGCCAAGACCCGGAATACGCATCTTCAGACCCTTGAGGTCGTCAGCGGTCTCGATTTCCTTGTTGAACCAGCCGCCCATCTGCACGCCGGTGTTGCCGGCGGCAAAATTCTGAAGGCCGTAGCCGTCAGCAAGCTCGTCCCACAGCTCCTGGCCGCCGCGATACTGGATCCAGGCGTCCATCTCGGCATAGGTCAGGCCGAACGGAACGGCTGTGAAATATGCCCAGGCCGGGTGCTTGCCCTTCCAGTAATAGTCGGCGCCGATATAGGCCTGTGCATTGCCCGAAGCGACTTCGTCGAAGGAGTCGAACGCACCGACGCGCTCGCCCGCGGCGAAATACTGGACGTTGATGCGACCTTCGGTCAGCTCGCCGATTCGAGCCGCAAGACGCTGCGCGGGAATACCGAGACCCGGCATGTCGCGCGGCCAGGTGGACACGATCACCATGTCCTTCGTCGCCTGCGCGATGGCCGGTGCGGCGAGCGTCGTGGCAGCAGCGGCTGCACCCGCGCCAAGTCCGGCGTTTTTCAAAAATGAACGGCGATCCATACTTCTCCTCCCACAGAGAAAGACAAACATCTGCCGGGAACGTTTCTCACTTCCCGGCCTCTAAAGCGCCTTCTTGCTGAAGGGCGCCATGTTTATGATATAAAGCCCATGTCGCGACGCGAGACAAGAGCAAGCGCTTGCAAGTGGAAAAATTTTTTAACCACTCATCGCTGACACGATCCCGAAAAATCAGGAGTGTACATGTCCGCACCCGTCGTTCTCGTGAGTACCGACGTTAAGTCACTGGACGGCTTTGATTGGCACGCCGCGGTCTCGGTCTATCTCGACGCGCTGGTCCAGGGATCGCGTGCGATCCCCCTTCTGTTGCCCTCGCTCGGGCCGGCCATCGATCTGGATGTCGTGCTCGACCGGGTCGACGGCGTGCTGCTGACGGGATCCCGCTCAAACGTCAACCCGACCCTTTACGGCGGCCTCGCCCTGGACAAGGACGGCCCCTATGACAGCCGCCGCGACGCGACGACCCTGCCGCTGATTCGCCGCACCATCGAGCGCGACATGCCTCTCTTCGCCATTTGCCGCGGATTGCAAGAGGTCAACGTCGCCTTCGGCGGAACGCTTGTCAGCGAGGTGCAGGAGCTCGAAGGGCGCCGCGACCACCGCGCGCCGGTCGCCGACGACCAGGACGCGCGCTTCGCCCTCGCCCATCATGTGGAGGTGGTTCCCGGCGGGCGGCTTGCCGCCGTGCTGGGGGATGCGACGATCGAGGTGAACTCGCTGCACCGCCAGGCGATCGGCCGGCTCGCGCCGGGGCTCGCCGTCGAGGCCCGCGCCGATGACGGAACCATCGAGGCGGTATCCGTCGAGGCCGCCTCCGGTTTCGCGCTCGCCACCCAGTGGCATCCCGAATACTGGGTGGGCAGCGACGCCGCCTCGTCCCGCCTCTTCGCCGCCTTTGGCGAGGCCCTGCGCGGCGGCGCCCGCCGGCAGCCGGCCGGACGCCACGCAGCCGAGTAACGTCGCCAGGAACAGGAGCCAATCCCCCATGTCCGGCAATCACACGCACCACGATCACGACCATCACGATCACGGGCACGGCTCGGAACTCTCCGAGACGGAAGCCCGTGTGCGGGCGCTCGAATCGGTTCTGGTCGAGAAGGGCCATGTCGATCCGAAGGCCCTCGACGTCCTGATCGAGACCTACGAGACCCGTGTCGGCCCCCATAACGGGGCGCATGTGGTCGCCAAGGCCTGGCACGAGCCCGGCTTTCTCGACTGGCTGCGAAGCGATGCAACGGCTGCGATCCACTCCCTCGGCTATATCGGACGGCAGGGCGAGCACATGGTCGCGGTGGAGAACACGCCGCAACAACACAACATGGTCGTCTGCACCCTGTGCTCCTGCTATCCGTGGCCGGTCCTCGGGCTGCCTCCCGTCTGGTACAAATCGGCTCCCTACCGGGCCAAGGCGGTGCGCGATCCGCGCGGCGTGCTCGCCGATTTCGGTGTCGAGCTTCCCTCGGGCACGGCAATCCGTGTCTGGGATTCGACCGCCGAGATCCGCTATCTCGTCATCCCCATGCGGCCCGAAGGCACGGACGGCTGGAGCGAGGCCGAGCTCGCCCGCCTCGTCACCCGCGACAGCATGATCGGCACGGGCCTTGCCCTTTCGCCGAAACTGCTGGCGGAGGCCGGAACATGAACGGTGCCCAGGACCTGGGCGGCATGATGGGGTTCGGCGCGGTGGTGCCCGAGCCGGTCAGGCCGGTCTTCCACGAGGAGTGGGAGCGACGCGCCTTCGCTCTCACGCTCGCCATGGGGGCAAGCGGCGAATGGACCATCGACATGGCCCGCTTCGCCCGCGAAAGCATGGACCCGGCGCGGTATCTCTCCTCCAGCTACTACCAGATCTGGCTGGCCGGGCTGGAGCGCCTGCTCGACGAACGCGGGCTGGTCACGGGCGAGGAGATCGCGGCCGCGCGCAGCCTCGCCGCAGGACGTCCGCCCAAACGCGTGCTGGCGGCCGGCGATGTCGCCGCGACGCTGGCGCGTGGCGGCCCGACGGAGCGCGCGGAAAGCGTCCCCGCCCGCTTCCGGACCGGCGACCGGGTGCGCGCCCGCAACATGCATCCCGAAGGCCACACTCGCATCCCCCGCTATTGCCGCGGCCGCGTCGGGACGATCGAGGCCATACATGGCGTCCATGTGTTTCCCGACACCAGCGCATCCGGGGTCGGCGAGCAGCCGGCCTGGCTCTACGGTGTCGCCTTCGACGCACGTGAATTGTGGGGCGACGACTGCGACCCTGCACTGACGGTCCGCATCGATCTCTGGGAACCCTATCTTGACCTTGCCTGACACATCCCCTCACGCCGCCGCCGGCAGGCCGGACGCCAATGCCACGCCTCCGGCAGAGCTGTTTTCCGACCTGCCGCGCAACGCCGGCGAACCGGTCTTCCGCGAACCCTGGGAGGCGAAAGCCTTCGCCATGGCGGTCGAGCTGCACGCAAGAGGCCTGTTCACCTGGCCGGAATGGGCGCAAGCCCTGTCGGGAGCCATCCGCGAGGCGCAGGCTGGCGGAGACCCCGATTGCGGCGACAGCTATTACCATCACTGGCTGGCGGCGCTGGAGACCATGGTGGTGACCCGTGCGGTCGCGACCACGGAAGGCCTCGCCAGACGGCGAGAGGCCTGGCACCGCGCCGCCGCGGCCACCCCGCACGGGGAGCCGATCGAGCTGGGCCGCGACGGGACGCCCGTTCCCCCCGCCTGAGACCGCCTTGCAGGTGACGGGACGCCGCGGCTGAAGAGCCCGCGAAATGCCCTGCGATTAAATTCATTGTCAAATCCTGCAGGTTGCGTCACGATCGGCTGAAATGCCGGAAAGTCGCGGCATGACGCGGCGCGTCATGCAACCCGAATGCAACCTATGCGCTTCCCAAAAGAACCGCGCCGACCTACTGTGCCCCCATGACCGCTGACCGGCCGCTGCGCGGCATGCTCCTGATGACCGGATTTTGCGTGCTCGCCCCGCTGGGCGATGCCATTGCCAAGATCCTGGGAGAAACCCTGCCGCTCGGGCAGCTCCTGCTCGTGCGCTTCGTCATGCAGGCAGCGCTGCTCACGCCGCTGGTCCTGCTGGGCGGAGGGAGCCTGCGCCTGCCGGCCCGGGTGCTGCATCTCACCATCCTTCGGACCGTGCTGCATATCCTTGGCATCGGCGCCATGTTCGCGTCCCTGCGCTACCTGCCGCTCGCCGACGCGATCGCGATCGCCTTCGTGATGCCGTTCCTGATGCTGCTGCTCGGCCGTTTCGTCCTCGGCGAACAGGTCGGTCCCTACCGGCTGATGGCCTGCGTCGTCGGCTTCGCCGGCGCGTTGCTCGTCATCCAGCCAAACTATGCCGCGGTCGGCGCGCCCGCCCTGCTGCCGCTTGGCGTCGCCGTCGCCTTCGCGTTGTTCATGCTGGTCACGCGGAGCGTTGCCAAGGCGGCCGATCCGATCAGCCTGCAGGCGGTGAGCGGCATCATCGCAACGCTCATTCTGGCCGGCGCCTTCCTGCTGGGCAACATCGCCGGCGACGTCCCCGGGCTTCATCTGGTCGCAACCGACCGGAACGAGATTCTGCTGCTTGCCGCCGTCGGCTTTCTGGGCACCTTCGCGCATCTGCTGATGACATGGTCGCTGCGGCTGGCGCCGGCCGCAACGCTCGCTCCGATGCAGTATCTGGAAATCCCCTTCGCCACCTTTATCGGCTGGCTCATCTTCCGCGACCTGCCGGACGCGACCGCTTCGCTCGGCATCGCGCTGACGATCGGATCGGGGCTCTACGTGATCCACCGGGAGCAGGTGGCGGCCCGCAAGACGAGGACGCTCAGCCAGCCGCTGCAGGGCGGCACCTGAAGCGACCCGCAGTTCCCCGTTCAGCTTTGGCGTCCACCAGAAAGGCGCCGGCAAGCACCGATCACACCGCCCCGCCCCAGCCCAGCGCCGCGATCAGCAGCGTCGAACCGAGCGCGAGTACGACAAGCGCCCCGAACCCTTCGATCGCCGCGTGAAGCCGGGCAGCCCCCCGGCCGCCCACGGTGCGCATCGCCGCGTCCTTGGCCAGCACGGCGATGGTCGCGAGAGCGGACACGGTCAGGCCGGTTCCGATCGCCATGGCAAAGGTGGCCGCGACACCGGCCCAGGCCAGCCCCTGCGAGATGGCAAAGACGAGCACGACGAGCGCGCCCGTGCAGGGCCGAAGCCCGACCGCCAGGATCACCGTCCAGGCGCGCGACAGCGAGAAATCGCCGGCGAGCATCTGCGGCGGCGGTGCATGGAGATGACCGCAACTGGCGCAGACTTCGCCGGCCGCATGATCGTGGTCATGCCCATGCCCATGCCCGTGCCCGTGGTCGTGCCCATGATCATGGGTGTGGGTGTGGGCATGCGCGTGGCGCACCTCGTGAGCGTGCCCGTGCGCCCGCTCATGCGTGTGGTGGGAATGGTGATCGTGGTGATCGCAGGCCACGACCGCCTGGGCGCCGAGCGCCACGACCTTTCGCGGTGTAAGCAGCGGCCGCACGATCTTGCGCCAGACCAGATAGAGGCCAAGCCCGGCAACCGCCGCATAGGAGCCGATCTCGAGCCAGCGCGTGGTCTCCGTGATGGCGATGGATGTCATCCGCAGCACGATCGAGGCCAGGCCGATCACCATGACCGCGGTCACCGCCTGTGCCAGGGCGGAGGCAAAGGAGATCACGATCCCGCGCCGGAGCGTCTCGCCATTGGCCAGCACATAGGAGGAGATCACCGCCTTGCCGTGACCGGGGCCTGCCGCATGGAAGACGCCGTAGAGAAAGGAAAGCCCCATCAGCCACCAGCCGGCGCTGCCATCGGCCTTCATCTGCTTCAACGACGAAGTCAGCGCGCCGTAAAATGCGGTCTGCTGGGCCGACACCCAGGCAAAGAAGCCCGAGAGTATGCCTCCGGAGGAAAGGGACTGTTCCGGCAGGCCCACACCGAATGGCGAGGGGGCGGCATGCGCGGCGGCCGCCGACAGGGCGAGGGCCAGAACGGCGCCGCCTGCAAGGGAAAGGGCAAATCGGCGTGCTGCAATCCCGGGGGCGGCGTTGCGAGGGTCCGTCATTTGCATCCGATCGTCGCCGAATTGGAGAGTGTCTCGGTCACCTGCATGAGATCCGGCGACAGCTGTCGCTCGCTCTGCGGGATCTGCGCCAGGGTTTCGGCCATGGAAGCATCCAGCTCGGGCGGCGGCGTGAAGGTCAGCTTGCAGGCCTGCGGAGCATCGACCATCGCAAAGGGCGTGTCGCGGGTCATCTCGAAAGCCACGAAATAGCTCGGGTCGTAGACATCCAGTTTCACGGTCGCGCCGTCGACAATCCGCGGCTCGGCCACAGGAAGCGTGTAGAAGAGCGTCAGCCGGCCGCCGTAGAAATCAAGCCAGTATTCCTGCGGTTCCCCGAACGGGACATCGCCCTCGCCAAGCTGGAGATAGGTGAAGAAGTCATACTCGGCGAGCGACTCGACATTGATCTGCGCCAGCGGCTGCAGCTCCTCGCGCGACAGCTCTCCGTCGCCATTCTCGTCTAGCCCCTGCACGGCGAAGGCGGTGAAGGCCTCGTCGAAGCGCCAGACGTGACGCACGGCGGACAGGCGTCCACCGGCGTCAAACACGACCTCCGCCCGCGATTCGACGAAAACATGAGGATGCGCGGCGGCAGAGCCGGCGGCGGCAACCGCCAGGATCGCCGCAAGAACGCTGGGCTTCCACATTCAGCAGTCCACTCCGAGAAATCGGTGATGTTTCGCTATTTATCAACGGTCTTCACGGCGACAGCAAGGCAGGTCGGGAACTGCGACGCGCAGGACCCGAAACGAGGGAAGAATTCTTCGACCCACCCGCATTGAAGAGATGAAAATTTGATCAAAACGCACATTTTGCGGGCAAAAAAGACCGATATTCCCCTCCATGCGACGTATATTTTCCGAGCGCTGATCATCTGGCGAACGGGAGTGCGGTCCTCGCCGTGCCGCCTTGGCGTGAACGGCCACATGACCGCCCCGTCCGTTTTTCGAGGAGAGTCTGATGAATGTCCCGGTAGCGAGCCGAGACCTGAAACCCGTGGAGGCGGACGTGTTCACGCATCCTGAGTTCCGCGGCCATGAACAGGTCGTGCATGGTTTTGACGCGGCAAGCGGATTGCGCACCATCATCGCGGTCCACGACACCCGCCTTGGACCGGCACTCGGAGGGTGCCGCATGTGGGCCTATGCGAACGGGGCGGAGGCGCTGACCGACGCGCTGCGCCTGTCGCGTGGCATGACCTACAAGAACGCCCTGGCCGGGCTTGATCTGGGCGGAGGCAAGGCGGTGATCATCGCCGACGCCCGCAAGGACAAGTCGCCGGCGCTCCTGTCCGCCTTCGGCCGTCAGGTCGGGCGTCTCGGCGGCACCTATATCACCGCCGAGGACGTCGGCATCAGCGCTTCGGACATGGAGATCGTTGCGCGGGAGACAGATCACGTGCGCGGCACCCGGGCCACAGGCCTTGGCGACCCTTCGCCCTACACCGCGCTCGGGGTGTTCGTCGGCATCAGGGCCTCGTTGCGCCATCGCTTCGGGTCCGACAGTCTTAAGGGGCGCACCGTCTGCGTCCAGGGTCTCGGCCATGTCGGCATGGACCTCGCCCGGCAGCTGCACGCGGCCGGCGCCCGCCTGATCGTGGCGGACCTGCACCAGCCGGCGCTGGAGCAGGCCGTCTCGGAGCTCGACGCGAGCGTTGTCGCTGCCGACCATGCCCACGCGGCCGAGGCCGACGTCTTCGCGCCCTGCGCGCTGGGTGCAGGGCTCAACGACGCGACCATCCCCGAAATCCGCGCCACCATCGTCGCGGGAGCCGCCAACAACCAGCTCGCCGAGGAACGCCATGGCGAAATGCTGCGCGCGCGCGGCATCCTGCATGCGCCAGACTATGCCATCAATGCCGGCGGCGTGATTTCCATCGCGCTCGCCGCCCCTGGTGGGGACGACCGATTGGTGCGCGAGAAGGTGGAGGCCATCGGCGCGACGCTGATGCGCATCTACGAAAGGGCCGGGCAGCGCGGCCTGCCGACGCAGAACGTCGCCGACCGCATCGCCGAGGAACGTCTCGCGGCCGCCTGAGCGCTCAGCACACCTCGCCCCGGCGACGCTTCTCGGCGAACCACTCGCCAAGAAAATCGACAAAGGTGCGCACCTTTCCAGAAAGGTGCCGCCGATGCGGGTAGACGACATAGATCGCCTGCCCGTCGGGATGGAAATCGGACAGCATCTGCTCCAGCCGGCCTTCGCTGATTTCCTTGTGCACGAAAGCATAAGGGGTGCGCAGGAAGCCGAGCCCCTCCAGCGCGGCGACACGCGCCGCCTGGGCGCTGTTCACCTCCACCCTGCCCTTGACGGGCACGTTGATGCGGGCCCCCTCGACCTGGAATTGCCAGTTGTTCCGGAAGCGGTAGTTGTTGTCGATGATGCAGGGCAGGTCGGCAAGGTCCTGCGGATGAACGGGCCGGCCAAAGCGGGCAATCGCCTCGGGCGAAGCACACACCACACCTCGGAACGGCGCCAGCTTGCGCGCGATCAGGCTGGAATCGGTCAGTTCCGTCACCCGGATCGCCGCGTCGAACCCCTCCTCCACCAGATCCACGAACCGATCCTCCAGCCGCAGGTCGATGGAGATCTCCGGCTCGGCGACGAGAAACGCCATGATCGCCGGATTGAGGAAATCGTCGCCCATCGAACGCGGCGCGGAAACGCGCAGCGTGCCGCGCGCCTGCTGGTGAGTGTTCTGGATCGAGGCCTTCAGGTCATCGATACGGGTGAGGATGTCGCTCGCCTCCTTGTAGAAGGCATGGCCGACCTCGGTCATCGAGATCTGCCGGGTCGTCCGGTTGAGCAGCCGGGCGCCGAGTTCGTCCTCCAGTTCGCCCACGTATTTCGACACAAGCGCCTTCGAGCGGCCAAGCTCGCGTGCCGCGGCCGAAAAGCCGCCCGCATCGACCACCTTGAGAAAGCAGCGCATCCGGCTGAGTGTATCCATGGTTCGCCCTTTCCCGCCCGGTTCAACCGGGCCTGCGCCGCATCCGCCGGACGATCCGGCCAAGCAGGCCGAATGTCAGCAACAGGCCCAGGAACCCGCCGCCGGCGGCGACCGCGCCTTCCGCTGTTGCCGGAACCGCCGGTTCGAAATCCTCGAATGTCGCCTGCGCCAGTTGCGGATCGAGATCGCGCAGGAACACGGTGAGGCGCTGGAACGGCCCCGCCTCGCGCAAGGCATCGCGCTGACGCACCAGGGCATCGAGCCGTTCGACCGAGCGTTCGACGCGTGCGCCCTGGGTGGCGACGAAATCGTCGCTGGTCCGCGATAGCCGGCCGATCGCCTCCTGCATGCTGAGCCCCTGGCGGGCCGCATCCTCGCGGAAGTCGTCCACCACCTGGGTCAGCGCATCGATCGCACCGCCGAGGCGCTGCCGGTACTGCTGCGCGAATTCGGGAAGCTGCGAGGTGGTCACACCGCCGACCAGGGCAAGCGCCAGCGCGAGCGTTCGTGCGATCATGTGGCGAACCTTCCTGTTACCCGGATCCGTCGAGGGAGATTATCCCGGCCTCGCCGGCACTTGTCCCGAATGCCAGGCGGAACCCGGCCTGGTCCCACGCGAGCGCGCTGATCTCCCCCTCGCCCGGTCGTCGCAACAGCACTTCCCGATTGTCGGAAAAGCGGACCGCCAGCACCATGCCGTCCTGGTAGCCGATCGCGACAACCTCTTCTTCCGGATGGCAGGCCACATGGGTGACAAGCTGGTCCGAGCGCGCGCCGAGCTGCAACGGCTGCTGACCCATCGGTCCCGTCTTGCCGAAAAACGGCCAGAGGATCGCCGCGTTGGCGCCCGATGTCGCCAGATAGCGCCCCTTCGCCGACCAGCTCACCGACTTCACCTTGCCCGGGTAACCGGTCATGCGCATGTCCTGCCCGTCGGCAAGCCGCCAGCCATGCAGCGCGTTTTCCTGCATGCATGTCACCAGATACTTGCCGTCCGGCGAGAACACGACGCCCTTGTGCGCACCCTTCCAGGCAAGCTCCTGGGCCTGGGCGGCGGCATTGACGAATTGCAACGTGGCGCCGTCGTAGCGGGCGACCGCCAGCCGCAGGCCCTTGGGCGCGAAGGCCAGGCCGCCAACGGCCCGGTCCTGCGAGAAATCGCGGATCTCGCCAGAGGCCAGCCGTACCTGCGCGATGCGGCCCGCGCCCAAGGCGACGCTGCCCTGCGGACCGGCGGCGAGCAGGTCGATCCACTTGCGCGGCAGCTCCGCCAGGGTCTCGTGCGATCCGTCCGCCGACATCCGCCGCACGGTACCATCGTCCCCGCCGGTGATGAGCGCATCCCCCTCCAGCGACCGGCAGGCGGCGAGCAGGCCGCCCTCGTGCAGGGTGATCCGGCGTTCGCCGGCATCCGTGAGCATGACGACAAGGCCGTCGCCGACGGCAAAGACAGGCTGCTCGCCAAGAAACGTGGTCGCGACGACATATCCGCCGGGATCGAGAGGAGCGACACTGACCATTGCCGTCAGGCCTCGCAGGCCTTGAAAGCCGTCTGGATGGCGTCGAAGTCGAGCTCGCGGCCGATCACCACCAGCCGGCTGACACGCGCCTCGCCCTCCTTCCAGTCGCGCTGGTGATCGCCTTCGACGATCATGTGCACGCCCTGCACCACATAACGCTGGGGATCGTCCTGGAACGCCATGATGCCCTTCAGGCGGAGAATGTTGGGACCCTGGGTCTGGGTCATGTCGCCGATCCAGCGGAAGAACACTTGCGGATCGAGCTCGCCGGCCGTCATCGACACGCTCTTCACCGAATGCGTCCCCTCGTCGTGATGATGGTGGCCGTGCCCGTGATGGTGGTCATGGCCGTGATCATGATCGTGATGGTCGTGATCGCAATCGGGGCCGCATTCGTGGCTGTGCTCGGCCTCCTGAAGGAAATGCGGATCGAGCGACAGGATCCGGTCAAGATCGAAAGCACCCCGGTTGAGGACGCTGTCGAGCGGCACGGCGCAGCGCTCGCTCCGATGCAGCACCGCGTAAGGGTTGATCGCCTGGATCCGGGCTTCCACCGCCTTCAGTTCCTCGGCGGTGACAAGATCGGTCTTGTTGAGCAGGATCACGTCGGCAAAGGCGATCTGGTCTTCCGCCTCGGACGTGTCGGCCAGCCGGGCAAGCACATGCCGGCAGTCGACCACGGCGACGACCGCATCGAGCTTCGCCTTGGCCCGCACGTCCTCGTCCATGAAGAAGGTCTGCGCGACAGGAGCCGGATCGGCAACACCGGTCGTCTCGACAACGATCGCGTCGAACGAACCTTTCCGCTTCATCAGGTTCTCCACCGTGCGGATCAGGTCGCCGCGCACGGTGCAGCAGATGCAGCCGTTGTTCATCTCGAAGATTTCCTCGTCGGATTCCACGAGAAGGTCGTTGTCGATGCCGATCTCGCCGAACTCGTTGACGATGACGGCATAGCGGGTGCCGTGATTCTCGCTGAGGATCCGGTTGAGAAGCGTCGTCTTGCCGGCGCCGAGATAGCCGGTCAGCACGGTGACGGGGATCTTGCTGTCCTGGGAGAGGGTCATGGGTCTTGCCTGGGTTCGCGTCCGCGCGGGCCGGCGGTGCACCGATCGGGTCGATGCCGGCGGCCTTTGCCGGAGGATATGGGGTGTCGTTGCCTTGGGACTACCGAAATTTCGTGGTCTTGGCAAAAGCCGTGCTCCGGATGACCGTCGCGGGCGTCACAGCAGGAACGGAAAGCCGCCCTCGTGCTTCAGAAGCGCGATCTTCGTGTCGAGGCCGCCCGCACCGGAATAGCCGCCGAGACCGGTTGCCGAGAGAACCCGGTGGCAGGGAATGATCAGCGGTATCGGATTGGCCCCGCAGGCCTGCCCCACCGGCTGGCCATAGGTGGAAAGCCGCTCGGCGATCTCGCCATAGCTGCGCGTGCTGCCATAGGGGATCGCCAGCATCTCGCGGTGCACCGATTGCTGGAATGTGTTTCCCGCCGGAGCCAATGGCAGGTCGAAGTCCCGCAATGTCCCGTCGAAATAGGCCCCGATCTGACGAAGCGCCTCCTCCAGCAGCGGCGTCGGGCTTTCCTCCCGCGCCCGGCCCCAGGTCAGCCGCACGATCGCCCCCTCGTGCTCCTCGACCTCGAGCGTGCCGACCGGCGTCTCGATATGCATGGCGGCCATGACTTCTCCTCCAGATGCCCCGGCAAAGGACGGTGCACGGCCGGCGACCGGCTTTCGCAATCCGCTCCGTCCGGCTAAAACAACGGCAACGCGCAGCCCCTCGACACTCACGGCGGCGGCGCTGGCGAGACCGGGAGAAACCATTGCTGAAAACGATCGAGGGCTTCAACAGGATCGGCGAGGAAAATGCCTTCGCCGTCCTCGCCCGTGCCACCGCGCTCGCCGCACAGGGACGCGATATCATCAATCTGGGCATCGGGCAGCCCGATTTCCGCACGCCTGAACACGTGGTCGAGGCGGCCGTGAAGGCGCTGCAGGACGGTCATCACGGCTACACGCCGGCGACCGGCATCCTTCCCTTGCGCGAAGGCGTCGCCGCCGACATCGACCGACGCCGTGGAGCATCGGTCAATCCGGACAATGTGGTGGTCGTGCCCGGCGGCAAGGTCACCATGTTCATGGCGATCCTGATGTTCGGTGAGCCTGGCGCCGAGATCCTCTATCCGAACCCCGGTTTCCCGATCTACCGCTCGATGATCGAGTTCACCGGGGCAACGCCCGTGCCCGTGCCGATCCGCGAGGAAAACGATTTCGCCTTTTCGGCCGAGGAAACCCTCTCCCTGCTGACGCCGCGCACGCGCCTCGTCATTCTCAACTCGCCCGCCAACCCGACCGGCGGCGTCACCCCGCGCGCCGAGATCGAGAAGCTCGTCGCAGGGCTGGAGACGCGCCCCGACATCGCCATCCTGTCCGACGAGATCTACGGGCAGATGACCTATGACGGCGCCGTGCATTGCTCGCTGCTGGAATTCGAGGCGATCCGCGACCGGCTGATCCTGCTCGATGGCTGGTCGAAGACCTATGCCATGACCGGCTGGCGGATGGGCTATGCGGTCTGGCCGGACCAGCTCATCGACAAGGCCCGAAAGCTCGCCGTCAACTGCTGGTCCTGCGTCAACGCGCCGGCGCAGTTCGCCGGTCTCGCCGCGCTCGAGGGGCCGCAGGACGCGGTCGCGGCCATGATGGTGGAGTTCGACAAGCGCCGGAAGCTGGTGGTCGAGGGGCTGAACGCCTTGCCCGGCGTGTCGGCGCGCACGCCGATGGGCGCCTTCTACGCATTCCCCAATATTTCCGGTACGGGCTGGAAGGCGAAACCGCTTGCCTCCGCTCTGCTCGAGGAGGCAGGCGTCGCCGTTATCGGCGGGCCGGACTTCGGCATCCTGGGCGAGGGATATATCCGCCTGTCCTATGCCAACTCGGCGGACAACATCGCGCTTGCGCTGCAGCGCATGGGCGAGTTCCTGTCGCAGCCGCGCGGCTAGTTGCCTGCTCCCGTCGTGTCAGCGAGCGCCGGGAATGAGGCTCGAGAGCTCGACCGGCGCTTCCGGCATCAGGACGAGGAAAACGCCGGCGGGCGCGATGGAGGACAACCCTTCGCGCTCGCCCACATCGAAGGCCGCGATCAGGGCGCCATCCGGGGCGACCAGTTCCATGCCGCCCTGCGGAAGGGTGCGCCAGGAAAGGGAGGCCATGCCGGAGGCCAGGTCGGCGCCGCAGGACGTCACCTCGGCGCGGAAGAGGCCGGCCGGCGCCGCGCCTCCCACCTGTTCGGCATGCAGATAGAGCGCGCAACTGGCGCCGGACACCTCGTCCGCCAGGCGCCAGGGCCCGGCAAGCCCATGCTCCACCGTCTCCGCGCCGACCAATCCCGTGCCGAAGAAAACCAGTGAGAAGAGCGCGGCACTGAGAAGAGCGCCAAGGCGGCTGAGAGAACGGCCCATGACAAAGGCTCCGCTGCTTGCGCGGGATCCGGCCGGATGGTTCCGCTGGCCGGTATCTGGCGCGACATCAGGCGGATCGCGAGTCGGCAGCCTGCCGCCCGCCATCCTGCGGTCGTTGCCGGAAGGGTCTCACGGGCGATTGCATTGCAACCGGCCCCTGTCTGTCGCCTGTCCTGCAACTCTCGCAGAATGACGCCAATGCATTAACGCTTCGTTAAGCTTGTTTAACCGCGCTTGACGAACGGCGTCTCGGCAACCGGCGTCAGCGGCTTGCCTTCGCGGAACCACGACAGGAGATTGTCGACGACAAGCCGGCCCATCCCGTCGCGGGTATGACGCGAGGCCGATCCCACATGCGGCAGCAGCGTCACCCGGTCCATGTCGATCAGGGCCTGGGGCACGCGCGGCTCGTCCTCGAACACGTCGAGACCGGCGGACAGAATGGTGCCATCCTGCAGCGCCGTGATCAGCGCCGCCTCGTCGATCACCGTGCCGCGCCCGACATTGATCACGATCCCCTCCGGGCCCAGCGCCTTGAGGACCTGCGCATTGACGATGCCGCGCGTTTCCGCGCCGCCCGGCGCCACGACCATCAGCGTGTCGCAGGCCCGCGCCAGGCCTTCCAGGCTGTCGTGATAAGTGTAGGCGACGCCCTGCTGGCGCGACCGGCCGTGATAGTGGATCTCCAGCCCGAACGCCTCGGCGCGCGCCGCGATCGCCTTGCCGATCCGGCCAAGCCCCAGGATGCCGAGTTTGCGACCGCGCAAGGTGGCGCGTGTCAGCGGATAGGGGCCGCCCGTCCAGCGGCCGGCGCGCAGGTAGCGCTCCGCCGCGCCAAACTCGCGTGCCGTCATCAGCAACAGCCCGAGCGCGGTGTCCGCGACTTCCTCGGTCAGCACGTCGGGCGTGTTGGTCACGCACACACCCTTCTCGGCACAGTAGCGCGCGTCAACGGAATCGTAGCCGACGCCGAAATTGGCGACGATCTCCAGAGCCGGCAGCCTGTCGACGAGCTCCGCATTGACCGGAACATGCGCACCGCCCGCCACCGCACGAACCCTGGCGCACAGCTCCGGATCGAGCGATGCCACATCGGCGGCGGCAACCTTGTGAACGGTGAAGTCCGCGTCAAGACTGGTCTCGACGATCGGCAGCATCCGCCCGAGCATGAGGATTTCGGCCAAGGCCATGAATGTCTCCCTGAATGTGATTGTGTTGACGGAAGGAAAGCAGGCCTTTCAGCCCCTGGATTGACCGCCCGGTGGCGGAGAACTCTCGCGAATGTTGAGGCGCGGCGTGATCAGGCGGCGCTCGTCGCCAACCGCCTCGCCGCCGATCTGTCGCAGGATCAGCCCGGCCGCCTCGCGCCCGATCTGATCCGGACTGTTCCACACCGAGGTCAGCGCCGGCGACCCGCCAACCGCGCCATCCGTGTCATCATAACCGCCGATCGCCATGCCCGCACCCGGCTCGACGCCGGCCCGTCGCAGCCCGGACACCAATCCCTGGGCGATCAGGTCGTTGAAGCCGAAGATGGCGGTCGGCGCCGCTCCGGAGGCCAGCAGGCCCGGCACCGCGTCACGGCCGTCGACCTGGGTCATCAATTCGGGAATGTCGGTCTGCGCCTCGGGATCTATCCCGGCCTCGACCAGCGCCTGACGCCAGCCGAGATTGCGATCGCGCCCGGCCGAGCTGCGACGACGACCGCCGATCATCGCGATCCGCTCGTGGCCACGCTCGATGAAATGCCCGGTCAGCATCCTCCCACCGGCTATGTCGTCCCCACGCACCACCGGAGCTCGCGCCTCTTCCACGTCGCGGCAGATCAGCGTTACCGGGATGCCGGTCGCGACCAGCTCGTTGATCTCCTCGGGCCGGGTATCGACCGAGGCGCACAGGACGAGGCCGTCGATGCGATGCTGCAGCAGGCTGTCGATGAAGCCGCGTTGCCGCGTCACGTCGTCCCGGTGATTGCAGATCAGGACAACCTGCTCCTCCCGGCCGAGTTCGTCCTCCAGCGCGCGAAATACCTCGGCGAAATACGGGTTGAGAATATCGTGGACCGCAACGCCCACCATGTTGGAGCGGGCCGTCCTGAGAGCGGCAGCGGACCGGTTGTAGATGTAGCCGACGCCGCGCGCATGCGCCTTGATCCGCTCGCGCGTCTCGCTCGCCACCAGCGGCGAATTGCGCAGCGCCAGCGAGACGGTCGCCGTCGACACGTTGAGTTCCGCCGCCATGTCGCCAAGCGTGATACGGCGCGGACCGGTGCGGTGCGCGGAACGCCCCGTATCCCCGGACGTCGCACCGTCGTCGCGATCCTTCGGATCCCTCGCGTCGCCGCTGGCAGGTGGTGTTTCGCTCAAGACGTGCATCCCGATATTGGGTCTTTGGAAAGATCCCCGATGCGGGGCGGTCGCACAAGAGCCCGCGCGGCCCTGTCCTCCCATCCCGGAGGGGCCTTAGCTGCCCACGCTGCCGCCCGCGGCATCCGCGGCCGCCTCGCCGCGCGAGATCTTGCGCTCCCGGTAGAGGATGTAGAGGCCGGAGCCGACGACGATCGAGGCTCCGACGAGGGTGAACACGCCCGGCACATCGTTGAAGACGAGATAGCCGAGCCCCGTCATCCAGATGATCTGGGTATACATGAAGGGTGCCAGCACCGGTGCCGGCGCCAGGACATGCGCCCGGATCAGCGCGAAATGGCCGATGCCGCCCCAGGCGCCGGTCGACAGCAACAGGACCCAGGTCCAGGTGTCCGCGGGCGGAACCCAGGCGGAGATGCCGAATGGCGTGATCGCGGTCGCCGCGACGGCTGCGGAAATCAGCAGCATGCCGATCGGCGATTCGGTCTGCGCCAGCATGCGCGTCGTCAGTGCGTAGAGCGCGTAGCTCAGCATCGAGCAGACCGACAGGATCGCCGCCCAGTGCATCTCGCCAAGTCCGGGCCGCGTCACCACGAGAACTCCGATGAACCCGACGATGATCGCCATCCAGCGCCGCAGGCCTGCCCACTCGTTGAGCAACGGACCGGCCAGCGCCGTCACCACGAAGGGGGCGGCGAACATGATCGAGACGGTTTCCGCCAGCTGCATGTGGCGCACGGCAAAGAAATTGAAGACGGTGGAGCCGAGCAGGCATAGCGCCCGGAAGATCTGCAGACCCCAGCGCCGGCTTTTCAGCACATGGGGCATGCGCCAGAGACGGAACAGCACCACCGCATAGACCACGTGGGTGACGAAGCGCATCCACACGATCTGCTCCGCCGGCAACGACTGGCCGAGATACTTGGCCGTCGTATCAAGTCCGGAAAAACACAGGAACGCGAAGGAAATGAGGGCAATACCGACGAAGCGCTCGGGGATAAGGCCTTTGCGGGCCGTGCCCGCCTGCTGCGTGGAACTCAACGGTGTCTACCCCAATCGTCATCCGGCGGACGCTGTCTGGTCGACACACCCGATCGCATCCCGACCTGCGGCCGAGCATTTGTCCTACATATAGAATGGTCGGGCGAAAGTCGCGATTTGTCATGCAGCGGAATCGCAGACCCGCTATGCGCTACGCTCAACCCGGGCATACCGCCCGCGCAAGGAAGAACGTGCCGATGGTCAGACGACCGAGCGACGACATCCGCGACGAACGAGCCTGGCTGGCGCGGCGCTCGCTGGCAATCGGTCTTGCCTCCTTCGGCGGGCCCGCGGCCCAGATCGCGCTGATACACAAGGAGTTCGTCGCCGAGGGAAAGAAGGTCGGCGAGGACCGTTTTCTCAACGCGCTCAACTACTGCATGCTGTTGCCGGGCCCGGAGGCGCAACAGCTCGCCACCTATTGCGGGTGGATGGTGGGAGGTGTTCGCGGCGGCCTTGTCGCCGGGCTGCTCTTCATCCTGCCCGGCGCCCTCGCCATGCTGGCGCTGTCGTTTCTCTATGTCGGCTTCGGCTCCAGCCCCGTCGTGGAAAGCCTGTTCTACGGCATCAAGGCCGCCGTGCTCGCGATCGTCGTACAGGCGCTTGCGCGCCTGGGCACCCGTGCCCTGGCAACGCCGCTGGCCTGGACCGTCGCCGGCCTCTCGTTCCTGGCGCTGTTCCTGTTCAAGCTTCCCTTTCCCCTCGTCGTGATCGCCGCGGCGCTTGCCGGTGTCGCGCTTGCCCCCGCGCCCGCACCGCCCGCGCCCGCACCGCCAACGGCAAGTACACCACACATGCCGCACACCGCGCGGGCGCCTGCCCGCCCCTCGCTTCTGGCGGGGCTTGCGGTCGGCCTGTGCCTGTGGGGGCTGCCGGTCGGCACTGCCGTCCTGTTGCTTTCCCCGCAGCATGTCCTCGTCGAGATCGCCGGATTCTTCTCGACGATGGCGCTGGTCAGTTTCGGAGGGGCCTACGCGCTGCTCAGCTACATGGCGCAGGTCGCCGTCGAGGCGCGGGGATGGCTGACGCCCGGGGAAATGCTCGACGGTCTCGGTCTTGCCGAGACGACCCCCGGTCCGCTCATCCTGGTAACCCAGTTCGTCGGCTTCCTCGGCGGTTACCGGGATCCGGCGCCGCTCTCCCCCGCCTTTGGCGGGCTGCTTGCGGCGATGATGACGACCTGGGTCACTTTCGCGCCGAGCTTCCTCTTCATCCTGCTCGGTGCGCCTTTCGTCGAGCGCATCCGGACGGTGGCCTGGCTGTCGCGCGCGCTCACGGCGGTCACCGCCGCGGTCGTCGGCACGATCCTCAACCTGTCCGTCTGGTTCGCGCTGAACGTGCTGTTTTCGGATGTGGCAGAGTTCGAATGGGGAGCGCTTTCCATGCCCCTGCCGGATGTCGCGAGCTTCGACCCGCTGGTCCTTGGGCTGGCCGCACTGGCCGCGTTTCTTCTCTTCAGGCTGAGGCGGGGAGTTGCGGAAATCGTTGTCGTCTGCGGCCTTGCGGGCCTCGGCCTGCACCTGGCGGGCATGGCCGGCTGACACCCTGGCGACACGCCGCAACCGCTCCTGCCCGCAGGTGCAAGGGCCGGTTGCCGCCAGTCGGCCTCTCAGTCGGCCTCGTCAGGCTCCAGGTCGAGATCGTCGACCGTGCGCGAACCGAGGTTCTTCTCGACCTGGCGCAGCAGCTTGCGCAGCTTCTTGCGGTCCTTGTCGTCGAGCCCGGCAAGCGCTTCCCGCTCCAGCCGCTTCCACGTCTTGTCGACCGTTTCCACGAGGGCACGGCCTTCGTCGGTGAGAAACACCCTGGCGAGGCGGCCATCGGTTTCCGATGTCGCGCGCCGCAGGAATCCCTGCGCCGACAGGCGCGTCACCATCTTGGTCACCGTCGGCGGTTGCACCGACAGCGTCGCGGCCAGCTTGCTCATCGTCTGGCCGTCTTCCTCGGCCAGAACCTTGAGAACGGATTCCTGACCCGGATGGAGACCGATCCGGGAAAGGTGGGTGCCTGCGCGCGAACGATGGGCCTTGGCGGTCTGCGCCAGGCGAAACGTCACGCTCTTTTTGTGATTGAACGCCATGTCCCGCCTTCTAACGCCGGCAAATGAAAGCTTGATGACACCGAACGAACCTGATGAAAATTCCATAAGCCGGTTCGCGGCATACCTACCCGGCACATTCAATAATGTGCCGGGATCGGCTGAATATCAAAGCGGATTCGCTCCTCTGGGAAAAACCGGCAGAGTGGGCACCGAGCGGCGCGGCTTGCAAGACGGCTTACCAACCGGCGAGAAACCGTTTCACTTTGCCAAGGTAGCGCGCCCGGCTCTGCGGCGTGGAACTGTCCATGTTGTAATGCGCAAGATAGCGAGCCCGGCATCGCGGCAGGCACAGCGCCCGGATGCCGCGCAGGATCGTGCGGCGGCCCGGCTCTCCCATCATCTTCGACACGAACCAGGACGCGCCGCAGGTGGTGATCACCGCGATCCTGCCGATATGCTGCATGCGCGGCCGCATCCCCGATGTCTGGGTCGGAATGTCGAAGGTCACATGCGGGATCCAGACCCGGTCGAGATAGCCCTTCAGCATGGCCGGAAGCCCGAACCACCAGGTCGGATAGACGAAGAGCAGCGCCTCCGCCCACAGGATGTCGTCGACATGCGGGGCAACCGGATTGCGGTTGCAGTCCGGGTCGGCATAGCAGCGCCATTCCGCCTCACCCATCACGGGATCGAAGCCCTGCGCGTGAAGGTCGGTCACCCGCAGTTCGTGCCCGCCGGCGGTCAGCGTCTCGATGGCGGTGTCGCGCAGGGCGGCGGCGAAACTCTCCGCCGACGGATGGCAATAGACGAGCAGTATGCGCATCAAAGTCTCTTCAGTTCGTCTCCCACCCGGGCGAGGAATGCCGCCCGGCCAGCCGCATCCTTGCGGTTCATGTCATAGAGCGCCAGATAGGACAGCCGCCCCGTGCGCGCGATCAACGCGCGCAAGACGCGGCATATCAGCTTGCGCGGCGGATCGCCGACCAGAAAGGCGCGAAACCGGCTGCCGCCATAAGTCGTGATGGCCACCAGACGGCGAACGTGCCGCAGATTGGGAACCACCTTGCCGTCCTTCATCCGGAACGAGACGCCCGGCAGGAAGACCCGGTCGAAATAGCCCTTCAGGATCGCCGGGAAGCCGAAGTTCCAGACCGGATAGACAAGCACGATCGCCTCGGCCCTGAGCAATTGTGCGACATAGTCCTCGACCGGCCCGCGATTCGTTTCAAGGTCGTGATAGGCGATGCGCTCCTCGCAGGTCAGCACCGGGTTGAAGCCCCGGCGATAGAGATCGCACTCCTCGACGCTGTGGCCGGCTGCAACCAGTGCCCGCAGGGCCTCCGCCTTCAAGGCGGCCGAAAAGCTCTCCTCCACCGGATGCGCATGGATCAGGAGCACCCGCATGGCAAGACCTAACGCCCCAGGCCTGGGAAGAGATAGGTCTGTTCCGAGGCGAAATCGAAATCCGGGTTCTCCCAGGCGATCATCTTGCCGGGATTGAGAAGGCCCTTGGGATCCGCCTCGCGCTTGAAGGCAAGCTGCACCGCGTCTGTCTGCTTCATGCCGCCTTCCTCCAGCGTGTAACGGTGCGGATTGAAGATCGGACAGCCCATGTCCTCGTGGATGCGGATGATCTCGTTCAGCCGCTCCTCGCTCGTGTAGCGCACGATGGGCAGGCCGAAGCAGGTGATCTTGCCGTCGAAACGCACGAATTCCAGATGTCCCGGCACCTCGTCGCCGAACAGTTCGGCCAGCCGGGATGCCTTCTGGACATGGTCGGGGAACGGATAAAGGACCTGGAGATAGGTGATGCTCGGATCGACCCTGAGGCCGCGCAAGGTCGTGTGGTTCCAGGTCAGTTCATAGACCGGCGGCAGCCCCTTGCTCTCCTCCGCGGTGGCGGTGTCCGAGCGGTAGACGATGGCGGCCTCGTCGTGCCGGCCGGTGAAGGCGGCGAAGGCATCCATCGCGAAAGGCGCCACCATCACCGCGCAGACCGACTGGTCGGCGCGCACGAACTTGCGATGCCTCAGGAAATAGTCGTGCGGCAGGGGCGCGCCGATCGGCGCGATCTCCTTGGTCAGGATGCCGTCCTGGTTGGCCAGCGCATCGGCGTATTGTGCGGCTCCGGCGAAATCGGAAAACGACACCAGCACGTCGACCCAGTCATAGGCCGCCGTCAGCGGAACCGTCACCTCGGTGATGATGCCGTTGGTGCCATAGGCATGGCTGACCTTGTGCAATTCGGCCCCGGCGAGCGTCAGCACGCGCGGTTCGGCCTCCATCGTCACCACCTTCAGCTCGATGATGTTGCCGAAGTCGCGCAGGCCGCCCCAGTTGATCGAGCCGACGCCGCCGGACCCTCCGGCGACGAAGCCGCCGATCGTCGCCGTGCGATAGGTCGAGGGATGCATCCTCAACTCCTGGCCCGAGGGGCGCACCGCATCATCGATCGCGGACATGATCGCACCGGCCTGCGCCCGCACGAAGCCCGCGCCGATCTCGATCACTCCGTTCATCTCGGCCAGGTTGAGTACCACGCCGCCGGACAGGGGCATCGCCTGGCCGTAATTGCCCGTCCCCGCCCCGCGCGTCGTCACCGGAATGTCCAGATCATGGCAGGCGGCGAGCACGCGAATGACATCCGCCTCGCTTTTCGCGTTGACCACGATATCCGCGGTGACGTCCTCGAGCTGGCGCTTCAGCACCGGCGAGTACCAGAAGAAGTCGCGGCTCTTCTGCCGGACGATCTGCGGATTGTCCTCGATCGCCAATCCCTCCAGGGCGGCTTTAAGCGCGGCGATATCGTACATGATCAAGGCTCCATCAGGTCGTCGAGTTCACGATAGTCCGGCAGGTTTCGCCCAATCTCCTGCCCGGCGCGCAACACCCGCCTCGGTCCGGATGGCCGGGCGCACAGCTCGTTCCAGTTGCGGGTGCGAAACAGGACAAGGTCGGCAGGCAGGCCGGCGTCGATACGCCCTCGCATCGGGTCGCCGAGCATTTGCGCCGGTGTCACGGTGACGGTGCGGATCCAGTCGCCGACCGGATGGTCGAGATGCAGGATGCGCACCGCCTGGGTGAACACCTCGACCATGTCGAGGTCGCCATAGGCGTAGAAGGGGTCGCGGGTGTTGTCGGAGGCAACCGCGACCGGGATGCCGCGCCCGCGCATTTCGTGCAGCAGGGTGACACCGCGCCATCGCGGTGTTCGCCCGGCCTGGCGGTCCATCAGGTACATGTTGCAAAGCGGCAGCGATACCACGCCGATGCCGGCCCTGGCGACGAGGTCGAGCGTGCGGTCCACCTCCTCCGCGTCCTGCAGTGCGAGCGAACAGCAATGGCCGCAGACGATCCTGCCCTTGAAACGGTTGCGCAAGGCCGCTTCCGCGATCAGACGCAACGATCGGGCCTGAGGATCGGCGGTCTCGTCGACATGGAAATCGAGATCGAGCCCGCGGCGGGATGCCGCCTGGAACAGCGCATCGAGGCTGCTCTCGAGCCCCTCGATCATGTAGGTGACGGCACCCAGCGTGCCGCCGGCATCGCGCACGATATCGGCGATATGATCGAGAAATCCCGGCTGCAGCAGGCTTTCCACGCCATAGAGCGCCGAGGCCTGTATCTCGATCCTATCCGCCCAGTCGCGGCGCACCTCCTGAAAGACCGGCCAGCTGATCGCCTCTTGCGGGGGGATGCTGTCCAGATGTGTCCGCACCATCGCCGTGCCGTGCGCATGGGCGGTGCGCAGGGCGAAATCCATGCGTCGGCGCAGGTCCTGCGCCGACCAGCGCGCCGGGCGGTCCTCCGAGACCGCCGTCAGGGCGCCGGGAAAGGTTCCGTCGGGATTGGGCTTGCGCGGCCAGATATGCCCCTTGTCGAGATGGGTGTGCATGTCGACGAAGGCCGGCAGGACAAGCCCGCCGTCGAGATCGATGGCTGGCAGGTCGTCGCGTCCGACGAGCAACCCGCACGGCGCGACGGAAGCGATTTCGCCGCGCTCGATCAGCAGGTCCGCGCGCCCGAGCCCGTCGCCCATGTGGTTGATCGTGCCCGACGTGACGGCGCTCGGCACCGTCGCATTGGCCAGCACATAGCCGCTTTCCGGAAGGTCGAGCCGGGCTGCATCGCTCATTTCGTCATGTATCCCGCTTGATGGCGCTCTCGTGCCAGTGACGCAGCATCAGGTGCGAAAGGATGCTGAGACTGGCGAAGATGATGATGCCGGTGGCCGAGATCAGCAGGATCGCGGCGAACATGCGCGGGATGTTCAACCGGTAGCTCGCCTCCAGGATCTTGAAGGCGAGGCCCGAACCGAGCCCGCCGGTTCCGGCGACGAATTCGGCGACGATGGCACCGATCAGCGACAGGCCGCCGGCGATCTTCAGGCCGCCGAGAAAGTAGGGCAGCGCCGCCGGCAGACGAAGGTAGCGCAGGGTCTGCCAGCGGCTGGCGCCGTAGAGCTGGAACAGGTTGCGCAGGTTGTGGTCGGCCGAGTTCAGCCCCAGCGTCGTGTTCGACAGGATCGGGAAGAACGCCACGATCCAGGCGCAGATCAGCAGGCCCACGATCTTGGAGGGAACGTAGATGAAGATCAGCGGCGCGATCACGATCACCGGCGTCACCTGCAGAATGACCGCATAGGGGAAGAACGACATCTCCACCCATTTCGACTGGGCGAAGAGGACCGCAAGTCCGACACCGCCGACCGTGGCGATGATCAGCGCGCCGAGCGTGATCTGCAGCGTGATCAAAAGGGCTGGCCACAGTGTCGACCAGTCCTTGACCAGCGCATCGACCACCCGGTCCGGCCCGGGCAGGATGTAGTGGGGAACGTTGTAGGCATCCACATACCACTGCCAGAGACCGACAGTCCCCAGCATCACGAGTACCGGCAGCAGCCACCGCGCGACACGGTCGATCCGCGCGCGGCGCGCCTTGCGCGCTTCCGCCGGGTCGATCGGCGGCGTGTCGTCGGCCTGGTCCAGCCGTTGGGACATATCCGTGTTGGCCGTCATGCGGTCGGTCCTGTCTGTCTCTGGAAGGGATGGTGGCGTGCTGTGCGAACCCGGGCGGGGACACCGCCCGGACCGCTCAATGTTGCCCGTCATCGCCCCCCATCGCCGCCTGCAGCGCGTCCGATGCCTGGCGGCAATGGTCGGAATAGGCGTGCGAGGTGCGGAAGGTTTCGTCGCGGGGATAAGGTGCATTGACAGCAAGATCGGCGACCACCCGCCCGGGACGTGCCGCCATCACCACGATCCGGTTCGAGAGGTAAACGCTCTCGAACACCGAATGGGTGACGAAGATGACGGTCCAGCCGAACTCCTCCCACAGCCGCAACAAATCGTTGTTGAGGCGGAAACGGGTGATCTCGTCGAGCGCGGCAAAGGGCTCGTCCATCAACAGCAGCTTCGGCTTGGTCACCAGCGCCCGGGCGATGGAGACGCGCATCTTCATGCCCCCGGAAAGCTCCCGCGGGTAGCTGTCGGCAAAGCCTTCGAGACCGACCATCTCCAGCGCTTCCATGACCCGCCCGCGCGCCTGCCCGGCGCTTTCGCCCTTGAGCTTCAGCGGAAGATGGACATTGGCGAAGACCGTCGCCCACGGCATCAGGGTCGGCTCCTGGAAGACGAAACTGATCTCGTGATCCCGTGAGCCGGGGCGTTCGTTCGGCCAGACCAGCCGCCCGCCGCTCGCGCCCGAAAGCCCGGCGATGATTCTCAGCGCCGTGGACTTGCCGCAACCCGACGGGCCAAGCAGGCTGACGAACTCGCCCTGCCCGATATCGAGCGTCATGTCCTTGAGCGCAACGGTTGCGTTGGAGAAGGTTTTCGTGACCCGCTGCAAGGACACGATGGGTGTTCGCGGGGAGCTTTCGCTCCCCGCGAGACTGGAGCCGTCCGCGATCACCCGCGAGCTCCCCTGTCTTCCTGCCGTGCCGGCCGGTTCGCAAACATCTGGGTCAACAGCCTCAGTTCCCTGTCAGCTTCTTCTTCAGGTCGAGCCCGACGCCCTTGTTGACGAATTCGAGCGTGTAGGTCGCCTTGAGGTCGAGACCTTCCTCGATGACGCCCGCCTTGACCATCTTCTCGTAGAAGTCCGTCATGCGCTCGTCGGTCATGGCGCCGATGCCAAGCGTTTCGGTATCGCCGGAATCGACGATGCCGAACTCCTTCATCTTCTCGATGGAGAAGGCGATCTGCTCGGCGGTCATCTCCGGATTGTCCTTGATGATCATCTCGTTGGCGGCGGAGTTGTCGCCGTAAAGATAATTGGTCCAGCCAATGGCCGATCCCTCGACGAAGCACTTCACCACCTCGGGCCGGTTGGCGACCGTGTCGGCCATCGTCTCGACGGTGGTCGCGTAGGTGCTGAAGCCGTAGTCGGCAATCAGGAAGATGTCCGGCTTGAAACCGCCCTCTCGTTCGACCGCATAGGGCTCGGAGGTGACGTAGCCCTGCTGGCCCGCGGTCGGATCGGCGAGGAAGGGAGCCGGATTGAACGTGTAGGGGCGGCGCTGCTCGACGGTGAACCCGTATTCCGAGATCATCCACTGGTAGTAGGAGGCAAAGCCGTTGTCGCCGATCAGCAGCGGCGCCGCGCCGGCCAGGCTTTCGAAGCTCTCGTACTTGCCCGGATGGGTGATGATGACCTGCGGCTCCTTCTGGAAATCCGCGGCCACCACGACGATCGGAATGCCCTCACGCTGCGCATAAAAGGCCTGCAGCATGTTACCGCCCATCAGGAAATCGATCTTGCCGGCGAGCATCAGCGCCCGGTTGTTGACCTGGGGTCCGCCGGAGACGATGGAAAGATCGAGACCGCAGGCGGCATAGGTGCCGTCCGCGACCGCCTGATAGTAGCCGCCGTGCTCGGCCTGGGCGAGCCAGTTGGTGCCGAAGGTCACTTTTTCCTGCGCCGCGGCGCCAAGGCCCGAAACGGCAAGCGCCGCCAGGGCCGCGCCCGCCAGCAGGGCATTCTTTGAAACTGTCCGCATGATGCTGTTCGCCTCCAGAAATGATGCAATTGCGTGCCGGCTTTTCTTCCAGACCGATCATTCCGTCCCGATTGGCGGCATGCCGTTGCCCCCGCGTGAGAACCACGCGGCATTGTTCACCTGCCCGGCACCCTGAAGAAAGCCATCAACTCCCACACAGCAATCGATATGCCAAAAGGGATGCCGGTACAGTCAGAACTGACAATTCGCCATCCCCGCTCGCTGTTTCTTTCGCATCCGCGCGATCAACAATGGCAAACGCCGCAGCGCGCCCCGCCGACCCCGGTTACGTGACAGGCTTGACGAACAGTACCCCAGGTTGCCCGCACAAAAAAGCGGCATCGAAACAACATCTAACGCCCGCTAAATGATCAGCGCGGCTCCTCCGGCGGATTCCCAAAACGCCGGCGGTCTCCTAGGGTCGGGACAGCAAGTCGCCGCGACGGCAAATGAACGATCAGGGAAACATCATGACCAAGGCACTCACCCCCGGCAGCATCGCACCGCCCTTTGCCCGCTACAGCCACGCGGTCGAAATCCCGGCCGGACACCGCCTCGTCGTCTGCTCGGGCCAGCTCGGCATTGATTCGCAAGGCGACGTTCCTTCCGACGTCGAGGGCCAGACGCGCCTTTGCTTCGCCAACATCGCCGCGATCCTGACCGAAGCCGGCATGGATCTTTCGGACATCGTGCGCATCAACGCCTTCGTCACCGGCCGCGAGCACCTGCCCGGTTACATGAAGACACGGGACGAATTCACCGGCTCGCCGCCGCCGGCCTCGACCCTGATGATCGTCTCCGGCTTCGCCCGCCCGGAATTCGTGGTCGAGATCGAGGTCATCGCCAGCGCCCCCTGACAGGGTGGAGCACGCAACTCCCGCATTGCCGCGATCTTTCCCGGTCTGCTAGATTCCCTGCATCCCGACATCGGGCTGTCCGGTCTTGCCGCCGGCCGCCCGCGCTCGGGGATCATGCTTGGACCCCACTTCCCTGTGCGGAACTCGGGCGGCCATGACAGCCGCTATCAAAGCCTGCAGGTCGAGCCGACAACAGGACGCACATTCATGCGCATGTGGATCAAGAACCCGCTCGCAATCCTTGCGGAAAACGCCGGCGGCGGCATCGTCGTCGAGGACGGACGGATCGCCGAATGCATTCCCTCCGGCGGCGCGCCGTCGCGGCCGGTGAATGAGACCCTCGACGCCTCGCGCGAGGTCGTCATTCCCGGCCTCATCAACACCCACCATCACTTTTTCCAGACCCTGACGCGCGCCCATCCGAGCGCCATCAACAAGGAGCTGTTTCCCTGGCTCCAGGCGCTCTATCCGATCTGGGCGAGAAACGTCACGCCGGAAACCTTCCGGATGGGCACCCGGCTGGCCCTGACGGAACTGCTGATGTCGGGCTGCACGGCGGCGGCGGATCATCATTATCTGTTTCCCGCCGGTCTCGAGAACGCCATCGACATCCAGGTGGAGGAAGCGACCCGCCTCGGCATCCGCATGACGGTCACCCGCGGTTCCATGAACCTCAGCCAGAAGGACGGCGGCCTGCCGCCCGACACCGTCGTCCAGGACGAGGACACGATCCTGGCCGACTGCGAGCGGGTGCTCTCGCGCTACCACGACACGTCCGAAGGGGCGATGATCCAGGTGGCGCTCGCTCCTTGCGCGCCCTTCACTGTCACCAAGCGGCTGATGCGCGAGAGCGTCGCGCTGGCCGAGCGCTTCGACTGCCGCCTGCACACCCATCTCGGCGAGACCATCGACGAGGACGACTACTGCCTGCACCATTTCCAGTGCCGGCCGGTCGACTATCTGGAGGAATGCGGCTGGCTCAACGAGCGCGTCTGGCTCGCCCACGGCATTCATTTCAACGACGACGAGATACGCCGCCTTGGCCATGCCTGCGTCGGCGTCTGCCACTGCCCGACCTCCAACATGACGCTGGCCTCGGGCCAGTGCCGAACCAAGGAGCTGGAGGCAGCAGGCTGTCCGGTCGGGCTCGGTGTCGACGGCTCGGCCTCGAACGACAACTCCAACCTGATGGAGAGCCTGCGGCACGCGCTGATGATCAACCGGCTCACCTATGACGCGGCGTCCGTCACCCATTTCGACACCTATCGCTGGGCGACGGAGGGTTCGGCACGCTGCCTCGGACGCAAGGACCTCGGCGCCATCGCGCCGGGCAAGCAGGCGGACCTGGCCTTCTACACGCTCGACGAGCTGCGCTTTTCCGGATCCGGCGACCCGCTCGCCGCCCTGGTGCTGTGCGGGGCCCATGCCGCCTCGCGCGTGATGGTCGGGGGCGAGTGGAAAGTGACCGACGGCCTGCCGGTCAACATGGATGTCGAAAAGCTGCGCGCCGAACACGGCGCCGCCGCCAAACGCTTCCTGGAAGCGCTTTAGCGCGCATCCCTCAGGCGATACGCCCGCCGTTCGCCGCACTCGTGACCAGGCCCGCCGTTGCGGCCTCGGATACCCGGTAGGCGGCAACGGCGGCCCCCGCCTGTCGGCGCGCCTCGGCCGCTTGAGTGTCCCGGGCATCGTCGCCGCGCGCCGACGCCGGTTCCGCGTCGAGCCCAGTTGCGGGCGTGTCGCTCCCGCCTGTCTGTTCCTCGGCGCGCTGCTTTTGCAGCTCCGCCTGGGCCTCGCTGCGGGTCTGGCTCGCCTGCGCGGCCACCTGTCGGTCCTGCGGCGAGGGTTCGGCCGGTGCGAGGGCTGCGCGAATCACGACCTCCATCTTGCGGATGGTCTGCTCCGGTTCGCGCTCCGCGGAGGCATCGATCGGCACCTCGCCGGACACCGCATAGCGCTTGCCGTCCGGCCCGCGCGTATATTGGTAGCTCGGCGACCCGGCATAGGGCCCGCCGACGCTGGCATGCGCCTGCTCGTGCTGTTTGACTTCCGCGTCGCGCTTCTTGAGATCGCGAACCTGGGTTTCCTCTTCCGGGGAAAGGTCCTCGCCCTCGAGCGCGCCCGCCCCGCCGCCGTCCTCGTCGTCTTCGGAGGCCGGTTTCGCCGAAAGAGCGGACGTCGCGGTCGGATCGCGCTCGTCCTTTCGTGCCTGTGCGCTTGCATCGCCTGCCTGAAGGGCGGCGACCGCATCGCTTCGCAAGGTGGCGACCGCCGTGACCGCGCTGCCGCCCTCTCCGGCAAGCGCCGGGGATGGCGCACGCGTTCTTGCAGCCGCGCCCGCGCCGGATGCAACACCCGACGATGGCTCCGAGCGCGCCGCGCCTGTCGTGGCCGGCGCGAGGGCAAGGCCGGAAAAGTGAAGAGCCGCGAACATGACGCGATCTTCCGCAGGGGCAGGTAAGCGAAGGGTTAATCCGCCCGGCATCGGCGCTTCAGTTTTTTGTGAGGCAACCCGCGCCGCCGGCAATGACGCTGCCGGGTTCGCGCGCTATGGTTTGCCCACGACAATGCGGCTTGCCGCACCCCACCCCGTTTGCTTCAAGAGGCCGTCATGTCCAACCTTCCCCGCCGTTTCTGGCATGAGATGAGCGCCCACACATTCGCCGAGGCCGACACCTCGTCATGGATCGCGATTCTTCCGGTTGCCGCCATCGAGCAGCACGGGCCGCATCTGCCTGTCTTCACCGACACCTGCATCGCCGAAGGCCAGATTTCGCGCGTTCTGGAGCTCCTGCCGGAGGACCTGCCGGCAACCTTTCTTCCCGTGCAGGCCATCGGCAAGTCCAACGAGCATATCTCCTCGCCCGGCACACTGACCCTTTCCTGGGAGACGGTGACGCGCGCCTGGGAGGAGATCGGCGACAGCATCGCGCGCGCCGGGATACGCAAGCTCGTGCTTGTCACCTCGCATGGCGGCAACGTGCCGATCATCGACATCGTCGCGCGCGAATTGCGGGTGAAGCACGACATGCTGGTGACGGCCACGGGCTGGTCCCGCTTCGGCCAGCCGCACGGCATCTTCCCCGACAAGGAATTCACCTACGGCATCCATGGCGGCGACATAGAGACGTCGATCATGCTCTATCTGCGGCCAGACCTCGTCGACATGTCCAAGGCCACCGACTTCCGCTCCACCCAGCTCGACTTCATCCGCGAGTTCAAGCATCTGCGCGGGCACGGGCCGGCCCAGTTCGGCTGGAAGGCGCAGGATCTCAACCCGGCCGGCACGGTCGGCAACGCCGCCGCCGCGACGGCCGTCAAGGGCGAGGCCTCGCTCGATCACGCCGCGCGCGGTTTCGTCGACCTGCTCAAGGACATCCACGCCTTCGACATCGAACGGCTGTGGAAGCCGTAGGGCCGACCGCTCAGGGGAGCGTCGACCAGGAGGCCTCGTCGAAGCCGATCATCCAGCGGCCGTCCATCTCGATAATCGGCCGCTTGATGGCCGAGGGATTGGCCGCAAGCACGGCGATCGCCGAGGCGGCATCGATGACGCCGGCGCGCGTCGCCTCGTCGATCTTGCGCCACGTGGTGCCGCGCCGGTTGACGATCGGCTCCCAACCGAACGCATCGACAAACCGGGCCAGAAGCGCCGGATCGGCCCCTGCCTTCTTGTAGTCGTGGAAGACATAGCCGGTGCCGCGCTCGTCCAGGAAGCGCCGGGCCTTCTTCACCGTGTCGCAATTGGCTATACCGTAAAGGGTGGCGGTCATCTCGAAAAGCCTCCGGGTTGCGGGATCGGCCGGGCGATCCGGCTGGCGAAGATGAGCGACCCTCGCCTTGGCCGTCAAGACCGGGACCGGCCCCGCCGGCCGGAACACGCAAGGGGACGGAAGCGATGACCGGGCATTCAGGGAGGACCGGCAGGATGGACGGCGCAACGCTGCGCCAGCGCCTGCGTCTGGCAAGCGGCCTCGTGCTGCTGACTTTCGCCTTCACCCATTTTCTCAACCATGCGCTCGGCATCTGGTCGCTCGAAGCGATGGAGGCCGGGAGGATCGCCTTCCTGGCGGTCTGGCGCAGTCCCCCGGGCGAAGCGCTTCTGCTCGCAGCCCTGATCGTCCATGTCACGCTGGCACTGTGGAAAACCGCCCGCCGGCGCACCTTGCGCCTGTCGGCCTGGCAATGGGCGCAATTGCTTCTGGGCCTGTGCATTCCCTTCCTGCTGATCCCGCATGCGCTGGGAACGGGCGGTCTGGCCGCGCGCTTCGGCTACGAGGACAGCTATCGCAATGTCCTCACCATCCTGTGGCCAGGCCTGGTCTTCAACCAGACGCTCCTGATGCTGCTGGTGTGGAGCCACGGCATGATCGGCCTGCATTTCTGGCTCAGGGTGAAAGCCGGCTACCCGCGCTGGCGCCTGCTTGTGTTCGCGGTGGCACTGCTCGTTCCCCTGCTCGCCACCTGGGGCTGGACCGCCGCGGCCCAGCGCCTGCGCCTGACCGAAAACCCGCCCTTCCCCCTGACCCGCGAGATGACCGCCTGGTCCGATCCGCTGATCACCGCCTTGCAGCGCGGGTTCCTGCTGCTGCTTGCCCTCGTTGCCATCGTGCTTGTCGCCCGCGTCGTCATGCGCCGGTTCGCCAGAAACATCGAAATCGTCTATCCCGGCGACCGCATCCTGCGCGTCGCGCCCGGTCCCACGCTGCTCGAGATCAGCCGGATGAACGGCATCCCCCATGCCGATGTCTGTGGCGGCCGGGCCCGCTGCTCGACCTGCAGGACCCGGATCCTCGACGGCGCCCAGACCTTGCCCGAGGCCTCGGCCACCGAAGCCAGGGTCCTGTCGCGCATCGGTGCGGATGCCAATGTGCGCCTCGCCTGCCAGATCCGCCCGCAGGCGAACCTGCGTGTGCAGCCGCTCGTTCCCGCGCGCGGCGCGGCGCGTGTCGCCGGGGCCGCGGGCGATGCCTACCACTGGGGCGTGGAACAGCCTGCGGCCATTCTCTTCGTCGACCTGAGAAACTTCACCGGCCTGGCCGAAACCCGCCTGTCCTACGACGTCGTGTTCATCCTGAACCGCTATCTCGGCGAGACCGGACGCGCCATCGAGGCCTGTGGAGGATATGTGGACAAATTCATCGGCGACGGGGTGATGGCGATCTTCGGCATGAGCGACGGTATTCAGGCGGGCTGCCGCAACGCTCTGGCCGCCACCAATGCCATTGCCGAAAGCATCGCCCAGCTCAACGAAGAACTTGCCTCGCAGCTCGAGGCGCCTTTGCGCATCGGCATGGGGCTGCATGCCGGCCAGGTCATCCTCGGGCGTATCGGGGCTGTCAACGGCAACGGCGCCAGCGGCCGCATCACCGCGCTCGGCGACGTGGTCAACACCGCCAGCCGGCTGGAAGGCGCCTCGAAGGAGTTCGGCCGTGCGCTGGTCGTATCGCAGACGGTCATGCAGACGGCCGGCTATGCATGCGATGCGGCCGAGGAAACGGAGATCGCCATTCGCGGCCGGCAGGAGCCCTTGCGCGTTTTCGCGCTCGACCCGCCGCTCCGCCTGGTCGATACTCTGGGCAAGACACCTTCCCTTCCCGCCTGACACGGGTCCCACGATCATGGCCGAACGTTACTCCGCACAGGAGATGCTGGCGCGTCTCGTTTCTTTCCCGACGGTTTCCGCGCGCAGCAATCTCGACCTCATCGAGTTTGTCGAGAGCTACCTCGCCGGACATGGCATCGCCTCGATACGGGTACCCGATGCGACGGGCACCAAGGCGGCCCTGCATGCGGTCGTCGGACCTCACGTCGACAACGGCGTCGTCCTGTCCGCGCACACCGATGTCGTCCCTGTCGAGGGGCAGGCATGGTCGAGCGACCCCTTCACGCTGCGCGAGGCCGACGGCCGCCTCTACGGACGCGGCACCTGCGACATGAAGGGTTTCGCGGCACTGATGCTGGCCGCCGTGCCGGACATGGCGGCCGCTCCGCTGACCCGGCCCGTTCATCTTGCCTTGTCCTATGACGAGGAACTTGGCTGCCTGGGCGCCCCGCCGATGATCGACAACATGCTGTCGGACGGCCCGCGGCCGGCAATGGCCGTCATCGGCGAGCCGAGCAGCATGCAGGTGATCACCGCGCACAAGGGTACCGCCCTGCTGCAGGTGTCCGTGCGCGGCCATTCCGTTCATTCCAGCCAGTGGGATCGCGGCGTCTCGGCCATCGCCAATGCGGCGCGCATCATCGCCTGGCTCGATGACCGGACCCGCGAGAACCGCGAGCGCGCCGATCCCGGCCTCGTCATGGATCCGCCCTTCACCACCCTTCATTGCGGCGTGATAGAAGGTGGCACCGCCGCCAACATCATGGCCCGGTCCTGCAAGTTCGTCGTCGATGTGCGCACCGTGCCGGGCGAAACCCGCCAGATGTGGCAGGCGCGGCTCGAGGAATTCGTCCGTGACACGATAGAGCCCTCGATGCGGCAGATTCACGCCGACACGGGCGTGAGCATCGAGTGCATCGCCGATTCTCCCGCCCTTGCGGAGGAAACGGATGGCCCTGCCGAAGGCCTGGCGCGCCGGTTGACGGGTGACAACGGCCGGCACATGGTCGTCTACGGGACGGAAGCGGGCCAATTCCAGGAGCGTGGCATCTCCTCCGTCGTCTGCGGCCCGGGCTCGATCGACCAGGCCCATCAGCCCGACGAGTTCATCGAGATTGCGCAACTCGCAGCCGGCGAACGTTTCGTTTCGCGCTTGATCTCCGATCTTTCCCGCTGACCATATGCCACACTAGGCGCACGACCGCGGCACCCGCGTATTCCGCGAGTACGCGCGATTCCGGCACAAGCTTACGTAGCGCAACTTTCCATCCCTCCGCAGCCCTTGGCAAAGCACGCTGGACGAGGGCTCGCGAGCTTGCTTAGATGCAGGTTCCGGGCTGTCGCCACGACAGCTCAAGAAGCACGGGAACGACGCTGGAGAAACCGGCGCGAACCGTGCCTTCCAGAACGAAAAGTCATGAGGGGACTATGCGCATCAAAACGACAGTGGCCACCGCGGCGCTCGCAGCGACGCTGATGGGAACGGCCGCATCGGCCGAAACACTCCGATACGCCTTCCAGGGAACGCTCAACCAGCTCGATCCCTATACGCTCAACGAGACCTTCACGCTCGGCTCGCACGGCAATGTCTATGAAGGACTGACCCGCCGCGCGCCGGACCTGACCATCGAGCCAGCCCTTGCCGAGAGCTGGGAAGTGGTCGAACCGAATCGTTGGCGCTTCCATCTGCGCAAGGGCGTGAAGTTCCACAACGGCAACGACTTCACCGCAGACGACGTTGTCTTCTCCGCCGAGCGCGTGCGCTCGGAAGGCTCCGACCTGACCAGCCGCATCGGCGCCGACGTCAAGGTCGAGAAGGTCGACGACCACACCGTCGACTTCATCCTGCCCGGCCCGAATCCGATCCTGCACTACGAGTGGGACACCTGGTACATCATGGACAAGGAGTGGACCGAGGCGAACAACGCCGTGAAAGTCACCTCCGCATCCGACACCACGCCGAATCACGCCGCGCTCAACGCCAACGGCACGGGCTCGTTCAAGGTTGTCAGCCACGAGGCCGGCGTGAAGACCGTGTTCGAGAAGAACGAGAACTGGTGGGACAAGCCCAAGGGCAACATCGACCGCGTCGAGTTCACGCCGATCGGCTCCGATGCCACGCGCGTCGCCGCATTGCTGTCCGGCGAGCTCGACATGGTCTATCCGATCCCGGTGCAGGACATCAAACGCGTCAACGACAATGCCGGCACCAAGGCGCTCACCGGTCCGGAACTGCGCACCATCTTCCTCGGCTTCGACCAGAAGCGCGACGAGCTGCTCTACTCCAGCGTCAAGGGCAAGAACCCGTTCAAGGACGTGCGGGTGCGCAAGGCCTTCTACCAGGCCATCGACATCAACGCGATCAGCGACAAGGTGATGCGCGGCCTGTCGACGCCCTCGGCGCTTCTGATCTCGCCGTTCCAGTACTCGCGCTCCGACGAGTTCGAGCGCTATCCCTATGATCCGGAAGCGGCAAAGGCCCTGCTTGCCGAGGCTGGCTATGGCGACGGGTTCTCGGTCGGCATGGATTGCCCGAACGATCGCTACGTCAATGACGAGGCGATCTGCCAGGCGGTCGCCTCCTTCCTTGCCCGCGTCGGGATCAAGGTCGACCTGAATGCCCAGCCCAAGGCGCAGTATTTCGCCAAGGTGCTGGCCTCGAACGGCTACGACACCTCCTTCTATCTGCTCGGCTGGACGCCGGGCTCGTTCGACAGCTGGAACGTGCTCCACAACATCACCGGCTGCCGCGACGACAAGGGCAAGGGCGGTCCGTTCAACCTGGGCGGCTACTGCAACCCGAAGGTCGACGAGCTGTCCGCTCAGATTCTCGTCGAGAACGATCCCGTGAAGCGCGACGAGCTCATCGCCCAGGCCTTCACGATCATTCACGACGACGTCTCGCACATCCCGCTTCACCAGCAGGGTCTGGCCTGGGGCGTGTCGGACAAGGTTGAGGTCGCACAGCGCGCCGACAACCAGTTCCACTTCCGCTGGGTCGTGAAGAACTGACGTAGCTCATGCGTATTCGGCAGCCCGGTCACCGTGACCGGGCTGCCGCTTTTCTCATGATCGGTCGGGGACAAGCGGTCGGCCTCCGCCGGCTGTCTCAATCACTGCCGCCAGCGCGCGGACATGCCGGTATCCGCACGCAGCCACGTCCAGCCGAAGCAGGGGCACCATGCTTGCCTTCACCATTCGCCGCCTTGTCCAGGCCATCCTGGTCATGCTCGTGGTGGCACTGATTTCATTCACCCTGTTCCGCTTTGTCGGTGACCCCGTCAACCAGATGGTCGGTGTCGAGACGACACCGGAACAGCGCGAGGCCCTGCGTGAGCGGCTCGGACTGAACGATCCGATGCTGACCCAGTTCGGGCGCTTCATAATCAATGCCGCGCAGTTCGATTTCGGGACCTCCTACCAGTTTCGCCAGCCCGTCGCCGAGCTTATCGGCCGGCGGCTTCCAGCGACGCTGGAACTGTCCATCGTCTCGGCGATCTTCGCCTTGTTCGTCGGCATACCGATGGGCGTCTATACCGGGCTCCATCGGGACAGCATCCTGTCAAAACTCTTCCTGTCGATCTCCCTGATCGGCATCTCGCTGCCGACCTTCTTCATCGGCATACTTCTCATCTTCCTGTTCTCGGTCACCTTGCAGTGGCTGCCGAGTTTCGGCCGCGGCGACGTCGTCCAGCTGGGCTGGTGGTCGACCGGCCTGCTCACATGGGGTGGCATCAAGGCGCTGATCCTGCCGGCCATCACGCTCGGCCTCTTCCAGATGACGCTGATCATGCGCCTGGTGCGCTCGGAAATGCTGGAAGTGATCCGCACGGACTACATCAAGTTCGCCCGTGCCCGCGGCCTGCGCCAGCGCAGCGTCAACTTCCGCCACGCATTGAAGAACACGCTCGTTCCGGTGATCACCATCACGGGGCTGCAGCTTGGCTCCATCATCGCCTTCGCGATCATCACCGAGACGGTGTTCCAGTGGCCCGGCATGGGCCTTCTGTTCCTGCAATCCGTGCAGAATGTCGATATCCCGATCATGGCCGCCTACCTGATGCTGATCGCCTTCCTGTTCGTGACCATCAACCTGATCGTCGACCTGCTCTATTTCCAGGTCGACCCGCGCCTGCGCGCCGAGCGCGCGACGCATTAGGAGAGTCCCATGCCCATCGCCACCGGAGAGGAAGCCAAGGAACCCGTGCCGGCCGGCCCGGTTCCGCGCGGCATGCTCGCGCGCATCCTCGACAGCGACATCCTGCATTCCTTCCTGCGCTCCAAGGTCACGATCGCCTCCGCCATCGTGACGCTTGTCTTCTTCATCGGAGCCGCCTTCGCGCCCTGGATTGCCCCGCACAATCCCTTCGACCTTGCCAGCATCTCCATCCTTGATGCCCGCGTGCCGCCGATCGGCATGGACTATCATGACCCGCGCTTCCTGCTCGGCACCGACGACCAGGGACGGGACGTCTTTTCCGGCATCCTCTACGGCGCCCGAATCTCGCTGGCCGTCGGCTTCCTGTCGGTCCTGTTCGCCGGTGTCGTCGGCGTGCTGCTCGGGCTGATCGCCGGCTATGTCGGCGGCAAGGTCGACGCCATCATCATGCGTATCGCGGAGGTCCAGCTCACCTTCCCCGCGATCCTCATCGCGCTGCTTGTCGACGGCGTCGCACGGGCACTGTTCGGCAATCTCGACCGCGAACGCTTCGCCTTCTGGATCCTGGTCTTCTCCATCGCGCTGTCCTTCTGGGTGCAGTTCGCCCGAACCGTGCGCGGCTCGACCCTGGTCGAGCGCAACAAGGAGTATGTCCAGGCAGCCCGACTGATCGGCATCCCTCCCTTCCTGATCATGGTCCGGCACGTGCTGCCCAACGTGATCGGGCCGGTTCTGGTCATCGCAACGATCAATCTCGGCCTTGCCATCATCACCGAGGCGACGCTCTCCTTCCTCGGTGTCGGCATTCCCCCGACACAGCCCTCGCTCGGCACGCTGGTGCGGATCGGCAACGATTTCCTGTTCTCCGGCGAATGGTGGATCGCGATGTTCCCCGGATGCGCGCTCGCCGTCCTGGTGCTTGCCGTGAACCTGCTTGGCGACTGGCTGCGCGACGCGCTCAACCCGAAGCTGCGCTGACATGAACACGAAGCGAAACGGCGGAACATGACCCAGCCTCCCCTGCTCTCCGTGAAGGACCTGCGCGTCGAGTTCCCGACGCGGCGTGGCATCCTCACCGCCATCGACGGCATTTCCTTCGACCTGCGCGAAGGCGAGGTGCTCGGTGTCGTAGGCGAATCCGGCGCCGGCAAGTCGATCACCGGCACGGCCGTCATCGGCCTTCTGGAGCCTCCCGGGCGCATCGCCGGCGGCGAGATCCGCCTCAAGGGCGAACGCATCGACAACCTCTCCCAGCCGGCCATGCGCAAGCTGCGCGGCAAGCGCATCGGCATGGTCTTCCAGGACCCGCTGACCAGCCTCAATCCGCTCTTCACCATCGGCGACCAGATCATCGAGACGATCCTCACGCATCTTCCGGTGTCCGAGCGCGAGGCGCGCGACAGGGCCGTCGCCCTCCTTGAGGAGGTCGGCATCCCGGCCGCCGGCCAGCGCCTGAACGCCTATCCGCACCAGTTTTCCGGCGGCATGCGCCAGCGCGTCGTCATCGCGCTGGCGCTGTGCGCCGAGCCGGAACTGGTCATCGCCGACGAGCCGACCACCGCGCTCGACGTCTCGGTTCAGGCACAGATCATCCGCCTGCTGCAGCGCGTCTGCCGCGACCATGGCACGGCCGTCATGCTGATCACCCACGACATGGGCGTGATCGCCGAAACCGCCGACCGCGTCGCCGTGATGTATTCCGGCCGGATCGCCGAGATCGGACCCGTGCGCGACGTCATCAAGTCGCCGAGCCACCCCTACACGATCGGCCTGATGGGAGCGATCCCCTCCCTCACCGGCGATCACGAGCGGCTCACCCAGATCCCCGGCTCCATGCCCAGGCTCGATTCGATCCCCGCCGGCTGCGCCTTCAATCCGCGCTGTTCACTGGTCATGGACCGGTGCCGGAGCGAACGACCCCAGCTGATCGCTGCCGGCGAAAGCCAGGCCGCGTGCTGGAAACTTCTTGAAACCGAAAGGGCGGCCGGATGACGAGCGCCAGCACCACCGAAGCGTCCGCTGTCGTCGAGGTCACCGCCCTGTCGCGAACCTTCGACGTCTCCAAGCCATGGCTGAACCGGGTGCTGGAACGCTCGCCCAAGGCCTTCCTCAAGGCAGCTCAGGAGATTTCCTTCTCGATCGATCGCGGCGAGACCTTCGCCCTTGTCGGCGAATCCGGTTCCGGCAAGTCGACCGTCGCCAAGATGGTGGTGGGGCTGCTGGAGGCCAGTTCCGGCGCGATCCGCATCGAGGGCGTCGACATGCGCTCGCGCAAGCAGTCAGGCGCGGAAATGCGCGACCTGCGCCGGCGCATCCAGATGATCTTCCAGGACCCCTACGCAAGCCTCAATCCGCGCTGGCGGGTCGACCGGATCATCGCCGAGCCGATCCGGGCCTTCAGGCTGGAGACGTCGGAACAGGCGATTTCGGCGCGTGTCGGGGAGCTGCTCGAGCTCGTCCGCCTGCATCCGCGCGATGGCGCCAAGTATCCGCACGAGTTCTCGGGAGGTCAGCGCCAGCGCATCTGCATCGCCAGGGCACTTGCCTCAAAGCCGGAATTCCTGGTTTGCGACGAACCGACCTCGGCGCTCGACGTCTCGGTCCAGGCGCAGATCCTCAACCTGATGAAGGATCTGCAGGACGAATTCCAGCTCACCTATCTCTTCATCAGCCATGACCTGGCCGTCGTCCGCCACATGGCGCGGCGCATCGGCGTCATGTATCTGGGCCGGCTGGTCGAGGTCGCGGAGAGCCACGACCTCTTCCGCAATCCGCGCCATCCCTATACCCGCATGCTGCTCGCCGCGATCCCCGACCTGGAGATGACCGGCCAGCCGCGCCGCACGGTGGAGGGAGAGATCCCCAACCCGATCAGCCCGCCGACCGGCTGCGCCTTCCATCCCCGCTGCCCGCTCGCCAACGCGCGCTGCGCAAGCGAACTGCCTGTCTTCCGCAACGACGGCGCAATGGGCGTCGCCTGCCACGCGGTCGAGGAAGGCCGCACGGCGCCCTGAGCGCCCACCGCCGGAAAGGCCCGCCGGAAGGATCCAGGCAGAGAACCGGCAGACCGGCAAGGCAAACCGGCAGGCCGGAGCACAAGTGCGGCGAGCAGGGCGCACTACAGCTGTTCGCCTACGCGCAAGGCCGCGGAAGCTGAACCCAGCCAAGTGTGGATGTTCCTGTCCCAGCACCAACCAAGGCGAGGACGACCTTTGCTGAACCAGATGGAAGGTACGCGCTGATCGCCCGGTTTCCGCGAGCCGGCCATTTGAATGCAGTTGAAGTTTTTCTTGTCCGCCAACAGCTCCGGATGTTGCATCGCGAGCGCAACCCCCTCCCCCATGGTCAGAGGCGTTCTGCCACGTTGTCTGATGATCGCCAGCGAATCCTCCGGACTGACGTTCAGGAGATCCCGACCGGTGTCTATATCGAGCAGGAGATAAAGTTCGCCTTCAGGGAGCTGAATTCCGTCAATCGCCTGAAATGCATCAGGCGACAGCGGCGTCATCTCCACGACGCCTGTCGCGGACTTTGCTTCGATCCGGGCCATCGCACTCGCGAGGTTCACAAGGCCGGGGCGAAAGGCGATGCATAGCGGGACATTGCCCGAGACCGGGATCTCCCCGGCATCCCCGGCAGAACCGGACGATGAAGCCAGCCGTTGCACTCTCGAGAGGAAATCCTCTTCTCCAAAACGACATAGCTCGTGAAATCCATTGTCCAGAAGCGTCTTCGCCTGGCGTTCGAGACAGGCGCTCGGTTGGAGAAGGGACATAATCGCTGCGCTCCTGAGATGGCATCGAATGGGCTCAAGGCACCGGGTTCCTCCTCAATTTAAGGGACGGAACCGGGATTTCACGTTGCCATTTTGTTCCAGATCGCGAGATCGCCCCCTTTCCGAAGGGTTTTCCAACGCACGTGACCTGCCGCCGCCATCGGACGGCAAGTGGATCAACCCTCTGGCCGCCCTCCACCTCGGTACCGCGTATTTCAACCCTTGACCTTCCATTGACTGGAAGGCCTATCTCCTGTTCTGGAGTTGAACAGGGCTTGTCCGCCAGCATCCGGACGGCCCGCACCGGAGATCCGTCACATGTCACAGGCAACCCTCGAGGCCGACGCCCCTGCCGGCGCTCCTCGCCAGGCACATGCTCAACCGCGCGAGGGCACCGTCTTCCATCTCGATGTCGGGGGCATGACCTGCGCCGCGTGTTCGGCGCGGATCGAAAAGGTGCTGGGCCGCAAGCCCGGCGTCCTGCGCGCCTCGGTGAACCTGCCGCTGGAGACCGCGCTGGTGGAAACCGATGGCAGCCTCGATGCCGCCGGCATCGTCGCCGTGATCGAGGCGACCGGCTACACCGCCAGCGAACGGCCGACCGGGTGGCAACAGGAAAAGCGCCGGCAGGACGAGAACGAGGCACGCGCCCGGTCGCATGAGCGCCGCACCTTGATGCTGCTGGTGCTGTCCGCCGCATTGTCCCTGCCGATGGTCGCCGGCATGGTCGGCGCGCCCTTCGGGGTGATGCTGATGCCGCCCGCCTGGCTCCAGGCGGTGCTGGCCGGCATCGTCCAGGTTCTGGTCGGCCGCCGCTTCTATGTCGGGGCTTTCAAGGCGCTGGCGAATGGCGGCGCCAACATGGACGTGCTCGTCGTCCTGGGAACGACAGCGGCCTATGGTTATAGCCTCGCGCTGACCGTTCTGGCCTGGCCGCAGGCGCCCGGCCATCTCTATTTCGAGGCGTCGGCGGTGATCCTCACGCTGATCCTGTTCGGCAAGCTGCTTGAGGCGCGGGCCAAGCGCACCACGACGGCAGCGGTGCGCGCGCTCAGCGACCTGCGCCCGCAGGTCGCCCACCGCCTGACCGGCGACACGCTGGAGACGGTTCCCGTCGAGCATCTCTTCCCTGGCGATCACATCGTGGTCAAGCCGGGCGAGCGCGTTCCCGTCGACGGCACCGTGTCTGCCGGCGAAAGCGAGGTCGACGAGTCGCTGCTGACCGGCGAAAGCCTGCCTGTCGCCAAGGCCGCGGGCAGCGCCGTGATCGGCGGCACCGTCAACGGATCCGGCTCGCTCACCGTGGAGGCCACCGCGCTCGGCGGCGACAGCAAGCTCGCCGCCATCATCCGCCTCGTCGAGGCGGCGCAGGGCTCCAAGGCCCCTGTGCAGAAGCTCGTCGATCAGGTCTCGGCGGTGTTCGTGCCGGTCGTTGTCGTCGTCGCCATCGCCACGTTTGCCGGCTGGTGGCTTGCCGGCGCCAGCCTCGACGCGACCGTCGGCGCGGCGGTTGCCGTCCTCGTCATCGCCTGCCCCTGCGCGCTTGGCCTTGCCACCCCGACGGCGCTCGTCGCGGGAACGGGCGCAGCGGCCCGTGCCGGCATTCTCATCCGCGACATCGAGGCCCTGGAGGTCGCCCACAAGGTGGACACGGTCGTCTTCGACAAGACCGGCACGCTGACGCTGGGCGCGCCCCGGGTCACCGACATCCGCGCCTTCGACGGCAATCCGGACCGGATCCTGCGGATCGCCGCGACCGCCCAGCAGCCCAGCGAGCACCCGCTGGCCTCGGCCATCGTCGGGGAGGCCCGGGAACGCGGCCTGCAGGTCTCCCAGCCATCTTCCTTCCGTGCCGTTCCCGGCCAGGGCATCATCGCCGAGATCGCCGGCGAAACCGTCCTGATCGGCAACCAGCGCCTGCTGGAAGCCCATGGCGTCGACACGTTCCTGACCCGTCAGATCGCACGCGAACTCGAGGCCGACGGCAAGACCTGCGCCAGCATCGTCGTCGCCGGGCGCGCCGTCGGCGTCATCGCCATGGCCGACACGGTGCGCGAGGAAACGCCGGAGGCCCTGTCCCGGCTGCGCGAGCTCGGCATCGAAACGGTCATGCTCACCGGCGACACGGAAGCGGTTGCCCGCACCGTGGCCGATCGCGTCGGCATCGCCCGTGTCGTCGCCGGCGTTCCCCCGGAAGGCAAGTCGGACACGGTCGCGGACCTCATCTCGCAAGGCCGCACCGTTGCCATGGTCGGCGACGGCGTCAACGATGCCCCCGCCCTTGCAGCCGCCAGCATCGGCATCGCGATGGGATCGGGCGCCGAAGTGGCGATGGAGACCGCCGGCATCACGTTGATGCGCTCGCGGCCCGACCTTGTCGCCGATGCGGTCGGCATCTCCCGGGCGACCGTGCGCAAGATCCGGCAAAACCTTTTCTGGGCCTTCGTCTACAATGTGGTCGGCATTCCGCTTGCCGCGTTCGGCCTCCTGACACCGGCCTTTGCCGGCGCCGCCATGGCGCTGTCATCGGTGTCGGTCGTCACCAATGCCGCGCTTCTGCGACGCTGGAAGGCCAAGGCCCGCTGACTGACGGCAAGGAAGCGAAGAGCAGTCGGGCCAAAGGAAAACGGTCATTGACGGGAATGATCTTGTATTACAAATAGAGGACCCCAGCCACGAGCCCGGAGACAGGAATGACCGACAGAGACCCGAAAGCCCTTCGTTCCCGTGCCTGGTTCGACAATCCCGACGACCCCGGAATGACCGCGCTCTATATCGAGCGCTACCTGAACTACGGCCTGACCCGCGAGGAACTGCAGTCGGGCAAACCGATCATCGGCATCGCCCAGACCGGCTCGGATCTCTCGCCCTGCAACCGCCATCACATCGAACTGGCGAAGCGCGTGCGCGAGGGCATCCGGGAAGCCGGCGGCATCTGCTTCGAGTTTCCCGTCCATCCGATCCAGGAGACCGGCAAGCGGCCGACCGCCTCGCTCGACCGCAACCTGGCCTATCTCGGCCTTGTCGAGCTTCTCTACGGCTATCCCATCGACGGCGTCGTTCTCACCATCGGCTGCGACAAGACCACACCTGCCTGCCTGATGGCGGCGGCAACCGTCAACATTCCCGCCATCGCGCTGTCCGTCGGTCCGATGCTGAACGGCTGGCACCGGGGCGAGCGCACCGGTTCGGGCACCATCGTGTGGAAGGCGCGCGAGATGCTGGCCGCCGGCGAGATCGACTATGCGGGCTTCATGGATCTCGTCGCGTCCTCGGCACCATCCGTGGGCTATTGCAACACGATGGGCACGGCCACGACCATGAACTCGCTGGCCGAGGTGCTTGGCATGCAGTTGCCGGGCTCGGCCGCCATACCCGCGACATATCGCGAGCGTGCGCAGATGTCCTACCAGACCGGCCTCAGGATCGTCGACATGGTCTGGGAGGACCTGCGCCCGTCCGACATCATGACCCGCGAGGCCTTCGAGAACGCCATCGTCGTGAACTCGGCCATTGGCGGCTCGACCAACGCACCGGTCCATCTCAATGCCGTCGCCAGCCATCTCGGCGTGCCACTCGACAATGACGACTGGCAGCGCATCGGCCATCACGTCCCGCTGATCGTCAACATGCAGCCGGCGGGCGAGTATCTGGGCGAGGACTATCACCATGCCGGCGGCGTTCCGGCCGTTGTCGCGGAACTGATGAAGGCGGACATGCTGCCTCACCCGCAGGCCCTGACGGTCAACGGCCGCAGCATCGGCGACAATTGCCGCAAGGCGGAGAACCTCGACACCCGCGTCATCCGCCCGGTTTCCGAGCCGATGGTCGACAAGGCCGGCTTCCTCAACCTGAAGGGCAATCTCTTCGACAGCGCGATCATGAAGACCAGCGTGATCTCGAAGGAGTTCCGCGACCGCTACCTCTCCAATCCGGACGATCCGGAGGCCTTCGAGGGCCGCGCCATCGTCTTCGAGGGGCCGGAGGACTATCATCACCGCATCGATGATCCGACGCTCGAGATCGACGAGCACTGCCTGCTGTTCATTCGCGGCACCGGCCCGATCGGCTATCCGGGGGGCGCCGAAGTCGTCAACATGCAGCCCCCCGCAGCCCTCATAAAGCGCGGCATCCACGCCATGCCCTGCATCGGCGACGGACGACAGTCCGGCACGTCCGGCTCGGCCTCGATCCTCAATGCCGCCCCGGAAGCTGCCGCCGGCGGCGGACTCGCCCTGCTGCGGACCGGTGATCGGGTGCGCATCGACCTGAAGGCCTGTACCGCAAACATCCTGATCGGCGATACGGAACTTGCCGAGCGACGGGCCGCGCTCGAGGCCAGCGGCGGCTTCCCCTATCCCGCCCACCAGACCCCCTGGCAGGAAATCCAGCGGGCCCTCGTCGACCAGTTCGACAAGGGCATGGTGCTGAAGCCGGCGGTCGCCTATCGCGACGTCTCCCGCACGAAGGGCACGCCGCGCGACAATCACTAGCGCGGTGGATTTCCCGCAAGGCCGAGCTTGACGGTTACGTAAGCGTCATGCTTTCTGGAGCCGGCCTGCCGGACGGATCCGGCGATAGGGAGACAAGACATGAGCCTGAACGAACTGACCGAGGCAGTGCGCGGAAAGGTGGCCGGCGGCGGCATCTCCGACAGCGTGAAATTCGATTGCGGCGATGCCGGCGTCATTTACGTCCAGGGATCGGAAGTCACCAATGAGGACAAGGACGCCGACTGCACCATCACCATCTCGCAGGAGAACCTCGCCGACCTGCTCGCCGGCGAGTTGAACCCGACGATGGCGTTCATGTCCGGCAAGATCAAGGTCGCCGGCGACATGAGCGTCGCCATGAAGCTCGGCAGCATCGTCTGAACAGGCGGATTCCGCGCGCCCGCTGGGGTCGCCGCGGACCGCTCCGCCCGACATGAAAAGACCCCGGCGATGCCTCGCATCGCCGGGGTCTTTCTTTTTTGGGCCATCCGCAGTGCGCGGGTGGGGCATCAGCCGGTCCGGGTAACGATCTCCGGGCCCATCAGCCAATAGGGCAGCCAGGTCGACAGGGCCGGCACGTAGGTCACGAGGATCAGGAAGATGAACAGGATCAGGACGAAGGGCGCGGCCGCCCTTACGACCTGGATCAGGCTCATTCCCGTTATTCCCGATGTGACGAACAGGTTAAGCCCGATCGGCGGAGTAATCATGCCGATCTCCATGTTCACCACCATGATGATGCCGAGATGGATCGGGTCGACGCCCAGCGCCATGCCGATCGGGAACACCACCGGCGCGACGATCAAGAGCAGGCCCGAGGGCTCCATGAACTGGCCGCCGATCAGAAGCAGGACGTTGACCGCGATCAGGAAGGTGAACCAGGTGAATCCGGCCCCGATCATCCAGTCGGTGATCGCCTGCGGGATGCGCTCCGCCGTCAGCGTATGGGCGAACAGCAGGGCGTTGACGATGATGAACATCAGCATGATCGTCGTCTTCGCCGCGTCGGTGAGCGCCTTGCGGGTGTCCGCATGGACGCAGGCGGGGAAGAAATACACCACCGTGAGCCACAGGTTCCGGCCGATTGCCGTGGCAATGCTCTCGCCATCCCTGCGCATCGGCACGCCCTTCAGCGGACCCATGTCGCGATAGATGAAGATCGCGATCAGGTAGGCATAGACAGCGGCGACGGACGCGGCCTCCGTCGGCGTGAAGATGCCGCCATAGATGCCTCCCAGGATGATGATGATCAGCAGCAGGCCGAACGCCGCCTCGCCCGCCGCCGAGCTCATCTCGCCGAAACCGGCAAAGGGTTGCTTCGGCATGTTCTTGATGCGGGCGTTCACATAGATCGCGATCATCAGCATCAGGCCGGCGACCAGGCCGGGAATGACACCGGCAAGGAACATGCGCCCGACGGAGACATCCGTTGCCGCTGCGTAGACGACCATGACGATCGACGGCGGGATCAGGATGCCCAGCGTGCCCGCATTGGCGATCACGCCGGCCGCGAATTCCTTGGTGTAGCCCACCTGCCGCATGCCGGCGATGGCGATCGTGCCGATTGCCACCACGGTTGCCGGCGAGGAGCCGGAAAGCGCGGCGAACAGCATGCAGGAGAACACCGCGGCAATGGCCATGCCGCCGCGCAGATGGCCGACGCAGGCGATCGCGAAGCGAATGATGCGCCGCGCGACGCCGCCCGTCGACATGAAGGTCGAGGCGAGGATGAAGAACGGGATCGCGAGCAGCGTGTAGTTCTGCGAGGCCGTGAACAGCTGCAGCGCCACCGAGGACATGGAGTCCTGCGAGAAGAATGCGATCGTGAGGATGCTGGACAGACCCAGCGAGATGGAAATCGGGACGCCGAGAAACAGCAGCCCGAGAACCATGATGAACAGAACACCGGCTTCCATGGCTGCCTCTTAGTCTTTCAGGACGTCTTTGTTTTCGGCGACAAGCTCTTCCGCTTCGTGGGCGGCGATCATCATCTCGCGTTCTCCGCGAATGATCTGCACGGCCGCCTGAATGCAGCGAAAGGCAAACAGCGCAAGCCCCACCGGCAGGATCAGATAGGCGATCCAGCGCTGGACACGCTCCTTGGTGCCGAACATTTCCTGAATGAGCTCGGGATAGCGCAGGTCGTCGAGACCGATGCCGATCTTGAACATGCGCGACCAGTAGTCGATCGCCCCGCCCCGCGTCTCGATGCCGAAGATCTGCAGCCAGTCGGCGTAAAGCAGGATCACGGCATAGGCGACGCCGCAAAGCGCGCCGAAGACCGCGATGGCCCTGAACACCGGCGCCGGAAACAGCCGGATGATCGCATCGACGCCAAGGTGGGCGCCGATCTTCACGCCGTAGCTCATGCCGAACAGGATCAGCCAGGCGAACAGGATGCGGGTGAACTCAAGCGCTCCGGTCCAGCCGGAATTGAAGCCGTAGCGGGCCACCACCTGCGTGAAGGAGACGATGGTCATCGCGGCGAGCAGGAACGCGATCACGTTCTCCTCGAAGCGCGTGACCCAGTTGTCGACGCGTTGCATCGCTTCCCCCCAATTTTCTCTTTTGTCGGGAACGTCATCAGGGCCGGACCGGGCATGGCCCCGGCGGTCTGTGCCGCCGGCCATGTCCGGTCCTGTCACCCCGTCATGGCTCCCGGAGGACGCCCGCCTCGGGCGGTGCCTTCCGGGAAAGCCCATTCATCACTCAGCTGGCGCTGTTCGAAGCCTGCGCCGCCTCGATCAGGTCCTCGCCGATGTCGCCGCGGAACTTGTCCCAGACCGGCTTCATGGCATCGACCCAGGCCTTGCGCTGCTCGGCGTTCAGCACGCGGATCTCGCTGCCCGCGTCGAGGATCTTCTGCCGGTTGGCCGCTTCCTTGCTCGCGACCTCAGCATTGGCCGCCATCGTCACGTCGTTGACGATGGTCAGGAACTGCTCGCGCACGTCGGCATCGAGACCGTTCAGCCACTCATCGGACGTCACCAGCAGGTAGGCGAGAAGCTGGTGGTTGGTCTCGGTGATGCCGTCCTGCACCTCGAAGAACTTCTGCGTGTAGATGTTCGACCAGGAATTCTCCTGGCCATCGACCACGCCCGTCTGCAGCGCGCCGTAGACTTCCTTGAAGGCGAGCTTCTGGGCGTTGGCGCCCATGGCCGAAATCATCGCCTCGGCAACGTCGGAGGTCTGGATGCGGAACTTCAGCCCGGCCGCGTCGCTCGGCACCAGCAGCGGCTTGTTGGCCGAGAACTGCTTCATGCCCGAGCTCCAGTAGCCAAGGCCGACGAAACCGACATCGGTCATCGAGTTCAGCAGGCCCTTGCCGGCGTCGGAGACGGCAAAGCGGTCGATCGACGACAGGTCGTTGAACAGGAACGGCAGGTCGAAGAGGCGGTACTTGAGCGTGTAGGCCTCGAACTTCGACAGCGACGGCGCCGCCAGCTGGACGTCGCCGAGAAGCAGCGCTTCCATGACCTTGTCGTCATCGAAAAGCTGGGAGTTCGGGAACACCTGCATGCAGGCCTTGCCGTTCATCTCCTCGTTGACGCGATTGGCGAGCATCGTCGCGGCATCGCCCTTGGGATGACCGGTCGCAGCCACCACGTGGCTGAACTTGATGACCATCTCGCCATCATCGCAATCGGCAAGCGCCGGAGCGGAGAATGCGAAACATGCGGCCGCGACTGCGGCCGTTGCGAACTTCTTCATGGATGTCCTCCCAGACATGTTTGGCCGGGCGCAGCGCGCGCGGCAATGGGGTCCGGCAAGGCGCCGGACCAGTCGCGTCCAAATGATTGCAACAGTCGTGCCACGTGCCCCGAACATGGGCAAACCGGCGCATTTCAAGGCATCCGCCAATATCGCCGATCCGGTCATCCACGTCGAATGGGTAGATTCCGACACATCGATCCACGGCAATGGGTGGAGGACGACACATAGGCCGTGCCGATGGCGGCTATATGTCGGCCGCTCCCGCCTCCTCGCCGGACGCCCCGTCGCGCTCCAGCCCGTGCCGGCGGATTTTCTCGTAGAGCGCCTTGCGGGACAGGCCGAGACCTTCGTAGGTGGCCTTCAGGCTGCCTTCGTTGCGGGCCAGCTCCTCCGCGATCACCGCTTTCTCATAGGCGGCGACCCGCTCCGACAGGCTCCGCCCGACCTCCGCCTCCAGCGGGTCGAGCGCTTCCAGCCCGAGCACGAACCGGTCGGCCACATTGCGCAACTCGCGTACGTTTCCCGGCCAGTCGCGCGCCATAAGCGTCGCGATATAGGTGGTGCTCGCATCGGGGATCTCCCGGCGGTAGCGGGCCCGCGCCTCGCGCGTCAAATGGTGGAACAGCAACGGAATGTCTTCCTTGCGGGCCCTGAGCGGCGGGATCTCCAGCGTGACCACATTGAGCCTGTAGAACAGGTCCTTGCGGAAACGGCCGCTGTTTCCCGCCGCCTCCAGGTCCTCCTTGGTCGCCGCCAGGAAGCGGACGTCGAGCGGGATCGAGGCGTTGGATCCGAGCCGTTCGATGCTGCGCGTCTCGATAACCCTGAGCAGCTTGACCTGCAGGTCGAGCGGCATCGACTCGATCTCGTCGAGAAACACCGTCCCGCCATGGGCATGCTCCAGTTTGCCGATCCGCTGGCGCGCGGCGCCGGTGAAGGCGCCCTTCTCGTGGCCGAACAACTCCGACTCGATGATCTCCGCCGGCAGCCCGCCGCAATTGAGCGCAACGAAGGGCCCGTTGCGCCTGTGCCCTTCCTCGTGCAGGGCCCGCGCCACCACCTCCTTGCCGGCGCCTGTCTCGCCGATGATCAGCACGTCCGCATCCGTACCGGCGAGCGCCCCCACCAGACGGCGCAGCCGCTCCATCGGCGGCGAGCGGCCGACGAGACGGCCCTCCATTCCCGAACGGTCGGCCAGTTGCTCGCGCAGGGCCCGGTTTTCCAGTACCAGCCGGCGCTTTTCCAGCGCCCGCTCGATGACCGTGGACAGGCGGTTCACCGGAAACGGCTTCTCGATGAAATCATAGGCGCCCGCGCGCATCGCCTGAACGGCGAGCGGCACGTCGCCATGGCCGGTGATCAGGATCACGGGCAATGCGGCGTCGATCTCCAGCGCCTTGCGCATCAGTTCCAGCCCGTCGCTCTGCGGCATCCGGATGTCGGTGACCAGTACGCCGTAGAAATCACGGCCCAGATGACCGATGACGCCCGACGCCCCGGAAAAAGTCGAGACGCAATGCCCGGCGAGCTCCAGTCCCTCGCTCAGTGCCTCGCGCAGATCCGGCTCGTCGTCGACCAGCAGTACCCTTGCCTTGTCCATGAATATCTTGTTCCCCAGCGATCGCAGGACCGGATGGCCGTCCGGTCGGCCCGCTACTGCGCGGCGTCGCTCAGCCCCTGGACGAGCGGCAGCCTCACCGTGAAGACCGCGCCGCCACCCTCCGCCGCGCCGACGCTCAGGCTTCCGGAAAAATCGTGGACGATCTTGTAGGCGATCGAGAGCCCGAGGCCCAGCCCCTTGCCGACATCCTTTGTGGTGAAGAACGGGTCGAAGACCTTGCCGAGGAGTTCCTCCGCAACGCCCGGCCCGTTGTCGCGCACCTCGATCACCGCCTGTCCCGCCTCCATGCGTGTCGTGATGGTGACGACGCCGTCGACGCGATCCTCAACCGCATCGAGCGCATTCGCGGCCAGGTTGAGCACCACTTGCTCCAGCCGCACATGCCCGCCGATCACCTGCAGCGCCCCGTCGAGATGCCTCGCCTCCAGGCGCGCGCCGCCCTGCTTTACGCGTGGCGACAGGAGCATCACCGTCTCGTCGATCACCGGCTTCAGCGCCGTTGCCTTCAGGTCCGTGCCCGCTCGCCGGCTGAAGCCTTTCAACACGCGGGAGATCTCCGCCATGCGCTCGACCATCGCGATGATCCGGTCGAGCCCGGCCTCGACCCGCTCACCCATGTCGCGCTCCAGGAACAGCTTGGCATTGTCGGCATTCGAACGGATCGCTGCGAGCGGCTGGTTGAACTCGTGGGAAAGCGCGGCCGACATCTGGCCGAGCGTCGCCATCTTCGCCGCCTGCACCAGATCGGCCTGCATCAGCCGCAATTCCGCCTCCGCCGCCTCGCGCTCGGCCACTTCCCGCGCAAGATGGGCATTTGCTTCCGACAGGTCGCGTGTGCGCAGTCGTACCTTGCGCTCCAGCCGCAGCGCCGAGAGCCGGTCCTCGCGCATCCGCCGCATCACCGCGACGCGGCGCTCAGCCGCCACCCAGGCGATGCCGCTCATCAGCAGACAGACGAGCACGGCGATCGCCGCCACCTTGTCGCCTTGCGAACGGGCATCGGCGGTATCGGCCAGTGCCGCGATGCGCCAGTCCAGAACCGGCAGCGTGCGGGTCATCATCAGGAAGGGCCCTCGCCGGGGAACGTCCCGCAGGCGGACATAGGCAGCTTCGGTGGCAGCCGCGTCGGCGTCGGCGGCGGCACCGGCGCTGCTTTGCGGCACCCGCTCCGATCCCAGCCGCTCCAGCCGGTCGTTCGCCGGTTGCCCACGCCAGTCCGGCCGGTTGGTCGCGACGATCTCGCCGGCCTCGTCGATGGCCAGGATCGGCGCAGGGCTGAGCGCCCAGGCCTGCTCCACCTCCGCCAGGCTGACCCGAACCGCGACCACGCCGATCACGACCGATCCGTCACGCACCGCCGAGGCAAAGACATATGAGCCCGGCGCACCACCCGTGCCGCGGCGATAGGCACGGCCAAGGCGGCCCTGCAACGCCTCGGCCAGCGGCATCGGATCGACGACCTCCTCCCGCCCCGGATCGATGCGCGACGACAGGTGGCTGGAGGCAACCACCGTCCCGTTCGTGTCGAGAAACGTGACTTCGCGGGCACCCGCCATGCCGGCTACGATCGCCGCCACCCGCTCGCCCGAGACGCGGTCGCCATCAAGGATGATATCGCGAATGTCCGGCCGCATGGCGAGCAGTGGCGGCAGCAGGCGGAATTTGTCGAGCTGGCTTTCCAGGGTCGCCGACTGGACCGACAACAACGCCTGCGCCCGGGTCGCGACCTCGGCTGCAAACAGGCGGGTAGCCAGTTCCCAGGTCACCCATCCAATCCCCGCAGTGACCGGCAACGCAAGGCACAACACCAGCACGTGCAGGGTGTTGCGTTGCGCCTTGCGGAAATATGTCCTCATGCCACCATCCAACGGCGATCGACGCGAAGGCGTTTTCCCCCGCGTCGTCGGCCGATCCTAACCGCACCGGCTTTCGCGCACAAATGCGCGAGGGGGCGGAGGCGCCGTCAGGCTCGCCGGTCGGCCCGTATCATTTCGGCGGCCTTCTCGGCGATCATCATCGTCGGTGCCGCGGTGTTGCCCGAAGTGATCGTCGGCATCACCGAGGCATCGGCGACGCGCAAGCCCGCCAGACCGCGCAGCCTCAACCGGGCATCGACCACGGCCTGGTCGTCCGTCCCCATCCGACAGGTCCCCGCCGGATGGAAGATGGTCGTGCCGATGTCGCCCGCCGCCCGGGCCAGGTCCTCGTCGCTGCGCACCAGCGGACCGGGCAGATGCTCTACCGGCGTATAGCGGCTCATCGTTTCGGCCGCCATGATCCGGCGGGTCAGCCGGATGCTGTCAGCAGCAACCTTGCGATCCGCTTCCGCCGACAGGTAGTTCGGCCGGATCTCGGGATGCGCCGTCGGATCGCGCGAGGCAATGTGCACCGACCCCCGGCTCTCCGGACGCAGGTTGCAGACACTGAGCGTGATCGCCGGGAAGGGATGCAGCGGGTCGCCGAACTTGTCGAGCGACAGCGGCTGCACGTGATACTCGATATTGGCCGTCTCGAAGGCGGGATCGGAGCGGGCGAAGACGCCAAGCTGCGAGGGCGCCATCGACATCGGACCCGAGCGTGACAGGGCGTAACGGGCCGCGATCTTCGCCTTGCCCCAGAGATTGGCGGCAAGCTGGTTCAGCGTCACCGCGCCGCTGACCTTGAACACCGTGCGGATCTGCAGGTGATCCTGCAGGTTCCGGCCCACTTGCCGGCTTTCGACAAGCGTGTCGATGCCGTGGCGGGCGAGCGTCTGCGGGTCGCCTATGCCGGACAGTTCAAGCAGATGCGGGGAACCGATCGCCCCGGCGCAAAGCACCAGCTCCCCGGCGACCCGCGCCCGTGTGGGCCCGCCATTGACCGTCAGTTCCAGACCGCTCGCGCGGCCGTCCTCGATGATCAGGCGGGAGACCTGGGCTCCGGTCACGACCTTGAGGTTTTCCCGGTTCCTGACCGGTTTCAGATATCCCTTGGCGGCGGTCCAGCGGACGCCGCCGCGCTGGGTGACCTGAAAATAGGACGAGCCGAAATTGTCGCCGCGATTGAAGTCGTCGACCTTGGGGATGCCTACTTCCTCGCAGGCATCGCGCACGGCGTCGAGAATGTCCCACGAAAGCCGCTGCTCCTCGACCCGGGTCTCCCCGCCCTGTCCATGCATCTCGTCGTCGAGCGCATAGTGATCCTCGGCCCGGCGGAACAACGGCAGCACGTCGTCCCAGCCCCAGCCGTCCAGTCCGCCTTGCCGCCAGCCGTCATAGTCGCGCGCCTGGCCGCGCATGTAGATCATGCCGTTGATGGCCGAGCATCCACCAAGCACCCGACCTCGCGGATAGGCGAGTTCCCGGCCGTTGAGACCGGGCTCCGGCGCCGTCCTGAAACCCCAGTCGGTGCGCGGGTTGCCCATGCAATAGAGATAGCCGACCGGAATGTGGATCCAGATATAGTTGTCCTTGCCGCCCGCCTCGAGCAGCAAGACCTTGACCTTCGGATCGGCGGAAAGCCGGTTCGCCAGCACGCAGCCGGCGGATCCCGCGCCCACGATCACATAGTCCCACTCTCCAAGGTCCTGCATATCCCCTCCGCTCCAGGCCAAACCGGAGCGGAACGATGCCTTCTGGCGGTGCCAAAGGCAAGCCGCGGAAAGCGGACCGCGCGCCTCAGGCGCCGGCCTCCAGCACGGCTCGGTCGACTTCCTCCACAAGCCCGGGTTCGAGCCCGAGACGGGCCGACAGCATCTGCAGGTAGGCACGTTCCGCCGGGTGGTCGGGATCGATCGCGAGCCGCGAGGCGGCATAGACCTCAAGTGCCGCTTCCGGGCTCTTCGCGCCGGCAACGACCCGGTCGATGTCGAGCGGCGCCCGCAACTCGTCCATGACGAAGGCCTTCGCCTCGCTGTCGAGGGACAATTGATCGAGCCGGTCGAAGATGCGGCGCTGTTCTTCCGCATCGATGTGACCGTCGGCCTTCGCTGCCGAGATCATCGCGGTCAGCAATGTCAGCGCAAAGGCATTCTCCCCGCCGGGCTGGCGTTCGGGGGCAAACGGCGAATCCGACGGGGGCGGCAGGACGGGTTCGGCCGCGGGAGCCTGCCGGGGCTCGGCCTGGCCGCGCGATCCCTGGTAGTCCCGATATGCCTTGTAGGCGAGGCCGGCGACCACGGCCATGCCGCCATAGGTCAGCGCGGTCTTGCCAAGCTTGCGGCCGCCCTTGGTGCCAAGCAGCAGGCCCGCAAGGCCACCGGCCAGGGCACCGCCGGCAAGGCCGCCGGAATTCGAACGCAAGTAGTCCTTGCCGCGCGCCATCATGTCGCCGGCCCCGCCGGCTCCGCCCGACCCCGTCCCCGGACCCATGAATTCCTCAAGCAGCTTGCGCGCGTCGAACATCGTCACGTCTCTCCGTTCCTGTGGCAACCCGTCAGGAAGCGCCTGACACCAGCAAGGAAATGGGAAGCACTGCCGAAAAGTGCAAGCATCTCAGCGCACGGTCTCCGCGAAGGGAAGCCGGTTGTCGTCCTTCAGCGTCTCCATCGCGATCGAGGAGCGCACGTTGCGCACCGCGTCATGCGGCAGAAGCTCGTCATTGATGAAGCGCGACAGGGCGGCCAGATCGGTCACCGCAACTTTCAGCATATAGTCCATGTCCCCGGTCAGGACATGCGCCTCCTGCACCTCCGGCAACGCCCGCACCAGGTCGCGGAAGCGGCGGGCATTCTGGCGGCTATGGGCGTTGAGCGCCACGCCGACAAAGGCCACCACGGTGAAGCCGACCGCCGCGGGGTCGATGTCGGCCCGGTAGCGGCGAACGATGCCGACCTCCTCCAGCCGCTGACGCCGCCGAGACACCTGCGAGGCGGACAGGCCGATCCGTTCGCCCAGCTGCTGGTTTGTGGCCGACGCATCGTCCTGCAGGCAGGACAGGAGTTTCAGATCGAAAGGATCCAGCTCCGTCATTTCGTGCAACTCCCGTTCATGCTTCGCACGGATCGTGCATTGGATAGCGAATATCCAACCATTATGCACGCACCTTGCGCGGCATCGGGCGCATACTGTGCACAAAGGGCCGGATACGGCCTGCTGATATTCGCCTGAGGAGGACACAATGGGACCGTTTCCGCACGACGCACCGCCCGCCAGCATCGATGAGTCCAACCCCGCCGGCACGGACGGGTTCGAGTTCGTCGAGTTCGCCCATCCCGAGCCGGAGAAGCTCGACGCCCTGTTCCGTCGCATGGGTTACCTGCCCGTCGCCCGCCACAGGACGAAGGCCGTCACGCTTTACCGCCAGGGCGACATCACCTATGTGCTGAACGCCGAACCCGGCTCGCACGCCACCCGCTTCGTTGCCGAGCACGGCCCCTGCGCCCCGTCGATGGCCTGGCGCGTGGTCGATGCCAGGCACGCCTTCGATCATGCCGTGAAGATGGGCGCGACGCCTTATGACGGCGACGACAAGACGCTCGATGCGCCCGCGATCGTCGGCATCGGCGGCTCGCTGCTCTACTTCATCGACACCTATGGTGAGAAGGGCTCGGCCTATGACGCGGAATTCGAGTGGCTGGGCGAGCGCGACCCCCGCCCGGAAGGCGTCGGCTTCTACTATCTCGACCACCTGACCCACAACGTCTATCGCGGCAACATGGACAAGTGGTGGGACTTCTACCGCGACCTGTTCGGCTTCCGGCAGATCCATTTCTTCGACATCGACGGCCGCATCACGGGCCTCGTCAGCCGGGCAATCACCTCGCCCTGTGGCAAGATCCGGATCCCGCTGAACGAGTCCAAGGACGACACCAGCCAGATCGCCGAGTACCTGCGCAAGTACAAGGGCGAGGGCATCCAGCACATTGCCGTCGGCACCGACGACATCTACGGCGCCACGGACGGGCTCGCCGCGAACGAGTTGAAGTTCATGCCGGGCCCACCGGAAACCTACTACGAAATGTCCCGCGAACGCGTGCACGGCCATGACGAGCCGCTCGAGCGGATGAAGAAGCACGGCATCCTGATCGACGGCGAAGGCGTCGTCGATGGCGGCATGACCAAGATCCTCCTGCAGATCTTCTCGAAGACCGTGATCGGCCCGATCTTCTTCGAATTCATCCAGCGCAAGGGCGACGAGGGGTTCGGCGAGGGCAATTTCCGCGCGTTGTTTGAATCCATCGAGGAAGACCAGATCCGTCGCGGCGTGATCAAGGCCGACGCCGCCGAGTAGGCCAGGCAACCGGCGCAAGACCAGACGTGAGGGAGCGGCCATCGCCGCTCCCTTTTCTTTTGTTCATCGTGAAAACCGCTGCGACGAAGGCCGCCGGTCCGGTCGTCACGAGGCCCGGCGGCGCCCCGTATCCCTCAAGGTTTCCAGGAAAGAATGCGCCCAGGCCGAGGCGTCATTCTCGCAGATCCGGTCGAAGATCGCCTGCCACCTGTCCCGGCGTTCGTCGAGCGGCATGTTCAGCGCTGTCTGCAGGCTGGCCGCGACGCCCTCGGCCGAATGCGGATTGACGATCAGCGCTTCCGGCATCACCTCCGCCGCGCCCGCAAAGCGCGACAGGACCACAACGCCCGGATCCTCCGCCCGTTGGGCCGCGACATATTCCTTGGCAACCAGGTTCATGCCGTCGCGAAGCGGCGTCACCAGAGCCACCCGGCTCGCCCGGTAGAGGCCCGCAAGCGCCCGGCGTGTGAATGAGCGTGTCATGTAGCGGATCGGCGTCCAGTCGAGATCGGCGAACCGCCCGTTGATGTTGCCGGTCAGTTCCTCCAGTTCGCGGCGGATCTCGGCATAGGCGTCGAGCTCCGCGCGCGAGGGCGGCGCCACCTGCATCAGGCTCACCCGCCCCCGGTTTTCCGGATAGTCGTCCAGCAGCCGCCCGAAGGCGCGGAACCGTTCCGGCAGGCCCTTGGAATAATCGATCCGGTCAACGCCGATGATCTGCTGGCGACCGGCGAGGAGCTTCTCGACACGCCCCGTCTGGCGGCGCGCCTCCGGCGTCGTCGCCTGTCGGGCAAAGCCTGCCGCATCTATCCCGATCGGGAAGGCCCGCGCGACCACCCGCCGGCCGCCGACGGCCAGTTCCCCGTCCCCTGTCTCCACCCCGTCGAGTTCCTCGACGACGAAGCGGCGGAAATTGGCGGCGTCGCGCCGCGACTGGAAGCCGATGACGTCATAGGCCAGCATACGGCGCACCAGTGTCGCCGCGTTCGGGAGCCCGGCCAGCACTTCCGGCGCCGGGAACGGGATATGCAGGAAGAAGCCAAGCGGATTCTCGACCTCCATGCCGCGCAACTCGGCCGCGAAGGGCAGGAAGTGGTAATCGTGCACCCAGACGATGTCGTCCGGCGCAAGCAGCGGCCGCAGCCGCGTCGCGAACCGCTCGTTCACCCGCCGGTAGCCGTCCTCCAGGCGGCGGTCGAACACGGCAAGATCCAGCCGGTAGTGCAGCACCGGCCACAACGTCTTGTTGGAATACCCCGCGTAGAACTCGTCATAATCGGCCTGGGTCATGTCGACGGTGGCCATGCCGACCTTGCGGGTTCCTGCCTGCTTGAGATTGCCGAAGGATCCCTCTTCGGACACCTCGCCGCTCCAGCCGAACCACAGCCCGCCTGTCTCCGTCAGCGCATCGACGAGCGCGACGGCAAGACCGCCGGCGCGCCCGGTGTCCTTGAGCGGACCGACGCGGTTGGAAACGACGACAAGACGGGACATCAAGCTCCTCCAGATGGGTTGCACGGCCGGACCGGCGGAAAGTCGGGCAGGCTGAAAGGCGGACCGAACGGCGCGTATCGCCCGCGTCAGACAAGGCTTTCCCAGCCTTCCGACAGCCGCATGGCGCCGTTGATGATGCCGACCATCGAGTAGGTCTGCGGGAAATTGCCCCACAACTCGCCGGTTGCCGGATTGGTGTCCTCCGACAGCAGCCCGACATGATTGCGGCAGGCGAGCATCGTCTCGTAGATCTCGCGGGCCTCGTCCTTGCGGCCGATCCGGGCGAGCGCATCGATGTACCAGAAGGTGCAGATGTTGAAGGCATTTTCCGGCGCGCCGAAATCGTCCGCGGCATGATAGCGGAAGAGATGCTTGCCGCGTCTCAGGGTTTCGCCGATCCGCTCGACCGTGGCGACGAAACGTGGATCCTGCGGCGGCAGGAAACCGACCTCGGCGATCAGCAGCAGGCTGGCATCGAGGTCCTGCCCCTCGAAGCTCTCGACGAAGGCGCCGACCTTCTCGTTCCAGCCCCGGGCAAGGATCGTCGCGTGAATGGTGTCGGCGCGCTCCTGCCACAGCACCGCCCGATCGGCGCGGTCGAACTGGCGGGCGATCTTGGCGAGCCGGTCGCAGGCCGCCCAGCACATCAGCGACGAGGACGTGTGGACCCTGGCCCGTGTCCGCAACTCCCAAAGCCCGGCATCGGGCTGGTCATGCATGGCGAACGCCCGCTCGCCGATCCGCTCCAGCCGCTCGAAATCGTCGACACCAGGTTGGCGCAGCAGGCGCTTGTCGAAGAACGCCTGCGAGGCGCCAAGCACGATGTTGCCATAGACGTCATGCTGGAAATGCTCATAGGCCTGGTTGCCGATCCTGACCGGTCCCATGCCGCGATAACCGGGAAGGTCCACGGTCGTCTCGACAAGCTTTTCCTCCAGGGCGATGCCATAGAGAGGCTGGACGTGATCGGCCCCGGTCTTCGAGGCGATGTTGTTGATGTAACGGAGGTAGTTCTCCATCGTCTCCATCTCGGAGAGCGAGTTGAGGGCCCGCACGACGAAGAACGCATCCCGCAGCCAGCAATAGCGGTAATCCCAGTTCCGGCCGCTGTTCGCGGCCTCCGGGATCGAGGTGGTCGCCGCCGCGATGATCGCGCCGGTCTCCTCGTAGGTGCACAGCTTCAGCGTCACCGCCGCCCGGATCACCGCTTCCTGATAGTCGAGCGGCAGCCCCAGCCGGCGCGTCCACAACCGCCAGTGCAGGACGGTCTCCTCCTCGAACTCCCGGCACAGCGTCTCCGGGTGATGGGTGAGGCTCTCGTCGGGCCCGAAATAGAAGGACACCGGCCCGTCCAGGAGGAACGGCGTCTCGTCGCGCACATAGGTGATCGAGGCATTTGTCGTCAGCCGCACCGTTTGGCCATTGCCGACGAAACGCATGTGGTTCGACCCGTAGGTCACCTCGGGCACGCGGGCGCCGTGATCGAAACGAGGCCGGCAGCGCACCCGGATGCGCGGGTGGCCGGCGATCGGCCGTACCCGCCGCACCAGTCCCGTCGGCCGGAACATCCGCCCCTTGGTCTGGAAGCGCGGGGCGAAATCCGTGATCTCGACGGCGTTTCCCGCCTCGTCATAAAGCCGCGTGACGACCACGGCCGTGTTCTCGATATAGGCCTGTTCGCTGTGACAGACATTCTCCAGGTCGATCGAGAACGCCCCGTCGCCGGCCGCGCCGCGCGTGCCCAGCAGCGCATGGAAGACCGGATCTCCGTCGAAGCGCGGCAGGCACATCCACACGACACGGGCCATCTTGTCGATCAGCGCCGCCACCGAGCAGTTTCCGACGATCGCCAGATCGAGTGACGGCTGCTCCGATGGTGTCATGTCTGCGGCTTCCTTGCTGTTGCATGGGCGGGAAGGTCGAGCGCCAGCCAGTCGGCGACGCTCTCGACGTCGGCCAGGCGGAACCGCGCCAGGCTGTCGCCGTGCCCCACCTTGATGCCGAAGCCGCCGATCGCCTCGGCCACCCGGATCCCGTCCTCGTCGGTCACGTCGTCCCCGACAAAGACCGGGGTGCGGCCGCGAAACGGATCGATGTCCATGAAACTTGCAACGGCCCAGCCCTTGTCGCGATAGGCGGGCTTGGCCTCGACCACCATCTTGCCGCGAACCAGGTGCAGGTCGGGCAGGTCGACAATGGCCCCGCGCATCACCTCGAAAACGGCCTCTTCGCAATCCGGCGCGATCCGGTAGTGGACGGCGATGGCCGCGCCCTTGTCCTCGATCGAGACGCCGCGCCCGAGCAGCCCGCTTCCCGAGAGCGCCGCCTTCAGCGTCTCGAGTTCGGGTCCCACCGGCGCCCGTTCGATCCCGGCATCGGGATGCAGGCGCGTCTCCAGCCCGTGCAGTCCGGCGCAAGGCAGGGACAACGGCGCGAGATGCGCGTCGATCTCGTGAATGGGGCGGCCGCTGACGATGGCAACGGCGCCGTCCAGATGGTCGACCAGGCGCTCGAGGCAGGCGATCACCCGCGCCTCCGCCTCGACCGCGTCCGGCGTCCGGGCGATCTCGACGAGCGTCCCGTCGAAATCGAGGAACAACGCCAGGTCATCGGAGACAGGCGGTGGAGCGTTCATGGCCCAAAGCCTACGAAACCTTGCCCCCCATGAGAAGGCCCGAAGCGAAAAAACCCTTCAGGAGGCGCAATTTGCCGCGCCGCATCATGCGGCGGCCTCTTCCGAGAAGGCGCCCGGTCCCGGAGTTGCCCCGTCCGGGCACTTGCCAAGGATGATCATGCCGAGCACCTCGTCCTTGGTCACGTCCGTGGTGCGCGCCGTGCCGACGAGCTGCCCGTTCTTCATCACCGCGACACGATCGGCGAGGTCGAAGACATCGTGGATGTCGTGGGAAATGAGGAAGATGCCCAGCCCCTGTGCCTTCAGCTCCTTGATCAGTTCGGAGACCATCTGCGTTTCCTGCACGCCAAGGGCGGCCGTCGGCTCGTCCATGATCAGGATGCGGGCGTTGAAGTAGACGGCCCTGGCAATCGCCACGGACTGCCGCTGCCCGCCCGACAGCGCCTTCACCGGCGCCTTGAACTTGCGGAAGTTCGGATTGAGCCGGGCAAGGATCTTGCGGGTCTCCGCCTCCATCGCGTCATCGTCGACGAAACCGAGCGGCGAGACGATCTCGCGCCCGAGAAAGAGGTTGGAGGCGGCGTCCAGATTGTCGGCGAGCGCCAGCGTCTGGTAGATCGTCTCGATATTGTAGTCGCGCGCATCGCGCGGGCTGTTGATCGTCGCCTTCCTGCCGTCGATCAGGATCTCGCCGCTGTCGCACTGGTAGGCGCCGGAAAGCACCTTGATCAGGGTCGACTTGCCCGCGCCGTTATGGCCGAGCAGCCCGACCACTTCCCCCGGATGCAGGTCGACGCTGACATGATCGACCGCGTGGACGCCACCGAAGGAGATGCAGATGTCTTGCATCTGCACGAGGGGAGTTGCCATGGCTCAGTCTCCCGTGCGCTTGCGATAGATGATGTCGACGAGCACGGCCACCACCAGCACGACGCCGACGACGATGTTCTGCAAGGGAGCGTCGACGCCGACCATTGCCATGCCCGATTGCAGCGACTGCATGATCAGCGCGCCGAGTATGGCGCCGTAGATCGTGCCCAGCCCGCCTGACAGCGCCGTCCCGCCGATGACCGCGGCCGCGATGACGCGCAATTCGTCGAGCGTGCCCAGGTCGTTTGTCGAGAAGCCGAGACGGGCGGCCGCCACCGCCGCCGACAGGGCGCAGAGCCCGCCCATGATGGCGAAGACCTTCACCGTCAAAAGGCGCGTGTTGATCCCGGAAAGCTCCGCCGCGTCCGGGTTGCCGCCGGCGGCGAAGATATAGCGCCCGAGCCGCGTCCGCCGGGCGATTACCGTCATGCACACCGCAACCACGATCAGCAGCAGCACCGAATAGGGCAGGCCGTAGGAAGCGGTGTAGCCCTCCGGCACCTCCAGGCCGCGCGCGGCGAAATCGCGCCGCAGCACGCGCACCGGAACCTCATAGGCGTTGAGCACGGCGATAAAACCGAGGATCGCGGCTGTCACGACACCCCCCAGCGTGATTTCCGCCCAGACCGGCTTGACCGGGAAGCCATGCGTCGCCTTGCGCCGGCGCGAGGCGAACTGCAAGGCAAGTGCGGTGACCACCGCCGCAAGCGCGAAGATCCAGGACCAGGTCTCGCCGAGCGTGCCGCCGATGCCGCCGATCATGGTGAAACGCTCGTCCAGCGGACCGATGGTCTGGCCGTCGGTGATGAACCATGCGGCGTTGCGCCAGACGAGCAGGCCGCCAAGGGTGACGATGAAGGCGGGGATGCCGAGATAGCCGATCAACGCACCCTGGAAAGCGCCGATGGCCACGCCGACGACGACACCGGCGAGAATGGCCAGGATCCAGATCGCCGGATGGCCGAGTTCCAGGCCGAACACGCTGGGCAGGACCTGTGTCTGCACCATCGCCATGACGGCGGCGACAGTCGCCAGCAGCGAGCCCACGGAAAGGTCGATGTGGCGGGTGACAATGACGAACACCATGCCGGTCGCCATGATGGCGACGGAAACGGTCTGGATCGTCAGGTTGAAGATGTTGCGCGGTGTCAGGAAATTGCCGCCGGTGAAGACGTTGAACACCAGGCAGAGGACGACGAACGCACCGATCATCCCGAGCAGGCGCGTGTCGATCTGCAGCGCGGAGAAAACCGACCTGCTCGCCGCCGTCTTCGGTTCGGACATCGCGGTATCAGTCATGTGAATAGCTCCCGCTTGGAGACTGTAGCACCCCTCGGCCCCTGCGTCAGGTGCCGGTTTTCAGCCGCCATGGCTCGGCCCCGCCCCGGCTTTCTGGCCGGGGCGGGATCGCAGGTCAGGCTTGGGGATATCAGTTGCAGGGAGCCGGGCCGCCGCTGACGCCCTGGCAGAGCGCGTCCTTGGTGATCCAGCCGGCATCGACGACCGCCGAGAGGTTGTCGCGGGTCACCGGGATCGGGGCCAGGAAACGGGCGGTGAGCTCGGTACCCGCCGGGGAGGTCCACTTTCCGGCGCCCTCGACGCTGTCCATGGTGCCGCCCTTGGCGAGCGCGACGGCGACTTCGCCAGCAACCTTGCCGAGCTCGCGCGCGTCCTTCCACACGGAAACGGTCTGGGTGCCCTTGGCAACGCGGTTGAGCGCCGCATGATCGCCATCCTGTCCGGAGACCGGAATGCCTTCCATGCCCTGCGCCGTCAGCGCCGCCACCACGCCGCCGGCGGTGCCGTCGTTCGAGGCGACCACGGCGTCGACCTTGTTGTTGTTGGCGGTCAGGATCTGTTCCATGTTCCGCTGCGCGTTGGCGGGAAGCCAGCCGTCGGTATAGGCCTCGCCGACGATCTTGATCTTGCCGCCGTCGATCGCCGCCTGCAGCACTTCCTGCTGGCCACCGCGCAGGAAGTCGGCGTTCGGATCGGTCGGCGACCCCTTGATCATCACGTAATTGCCTTCCGGCGCCTGCTTGAAGACCTCGCGGGCCTGCATGCGCCCGACCTCGACATTGTCGAAGGTCAGGTAGAAGGCGCGCCCGTCCTCGATGAGGCGGTCATAGCCGACAACCGGGATGCCTTCATTGGCGGCCGCCTGGATGGCCGGGCCGATGGCCTGCGAATCCTGCGCCAGGATGATGAGCGCATCGACGCCCTGGGCGATCAGCGCTTCCACGTCGGACAGCTGCTTGGCGGCGGACGACTGGGCATCGGCCGAGACATAGGTCGCCCCGGCGGCCTCGAGCGCGCCCTTGATGGCAGCCTCGTCCGTCTTCCAGCGCTCTTCCTGGAAATTCGACCAGCTGACGCCGACGGTGATGTCCTGCGCCTGTACCGGAAAGGTCATGGCGGCGAGAAGCGCGCCGGCAAGAAGCGGTTTGAAATTGCGCATGTCTGTTTCCTCCGATGTGTCCCCGCTCCTCCCATTTGCGGAACGAAGGATCATGAACCTGTCGGGCACAGTCCGGAAAAACCCTCCGGCCGGATTGCGTCCCGACATGGCGCGTCGACGAAATTTTATTTTTTTCGACGTCCGAAAAAAAGTTGCTCCAAACAAAAGCGCCTGTCAACATGGTTTCTTGAAACGGATGGACCGGTCGGCCGCTCGGCCCGCCTGTCCGTCGCGCGAGGAGGGTAAAACCCGCCGGGCCAACAACGGCCTGCCCGCGCCAGGGGACGGAGACGGGCAACCGGGATGGGAATGACGCAAAAGGCCGACCGCGACCAGATCAGACGGCAGAACCGCTCGGTCGTTCTCCAGGCCTTGCGGCGCAAGGGCCCCCAGGCCCGCATCGATCTCGGCCGCGTCACCGAACTGAGCCCTGCAACGGTCACCTCGATTACCTCCGACCTGATCGCCGAAGGCCTTGTCGTGGGCGTCGACGAACCGGGCCAGCGGGAGCGGGAAAAGGGCGTGCGCGGCCGGCCGCGCAGCCTGCTTGCCCTGCATGGCGCCGCCGCCTCCATTCTCGCCGTCAAGCTCTCCGTCAACACGATCGAGCTGGCGCTGGCCGATTATGGCGGCACGCTCATCGCCAGGGGGGCTGCAAGCTTCGACAGCGTTGCCGTTACTGCCGAAGGCTTCGGCCAGACACTGGTCGAGACGATCCGGAACTTCCTGGCCAAACATGACATCGGCCGGCCGCCGGTGATCGCCATCGCCTCCCAGGGCGTGGTCGACGACAGCGCCGGCACCGTTGCCTGGTCGCCCGCCTTCGCGGTGCGCCATGTCCCTGTGATCGCGCCCCTGCGGGAGGCCTTCGGCGTTGCCTGCATGTTGTCAAACGACACCAACATGATCGCCGAGGCTCTGCACCGCATCGATCCCGTCCGCTATGGCGGCACTTTCGCGGTCCTCTTCGTCGACTACGGTGTCGGCATGGGGCTTTTCGTCAATAACCGCCTCTTTGTCGGGGAAACGGGTGCCGCCGCGGAGATCGGCCATGCCAGCCACATCCCCGGCGGCGCGCTGTGTCGCTGCGGGCGGCGCGGTTGCCTGGAGGCCTATCTCGGCGATTACGCCCTTCGCCGGCACGCGCTGAGGCTCGATCCCCAGACGCCGCCGAGCACGATACCGGTCGCACGCGATACGATCCGAGGACTCATCAATGACGCGGAAAACGGCGATGCGGGTGCGCTTGACGCCTTTCGCGCCGGGGGAACCGCGCTCGGCTACGCCTTCGCCCGGATCATCGCGACGCTGGACCCGCGCCGTATCGTCGTCACCGGCGCCGCCTCCAATGCCTTCCCGCTGATGCGCGAGGCTGCCCTCGCCGCTCTCGACGAGGCACTCGTCGCCGACCTGCGCGGCGATGTCGAGATCGAGGCCATCGCCTGGGAGGAAGACCTGATCCTGCGCGGCACCATCGCCCGCGCCCTGCATTCGCTCGACACCGAAGTCTTCGCCGAAACAGGCGTCAGCGCGCTCCAGATGCCCGTGGGAGGACAGGCGTGATGGAAAAAGCCCGCCGCTCTGCCGTGAAAGGCCCGCTTGCCGCGACAGCACTCGTACTGGGGGCGCTGGCCCCGGCTTTCGCCGACGAGGTCCCCTTGTGGAGCGAGCGGGTCCTCCAGACGCCCATCGACCTTGCCAGTATCGCGGCCATGCCGATGGCGGAGAGGATCGCCCGGCTGAAACAGCGGGGCGAGGAACTCTTTACCGGCAAGTTCATCCGGGCGGACGGCGCCGGCCGACCTCTTGCCACCCAGGCGATCATTCCCACAAAGCGCCGCCGTCCGGCGCATCAGGACTTCCAGCGCCTCGCCGGCCTCGACGCCAACGCCTGCGCTTCCTGTCACCACGAGCCGGTGATCGGCGGCGCCGCTCCCTTCACCGCCAATGCCTTCGTCTCCGAAGGCTTCGAAAGTGCCGACTTCGACACGACCGATCCGCAATTCTCCAATGAACGGGGATCTCCGGCGCTGCACGGCGCGGGACTGGTCGAGCTTCTCGCTCGCGAGATGACGGAGGAGTTGCGGGCGCTGCGCGACGGCGCCCTCGAAAAGGCCCGTAGCAGCGGCACGGCACAGGTCGCCGAACTCGCCAGCAAGGGCGTCTCCTTCGGCAAAATCACCGCCAGCCCGGACGGCAGCCTCGACATTTCGGCGATCGAGGGCATCGATCCCGATCTCGTGCTGCGCCCGTTCTCGCAAAAAGGCGTCTTCGGATCCCTGCGCCAGTTCTCCGTCAACGCGCTCAACTCCCATCACGGCATCCAGGCGGTGGAACGCTTCGGCGCCGCCTGGACCGGAACCTCGGACTTCGACGGGGACGAGATTGCCGACGAGATCGGCGCCGCCGACATTTCAGCTCTCGTCGCCTTCCAGGCGACCTTGCCGGCGCCGTCGCGCAAGACGGACCTGCCCGCGGTCTGGCGGGAGGCTGCAACCCGCGGGGAGGCGCTTTTCGCCGATACGGGCTGCACCGCCTGCCATATCCCCGCGCTGCCGCTTGCCTCGACCGTGTTTCGCGATCCAGGTCCGCTTGAAACCGCAGGCACGCTGCGAGCCGACGACGTCGACGCCCCGCTGGAGATCGACCTTGGCGCCCTCGACTTCGTGCGTGCCCTGCCACGCGATGCGAACGGCCATGTCCTCGTGCCGCTGTTCGGCGATCTGAAGCGTCACCGCATCGCCGACACCCGCGAACCCGCCCTCGGCAACGAACTGCTCGGCCAGCGCTTTGTCGACCGCGACGTCTTCATCACTACGGAGCTCTGGGGCGTCGGCTCGACCGCACCCTATGGCCACCGCGCCGACCAGACTTCGCTCGACGAGATCATTCGCGCCCATGCAGGAGAAGCGCGGGAGAGCCGCGAGGCCTATACAGCGCTCCCCGAAGACGGCCGCCAGGCGGTCATCGCCTTCCTGCGCAGCCTGGAGATCCCGAAATGACGCGCGCCGATACCGCCCGCCCGGCTTGCCGGCCTGCAGGCCGGGTCCGCCTTGCCGCGCTGCTGACCTCCGCGCTCCTGTGCGGCGCCTGGACCTCCACCGCCCTCGCATCCGGCACCGAAAATGCCCCCGCCCCCGTGCCGCGCTTTGTCGAGGAGGCCGAAAAGGCCGGCATCGACCATGTCTATTCCGGTCCCTGGGAGTATTTCGTCGGCGGCGGCGCCGCGATCCTCGACTGCGATGACGACCGGCGGCCGGACCTCTTTCTGGCCGGCGGCACGTCGCCCGCCGCGCTCTTTCGCAACACCTCCCCGGCCGGCGGTTCGCTGTCCTTTGAAAGACAGGAGACCGGACTGCCCGGACGTCTCCTCGATCAGGTCACCGGCGCCTATCCGCTGGATGTCGACAATGACGGAAAACTGGACCTTGTCGTCCTGCGCGTCGGCGAGAACCAGATCCTGCGGGGCATCGGCGGCTGCCGCTTCGAGCCGGCCAACAGGCGCTTCGCCTTCGATGGCGGGCGTGGCTGGACCACAAGTTTCGCCGCGACCTTCGAGAAGGACGCGGCATATCCGACCCTCGCCTTCGGCAACTATGTCGACCGGTCGGCGCCCGGATCGCCCTGGGGCACCTGCGACGACAACATCCTGCACCGCGCTCGCTCCGACGCCGGCGCCGGCTCGTCCAGGGCACCGGATTATTCGGACGGGCTTCGCCTGACACCCGGCTATTGCGCGCTCTCCATGCTGTTCACCGACTGGAACCGGTCCGGCGAGCAGGCCCTGCGCATTTCCAACGATCGTCACTATTATCGCGGCGGCGAGGAGCAGCTCTGGGCCCTGCCGGAGGGACGCCCGCCGAGGCCCTATCGGCGCGCCGACGGTTGGCGCCACCTGAAGATCTGGGGCATGGGCATCGCCAGCACCGATCTTGACGGCGACGGCCTGCCGGAATTCGCCCTGACCAGCATGGGCGACACCAAGCTGCAGACCCTCGACCGGGAAACGGACGAGATGCTGCCGGTCTATCGCGACATCGCCTTCGACAAGGGCGTCACCGCCCACCGCCCCTATACGGGCGAGGACATGCGCCCCTCCACCGGTTGGCATGCCGAGTTCCAGGACGTCAACAACGACACCTTGTCGGATCTCTTCATCGCCAAGGGCAATGTCGAGGCCATGCCCGACTTCGCCGCCTTCGATCCGGACAACCTGCTGATCCAGCAATGGAGCGGACAGTTTGTCGAGCATGGCGAGGCGGCAGGCATCGCCCTCGACCGGCGCGGCCGGGGCGGCGGTCTCGCCGATTTCAACATGGACGGGCTGCTTGACCTGGTCGTCGTCAACCGCGAGGCGCCCACGAGCCTTTTCCGCAATCTCGGCGGGGCAAAGCCCTCCGGCGACAAGGCCAGGCCTCTCGGCAACTGGCTCGCCGTCGGCCTTGCCCAGAACGGTTCCAACCGCAACGCCGTCGGCGCGAAACTCAGTATCCGCGTCGGCGCCCGCAGCCTCACCCGCGAGATCCAGGTGGGCGGCGGCCATGCTTCCGGCCAGTCCGGCTTCGTCCATGTCGGACTTGGCGTTGCAGAGCGCGCCGTCATTCGCGTGCGCTGGCCAGATGGCAGCTGGAGTCATGGCTACCGCGTCTTTGCCAACCAGTTCGTGCTGATCGATCGCGGCGCCGACGATGTGCGCTACTGGTATCCGCCACGCTGAGGCCGGTCATGCGCGCGCATCATGCCCGCTCAAGCAGCAGGGCCGTGCCGAGACCGCCGGCACTGGCGATCGCGGCGAGCCCGCGACTGCCGGCGGGCTCCCCCCGCAATTCATGAAACAGCCGCACGGCGAGGATCGCGCCCGACGCGCCGATCGGATGGCCCCTCGCCAGCGCCCCGCCGCCGCGATTGACCCGCGCCGGATCAAGGCCGAGCCCCTCGATGCAGGCGATCGCCTGCACCGCATAGGCTTCCATCACCTCGGCCACGGCAAGCGATCCCGCATCGAGGCCGTGCCGGGCCAGCAACCGCTTCCCCGCCACGACCGGCGCCAGCCCCGGCAGGCAGGGATCGCTCCCCGCCGCCGCGCTGTCGACGATCCGGCACGCGGCGACATGCGGGTTCGCCTGCAACCAGTCCGCGGAAACCACCAGCGCGAACGCGGCCGCATCGGCCGACACGGCGGCCGTCGCGGCACGCAGACGAGCCTCGCCGGTCTGCGCCAGAACGCGCGAGCGACGCCCCGTTTCCGTTGACAGATCGCGGGTGAAAAGGTCGGCGACGACCTCTTCCAGCGGTACAATCTCCCCCTCGCAGCTTTTCAAGGCCTGCGCCCGGCGCGCCGATGCATGGCTTGCAACGGCGAAGGCGATCTGCGCCTCCTCGGCAATCCCCAACCGCACGGCAAGCGCCAGCGCGGCTTCGGCCATGTCCGGATCGCGCTCCGGCCACGGCGTGAAGGGCGGCCTGTCATAGGTGGCAGGCTCTTCGCCCTCGTTCGCTGGCCGTCGCATCCGGATCGGCGCGCGCGAATAGCTCTCGACCCCGCCGGCAAGCACACACTCGGCCGCTCCCGCCTCGACCAGCCGCGCCGCATGGGCGATGGCATCGAGCCCCGAGCAGCACTGGCGGTCGATGCTGATCGCCGGCACGCTCTCGGGCAGGCCCGCAAGCAGGGCAGCCCGCCGCGCGGGGTTCCCGCCTCCGTACAGCGCATTGCCGGCGATGACCTCGCCGACGTCCCCTCCTTCGATCCCCCCCGCCGCCAGGCAGGCCCGCATCACCGGCCCCGCCAGCGCATCGACCTCCAGCGCGGTGAAGGCACCACCGCGCGGGGCGACCGGGCTACGCCGGGGCGCGACGAGATACGCCGTCATGGGCAGTTCCCCGATGCTCGATCTGCGCGGCAATCGCCGAAAGATCACTCTTGCCACCCGGCGTCAGCGGCCAGTGGGAGAGAAACTGAAAGGCGCGCGGCACCTTGGCTGGTTCGAGCAAGGCGAGACAGTGCCGGTGCAAGGCCCGCGGGTCAGGCAAGGAGCTTCCGTTCGGCTGGATGGCCGCGACGATCCGCGCCCCGCGCAAGGGATCCTCCAATCCGAAGACGGCCGCCTGTCCGACATCGGGATGGCGCAGCAATGCGGCCTCGATCTCCTCGGCGAAGACATTGATTCCGGAGGTCACGATCATCCGGCCCTTGCGGCCCGAGAGCCACAGATGGCCGTCGCCGTCGAGATGGCCGCGATCGCCGACGCTGATCCAGCCGCCATCGCGGCGCGTCATCGGTTCGGTGCCCATCACATAGCCATCGAAAAGCAACCCGCTGCGCACCCAGATGTCACCGCTCTCCCCATCGGCAAGACGGTCGCCCGCCGCGCCTCGGATCTCCACCTCGACGCCCTTGAACGGCCGGCCGACGCTGCCCGGCGGATCCCCGGCCACGCGATGGGAGATGAAACTGGTCTCCGATGTTCCGTAGAACTCGTGCACCTCGGCGCCCGGACACATCCTGGCAAGAAGCTCCCGCTCGCTGTCCCGCCATTTCGCGCCGCTCAGGAGCACACGCCGCAGGTCGGGAAGGTGAATGCCCTCGCTCGCGGCGCCCCTTGCGAGCAGTTGCAGTTGCGTGGGTGTCGCGACAAGCACGCTGGAGCCCGCCTTGTGCATCCTGCGCAGGATCGCCTTCGGCTGGAACCTGCGCGCGATGTCGAGGCGCAGGCCGCTGTCGAGCGCCAGCACCGCGCCGAACAGATGCAGCGAGTGGCCGATGCCGCCGGGCACGAAAATCCTGTCAGCTTCTTCGATGCCGAACGTATCGAGACACAGCCGGAAGCTCGCCGTCCAGGACCGGTGCGAGCGCTGGAACGCCTTGGGCATGCCCGTGGAGCCTGACGTCAGGCCGATATAGAAGGGCTGCGTCGGGCCGGGCCGAAACCGCACCTCCGGCCTCTCCGAGGCCTCATCGGGATCGCGGGGCCCCTCTCCTGCAACGAGGCATGAGGCCGTTTCCGCAAATGGCCCGAACTGCGCGCGCAGGCGCTCACCGTGTCGCTGCCAGTGAACGGGATCGGCGACGAGCACCGTGCGGCCGCTGCGCGCACCGGCACAAAGATGCAGGAGCCCCGACAGCGGGTCCCCGGCATCGACCCGCATCAAGCGGCCGGCGCGGGCCTGCGCGAGCGCGGTCTCCGCGGCCTGCGTCCGCACGAGCACGTCATGCCAGGTGAGGGTCTCGCGCCCGTCGCACAGCGCGGTGCCGCCCCCGGCGCGCTTCGCATACGCCTCCAGTGAGGCACAGACAGTGTCCCCCCGAGGTTCCCTCATCGGCCCTTGCTCATGCTGGCCGGATCACTGGCGCGACAGGATCGCATCCGGCCGGCCGCGCTCGACGGCTCCGACGATCGCCGCGGTGGCGAAGGCCTTCAGGATGTCGCCCGGCAAATAGGCAAGCATGCCGGCGAACGCGCCGGGCAGCGAGGTCTCCGCCATGATGGCGATGCCGGGAATGCCGAAAGCATAGAGCACGATGATCCCGCCGACGACGCTGGAAACGAGCGTGGCCGTGAAG
>NZ_JASHIK010000003.1:0-102500 GCF_030733745.1 Stappia sp. MMSF_3263 | reverse complement strand
CCATTCCCAAAAAAAATCGCACAACTCGAAAATTCACCCAAAATCCAAAACACCCCTGTGCAAAAACAACCCCCGACAAACCACAAACGCAAACAATATCAACATACTAAACTATCCACACCACACCCAAACCCAACCAAGGCGCCCCTCAAGCCGCCCCAATCCAACAGCCGAAAACCCGAAAAACAGCCAGAACCAGCCGGCTTCGTCACACGGACGTCGCCGAAACTCCTCACAGTGACCGATCCTCCAGACATCCCAGAGCCCCGCCAGCGGCCCGGTTTCCGCGTTTTTCTTGAACGCGGGCGAGCCCGTTCCCACATTTCCGCTGTTGAAGTACGTGAGAGAGGAGCGCAGATGAGCTACGGATCCACTACCCAAACCGCCGGGGCCGCGTGCCGACCCGCCATCCGGCCCGGCTGGTCTCCCGTGACCATCGCACTGATGGTTCTCGGCTTTGTCGTCTTCTGGCCACTGGGACTGGCGATGCTCGCCTATATCCTGTGGGGCGACCGGCTTCCCGGTCTTGCCCGCGAAGCACGCGCGCAGTGGGACGCAAATCCCGTTCGCCGCGGCTTCGAGACGGGCATGGCCCGCAACACCGGCAATGCGGCGTTTGACGACTACAGGAACCGCGAGCTGGAACGGCTCGAGGAGGAACGTGCCCGGCTCGACCGGATGCGGGCCGAGTTCGACGACTTCCTGCGCGAGTTGCGCCGGGCGCGCGACCAGGAAGAGTTCGACCGTTTCATGGCCAACCGCGGCCGCGGACCGGCAAGCGAGGCGACCTGAACCGGCGGGACGTTCCCTGAAGACATGAAAAAAGCCGCGAACCTCAGGGTTCGCGGCTTTTTCGTTTCATCGATGACCGGCAGTCGGATCAGTTCGGCTTCTGCTCGGCCGCCGCCTGTGCCTGATCGGCATTCTGCCGGTAAAGCGCGGCGAAATCGATCGGGTCCAGCATCAAGGGCGGGAAGCCGCCATTGCGCGAGGCCTCGGCAAGGATGTTGCGGGCGAAGGGGAACAGCATGCGCGGGCACTCGATCAGGACGAACGGATGCAGGTGCTCCTGCGGCACGCCGAGAACGCGGAACAGGCCGGCGTAAACCAGCTCGATGGCAAAGACCGCCATCGTCGAGGTCTTGGCGCTGGCATTGAGCGTCAGGACGACCTCGAACTGGTTCTCTCCCATCGGCTGGGCCGAGACATTGACATTGATGTCGAGCTTCGGCTGCTCCTGCGGCTGCAGAGAGCCGGGCGCGTTCGGGTTCTCGAAGGACAGGTCCTTGATGTACTGGGCGATGATGCTCATGCCCGGCGCACCGCCGGCTTCGTTGCCCTGGCCAGCGGCCGCGTCGTTGGTATCGCTCATTCGTCGGTATCCTGTCTCGGCAGTGATGCAATGTCTGGCGCGGACAAGCCGGACCGGCAAAAGGCCCTGCTCCCCGCGCGGGATCGAAGGTTCCGCTAGCATGCCGGGACGGCGCAGCACAAGGCCTGATTGGCCGTAACCCGGCCGCGCGGCGACCCGCGCGCCCCTCTTCCAGGGCATTTGACGTTGCCTGTCCGGCGCGCCACAAGGTGCAAGGGCAGGCACTTGCCGCCCTGACAGGACCTTGAAGGACATGATGCCGGAAACAGACACGCACGAACTGGGCTCGCCGCACCGCCGGTTGAAACTCGACACGCTGGTGCGGCTGCGGTGGCTGGCGATCGCCGGCCAGACGGCGGCCCTGCTCTTCGTGCATTTCTATCTGGCCTATCCCCTGCCGCTGTCGCTTTGCGCGGCGCTGGTCGCCGCATCCGCCTGGCTCAACATCTTCCTGAAGGTCCGCTCGCCGCAGTCGCAGCGGCTTTCGGAACGCTCGGCCACACTGCAGCTCGGCTACGACCTTGCCCAGATGGGCGGGCTTCTCTACCTCACCGGCGGATTGGGGAACCCTTTCGCGTTCCTGCTCCTGGCCCCCGTGATGGTGTCCGCCACGGGCCTTTCGGCGCGCAAGACGGTCTATCTGGGTTTGCTTGCCGCCGGCATCGCCACCGTGCTCGCCGTGTTCCACCTGCCGCTCCCCTGGCCGGATGACCAGACGTTCCGGCTCCCGCCCGTCTATGCGACGGGCGTGTGGATCGCGCTGGTCTGCTCGCTGTCCTTCATGGGCGCCTATGCCTTCCGGGTGGCCGAGGAGGCGCGGCAGCTGTCCGACGCCCTGACCGCGAGCGAGCTTGTGCTGGCCCGCGAGCAGCATCTCCACGCCCTCGACGGACTGGCGGCCGCAGCGGCCCACGAGCTGGGCACCCCGCTGGCAACCGTCTATCTGACCGCCAAGGAACTGGCGCGCGATTTCGACAGCGCCGCGGGGGACCTGCCCACCCCCGACGCGCTGCGCGAGGATCTGGCACTGATCCTGTCGCAAGCGGAGCGTTGCCGCGACATCCTTTCGAAGCTGTCGTCGCTGCCCGACGACCGCGACCGCCATTTCCGGGGCGAGAAGCTGTCGCACCTGATCGAACAGGTGATCGAACCGGCCCGCGCCTTCGGCACGCGGATCGAGGTCGATGCCGGCGGCGAGGGAGCCGAGCCTCTGGTCTGGCGCAATCCAGCCATCCATTACGGGCTCGGCAATCTTCTGGAGAATGCCGTCGACTTCGCCGACAGCCTTGTCACCATCACCGCCCGCTGGACCGCTGCAAGCGTCGTGATCGAAATCGCCGATGACGGAAACGGTTTTGCGGCCGACGTGATCACCCGCCTTGGCGAGCCCTATGTCACGGCACGAGGCAATCGCGAGGGCCGTCCGGGCCAGGGCGACATTGCCGGGGGCCTGGGGCTGGGTTTCTTTATTGCCAAGACGCTGCTGGAACGCACCGGGGCGGACCTGCGCCTGCGCAACCGTCCCCCCCCCGGGCGCGGCGCCATCGTCCGCGTGGCCTGGCCCCGCGACGGCCGCTCCCCGTGGCAGGAAGGCGCGGGCGCAAATGCCGCAGACATAGGCAGCCACGCGGATTTGCCGCCCGCGCAAACGCACATATAAAGACAGCAGAACAGGATCCGGCATCAGTCGGACCGATACGGGAAAACGCAGGACGGCGGCATGAACGAGCGGTCACAGACAGAAGACGCGACACCGAGAACCCTGCTGATCGTCGATGACGACCGGCCTTTTCAGCAGCGTCTGGCGAGAGCTATGGAAAAGCGGGGCTTCGTCACCGAAACCGCGGACAGCGTGCGCGAGGCGCTGGACAAGCTGAGGATCGCCGCGCCGGAATTCGCCGTCGTCGACATGCGGCTTGAGGATGGCAGCGGTCTCGACGTGGTCGAGGCCGTGCGTGCCCGCAGGCCCGATGCCAGGGTGGTGATCCTGACCGGTTACGGCAACATCGCCACCGCCGTCACCGCCGTGAAACTCGGGGCGGTCGATTACCTGGCAAAACCCGCGGACGCCGACGACGTGCTTGCGGCGCTGACATCGACCGACGAGGAAAAGGCGCCGCCGCCGGAGAACCCGATGTCGGCGGACCGGGTGCGCTGGGAGCATATCCAGCGCGTCTATGAACTGTGCGACCGCAACGTTTCGGAAACGGCCCGGCGGCTGTCGATGCACCGGCGCACCCTGCAGCGGATCCTGGCCAAGCGCGCCCCGCGCTGACCCGCGCCGGGTGCAGGGCCCGTTCAACGAGGCCGATCGTTGGCCAGGTCAGCGGCGGGGCTTCGGGCTCAATCCACCGTTTCGCCATGTCCGTAGAACCGGGGCTTCACGCCAAGCAGGCCGACAAGAATGCCGGCGGCCGCCGCCAGGTCGGCGCCGGCACGCCGCGCACGCCAGCCGGCACGCGGCGACCAGAACAGGTGATTGACCGAATAGGCGAGTTTCGCCAGAAACTCGTGCAGGCCCGCCACCGCCACGCCGGCAAGCGTGGCGTTTTCCTTGCGCGCACGATTTCCGAGATAGACGCCGTCGCGCAGGCCCCGCCGCAGGATGTAGCGCAGGGTCGCGCGCTCGGCCGGCACCATGTCGTAGACGCGCGCCGAAAGGACTGTCCCGTAACGCGCGCCGTTCCTTGAAAGCCTGTCAAGAAACTCGAGATCCTCGCCCCCCGTCACGGCATAATCGGGCTGGAACCAGTCGCCCTCGTTTTGTGGCAGGCAGGCCAGGCGCAGGAACAGGTTTGCCGTTGTCGGCGTCTCGCACGCCTCGGCAAAGAAGCCGCCGTCGACGATCCAGCCGGCCGGCCTTTCCGCAAACCGCGGCTCGATGGGTCCGATCTGGATGTCGGCGCCGCTCAGTTCGGCAGCCGCAAGATGCGCCGCGAGCCAGTCTGTGTCCGCGCATTCGTCATCATCGATGGAGGCAAGGAAGTCCGCACCGCTCTCGCGGGCAAGATGCAGGGCGCGGTTGCGGACGGCACTCAGCCCCGGCTCGCGCACCCGCTCATGGACAATGTCGAGCACGGCTTCGAACGCCTCGACCACGGGACGGGCCGCGATGCGGCCGTTGTCGACGACGAACACCCGAAACCCTGCCTCGATGTTCTGGTCCGCAAGGGACTGCAGCGTATTGTGGAGCTGCTGGTGGCGGTCGCAGGTGCACACAGCCACGCAAACCCGCACATCCGTCCGCTCTGCTCCAATTTCTCTCGCCGGAACTTCCATGCCGGTTCCCCAGTACCCCTGCGTCAATTCCAGTTTAGTTGCAAAGGGCGGCGAGGATTGCAACGGGCAAAACGCGGGATCTCAGCCCGGACCGCCAACGGAGATGCGAAGATCGGGATCCAGCGCATCGTGCAAGCGATTGGCCGCGGCCTGGGCAAAGCGGAGCAGCACCGCCTTGCGCGTCGCCGCCGGCAACCTGTGCTCGGGGGCCGATCGCAGGATCTCCGCGAAATAGCCGTCGGACAGGATCAGGCCCGCGTCCTGCGGAAACACCTCCGCGGGAACATCGGCATGACTTGCAAAGAAAAGCCGGTCGCAATGGGCTCGGTAGTCCGGCCACTTGTTGTCGGCGCGAAAATCGGCGAGCGAGGATTTGACCTCGACGATCCACACGTCCCCTTTCGGTCCGACCGCCGCCAGGTCCGCCCGCCGCCCGGAGGCCAGCGTCAGCTCCCCCACACAGGCAAAACCGGCCGCGCGCAGCATCCGCGCCGTTCCGCGCCAGACCCGCGCGGCGGCATCCGACTGACGTCCGTCAGTCAGCGGGTCGTCCAGCAGAATGCGGTTGGTGATCATGGCCTCGGGCGTCCGCTTGCAAATTCGTTCCGTCTTTGTTCCAAAAGAACACTAACCCTGCATGTCCGCATGTGGCAAGGGCCGTACCGGAGATCCGGCACGGCCCTTTTCCTTCACTTGCTGTCGCGATGTCCGCGCTTTGCTCAGCGGCCTTCCAGGAAGCCCATGATGCGACGGGCATCGCGCAGCACCGGGCCGGCGATCTCCGAAGCGCGACCGGCGCCGTCGCGCAGCACCGCATCGATATGGCCGGGGTCGTCGAGCAGGCGGTTCATCTCGCCGGTCATCGGCGACAGCTTGTCGACCGCAAGATCGGCGAGTGCCGGCTTGAAGATCGAGAAGGGCTGGCCGGCGAACTCCGACAGCACAGCGTCCTTCGACTTGCCCGACAGCGCGGCATAGATGCCGACGAGGTTGGCCGCCTCGGGACGCTCAGCAAGGCCGTCCATCTCGCTCGGAAGCGGCTCCGGATCGGTCTTGGCCTTGCGGATCTTCTTGGCGATCTCCTCGGCCGAATCGCGCAGGTTGATGCGCGACAGGTCCGACGGGTCCGACTTCGACATCTTCTTGGTGCCGTCGCGCAGGCTCATGATGCGGGTCGCGGGCCCGGCGATCATCGGCTCGGTCAGCGGGAAGAACAGCTCGTCCGGCAGTTCCGGGCTCGGCGTCGGGTTGGGAATGCCGAGGCCGAGCTCCTTGATGCGATCGGCGAAGTCGTTGTTGAACTTCTGCGCGATGTCGCGGGTCAGTTCCAGGTGCTGCTTCTGGTCGTCGCCCACCGGCACATGCGTGGCGCGATAGGCCAGGATGTCGGCCGCCATCAGCGTCGGATAGGCGAACAGGCCGACCGAGGCATTCTCCCGGTTCTTGCCCGCCTTTTCCTTGAACTGGGTCATGCGGCTGAGCCAGCCGATGCGCGCGATGCAGTTGAAAATCCAGGCAAGCTCGGCATGCTCCCGGACCTGGCTCTGGTTGAAGATGATCGCCTTCTTCGGGTCGATGCCTGCGGCCAGATAGGCGGCGGTCACCTCGCGCGTCGTCCCGGCGAGGAGCGCGGGATCGTGATTGACGGTGATCGCATGCAGGTCGACGACGCAATAGATCGCCGGCATCTCGTCCTGCAGCGGCACGAAACGCGAGATCGCGCCGAGATAGTTGCCAAGATGGAGATTGCCGGTGGGCTGTACGCCGGAGAATACGCGCGGCTGGAACTGATTCAAGAAACTGTCCCCCAGTTTGGACCTCGGGTTGAACGCGGCCGGGCCTTTCCCGTACCGCGCGCGGCAGAGTTGTACCGCGTTTGGCGGGTTATGGCGAAGCCGTTGCCCGAGCGCAAGGCGGAAGCCGGGACGGCGGCGTTTTCCGCAGTTCCCTTGCGTCGACGCCACAATACCGAACTTCCGAGCGCGTCGGCCGGCCCGCGATCCGGCGCGCCTGCGTCGAAACGACCCTTCAGGGATATTCCCAATTCACCTTGACCATGTATATGGGCTATAGACTGGAACGAGACTAAAGTGCGAGCGTTTGAATGCACGCGGGAATCGGCGGACAATCTTCGCCAGGGTGGTAGCAAGAGGTCCCGGAGGCCGGAATGGATTACGAGAGCTTCTTTCGACGCGAGATCGAAGGGCTGCATACAGAAGGTCGGTACCGGGTTTTCGCGGATCTGGAGCGTCATTCCGGAAGCTTTCCAAAGGCGACCCGCTATACACAGGACGGGACCCACGAGGTCGCCGTGTGGTGCTCGAACGACTATCTGGGCATGGGCCAGAGCCCGATCGTGACCGACGCGATGCATGAAGCCATCGACCGCTGCGGCGCGGGAGCGGGCGGCACGCGCAACATCTCGGGCACCAACCACTATCATGTCCTGCTCGAGCAGGAACTTGCCGACCTGCACGGCAAGGAAGCCGCCCTTCTGTTTACCTCCGGCTACGTTTCCAACTGGGCGGCGCTTGGAACCATCGCCGCGCACCTGCCGGGTTGCGTGGTGCTGTCCGATGCGCTCAACCATGCCTCGATGATCGAGGGCATCCGGCATTCGCGTGCCGAAAAGCGTATCTGGAAACACAACGACGTCGCCGATCTGGAGCGCCAGCTCGCCGAGATCGAACCGGGCCGTCCCAAGCTCGTCGCCTTCGAGAGCGTCTACTCCATGGATGGCGACATCGCGCCGATCCGGGAGATCTGCGACGTTGCCGAGAAATACGGCGCCATGACCTATCTCGACGAGGTCCATGCCGTCGGCCTTTACGGCCCGCGCGGTGGCGGCATCGCCGAGCGTGAAGGGCTGATGGACCGGCTGACGGTGATCGAGGGCACGCTCGGCAAGGCCTTCGGCGTGATGGGCGGCTATATCGCCGCCTCCGCGGCGCTTTGCGACTTCGTGCGCTCCTTCGCCTCGGGCTTCATCTTCACCACCGCCCTGCCACCGGCGCTGGCTGCCGGCGCGCGCGCCTCGATCCGCCACCTGAAGTCGGCGGAAGGCGAGCAGTTGCGTGCCCGTCACCGCGAGCGCGTCGCCACATTGCGGCGCAAGCTCGATGCGGCCGGTATCCCGCACATGGTCAACCCGAGCCATATCGTCCCGGTGATGGTCAAGGACCCGGTGAAGTGCAAGATGCTCTCCGACGTCCTGCTCGACACCTACGGGATCTACATCCAGCCGATCAACTATCCGACCGTGCCCAAGGGGCTGGAGCGGCTGCGCATCACCCCCTCGCCGCTGCATGGCGACGGCGACATCGACCGCCTTGTGCGCTCGCTTGAGGCACTGTGGTCGCAATGCGCGCTGGCAAGGGCCGTCGCCTGACACGCCGACATCGCGTTGACGAAACGAAAAAGCGCCGGATCCTCCGGCGCTTTTTCGTTTCAGACATGGCACCGCCTGATCGCAGCGGCATCAGCGGCTATAGGCCGGCATCTGGGCGCATGCGGGCCAGGCGGCCCTGAACGCATCATAGACAAGCATCGGGCCGCTGGCCGACACACGCTCGGGATGCTTTTCGAGATGCTCGATCACGACCTGGCGAAGGCCGTTGGCATCGATGCCGGGCGGGATGCAATTGGCGCGCCCCAGCAAGAAGGCGTCCAGCGTTCCCTGAAGATAACCAAGGCAGAACGTCACCGCGACGGCGTTGGCTCGCGGATCGGCCCGGCAGATGCTGGCGACCTGCGCACCGCTTTGCCATCCGTCGGCCCGCGCCGCAGGCGCATCAACCGCACAGGCGAGCGCGGCGAATGCAAGGCCGAGGCAGGTCCCTGCCGCTCGCAATCCGCCCGCGTCCCGCATCACTTTCCCGCCAATCATCCCGTCTGCCCCGGACCGTTTACCTCCCGGTAACAATCCCGGGAGTCGCCGGATCAGGCAAGCCCGCCCTAAACCCAGCGGAAGACGCAACCGGCATAGACGATCGCAATCGCGAGCGGTGCCCAGAGCGGCGTTCCGACGAGCCCCAGCCATGCAAGGAAAATGAACGCGCTGCCGAGCAGCGAGATGAACAACCGGTCCCCGCGTGTCGTGTCGAGCCCGAGTACCCCGTGACGCGGACCGCCGCCAGGGGCGACGTATTCCCACACGGACATCGCGGCAAAGCACAGCGCGACGAAGATGAAGAAGGCGGCGGTCGGCCCGGTCCAGGCCATCCAGCTCAGTCCCATGACATGTCTCCCAGACGAGCCGCCTAGACGCGGCCGAGCGCGAAGCCCTTGGCGATGTAGTTGCGAACGAAATAGATGACGAAGGCGCCGGGGATGATGGTCAGCGTTCCCGCCGCGGCGAGAAGCCCCAGCTCATAGCCGGACGTACTCGCCGTTCGCGTCATCGTCGCCGCGATCGGTTTCGCCGCGACGGAGGTCAGCGTCTTCGCCAGGAGCAGTTCCACCCAGGAGAACATGAAGCAGAAGAACGCCGCGACGCCGATGCCGGCGGCGATGGTCGGCACGAAGATCTTCAGGAAGAACGACCAGAACGAGTGACCGTCCACATAGGCGGTTTCGTCGAGCTCCTTCGGCACGCCGGACATGAAGCCTTCAAGGATCCAGACCGCGAGCGGAATGTTGAACAGCGTATGGGCCAGAGCCACGGCAACCGGCGTGTCGAACAGGCCGATGGCCGAATAGAGCTGGAAGAAGGGCAGGGCGAAAACCGCCGGCGGCGCCATCCGGTTGGTCAGCAGCCAGAAGAACAGGTGCTTGTCGCCGAGAAAGCGATAACGCGAGAAGGCGTAAGCTGCGGGCAACGCCACCACGACCGAGATCGCCGTGTTGATCAACACATAGGTCAGCGAGTTGACATATCCCATGTACCAGGTCGGATCGGTGAAGATCGTCACATAGTTCTCGATCGTGAACTGTTTCGGGAACAGCGTGAAGGAACCGAGAATCTCGTTGGTCGTCTTGAACGACATGTTGACGAGCCAGTAGATCGGCAACATCAGGAAGAGGATGTAGAGCGCCGGGACGAGGCGGGTCATGCGTTTCATCGGTCGGTCTCCGTCACTGCTGCTCATTGCGCATCATCAGGGTGTAGAACACCCAGCTGAGCAACAGGATGATGAGGAAGTAGATGAGCGACATGGCCGCGGCTGGCCCCAGGTCGAACTGGCCGAGCGCGATCTTGACCAGATCGATCGACAGCAGCGTCGTCGCATTGCCCGGCCCGCCACCGGTGAGGACCGAAAGCTCCGTGTAGATCATGAAGCTGTCCATGAAGCGCAGCAGCACCGCGATCGTCAGAACCCGCTTCATCTTCGGCAACTGGATATAGCGGAAGATGGCGAAGGGCCTTGCGCCGTCGATCTTGGCCGCCTGGTAATAGGCGTCCGGAATCGAAACGAGGCCGGCATAGGCAAGCAGGACCACAAGCGAGGTCCAGTGCCAGACATCCATCAGGATCAGCGTGAACCAGGCGTCTCCCGGCTGGCGGGTGAAATTATAGTCAAAACCGAGCGCGTTGAGGCTGCGACCCAGAAGCCCGATATCGGGCAGGGCAAAGATGTTCCACATCGCACCGACCACGTTCCACGGGATCAGCAGCGGCAGGGCCATCAGCACCAGGCAGACGGGAACCCAGGGCCCCTTGCGCGGCATGGTCAGCGCGATGGCGACCCCGAGCGGCACCTCGATGAGGAGGATCGTGAAAGTGAAGATAAGCTGCCGGGTCAGCGCGTCATGGAACCGCGGGGAGCGCAGGATCTGCTCGAACCAGGTCACGCCCGCCCAGAAGAACACGTTGTCGCCGAAGGTTTCCTGGACCGAATAGTTGACCACCGTCATCAGCGGAATGATGGCGTTGAAGGCGACAAGCGCCACCACCGGAAGGACGAAGAACCAGGCCCTGTTATCGTGTGTCTTGTTCATCTCGCTCTCCCCCTCAGGCCACGATCCAGCCGTCGCGATAGACGGCGGTCCGCTCCGGATCGAAGCGCAGGGCGGTCGCCTCGCCCGGAATGTCGGCACCTTCGGGCACCAGCAGCTTGATCGCATGGTCTGCGGCCTGCGCCTCGACGATGCGATAGCGTCCCGCGTCGCTGACCTTCACGACCCGTGCCGGAAGGACACCGTTTTCGCCCTTGTCCGCGAAGGTCACGAATTCGGGGCGAACCCCGACCTCCAGCCTGCCGGCAGCAGCGGCCAGATCGCCCCCGGATGTCGTTTGCAGGGCCACGCCATTGACCCGGGCGCCGCCGTTCGAAGCATCGCACGGCAGGACGTTCATGCCTGGCGAGCCGATGAAATGGCCGACAAACGTGTGCTGCGGCCGCTCGAAAAGCTCGACCGGCGTGCCGATCTGCACGACCTCGCCCTGGTTCATGACGACCACCTTGTCGGCGAAGGTCAGCGCCTCGGTCTGGTCATGAGTCACGTAGATCATGGTGGTACGCACCCGCTGGTGCAGTTCCTTCAGCTTCGAGCGGAGCTGCCACTTCAGATGCGGGTCGATGACGGTCAGCGGCTCGTCGAACATGATTGCGTTGACATCCGAGCGCACAAGACCCCGGCCCAGCGAGATCTTCTGCTTGCCGTCCGCCGTCAATCCGGCGGCTCGGTTGGCCAGCATATGCGTCAGGTCGATCATCTCGGCGATCTCGCGCACACGGTTGTCGACATGCGCCTCGTCGACGCCGCGATTGCGCAGCGGGAAGGCGAGATTGTCGTAGACCGTCATGGTGTCGTAGACGACCGGGAACTGGAAAACCTGTGCGATGTGACGCTCGTCCGGCGGCAGGTCGGTGACGTCGCGCCCGTCGAACAGCACCCGTCCCCGGCTTGGCCGCAGCAGGCCGGAAATGATCGACAACAGCGTGGTCTTGCCGCAGCCGGAAGGGCCGAGCAAGGCATAGGCACCGCCGTCCTCCCATTCGAGATTGAGCTCCTTGAGTGCCCAATCGCTTTCGGAAGCCGGATCGGCCACATAGGCGTGACGCAGGGTATCGAGTAGGATTTTCGCCATGTCCGCTTCTCCCTAGGCCACGATGCGCCGGCCGTCCGCATCGAAGACCATCGCCTTGGCCATGTCGGCATAGAGGCGCTGCCGCGTGCCCACCTCGAACGGGTGGATGCCATGCGACTGCGAGACCCACGTCTGGCCTTGCACGACGAAATGAATGATGCTTTCCGAACCGGAGAGTTCCGTCACCAGAACCTCGCCATCCACAGCAACCGCCATATCGCCTTGCGGTGCCGGCGCCACATGGTGCGGCCGCACACCGATCGTGTAGGCACCATCGGCGAGCCCGGTATAGGCAGCCGGAACCGCGAAGTCCTCTCCGACGGCAAGACGGAACCTGTCGCCCGTCTTGGTGACCGCCGCGACATTGATCGGCGGGTCGGAAAAGACCTGCGCGCTCGTCAGGTCCAGCGGGTTCCTGTAGATGTCGCCTGTCGCTCCGAACTGCGTGACGCGCCCTTCGAAAAGACAGGCGGTCTGGCCACCGAAGAGCAGAGCCTCGACCGGCTCGGTCGTCGCATAAACCACAATGCAGTCGCGGTTGGAGAACAGGCGGGGCAACTCGTCGCGCAACTCCTCGCGCAGCTTGAAGTCGAGATTGGCGAGCGGTTCGTCGAGCAGGACGAGGTCCGCGTCCTTGACCAGGGCCCGGGCCATCGCCGTGCGCTGCTGCTGGCCGCCGGAGAGTTCGGACGGCCGTCGCTGCAGCATCGGCGAGAGCTTGAGCAGCTCGGCCATGGTCCCGACACGGCGCTTGATCTCGTCTTCCGCGACCCGCGCGACGCGCAGCGGCGAGGCGATGTTGTCGTAGACGGACATGTTCGGGTAGTTGATGAACTGCTGATAGACCATCGAGACGTTGCGATGGCGCACGGAAACACCCGTCACGTTCCTGCCCGAGAACCAGACCTCGCCGGAGGTGGGGCGTTCGAGGCCGGCCATCAGTTTCATCAACGTGGTCTTGCCGGCAAGCGTGGTGCCGAGCAGGATGTTGAAGCTGCCCGGTTCGCACACGAGGTCGGTCGCGTGGATATGGGTCTCGGCGCCAGCGCGCAGGCTCACGCGCCTCAGTTCAAGGGACATCTGTCGGCCGCCCTTTTTGGATGTGACGATGATCGTGCCCGGAAAGCGGTTCGCGTGCCGCGCCGGTTCGTGCGACGGCGGACGAAACTCTCCCGCGTCCCGCCAACGGCCGGGAGCGGACACTTGCATGCCCGAAACGGTGCATGCCGGCGCGATCGCCTCTTTCCGGAAGATGGACCCGGGGTCGCCCCCGGGCCACTCAGTCGCGGAAAGCCGCGGTCAGTTGGAGGCCCACTGCTTGACGAGCTCATCGTAGTTGATGGTCTCGCCCTTGGGCTTCTCGTTCTCCAGCTTCGCCTTGGCGCCGCCCTTGCCGAGCCACTCGGACGGATCCTTCGGCTCGTTCAGGCGCGGTCCGCAACCACCATAGGTGTTGCTCGCCTCGTCGGCGCGCTGCATGCGGGCCATGATGGTGTCCATCTCGCCGGCGAGGCGGTCCATCGCCTCCTGCGGCGTGAAGGCGCCAGAGTTCACGTCACCGATCTGCTGCCACCAGAGCTGGGCAAGCTTCGGGTAATCGGGAACGTTGACACCGGTCGGGGTCCACTGGTCGCGCGCGGGCGAGCGGTAGAACTCGACGACACCGCCAAGCTTGGGGGCACGTTCGGTGAAGGACTCGTGCCGGACCGAGCTGTCGCGGGCGAAGGTCAGGCCAAGATGGCTCTTCTTCAGGTCGACGGTCTTGGAGGTGACGAACTGGGCATAGAGCCATGCGGCCTTGGCCCGGTCGGTCGGCGTGGATTTCAGGATCGTCCAGGATCCGACATCCTGGTACCCGACCTTCTGGCCCTCTTCCCAATAGGGACCGTGCGGGCTCGGAGCGGCACGCCACAGCGGCGTTCCCCCGTCATCCACGGTGTTGTTGCCTTCCGACTTGGGCTTGACCATGTCGGCGAGGAACGCCGTGTACCAGAAGATCTGCTGGGCGACATTGCCCTGGCTGAGCGCGGGAAGCGACTGGTAGAAGTCGTAGTCCGCCGCACCCGGAGGCGCGTATTTGCGCAGCCATTCGTCCCACTTGGCGATTGCGTAGACCGCCGCCGGGCCATTGGTCGCCCCGCCGCGCGCAACCGAGGCACCGGACGGATTGCACGACCCCTCTTCCATGCGGATGCCCCATTCGTCGATGGGACGGCCATTCGGCAGGCCCTTGCTGCCGGCACCGGCCATCGACAGCCAGGCATCGGTCATGCGCCAGCCGAGATCCGGGGCACGCTTGCCGTAGTCCATGTGGCCGTAGATGCGAACGCCGTCGATTTCCTTGACGTCCTCGGAGAAGAATTCGGCGATGTCCTCATAGGCCGACCAGTTGATCGGAACGCCGAGATCGTAACCGTACTTCGCCTTGAACTGCTCCTTCAGGTCTTCCCGGTCGAACCAGTCCTTGCGGAACCAGTAGAGGTTCGCAAACTGCTGGTCGGGAAGCTGGTAGAGATCGCCATCCGGCCCGGTGGTGAAGCTCAGTCCCATGAAGTCGTCGAGATCGAGCGTCGGCGACGTGACATCCTTGGCCTCGCCCGCCATCCACTTGGTCAGGTTGACCGCCTGCTGGAGGCGCGAATGCGTGCCGATGAGATCGGAATCGTTGACATAGGCGTCGTAGAGATTGCGGTTCGTCTGCATCTGCGTCTGAACCGCTTGCACCACCTCGCCCTCGCCGAGAATCTGGTGGTTGACCTTGATGCCGGTGATTTCCTCGAAGGCCTTGGTCAGAACGCGCGATTCATAGTCATGTGTCGGAATGCCTTCCGACAGGACGTTGATCTCCATCCCGCTGAACGGCTCGGCTGCCTTGATGAACCAGTTCATTTCCTCCATTTGCTGATCCTTTGTCAGCGCGGAGGGTTGAAACTCGCTATCAATCCACTTCTTGGCTTCCTCGGGGCCGGCAAACGCCGCACCCGAACCGGCAAGAAGCGCGACGGCCGCAACGGCCGCCAGCATCTTATGTCGCATGTGAAGTCCTCCCTTGCATTGCTGCGGCTTGACTATCAAACGAAAAAAAGCGAACGTCAACCCGAAAATCCGCTTGCCATTTTTTACCCAATCGAGGCAAAATCTGGCTGTTCCTAGCGCCTTACTGCACCTGCGAACGAAATCGATGCAAAACAATCAAGAATATCGAAAAAAAACGAAAGGCCGGTAGATGGAGCCGGTTACCCCTCGCCAAACAGAGATTCTCGACCGCGCGCGACGCGCTGGCCGGGTCGACGTGGACGGGCTGGCGCACGAGTTCGACGTCACCCCCCAGACAATCCGGAAAGACCTCAACGAACTGTGCGAACGCGGCATGTTGCAGCGGGTCCATGGCGGCGCGGTGCTGCCGTCGGGGATCGCCAACTATGCCTATGACGCGCGGCGCCAGCTTGCCGCCGACGAAAAACGTCGCATCGGGCTGAGGGCCGCCGGACTGATCCCCGACAACGCCTCGATCATGCTGAACATCGGCACGACGACGGAGCAGGTCGCACGCGCCCTGCGCCAGCATGACGGGATCATGGCGATCACCAACAATATCAATGTCGCCAATATCCTGCGTGCCGCTCCAGCGATCGAGGTGATCATCGCCGGCGGACAGGTGCGCCCCTCGGACGGTGGCATTGTCGGCGAGGCGACGGCCGACTTCATTCGCCAGTTCAAGGTGGACTACGCGCTGATCGGCGCCTCCGCGATCGACGCGGACGGAACCATCTTCGACTACGACTTCCGCGAGGTGCGCGTGGCCCGCGAGATCATCACCCATGCCAGGCAGACCATCCTGGTCGCCGACAGCATGAAGTTCGAGCGCAGCGCCCCGGTGCGGATCGCCCATATGTCGCAGATCGACATTTTCGTCACCGACAAGATGCCGCCCGGGCCAGTGCTCGACATCTGCCGGGAGCATGGCGTGCGTGTCGAGGTGGCCGGAGAGGGTGCCACGGAGACCGCCGCGGCGGCATTGGAAGACGGGCCGGGAGGCCACATGGAATGAACGAGCCACGAAAACGCAGCGACTTCGACATCCTGATCGTGGGGGGCGGCATCAATGGTTGCGGCATCGCACGCGACGCCGTCGGCCGAGGCTATTCGGTTTGCCTGGCGGAGATGAACGACCTTGCCAGCGGCACATCGTCCTGGTCGACAAAGCTCGTTCATGGCGGCTTGCGCTATCTCGAGCATTACGAATTCCGGCTTGTGCGCGAGGCCCTGAGCGAACGCGAGCTGCTATGGGCAAACGCGCCGCACATCATCCGCCCGCTGCGCTTCGTGCTGCCGCACCAGAAAGGGCTCAGGCCGCGCTGGATGCTTCGGCTCGGGCTCTTCCTCTATGACCATCTGGGCGGCCGCAAACTGCTGCCGGGCACCCGCACGCTCGATCTGCGCCACGATTCGGCCGGAGCCCCTCTCAAGGACGGTTTCTCCACCGCCTTCGAATATTCCGACTGCTGGGTCGACGATGCCCGGCTGGTGGTTCTCAACGCCCGCGACGCGCACGCCCGCGGCGCGCAGATCAACACCCGCACGAAGGTTGTCTCGGCCGAGCGCGTCGACGGGCTCTGGCGCGCGACCCTTCAGGACACGCAGGACAACTCCATGCGAGAGGTGAGCGCGCGCCTCCTCGTCAATGCGGCCGGCCCCTGGGTCGACCGGTTGCTGGAGGGCGCCCTGAAGCGCAACGACGCCCACAATGTCCGGCTGGTTCAAGGCAGCCACATTGTCGTTCGCAAGCTGTTCGAGCACGACCGCGCCTATATCTTCCAGAATGCCGACGGGCGCATCATCTTCGCCATTCCCTACGAGCAGGATTTCACCCTGATCGGCACGACCGACCGCGACTACGACGGCGATCCGGCCGACGTGGCGGCGACAGAAGAGGAAATCGTCTACCTGGCGGATGCCGCCAGTGAGTATTTCCGTCAGCCGATCCCCCGAAGCGACGTGGTGTGGACCTATTCCGGCGTGCGCCCGCTCTTCGACGACGGCGCCTCGAAGGCCCAGGAGGCGACCCGCGACTACGTGTTGCGGCTCGACAACGGAGGCAAGGGGAGCGAAGCGCCCCTGATCAACATTTTCGGCGGCAAGATCACCACCTATCGCCGCCTCGCCCTTTCCGTCATGGAGCAGATCGAAGACGCGATCGGCGGCGGCGGTCCGGCCTGGACGGCAAAGGCCGCACTTCCAGGCGGCGACTTCCCGACCGAGGGCCTGGCGGAGCTGACACGCTCCCTGGCGAAGGGGCGCGAGGCGCTGCCCGCCGGACTTGTCGAACGCCTCGCGCGCAACTACGGCACCCAGGCGCATGCGATCCTTGAAGGCGTCGCCACGCCGGAAGACCTGGGCGAGCATTTCGGCGGCGGCCTCTTCGCCCGCGAAGTGACCCACATGATGGACCACGAATGGGCGCGCGAGGCCGAAGACGTCTTGTGGCGACGCAGCAAACTCGGCCTTCGACTTTCGGAAGGGGAAGTCGCGAAGCTTGGCCACTGGATGAAGGAGCGCTATAGCGGAAAGCGTTCCGCGCGCGACGCACGCCAGGCCTGACAGGCCGGCTTGCCCCAGTCGGCGCGGCGAACCGAAAGGCGCTTCATGGACGCTTCGCCCCCCACTCCACTCTCCGGCATCCGCGTGCTTGACCTGACGAATGTGCTGTCCGGGCCGTTCTGCTGCCATCAGCTTGCGCATTTCGGCGCCGAGGTAATCAAGATCGAAGTACCGGGACGCGGCGATCTTGCGCGCCAGCTCGGCGCCGACCCGGAACTCAACGCCGCGGACATGGGCGTCTCCTTCCTGGCCCAGAACGCCGGCAAGAAAAGCCTGACGCTCAACCTGAAAAACCCGAGCGGCGTGGATCTGCTGAAGCGGCTGACCGCCACGGCCGACGTGGTTGTCGAGAATTTCAGACCCGGTGTGATGGATCGCCTCGGCGTCGGCTTCGACGACCTTGCGCCTCTCAATCCACGGCTCGTCTATTGCGCGATATCGGGATTTGGCCAGGACGGGCCGATGCGGTCCATGCCCGCCTATGACCAGATCGTACAGGGACTGTCCGGCGTCATGTCGGTCACCGGCGATGCCGAAACGGCGCCGTTGCGTGTCGGTTATCCGGTCTCCGACACGATCGGCGGCATGACCGCCGCTTTCGCCATCTGCGCCAGTCTTGCCGGACCGCGCGAGAAGCCGGTCTTTCTCGACATATCGATGCTGGAGGCAACGCTCGCAACGATGGGCTGGGTCGTTTCCAACTGGATGATCGCCGGCCAGCGCCCGGCCGCCCATGGCAACGAGAACACGACTTCCGCGCCCTCCGGAGCGTTCCGGGCGCGCGATGCCGCGCTCAACATCGCCGCCAACAAGGACGAACAATGGCGATTGCTGTGCGAGGAGCTGGAGCGTCCGGACCTGCTTGCCGATCCCGATTACGCCACCCGCGAAACGCGCAAGACAAACCGCCATGCCCTGCGCGCCGAGATCGAGAGGAGCCTTGCCGCCCGCGATGCCGCCGACTGGGTCGCGCGGCTCAGCCGGCGCGGGATCCCGGCCGGCGAGATCCTCACGGTTCCCGAGACGCTCGCCCATCCGCAAGTGGCCGGGCGCGGCATGATTGCCGAGTTCGAGGAGGTGCCGGGGGTCGGCCGGCCCATCCGCACGGTCCGCACCGGCATCAAGGTCAATGGCACGCCGCCGTCCGTCGACACGCCGCCGCCGGTGCTGGGGCGCGACACGGTCGATATTCTGGAAGAGCTTGGCATCACCGCCGAGGAAATCGAGCGGCTGCGACGGGAAGGCGCGATATGAGCGAAAGCAGGGACACGGACCCGGTCGCCGACTGGTGGCACACATCCATCATCGACATGGAACCGGGCCGGATCGCCTTCCGCGGCCATCCGGTGGAAGAGCTGATCGGCACGCTCTCATTCCCGCAGATGATCTGGCACATGGTGATGGGCACACCGCTCGATGCGGGTCGCGCCCGCCTTTTCGAGGCCGCTCTCGTCGCCGCTGTCGATCACGGGCCGCAGGCACCCTCGATCGCCGCCGCACGCATGGCCGCCACCTGCGGCGTCGGTCTCAACAACGCCATGGCGACCGGGGTCAACATGCTCGGCGACGTCCATGGTGGAGCCGGTGAGCAGGCCGTGGCGCTCTACCAGGACATCGATGCGCGCACGCAGACCGCCGGGCTGGAAGAGGCCACAAGCCGGGGCCTTGAAGCGTTTCGCGCGATGAGGGGCAAGTTCATCTCCGGCTTCGGCCACCGCTTCCACAAGCCGGTCGACCCGCGCGCGCCACGGCTTCTCGGCCTTGTCGACGAAGCTGCGGCAACCGGCTCGGTCTCCGGCCGGTTCGCCGCGATCGGCCGAGCGGTCGAAGCGCATCTGGCCAAGGAAAAAGGCAAACCCGTGCCCATGAACATCGACGGGGCCACTGCCGTCATATTCGCCGAACTGGGCTGCCCGGCACCCCTGGCACGCGGCTTTTTCTGCCTGTCCCGATCGGTCGGCATTCTCGCCCATGCGTGGGAGCAGACCTGCCAGGGCGGCCGCAACAAGGGACCGACGCCGCCGGCCCATCGCTGGACCTATGACGGCGTCTGATCCGGCGCCGCCGGCAGTGTGATGCGCACTCGCAGCCCGCGGCCGGTGCCGCCTTCGGACAGTTCAAGCCGCCCCCCCGCCAGCGCGGCGATCTCCGCAACAATGGCAAGACCAAGTCCGGCGCCATCCGCATCCCCCTGCGACGACAGCCGTTCGAACCGCTTGACCGCCCGCGACCGGTCCGCGGGACGGATGCCGGGGCCGTCATCCTCCACCTCGAGAACGGCACCTCCTCCCCGGGGCTCGACGCGCACCGTGGCCGAATGTCCCGGACCGGCATAGGCGATCGCGTTCTCGATCAGGTTGCGCAGCATTTCGCCGATCAGCATGCCGTTGCCGCGCACGGCCGGACCGACGGTGCCGGCAGCCGGCCCCTCATAGCCGAGGTCGAGACCCGAACGCGCCGCGACAGGCTCCATCTCGGCCGCCATCCTGCGCGCCAACCGGGCCAGATCGACGCTTTCCCCGCCGGGCCGGTCGACCGAGACCTCGTCGACCCGCGCGAGCAGCAAAAGCTGGGCAAGCGTGCGTTCGCTCTGCGCCACGGCCAGGTCGGCCGTCCTCAGGGCCGTCAGCATCGCGTCGCGCCCCTCGGCCCGGCGGGCAAGCTCGATCTGCGTGCGGATGATCGTGAGCGGTGTCCTGATCTGGTGCGAGGCGTTGCCGGTGAAGCGCCGAAGCGCTGCCAACGAATCCGACAACCTGGCCATGAACCCGTTGATTGCACCGACGAGCCGGTCGACCTCGCGCGGCACCGAATGACGGATCGGACGCAGGTCGTCCGGGCTGCGGCGGTCGAGCGCCTCCTCGAGCCGCGCCAGCGGACGCAGGCCGCGGCGAATGCCGAGCAGGACGGCGACGGCCGCGATGGCAATCAGCAGCACCTGCCGGGCGGCCGAATTCAGAAGCACGTCGCGGGCAAGGTCGCGGCGCGCGGTGGTCGTCTCCGCCACCGCAACCCGATAGGCGATCGAACTGTTGCCGGAGGAGGCGGCTCCCGTGAGGATCACCATGCGGATCGGTTCGCCGCGAAAGACCGCATCGGCAAACCGCGGCTGATGGGCGATCTGCGCCGCCTCGCCCGCTTCGGGCACCGGCAGGTTTCGGTAGCCGGTGACGAAGGTTCCCGGAGGCCCCTCGACACGGTAGAAGACCCGGTCCTCCGCCGCGCTGGTCAGCATTTCCAGGGCGACGTAAGGCACGTCGATCTCGATCGCACCGTCATTGCCGACGGCCACGCGCTCGGCGATCGCCAGGGCCGAGCCGGTCAACACGCGGTCGAGCACGGTATTCACCGTCTCCCGCGCCTCGCGGTAAGTGTCGAACAGATCGAAGACCGCGAGCAGGCTCAGCGGAGCAAGCAGCCAGACCAGCAGGCGGCCGGAGAGCGAGCGCGGACCGCGGCGGCGGCGAGCACGCGCGTCGCGGACCCCGACCTCCTGTTCCGGCGGCGGCTCAGCCATGCCCGTCGGTCGCCTCGAGCGCATAGCCAAGCCCGCGCGCGGTACGGATCCTGAGGCCGCAGGGCTCCAGCCGCTTGCGCAGACGCGAGATATACTGTTCGACCGCATTGTCGGAGAGATCGGCGTCGAACTCGCTCAGTCGCTCGCTGATATGCTGCTTGGACACGACCCTTTCCGGACGCTGAACAAGGATCTGCAGCACACTCAGTTCCCGCGCCGTCAGGTCGAGCGGCTTGCCGTCCACCGTTGCGATGCGCTCGGTCAGGTCGAAGACAAGACGGCCGCATTCGAGGCGGCCGCCCCGGGCACCGGCATGCCGGCGCAGCACCGCACGGATACGCGCTTCCAGCTCGCCGAACTCGAAAGGCTTGGTCATGTAGTCGTCGGCGCCGAGATCGAGGCCCTTGATCCGCTCGTCAAGCGCGCCGCGCGCGGTGAGCACCAGCACCGCGCAAGGCAGGCCACGCGACCGAATCGTGCGCAACAGCGTCATCCCGTCGGTGTCGGGCAGCGACAGATCGAGCAGCACCAGATCGAAGGCATCGGTCGCAAGCGCCGCCTCCGCGTCCTCGCCTTCATGCACGGCATCGACCGCATACCCCGCCCCGCGCAGCATCTGCGTCAGGCCGTCGGCAAGTGTCCGGTTGTCCTCGACGATCAGCAGGCGCACCCAGGCCACCCTTTCGCAATCCGTTGGCGTTTCCAGCCGAAGGTCTCACGCCCCCGTGCGGCGAGTTTAACCGCAGGCGCGCGATGCAGCGCAAGCAGCGATTGGCGCGGGGTTCGCCGTTCGGCTGCGCCCATGCTTGTTTCGCTACGCCGGATCGCCGCATACTCGCGCCCATGATGCGATCCCTCTCGACTTGGGGCATGGCCCTGCTCCTGCTTGCCGGCGCCCACGGCCTTGCATACGCCGACATGACGGAAGCCCCGTCCGTCAGCCTCACACCGCTCTCCCCGTCCGGGGACGCCCGTGTCCTGCGGATCTACTCCTCGCTCGACGCGAAGATCGCCGCCCCCTTGCTCTCCGCGTTCCAGGCGACACGGCCGGGCATCGGCATCGATTATTTCGAGCTCCAGACACAGGACATCTATGCCCGCATCATCGAGGAGAGCGACGAGGCCGGGCTCACCGCCGATCTGGCCTACTCCTCGGCCATGGACCTTCAGGTGAAGCTGGCAAACGACGGCTATGCCCAGAGTGTCCGGTTGCCCAACGCGGGGGCCCTGCCCGAATGGGCGCAATGGCGTGACACGGTCTATGGCACCACCTTCGAACCGGCGGTGATCCTCTATCACAAGCCGTCCTTCCTCAAGAGCGAGCCCCCCCGGACACGCCCGGACTTCGCCGCCTATCTCAAGTCACGGGAGGCGGAAACCTATGGCCGGGTCGGCACCTATGATGTGGAGCGGGCCGGTGTCGGTCTGTTTTTCCTTGCCCGGGACAGGGAGCACAATCGCGAAATCTGGGATCTTTTCAACGCGCTCGGTGCCAGCGGCGTAAAGCTCTATTCCAACTCCTCGGCGATCGTCGAACGGGTCGCCGACGGACGTTTCGTCCTGGGCTACAACATTCTCGGTTCCTATGCGTCCGCCTGGGCCCGCACCGATCCTGACCTGGGGATCGTGCTGCCGGAGGACTATACGGTCGTCATGTCGCGCACGGCACTGGTGCCGCGCAACGCCGCCGCGCCGGATCTCGGCGCCGCCTTTCTCGATTTCCTCGTCTCGCGCGAAGGCCAGAAGGTGATCGCCGAGCAGGTTGGTCTTCCCGTCCTGCATCCCGACCTTGATGGAGAGAACACCGCCAACGCCATGCGGCGCGCCTTCGGCAGTCGCCTGCGCCCCATTCCCGTCGGGCCCGCGCTTGTCGTCTATCTCGACCAGGTCAAACGCAACCGGCTGATCGAACGCTGGAACCGTGCACTGAAGGTCCAATAGGCTGCGGGACCACATCCGCGCTGCGTTGCACCTTTCCTTTTTGCGACGCAGCGTCAGCTTCGCGTCAGCCAGCCATGTCAGTCTTGCTCCATCGGCGCCGACTACGGAGACGGCATTTGCGATCCGCGGAGACGGGAGGAACCGTTCGCCTGCGCGCATTCGCAGCCGCGACCGCGCCGTTTGTGTTTGCAAGGACAACAGACACCGGCCGCCAGCCGCGGCCAGGTGATCCTGGGAGGAAAGACATGACCAAGACGACACGGCGCGGCCTTGCGGCCGCTGCAACCGCGTTCGGCCTCTTGTTTGCGGCCACCACAACGCAGGCTGCGGATATCGAGAAAATCCATTTCATTATTCCAGGCGGTGCCGGCGGTGGCTGGGACAGCACCGCGCGCGGCACCGGCGAAGCCCTGACCAAGGCCGGCCTCGTCGGCCAGGCCTCCTACGAGAACATGTCGGGCGGCGGCGGTGGCCTTGCCATTGCCCATCTGATCGAGATCGCCGGCAAGGCCGATGACACGATCATGGTCAACTCGACCCCGATCGTCATCCGGTCCCTGCAGAAGGTCTTTCCCCAGTCCTTCCGCGACCTGACGCCGATCGCCGGTACGGTGGGCGACTATGCCGCAATCATCGTGGCCAAGGGCAGCGACATTGCCGACTTCGGCAGCCTCGTGAGCGCAGTCAAGGCCGATCCGACCAAGATGCCGATCGGCGGCGGGTCGGTCGCAGGCGGCATGGACCACGTGGTCGCCGCGATGGTGATGAAGGGTGCCGGCGCCAGCCCCACCTCGGTGAAATACGTGCCCTATGACGCCGGCGGCAAGGCCATGGCGGGCCTGCTCTCGGGCGAGATCAAGGCGCTGTCGACGGGCTTCGGCGAGGCAATCGAGCTCGCCAAGCAGGACCAGGTGCGCATCCTTTGCGTCACCGCGGCGGGCCGTGTCGACGCCGCCAAGGACGTTCCGACCTGCGACGAGGCCGGCGCGACCGGCGTCGAGTTCATCAACTGGCGCGGTTTCTTCGGCGCGCCGGGGCTCAGCGCCGACAAGCAGCAGGCCTATATCGCCGCCTTCGCCAAGATGTACGAGACCCCGGAGTGGGAAGAAGTGCGCGCCCGCAACGGCTGGGTGAACATCTTCAACCCGGGTGAGGACTTCTCGGCCTTCCTGGAAAAGCAGGAAAAAGAGATCGCCGACCTGATGAAGGAACTCGGCTTCCTCTGATCGCGGCAGGACGGGCGCGCGCCGGGCCATTCCGGCTCGCGCCCTCTTTGCATGCCCAACTCGTTTCGACCCTCTCGCACAGATCGGCCCAAGCCATGCTGACCCGCGACCGTATCGGCGCGCTTCTCATGCTCGCCTTTTCCATCGGCTACGGCGTGATGATCTTCCGGATCCCGCTGCTGCCGTTCCAGATGAACGACGCCTTCACCGCCCGCTCGATGCCGCAGGCCCTTGCCATTCTGGGCTGCGTGCTGTCCCTCGTCGTCCTGTTCAAACCGATGAGCGAAAACGACCGGACCGAGAACGCCCGCTGGCGGGATGCCATGAAGCGGCTCTCCCGCCCGATCGCCGGCCAGGGCTTCCCCCTGATGCGGGTCATCGTGCTGTGCGTCCTGATGGTCCTCTACGGCCTGACCGTGCGGCCGTTCGGTTTCCTGATCTCGACATCGCTGTTCCTGATCGCAGGCATGCTAGTGCTGGGCGAGCGCCGCCTGCTGATGGTGCTGCTGTCGTCGGTCGGCATCGTCGTCTTCTTCTGGGTGCTGATGACCCAGTTTCTCGGCGTCTATATCGCGCCGCTGCCCGAAATCCTCGCCGACATGATCGGAGGCTGAGCCATGCTTGACGGTATCCTTGTCGGTCTGTCGACCGCCGCCTCGCCGATCAACATCCTGATGGTGGCGATCGGCTGCTTCGCCGGAACCTTCATCGGCATGCTGCCGGGCCTCGGCCCGATCTCGGCCATCGCCCTGATGATTCCGATCACCTACGGTTTCGAGCCCGCGACCGGCCTGATCCTGATGGCCGGCGTCTATTACGGCGCGATCTTCGGCGGCTCCACCTCGTCGATCCTGATCAACGCGCCCGGCGTCGCCGGCACCGTCGCAACGGCCTTCGACGGCTATCCGATGGCCAAGCAGGGTCACGCCGGAAAGGCTCTTGCGATCGCCGCCTATTCATCCTTTTCCGGCGGCACCATCGCGGCCCTGTTCCTGCTTGTCGCGGCGCCCTCGCTCGCCGTGGTCTCCCTCGCCTTCCAGTCGACGGACTATTTCGCCCTGATGGTGCTCGGACTGACCGCCGTTGCCGCCTTCGCCGGACGCGGCAAGGTGCTCAAGGCCCTGATCATGACCGTGCTCGGGCTGATGCTGTCCACCGTCGGCACCGACGAGACGCAGGGCATGCAGCGCTTCACCTTCGGCATTCTCGACCTGATCGACGGCATCTCCTTCCTGCTCCTGGCCATGGCGACCTTCGCCCTGTCGGAGGCGCTGATGTCGGTCCTCAGGCCGAAAACACCGGAAGAAGCCGCGCGCGAGAAGGACGCCAATGCCAGCCTCGGCTCGATGCGTCTCAACAAGGAGGAAGTGCGCGAAATGGTACCGGTCATCGGCCGGTCCTCGATCCTTGGCTTCTTTGTCGGCGTCCTGCCGGGAGCCGGCGCGACGATCGCATCGTTCCTTGCCTATGGCATGGAGCAGCGGATCGCCGGTCCGATCAAGGGCAAGCTGTTCGGCCACGGCTCGATCCGCGGCCTTGCCGCCCCGGAAACGGCCAACAACGCCGCCTGCTCGGGCTCCTTCGTGCCGCTGCTCACCCTCGGCATCCCGGGATCGGGTACCACCGCGATCATGCTGGGCGCGCTGATTTCCTACGGCGTGCAGCCGGGGCCGCGCCTGTTCACCGACAACCCGGAAGTGTTCTGGTCGGTGATCATCTCCATGTATCTCGGCAACGTGATCCTGCTGGTGCTCAACCTGCCGCTGATCCCCTATATCGCCCGCGTCCTGGCCCTGCCGCATACGGTGCTGGTGCCGATGATCCTGTTCTTCTCGCTGATCGGCGTCTACTTCGTCACCTTCAACACGTTCGACATCCAGCTGATGGTGATCTTCGCGGTCGGGGCAATGGTGCTCAGGCTTCTCGACATGCCGATGGCGCCGATGCTGCTCGGTTTCATCCTTGGCGGCATGATGGAGGAGAACCTGCGCAGGGCGCTGATCATCAGCAATGACAGCTGGGCCTTCGTCTGGGAGCGGCCGCTGACCGCCTCGATCCTGGCGATCGCCGTGCTGATCCTGGTCGTGCCGATGCTGACGCCAATGCTCAGCCGGCTGATGGCGCGCCGCCGGGAGGCCGCCGGCGAAGGCGGCTGAGGCCGAACCGTCGCCAGCCGGGCAACACCGCCAAAGACAGAAAGGCCGCCGGGAACGGATCCCGGCGGCCTTTTTGCTTGTCCAAACGATCGGCAGGCCCGCGAAGCGCTGGACCTTGTCCGTTTTCAGAGCTTGTCGGTCACCGCGGTGGTGGTGGCGCCCGAGGGCTCCTTGGTGATCACCGGGTCGGAACCGCCACCCAGCAGCGTGTTCACCGTGCGCTGGTAGTCCTCCATGTCGAGACGACCGTCGGAGCCTTCCGTCAGCTTGTTGATCTCGCGAACCATGCGCTTCTGGTGGGTCTCGGTCTGCGCGCCGGTGGCATCGTTCTCAAGAACGATGTCCGCTGCCTCGTCCGGATTCTCGCGGGCATAGTCCCAGCCCTTCATGGAAGCGCGAACGAAACGGGCCATCTTGTCGACGAAGGCCGGATCGGAGAGCTTCTCCTCGATCACGTACAGGCCGTCCTCGAGGGTCGCGACGCCCTGGTCCTCGTATTTGAAGAGCACCAGCTCGCTCTCCGGGATGCCGGCATCGATGACCTGCCAGTATTCGTTATAGGTCATGGTCGAGATGCAGTCGGCCTGCTTCTGCAACAGCGGGTCGACATTGAAGCCCTGCTTGAGGACCGTCACGCCGTTGTCGCTGCCGTCGGTCGGAATGCCGAGCTGGCTCATCCAGGACAGGAACGGATACTCGTTGCCGAAGAACCAGACGCCAAGCGTGCGGCCGCGAAAATCCTCCGGCTTGGTGACGCCGGTTTCCTTCAGGCAGGTCAGCATCATGCCCGACTTCTTGAACGGCTGGGCGATGTTGACGAGCGGCACGCCGCGCTCGCGACTGGCCAGCGCCGAGGGCATCCAGTCGACGATCACGTCGGCGCCGCCACCGGCGATCACCTGCGGCGGGGCGATGTCGGGACCGCCCGGCTTGATCGTGACGTTGAGGTCTTCTTCATCGTAGAAGCCCTTGTCCTTGGCGACATAATAGCCGGCGAACTGGCCCTGAGTGACCCATTTGAGCTGCAAGGTCACATCGTCGGCGGCATGGGCCGGCCCGAAGGCAAGGGCAAGCGCTGCCGCGGCAAGCAAAGTCTTCTTCATGTCCTACTCCCTCTGGTGTGGCTTCCGCCGCCCGTTATCCCCGGACTGACGGATGCCAGAACGTGACCGCCCGTTCGACGAGGGTCACCAATCCGTAGAAAAGAGATCCGGCCAGCGCCGCAACGGCGATCGAGGCCCAGACCATGTCGACATTCATCCGCCCCACTTCGGTGGAGATGCGGAAGCCCATACCGACGATGGGCGTGCCGAAGAATTCGGCAACAATGGCCCCGATGAGGGCCAGCGTCGAGTTGATTTTCAAGGCATTGAAGATGAAGGGCATGGCCATTGGCAGCCGCATCTTGGCCAGCGTCTGGCGATAGTTTGCCGCGTAAGTGTGCATCAGGTCGTGCTGGATGCGGTCAGCGGCGGCAAGTCCTGTGACCGTGTTCACCAGCATCGGGAAGAAGGTCATGATGATCACCACCGCCGCCTTGGACGGCCAGTCGAAACCGAACCACATGACCATGATCGGCGCGACGCCGATGATCGGCAGGGCCGAGACGAGATTGCCGATCGGCAGCAGGCCGCGGCGCAGGAACGGCACCCTGTCGACCAGGATGGCCACCAGGAAACCCGACCCGCAGCCGACGGCGTAACCGACCAGCACGCCTTTCAGGAAGGTCTGGCGGAAATCGGCCCACAGGATCGCGGGCGAGGCGAGGAGACGCGTCCAGATGTCGGCTGGCGCCGGCAACAACACTTTGGGAACAGCGAAGCCCACCACCAGAACCTGCCAGAGGATCAGCAGCCAGACGCCGAAGGAGAGCGGAATGGCAAGCGACACGAGCCGTCGCAGCAACGGATTGCGCGGCGACAGCGCCGCCATCTCCTCCACCGAGAGCCAGGCCATCGCCCAAGCGACCGCGACATAGGCCCAGAAGCCGTGGCCGGCCATGCCCGGATGGCGGCCGATCAGGGCAATCAGGGCGAAGGCCAGCCCGTAGGAGACGCCGGCAAGCGCGAGGATCGCCGCCGGGCCATGGAAGAAGCGGAACCTATAGGGGGTGAGCACCAGGACCGCGGCCAGCGCCGAAACGGCCAGGAACGGGCTTTCGAACAGGCCCAGAAACACGGCCTCTCCCGAGATCAGCGGCAGCATGCTCGCCATCACCGCAAGGACGAGGGCGGCAGTCGAGAGGAGCCGCGTCACCGGCGACAATTTCGCGCCCATGCCAAGCGAGTCCGGGCCACCTGGAAGCTGTGCCGTGTTCATTGCCCCATCCCCATGCGCTTCAGGACGATCCGCTCGGCCAGCCCGATCAGCGCCACCAGCGACGCGGCGATGACCGCGGCGAGGATCAGCGCCGACCAGATCTGCACTGTCTGGCCGTAGTAGGATCCGGCGAGAAGCCGGGCGCCGAGACCCGCCACCGCGCCGGTCGGCAACTCGCCGACGATGGCCCCGACGAGGCTCGCGGCGACACCGACCTTCATCGAGGCGAAGAGGTAGGGGGCGGCGGAGGGCAGGCGCAGCTTCCACAACGCCTGGATCCGGCTTGCCGAATAGGTCTTCATCAGGTCGAGCTGGATGGTCTCGGGCGAGCGCAGCCCCTTCACCATGCCGACGGTGACCGGGAAGAAGGAGAGATAGGTGGAGATCATCGCCTTGGGCAGCAGGCCGGAAATGCCGATGGCGTTGAGCACGACGATGATCATCGGCGCGATGGCAAGGATCGGGATCGTCTGCGAGGAGATCACCCAGGGCATCAGGCTCTTGTCGAGCACCCGGCTGTGCACCACGCCGATGGCCAGGACAATGCCGAGCCCGGTACCGAGGACGAAGCCGAGAAGCGTCGAGGAGAGGGTGATCGAGCTGTGATAGATCAGGCTGCGCTTCGAGGTCACCGCCTTGTTGGCCGTGGTGTCCCAGAGCTCGACCGCCACCTGGTGCGGGGCAGGTAGCACAGGGCGATCCTGCGACAGCGTGTCGGCGACAAGCTGCGCGAGCGGTGCATTCTCGACCCCGCCGCGCTTGTAGATGTCGCGCTGGAACGGCGTGTTGAGCATCACCGCCGCCAGATACCAGATGGCGATGATCGCCGCGACGACCACGATCACCGGCCCGGCCGTGCCCTGCAGCAGGCCGGCGAAGGGCGAGCGGGGAGAAACGGAAAGCGCTGCCGAACTCATGGGGCCTCCTCCTCCCGTTCCATCCGCGCCAGAATCGCGCCGCGCAGGGTCTCGGCCTGTTCCAGCGTCACACCGGACACCAGCCGCCGCGCCGCAGCCTCGCCGACCTTCACTTCAAGGCCGTAGCCCGGCCAGTCGACCGGCTTGGTCTTGGCCTTGCCGTATTCCGTTTGCCCCATCGAGACGCTCGACACCGCGTCGAGCGGCCATCTTCGTGCCGGCCCGAGCGGCACGGCGCCGAGGCCCGGGAATACCAGCATCGAGGTTGCCTCGATCTCCCGCCCGACGCGTAGCAGGACCATGCCGAAATTCGACCGCGCGAGTTCGTAGAGCATGTAGCCGAGCAGGCCCGCCATCACGAGCGTCACGATATCGAGATGCGCCATGGCATAGGTCACCGTCGCAAGGGCAAGAATGGCAACCGGAAGTCCGGCCAGCAGCGTCGCGAGCGGCGTCTGATGCGAGGTGATGGTGAAGCGGTCGACCTCGCCGTCGCGCGTGCGCGTCATCTCCGTCGCGCGCCAGCCGATACGAAACCGCACGGTCTCAGTCATCATAGCTGTGCCCCGCCCGAAGTCCCTCGCGAACGCGGTGGGCGATCTTCAGGAATTCCGGCGTCTCGCGGATGTCGAGGGTGCGTTCGCGCGGCAGGTCGCTCTCGATCACGTCGTAGATGCGGCCCGGGCGCGGGCACAGCACCACGATCTTGGTCGACAGGAACACCGCTTCGGGGATCGAGTGGGTGACGAAAACCACCGTCTTGCTGGTCTTGGCCCACAGCTTCAGCAGCTGCTCGTTCAGGTGGTCGCGGACGATCTCGTCGAGCGCGCCGAAGGGCTCATCCATCAGCAGCAGGTCCGGATCGAAGGAGAGCGCACGGGCGATGGAGGCGCGTTGCTGCATGCCGCCCGAGAGCTGCCAGGGATACTTGCGCTCGAAGCCGGAAAGGTTGACCAGCTCCATGTTGCGGCGGATGCGCTCCTCCCGGTCAGCCTTGGAAAAGCCCATGATTTCCAGCGGCAGGGCGATGTTGTCGGCGATGGTGCGCCAGGGATAGAGGGCGGCCGCCTGGAAGATATAGCCGTAGGCACGCTTCAGCCTGGCCTCGTCCGGCGTCATGCCGTTGACGGAGATCGAGCCGCCGGTCGGCGTCTCGAGGTCTGCGATCACCCGCAGCAAGGTCGTCTTGCCGCAACCGCTCGGCCCGATGAAGGAGACGAAATCGCCGGCCCCTATCTCCAGGTCGATGTCCGACAAGGCATGGACCGGACCGTCATTGGTCTCGAAGGTCAGCGAAAGCCCTGAAATGTCGATGACCGGCGCGACCGCCTCTTCCGCTGGCTGTGCTTGCATCGTCACCCCGTCTCCCTCTCATGTCGCACGCCAAGGCGGATCAGTTTCGCGCCCTTGAAACCCTTTGGATAAGCAAGGAGCCGGCCATTTGACCCGCGTCCCGCCCCTCCCCCTTACACGCCGCTGCGGGGAATGCCCGAGCGTTCCACCTTGCGCGGCGCGGTCAGATCCTTCCAGGTCGACAGCGCCCTGTTGACCGCCTGGAACGGCTCGCGGGCGACGAACTGCCCATGGCCCTCGCGGGTCTTCACCGCGCCGTCGTCGATCGCCACCTCGCCGCGGGTCAGCGTGAAGCGCGGCAGGCCCTTCACATGCTTGCCCTCGAACACATTGTAGTCGATGGCCGACTGCTGGTTCGACGCGGAAATCGTCTTTTCCCTCGCCGGATCCCAGACGACGATATCGGCATCCGCCCCCACAAGGATCGCACCCTTCTTCGGGTAGATGTTGAGGATCTTGGCGATGTTGGTCGAGGTCACGGCGACGAACTCGTTCATGGTCAGCCGGCCGGTGGCAACGCCTCGGGTCCACAGCATCGGCATGCGGTCTTCCAGACCGCCGGTGCCGTTGGGGATCTTGGTGAAATCGCCAAGGCCGGTGCGCTTCTGCTCCGTGGTGAAGGCGCAGTGGTCGGTCGCCACCACCTGCAGCGTGCCGGCCTGCAGGCCGGCCCAGAGACTGTCCTGGTGCTTCTTGTCGCGGAAGGGCGGCGACATCACCCGTCGCGCGGCATGGTCCCAGTCGGCGTTCCTGTATTCGCTGTCGTCAAGCGTCAGGTGTTGGATCAGCGGCTCGCCATAGCAGCGGATGCCATTCTGCTTGGCCCGGCGGATCGCCTCATGCGCCTGCTCGGACGAGGTGTGCACCACATAAAGCGGCACGCCGGCCATGTCGGCGATCATGATCGCCCGGTTGGTGGCCTCGCCCTCCACTTCGGCCGGACGTGAATAGGCATGCGCCTCGGGGCCGTTGTTGCCCTCGGCCATCAGCTTGGCCTGCAACTGGGCGACCACGTCGCCGTTCTCCGCATGCACCATGGGCAGCGCACCAAGCTCGGCGCAGCGCTGGAACGAGGCGAACATCTCGTCGTCATCCACCATCAGCGCGCCCTTGTAGGCCATGAAGTGCTTGAACGTGTTGATGCCCTTGTCGCGAACCACCGTCTCCATCTCGTTGAAGACCTGTTCGCCCCACCAGGTGACCGCCATGTGGAAGGAATAGTCGCAATTGGCCCGTGTCGACTTGTTGTCCCACATGGTCAGTGCCTCGAGCAGCGACTGTCCGGGCGCCGGCAGGCAGAAGTCGACCACCATCGTGGTGCCGCCGGCAAGGCCGGCGCGCGTGCCACTCTCGAAGTCGTCGGCGGAATAGGTGCCCATGAAGGGCATTTCCAGATGCACATGCGGGTCGATGCCGCCCGGCATCACGTAGCAGCCGGTGGCATCGAGCACTTCGTCGCCGGAGAGACCTGCGCCGATCTCGACGATGCGGCCGCCCTCGATCTTCACATCCGCCTTGTAGCTGAGGTCGGCTGTGACGACCGTACCGCCCTTGATCACTTTGCTGGCCATGTCTGGTTCCCTCTCGTGTTCCGGTGTGTCTGGTCGCCGGGATCCGCCGGTTCCCGGCCGTTCCTTCCGTTTATGTCCCTACGGCTCGATGGTCGCCAGTTTCGCGCCGAAGCCGAGGAACACGACCCCCGTGACGCCCTTGATCCAGCGCTGGAACGTCCCGCCCCGCGCCGCCGCCGCAAGCCGCGAGAAAGCCATTACCATCAGGCTGAACCAGACGAGATTGAGCATCGAATGGATGAAGACCAGCGTGAACGTGTTGGCCGGCGTCGCCAGTCCAGGCGGAAGGAATTGCGGGAAGGCCGCCAGGTAGAACATCGACACTTTCGGATTGAGCGCGTTGGTCAGCAACCCCTCCCAGTAGGCGATGACGAGCGTACGCCGACGCCGCGCCGGGGAGATATCGATCGGGGCAATGGCGCCGCGCCATGCGTCCCGCAGGGCCTTGAAGCCGATCCAGCACAGATAGGCGGCGCCCAGCATCTTGACCGCGAAGAACAGTTCCGCCGAGCGAACCAGGATGACGGAAACACCGAACACCACCAGCGCCCCATGCAGGTAGAAGGCGGTGATGAAGCCGGCGATATTGGCGAAACCGGCGAGCCGACCGGAAGTCGGCACCGTGCGCGCGATGAGCACGCCGTTGGGACCTGGCGACATCACCAAAAGCCCCGCAACGGCGACGAAGGAAAGCACTGTCGAAAGATCCATTCACCTGTCCCCGGTTGGCTGTGACTGACGTCTATTCCACGATCTCCGCCGCTTCCAGTACCGCGTGCAGCAGCACGTCGGCGCCGGCCCGCGCCCAGTCCCTCGTGATGTCCTCCGCTTCGTTGTGCGACAACCCGTCGACGCAGGGACACATGATCATCGCCGTCGGCGCGACCTTGTTGACCCAGCAGGCATCGTGGCCCGCCCCCGAGATGATGTCCTGATGCGAGTAGCCGAGCTTCTCGGCCGCATTGCGCACGGCCCTGACGCAGGTCTCGTCGAAGGTGACCGGATCGAAATGACCGACCGCCTCGATCGTGACGGACAGGCCCAGATCCTCGGCAATCCCCGGCGCCTTCTCCTCGAACTCCGCCTTCATCGCATCAAGCGTTTCCTGATCAGGCGAGCGGAAGTCGATGGTGAAGACCACCTTGCCCGGGATGACGTTGCGCGAATTGGGATGGACGTCGCAGTGGCCAATGGCGCCGACGGCGCGCGGCTGGTGCTTCATGGCGATCTCGTGCACGAGCTCGGTCATGCGCGCCATGCCGAGCCCGGCATTCCTGCGCATCGGCATCGGCGTCGAACCCGTGTGGCTGTCCTTGCCGGTGACGGTGACCTCCAGCCACCACAGGCCCTGGCCGTGGGTGACGACACCGATGTCCTTGCCCTCGGCCTCCAGGATCGGTCCCTGCTCGATATGCAGCTCGAACATGGCGTGGATCTTGTCCTTGCGCGCGCCTACCTCCTCCTCGCCGACCCAGCCGACACGCTTCAGCTCCTCGCCGACAGTCTTGCCGTCCGCGTCCTTGCGGGCATAGGCCCAGTCGAGGTCATGCACGCCGGCAAAGACGCCGGAGGCGAGCATGGCGGGCGCGAAACGCGTGCCTTCCTCGTTGGTCCAGTTGGTGAGCACGATCGGCCGGCGCGTCCTGATGTCGAGGTCGTTGAGGGCGCGGATCACTTCCAGTCCGCCCAGAACGCCGAGCACGCCGTCATATTTGCCGCCGGTCGGCTGAGTGTCGAGATGCGAGCCCATATAGACCGGATCGGCGTCCGGATCGGTGCCGGGCCGCGTCATGAACATGTTGCCCATCGTGTCGACACCCATGGTCAGGCCCGCCGCCTCGCACCAGGCCTGAAACAGCTTGCGGCCTTCATTGTCGGCATCGGTCAGCGTCTGGCGGTTGTTGCCGCCGGCAACGCCAGGGCCGATCTTCGCCATCTCCATCAGGCTGTCCCAGAGCCGGTCGGGATCGATCCTGAGATTCTGGCCCGGTGCTGCTGCCATGGTGCGCGCTCCTATTTCAGTTCGGTTTCGATGAAGGACATCGTCGCCGAGCCCTCGTTGATGACGTTGTGCTCGACGCCCTCGTCGCGGCGGTAGACCGTGCCGGCCGGGATCAGGACCGAGCGACTCTCGCCGCCCGGCTCCTCCAGCAGCATGTGGCACTCGGTCAGTGTCGTGATCACATAGTCCAGGCCGTGGCGATGCCAGCCCGTCTCCGCGCCGGGCACGAAGTCGAAGCGGGTGACGCGTACCCTAGCGTCATCGATCAGGGTCGTGGCCTTGGCCGTGGCACGGTGCATCCCGGTTCACTCCATATTCGGGAAGGTGTAGACCGCGCCGTCCTTGATGCCGGCCGGCCAGCGCGTCGTCACGGTCTTGAGCCGTGTGTTGAAGCGCACGCCTTCCGCACCGTAGATCGCGTGGTCGCCGAACAGCGACCGCTTCCAGCCGCCGAAGGAGAAATAGGCGACCGGCACCGGGATCGGCACGTTGATGCCGACCATGCCGACTTCGATCCGGTCGGCGAAGGCCCGCGCGGCATCGCCGTCACGGGTGAAGATCGCGGTTCCGTTGCCATATTCGTGCTCGTTGATCAGCGACAGGGCCTCCTCGTAACCCTTGGCGCGCACCACCGAGAGAACCGGACCGAAGATCTCCTCCTTGTAGATCGTCATGTCCTTCGTCACCCGGTCGAACAGGGTGCCGCCGACGAAATAGCCATTCTCGTAACCCTGCAGGGAGAAGCCGCGACCGTCGACGAGAAGCTCGGCACCCTCCTTCTCGCCCTGGTCAATGTAGCCAAGCACCTTGCGCATGTGCTGCTGTGTGACGACCGGCCCCATCTCGGCGTCCTTGTCGGTCGCCGGCCCGATCTTCAGCGCCTGGACGCGCGGCACGAGTTTTTCCACCAGCCGGTCGGCGGTCTCCTCGCCAATGGGAACGGCGACGGAGATCGCCATGCAGCGCTCGCCTGCGGAGCCGTAGCCCGCACCCATCAGCGCGTCGGCGGCCTGGTCCATGTCGGCATCCGGCATGACGATCATGTGGTTCTTGGCGCCGCCCAGCGCCTGAACGCGCTTTCCGTGCGCCGTACCTGTCGAATAGACGTACTCGGCGATCGGCGTGGAGCCGACGAAAGACACCGCCTTGACGTCCGGATGGGTCAGCAGGACGTCGACCGCCTCCTTGTCGCCATGCACCACATTGAGCACGCCGTCGGGAAAGCCCGCCTTCTGGAAGAGGTCGTAGACCACCATCACGGCGGACGGATCTCGCTCCGACGGTTTCAGAATGAAGGTGTTCCCGCAGGCGACCGCGATCGGATACATCCACAAGGGCACCATGGCGGGGAAGTTGAACGGCGTGATGCCGGCAACCACGCCGAGCGGCTGGCGGTCGGAGTAGCTGTCGATGGCCGGGCCGACATTGCGGGCGAACTCGCCCTTCAGCAGATGCGGAATGCCACAGGCAAACTCCACCACCTCGATGCCGCGCGCGACTTCGCCGAGCGCATCGTCATGGGTCTTTCCGTGCTCGGCCGAGACCGCCCGGGCGATGTCGTCGGCATGGGCGGTGAGCAGTTCCTTGAAGCGGAACATCATCCGCGCGCGCTTCAAGGGAGGTGTGTCACGCCAGGCCGGGAAGGCGGCCTTCGCGGCGGCGATCGCCTCGGCGACTTCGTCAGCCGTCGATAGCGGCAGCGTCGCCGACTGCTCTCCGGTGGCGGGGTTGAACACGCCTTGCGTGCGGGTCGATCGGGAGACGGCACGCTGGCCGCCGATGGCATTCTCGATGGTGGTCATGGTCTGTCCCGGTCGGAGCTTGCTCCGGTTTCAGTCTAGGCTCTCCAGCACGTCGCGGATCGTGTCGACGAGCTGGTCGATATGGCCCTTCTCGATGATCAGAGGCGGCGAGAGCGCAATAATGTCGCCGGTGGTGCGGATCAGCACGCCCGCCTCGTAGGCCTTCAGGAAGGCGGAGAAGGCGCGCTTGGTCGGCTCGCCGGCAATCGGCTGCAGTTCGATCGCCCCGATCAGGCCGATATTGCGGATGTCGATGACATGCCGGGCGCCCTTCAGCGAATGCAGCGCGTCGGCCCAATAGGGCCCGAGCTCCGCCGCCCGGGTCAGCAGGCCCTCTTCCTCATAGGTGTCGAGCGTGCCGAGCGCCGCGGCGCAGGCGACCGGATGGCCGGAATAGGTGTAGCCGTGGAAGAACTCGATCAGGTGCTCGGGCCCCGTCATGAAGGCCTCGTGCACATGGCTGGCGCAGAAGACGGCCCCCATCGGGATGACGCCGTTGGTGATGCCCTTGGCCGTCGTGACGAGATCCGGCGTGACGCCGAAATGATCGACGGCGAAGGGCGAACCGAGACGGCCGAACCCGGTGATGACCTCGTCGAAGATCAACAGGATGCCGTGCTGGTCGCAAATCGCCTTGAGCCGCTCAAGATAGCCCTTCGGGGGGATCAGCACGCCGGTGGAACCGGCCACCGGCTCGACGATCACGGCGGCGATGGTCGAGGCGTCGTGCAACTGGATCAGGCGGATCAGGTCCTCTGCATATTCGGCGCCGCTCTCCGGTTGTCCGCGCGTCCAGGCATTGCGGGAGAGGTCGTGTGTATGGGGCAGGTGGTCGACGCCGCCGAGCAGCGTGCCGAACATCTTGCGGTTGGCGACGATGCCGCCAACGGAAATGCCGCCGAAATTGACGCCATGATAGCCGCGCTCGCGGCCGATCAGCCGGGTCCTGGCGCCTTCGCCGCGCACCCGGTGATAGGCGATCGCCATCTTCAGCGCGGTCTCGACGGATTCCGATCCGGAGTTGGTGAAGAACACATGGTCGAGGGGCGAGGGCATCAAGGCCGAAAGGCGGGCGGCAAGCTCGAAGGCGTGCGGATGCCCCATCTGGAACGCCGGCGCGTAATCGAGTTCGGCGATCTGGCGCTGCACGGCTTCGGTAATACGGGGCCGCGCATGGCCGGCATTGCAGCACCACAGGCCGGCGGTGCCATCGAGCACGTCGCGCCCGTCCGCCGTCTTGTAGAACATGCCTTCGGCGCCGACGAAAAGCCGCGGGTTCTGCTTGAACTGGCGGTTGGCCGTGAACGGCATCCAGAAGGCGTCGAGATTGTTGCTGGTAAGCGCCGGCTTCGACATGCTGGTCCTCCCCCCAATCGCCCGCCCCGGTCGCGGGACGCGGCGCGCCTATAGTGACTGCATTCGGACGGGCGGATCCGCTGCCGGAGGCCTGGCGGGCCAGGCCCGCATGGCGTCCGGACGGCTCGTCACCGCCGGCCGGTTCCCGTACCCGGATATCGCGAGAGGACATGCGCCGTGCCTCGACGCGAATGCGTCCGGCGCGGCTGCGCGTTTCTGTTGCCCGGGCGGCCGGCTGCCCTGCCTGCGCATCGTGGCGATCCGGCCGGAATCTGGAAGTGCGCGGCCACCGGTCTTGTTGCTTGGCGCCGAAGGTCCGCTGCGTCTTTGCCATTGCGCCAGGCTGAAAAACCTGACCAAATGGTCAAATCGAGCCTAGGAAGGCTTGACCATCCGGTCAAGATCAATTTTCGGCCCGCCTGCCGAATTGGCAGTCACGGGCGAAACGGTCTAAGCAATGGGCCAAGCAACGGCCAGGAGCGATGCGCGGCAGCGACAGGACACACAAGAGCGCCATCCGGGCGGAAAACGAGCGCGCGATCCTCAAGGCGGCCGAGGAAATCTTCGCCGAAAGCGGCTTTCGTGGCGCCACGACCGGTATGATCGCCGACCGTGCCGGCATCCCCAAGGCCAACCTGCACTACTACTTCCCGACCAAGGAGGCGCTCTACCGCCGCGTCGTGGAACATATCTTCAACATCTGGCTGGATGCCGCCAACACGTTCGACGAGAGCGACGATCCGGTCGAGGCGCTGACCGCCTATATCTCCAAGAAGATGGACATCTCCCGCGAGCACCCGATGGGGTCCAAGGTCTGGGCCAATGAGATCCTGCACAAGGCTCCGGTGATCCAGGACTACCTTGAAACCACCTTGCGCGACTGGACGGCCTCGCGCGTTGCCGTGATCGAGCGATGGATCGCGGACGGCAAGATCGCCCCGGTCAATCCGCAATATCTGCTCTACATGATCTGGGCGACCACACAGCACTACGCCGATTTCAACCACCAGATCGATACGCTGAACGGCGGCCGGGCGCTCGGCGCGACCCAGTTCGAGGAGGCGAAGCAAACGGTGATCGGCATCATTCTGGCGGGAATCGGCGCCACCTCCCCCGCGCTTGGCGGCGCAGTGGCACGGACCGCCCCCAACGGCGACGCAACCGCGCCGGGAAGATAGGCAGGGACCATGGACAGCACCGCCCCGCAACAGGACACGCCGCGCACCCGTATCCAGGAGAAGAACCGGGCGCGGATCCTCGATGCGGCGCTTTCCGTGTTTTCGCGCTTCGGCTACCGCGGCGCCCGCGTCGATCAGATCGCCGAGGATGCGGGCATGTCGAAGTCGAACCTTCTGTACTATTTCGGTTCCAAGTCGGAGATCTACAAGGCGGTGCTGGCCGACCTGCTCGACCGATGGCTGGCGCCCTTGCGCACCCTCGACCCCGACGGCGATCCGCGCACCGAACTTGCCGCCTATATCGAACAGAAACTGCGCTTTTCAGCCGAGCATCCGGAAGCCTCTCGGCTCTTCGCCAGCGAGGTGATGCAAGGCGCGCCAATGATCCGCGACGTGTTGGAAGGCCCTTTGAAGGCGCTTGTCGACGAGAAGTCCGAGGTGTTGCGCCATTGGGCGGAGCGCGGCCGGATACGGCCCGTCGATCCGCATCACCTCATTTTCCTGATCTGGGCGACAACCCAGACCTATGCCGATTTCGCCCCGCAGATCGAGGCGATCACCGGCACCGGCATCGACGATCCGAAATTCCGCAAGGAGGCCCTGGCCTCGCTCACCGACCTGATCTTCGGCGGCCTGCTGCCGCGCGCTTGATCTTGGCCTTGCGGCTTGTATCCTGCATTCCGATGGCTGGCGTGCGGTCGCGGATCCGGTTGGCGGGTTGCGCGGCGCCATGCCACAGGACGGGAGATTCCATGCGCAAGGCCCTTCTCATTGCCGGTTTAATTATGCTTGCGAGCGGAACCGCGGAAGCCGCCAAGTGCGGCAACAATGCCCAAGGCTTTCCCAAGTGGCTTGCCGCGTTCAAGCGCGAGGCGGTCGCGTCGGGCATCTCCAGCCGCACGGTCGAGGCCGCGCTCGGGAACATGACCTACAACCGCAAGGTCATCCGCCTCGACCGCAACCAGAAATCCTTCAAGCTTTCGTTCGAGCAGTTTCTCGCCCGTCGCGCGCCACCCTCCACGATCGCCATGGGCAAGCGCCGGATGCAGCAGCATGCAAGAGTACTCGACCGGGTCGAGCGCAAGTACGGCGTCCCCAAGGAAGTCATCGTTTCGATCTGGGGGCTCGAATCCGGCTTCGGCGGCTTCATGGGCAACATCCCGATCTTTTCCTCGCTCTCCGCGCTCGCCTATGACTGCCGCCGCTCGGCATTCTTCACCAACGAACTGATGAGCGCCTTGCGGATCGCCGATCGCGGCCAGATGCGGATTGCCGACATGAAAGGTGCCTGGGCGGGCGAGATCGGCCAGACGCAATTCCTGGCCTCCAGCTACGAACGCTACGCGGTCGACTTCGACGGCGACGGACGCCCCAACCTGATCCGGAGCACGCCGGACGTCTTTGCCTCGACCGCGAACTTCCTGCGCCAGCACGGCTGGAGCAAGGGGGGCGACTGGTCGCCGGGCAGCCGCAACTACGGGGTGCTGAGGGACTGGAACAGAGCGGAAGTCTATCGCAAGACCATCGCCCATTTCGCAACGCAGCTCCGTCGCTAGCGACAGGAGAACAGACTAGCGGCCGGTCCGGCGCTGCAGGAGGACGGTCGCGACGGCCGTCACCAGCACGCCGGCAACGGTCCACAGGCCCGGCCAGGATGCGCCCAGCGCCAGCGTCTCGGCCAGCACGAAGGACGGCAGCAGATAGGTGTAGGCCATCACCGGGCCGGAGGGCAGGCGCAGGCTGGCATAAGTGGCGCAGAAGAAACTGGTCGCCGTCGGAAACACCGCCAGATAGGCGATCCCGAGATAGACGGCCGGCGGGACCGCGATCCAGTCCGTCGCCGCCAACTCCTTCCGGCCGTAGGCCAGCAACATCACGGCCCCGCAGACCAGGATCCAGAAATTGAAGTGCTCGAGCGGCTCACCCTTGTTGAGCAGCCGCATCAGCGGCGCATAGAAGGCATAGGCGGCGACACCTAGGAGGTAGATCCGCTCCCCTTCGCCGAACTCGAGCCTTGCGAGCCGCGAGAGGTCCGAGCCGAACAGGACAAGCAACGCACCTCCAGCCCCAACCGCCAGGCAGACCGTCTGAAAGCGCGAGATCCGCTGGCCGAGCAGCATCAGGCCGGCAAGGGCTGTAAACGCCGGCAGCAGCGTGAAGACCGCTCCGGCATTGAGCGCGCTCGTCAGTCGCAGCGCCTCGAACATGGTCACGAAGAATATGTCGAGCAGCAGCGCGATCAGAAAATAGACCGGCAGCCGCGCAAGCTTCGGCCGATGCCATTGCCGCTTGGCGGTGGCCATGCCGGCAAAGATCGCCGCGGCGATGCAGAAGCGCAAGGCCGTGAGCACGGCCGGGTCGAGCGCGGCCGTGATCGCGTGTCCGACAGGGAAGGACGTGGAGACGAGAAACACGAAACCGAGCATCGCCACATGAGCGCGCCCGGTTTCGTCCTCTGGAGGTGCGGTGCCGACCGTCACCGCACCCGCCGTTTCGTGCAAGAAGTCATTCAGCCGCGTCCTGCACCCGGTTGGGGTTGTTCGGATGGGTCGTCCAGTTGGCGTAGTCCGGATTGATCGGCTTGCCGGTGCGCGGATCGGTGCCCTCGGCAATGTGTTCCATGGTGATGCAATCCTCGACCGGGCAGACCGATACGCACAGGTTGCAGCCGACACATTCCTCGTCGATCACCTCGAAGTGCCGCAACCCGTCCTTCATCGCGGTGATCGCCTGGTGCGAGGTGTCCTCGCAGGCGATATGGCATCGGCCGCACTGGATACAGGCGTCCTGGTCGATGCGCGCCTTGACCACGTAGTTCAGGTTGAGCTGCTGCCAGTCGGTGACATTGGGCACGGCGCGGCCGACAAACTGGTCGACCGAGGTATAGCCCTTCTCGTCCATCCAGTCGGACAGGCCGTCGATCATGTCTTCGACCACACGGAAGCCGTAGACCATCGCCGCGGTGCAGACCTGCACCGTTCCGGCGCCCAAAGCCATGAACTCCGCCGCGTCGCGCCAGTCGGTGACGCCGCCGATGCCGGATATGGGCAGGCCGCGCATCTGCGGATCGCGGGCGATCTCCGCCACCATGTTGAGCGCGATCGGCTTCACCGCCGGCCCGCAATAGCCGCCATGGGCACCGCGCCCGTCGATTGTCGGATTGGGCGCCATCTGATCGAGATCGACCGAGACGATGGAGTTGATCGTGTTGATCAGCGAGACCGCATCGGCACCGCCAGCATGCGCGGCACGGGCCGGATTGCGGATATCCGTGATGTTCGGCGTCAGCTTGACGATCACCGGCATGCGGGTGTTCTGCTTGCACCAGCGGGTGACCATCTTGATATATTCCGGCACCTGGCCGACTGCCGAGCCCATGCCGCGCTCCGACATGCCGTGCGGGCAGCCGAAATTGAGCTCGACGCCATCGGCCTCGGTCTCCTCTACGCGCCTCAGGATGTCGATCCAGTTCTGTTCCTCGCAGGGCACCATCAGCGAAACCACCAGCGCCCGGTCGGGCCAGTCTCGCTTAACCTGCTTGATTTCGCGCAGGTTCACCTCAAGCGGGCGGTCGGTGATCAGTTCGATGTTGTTGAACCCGATGACGTTGCGGTCGCGGCCGTGGACGGCGCCGTAGCGCGGGCCGTTGACATTGACCACCGCCGGGTCCTCGCCGAGCGTTTTCCACACGACACCGCCCCAGCCCGCCTTGAAGGCGCGCACGACGTTGTATTCCTTGTCGGTCGGCGGCGCGGAGGCGAGCCAGAACGGATTGGGCGACTTGATGCCGAGAAAATTGGTGCTGAGATCGGCCATTTCGAAAACCTCCCCACATGTTCGGGGGTGAAAGGAAAAGCGGGACTGCGGGCGGCGCCTCAGGCGCTCAGTGCCGCATGGATGGCGGCGGCGGCGATCTTGCCGTCCTCGACCGCGGCGACCGTCAGGTCCTCGCCGCCCTCGATACAGTCGCCGCCGGCCCACACGTCGGGCAGCGACGTGCGGCGGTCGGCATCGACGTCGATCCGCCCGCCATCGAGCCGGAGTGCGTCCGCCCCGCCGAGCCCGTCCGGCACGAAGGTCTGCCCGATGGCCTTGAAGACCTGGTCCGCTTCCAGCGTCACTGTCTCGCCGGTACCGGCAAGCCGGCCGGAACTGTCTGCGACGACCCGCTCCAGTTCGATGGCGCGCACATGTCCGGCCTCGCCGATCAGGCGCCTGGGCGCCAGACACTCGCGAATGACGACACCATTGGTGAGCGCGACTTCCTGCTCGTAGGCGCTGGCCTTCATCGCCTCCCGGTCGCGCCGGTAGGCGATCGTCACCTCCTCGGCGCCAAGGCGCTTGGCCTGCACGGCGATGTCGATGGCCGTCATGCCGCCACCGATGACCACGACCTTGCGGCCGATGGGCAGGGTGGAAAGGTCGCTCGCCTGGCGCAGGTCGGCGATATAGGCAACGGCATCGATGACGCCGGCAAGATCCTCACCCTCCGCCCGGAGCGCATTGACGCCGGCAAGCCCCACTCCAAGGAACACCGCGTCATGGTCGCGGCGCAGGGCCTCGAGCGTGATGTCGCGCCCGAGCGCCTTGTTACACTCCACCGAGATGCCGCCGATGGAGAGGACGAAATCGACCTCGTCCTGGGCGAAATCGTTGGTGGTCTTGTAGGCGGCGATGCCGAACTCGCTGAGACCGCCGAGCTTCGGCCGGGCCTCAAAGATGGTGACATCGTGACCCTGGCGCGCCAGGGCATGGGCACAGGCAAGACCCGCCGGACCGCCGCCGACGACGGCGACATGCTTGCCGGTCGAAGCGGCTCGCTCGTAGGGGTGCTTTTCATCGCGTTCAAAATAGGTGTCCGTCGCGTGCCGCTGCAGCAGGCCGATGGCGACGGGCTTGTCCTCCGCGAGATTGCGCACGCAGGCTTCCTCGCACAGCGTCTCCGTCGGACAGACGCGGGCGCACATCCCGCCAAGGATGTTCTGCTCGAAGATCGTCTTCGCCGAGCCGAGCGGATTGCCGGTCGAGATCTGCCGGATGAATTTGGGAATGTCGATCGATGTCGGACAGGCGATCGTGCAGGGCGCGTCGTAGCAGAAATAGCAGCGATCCGCCTCGACCCGCGCCTCGTGCACGCCGAGCGGCGGGTGCAGGTCGTCGAAGTTCTCCAGATAATCGTCCGCCGTCAGGCGCCCCGCGCGAATGTCGGGACTAACGAGCGCGTCAGCCATGGCTGCACCTCCGCATTGGCCGGGCCGTCTCTGGCGGCTCCCGGCGCTGATTTACCCCTCTGGGTCAGCCGACGCTCAATCGTGACGATCGAGCGTGCGAAAACTGACCGGCCTCAATGCTGGAGCAACGTTTCCGTCTCCGGCGAAAGCCGGATGCTCCAGGGCGCGGGACGTGCGGTTTCGCGGTTTTTCTCGGGTCCGGAAGGAGGCCCGTTTTCGTCCAGCGCCATCTCTGGCGATTGCATGCGGCACGCGCCTCGTTTCTCGGGTGCGGGTCCGCCGAATGTCATTGGGCCGAATTTTGACCAAATAGTCAAATTTTTTGTCGCAATGGCCGAAAGCCGGGCTGCCGCTGCGGCAACCACGCAAGGCTTGGCCCCGGGTTCCGGCCGTGCGATATCGGGCCGGCGGCGCCACCGACAGGCGCCCTTCAGATCCAGGGAGAGACCCGTGACCCGACCCGTCCTTTACGACTACTGGCGCTCTTCGGCGAGCTACCGGGTGCGCATCGCGCTCAACCTGCTTGGCATCGAGCACGACACGGTCGCCGTCAACCTGCTGACCGGCGCGCACCGGGCCGACGACAACCTTGCGCGCAATCCGCAAGGCCTCGTTCCGACACTGGCGGTCGACGGCCACGACCTCACCCAGTCGCTGGCGATCATCGAGTATCTCCACGAGACCCACCCTGAGACATCGTCACTGATGCCGGGTGATGCCGGCGGCCGGCACCGGGTGCGGGCGCTTGCCCACGCCATCGCCATGGAGATCCACCCGGTCTGCAACCTTTCGGTCGCCTCGCACGTGGCCGATCTCACCGGAGGCGGCGATGCCGCCAAGGCGACCTGGATGCAGACCTTCATCTCGAAGGGGCTTTCGGCTCTGGAGCGGATGCTCGACCATCCCGCGACCGGGCGCTTCTGCCATGGCGACACGCCGACACTGGCAGATCTCTGCCTTGTGCCGCAGATGTACAATGCCCGGCGCTGGGGGATCGATCTCACGCCCCTGCCGCGTCTCGTCGCCATTGACGCTGCATGCAACGAAATGGCGGCCTTTGCCGACGCCCATCCGGATCGGATCGGCCCGCCACAGGCGTAAGTCACCCCGCGTCGCATCCGCTGTTTCGAATTCGTGCAATTTCGGCGCAGCGGGTGCTTTGCCAGATGCGGCGAGAGGGCTAGTCTGCGCTGCATGAACGACACTGTCCCGCCCCTTGGCGCGCAACCGGTCCCACCTGTCGTGCCCTTCTCCTTCCTGCTTGCCGCGCAGTTCCTCGTTGCGGCCGCCGGTCTTGTGGTCGAGATCGTCGCCGGCCGAATGCTGGCGCCCTACGTCGGCATGTCCCTCTATACATGGACGGCCGTCATCGCGGTGGTGCTCGCCGGCTTTTCCGCCGGTCACTGGGCCGGCGGGCTCGTCGCCGACCGGCCGGCCCGCTCCGGTCTCGGCTGGCTGGCGATCTCCGGCGCACTCGGCGCTGTCGCCACCATCGCCGCGCTGCCGCTGCTCCGCTATCTTTCGGGTCCGGTCCTGTCGACACTCACGGATCCGGTTGCCGGCATTGTCGCACTGACCGGCCTTTTGTTCTTCCTGCCCTCCTTCGCCGCGGGCATTCCCTCACCGATCCTGGCGCGGCTCGCCATCGAGGGCCGCGAACAGAGCGGCCGCGCGCTCGGAGCCCTGCATGCCGTCTCCGCCATCGGCGCCATCGCCGGCACGCTGGCCGCCGGCTACCTCTTCATTTCCTGGATGGGAACCGCCTGGACGCTGATCGCGGTGGCAGCCGCCTATGCCTGCTTCGCGCTGGTCTGCCTGTGGATGGCGCGCCGCGAACCGGAACAGGGCGGCCGAGCGACGCTGCGGGCGGGCCTTGCCGCCACCGTTCTGTCGCTGGCGGCAGTGGCGGCGGGACCGGCCTTGACGACCAGCGCCTGCATGGTGGAGAGCCGCTACTATTGCATCCGCTCGCTCGACGTTTCCACTGACTTCGGCGCCCCGACACGCCTGATGGTGCTCGATCACCTGGGCCACGGCATCAACGTGCTCGACGACCCGGCGCGGCTGGTGATGCCCTATGCGGCGATCATCGACACGGTGACGCGCGCGCGTCTCGGCGGTCTGCCGGAACGCGCCTATTTCATCGGCGGCGGATCGCTGACCCTGCCCCGCGCCTGGGCGGCCGGGACACCGCGACCCGGCATTGTCGTTGCCGAGATCGATCCGCAGGTTACCCGCGTCGCTGCATCGGATTTCGGCGTCGACCCGACGCGCTTCACCGTCCGTCACGGCGACGCCCGCGCCCTTCTGGAGGGATACAGCGGCCTGCAACTGGTCATCGGGGACGCCTTCACCGACATCGCGGTTCCCGCGCATCTGGTGACGCGCGAGTTCTATTCGCAGGTCGGTTCGGCCCTCGCGCCGGAGGGCTTCTACGCGATGAACCTGATCGACCACATGGACCGGCTGCAAGCACTCGCCGCAACCGTTCGCACGCTGCGCGAGGTCTTCGACACGGTCGAGGTCTGGGTGGAGGCGGAGGACTTCACCGCCGGCGGACGCACCACATTCGTGCTCGTCGCCGGCCGCACCCCCACGCCGCAGGCCCGCTTCGTGCTGCCGCCGGATGCGCCGGGGAGCAGTGCTCGCATCCTCGGGCGGATGCCGGCGGCGCGTATCGACACGCTGGTGGCAACACTCGATCCGCCGGTGCTCACCGACGACTATGTGCCGATCGACCGGCTGATGGGACCCAAGCCCTGATCCAGCTCCGGCTTGATACCGGCGCGCACCGACGCCATCTCCCGAGCGTACGGACAACGGGAGACCCACCGACCGATGCTGATCACAACGACCAACACGCTGCAGGGCCGCGAGATTTCCGACTACAAAGGGATTGTCACGGGCGAGGCCATTCTCGGCGCCAACATCTTCAAGGATCTTTTCGCCGGCATACGCGACATCGTCGGCGGCCGGTCCGGCGCCTATGAGGAAGAGTTGATGAAAGCCCGCGAGATCGCCCTTGGCGAGATGCAGCAACGCGCCGCTCAGCTTGGCGCCAACGCCGTGATCGGCGTCGATCTCGACTATGAGACCGTCGGCCAGAACGGCTCCATGCTGATGGTCAGCGCGACGGGAACCGCCGTAACCATTCGCTGAGCTGTCCTGGAACGAAAACGGCGGGGTCATTCCCCGCCGTCATCGCCTGTCCTGCATGCCGCCGAAAGACGCGGCGACGCCTCAGTCCAGTCCGTCGAACAGCGCCGTGGACAGATAGCGCTCGGCGAAGGAGGGGATGATCACAACGATCCGCTTGCCCTTCATTTCGGGGCGCGCGCCGACCTTCAGCGCCGCCGCCAGCGCCGCGCCCGAAGAAATGCCGACAGGCAGGCCCTCGATGCGGGCCACCTTGCGGGCCAGTTCGAAGGCCTCGTCATTGGCGACCGTGACAACTTCGTCATAGGCCTTGGTGTTGAGCACACCCGGCACGAAGCCGGCGCCGATCCCCTGGATCTTGTGCGGGCCGGGATTTCCGCCGGACAGGATCGGACTGTCGGTGGGCTCGACGGCGACCACATGGAGATCCGGATTGCGCTGTTTCAGCACGCCGCTGACACCGGTGATCGTGCCGCCCGTGCCGATGCCGGAAACGAAGACGTCAACCTTGCCGTCGGTGTCGTTCCAGATCTCCTCGGCGGTGGTACGGCGGTGGATATCCGGGTTGGCCGGGTTCTCGAACTGCTGCGGCATTACCGCGTTGTCGATCTCGCCGACCAGTTCCTCCGCCCGGGCGATCGCACCCTTCATGCCCTTGGGCCCTTCGGTCAGCTCCAGCTCCGCGCCGAGCAGCTTCAGCATCTTGCGCCGTTCGATGGACATGGTCTCGGGCATCACCAGGATCAGCCGGTAGCCCTTGGCGGCAGCCACGAAGGCGAGCGCGATGCCGGTGTTGCCGGATGTCGGCTCGACCAGGGTCGTCTTGCCGGGAACGATCCTGCCATCGGCCTCCAGCGCCTCGATCATCGAGACGCCAATGCGGTCCTTGACGCTGGAGATCGGGTTGAAGAACTCGAGCTTGCCGAGAATTTCCGCCTCGACGCCGGCATCCTGCGCGAGCCGGTCAAGCCGGACGAGGGGCGTGTCGCCGATGGTCTCGGTGATCGAGGCATAGATGCGGCCGCGGCCGGGTTTCTTGTCGCTCATGCGAGGCTCCCTGCTTGGCCGGGCCGCGTCGCGCCCGGCATCTCGTTCTCCGGTCAATCTAGGCACTGACTGCGACGCTGGCGAGACCCCCGGCCAACCAGCCATCCCCGAAGATTGGAACGGGATGCCCGAAATCCCCCGATTTCCGGAACGAAATTTCACAGAAGACCTGCCGGAGCCGGACGTCGCCCAGTCAATGATGCCCGGTCGATCCGAACCCGCCCTCTCCCCGGCGCGTCTCGTCGAGAACCGAGACCTCGACAAGACTTGCCCGGGAAACGGGTGCGATGACCATCTGCGCGATGCGGCTGCCACGTTCCACGGTGAAGGGTTCATGGCCAAGATTGATCAGGATCACCTTGATCTCGCCGCGATAATCGGAATCCACCGTCCCCGGCGTGTTGAGAACGGTGACGCCGTTTCGCGCGGCAAGCCCCGAGCGCGGCCGGACCTGGGCTTCCGTTCCCGGCGGCAGGGCAATGGCAATCCCGGTCGGCACCAGCGCCCGCGAGCCCGGTGCGATCACCAGCGGCGCCTCGACGGCGGCCAGAAGGTCAAGGCCGGCGGCCTCCTCGCTCTGATAAGCGGGCAGCGGCAGGTCGGCACCATGGGACAGGCGGCGTACTTGAACGGGAAGGGTCATGGCGTTTTCCGGGTCGGCAGCTTCGGGAACGGCGCGGGAGGGGTTCCCCCGTTGCGGTGATCGCATCGGACAGCGCCCGGATCAAGCGCTTCGCCCCGCTCGTCCACGCCGGATCAGGTAAGCCGCCGCGCAATCTCGGCGACCAACCGCCGCGCGACCTCGTCCTTGGGAAGCGTCGGCCAGTCTTCGACACCCTCGCGGCTGACGAGACGCACCGTGTTCGCGTCCCCGCCCATCACGCCATGCTGGGGGGAAACGTCATTGGCAACGATCAGGTCGGCGCCCTTGCGGTCAAGCTTGGCCCGGGCGTTGTCGACAACCGCATCGGTCTCGGCGGCAAACCCGACAACAAGACGCGGGCGCAGTGTCGCGTGACGCCCCACGGTCGCGAGAATGTCAGGGTTCTCGGCCAGCGCCAGCGCCGGCACCTCGCCGCTGCCGTCCTTCTTGATCTTGCGGCCGCTGGCCTCCGCCGCGCGCCAGTCGGCAACCGCCGCCGCCATCACGGCGACATCGGCGGGCAGCGCCGCGTCGACCGCCGCCAGCATCTCGCGCGCCGTCTCGACCCTGATCACGTCGACGCCCGGCGGATCGGGCAACGTCACCGGGCCGCTGACCAGCGTCACCCTGGCACCGTGACGCGCCATCCAGCCGGCGATCGCGTGGCCCTGCTTGCCCGACGAACGGTTGGCGATATACCGCACCGGATCGATCGGCTCATGGGTCGGGCCGGACGTGATCAGGACATGGCGGCCGGCAAGGCTCGGCGCCACCGGCGACAGCATGTCTTCCAGTGCCGAGACGATCTCCAGCGGCTCGGCCATGCGGCCGATGCCAGCCTCGCCACTCTCGGCCATCTCGCCGGAATTCGGGCCGACAAGGGCAAGACCGTCGGCCGCGAGCCGCGCGACATTGCGCCGGGTCGCCGGATGATTCCACATGGCAGGGTTCATGGCCGGAGCAAGCAGCACCTTCTTGTCGGTGGCGAGCAGCACCGCAGTCGCAAGATCGCCGGCGAGCCCGGCCGCCATCTTCGCCATCAGGTCGGCGGTGGCCGGTGCGACAATGATCGCATCGGCCTCCCGCGACAGGCGGATATGGCCGACATCATGCTCGTCGTCGCGATCAAAGAGGTCCGTGAAGACCTTGTCGCCGGTCAGTGCGCCGACCGCCATGGGCGTGACGAACTGGCGCGCACCTTCCGTCATAACCGCGCGCACACGGGCGCCGCGCTCGCGCAGGCGGCGCACCAGGTCGAGGCTCTTGTAGGCGGCGATGCCGCCGCCAATAACGAGAAGAATGCGCTTTTGCGAAAGATCCACCCGGCTCACTCCCCCGGTTCAGACGCCGAATGCCGGCCGGCAACGGTTCGCTCGGAGCAGCGTCAGCTTCCCGAGCCGAACGCGCGCGGCGCCGGCGAGACAACGCGCGATCCCGACCCCGTGACCTCGTAGATCGCAAGCCCGCGCTGGTTGCCACCGTTCCGTTCGAAGCGGAACACGCCGTCGATGCCAAGGAACCCGTCGCGGTTGGTCAGGACCCGTTCGGAAAACCGTGCCTGGCCCGCCGAACGCACCAGCCCCGCGGCGAGGATCGTCGCGTCATAGGCAAGCGATGCGTTGCGCGGCGGCTGGCTGCCATAGGTGCTGCGATAGCGATCGGCGAATGCCTGGAAGCCCGCGCTGTCGGGTCCCGGATACCAGGCTCCGGTCAACGGCGAGGCGTTGAGCACCTGTGGCGTCTCCCACTGGCCGCTGCCCAGGAGCCGGGTCGTGGCAAGGTTCACGCCGCCAGTGGTCAGCGTCTGCGCCACGAAGGGCGCGACATTGCCGGCGGGAACGAAAATCGCGTCGATCTGGGCTGCGTTGGCCGCGATTCGCCCGGCCTTGGCGGCAATATCGGATGTGTCGTTGCCCTGCAGGGTGTAGCGCTCGATCGACACGATACGGCCTCCGGCCCGGCCGACTTCCTGGCGGAACGCCGCCTCGGCCACCGCGCCGTATGTATCGTCAGGCAGGAGCGCTGCGAACGAGCGCTTGCCCTGGCGCGCGGCATGCGAAACGATCCGCGCCACGTCGCTGCGCGGCAGGAAGCTCAGCAGATAGACCCCGCGCGAGCCGACGGATTCATCGCTGGAAAAAGCAACGACCGGCACTCCGGCCGAGCGCGCGGCCGATCCGGCACCGCCGACGGCCGGTGCGAAGACCGGACCGATGATCAGCTCCGCCCCTTCGGCGATCGCGGCCTGGGCGGCGGCCTGACCGCCTTGCGCCGTCCCGCCGGTATCCTTGACGAGAATCTGGATGTCGGCGCCCTGGAAGTCGGACAGGGCCAGTTCGGCGGTGTTGCGGAAAACGGTGGCGATGGAGGTCGCGCTGCCACCACCGCTCATCGGCAGGAGCATGGCGACGCGGACCGACCCGGTACCGATGGTCTGACCGCTGACCGGCGGCTGGCCGGACGGCGTGGAAGGATAACCCGGATATTCGCCAAGGCTCGATCCGGAACAGCCGGCGAGTGCCATCGACGCGCCAAGCGCCAGCCCCTGGGCGGCCCGTCGCCCGCGCGCGAGGCGGAAAGTCTCTTTCACGATTCGAAGCACTGGGCCCGATCTCCCCGTATCGGCAGTCCATGTCCGCGATCTGCCACCCCGCCGCGGGCAGCCTGCGCGCGATCCTCGCGCGCTGCGTTCCCGCAAATGCTTACCAGCACGCCCGGCGCGCTGCAAACCTTCGCTGGCCAGCTTGGCCTTGCAGGTGATTCCTGTCAAAACGGACGAGATCGATCCGGCCGCCTTGCGCTGCGCCGGTCCCCGCCTCCCGCTCCGGACCCGCCATGACGTCTCCCGACCCAGACACGACCCCAGACGACGACGGCACGGGCGACCCGGCCGCGCAGGACGAAACGGGCGGGCAAGGCGACCGGTCCTTCTTCATCGGCGCACACAGGCTGGACGCGCCTCGAATCGAGGCCGGGCTCTACATCGTCTCGACGCCGATCGGAAATCTCGGCGACATGACCTTGCGCGGACTGGAGACGCTGGCCGCCGCCGATATCGTCGCCTGCGAGGACACGCGCGTGACGGCGACCTTGATGCGTCGCTTCGGGTTGAGGACGCCGCTGACCGCCTATCACGAGCACAACGCCCAGCGCGCGAAGCCGAAACTGATGGCCGCGCTTGCCGAGGGAAAGGTCGTGGCGCTCGTCTCCGACGCCGGCACACCGCTCGTCTCCGATCCCGGCTACCGGCTGGTGCGCGACGTGATCGAGGAAGGGCACCGCGTCTTTCCCGTGCCCGGCGCCAATGCGCCGCTGGCCGCTCTCGTGGGGTCCGGACTTCCTTCCGACACGATCTGCTTTGCCGGGTTCCTGCCACAGAAAAGCGGCCAGCGCCGTACCAGGTTGCAAGAGCTCGAAGCGCTCCCTGCCACGCTTGTCCTGTTCGAAAGCCCGCACCGGATTGCCGCCTCGCTCGCCGACATGGCGGAGGTTCTGGGGGACTCGCGTCAGGCTGCGGTGGCGCGCGAACTGACCAAGCGCTTCGAGACCTTCGAGCGCGGCACCCTCGGGGAACTGGCCGGGCGCTTTGACGGCGAAACCGTCAAGGGCGAGATCGTCGTCGTCATCGCGCCGCCCGAGGCCCGCCCGGCTGCCGAAGCCGCCGATGCAGACGCGCTGCTCGGCGCGGCCCTGAAGACAATGAAACCCGCAGGCGCCGCCAAGCATGTCGCCGGACTGACCGGTCTTGACCGCAAAGACCTCTACGCCCGCGCCCTGGCGATCAAGGCCGGCTGAGCGCCCGGTTTTGCCGGCCGGCGGAAAGCATGCTAGGCCAACCCGGCACCAACGGCCGTGCCATCGGCCCGCTTTCCGGAGACGCGCGTGACCAAGATCATCATGGTGTTTTTCGCCGCCGTCGCCGCCATCCAGTTGATCAAGCCGCTCGGCTGGCCCGGCCTGCATCACCGTCGCGATGCCTGGAAGCTGGCCGCCGGCGGGTTCCTGGTGACCGTCTTCGCGGTGATCCTCGCCGCCATGTTCCAGCCCGCCGCCTGAACAGTCCGCGCAGAGGTCGCCATGACACGCCCCGACCGCCCGGACACGCCAAGCGGACGGAGGCGCGGCGCCTATCGCCTCGGTTTGCGCGCCGAGACGCTTGCCGCCGCGCTCCTGCAACTCAAGGGCTGGCGGGTGCTCGCCCGCCGCTACCGGGCAGGGGGCGGCGAGATCGACATCATCGCAAGACGCGGGGCGACCATCGCCTTCGTCGAGGTAAAGGCGCGCACTTCCCGCGACCAGGCCCTTGCCTCGATCACCCCGCGCGCCCGGAGGCGGATCGCGTCGGCGGCGCGGTCCTGGTGCGCCAGCCGCGAAGACCTCGGCACTGCAACGCTGCGCTTCGACGCGATCCTCGTCCTGCCATGGCGGCTGCCCGAGCATGTCGTCGACGCCTTCCCCGCCCCGCCCGACTGAGCCCGGGAGGCGCCGCGCAGGGGCTGCGACTGGACAAAGCCCCTTACGGATCGCATATGCTCTCCAACCCTTCCGGGACCGTTGTCCCGTTTTTTCCATCCGCCTGTCCGGGCGCCGGAGACCCTCCCATGCCGTCTTCCACAAAGCCGACCTCCCGTCCCCTCAAGGTCGCGGTCCAGATGGACCACATCTCCAGCATCAACATCGCCGGCGACAGCGCCTTCGCGCTGATGCTGGAAGCCCAGGCGCGCGGCCACGTCCTGCACCACTACACGCCGGAGCGGCTCGCCATGAACGGCGACACGGTCACGGCGGCGCTCGAGCCGGTCACCGTGCGCGACGAGCCGGGCAACCATTTCTCGCTCGGGGACAAGCGGCTCACCGACCTTTCCGAGATGGACGTCATCCTGATGCGGCAGGATCCGCCCTTCGACATGGCCTATGTCGCGGCGACCCACATGCTGGAGAAGATCCACCCGAAGACCCTCGTGGTGAACGACCCCGCATCGGTGCGCAACGCGCCGGAAAAGCTGTTCGTCACCGAATTCGCCGACCTGATGCCCGAAACGCTGATCACCCGCGACCGGGACGCCATCGACGCGTTTCGCGCCGAGCACCGCGACATCGTCATGAAGCCGCTGTTCGGACATGGCGGGGCGGCGGTCTTCCGCATCACCGCCGACGACCTCAATTACGGCTCGCTCTATGACTTCTTCGCCGCCACCTTCCGCGAGCCCTGGGTAATCCAGCGCTTCCTGCCGGAGGTCTCCAAGGGCGACAAGCGCATCCTCCTGGTCGACGGCGAGTTCGCCGGTGCGGTCAACCGGGTGCCGCAGGCAGGCGACCTGCGCTCCAACATGGTGCGTGGCGGTGCGGCGCGCGAGGCCGACCTCACCCCGCGCGAGCGCGAGATCTGCGCCCGCCTCGGCCCGGCCCTGCGCGAGAAGGGCCTGATCCTCGTCGGCATCGACGTCATCGACGGCTGCCTGACGGAAATCAACGTGACGGCCCCCACCGGCATCCGCGCCGTTGCCCGCCTCGGCGGCCCCGACATCGCCGGCAAGGTCTGGGATGTCGTGGAGGCCAAGCGCGCCGCGACCTGATCCTCTTTCCGCGAGTCGCCGCCCCGTCTCCCGCCCCGGTTGTGACCGACTTCCGGTTGCGCTAAGTTGCATCCAGTCCAGTTGCGCCGGTCGCGCGCAAGGCTACGGAGGCGGGAGGGGCGATGGTTTCGCGGGTCACGACGGTCGCGTTCCAGGGGATCGAGGCGCAACCTGTCGATGTGCAGGTGCAGATCGGCCCCGGCCAGGTCGCCTTCACGATTGTCGGCCTGCCGGACAAGGCGGTCGGCGAAAGCCGCGAGCGGGTGCGTTCCGCCTTGCTGGCATCAGGCCTGTCGCTGCCGGCCAAGCGCGTCACCGTCAACCTTGCCCCCGCCGACCTTCCCAAGGAAGGATCGCATTTCGACCTGCCGATCGCGCTGGCGCTGATGGCTGCCATGGGCGCGGTACCGGCCGCCGAGCTGGAGCGCTATGTCGTGCTTGGCGAACTGGCGCTGGACGGCACGATCACGGCCGTCGCCGGTGTGCTGCCGGCGGCGATCGGCGCCAACACACTGTCCAAGGGCCTTATCTGCCCGGCGACCTGCGGTGCGGAGGCCGCCTGGGCCGATCCGGAGATGGACCTGCTCGCACCGGTCTCGCTGATCCAGCTCGCCAACCACTTCAAGGGCACGCAGATGCTGTCGCGTCCCGCGCCGAAGCTGAACGCCGACCCTGCAGTGCTGCCGGACCTTTCGGAGGTACGCGGCCAGGAGACCGCCAAGCGCGCGCTTGAGATCGCGGCCGGCGGCGGCCACAACCTGCTGATGATCGGACCGCCGGGCGCCGGCAAGTCGATGCTCGCCACCCGTCTGCCGTCGATCCTGCCGCCGCTCAGCCCGAAGGAGTTGCTGGAGGTCTCGATGATCTCCTCGATCGCCGGCGAACTGGCGGACGGACGGCTGACCGACCGGCGACCGTTTCGCGCGCCGCATCATTCCGCCTCCATGGCAGCGCTTGTCGGCGGCGGCATCCGGGCCCGACCCGGCGAAGTCTCGCTTGCGCACAACGGCGTGCTGTTCCTCGACGAGTTGCCCGAGTTCCACCCCCAGGTGCTCGACAGCCTGCGGCAGCCGCTGGAAAGCGGCGAGACGGTCATCGTGCGCGCCAACCACCGCACCAGCTATCCCTCGCGCGTTCAGCTGATCGCGGCGATGAACCCCTGCCGCTGCGGCCATGCGGGCGAACCCGGCCACACATGCCGGCGGGGCGAACGCTGTGCGAGCGAGTACCAGTCGCGCCTGTCGGGCCCGCTGCTCGACCGGCTCGACCTGCGCATCGAGGTTCCGGCGGTCTCCGCCGCCGACCTGATCCGGCCGGCAGACGCGGAAAGCTCAAGCGCCGTCGCCGGCCGCGTGGCGGCGGCGCGGCAAAGGCAGACGCAACGGTATTCCGTCCTCGGCGTTTCGGCGCGCACCAATGCGCAGGCAGGCGCACGGCTGATCGAGCAGGTCGCGGCTCCCGATGCCGCCGGGATGGAGCTCCTGCAGGGCGCGGCCGACGCCCTGCAGCTCTCGGCGCGCGGCTATCACCGGGTGCTCAAGGTCGCCCGCACGCTGGCCGATCTGGACGGCGCGGAAACCGTCTCGCGCCTGCATCTGGCCGAAGCGCTCAGCTATCGGGGCGCCAGTCTGGAACGCCGGGCGGCCTGAGCGCCCCCTCCGCCCTTGGCTGCTGGGCCGCCGCATCCTAAATGAGGATCCAACGGAGATCCTCATGCACCATTATTCCCTTCTCGATCTGGCCCCCGTGCCGGAAGGCAAGACGTCGGCCGACGCGCTTGCCAACACCATCGATCTGGCCCGCAAGGCGGAAGCCGCCGGCTATCACCGCTACTGGCTCGCCGAGCACCACAACATGCCGGGCATCGCCAGCGCGGCCACGTCCGTCGTCATCGGCCAGGTGGCGGCGGCGACGAAGACCATCCGCGTCGGGGCAGGCGGCATCATGCTGCCCAACCATGCGCCGCTGGTCATCGCCGAGCAGTTCGGCACGCTGGCGACGCTGTTTCCCGGGCGGATCGATCTGGGTCTCGGACGCGCGCCGGGAACGGACCTGGCAACGGCCCGGGCGCTGCGCCGGCACATGGCGGGCGAGGACAACTTCCCGCAGGACGTCGTCGATCTCATCGCCTATCTCGGCGACCCGTCGGAAGGCGGGCCGGTGCGCGCCATTCCCGGCGAGGGCACCAACGTGCCGGTCTGGATCCTCGGTTCAAGCCTTTACGGCGCACAGCTTGCAGCCGCTTTCGGCCTGCCCTACGCCTTCGCTTCCCATTTCGCGCCGGCGATGCTGGAGGAGGCGCTTGCCGTCTACCGCAGCACATTCCGGCCCTCGGAACAGCTTGCCGAACCGCGCGTGATGATCGCCGCCGGCGTCTTCGTTGCCGACACGGATGCCGAGGCCCGCTATCTTCGATCCTCGCAGATACTCTCCTTCGCTCGGCTCCGCACCGGGCATCCTGGAAAGCTGCCCGCCCCGGTCGAGGACGTTGGTGCCGAGATCCCGCCCCACGTCCTTGCGCAGGTCGACCAGGCCCTTAGCGTGTCGGCCACCGGATCGCCCGAAACCGTCCGGCGCGAGCTGGCTGCGATCCTCGATCGCTACCGGCCCGACGAGTTGATCGTCACCGGAATGATCCATGACCACGCAGCCCGGGTGCGGTCCTTCGAGCTGGCGGCCGGGATCCTTGGCGATCTGGTCGAGGGCGAGCGACGGTTGCTCCGGGGAGCGTGATGCGCCCGCTTGCGGGCGCATCGGCCGCCGGTTCCAGGTAGTCCGCCCCACTCAAGGCCTTTTGCCGCAACGGTTTCTCAATCTCTCCCGCCGAAAATGGACAGGTTCGTGTGCCTTGCGCGGACCAACCGATTGACGAGGAGAGCAGGTGGCCGCCCCGAAACGCCATGACCGTGCGGAGCAACGCGACACCGGAACGACCGCATCTGAGCGCATCGAGGCCCGTGCGGGCGAGGCTTCGGCGCTCGCCGCACCGCGCACCCTTGCCGGCGTTCTTGGCGGCCTTGTGCTTGTCGCCGTCTCCTTCGCAGCCTTCGTTGGCGGCGCGGCTCTCGTCGTGGCGGTGGTGCCGGAGACGCTGCGCCTTACCGTTGCCGGCACGGCGCTTGCGCTAACCGGGCTGGCGACCGGAGTGTTCAGCGCGCTCGAGGCCCGCCGCCGCAGCGACCGACAGGCGCTTGCCGACGCCTCGGCGCGGATCGATGCGCTGGTCCGCGAGAGGCTGTCGCTTGCCCGAGACAACGAACGCCTGCGTGACGAGACCTGGCGGCTGAAGGAAAGCGACGCACGCCTGCGCGACGTGCTCGACACACTCGGCGACGTCGTCACCCGGTGGCGCGTCGGCGGAGAGATCGTCTACGCCAATGACGCCGCACAGGGGCTATTTCCGGAAGGACTGGCCGCGGCGCTGCACGGCAATGCGGATCGTACGGCCCGTGAACCGCTTGCCGGCCCAGCCGAGACGAGCAGCGGCGACATCCTCATCGAGACCGCCAACGGGGCCAGGTGGTTCGCGCGCCGCGACGTCGCGGTGCGTGACGGCAAGAGCGGCGAACCGTTGATCCAGACCATGCTGCGCGACGTGTCGGACCGGCGCGGCATCGAGGACGCCCTCGTTGCCGCCCGCAACCAGGCCGAAATCGCGAGCGCCTCGAAAAGCCGTTTCCTGGCCACTGTCAGCCACGAGATCCGCACGCCGCTCAACGGCATTCTCGGCATGGCCGGACTGCTGTGCGACACACGGCTGACCGCCGAGCAGCGCAGCTATGTGGAGGCGGTTCGAAGCTCCGGCGAAATCCTGCTGCTCCTGATCAGCGAGGTGCTCGACCTCTCGCGAATCGAAGCCGGACGGCTCGACCTTGTCCCCGACGAGGTCGAGATCGCATCGCTTGCCGAGGGTGTCGTGGAACTTCTGGGACCGCGCGCGCAGTCGAAGGGACTTGAGATCGGCTGCTTCATCGCGCCCGACATGCCGCGACGCATTTCCATCGATCCGACCCGGTTGCGCCAGATCCTGTTCAACCTTGCCGGCAACGGCCTCAAGTTCACGGAGACCGGAGGCGTCGAGGTATCGATCGAAACCGTCTCGGCCGACGCTTCCGGGACACCCAGGTTCGCGATCGCCGTGCGCGACACGGGCATCGGGTTCGCCGCAGGCGAAGGCGAGCGCCTGTTCGAGGAATTCGAACAGGTCGACCATGGACCGGCGCGCCGTTTCGACGGGGCTGGCCTCGGACTGGCCATCTCGCGCCGGCTGGCGCGGTTGATGGGCGGCGACGTCACGGCACACTCGGATCCCGGCAAGGGCGCCTGTTTCCGCGTCGAACTGCCCCTCGAGGTGATCGAGGACGCACCGGACGGCCTCGCCGATCTCGGCGCGGCGCAGGTTGTCATCGTCTCGGCCAGCCGGATCGAGGCGCCACTCGCCGCACGGTCGCTGAAGGCGCATGGCGCGCAGGTCGCGCTGGTAACGCCCGGCGACGAAACCGGCGACGAAAAGCTGCTTGCCGCCGATCTCGTGTTGCTCGATCCAGGCTGCGTGGCCGATGCCGGAGCCTGGCTCGCCGGTGCCCGCGCCGTCGGGGTCCAGGCGCCGGCCGCGGCCCTCATAGCGCCCGCCGACCGTGACCGGTTGCCGCGCCTGCGCGAGGCCGGCTTCGGCGGCTATCTGATTCGCCCCGTACGCTCCGCATCGCTGGTGAAGTTGGCCCACACCCTGCTGGGCCACGAGAGCGAATGGTGTCCCTGGGAGCAGGCGAGCGGAACGACGCATGTCGCCGGCCAGGCACCGGACGCGGAGGACACGAACACGGCGTCATCACCCGCGCGACCGTTGCGGGTTCTGGTTGCCGATGACAACGACATCAACCGGATGCTGAGCGAAGCCTTGCTGCGCAAGCTCGGCCACGAGCCGGTCGTCGTGGGCGACGGGGCGGAAGCCCTGGACGTGGCCGCGGACGGCGGTTTCGACCTGATCCTGATGGATCTTCACATGCCGGTCGTCGACGGGGTCACCGCGATCCGACGGTTCCGCGCGTTGGAGCACGACGGCAAATGGTCGCGCATTCCGGTGTTCGCGGTAACCGCCGATGTGACCCCGGACGCCGAGGAGGCCGCGCTTGCCGCGGGCGCCGACGCGGTTTTCGCCAAGCCTCTCGACCCTGATCTCCTGAGCCGGCGCATCACCCGGGAACGGGGCTCCAGCCGGTTCTGACGCCGGCTTGTCAAAAACATCGTCAATTGTCACGCAAGTGTCGGGAAAGTATGATCTACGGCACGCTCGACGCGATTGATCGCGCGATCCGGCATGTCCGTCCGCATTCGGCTCCTTAACCGGGTGACTTGCAAAACGGACGAGGGCAGCCGAGATAATCATAAGCGGGATGCCTTGGAAGCATCCGCTCGGGGGCAGTCAGGGAAGGCATCGGGGCCATGACAAGGAACGCACTTTTGTCGCCGCGCAGTCTTGTGCGCAAGTTCGTTCCCGCAGCGGCCGGCGCAGCCTTGCGCCACGCCTGGCTTCCGGGCACCAAGACCGCTCCCGCCGGTCGTCATACGCCAAGTCTCGGCCGCATCGGTCCCCTCGAGGTTCGCCTGGCGCGCACCGCCAAGGAGATCCGCAAGGCGCAGGAGCTGCGCTACCACGTTTTCTACGAGGAGATGTCGGCGGTCGCCGACCCGCACACCGCGACACTCGGCCGCGACGTCGACGCCTATGACACGATCTGCGACCATCTTCTGGTGCTGGATCACGAGACAACGGAGCGCAACGCGCTCGGCCGGCGCAAACCCCGGATCGTGGGCACCTACCGGCTGCTGCGCCAGGATGTCGCCGAGCGCCATGCCGGCTTCTACACGGCCAGCGAATTCGACATCCAGTCGCTGGTGGACGCCCATCCGCGCCTGCAATTCCTGGAACTTGGTCGCTCCTGCGTCCTCAAGCCCTACCGCACCAAGCGCACTGTGGAGCTGCTCTGGCACGGTATCTGGGCCTACGTGCTGATGCACCGCATCGACGTGATGGTCGGCTGCGCCTCGATCGAAGGCACCGATCCCGAGCGTCTGGCCTCCCAACTGGCCTTCCTGCACCACAATGCGCGGGCACCGGAGGAATGGCGCGTGCGGGCACTCGACGCCCGCTATGTCGACATGAACCGCCTGCCACGGGCCGAGGTCAACGAGCGCCAGGCCCTGCGTGAATTGCCGCCGCTGATCAAGGGCTACCTGCGGCTCGGCGCCTATATCGGCGACGGCGCCGTGGTTGACCACCAGTTCGGCACAACGGACGTGCTGATCGTCATGCCGGTGCAGGCGCTGAACAGCCGCTATGTCAACCATTACGGGGCAGACGCCGGACGTTACGCCAGCCAGTAGCCGATCTGCCGCAGCGGTGTCAGATCCGCCGGACCCAGACCGCCAGATCGCGCGAACGGGCCAGCGCACGGACGCCTCCTGCAAGCCGCTCGCCGTCGAGCCGCATGAATCCGACCCGTTCCAGAAAGGCGTTTTCGCCTTTCGGCGCCAGCACCACCAGCGCCGGATACTGGGCCCATTGCCCATAGCCGAGGACGGCCGCCAGAAGCGAGCTCGCCAGTCCGCGTCCCCGGCAGGTCCGCGATACGCCGAACACCGACAGCCACAAGGCCCCGTCCAGATCGCCTGCGGCGGCAAGCGCGACCGGAAGGCCCCGCTGGAAGGCCGCCCAGACCCGCCCTTCCGAGGCGAGGATGTCGAGTTCCTCGACAAGCCCCTGGCCACCGGAGGCCGGCCGCCAGTCGCCGCGATCGTCGGCCGCCTGCCACAATGCATGCAATGCATCGACCTCCGGGCGTTCCACCGGACGCACGACGAAAGCGCCGGCCGACCGGGTCACGGTTGCGGGCCGTCGTAACCCTCGATGATGACCAGGTCGGAGACAGCCTGCCCAAGGCGCAGCGACATCGCGCGCCCATAGGCCTCGCTCTCGTAGCATTCGAGTGCCTTTTCATAGCTGTCGAACTCGATGACGACATTGCGCGCCCGCGCCGCGCCCTCCTTGCACTCGAACCGGCCGCCCCGCACGATGAAGCGGGCGCCATAGGCGTGAAACGCCTCCGCGTTGGCCGCGATGTACGCCTTGTAAGCGTCGGCGTCCGTCACATCGACCCGCGCCACCCAGTATCCCTTCGCCATGCCGTCTCGTCCCCTGATCCTCTCCTGCGCACCTTGCCGGTGGCGATTTCGGTCTTCAGGCGTAGCCCGCCGCGCCCCTGCCTGTAAAGCCGCGCGGGAGCCCGCCCCGGGCGCGGTGCGTCAGACTTAACACCCCCTTAAATTGCCGCATTTAAGCTTCACCCCGACACGAGGGACAAAGGAGCCTTTCGCTCCCAAGGGAAGACGCAGACCGCAGGCATGGCACGAGGACCGTCAACCGGAAAACGGCGCGAACCGCGCGTGGAGCCGCGCCTCGATGGACCCGAGGCCGGCACGCTCGACATGCGGCTGACGGGCGCGGACAGGCCGGCGGCCGGCGGCAAGCCGTCCCGGCAGCGTGCGTCCCGCGGACGGAAGGGCGACGCGGAGACAAAGGGTCGCTCCGGCGGCAATGGCCGCCCGCCGCGCGGCGGCGGCCGAAAGGGGAAGGCAAGGCGTCGGCGCGGCGGACTTGTCGGGCTGATCCGCCGGGCGGTCTACTGGGGCTTCGTGCTGTGCATCTGGGCCGGCATCGGCGGCGCCGGCGTGCTCATCTATTACGCCGCCTACCTGCCACCGACCTCGGAATGGAAGGTGCCGCAGCGCCCGCCCAATGTCCGTATTGTCGCGGCCGACGGCACATTGATGGCAAATCGCGGCGACACCGGCGGCGAGGCGGTGCGCCTGGAACAGTTGCCGCCCTATCTCCCGCAGGCGGTGATTGCCATCGAGGACCGGCGCTTCCGCTCGCATTTCGGTCTCGATCCGCTCGGCCTTGCCCGCGCCGTGTTCACCAACATCACCTCAGGACGGCTCGTGCAGGGCGGCTCGACGCTGACGCAGCAGCTCGCCAAGAACCTCTTCCTCGAACCCGACCGGACCTTGAAGCGCAAGGTGCAGGAGGCGGTCCTGGCGATCTGGCTGGAAGCCAGCTACTCCAAGGACGAAATCCTGGAGATGTATCTCAACCGGGTCTATTTCGGCGCCGGCGCCTACGGCGTCGATGGCGCGGCGCGGCGCTATTTCGGCAAGTCCGCCCGCCTCGTCAGCATCGCCGAGGCGGCAACGCTCGCCGGATTGCTGAAGGCGCCGTCGCGCTATGCCCCGACCCGCAATCCGGACCTTGCCGCGGAGCGCGCCGCGACCGTTCTCGGCGCAATGGCCGAGGAGGGCTATCTCACCGAGCGCGAGGCGACCGACGCCATCGCCGCGCCGATGCGTGTCGTCACCCACCACACCTCGGCCAGCGAGAACTACGTCGCCGACTGGGTGATGGAGCGGCTCCCGGGTTATGTCGGCGCCGTCGATGCCGACATCATCGTCGACACGACCATCGACCTGGGCCTGCAAATCATCGCCGAGGACGCACTGCGCCGGGCGCTTGACGAGGAAGGCGCCAAGCGCGGCGTCGGCCAGGGCGCGGTGGTGACGCTCGACGGTTCCGGCGCGGTCAAGGCGCTGGTGGGGGGGCGCGACTATTCCCGCAGCCAGTTCAACCGCGCCGTCAATGCCCGCCGCCAGCCGGGTTCGGCCTTCAAGCCGTTCGTCTACCTGGCGGCGCTGGAACGCGGCCTGACGCCCGGCACCGTGCGCCAGGACGCTCCGGTCAAGATCGGCAAGTGGGCGCCGCAAAACTATTCCAAATCCTATCGCGGACCGGTGACGTTGACGGAAGCCCTGTCGCTGTCGCTCAACACGGTCGCCGCGCGCCTTGCCAACGAGGTCGGCCCGAAGGCGATCATCCGCACGGCGCGCAAGCTCGGCATTTCCTCGCCGCTTGCCTCCAACCTGTCGATCTCGCTCGGCACCTCGGAAGTGACGCCGCTGGAAATCGCCGCCGCCTATGTGCCCTTTTCCAACGGCGGCCACGCGGTCGTACCGCATGTCATCCGCTCGATCCGCACGATGGACGGCAAGCTGCTCTATGCCCGCAAGGGCGATGGCGGCGGTCGGGTGATCGACCACCGGACCCTGTCGGACATGAACATGATGATGGGCGAGACCCTGATGACTGGCACGGGCAAGGCGGCGCATCTTGCCGGTCGTCCGGCCGGCGGCAAGACGGGCACCAGCCAGGATTTCCGTGACGGCTGGTTCATCGGCTACACCGGCAGCATGACCACCGCCGTCTGGCTCGGCAATGACGACAATTCGCCGACCAAGCGGGCAACCGGCGGGTCGCTGCCGGCAAAGATCTGGAAGGACGTGATGTCGGCCGGTCACCAGGGCCTGCCGGTCGCCGGCCTTCCCGGCATTTCCGACCGCCCCGTCCAGGTGGCGGAACCGGCCGCGCCGCTCGACATGCCGATGCGCGACATTCCCGCGGAAGGCGACCCCGCCCGCCGCCTGCCGCCGATGCGCGACGGCGAGGGCGGCGGCGGACCGCTCGACCTGCTCAACCGGATCTTCGGCGGTTAGGGTTCCAGGCTACACGCCAGCCGCCCTTGCCCGGGCTGTTGCGAGAAAGACAAGTGCGGCGCCCACGCCGTTGGCGGCGATGATCAGGGCCAGCGGCAGGGCCGTGCCGCCGTGGGTCATGCCGACAAGGATACCGACCAGCGCGGCTACGCTCATCTGACAGATGCCCATCAGCGACGAGGCTGTTCCCGCGCGCCCGGGAAAGGGCATCAGCGCGGCTGCCTGGGCCTGCGGCATGGCGAGCCCGACGCCGGCCATGTAGAGCATCATCGGCAGCACGACGGCAGGCATCGAAGGCGCGAGGAACACCGCCGCGATCATGGCCGCGCCGGCCGTCCCCATCAGCAGACAGCCGGCCAGGATCGTCGTCTCCGCGCCCTTTTTCGGCGCCAGCCGCTGCCCCGCGAGCGTGCCGGCCACATAGGCGAGCGCACAGATGCCGAACGCGATGCCGAAACCTGCAGGGCTCAGGCCAAAAATGTCCTGCAGGACGAAGGACGAGCCGGAAATGAACGCGAACAGGCCGGAATAGGTCAGCGTGACGATCGCCAGATGGGCCGCGAACACCCTGTGGCGCAGCAGGCCGGCAAAGGCGGAGACCAGCGCCCGCGCGGAGAACGGCGCGGTCTCGCGGGCCCGGATCGTTTCCGGCAGACGCCGCCAGATCGCGACCAGCACCGCGGCGGCAAAGGCGAGCGACACGAGAAACACCAGCCGCCAACCGCCGGCCGCAGCGATCAGTCCGCCGAAGAAGGGGGCAACGGCCGGAGCCAGTCCCATGATCGAGCCCATCCGGGCGAGTTCCTGGCCGGCCCGGGGGCCCTCGTAGAGATCGCGCACGATGGCTCGGGCGAGGACGACCGGCCCCGCCGCCCCGAATGCCTGGAGGAAGCGCGCACCGATCAGCACCTCGACCGTCGGAGCCAGGGTGCAGGCAAGGCACGCGCCCGCGTAAATCGCGAGCCCCGTCATCAACACCGGCTTGCGCCCCAGCCGGTCGGCGAGCGGACCATAGAAGATCTGGCCGACGGCGAAGCCGACCAGGAACACGGACAGGGTCAGTTGCACCGAGGCATGCACCGTGTCGAGATCACGCAGGATCGCCGGCAGCGCCGGCAGGTACATGTCCGTGGACAACGGCCCCAGCGCCGTCAGGCAGGCGAGCAGGATGGTGAGCGCCCAGGTGTCGGGCTTGAGCATGTGACGGGCACCTTCTCGTGCGGTTGCTGCCGGGCTGTCGCCAAGCGGAAGCCTGTTCCGGTTCCTTGTCGGCGACCTAGCCGTAGAGATGCAGGCGGCCGCCCTCCCGGCGGAGCCAGCCACGCGCCTCCTCGGTGCGTGGCGCCAAGCGCCGGCACAGGGCCCAGAAACGCGGGCCATGGTTCATCTCGGCGAGATGGGCAACCTCGTGGGCCGCGACGTAGTCGAGGATGAAAGGCGGCGCAAGCACAAGCCGCCAGGAAAAGGAAAGCCGGCCGTCGGAGGTGCACGAGCCCCAGCGGCTGCGCGTGTCGCGCAAGGTGATGCCGGCATGGCGATGCCCCAGCGCGCCGGCGTGCAACTCGACGGCCCGTTCCAGGTCCTGGCGCGCCTCGCGCTTCAGCCAGTCCGTCAGCCGGCGCGCGAGATGCTCCGGCGCGCCCGGCACATGCAGCACCGCCTCGCCGGCCTGCTCCCCGATCCGTACGAGACCGCGGAGGCCCCCGGCAGCGACAATCCGGTGCTGCTCACCGCGCAGCGGCACGATCCCTCCCGCGACAAAGGCGACGGCGTCCGGCCGCCGGTCGAGCTGTGCCGCGAGCCAGTCGCGCTGGCGCTCGGCGAAATCTCGCGCCGTGGCAAGCGTTCCCTTCGCCGGAACGGTGAGCACCGGATCGCCGCCCGTTGCCGGCAGCCGCAATATGTAACGCCGCGCATTGGCGTTGCGACGCAGCTCGATGCGCTGCTCGCCGTCGGCAAGCGCGACGGTGATGGCCTCTGGAAGCGGCGCCGCGCGCATCCCGAACATGGCTCTCACGCGCCCGCCAGTTCGTCGAAGCGCAGTGGCGCCGATCCGTTCAGCGGGTTCTTCGCCGACCAGCGGTAACGGATGGTCTCGAAGCGCATCGAGCGCGCGTCGACGAGCAGCAGCCGGCCGAGGAGTCCCTCGCCGAACCCGGCTATCTCCTTGATCGCCTCCATCGCCTGCATGGTGCCGATCATGCCGGTCAGGGCGCCAAGCACCCCGGCTTCCGCGCAGGTCGGCAGCGCACCGTCGGCAGGACGGTCGGGAAACAGGCAGCGATAGGTCGGATTGGGCGTGCCTTCGGCGTCCGTCGCGTAGGGCTTCAGCAGAGTCAGCGAGCCGTCGAGGCGGCCGACGGCGCCCGTAATGAGCGGCTTGCCAGCGAAGAAACAGGCATCGGAGACAAGATAGCGCGTGGTGAAATTGTCGGAACCGTCGATGACGAGGTCGTAGCGCGAGATCAGCGCCAGCGCGTTCGTCGCCGACAGGCGCACCGGATGCGGCTCGACGCGCACATGCGGATTGAGCCGGGCGATCGCCTCCGCCGCGCTCGCCACCTTGGGCTCGCCGAGCTGGTCGGTGTCGTGGATCACCTGGCGCTGAAGATTGGAGAGCGACACGGTGTCGTCGTCGACGATGCCGAGCGTGCCGACCCCGGCGGCCGCCAGGTATTGCAGCACCGGCGCGCCAAGACCGCCGGCGCCCACGACCAGCACCCGGGCCGCCTTGAGCTTCTGCTGCCCCGGTCCGCCAACGTCCTGCAACACGATGTGGCGGGCATAGCGTTCGAGTTCGGCGGGCGTCAGGGTCGTCATGAAATGTCCGTTGAGGGATTGGGGCCGGTCAGCGCAGCAGCCGGCCGACCAGGCGTGCGGTGTAGTCAACCATCGGGATGATGCGGGCATAGTTGAGGCGGGTCGGCCCGATCACGCCGAGCACGCCGATGATGCGCTCGTCCTGGTCCCGGAAGGGGGAAACGACGATCGAGGACCCCGACAGCGAGAACAGCTTGTTCTCCGAGCCGATGAAGATGCGCACCCCTTCCCCGCCCTCGGCGGCGGCCAGAAGCTGGATCAGGTCGCGCTTGCTCTCCAGATCGTCGAAGAGGAGGCGGATGCGTTCCAGGTCCTGTTCCGCCTCCAGATGCGAGAGCAGGTTCGAGCGCCCGCGCACGATCAGCGAACCGGCATCCCCGCCGGTTCCCCCGCGCAGGGCGATGCCCGCTTCGACCAGCTTGGCGGTGAGCTCGTCCAGTTCCTTCTGGTGGCGGTCGCGCTGGGTCTCCAGCTCGCGCCGCGCCTCGGCAAGGGTGCGCCCGCGAATCAGGCTTGTCAGATAATTCGAGGCCTCGATCAGCGCCGATTGCGGCAGGCCGGGCGGCAGGTCGACAATCCGGTTCTCGACCGAACCGTCATCGCCGACCAGCACGACCAGCGCCTTCAGCGGCTCGATGCGGACGAATTCGACATGGCGCAGGCGCACATCGCCCTTGTGGGTGAAGACCACGCCGGCGCCGCGCGACAGGCCGGACAGCATCTGGCTGGCCTCCGTCAGCAACTGTTCGCTGGTGCTCTCGCTGCGCGCCGCCTTGACCTGGATCTCGATCTGGGCGCGCTCCTCGCGCGTCAGGTCTCCGACTTCCAGCAAGGCGTCGACGAAAAAACGCAGACCGCCCTCGGTGGGCATGCGACCAGCGGATGTATGCGGTGCATAGAGCAGGCCGGCATGTTCCAGGTCGGCCATGATGTTGCGGATCGAGGCCGGCGAAAGCTGGATGGACGGCAAGCGGGACAGATTGCGCGACCCGACCGGCTCGCCGGTCTCCAGATACGATTCGACGATCGCGCGGAAAATTTCGCGCGAACGCCGGTCCAGTTCGCTCAGGCTGACGGATGGCACGCCGAGTGTCACGCTTGCGGTCCCCGGTCCTCTTGCATGTCTTTCCTCTTGCGTCGCCGCTGCCGGCCATGGGCGGATTTCGTCATGACCGCGGATAATCGGGCGAGCAGCTTCGCCCCTCGCGGCGAATATAGTGCGTCTTCGCCGCGATTGCCCACCGCAAACACACCATCGCGACGCGCACCATTGCGTCCCGCGGTTCGAGAAAGCTCAGACAGGCATTTCATTCCGGCCCCATCTTGGATTAAGAGGGACGCCAGACAGGAGCACGGGCACAGCGCCCCTGCGGGACCGGCTTGAAGGGGATCGACATGCGGCCATCCAAACGCGCAGCCGACGAGTTGCGCGCCGTGACGCTGGAGCGGAGCGTTTCCAAACACGCGGAAGGCTCATGCCTGGTCAAGTTCGGCGACACCCATGTGTTGTGCACGGCCAGTCTCGAGGAGCGCATTCCGCCCTGGCTGCGAGGCCAGGGGCGCGGCTGGGTGACGGCGGAATACGGCATGCTGCCGCGCGCCACCGGCGAGCGCATGCGCCGCGAGGCCTCGGCCGGCAAGCAGTCGGGACGCACCCAGGAGATCCAGCGCCTGATCGGCCGGTCGCTGCGCGCCGTGGTCGACCTGACGGCACTCGGCGAGCGCCAGATCTCGGTCGATTGCGACGTCATCCAGGCCGATGGCGGCACGCGAACCGCCGCGATCACCGGCGCCTGGGTCGCGCTGCATGACTGCATCGCCTGGATGCGCGCGCGCGACATGGTCACCAAACCGGTGCTCAGGGATCATGTCGCCGCCATATCCTGCGGCATTCACGGCGGGCAGGCCGTTCTCGACCTCGACTACGCGGAGGATTCGGAAGCCGAGACGGACTCCAATTTCGTCATGACCGGAGCCGGCGGCATTGTCGAGATCCAGGGCACGGCCGAGGGCACGCCCTTCACCGAGGAGGAATTCGCCCAGCTTCTCGGCCTTGCCAAGGCGGGTATCGGCCAGCTGGTCGACCTGCAGAAGCTGGCCATCCTGTGAGACGCGCATGACCGACACGCCCGCATCCACCCAAGTGCCGCGCCGGCTGGCGCCGGGCCGTATTGTGCTGGCCAGCCACAATCCCGGCAAGCTGCGCGAGTTCGACGCGCTGATGGCACCGTTCGGCTATGATGTCGTTTCGGCCGGCAGTCTCGACCTGCCGGAGCCGGAAGAAACCGGAACGACCTTCGAGGCCAATGCGGAATTGAAGGCGCGGGCCGCGGCCGAGGTCTCGGGACTGCCCGCGCTTGCCGACGACAGCGGTTTCTGTGTTGCCGCGCTCGACGGCGATCCCGGCGTCTATTCGGCCCGATGGGCGGGTCCGGAGAAGGATTTCGCCATGGCGATGCGCACCATCGAGGAAAAGCTCCAGGCGGCCGGCGCCACCGCGCCCGAAAACCGCCGGTCTTCCTTCGTCGCGGTGCTCTGCCTCGCCTGGCCGGACGGGCATGTCGAGATGTTCCGTGGCGAGGTCGATGGAACAGCCGTGTGGCCGCCGCGCGGAAGCGGAGGCTTCGGCTACGACCCGATGTTCCAGCCGGACGGCGAGAGCCGCACATTCGGCGAGATGCCGACGGCGGAAAAGCAGGGCATGTCGCACCGCGCCCTCGCTTTCGCGGACTTTTCGGCACGGTGCCTGGAGGGGTGATGGCTGATACGGCGAAGGTTGACGGCGGTTTCGGCATCTATGTGCACTGGCCCTTCTGCGAGGCCAAGTGTCCGTATTGCGACTTCAACAGCCATGTCCGTCACGCCGGCGTCGACCAGCCTCGTTTTGCCGCTGCCTTCGAGCGCGAGCTTTCCCATTTCGCGGCCCGCACGCGGGGACGCCGCGTCGATTCGATCTTTCTGGGCGGCGGCACGCCGTCCTTGATGGATCCGGCAACCGTCGGCCGCGTGCTCGATGCGATCGCAGGCTTGTGGAGCGTGGCGCCGGACGCGGAAGTCTCGATGGAAGCCAACCCGTCCTCCGTCGAGGCGGACAGGTTTCGCGGCTACCGCGCGGCCGGCGTCAACCGGTTGTCGCTCGGCGTGCAGGCGCTCAACGACGGTGATCTGCGCCGCCTCGGCCGGCTGCACGACGTTGCCCAGGCCAAGACCGCGATCGGTATCGCCCGCTCGACCTTCGAGCGCATCTCCTTCGACCTGATCTATGCACGGCCGGGCCAGGATGGCGCGGCCTGGCGGCGGGAACTGAACGAGGCCATCGATCTTGCCGCCGACCACCTGTCGCTCTACCAGCTCACCATCGAGCAGGGCACGCCCTATTTCGAGCTGCACCGGGCCGGCAAGCTGGTGGTTCCCGATGTCGACGCCGCCGCCGATCTCTACGACCTGACCCAGGACATCTGCGCCGGGCGCGGCATGCCGGCCTATGAGGTCTCCAACCACGCGGTGCCCGGCGCCGAATGCAGGCACAATCTCGTCTACTGGCGCTATGGCGATTATGTCGGCGTCGGTCCAGGCGCGCACGGCCGGCTCAGCGGCGGCAACGGCAAGTTCGCCACCGCGACCGAGCGCCACCCCGAAACCTGGCTTGCGGCGGTCGAGGCGCGCGGCGAAGGCACGGTGGAGGATCTCGCCCTGACCCAGGAAGAACAGGGTGATGAATACCTGCTGATGGGTCTGCGGCTCGTCGAGGGCGTCGATCTCGCCCGCTACGAGGCGATCGCCGACCGCCGGATCGACCCGCGCCGGGTGGCGGACCTTGTCGAGCACGGCATGGTGGAACGACTCAGCGACACGCGCATGCGGGCCACACCGGCCGGTTTCCTGGTGCTCGACGCGGTCGTCGCCGATCTCGCGGCGTAATTTTTACCTGGTTCTTTTGCGCATACCTGTCGCTCCGGACCTCCGGCAGCCGCGCCCGGAAGCCGCTGTGGCGGCGGGTCTTTTCGTCCCTGCATCCGGCTTCATCCCATCTGTTTTCGTGACAAATGCCCTGGCATCTTCTTCGCACCGCGGCATATCGACCTCCGTATCGGTTGATGCGACGCACATCTTTGTCATACTATTTTTGCAATGCGAAAAAATGCGCGGGCGATGTTGCGCCGCGTCCGCCAGACTGCGAGGTCGGTCACGTGTTCTACCAGGTCTATGAATTCAACCATGCGGCAATGAGTCCGGTACGGGCCACTGCCGACATGACGCGGCTCTATTTCCAGAACCCCCTGAACCCGCTGACGCATACGCCGTTCGGACGCTCGATGGCCGCCGGATGCGAGCTCATCGAGCGGATGACGCGGCGTTACGGCAAGCCGGAGTTCGGCCTCGGCCAGACAACGGTCAGCGGCGTCAAGGTCCCTGTGCGCGAGGAAATCGTCTGGAGCAAGCCGTTCTGCAACCTTCTGCATTTCGACCGCAAGCTCGGCGCGAAGCAGCGCAAGGATCCGAAAATCCTGATGGTGGCGCCGATGTCGGGTCACTATGCGACGCTGCTGCGCGGCACGGTCGAGACGCTGCTGCCCGGCGCGGACATCTACATCACAGACTGGATCGACGCGCGCATGGTTCCGCTCACGGAAGGCCGCTTCGATCTCGACGACTACATCGACTACCTGATCGAGATGCTGCATTTCCTCGGCCCGGACACCCATGTGATGGCGGTCTGCCAGCCGTCGGTGCCCGCGCTTGCCGCGGCCGCCGTCATGGAGGCTCATGACGATCCCTTCGCCCCCGCCAGCCTGACGCTGATGGGCGGGCCGATCGACACCCGCATCAACCCCACCGCCGTCAACGATCTCGCCGAACACAAGAGCATCGAGTGGTTCGAGCGCAACGTCATCATGAAGGTGCCGTTCCCGCAGCCCGGCTTCATGCGCGACGTCTATCCCGGCTTCCTGCAGCTGTCCGGCTTCATGAGCATGAACCTCGACCGGCATGTCAGCGCCCATCACGAATTCTTCCAGCATCTCGTCACCAATGACGGGGACAGCGCCGAGAAGCACCGCGATTTCTATGACGAGTATCTGGCGGTCATGGACCTGACGGCGGAGTTCTACCTGCAGACCGTCGACACGGTGTTCATCCAGCATGCGCTGGCGCGCGGCACGTTCCGTCACCGCGACGAGCTCGTCGATTGCGGCGCCATCCGGCGCACCGCGCTTCTCACCATCGAGGGCGAGAAGGACGACATCACCGGTCGTGGCCAGACCCGCGCCGCCCACGACCTTTGCACGGGCCTGGGGCCGGACATGCAGGCCCATTACATGCAGCCCGACGTCGGCCACTACGGCGTCTTCAACGGCTCGCGCTTCCGCTCCGAGATCGCACCGCGCATTCTCGACTTCATGCGCACCCACTGGACGCGCCCGGAGAACGCGCCGAAGGCCGCGGCCGCCGACGCTCCCGTGGCGGAGGCGCGCAAGCCCGCCGCAAAGGCCGCAAAGGCATCCGATCCGCTGGCCGAGGTGCTGCTCGCCAGACCGCGCGGCGTCGCCGACGACCTGACGGCGATCACCGGCGTCGGCCCGAAGCTGCAGACGGCGCTCAATGGCGCCGGTATCTTCCACTTCTGGCAGATCGCGGCGCTGACCGACGTCCAGATCGCCGCCCTGGACAGCCGCCTCGACTTCCGCGGCCGGATCGACCGCGACGGTTGGATCGAGCAGGCCCGCGGCCTCGCCGCGCAGCCGACCGCTTCCTGACGACGCGGGCCATGGGCGGTTACCTGATCGCCGTCGACGGCGGCGGCAGCACCTGCCGGGCCGCCCTGGCGACGCGCGACGGCCGCATCCTTGCCCGGGGCCGGGCAGGGCCCGCCAACATCGCCACCGACCCGGGCGAGGCCGGAGCCAGCATCGCGGCCGCCGCGCAGGCGGCGGTTGCCGATGCCGGATTGCCGGCGGACACGATCCGCGATTGCGCCGCCCTGCTGGGACTTGCCGGCGCCCGGCAGGCGGCGGCAACGGCCCGGACGCTTCTCGGCGACCTCCCGTTTTCCCGCATGGAACTCACCGGCGATGCCGAAATCGCGCTGGAAGGCGCGCTGGGGCCCGGTGACGGCATCATGGCGATCCTGGGCACCGGCTCCGCCTTTCTGGCCCGGCGCGGCGACGAAATCCGCAGCGTCGGCGGCTGGGGCCTGCATCTGGCCGACCAGGGCGGCGGCGCGCGGCTTGGACGGGAGGCCTTGCGGACGGCGCTGCTGGCCCGCGACGGCATGCGCCCGCACGGCCCCCTGTCACGGGCGCTGCTTTCCGCCTTCGACGACGATCCCGCGCAGATGGTGGCCTTTGCCGGAGCCGCCCGGCCCGCCGATTTCGGCCGTTTCGCGCCGCAGGTCTTCGACGCGGCGGATACCGGCGATCCGAACGCGATCGGGCTTCTGCAGGCCGCTTTAGCGGATATTTGCGAGATGATCGCGCACCTCGACTGGCCGGGGTGTCCGCGCATCGTCCTGATGGGCGGTCTCGCGCCGCTTTACGGCCGCCACCTTGCCGCTGGCCTGCGCGACCGGCTGTCGGAGCCGCAGGGCGATGCGCTCGACGGCGCGGTCCGTCTCGCCGTGCGGACCTTCGCGAGACGCTGAGCCTGCGCCCAGCGCGGCTTGCGCGGACGCGCCGGCTGGCGCATGAAGGCGGGGCACGCTGTCTTCAGCAGGCCGCCCGGAGGATCGCAGCGCGGATGACCGAACTCACAGCCCTTGCCGCCGCGCGGATCTTCGACGCGGAACGCTGGCATGACGATGCCGCGGTGCTCATCGAGGGCGCCCATGTGGCCGGCATCGTACCGCGCGGGGACGTGCCCGCATCCGCCCGCCTGGTGGAGGCGCGTGGACGGATCCTCGCGCCCGGCTTCGTCGACCTGCAGGTCAATGGCGGCGGCGGCTGCCAGTTCAACGATGCCCCCGACCATGACACCATCGCCCGCATTGCCGGGGCGCATCACGCCTTCGGCACCACCTCGATGCTGCCGACCCTGATCACCGACACGCCGGAAATCACCGCGCGGGCCATCCGCGCCGCCACCGGAGCCAGCCGTTCTGTGCCCGGCTGCCTCGGCCTGCACCTGGAAGGGCCGCATCTGTCCCTCGCACGCAAGGGCGCCCATGACGCGCGTCTGATCAGGCCGATGCAGGAAGCGGATCTCGACGCGCTTGTCGACGCGGCCCGGCTGCTGCCGGTGCTCCTGGTGACGCTGGCGCCGGAAAGCGTCTCGGCCGAACAGGTCGGCCGGCTCGCCCGGGCCGGCATCCGCGTCAGCCTCGGTCACAGCGACTGCGATTTCGACACGGCATGCGCCTATGCGCAGGCCGGCGCGCGGCTCGTCACCCACCTCTTCAACGCGATGAGCCCGCTCGGGCACCGCGCCCCGGGCCTTGCCGGCGCGGCGCTCGCCCTGCCCGGCCTCTCCGCCGGGCTGATCGCCGACGGCATCCATGTCGCCGACCCGGTCGCCTCCCTGGCGCTCAGGGCCAAGGCCGGACCAGGGCGGATATTCCTGGTCACCGACGCGATGGCGCCGCTCGGCACCGAGGCGGAGGGTTTCTCCCTCAACGGCCGCGAGATCACCCGCCGGCGGGGTGCGGACGGCATCGGCCGGCTGACGCTTGCCGACGGAACCTTGGCGGGAGCGGATATCGACATGGCCGCATCGGTCGCGCGCCTGGTGGCAGGGCTCGGCGTGCCCCTTGAGGAAGCCCTGCGCATGGCCTCGCTCTACCCGGCCGAGGCGATCGACGCGGCCCAGCGCAAGGGTCGCTTGGCGCCAGGTCACGACGCGGATATCGTCGAGCTGGACGAAACTCTCAAGGTGCGCGCCACCTGGATCGGCGGCAGCCGGTTCTACCCGTCCGGGGCAATGCGCGGCGCCCGGCCGGAATAGACGGCCAACTCCTCGGCGTTCGCGTCCGCCTCGTCATAGACCCCGATCAGCACGCCGGTGTTGCCGCCAGTCCCGCGCCGCCTTGCCAGAATGGCCGCGTCGGAGACCGTGGTCCGCTGGCTGAGGCGCAGCGCCCAGTCGGACAGCAGGGCGCGCAGCCGGGCGACTTCCCCGGCATGGGCCGGATCGCGACCGAGGTCGTTGAACTCCCGCGGATCGCTTTCCAGGTCGAACAGCATCGGCGGCAGGCCGCCTTCCGCGTGGATCAGCTTGTAGCGCCCGTCAAACACCATGAAGAGGCGCGCATCCTTCACGCAGACGCCGAGCCGGTCGGCCATCGGCGTACAGGAATAGTCGTATTCGCTGATCGCCGCCTTGCGCCAGTCGGCAGGCTTCTTGTCATGCAGGAAGGGCCGGAGCGAGCGCCCCTCAAGAATGTGCGAGGGAGAGTCCCGGGTGCCGTCATCCGCGACCTCGACAAAGGTCGCGGCAAGATCAATCGCCTCGACCAGCGCGTTGCAGGTCGTGCCGCGCGTGGCGTCGGCGGCCTGCGAAGGGTCGTAGACGATCAGCGGCACCTTGACCGAGGGCTCGTGGAACAGGTCCTTCTCGCCCATCCAGTGATCGCCGAGATAGTCACCGTGATCGGAGGTGACGACGATCATCGTCTCCTCAAGGGCGCCGGTCTCCTGCAGATGGTCGAGCAACCGGCCGAAATGATCGTCGCATTGCCGGACAAGGCCCATATAGGCGGGGATCGCGGCCTCCCGTACCTCGTCCCGGGAAAAACTGCGCGACACGCGCGAGGCCATGAAGGCGGCATGGACCGGATTGGGATCCTCGCGCTCGCGCGGATCGCGCAAGGCGGGGAGCACGTGCTCCGGCCCGTACATGGCGTGATAGGGAGCCGGAACGATATAGGGCCAGTGCGGCTTGATATAGGAGAGGTGACAGAGCCAGGGCACCGCGCGGCGGCTTGTGGCGCGGCTCGCCATGAATTCCAGCGCCCGGTCGGTCAACCAGGGCGTCTCGCTGTCCTCCTCGCGGACGTTCGCCGGCTCCGCCGCGTTGCGCATCAGCCAGCCGCTCTCGATCGCGCCGAGCCCGTCCGCATCCAGCTCCTCCGACAGGCCGGAGTTGGCGTGATCGTGCCAGGGATTGCGCGGCGCATAACCCCTGGCACGAAGAAAGTCGTTATAGGGCGAGGGCTTGGCGTCGTAAGGACCGTCCGGGCCTTCGGCCCACAGCCCGTCGTCGCGCACATGCGCGTCGAAGCCGCATTCGGCGATGCGCGCGCCGATAATACCCTCACGCGAAATGCCGAGCCGGTCGAGGCCGGCGCCATCGACCTTCATGTGGGTCTTGCCGATCAGCACCGCGTCCATGCCGCGTTCGCGCAGGTGGTCGCCGAGCGTCATCTCGCCCGCCTTCAGCGGATAATTGTTCCAGGCGGCGCCATGCGACTGCACATAGCGGCCGGTGTAGAAGCTCATCCGCGAGGCGCCGCAGATCGGCGACTGGACATAGGCGTTCGTGAAACGGACCCCCATCGCCGCCAGCCGGTCGAAATTCGGCGTCGCAAGATGCGGGTGTCCGGCGCAGCCGAGATAATCGAAGCGCAGCTGGTCATACATGACGAAGAGAATGTTGCGGGGATGTCTCGGCACGGCGGCAGCTTCCTTGGCTTCGGACGACATGCGGTCCACGGGCGGCAATTGATCCGGTCTGCCGGCCTGCCCGGCAAGCGGGAAACACGCCGCGAAGGCAAAATTCCCCGACGTCCGGTTATACAAAGCGGCTCAAATCTCATTTTACATTACCATTTGCATGGCCCATCCTTCTGTATTCGAGATCCCGTCGCACTGTCCCATCGGCGGGCGCGGGTCCGAAGCCGTGGGAGGAGACACAATGATCGGAAAATTCATGACGACGATGGTGGCCGCGACCGCCATCGCCGCGCTCGCCGGCATGTCGGCGCAGGCGCAGGACGTGACCCTGCGCGTGCACCAGATGCTGCCGATGCAGGCGGCCATCCCGGCCAAGGCGATCACGCCATGGATCGAGGCGGTCGAGGCCCAGTCGGGCGGACGCATCAAGGTCGAGCACTATCCCTCGATGCAGCTCGGCGGCGCCCCGCCCTCGCTCTATGACCAGGCCAAGGACGGGGTTGTCGACATCGTCTGGACCGTGCTCGGCTACACGCCCGGCCGCTTCCCCAAGACCGAAGCCTTCGAGCTGCCTTTCCTGGGCGCCGGCGGCGAAGCCACCTCGCGCGCCTTCCATGCCTTCGTCACCGAACACGCCATGGACGAGTTCGAAGGCGTGAAGCCGATCGCCCTGCATGTGCACGGGCCCGGCCTTCTGCACGTCAAGGGCGAGGGCGTCGGCAAGCTGGAGGACATGAACGGCCTGAAGCTGCGCGGGCCGACACGCATCGTCACCAAGCTGCTGGAAAAGCTCGGCGCAACCGCCATCGGCATGCCGGTGCCGGCGGTACCGGAGGCGATCTCCAAAGGGGTTATCGATGGTGCCGTGGTGCCTTGGGAAGTCACGCTTCCGCTGAAGCTGACCGAACTGGTCAACACCCATACCGGCTTCGACGATCCGCGCGGTCTCTACACAGCGACCTTCGTTTTCGCCATGAACCAGGCAAGCTACGACAAGCTGCCCGACGACCTGAAGGCGATCATCGACGCCAATTCCGGCATCGAGACGGCCGGCATGTTCGGTCGTGCGATGGATGAGGTCGACAAGATCGGCCGCGCCAAGGCGGAAGCCAGCGGCAACAAGATCATCACGCTGGATCCGACCGAAACCGCCCGCTGGAAGGCCGCGGCCGATCCGATCGTGGCCGAATGGATCGTCGAGATGAACGGCAAGGGCGTCGACGGCGCCGCGCTGGTCGAGGATTCGCGCGCGCTTGTCGCCGCCGAAGCCGGCAAGTAAGACAGTCGGGCAGCAAGCCGCCCGCGCCCGGCAGACCGCCGGCCCGCGTCACTGCGGGCCGGTTTTCCGGACAGGGTTGCCGGCCGGCGGCGGAGGGAGAGGTCAACCAGGTGCGTCAAACCATCGAACGCGTGCTCGAGCGGCTCGCCGCCGCCCTTGCCATCGCGGGCGGCGCTGTGCTTGTCGCGTTGACGGCCACCACGGTGATCTCTATCTCCGGGCGTGCCCTCAACTGGGCCGGTCTCGGCCCCATCCCCGGCGATTACGAGCTGGTCGAGGCCGGCACGGCCTTTGCCATTTTCGCCTTCCTGCCATGGTGCCAGTTGCGTCGCGGCCATGTGACCGTCGACCTGTTTCTCGCCCGCTTCGGGCCGCGCGCCAATGCGGCGGTCGACGTCGTCTCCAACCTCCTGATGACCGCCGTCTGCGCGCTCATCTGCTGGCGGCTCTGGCTTGGCCTTCTCGACAAGAAAGCTTATGGCGAGACCACGTTCATCCTGCAATTTCCGCTCTGGTGGCCTTACGCGGCGGCCATGGCCGGTGCCGTTTTCGCGATCATCGTCAGCGCCTATACCGTCTGGCGCAGTCTCGATGAAACCCTCGCCCGGCCAAGCGCCGCCCCGCGCCAGGAGTAGACAGACGTGACGTCCCTCGAATACGGGCTGTGGTCGATCCCGATCCTGCTGGCGCTGATCTTCGCGCGCATGCCCATCGGCCTTGCGATGTTCCTTGTCGGCGTGGCCGGAACGAGCCTCGTCACGGGCTCGACCGTGCCGATCCTCGCCCAGCTCAAGTCACTGGTCTACAGCACCTTTTCCAACTACTCGCTGTCCATCGTGCCGCTGTTCCTGCTGATGGGTCAGTTTGCCACCCGCGGGGGCATGTCGCGCGCCCTGTTCAAGGCGGCCGAGACGCTCGTCGGACACAGGCGCGGCGGCGTCGCCATGGCAGCCGTCGCCGCCTGCGGCGGCTTCGGCGCGATCTGCGGATCGTCGCTTGCCACCGCCGCGACCATGGGCCAGGTGGCGCTTCCCGAGATGCGCCGCTGCGGCTATTCCGGCGCGCTGTCGACCGCCTGCCTTGCCGCCGGCGGCACGCTGGGCATCCTCATTCCGCCCTCCGTGGTGCTGGTTATCTACGCCATCCTGACCGAGCAGAACATCGCCAAGCTGTTCATGGCGGCCTTCATTCCCGGCATTCTCGCCGCCGCCGGATACATGCTGACCGTGTCGCTCTATGTGCGTTTCCGGCCCGAAAGCGCCGGCAGCCAGGAGAAGGCGAGCTGGGCCGAACGGGGCGCGGCCCTGATCGCCGTATGGCCCGTGATGATCATCTTCATCGTGGTCATCGGCGGCATCTATTCCGGCATCTTCACGCCGACGGAAGGGGCGGCGGTGGGCGCCGCCGGCACCGGCATCGTCGCCCTCCTCAATGGCGGGCTCGACCGCAAGGGCCTGGTGGACTCCTTCCTGTCCACGGCCAGCGCCACCGGCATGATCTTCTTCATCGTGCTCGGCGCCAGCGTCTACAACGGTTTCCTCGCCTTCTCGCAATTGCCCCAGCAGTCAGCCGCTTTCGTCGTCGATCTCGGCCTCAATCCCTGGACGGTGCTGGTGCTGATCCTGGTCTGCTATCTGATCTTCGGCTGCATCATGGATTCGCTCTCGATGATCCTGCTGACCATTCCGATCTTCTTCCCGATCGTCTCGGTTCTGGATTTCGGGCTGCCGCCGGAAGAGTTCGCTCTGTGGTTCGGCATCATCGTGTTGATCGTCGTCGAGGTCGGGCTGATCACCCCGCCGGTGGGCATGAATCTCTTCGTCATCAACTCGATGGCGCCCGACGTGCCGCTGTCGCAGACCTTCAGGGGCGTGGTGCCCTTCATTGCCAGCGACATCGTGCGGGTGGCGATCCTGGTGCTCTTCCCCGGCCTGACCCTGTTCCTGGTGCGGCTGCTCTACTGAGCTGCCGCATCGTCCTGCGGACGGGCGACAAACCCCGGCAGCCGCAATTCGGGCAGCATGTACCACTGCTCGACATGAGCGCGCACGAGCGGGTCGAAATGCCGGTCGAGCGCTGCCACGCCATCTGGAACCGAATGACCTTCCTCTCCCTCCCGCTCGACGACGAGGGGCGCGCCGACGACGAACCGGTAGTGGGCCGTCCCGGTGCGCAGGAGATGGACCGGCACGAGCGGGGCGCCCGTCCTCAGGGCCAGCTTCACCGCCGTCACCGCATTGCCGCGCGCCGGCAGGTTGCGGCCGAAGGCGGGCAGGTGAACCTGCCGGTCGCGGACCTCGTCGACGAAGAGGATCGCGTCGAAACCTTCAGCGACCGCCATCTTGTGCAGGTGACGGGCGGAGCGCTGTCCCGGCGGGAAGGCAAAGAGCCCGTAGCGGGCCCGCAACCGGGCGAGAATGGCGTTGGAGGCGTTCGACGGTTCCGGCTGCCAGGTGCCGACAGCCTCGCGGCCAAGCCCGTTGAGGATCGTCTCGAAGCAGAGTTCGAAAGGCCCCAGGTGAATGCAGGCGAAGATCACCGGGCCATCGGCGGGAAGCGCAGCAATGGTGCCCTCCGGGTCGTCGATGTCCACCCGGCCGGCATCCCGGAGCCGTTCCACCGTCGCGTATTCGGCAAAGACCGCACTGGCTCCCTTCCACCAGCGGCCAAGCGCGGCCGCGTGACCAGCCTCCGACAGCGGCGCTCGCGCGTGCAGACGGGCAAGGTTCCAGGCGATGCGACGGGCAAAGATGCGGCTGCCGTTCCTCCGCTGCACGAGCGGAGCGAGCAGCCGCCCCAGGCGCGGAGCGAGGCCGACCGGCAGCCGACGCAGGATCTCGTGCAGGGCCTGCTTGAGAAGATCGCGCAGCCACGCCCGCAAGCGGCCCGCCGGAGATACCGGCGCGAGTTTCGGCGCGCAGGTCTCCCCGAAGGCGACCGGCGGAATGCGGCGACGGCCGCGAACCGCACTCACGAGGAGCGCGGAACGAGCCGCATCGGCAGCCTGTCACCGGGCCGCAGCGTCAGCCGGCAGACCGGCTGGATGTCGACGCCGTCCTCGAGCTTCAGGTCGAAGGCCTGGGCGAGCATTGCGAGCGACAGGATCGATTCCGTCATGCCGAAGGCAAGGCCGGCGCAGATGCGCGGGCCTATGGCGAAGGGAACATAGGCGAATTTCGACTGGCCGCCACGGGCGCCACCGAGAAAACGTTCCGGCTCGAAATGATCGGGCCGCTGCCAGAGCTCGGGATTGCGGTGCAGCAGCCAGGGGACGACCATGACGATCGAACCCTTCGGCGTCGCCATCCCGCCGACCGTCCCGTCGGCGAGCGCCTCGCGGGCAAGAATCGGCACCGGCGGGTAGAGCCGCAGGGTCTCCTCGATGACGGCGCGGGCATAGGGCAGCCGGGCGATGTCGTCGAAACCGGGCATCCGCCCGCCGAGCACCTGATCGAGCTCCGCGTGCAGGGCATGGCGGGCGGCGGGCGCCTGCGACAGCAGGAACCAGGCCCATGCGAGCGTGTTGGCCGTCGTCTCGTGGCCGGCCATGAAGATCACGGCCGCCTCGTTGCGGATCGCCTCGCGCGACAGCGGCTGCCCGTCCTCGTCGCGGGCATCGAGCAGCCCGCCGATCACCGAGGTCTCGCCGTCGCGACTCTTCTGCTGATAGCGCGAGATGACCTCGTCGAGCACCTTGTCGATGCGCGCCACCGAGCGGCGGATCGCCCGGCCGCGCCGGCGCGGCAGCCAGTCGGGCAAGCCGAGCAGGGAGAGAAGGTCGATCTGGTCGATATGGCGCTGGTAGTCGGAAAAGCTCTCGACCACCTCGGCGGCATAGTCGCGCCCGAGCGCGCTGCCGAAGATGGTGCGGCAGATGATTTCCGCGGTCAGATGCGCCATTTCCTGCAAGGCATCGACAGGTGCGCCCTCGCCCGCCGCCGCCCAGGCACTGCGCCGCTCGGCCACCGTTTCCACCATCACCGGGAAGAACTCGCGCACTTTCGAGGAATGGATGATCGGGGCGACCACCTGGCGGCGGCGGCGCCAGGTCTCGCCGTCGGAGACGAACAGGCCGTCGCCGAGCAGGGGCTCGAGCGCGTGGCGCATCTGGGCGCTCTTGCGCTGGAAGGTCTCGTGCTTGCGCACAAAGGCCTCCTGCACGGTTTCCGGGCTGTTGCAGACGAAGATCTGCTTGCGCAGGACCGCGATCCTCAGCCAGGGCCTGGCAAAGGCCGAGGCCGGCCAGACCGAGAGAAAGCTGCGCCGGGCAAGCCCCAGCAGCCGGTAGACCGGCAGCGCCTTCACATGGCGGAACGGATAGGGCGGCACATAGCCGTCACCGGCAACCGCCGCCTGCCCTTCGGCGAGGGGGATATCGGTCGGCGGACCGCCGGCGGTCGCGGGCACAGGCGCAGGGTGAACCGGGCATACGCCCGCGCCCTGCGCGCCCCGCACACCGCCATTCGTCCCTGTCGGTTCATCCATGGTTCTCATCCGGCGCGCGTGGCAGGTGGGGGTTTATCGCCCGGACGGGGTCTCCCTCCAAGCCCTGAAAGTGGGCAAAGTTTCCGCCGATTCCGGTACAATTTTGACAATTCACGACCAGAATTTGCGAAAACTTGTTCGATTCTTTTTCGAAATTGCAGCATTTATGATTCACGGCCGGGCCGGGCCGGCAACCGCCAGCGCCATCTGCCGGACGTTTCCCGCGACCGCATCGGCCTGCGGTCCGTCCGGCATCGCCCGGATGACGGTGAGACCGCCGATCAGGATCGACAGGAAGCCCCAGGCCCGGGCTTCGGCATCGCGCTCCCCTTCAAGGCCGGCCGCGACAATCCCCGCGATCCGTCCCATGCGCTCCCGATAGGTCGCCCGGTTCTCGTCCGTGCCGCGCATCACCTCGCCGGAAAGCGCCGCCATGGCGCAGCCGCAGGCCAGATCGGCGCGATGGGCGGAACCCAGATAGTAGTCGGCGAAGGCCGCCGGCCAGTTCGCGCCATGTTCCTCGCGGAACTCCGGCAAGCGGGCGAGGGTCGCGTCCAGGCCAGCCTCGAGCGCCTTCTGGAAGGCCCCGGTCTTCGACCCGAAATGGGCATAGAAAGCCCCCGAGGTGACGCCCGCCTCGCGGGCGATGCCGTCGACGCCGACCCCGGCATAGCCGTGCTGCTTGAAGCCGCGCTCCGCCGCCTCGAGCACCAGCGCCCGGGTTTCCTGCTTCTTCCGCCCCTTGGGGTCCCTGTCAGACATCTGCGTGCACCCATTCATATAACGATCGTTATATTTTTGATTGACGAAATAACGACCGTTATGCAACATCACTCATAACGATCGTTATATTCCATTTATCCCATGACGGCAATGCGATCCGGGTCGCGTTGCCGCACAGGAGACCTTCATGACAGACACGCATGCGCCAGGCGACATCCCGCCGGCACAATCACTGTCGCCGGCACCGAGCCGCCGGCAGATCCTCGTCCACGGCCTCAAGGGCGCCGCGCTGACGGGCGTCGTCGCCGGTTCCGGCCTGCTTGCGGCGCCGAGCGGGTTCTCCGTTTCACCAGCAATGGCCGGCACCATACCGACCACCCTTTCCGACAAGGACCGTTCCATGACCCCGAAAGCCTTCGTCTACACCGAAGTCCAGATCGCCGTCCCCTTCGAGCAGGCGCCCTGGAAAGCGATCAACCAGGCGATCCTCCAACAGCCCGGCTTCCTCAACAAGACGTGGTTCGCCGGCAGCGGCACGAACTCGCTCGGCGGCATCTACGCCTTCGACAGCATCAGCAACGCGGAAGCCTTCGTCACCGGCTACTTCCCGCGCGAGGCCGCCGGCTTCGGCGTTGCCCATACGACGCGGATCTTCGATGCGGCGGCAACGCAGGAGGCGAGCCGCGACCTTGCCTCGCCGCATTTCGGCGCAAGGCCGACAACCGCGCCCGGCGCCTTCGTCTATACCGAGCTGCAGGTGAACATGCCTTTCCCGCAAGTGCCCTGGCAGGACAGGAACCCGGTTCTGCGGGCGCAGAAGGGGCTCTTGTCGAAGACCTGGCTGAGCGGCCTTCACACCGGTACGATCGGCGGCGTCGATGCCTTCGACACGCTTGAAAACGCGAAGGACTTTGCCGTCAATGTCTTCCCGGAGACCGCCGCAAGGATGAATGCGGCGCTGTACACACGCGTCTTCGACGCCGCCGCGATCGAGGCCGCCAGCCGGGAAATGCGATCCCCCTACTACGTGTGAGCGCGTGGCCGGTCGCCCGGCCGAAGGTAACCCCGGCAAGGGGCGGCGCCGCGTCGCCCCTTGCCATTTGCCATCTCAGCCTTTCGGCGCGTAGGACGCCGGATCAACCTCCGCCGGTCGTCCGTCAAGGGAAAGGCGGGTGATGGCGGGATCGCTCTCGGCAATGACCCTGCCCGCCCGCACCACGGCAAGGCGACGGGCGCGCAGGCGGATCGCCTCGATCGTATCCGCTGCCTGGAGCAGGACGAAATCGGCCCTGCAGCCCTTTTCCAGCCCGTAGCCCTCCAGCCCCATCGCGCGGGCCGGATGGAGCGTGACGCAGTCGAAAGCGTAACGCATCTCCTCGCGGCTCATCATCTGGGCAACGTGCAGGCCCATCGAGGCGACCTCCAGCATGTCGCCGGAGCCCATCGAGTACCAGGGGTCCATGACGCAGTCGTGGCCGAAGGCGACATTGATGCCATGGGCGCGCATCTCCGGCACGCGGGTCTGACCCCGGCGCTTCGGATAGGTGTCGTGGCGGCCCTGCAGGGTGATGTTGATGAGCGGATTGGCGATCGCGTGGACGCCGGCCTCCGCGATTAGCGGCAGCAGCTTGGAAACGTAGTAATTGTCCATGGAGTGCATGGAGGTGAGGTGCGAACCGGCGACGCGGCCGGACAAGCCGAGGCGCTGCGTCTCCGCCGCCAGCGTCTCGATATGGCGCGAAAGAGGGTCGTCGCTCTCGTCGCAATGCATGTCGACCATCAGCCCGCGCTCGGCCGCGATCTTGCAGAGCGCGCGCACCGAGCGGGCGCCATCCTCCATGGTGCGCTCGAAATGGGGAATGCCGCCGACCACATCGACCCCCATGTCGAGGGCACGCAGCAGGTTCTTCTCCGCATTCGCCGAGCGGTAGAGCCCGTCCTGGGGAAACGCGACAAGCTGCAGGTCAAGATATGGCGCCACCATTTCCCGAACCTGAAGCAGGCCCTCGACACCCGTCAGCCGGTCATCGCAGACATCGACATGAGAGCGGATCGCGAGCAGGCCCTGGGCGACCGCAAGGTCGCAATAGGCAAGCGCCCGCTCGACCACCGCCTCGACGGTGAGCAGCGGTTTCAGCTCGCCCCACAGTGCGATGCCCTCCAGCAGCGTGCCGCTCTCGTTCATGCGCGGCAGGCCGAGGGACAGCGTCGCGTCCATGTGGAAATGGCTGTCGACGAAGGGCGGCGAAACGAGGCGGCCGCCGGCATCGATCACCCGGCCGGCCTCGGCCTCGATGCCGGGCCCGAGCGCGACAATGATGCCGCGCTCGCAGGCGATGTCGATGTTTTCGCGCCCGTCGGGCAGGGTCGCGTTCTTGACGAGAAGGTCGGGAGACATGGCGGATTTTCCGGGTAGCGAGACTGAGGGGCCGCGACGGCAGCGGCGCGCGTGACGGGCAGTTTCGACCGCAACCGCGCCCTTTTCAAGCGCGCTTCGCCCACAGGCGGAAGCCGGCCGTTTCGGCAAGCCGGCACTGCGCGGCGCGGGCGAGCGCGCGCGGCGACTTTCCCGTCGAGCCGGTCCTCGCCGGCAAGGGAATGGTGGTGCTCACCGCCTCGGGCGGGTTCGGCCGCGAAACGAAAGGCACCGCCCGAGCAGTCCGTCGCGGTCAGTAGGGCAGGCCGACATAGTTCTCGGCGAAGGCGGCCTGAGCCGTCCGCGACGTGGCGAGATAGTCGAACTCGGCCTGCTGCATGCGGGCGCCGAACTCGCCCGCGTCGGGGAAGCTGTGCAGGGTCGAGGTCATCCACCAGGAGAAGCGCTCGGCCTTCCAGACACGGGCAAGCGCACGGTCCGAATAGCGCTCAAGGGCCAGATCGTCGCCGGCGGCATAATGGGCGATCAGTCCCTGGGACAGGTAATGAACGTCGGAGGCGGCAAGGTTCAGCCCCTTGGCACCGGTCGGCGGCACGATATGGGCGGCATCCCCGGCAAGGAACAGGCGGCCGTGGCGCATCGGTTCGGCGACGAAGGAGCGCAAGGGGGCAATACTCTTCTCGATCGACGGGCCGGTGACGAGACGGGCGGCGACATCCGCCGGCAGGTGAGCGGCAAGCGCCTCCCAGAAGCGGTCGTCGGACCAGTTTCCGGGTTCCTCGTCGAGCGGACACTGGATGTAGTAGCGGCTGCGGGTGGGCGAACGCATCGAGCACAGGGCGAAGCCCTTCTCGTGGCTGGCATAGATCAGCTCGTCGCTGACCGGCGGCACGTCGGCGAGAATGCCGAGCCAGCCGAAAGGATAGACGAGCTCGAACAGCTTCAGCCGGTCTTCCGGGATCGAGCGGCGCGAGACGCCGTGGAACCCGTCGCAGCCGGCGATGAAATCGCAGTTGATGCGCTGCGTCTCGCCGCCAAGCGTGAAGGTCGCGAAGGGGCTCGCGCTCTCGAGATCGTGCAGGGCGACATCCTCGACCTCGTGCAGGATGGTCCCCCCCATGGCATCGCGCGCCGCATAGAGATCGGCCGTCACCTCGGTCTGGCCATAGACCATGACCGAACGGCCGCCAGTGAGACCGGCAAGGTCGATGCGCAGGCGCCGTTCGCGAAAGGAGATCTCGACACCGCCGTGGAGGAGCCCCTTGCGGTCCATGCGGGCGCCGACCCCGGCCTGCCGCAGCAGGTCGACCGTGCCCTGCTCCAGCACTCCGGCGCGGATGCGCGAGAGCACATAGGCGCGCGAGCGACGCTCCAGCACGACATTGTCGACGCCTGCACGATGCAGCAACTGGGAAAGCAGCAGCCCGGCCGGGCCGCCACCGATGATGAGCACCTGCGTGCGGGCCGGAACGGCATCAGCGGCGAGGGAACCGGAAGGGTCGGCGATCATGGGCTACGGGCGTCCTGAGCAGGTCCTGGATGTCGTCGGCGGAAAGCGCGGCGCTATGCGCAGCGACGCGGCCGCATTTTTTCAGATCTTGCCGGAAGGGGCTGGACAAGGGAATGAAGAATTCGCTCCAATACATGGATGAATCGAACGCTCCCTTTCGCTCCCGATTACAGCCTTTATGGGGAACCGGCCGCTTCCGGATTTCCGGATACGCTGCATATCGAACGTCTTTCGGTGCGCAGCGGGCCGCGGCGCTGGCGCATTTCCCCTCATCGCCATCCGTCCCTTCACCAGTTGTTCTGGATCGAGCACGGCGGCGGCGCCCTCTTCCACGAGGACGGCGAGAGCGCACTTTTCGACGCCAGTTTCGTCAACATGCCGGCCGGGACGACGCATGGCTTCCGCTTCGCCCCGGGCACGCAGGGCTCGGTCCTGACGTTGCCGGACACGGTGTTCGAGCCGATCCGCGCCCGCATCGATCCGGACCGTCGGCTGACGCGGCTGCAGGTGAGGGCGGCGCGAACGGCGCCGGCCGAGATGGAAGCGCTGATTGCCGAGCATGGAGGGCGGCGCGCCAACCGGGGCGAGGCGCTGGCGGCGCTTGCCGCGCTCGCCTTCGTCTGGGCGCTCAGGCAAATGGACGCCGCGCCGGGCACAGCGGCCGCGGGAGGCGGCGCCTCGGCGCGGCTGGCGGAACGGTTCCAGGGGCTGCTCGACCGGCATCACGGCGAGTGGCACGCGGTCGGCGCCTATGCGGCGGCGCTCTCGGTGACGCCGCCGCACCTGTCGCGCGCCTGCCGCGAGGCACTCGGCCAGCCGGCCTCGGCGCTGATCCGCGAACGGCAGATGCTGGAGGCGCGGCGATTGCTCGCCTATACCCAGGCGAGCGTTGCCGAGGTCGCCTACCGGTTGGGGTTTTCCGATCCCGGCTATTTCTCGCGGGTGTTCACATCGCAGACAGGCGTCTCGCCGCGCGACTTCCGCCGCCGCTTCACCTCGGGCGCCGGATAGGACCTCCTACAGCACCTCCTTCAACCGGCCGACCAGGGTGCGCAGCACCTCGACACGGGCAAAACGCTTGTCCTCGGCCGGCACCAGATGCCACGGCGCGTAGCTGGTCGAGGTGCGGTCGATCATGTCGCCGGCAGCCTGGGCATAGGCGTCCCATTTCAGCCGGTTGCGCCAGTCGTCGTCAGTGATCTTGAACTGCTTGTAGGGCGTTTCCTGGCGCTCCTTGAAGCGGGCGAGCTGCTCCTGCTTGCTGATCGCCAGCCAGAACTTGACGACCAGCGTGCCGGCATCTTGAAGTTCGGCCTCGAACTCGTTGATCTCGTTGTAGGCCCGCATCCAGTCGGCTTGCGAACAGAACCCCTCGACCCGTTCGACCAGCACCCGTCCGTACCAGGAGCGGTCGAAGATCGCGGTGTGTCCGAGCCGCGGCAGGCGCCGCCAGAACCGCCAGAGATAGGGGCGCGCACGCGCCTCCTCGCCCGGCGCCGCGATCCGGTGCACCCGGTAGCGGCGCGGATCGAGCGGCCGCGTCACCCGGCGGATGGCGCCGCCCTTGCCGGCCGCGTCATTGCCCTCGAAGGCGACGACCAGCGACATCTTGCCGAACGCCTTCCTGGCCGCGAGATGGGCAAGCTCGCCCTGCCAATGGTCGAGTTCGGCCTGGTAGCGGTTCTTCGAGATCCGGCTGGCAAGGTCGATCGCCTCCACCGCGCTGCGCCGCCCGCCATCGGCTCCGAGCCCGGAGGCAACGGCGGGAAGGGCGGGAAGCGGCGGGGCCGCGGCCGCCTCCACCGTTTCGAGCCTGCGGCTCACCGCCATCTCGAGACAGCGCCCGGCGGCAAGGTCGCGGGCGTGCGGATCCTCGCTCGGAATGACGATCCACGGGGCGGCCGGCGTCGAAGTGACCAGCGCCGCGCGTTCAAACACCGCGCGGGCCTGGGCAGCCCGGCCGATGTCGGTCCACTCGGCCAGGATGTGGCGGGCACGGGCCTTCTTGCCCAACCCCTTGAGGCGCTCTTTCTGCACCTTCGGGGCGAGAGAGAACCAGAATTTCAGCACCAGCACGTTTTCGCGCGCCAGCAGGTCCTCGAACCGGTTGATACGGGCAAGCGCGCGTTCGAACTCCGTCTCGTCGGTGCGTCCGAGGGCGAAGTCGCGCATGGGCGCGTTGTACCAGGAGGCGACGACAATGGACATCTCGCCCAGCGCCGGAAGGTCGCGCCAGTAGCGCCACATGCCGGGCCGCTCGCGCTCCACATCGGTCTCCCCGTCATAGGCGTTGCAGGTGACGTAGCGCACGTCGAGCCATTCATGCAGGCGGGCGATGGCCGCATTCTTGCCCGCGCCATCGATGCCGGCCACGACGATGACGATGGAGAAGGGCTTCGTCTCGATCACCTTGCGCTGGGCCGCAAGCAGCTCGGTGCGCAGGACCGGCTCGAGCGCGTGGAAATCGGCGCGGGAAAGATCGACGGGAAGCGAAGCCGACTGGAACATGAAAACGGGCACCTTTCTCGGGAAATCCGGACGCCAAGGGTGGCGCGTCGCGCCGGCCGGCGCAATCGCCAAACATGCCAAACCCGCATGACGACGCAGAAAACGGCGCGGCCAAGGATTGGCGGAGCGCCCCGCAGCGCGTACATGTAGCGGGCCCTGCACCATTGGGCATCGTTTCATCCCGGTGGCCGCACCACCCTTCAGCGATTTTGCAATGATGCCGAGCAGCGATCCGTGACCGACCTTCTCAACCAGCTCGTCGCCTTTATCGGCGAGCACCCGACGCTCGCCAATGCCGTCGTGTTCCTGATCGCCATGGGCGAGGCGCTGTTCATCATCGGCATGGTCGTGCCCTCGACCGTGGTGCTGGTGGGGGCCGGGACGCTGGTCGGGCTCGGCAAGCTCGACCCCTGGCCGATCTTCATCTGGACGGTGCTGGGCGCCATCGCGGGCGATGCCATCTCCTACTGGATCGGCCATTTCTACAAGGACCGGATCAAGGCGGTCTGGCCGTTCAACCGCTACCGGACGCTGGTCGACAGGGGAGAGGCCTATTTCCTGCGTCATGGCGGGAAGAGCGTCTTCATCGGTCGCTTCGTGCCGGGCGTGAAGGCGATCGTGCCCGGCATCGCCGGCATGGTCGGCATGCCGGCGGGGCGTTTCACCTTCATCAACGTCACCTCGGCGATCGCCTGGAGCATCGTCCACCTGGGACCGGGCGTCATCGCCGGCACCGCCTTCAGCGCACTCGGCGAGATCAGCGGACGGCTGGCGACGATGCTCGGCGTCTTCATGGTGTTGCTGTTCCTGGCCGTGATGATCGCACGCTGGATGATCCTGATCGTGCTGCCGCTTTATGCCGGCAGCCGGCTGCGCACCGTCGACTGGCTGGCCCGGCGCCAACACCGGGCGGCCAAGTGGCTGGCCCGGGCGCTCGACCCCAGCCATCCGCGCTCGGCCGGCATGATCCTTTCGGCGCTGGCGATCATCATCACGGTGCCGCTCTTCGTCGCGCTGGCCGCGGCGATCTCGCCCGACAACGGCCTCAACCGCGCCGACACCGCGATCCGCAACCTGTTCCACGACCTGCGGACCCCCGTCGGCGACGACATCATGACCTTCCTGACGATGCTGGGCGACGGCGTCGTCACCGCCTGCGTCGCTGCCGTGGTGGTCGCCTATCTCTTCGCCCGGCGCGCCTGGCGGCGGGCGAGCGGGCTGCTGATCGCGATCGCCGGAGCGGCGGTGTTCGTGCCGCTGTTCAAGCTCTTGTTCCACCGCGAGCGGCCGATCGACATCTATTCCGGCGCCGATGCGCTGTCCTTTCCTTCCGGCCATGCCACGCTGACGACGGTGCTCTACGGCATCATCGCGGTGCTCGTCGCCCATGACCGCTCGCCCCTGACCAAGGCAGGCGTCTTTTCGATCACGGTGCCGCTGATCGGCGGCGTCGCCTTTTCGCGCATCTATCTGGGCGCCCACTGGATGAGCGACGTGGTGGGCGGCCTGGCGTTCGGCACGGCGATGGTGGCCGCCTTCGCCTTCGTCTTCGGTTCGATCCACAACGAGAAGATCGGGCGCTGGGCCCTGGCAGGGCTTGCCTGCGTAACGCTGGCAACCGTCGGCGGCCTGCATGTCATGCGCAATTTCGACCGGACCGCGGCCATGTACCGGCCGGCAACGCCGGTGGTGTCGATGTCGGCCGACGATTGGCTTGCCGACGGCTGGCGGCAATTGCCCTCGCACCGCATCGAGCTCAACGGCGAACGCGAGGAACCGCTGATCCTGCAATGGAGCGGCACCCCGAAGGCACTGGCCGAGGCGCTGGCGCCGGCCGGCTACATGCCGGCGCAGGGCTGGTCGCTGACCACGTTTGCCGGCTTCCTTACGGGACAAACCGCGCCGGAAGACCTGCCGGCGCTGCCGCGCGTCCACAACGGACGCGGCGCGGAACTGGTGCTGGTGCGCCGCGACAGCGACAGCAAGGGACCGGAGAGCGGCGGCGGAGACACCGGACAGGACGGCGAGCCGGCGCCGGGCGGACGCTGGGTGCTGCGCCTGTGGCCGACCCGCTACGAGGTTCGCCGGGGAGAGGCAGGCATGCAGCCGATCTATGTCGGCTCGCTGATCCACGAGCGGATCCTGAGGCCGCTCAACGAGCTGTCGGCACCGCGCACGGACCGGGACCTGCCGGAAGCAAAGGACAACCCGCTGCCGGGATTGCCGGGCACGGCACTGCGCAGCCGCCGCGACGGCTCCGGCGTGGTGCTGGGCGGGCTCGACCGGTAAAGCGTCAGGACGCGGGCGAGCAGTAGAGCCCGTGAAGCGTTTCCAGCAAGGCCCGGACCTTCTGGCTGGCAAGGCGGTAATAGACCGTCTGGCCGTCGCGGCGGGCATCGACGAACCCTTGCGCGCGCATGCGCGCCAGATGCTGCGACAGCGCCGACTGGCTGAGGCCGACCCGCTGGGCCAGAACCCCGACCGAACACTCGCCTGAAACAAGATGGCACAGCACCATCAGACGGCGGGAATTCGCCATCGACGCCAGCAGCGCAGCCGCCTGATCGGCGTTATCTTCCATTTCTTGAATATTCATTCTTGCTAATTTAATTGATTCTCTTATATTGCCAATTCGATAAACCCCTTACGGGTCGGATGGTCGCAACTGTGCTTTAGTGCAATTGACAGTTTCCGTGATCCGTCGGCCCTCCCCGATCTTGAAATATCACGCCGCGAGACTGTCAGATGAATGACTTCACCCCCCTTTCCTCCACGGCCGGCGGCCTGCTGATCGGCGTTGCCGCGGTGCTGCTGATGGCCGGGCTTGGCCGCGTCGCCGGCATAGCCGGCATTGTCGGCAGCCTGTTGCCGCCTCTCCCGGCGGATCGGGGCTGGCGGGTCGCGTTTCTCGCCGGCATGGTCGCCGCCGCGCCGCTGCTTTACCTGGCCACGGGCCGGATGCCGGAAATCGACGTGCCTGTCTCCCTCCCCCTGCTTGCCGTCGGCGGCCTGGTGGTGGGCATCGGCGTCTCCTACGGCAATGGCTGCACCTCCGGTCACGGCGTGTGCGGCATGGCCCGCCTGTCGAAGCGTTCGATCGCGGCAACGCTCGTCTTCATGGCGACGACGGCGGCAACCGTCTTCGTGCTGCGCCATGTGGCGGGAGGCTGACACCCATGATGCGGATCGCGCTTTCCTTCGCCGCCGGCCTCGTCTTCGGCGCCGGCATCCTGATCTCGGGCATGGCCAATCCGGCCAAGGTACTGAATTTCTTCGATCTTGGCGGCATTGCCGAGGGCACATGGGATCCGAGCCTCGCCTTCGTCATGGGCGGCGCGCTCGTTGTCACGGCGATCGGCTACCGGCTGGTGCTGCGGCGCCCCGCCCCGCTCGCGGACGCGCGCTTTCACCTGCCGAACAAGACTGTGCTCGATGCGCGGCTGATCGGCGGCGCGGCCCTGTTCGGCATCGGCTGGGGGATCACCGGCTTCTGCCCCGGCGGGGCGGTGCCGGCGCTCGGCCTCGGCCGTATCGAGCCTCTCGTCTTTGTCTCGACAATGATCCTTGGCATGATCGCGGCAAGAAGAATCGAAACCCGCGCGCCCTCCCGCCCGCGAGCCGCCTGAGACAGCGCCGGCCGCACGGACCCCGACCGCGCCATCACGGAGCACCAGCCATGACCGACACAACCTATCCGATCGACCCGGCGACGAAGCCGGAGGTCACCGCCTTTTTCGATCCGCAGACCAACACGATCTCCTATGTCGTTCAGGATCCGGGTTCGGATGCCTGCGCCGTCGTCGACAGCGTCATGGACATCGACTACGCCGCCGGCCGGATCTTCTTTGAATCGGCCGACCGCATCATCGCGCATATCCGCGAGAAGGGCCTCAAGCTCGAATGGCTGATCGAGACCCATGTCCATGCCGACCACCTGTCGGGGGCGCCCTATATCCAGGAAAAGCTCGGCGGACGGATCGGCATCGGCGAGAACATCCGCATCGTCCAGGACACGTTCGGCAAGGTCTTCAACGAAGGCACCGAATTCCAGCGCGACGGCTCGCAGTTCGACTACCTGTTCGGCGAAGGCGACACCTACAAGGTCGGCGGGATGACATGCTTCGCCATGCACACGCCGGGCCACACGCCGGCCTGCATGACCCATGTGATGGGGGATGCCGCCTTTGTCGGCGACACGCTGTTCATGCCGGACGGCGGCACGGCGCGGGCCGACTTCCCCGGCGGCGATGCGGGCGAGCTGTACCGCTCGATCCGCAAGGTGCTGGCGTTGCCGCAGGACTTCCGCCTGTTCATGTGCCACGACTACGGCCCGAACGGCCGCGACATCCGCTGGGAGACAACGGTGGGCGAGGAGCGGGCGCACAACATCCACGCGCGCGACGGGGTCACGGAAGAGGAATTCGTGGCCATGCGGACGGCGCGCGACGCGACGCTCGACATGCCGAAATTGATCATTCCCTCGATACAGGTCAACATGCGCGCCGGCAAACTGCCGCCCAAGGACGACAGCGGCAAGACCTTCCTCAAGGTGCCGGTCAACGGATTGTAAGGAACAGACAGAAATGCAAAGCGCCCGGGTCGACGACACGCTCACCGTCGCCTACCAGATCGAACCCGCCGATGTCGACGCGATCCGCGCGGCCGGCTTCGTCGCCATCATCAACAACCGGCCGGAAGGCGAGGCGCCCGACCAGCCGGGCGGCCACGAGATCGAGGCCGCCGCAACCGCCGCCGGCCTTGCCTACACGGCATTGCCGCTCGGCCGCGACGGGATCAGGCCCGAGCTGATCGACGGCTTCCGCCAGGCAATGGACGCGGCCGGTGGCCCGGTCTTCGCCTTCTGCCGCACCGGCACGCGGTCGATCAACCTCTGGGCCCTGTCGCAAGCGGGCCGACGCGATGCGTCGGAGATCGTCGGGCTCGCCGCCGATGCGGGCTACGACCTCTCCGGCCTGGTGCCGATGCTGCAGCAGCTGGCCGGCACCAGGGCCGGCGGCTGACACAACGGCCCGGGCGCGCGGTTCCCGCGCCGCCCGCGCGCCCCGGATCCGGCAGCGACACAGCGACATGAAAAAACTCTCGTCCTACCTGCCGATCCTCGACTGGGGACGCAGCTACACGCGCGCCACGGCGACCGACGACCTGGTCGCCGCGGTGATCGTCACGATCATGCTGATCCCGCAATCGCTGGCCTATGCGCTGCTCGCCGGACTGCCGCCGGAGATCGGCCTTTATGCCTCGATCCTGCCGCTGGTCGCCTATGCGATCTTCGGCACCAGCCGGGCGCTGGCCGTCGGGCCGGTCGCGGTCGTCTCCCTGATGACCGCCTCGGCCGTCGGCAACATCGCGGCGCAGGGCACGCCGGAATATCTGGGCGCGGCGATCGCGCTCGCCGTGCTGTCGGGCCTGATGCTCGTCGCAATGGGCTTGCTCAGGCTCGGATTTCTCGCCAATCTCCTCAGCCATCCGGTGATTTCAGGCTTCATCACCGCAAGCGGGCTGATCATCGCCGCGTCGCAGATCAAGCATCTCGCCGGCATCCAGGCCTCCGGGCACACGCTGGTGGAGATCGCCAGCGCCCTCGTCTCCCGGATCGGCGAGACCAATCCCTACACGCTGGCCGTCGGGCTTCCCGCCACCGCCTTCCTGTTCTGGGTGCGGGGCGGGCTGAAGCCGCTGCTGCTGCGCGCCGGGCTTGGTCCGCGCACTGCCGACATCATCGCCAAGTCGGGACCGGTGGCCGCCGTGGCGGCAACGACCGCCGCCGCCGAAATATTCGACCTCGGCGAAAAGGGCGTGAAGCTCGTCGGCGCGATCCCTTCCAGCCTGCCGGTGCCGGCGCTCCCGGGATTCGACCCCGCGCTGTGGTCGCAGCTTGCCGGACCCGCGCTGCTGATCTCGGCGATCGGTTTCGTCGAATCCGTCTCCGTGGCGCAGACCCTGGCAGCCAAGAAACGCCAGCGCATCGTTCCCGACCAGGAGCTGATCGGTCTGGGCGCGGCCAATCTCGCCTCCGGCCTGTCCGGCGGCTATCCGGTGACCGGCGGCTTTGCCCGCTCGGTGGTCAATTTCGACGCGGGCGCGGCGACACCCGCCGCCGGCGCCTTCACCGCCGTCGGCATCGCGATGGCGACCCTCTTCCTGACGCCGCTGATCGCCAACCTGCCTCAGGCGACGCTGGCGGCGACGATCATCGTCGCGGTGCTGTCGCTGGTCGACTTCAAGGCGCTCGCCCGGGTGCATGCCTATTCGAAAAGCGACTTCACGGCGATGGCCGGCACCATCGCGGTGACGCTCGGCTTCGGCGTGGAAACCGGCGTCGTCACCGGCGTCGCCGTGTCGCTGGCGCTCTATCTGTACCGCAACTCGCGCCCGCACATGGCGATCGTCGGCATCGTGCCGGGCACCGAGCATTTCCGAAACGTCAACCGGCACAAGGTGATCACCGGCGACAAGGTGCTTTCCGTGCGCGTCGACGAGAGCCTGTTCTTCGCCAACAGCCGCTTCCTGGAGGACCGGCTGACCGAACTCGTCGCCGAGCGGCCGGCACTCAAGCATGTGGTGCTGATGTGCCCGGCGGTGAACGAGATCGACGCCTCGGCGCTGGAGAGCCTGGAGGAGATCAACCGGCGGCTGCTGGATGCGGGCGTCGGCTTCCATCTCTCGGAAGTGAAGGGGCCGGTGATGGACCGGCTGCAGCGCACGGATTTCCTCAAGCACCTGAACGGGGAGGTGTTCCTGACCCAGTACGAGGCCTTCGCCGCGCTCGATCCGGACACAGCCCATATCGCCGAGGCGCGCAAGCCGCGCAAGGCGACCCGCGCCGATTTCTGGATCGGCCCGGAGATCTGAGGCGACGATGACGGGGGACGCGGCCGGCTTCGAGGGGTGCGATGCGGCAACCGGCCTCTCCTGGCGCTTTCGCCCGGCGCCGCGCGCGGACAGTGCCGGCATTCTCGCCGTGGTCTTTTCGCAGATGCGGGTGCCGGAGGGCCGCTTCGGCCTGGAGCGGCTGTTTGCCAACACCCGGCATGCCTGCCTGTTTCTCAATTGCCCCGACCCGGTCTGGTATCTTGGCTGCGAGGCGGCGATCGACCGCGAGATCGCGCGCGCCGTCGAGGCCGCGTCATCGTCCCGACGCATCGTCTATTACGGCGCCTCCAAGGGCGCGCACGGGGCACTGGCAACGGCGCTGCGGCGCGGCGACGGCGAGGCGTTCGCCTTCGGTCCGGAGCTGGTGCTCGGGCAGCCGGGCAGCCAGAGCGCCAGGGTCTTCGCGCCGGCAATGGCGCGGGCAGCAGGCCTTGCCGGCCCGCTGGCGGCGGCCGGGATGCCCGTCACACTGGTCTTCGGCATTTTCGATCCGGTCGATGCGGGCGGGGCGACGGCGCTCGCCAACAGGCCGCTACCGGCGGGCGTCCGCGTGCTGCGGCTCGCCTCGCCCCATGCCAGCCACGACCATCTCTACACGCTCAACATCGCCCGCAAGCTGATCGCCGGGCTCGACCGGGATCTTGCGGCGCTTTGCGCGGAGCGCGGCCTGATCTCATCCGACACCGACGCCGAACTTGCAAGATTCTCCGGCTTCGCATCGGCGCGGGCCGCAGGGCGGTTGACGCCGGATGCCATCGCGGCGGCGCGGCGCGATCCCTATCGCGCCCGCAACCCGGGCCATGCGCTGGAAGTGGCGCGGGCGCTCGCCGGCATCGGCGCGCCGGCCGAGGCCGCAGCGGAACTGGCCCTGGCGCAGGCGACGATCGATGCGAGCCCGGGCGCACGGGCCCTGCCCAAGCGCTGGCTCAAGACGTTCTGGCGGGAGCGGATCGCGGCCCTGCGGGCAGGCGGAGAGGATGGCGCGGCGGATGCGCTGGCACGGGAAGCCGGGCAACGCTTCCCCACGGATGCCGAGTGGATGCAGGAAACGTGAGCCGGCGCGACCCCCGCTGCCACCGCTTCAGATCCCTCAGCTCCAGGCTTGCGGCGGGGCGACGGCGTGCCCCTCGGCATAGGTCACGCCCAGCCCGCGCAGGATGTCGAGATGCAGCGGCTCGGTCACATATTCGGCCACCGTCGGCAGGCCGAGCGCCTCGGCGAGGCCGACGATGCCGGACACCGCTGCCCGCTTGACGGGATCGCTGGCGAGGCCCGCGGTCAGCACCCTGTCGATCTTGATCAGGTCGAAGGCATTGGCGCGCAGCTGGGTGAAAGAGGCAAAGCCCCGGCCAAAATGGTCGAGCGCGACCCGGCAACCCCGGTCGCGCAGGTCGGACAGCAAGGACCAGGCCTCCGGCTTGAGACGGGCAAGCACGCTCTCGGACACTTCGAAGACGAGCAGCGGCGGGATCGAGGCGTGGTGCTCCAGCCGGTCCAACAGCAGTCGCGCGAAAACCGGGCTGTGCAGCGACTCGGAGGAAAGATCGAGGCAGACCGGCATGTCGAGACCGGGCTCGGCGGTCTCCAGCCGGGCCAGAACGGCAGACAGGACCAGTCGGTCGACCGCCCGCATCAGCCCGTGCCGCTCGGCCGTGGCGCGGATCATCGACGGTCCGTGCAGACCGCCGTCGGCGCCGGCGAGCCGGGGCAGGACCTCGCGCATAGCGGGCGAACCGGTGGCCAGGTCGACGACCGTCATCTGATGAAGCAGGAAACCGTCCTCGGCAATCGCCTTTTCCACCGCCAGCAGGTGGCGCATCTCCGCCTTGCGGTCCTCGCCGGAACGATCCGCACCGTCATGGGCAACGATCCTGTGACCACCGGCGGCCTTCGCCTGCATGCAGGCGAAATCCGCCCATTGCAGCACCCGCCCGACGGTGACCGCCTGCTCCAGCCTGTCCCCGCCGTCCTGCCCGGCGAGCGGGGCAACCGTCGCCAGCCCGACACTGGCGCTGCTGCGAAAGGTCATGCCCTCCCAGTTGAAGCGGTGCACCTCGAAGGCGGAGAGAAGGCGGTTGCAGATCGCATGGGCGGCGACCCCGTCCTCGGTATCGATGATGAGACCGAACTCGTCGCCGCCGATGCGCGCCACGCAGACATCCTCGCCGGCGAACTGAACGAGAATGCGGGCGATGTCCTGCAGGAACCGGTCGCCGGCACCGTGACCGACGGTGTCATTGACCAGCTTGAAACTGTCGAGGTCGATGAAAACGACACTGAAGCCGGGGATCTCGCCGGCACGAAAGGCGGCAACGCGCCGCTCCAGCCACTTCTCGAAGGCGCGGCGGTTGGCAATGCCGGTCAGGTCGTCCTGCAGGGTCAGCCGTTCCAGCCTGTCTGACAGACGGCGGGTCTCGGTGACATCGCGCAAGGTGACGACGGCCGCCTCGATCTCGCCGACCGAATTGCGGAACGGCTCGAGCCGGGCACCCATGACCACCGAAGATCCGTCCGGCGCGGTGTCGTCGTAGTGATACTCCACCGTCTCACCGGCAAGGCAGCGTTCGAGGCGCGGCAGGATTTCGGCGTGGAAGCGCTCCTCGCCGACCATGCCGATCAGCTGCAGGCCCCGGAACGCGTCGCGGGGCCGACCATGCCACCGGGCATTGCTCTCGTTGGTGAGGATGTAACGGAAGGAGCGGTCGATGATCGAAAGACGGTCCGACATCTGGTTGATGACGTTCTCGTAGAGGCGCAGCACCTCCTCGGCCTGCTTCAGGTCGGTGATGTCGCGGCCATAGGCGGCGACCCCCAGAAGCATGCCGTCATCGTCGTGAACGGGCTGATAGCGGACATCGAAGAAGCGGCGGCCGAATCCCGGCACGTTCATCCAGTCCTGCAGGACGGCGGCCTCGCCGGCGAGCGCCCTGGCCAGATAAGGCTTGCGATGTTCGAAGGCCGACGCGCCGGCAACTTCCTGCACGGTGCGGCCGATGGCCTGCTCGCGCGTGAAGCCACCAATGGCGGCGTAGGGTTCGTTTGCCTCGCGGATGATATAGTCGGGCGAACAGAAGTAAATCGGGTCCTGCGACGCGGCAATGATCGCGGCGTGAAGATTGCCGGTCCATTCGCGCGATCCCGTCGCGCCGCCCCCCTTGCCTTTGTCGCTCATCGCGGATTTCCGTCGCGAATGGCGTTGCCGCCGCCTGCCCCATGCCCAAAGCAAAGCCCCGAACAGTACGACGGAGACCCGGCCCCCGCCTTAACAAGGTCATAAAAAATGATCATGCCCCAATAGACTCGTCAATTGATGGAGCCGTAGAGACGCGCTCCGAAAATCTGTCAAGACTCCGAGTATGAGTGGCCTGAAATGATTCGCAAGCCTTGCCTATACGTAATTGCGGCAGTTTCTGCCTTAGCGGCACCGGCACTGGCCGCGGCCGAGTGCGGCGGTGCGTCCTGGTACGAGCTGCGCGGCCGCACGGCGAGCGGCGCGATGGCCGACCCGGAAAAGATGACCGCGGCCCATCGCAAGCTGCCATTCGGCACAAGGGTGACCGTCGAGAATCTTGCCAATGGCCGGTCGGTGACGCTGACCATCGTCGACCGCGGCCCGTTCGTGCGCGGCCGGGTGATCGACGTCTCGCGGCGGGCGGCGCGGGAGCTGAAGTTCATCAACAGGGGCGTGACGCGGGTGCGCGTCACCGTCGCCGGCAGAAAGGCACCCGCCTGCGGGTGACAGCGTTGGCTCAACGCGAAATGACCATGGTCCGGGAGATCGTTCGGGATGGAAGCGGCCGCGACAAAAAAATGGTCCTGACCGCAGGGAGGGAGGGGGGGAACCCCACGGTCAGGACCGCCGCATCTCCTTTACGAAGACAGTCAGATACCAGCAGGATTCGCGCGGGATGCAAACCCGAAATTTTGCCTTGCGTCCGAACGCCGCGAAACCTGCACGATCCCGCCACCCCGTCCGCGCGGCTGCACAAGCTCTCCCACATCCGGTGAAGACTGAACAACTTTCCCTGTGTTCAATGCCTTGACGCCGCCGCCCGCACGTCCTGTCTCAACCCGGGAGCCAGGCCCTGTCGCCATTGCCGGCGGCGGCCTCGGCCAGCAGCCAGTCCCGGAAGCGCGCCGCCACCGGCCGCAAGCCCCGGTTTTCCGGATAGACCAGATGATAGGCGGACGGCAGCCTGAGAACCGTGTCGAACAACTGCACCAGGCGCCCGCTGGCCAGGTCCTCCGAGACGAAGAAGCGCGGCACGAGGGCCGCGCCCAGATCGTTGGCCGCGGCCTCCGCCATCATCACGAACTGCTCGAAGCGCGGCCCCTGGAAGGCGAGATCCGTGTCGACGCCGGCAGCCTCGAACCATTGCCGCCAGGCAAGCGGCCGCGTCGACTGGTGCAGCCGCGTCAGGCCCGCGAGATCGGCCGGGCCTGAAATGCGGTGGCGGGCGCGGAAGGACGGGGAGGACACCGCGACCACCTCCTCGCGGAACAGCGGTTCGGCCACCGCGCCGGCCCAGACCGGATCGCCGTAATGGATCGCCGCGTCGAAGGGCTCCTTGGCGAAGTCGAAGGGCCGCAGGCGCACGGCGATATTGAAGCTCGCCGAGGGGTGCGCCGCGATGAAGCCGGCGAGGCGTGGCGCCAGCCAGTGGGTGCCGAAGGACGGCAGGGTTGCAAGGTTGAGGACGTCCTCGTTGCCGGCGAAGGACATCACCTGCCGGGTGGCGGCGGTGAGGCTTTCCAGCGCGCCGCGCACATCGTGCAGATAGAGCCGGCCGGCGTCGGTCAGGACGATGCGCTGACGCACCCGCTTGAACAATTCGACGCCGAGACGCACCTCCAGATGGCGCACCTGCTTCGACACCGCGCCCTGGGTCAGGTGCAGCTCCTCGGCGGCGCGGGTGAAGCTGCCATGGCGGGCCGCGCATTCGAAGGCGATCAGGCTGTCGGCGTGGGGAACGAAACCGCGTTTCAAAACCTATTCCATTCGCTCATGAAGTCGGGACAACATATCACTTTGCGCAAGCCTGCACAGGCCAGACACTTCGGCCTCGCGATCAACACCGGCCCGGGGCGGAAAACCGGGCTTTATGGCCAGGAATGACGGTATGGCGGCGCGCTTCCGCGCCCCGCAAGCCGGCCCGCCAGGAGGAGACAGAACATGACCGCACAGGCCGCAACCAAGCCGAAATCCGATCCGACCGGAGGTGGGCGGTTCGCGTGGGACGATCCGTTCCTGCTGCGCGACCAGCTCAACGAGGACGAGATCCTCATCATGGAGACGGCCCGCGCCTACGCCCAGGAAAAGCTGATGCCGCGCGTGCTCGAGGCCTACGGCCAGGAGCGCACCCATCGCGAGATCTTCAACGAGATGGGCGAGCTCGGCCTGATCGGCGTGACCCTGCCGGAGGATTACGGCTGCGCCGCCGCCTCCTATGTCGCCTATGGCCTCGTCGCCCGCGAGATCGAGCGCGTCGACAGCGGCTTCCGCTCGATGAACTCGGTGCAGTCGTCGCTGGTCATGTATCCGATCTATGCCTATGGCAGCGAGGAACAGCGGCGCAAATACCTGCCGAAGCTCGCCTCGGGCGAATTCGTCGGCTGTTTCGGCCTGACCGAGCCGGATGCCGGCTCCGATCCCGGCGGCATGCGCACCCGCGCCGAGAAGATCGACGGCGGCTACCGGCTGAAGGGATCCAAGATGTGGATCTCCAATTCGCCGATCGCCGATGTCTTCGTCGTCTGGGCGAAGTCGGAAGCCCATGACGGGGCGATCCGCGGCTTCGTGCTGGACAAGGGCATGAAGGGCCTGTCGGCACCGAAGATCGGCGGCAAGCTCTCGCTTCGCGCCTCCGTCACCGGCGAGATCGTGATGGACAGTGTCGAGGTCGGCGAGGACGCGCTTCTGCCCAACGTCTCCGGCCTGAAGGGCCCCTTCGGCTGCCTCAACCGGGCCCGCTACGGCATTTCCTGGGGTGCGCTGGGCGCGGCCGAGGACTGCTGGCACCGGGCGCGCAACTATGGCCTGGAGCGCAAGCAGTTCAACCGGCCGCTGGCGCAGACGCAGCTCTTCCAGAAGAAGCTCGCCGACATGCAGACGGAGATCGCACTCGGCCTGCAGGGGTCCTTGCGTGTCGGCCGCCTCTTCGACGAGGGCCGCGTGGCGCCGGAGATGATCTCCATCGTCAAGCGCAACAATTGCGGCAAGGCGCTGGACATTGCCCGCCAGGCTCGCGACATGCACGGCGGCAACGGCATCCAGGAGGAGTATCACGTGATGCGCCACTCCCAGAACCTGGAGACGGTGAACACCTACGAGGGCACGCATGACGTCCATGCGCTGATCCTCGGCCGCGCCCAGACCGGCCTGCAGGCCTTTTTCTGATCGCATGCACCCGGCGGCGCGACCCGGAC
>NZ_JASHIK010000039.1 GCF_030733745.1 Stappia sp. MMSF_3263 | reverse complement strand
TTGAACGCTAACACGGCAGTTGGACCAACCAATCGGAGGCGAATTTCATGAACAAGATCGTGATCGTGACAGCCACGACGCTGCTGCTTGCCGCCTGTCAGTCAGACAGCCAGTCTGACCGGGCCCTGGTCGGCGGCGGCCTGGGCGCCGCCACCGGCGCGGCGGTCGGTGCCGCTGCGACCGGCGATGTCGGCGGCGCGCTCGTGGGCGGCGCCATCGGCGCTGCCGGCGGTGCGGTCGTTGGCGCGGCCACCACGCCGAAGAACTGCGTCGAGTACGACCGCTACGGTCGGCCTTATCGCGTTGCCTGCCCGTAAGCACGGGCAGTTGCCGCAAGCGTCAGACAAAACGGCCGGCAAGGGATCCCTTGCCGGCCGTTTCCGTTGAACGTCCCTGCGGAAGACGCGTGATCAGGCGGCGGCGGCAACGCCGCGCGCCAGCGCCTCGCGCGGGGCGACATAGTCGTAGCCGAGCGCCTCGGCAACGGCCTGGCAGGTCACCTGTCCGGCATGAACGTTGAGCCCGTTCATCAGATGCGGGTTCTCGGCAAGCGCCTTTGCATAACCGTTGTTCGCCAGCGCCAGCGTGAAGGGCAGCGTCGCGTTGTTGAGAGCATAGGTCGAGGTGCGCGGAACCGCTCCCGGCATGTTGGCAACGCAGTAATGCACGACATTGTCGACCACATAGGTCGGCTCCGCGTGGGTCGTGGCATGCGAGGTCTCGAAGCAGCCGCCCTGGTCGATGGCGACATCGACAAGCACCGAGCCCGGCTTCATGCGGCGCACGTGGTCGGCGGTGACGAGCTTGGGCGCCGCCGCGCCGGCGACCAGCACCGCGCCGACGACGAGGTCAGCTTCCAGCACATATTGCTCGATGGCGGCACGGGTCGAATAGACCGTGCGCAGGGCCGAGCCGAACCGCGCCGACAAGTTGCCCAGCGCATCGATCGAGCGGTCGAGAACGGTGACATCCGCGCCAAGGCCAAGCGCCATGGTGATGGCATGGGCGCCGACGACGCCGCCGCCGATCACCACCACCTTGGCAGGGGCAACGCCCGGCACGCCGCCGAGAAGCACCCCGGCGCCGCCATGGGCGCGCTCAAGCGCGGTCGCGCCGGCCTGCACGGACAGGCGGCCGGCAACCTGCGACATCGGCGCCAGCAGCGGCAGTCCGCCACGCGCGTCGGTGACGGTCTCGTAGGCGATGCAGGTCGCCCCGGACTTGACCAGGTCGGCGGTCTGGGCCGCATCGGGCGCCAGATGCAGATAGGTGAAGAGCAGATGGTCAGGGCGCAGCATGGCCCGTTCGCCCGCCTGCGGCTCCTTGACCTTGACGATCATCGTCGCCGTGGCGAACACCTCGGCCGCGCTTGCAAGGATCCTGGCGCCGGCGGCCTCGTATTCGGCATCGTCCGCGCCGATGCCCTGGCCGGCCTGGGTCTCGACGAAAAGCTCGTGGCCGTTGGCCACCAGTTCGCGGACGCTGTCAGGGGTCAGGCCGACCCGGTACTCATGGTTCTTGATCTCTTTCGGCACACCGATGCGCATCACAAGCCTCCTCCAGCACGGGCCGGACACCTTCCGCCCTTTGACTGCAAGGATACGACAACGCGCTTCGAATGTGCTTGCGTACTTGACCCGGGTAAGTAGTTTCATGCAATTTCAAGGCGTGAAACCCGACGTAAGCCAAATTATCTGCGGAGGACCTTGTGAACTTCGACCGTATTGACCGGCGTATCCTGGCCCTGCTGCAGGAGGACGGCCGCATGGCAAACGCCGATCTTGCCGAAGCCGTCGGCCTGTCCCCTTCCGCCTGCCTGCGCCGGGTACGCGCGCTCGAGGAGGCCGGGGTCATCGAGAAATACGTCGCCCTGCTCGACCAGTCGCAGATTGGGCGGCGCATGGACATCTTCGTGGAGATCTCGCTGAACTCCCAGGCCAACGAGGTGCTGACCCGCTTCGAAAAGGCGGTCGCCCTCTCGCCGGAAATCATGGAGTGCTACCTGATGGCCGGCGATGCCGACTATCTGCTGCGCATCGCCGCCGCCGATCCGACCGATTTCGAGCGGATCCACCGCGACCATCTCGCCCGCCTGCCCGGCGTTTCACGGATGAAGTCGTCCTTCGCCATCCGCACGGTGGCGCGCAGCACCGCCTTTCCGCTGCCGGAGGCCGCACACTGATCCGCGCCGCGCGGGGTGCATCCTGCCTGATTTGACGGGCGCGGCGCATGGTCGCCGGCTGGAACCCTGTCGGATTTGCTGATAGAATAATTGCCGCAATCAGAAATTCGCGCAGTTTCGACTTCGGCGGTCCAGCCATGACGGAAGAGAGGTTTTCCGCGACCGGACGCGGCTCCACGCTGATGCTCGTCGATGACGATCCCGACGATCTGTGGATATTCGGGCATCTCCTGCAGCGTGCCTGCCCCTGGCCCGACCGGTTCACCCTGGTCAAGGCGGTGGACGGCGTGCAGGCGCTGGCGCGCGTCGAGGCGGCCGTCGCGGCGAAATCCCCCCTGCCCGATCTGATCCTGCTGGACATGAACATGCCCGGCCTCTCCGGTCTCGACGTGCTGAGGATGATGCGGGCAAGCGCGGCGCTGGCCGACACGCCGATCCTCATCCTGTCGACGGCAAGCAACCGGGAGGCGGCCGACGAGGCCCTGCGGCACGGGGCCGATGCGGTGATCACCAAGCCCGATTCCATGCACAGCATCGCCGAACTCGCCAGCACCATCTTCAGGACATGGCTGGGCAACCGTCCGCCCCTGCACCGCGATCCGCACCGGGCCAGCGCCTGACACCCTTGATCCCTCGCCCCATCCGTCCGACAACGGACATGAAGCCCCGAGGGAGAAGTTGATGGCGCACGAGATTTCACGGCTGAGCGAGACCCGGAGCGACCTGGCGGAAGGCCCCACCTGGGACGACCGCCTCGGATGCCTCTACTGGTGCGACATTCTCGGCAAGCGATTGCACGCGCTCGACTGGTCGAGCCGCCAGGAGCGGCACTGGGACCTTCCCGACGTGATCGGCTCGTTCGGCCTGACGGAAGACCCGGACCGGCTCGTCGTCGCCATCCGCGACCGCGTCGCGATCTTCGGCCTTCAGGACGGCTCGCTGGACGTGCTCGCCGAGATCGAGACCGACGATCCGCGCACCCGCCTCAACGACGGCAAGGTCGGTCCCGACGGCGCCTTCTATGTCGGCACCATGGACGACCGGCCCGACCGGCAGCCGATCGGCGCGCTCTACCGGGTGCGAGCCGGGGGACACTGCGAGAAGCTGGTTGAGGGCGTCACGGTCTCGAACGGCCTGGCCTGGTCACCCGACGGGCGGACCATGTATCACGCCGACAGCCGCCCGGGCATCATCGAGGCCTGGGACTTCGACCCGGCAAGCGGGGCGATGTCGGCCCGCCGGCTCTTTGCCAAACTCGCCAACGAGGCCGGGCGGCCGGACGGGGGAACCGTCGACGCGGACGGCCGCTACTGGTCGGCCGGCGTTTCCGCCGGGCTCCTCAATTGCTTCTCGCCGGACGGCACGCTGGTGGAGGTGATCGCCATGCCCGTTCCGCGCCCGACCATGCCGTGCTTCTGCGGGCCGGATCTCGATGCGCTGGTGGTGACGAGCCTGCGCCCGCTTGCCGACGCGGCGCTGCTTGCGGCACATCCGGACTCGGGCCGGTTGTTCATGCTGCGCCCCGGCGTTCGCGGCCTCAAGGCCGAACGGTTCCGACTCTAGACGTCGTTGCCGGACGCAGCTTCCGGATCGGCATCGGGCAGTTCATCAGCCAGACCGGCGGGCAGCACCTCGCGCGCGGCCTCCGGCGCACCCCGTCCCCAGGTCGGGCGCAGGGCGTGGTCGACGGCGATACGCTCGTCGAAAACGAAACACGCGCCATTCCACAGGCTTTCCGCCTCGGGCACCTTCTCCAGATAGTTGAGAATGCCGCCTTCCAGGTGGAACACCTCCCCGAACCCTTCCGACAGGAGCAGCGCGCTCGCCTTCTCGCAGCGGATCCCGCCGGTGCAGAACATCGCGACCTTGCGCCCGTCGCCATCCGCACGGGCCTGCCGCACCCAGTCGGGGAAGGACCGGAAGGTCCGGGTATCGGGCGAGACCGCGCCCTCGAAGCTGCCGAAGGCGATCTCGTAATCGTTGCGCGTGTCGAGCACCACCACGTCCGGATCGCTGATCAGGGCGTTCCAGTCCGCCGGCGCCACATAGGTGCCGACCGCCTTGCGCGGATCGATACCGGCAACGCCCAGACTGACGATCTCCTTCTTCAGCCGCACCTTCAGCCGGCCGAACGGCATGCGCTCGGCGAAGGATGCCTTCTCGACGAGACCTGTCAGGCGCGGATCGGCGCGCAAATGGGCCAACACCCGTTCCACGCCCGCCCGCGTGCCCGCGATGGTGCCGTTGACCCCCTCGGAGGCCAGCAGGATCGACCCGCGAATTCCCGCCGCGTGCGCGACGTCCAGAAGCGGCTCGCGCATCGCCGTGTAATCGTCGAGCGGCACGAAGTGGTAGAAGGCGGAAATCCGGAAATCAGTCATGGTCTGCGCAGGCCCGGGTGCTGTCGTCAGCACCGCTTCTACACGCCCCCTCCCTACCAGGGAAGGCGTTCGCCCGCATAAGACAGGAAGCTGCCCGTGTCGGCGGCACGGGCGCGGTCGATCACCTCCAGCAGCAGGCCTGCCGCCTCGTCCGGCGTACGAATGGCCAGCCCCTTGCGGGCGAAGGGCCGGGAGAGCGCCGTGTCGACCGTGCCGGGATGCAGCGCCAGCATGACATGCTCCGGCCGGCCACGGGACATCTCCACCGCGGCCGTGCGGACGATCTGGTTGAGCGCCGCCTTGGCCGAACGGTAGCTGATCCAGCCGCCCAGCGCGTTATCGCCTATGCTGCCGACCCGGGCCGACAGGGTGGCGAAGACACTCTTGCCCTCGCGCGGGAAGAGCGGCGCGAAATGTTTGACCAGCAACGCCGGGCCGATGGCATTGATCCGGAAGGCGCGGGCCATCTGCCCGGCATCGATCCGGGCCAGCGCCTTTTCCGGAACCATCGCCGCGTCCGACAGGATCCCGGTCGCATCGACGACCAGCCGCAGCGGGCCGAGGCCCGCGACATGGGCGGCGGCGGCCTCGATGCTCGCCTCCTCCTCGAGATCGACGCGCGGCACCCCGTTCCGGGCGCACCCGACGACCGACGCGAACCGGCCGCTTTCCTCCAGATGGCGGAAGAACGCGGAGCCCAGCCCGCCGCTCGCGCCCACGATGACGGCAACGCCGCCGGACGGGAAACTTTCCAGCATGCTCTTCATGCCCGGCAATACGCCGGTGCGTCCGGCCCGGTTCACCAATGGCGGGCGAAGCGGGCGCGGGGACGGGAGGTTGACGCTTCGTTAACCGAAGGCGGCGCCGGGCAGCGAGCAGGTTGGCAAGCAGGCACCGGGCATGCGACAGTCTGGCGCCCGCAGCGGGCAAGACCAGACAGCAAAACGGCTTTCAGCTAAGGATCCCGCGAGATGGCACGACGCTTCTTCGTCCTCGATGTCTTCACCAACCAGGCGCTCGCGGGCAATCCGCTGGCCGTCGTCCTGGACGCGGAAGGCCTGTCGGACGCGCGCATGCAGTCGATCGCGCGGGAGTTCAACCTGTCGGAGACCGTCTTCGTGCTGCCCCCGGAGAACCCGGCGCACTCGGCGAAACTGCGAATTTTCACCCCGGCAAAGGAACTGCCCTTCGCCGGCCATCCGACGGTCGGGACGGCAATCCTGCTGGCCAAGGAGCGCTTCGGCGACAGCGACGCCGACCAGAACGCCATGGTCGTGCTCGAGGAAGCGATCGGCAATGTGCGCTGCGGCGTGGTGCTGAAGAACGGCGCCGCCGGCTTTGCCGAGTTCGACGTGCCGCGCCTGCCGCGTCCCGCCGACCCGCTCGGCGACAAGGAACTGATCGCCGCCGCCCTTGGCCTGGAGCCCAACGAGATCGGCTTCGAGAACCACCGCCCCTGCGCTTTTGAGGCGGGCGTCCCCTTCGCCTTCGTGCCGGTGGCCAATCTCGCCGCGCTTGCCCGGGTGTCCCCTTATCAGGCCCATTGGGACGATGCCTTCGGGCGCGGCGGCCAGATGGGCGCCTATATCTATTGCCGCCAGACGAATTCCCATGACAGCACCTTCGCCGCCCGCATGTTCGCTCCGCATATGGGTATTGGCGAGGACCCGGCGACGGGATCGGCGGCCGCCGCCTTCGCCGGCGTCGTGCGCCACTACGACAAGATCACCGACGGCACCCACTACCTGCGCATCGAGCAGGGCTTCGACATGGGCCGCCCCTCGATGATCGACCTTGAGGTCGATGTGGAGGCGGGCCAGCTCAACGCCGTGCGCATTGGCGGCCAGGCGGTGGTTGTCTCGAGCGGCGAGCTGTATCTTTAAGGGGGTTCGGCGACCCCTGACGAACGAGCGATGAGGATGGGGCGGGAAACCGACAGTCTGGTTCGCGGCTCAGGCTATTTCGGTTGCGGCCGCGATTTTCCCGTCCGCTCGCGCAGCATTGCACTCATGGCGATCAGCCCGATTACCGCGAAGGGAATACAGGACGCGAAGACCCATCGGGCAACCTTCGCGGCGTCCGCGGCCGTCTCCATGGACAGCATGCCCGAGGCATTCGCCACGATCCCGACATAGGCCGCGCCCAGAGCGTAGCCGAGCCTTTGTATCGTGGGAAACGCTCCGGAAACGCGCTGGACCTCGTCAGCACCGGCGAGCGCCATCGTTCGCCTGAGCATGAATGTCCAGGCCATCCCGAAGCCGGCGCCCTCCATGCCCGAGAAAACGACGATCAGCCAGACGGGACCACTTGGAACCGCATGGAGAAATCCGAGGATGCTGAGGGCCACGACCGTCATTCCGAGGGCAATCATCAGCCGGTCGAACCGCTCGGGCAATCCGCTGACCAGAACGGCCATGACCGTCCAGCCGATGGACGAACAGGCAACGATGTAACCGGCCGTCAGCGCGGATACGCCGTGGATCGCCGCGACCAGGAGCGGCCCGAACGCCGTGATGGCGATGGTCGCGATCGACATGGACACGATCACGAGCAGCGCGGCACCGGCCGGGCGCCGCGGATCGAAGGTACGCTGCGGAAGAAGCCGGGTGTCGCCCGCACGCCCGTCCAGCCACAGAAAGGCGGCCAGACAGACCAGACCGGCGGCGACGGAAGGGACCGTGCGCAGGATCGAGACTTCGACGCCGCCAAAGGCGACCAGAACGACGGCGAGGCACAGCAAGGACAGACGCCTGACGGGGAAGCCGGCCGCGGCGGCCGTGGATCGGCTCACCTTCGCCTCGCTGCGCAAGACGATCCAAATGGCGAGCGCGAATGCCTGGCAGGCGAAGAAGGCGAAGCCCCAGCGCCAGCTCGCATACTCGACGAAGAAGCCGCCGACCAGCGGCCCGGCGAATGCCGAGACGCCCCAAAGGGTCGAGACCGCCGCCATGGCACGCGCGATGTAGCGGCGCGGGAAGACCATGCCGACCGCGACGAAGCCCATCGACACCAGACCGCCGCCGCCGACGCCTTGCAGGGCGCGCCCCGCCAGAAGCAACGGCATGGTCGGACTGACGGCGCTGAGGAGACAGCCGACCCCGAACAGGACGGCGGCCATGCTCATCGGCGCGCGCAGGCCGAAGCGCAGGGTCAGCAATCCGCTGGCCGCTCCCGCGACAATCGACCCGATCTCGTAGAGCGACACGGACCAGCCCACCAGGGCGGCCCCGCCAATCTCGGCCACGATGGAGGCGAGCATGGTGGCGACGATCAGGCTGTCGGCGGCGTGCAGCCAGACGGCCAGGCAAACCAAGGCCAGTGACGCCGCATGGGGGCTTCCAAGAAACTCCCTCCATGACACGAATGTCTCCGCGTCCTTCTCTTCCCCGGTGTCCGTGCTCGCCATGTCCGTCTCCTCTTGACGGACATGCTGCTACGACCTCAACCTTGGTTCAGGTCAAGGAGATTCCGAATGACGAAGAAGGAATTGTCCGTCGGCGAACTCTCGCGCCGCAGCGGGTTGCCCGTCTCCACGCTCCATTTTTACGAGCGCAAGGGGCTGATCGCATCCGAAAGGACAGCGGCAAATCATCGGGTCTATCGGCGAGAAATCCTGAGACGCGTGACGGTCATAAAGGTCGCACAGAGCGCGGGCATCCCGCTTTCCGAGATAGCCGAGGCGCTCTGCGAACTGCCAGGGGACACCTTCCCCGACACGCACGACTGGGAGCGCATCGCCGAAAACTGGCATGACGATCTCACACGGCGGATCGAGCGCCTCACGGCACTTCGCGACAAGATGGCAATGTGCATCGGCTGCGGGTGCCTGAGCGTGCAACGCTGCCCGCTGGTCAACGCGGACGATCACCTGGCGACAGAGGGTCCCGGCGCAAGGTTGCTATAGGAGTGTGAGGCCTCTCCGAACCTCAGCCCCGCCCTACGACACCAGCCGCGCGGCGGGATGCACTGAGGCCCCGGATCCGGTCCTTGATCCCGCCCCGGCCGGTGCGACGGGGCGCATGCGGCCGCGCTCCCTGTCGAGAATGCCGGCGCTGTCGAGAGCCGCGATGGGTGTTGCCGTGTCGTTCGGGATGTCGCCGCTGAGCTGCAGCGCCAGGTAACGGCCGCAGCACACCCGCAGGAACGAGGCGAAATTGCCAAGGTCGTGGCCGGCCTCGATGGACTCGTTGTGCAGCCGGGTGATGAGCTGCACGAGGTTCATGCCGTCGCGCTCGGCGATCTCTTCGAGCACGCTCCAGAAGAAGGTCTCGAGCCGGACGCTCGTCACCATCCGATCAATTCGGAGCGAGCGCGTCGAGCTTTCCCAAAGCCCCGGATCGGCCTCGATAAAGAGCTTGCACACAGTGTTGTCCTCCCGTCCTGCCTGGTGACCCGTGTATCCCGGTCGCCGGCCTCCCGCCAACGACGCCGGCCACCCTGCTCTCGCCGAACAGGGTGGCCTCGCGCTCTCGCGAAATCAATCGGCCCGGAGGTCGACGACCGGACCAATGATCAGGCGGCAAGCGCCGTCATGAACTGCGACAGCCAGGCCGGATGCGCGGGCCATGCGGGCGCTGTGACCAGATTGCCGTCGGTGACGGCCCCGTCGATGGCGATCTCGGCATAGGTGCCGCCGGCAAGCTCCACCTCCGGCCGGCAGGCGGGATAGGCGGAGACGGTCCGTCCCTCGATGACGCGCGCGGCGGCCAGCAGCTGCGCCCCGTGGCAGATCGCGGCGACCGGCTTGCCGGCCTCGAAGAAGTGGCGAACGGCGGCGATCACGTCCTTGTCGAGGCGCAGGTATTCCGGCGCCCGGCCGCCCGGGATCACCAGCGCGTCGTAATCGGCGACGTCGATCTCGGCAAACGTCGCGTTGAGCGTGAAATTGTGCCCCCGCTTCTCGCTGTAGGTCTGGTCACCCTCGAAATCATGGATCGAGGTGGCGACGCTCTCGCCCGCCTTCTTGCCCGGGCACACCGCATGCACCTTGTGGCCGACCGCCAGCAGCGTCTGGAACGGCACCATCGTCTCGTAATCCTCGGTGAAGTCACCGGTGATCATCAGGATCTTCTTCGCGCTCATCATGTCCTCCCGCGGCGAATTGGAACCGGGGGAGGCTAGCAACAGATGTCCGACGGGGGGTATTAGGCCGATACTACAAGCAGGGCCGGCCCTCCTTGGCCGGAAGCCCATGGCGAAAAGATGCAGGCCGCGGGACATCCCGCGGCCTGCATGGAAGCGCCGGAAGCACGCGCGTTATTCGGTCGCCGGCGGGTTGGCCGGGTCGACCGTGCGCGGCTGCGTCGCCTGCATCTCCTGCTGGGCGCGGATCGCCTCTTCCTCCTGCCGCATCTGCACCAGGGTCACGTAGTCGGGCGCCGCCTCGAGCTGCTCGGCCGTGGCGCTGACCACGAGGCGCTGCCCGTCGGGCGTGTCGCTCATGTGCTGGACCGCATCGTAAGGCACGGCGACGCGCTTGGCGCCGAGCCCGAGAAAGCCGCCCGCATCGATCACGACCGAGACGACCTTGCCGTCGGGCCCGATCTCGAGCGCGGCGACCTCGCCGATGGCCTCGCCGTCGGGCGACGTGACCTCCTGGCCGATGAGGCCGCTGGTCAGCCAGTGACCGTCCTTCTGCGCCGGCAGGAAAGTCAGGTCACTGGCTGCCGTCGTTGCCGGGGCCTGCGCGGCATCCGGCGCGGGCGCCTTGTCCGCCGGCATGGCGGCGCCTGGCGCGCTTTCCTGAACAAGAGGATCATCGCCCTTCGGCTCCGTGGCCGTCTGCGCCCATGCGGGGCCCAGCGACAGGACTGCGAGCGTGGCGGTCGTGGCAAGAAGCTTGCTAATCATCACCAACTCCCTTGCTTTCTCCCCGTCAACCAGAACGGCGGTGGCTCGCCCTGCGCGGGGTGCAACCTGAGATATAGGAATCGATCATGATCATTTTCCGGCTTTTAGGCCGATGTAAATCAACGAAAAAACAATAACTTAAAATATTTGACGATGCATCTCATACACGCAAATCGTGTCCAAGTAATGTCCTTGGCCCTTACTGCGCAGGTCCATAGAGCCATTTGGCGCCGGCAATATCACCAACCTGAAGACCTCGGAATTTTTCACTATATTTGAAATGCATGATCGAGGGGTCCTGAATATGGTGATCCAGCCCGATCGCATGCCCGATTTCATGCGCGAATGTGTACCGGAGGTCGTAGGTGCCAAGGTCTCCGTCGAAACCGACCTTCCACAAATGCGCCGGATTGAGGCACACGGCCGCCTCGGTGATCCGAGAGACGCGCGGCGCTGCCGCCGCCCCTTGCCCGCCGGCCGCCCGGGAGCCGGGCTTTCCAAGCCCCCGCGAATCGCCAGACACGATGAGCGGCGGCCGGAGGACCTCCCCGGCATGCCGCACATTGGTGAAAGCATATCCGCGCGGCGCCGACTGGCTGCCGATGACGATATCGGCTTCGCCGACCGACGCCACTTCCTCGAACGAGAGCCCGCTCACGTCTTCCCAGAGACGGAAGGCGGCCCTCGCCTCGCCGCGAAGCCGCGCCAGTTCCACCCCGGCCGCGGCGGCAAGCCCGTCGAGAGCGTCCATCGCCCGGCAGTTGCGCGCGTTCGTGTTGGCGACCGGCCCGACCGCGAATGCGTAGGTCACATGCGCCGGCGTGCCGAGTTCGGGCGCGCCCCATTTCACGACATGTCCATCGAGGGTGAGCGGGTTGAATGTCCTGGCGCCAGCGGCCTGGACCGGTGCGGTCGAAACGGCAGCCAGACCGGTGAGCAGACCGGTGACCAAACCGGCCAGCACCGGAAAAAGCGCAAGTTTCATCACGATGAGGTTCGCCCGCTTGTCAGGAGGGTCGGTGCAGCCGCCCGGAGATCTTCAGCTTTCCGGTAACGCGCCGCCGCTGCCGTTTACAGGTCTGCCGGGACACCGGGCCTGTCGTTCGAAGATATCGCCACCTACAGCACATGCCTGAAGAGTAATACACCATGGTTAACAAAATCTGACCAAGGGTCATCTATATTGGTGCAACGTAGTATTCGGGAAAACCCTGACCAGGAAAATTGGTTGGTCACTGTTGCAAACAGGTCAACATCGAATGAGCGAAAGATGAAAGCAACCATCTGAATTTCAACAGCGAACCGGAAATCATCGAACGGTCCGGCGAGCGGCCGAAAACCAGGGACAAGCGCCTGCCCGGGCCGACAAGCGGTATGGTGACACCGTCCGGTGGCGCGGCCTTCCGTCATCGCCCTTGCCGGCAGTTTCCCCTTGACCCTTTTTCCGGGCGATGCGATAACCCTCATCGAACCGTACCGTACGGTACCAAGATGCAAAATCCTCTTCTTTCCCAATGCTCCGCCCGACCGCAAGGGCGCCGCTCCGCCCACACACCCGTCACCGCGACCGATCGAACCGAGACACCTGCATGGCTCCCGTCCCCGACAGCGACTTCACGCCGCGCCAGAACGAGGTCCTCGCCTCGGCGCTGCGGCTTGTCGTCGACGGCGGCGAGAAGGCGCTGACGACGGCCGCCGTGGCGCGCGCCGCCAACTGCTCCAAGGAAAGCCTCTACCGCTGGTTCGGCGACCGCGACGGGCTGCTGGCCGCGATTGTCGCCCACCAGGCGGCCAAGGTGCGGGTGCCGAGCGAAAGCGCCGGCAAACTGACCGCCGCGGAGTTCCGGGCAAGGCTCGTCACCTTCGCCGAGGATCTCCTGAGCGTTCTGGCCGGCGACACTTCGCTGGCGCTCAACCGGCTTGCCATCAGCCAGGCGAGCCGCGAGGGTGCCCCGCTCGGCCGGTTGCTGCTGGAGCGCGGACGCGAACGCATCTCGACCCGCGCCCGCGTGTTGCTGGAGGCGGGTCGCGGACAGGGGTACGTCACTTTCGACGATCCGACGGAAGCCTATCGCACGCTTTACGGACTGATCGTGCGCGATGCCCATGGCCGCTGGCTGCTCGGTCAGCCGCCAGGCGGCGCCGATGCCGACTTTGCCGGACAGGCGATGCGCGCCATAGAGCAGTTCCTCACCCTTCACCCGCCGACCGTCACGCAAGGGAGCGCGACCACGCGGGACTGAGCCCCGGCCGGCGGAAAAAGCCGCCGGTCAACCAAAACGCCACAACGGGAGACACCAAGATGCGCGTTTATTATGATCGCGATGCCGATCTCAACCTGATCAAGTCGAAGAAAGTCGCAGTCATCGGCTATGGCAGCCAGGGCCGCGCCCATGCGCTGAACCTCAAGGACAGCGGCGTCAAGGACATCGTCGTGGCGCTGCGCCCCGGCTCCACCACCGCCAAGAAGGTCGAGGCCGACGGCCTCAAGGTGATGAGTGTCGCCGAGGCGGCCGGCTGGGCCGACCTGATGATGATGGCCACCCCGGACGAGCTCCAGGCCGACATCTACAAGGACCACATCGCCGACAACATCCGTGATGGCGCGGCGATTGCCTTCGCCCACGGCCTCAACGTCCATTTCGGCCTGATCGAGGCGAAGTCGACGGTCGACGTGCTTATGATCGCGCCGAAGGGCCCGGGCCACACCGTGCGCGGCGAATACGAGAAGGGCGGCGGCGTGCCGTGCCTGGTCGCCGTCCACCAGGATGCTTCCGGCAACGCGCTCGACCTCGGCCTCGCCTATGCGTCGGGCGTCGGCGGCGGCCGCTCGGGCATCATCGAGACCACCTTCAAGGAAGAGTGCGAGACCGACCTGTTCGGCGAGCAGGCCGTGCTTTGCGGCGGTCTTGTCGAGCTGATCCGCGCCGGCTTCGAGACGCTGGTGGAAGCCGGCTACGCGCCCGAGATGGCCTATTTCGAGTGCCTGCACGAAGTGAAGCTGATCGTCGACCTCATCTACGAGGGCGGCATCGCCAACATGAACTACTCGATCTCCAACACGGCCGAGTGGGGCGAGTACATGTCCGGCCCGCGCCTCGTCACGTCCGAGACCAAGGCCGAGATGAAGCGCATCCTGACCGACATCCAGACCGGCAAGTTCACCTCCGAGTGGATGCAGGAATGCAAGGGCGGCCAGGCCCGCTTCAAGGCCACGCGCCGCCTCAACGACGCCCACCAGATCGAGGAAGTCGGCGAGAAGCTGCGCGGCATGATGCCGTGGATCAAGAAGGGCGCCCTGGTCGACAAGGAGCGCAACTGAGCCCAAACGCACGGCGCCCTTCACGATCCACGCATCAAGTCCTTGCGCGTGCCAAAAGCACGACGCGGGGGGATCAAGAAGGGCGCGCTCGTCGACTTGGGAAGCGCAACTGAGCCCAAACGCACAGCGCCCTTCGCGATCCACGCATCAAGTCCTTGCGCGTGCCAAAAGCACGACGCGGGGGGATCAAGAAGGGCGCGCTCGTCGACTTGGGAAGCGCAACTGAGCCCAAACGCACAGCGCATCCTGAGCAACTTGGAAACGGCCCGCCTTGTGCGGGCCGTTTTCATTTGGCGTCGGGGGCGCTATCAGAGGCGCAAGACGCATTTCTCCCGCCACCGGAGCACGCCATGACAAAATCCGACACGCCCGAAATCGTCCTTGTCGCCGCCGTCGGCGAGAACGGCGTGATCGGGTCGGACGGCGACATGCCGTGGAAACTGTCCACCGACCTGAAGCGCTTCAAGCGCCTCACCCTCGGCTGCCCGGTGGTGATGGGCCGCAAGACGTTCCAGTCGATCGGCCGGCCGCTTCCCGGCCGCGACAACATCGTGATCAGCCGCGATTTCAGCTGGGCGGACGGCATTGACGGCATCACCCGGGTCGGGTCGCTGGAGGCGGCGCTGGAACGCGCCAATACCAGCATCGGCGACAGCGGTGCCGGTGCCATCATGATCGTGGGCGGCGGCCAGATCTACGAAGCCGCCCTTCCCCGCGCCGACCGGCTGGAGATCACCCGTGTCCATGCCAGCCCTGCCGGGGATACGCTTTTTCCGGACATCGATCCGGGAACCTGGCGGGAAGTCGAAAGAGAAACACCGCCGCGTGGCGAGAAGGATACGGCGGACGTGACCTTCCTCACCTATCGCCGCCGCGAGCCCGCCGCGTCGCGTTGACACATCTTCGCGTCGCCTCGGGCCTTTCGCCCGCCCCTTCAATTTCCTAGGATCGCCTCCGACACCGGCCAGGGCGCATGAGCGATGCGCGCGCAACCGGCCCCAATTCGGAGGAACTTCCATGGATGTACGCGCCGCCGTCGCCTTCAAGGCCGGCCAACCCCTTTCCGTCGAAACGGTGCAGCTGGACGGCCCCCGCGCCTTCGAGGTGCTGGTCGAGATCAAGGCAACCGGCGTGTGCCACACCGATGCCTTCACCCTGTCGGGCGACGACCCGGAAGGCATCTTCCCGGCGATTCTCGGACATGAGGGCGCCGGCGTCGTCGTCGAGGTCGGCAAGGGCGTCACCTCGCTGAAGCCGGGCGACCACGTCATTCCGCTCTACACGCCGGAATGCCGCGAGTGCGACTACTGCCTCAACCCGAAGACCAACCTCTGCCAGAAAATCCGCTCGACGCAAGGCGCGGGCCTGATGCCGGACGGCACGTCGCGCTTCTCGGTCGGCGGCGAGAAGGTGTTCCACTACATGGGCACCTCCACCTTCGCCAATTACACGGTGCTGCCGGAGATCGCGCTGGCCAAGGTGCGTCCCGACGCCCCCTTCGACAAGATCTGCTACATCGGCTGCGGCGTGACGACCGGCATCGGCGCGGTGGTCAACACGGCCAAGGTGGAGCCCGGCTCCAATGTCGTCGTCTTCGGCCTTGGCGGCATCGGCCTCAACGTCATCCAGGGCGCCCGCCTCGTCGGCGCCAACATGATCGTCGGCGTCGACATCAATGACGACAAGAAGGAAATCGCCGAGCGCTACGGCATGACCCATTTCGTCAATCCGAAGGAGATCGAAGGCGACCTCGTGCCCTACCTGGTCGACCTGACCAAGGGCGGCGCCGACTATTCCTTCGAATGCATCGGCAATACCACGACCATGCGACAGGCGCTGGAATGCGCCCACAAGGGCTGGGGCGAATCCATCATCATCGGCGTTGCCGGCGCCGGGCAGGAAATCTCCACCCGGCCGTTCCAGCTCGTCACCGGCCGGTCGTGGCGCGGGTCCGCCTTCGGCGGCGCGCGCGGCCGCACGGACGTGCCCAAGATCGTCGACTGGTACATGGACGGCAAGATCGAGATCGACAGCATGATCACCCACACCATGCCGCTCGAGGAAATCAACACGGCCTTCGACCTGATGCATGACGGCAAGTCGATCCGCTCGGTCGTGACGTTCTGACGAAAAAACCCGCCCCGGCCGGAGGCAAGACCCGGCCGGGTCACCACGACAACCTGACAACGAGGGAGAGCGGACGATGACGGAAACCGGATCGATGTGGTCGGAAGCCCGCGACGGCGACAGCATCGGCGGTCGCATCCGCCGGGCACGCGAGGCGGCGAACTTTTCCGGCGCGCAACTGGCACGGCGCCTCGGCGTCAAGACGTCGACCGTCACCGCCTGGGAAGCGGGACGCTCGGAACCGCGCGCCAACCGCTTGACCATGCTGGCGGGGTTTCTGGGCGTCAGCCCGACATGGCTGCTCTACGGCCTTGGCGATGCCCCTGTCGAAAGCCCGCTTGCCAGCGAACTCGCCGTGGTCGCCTCGACCCTGAAGCTGCTGCGCGAGAACCACGAGCGCACCGGCGAGGCGCTCGACCGCATCGAGGCGCAAATCGCACAGATCGCGCGCATCGCCGGCGCCGACAAGGAGGATGCATCCGCGTGACGATTGCAGCGACCGCCGCGCCGGCGGAAGAGCACCGGCTGGCGGCGCTGTGGGCGGATATGGGCGACCTGTCGCCGACGCGCCTGCACGCGGTCTTGCGGCTGCGCGTCGACGTCTTTGTCGTCGAGCAGGCTTGCGCCTATGCGGAGATCGACGGCCTGGATCCGCTCGCCCGCCACCTTCTGGTCGAGGACGCGGACAGCGGCCAGCTCGCCGCCTATCTGCGGCTCCTGCCCCCGGAAGCGGGAGGCGGCGTGCGGCTCGGGCGCATCGTCATTGCACCGGCAAGGCGCGGCATCGGGCTTGGCGGATACCTGATGGAAGAAGGGCTCGCGGAGGCGGCGCGCGCCTTTCCCGGCCGCGATGTGGAGCTCTCTGCACAGGCGCATCTGCTGAAATTCTACCGCTCGCACGGCTTCGAGGCGGTTTCCGAAACCTATCTCGAGGACGGCATACCCCATATAGACATGAGAAAGGCCGCAGGTTCTCCGGTGGCCGGACAAACCAGGACCGGACCGATCCATCCATGACACTTGACCTTGTTTCCTCGACCCGTGCCTTCGGCGGCGAGCAGCGCGTCTACCGCCACGCCTCCGCCGCGACAGGCACGGACATGGAGTTCGCCGCCTTCCTGCCGGCCGAGGCGCTGCGCGGCGAAGCCTGCCCGACCCTCGTCTGGCTTTCCGGCCTCACCTGCACCTGGGAGAACGCCACGACGAAGGCGGGCTACCAGCGGCTTGCCGCCGAGTTCGGGATGATCGTGCTCGCGCCCGACACAAGCCCGCGCGGCGCGGACGTCGCCAACGACGAGGCTTATGATCTCGGCCAGGGCGCCGGTTTTTACATCGATGCGAGCCAGGCGCCCTGGGCACCGCATTTCCGCATGGAAAGCTACGTCGCGGGCGAACTGCTGGAGCTTGCCGCCGCCGAACTGCCGGTCTGGGAAGAGGCCATCGGCATCGCCGGCCATTCCATGGGCGGCCACGGCGCGCTGACCCTGGCGATGAAGCATCCCGACCTCTTCCGCTCGGTCTCCGCCTTTGCCCCGATCGTCAATCCCGCCGCCTGCCCCTGGGGCGAGAAGGCCTTTACCGCCTATCTGGGCAGTGACCGCGCGGCATGGGCGGATCACGACGCCTGCCACCTTGCGACGAGCCGGGGCTGGGAGCGCGACATTCTCATCGACCAGGGCGGAGCAGACGGGTTCCTGGAGGAGCAGTTGCGTCCCTGGGCCTTCGATGCCGCCTGCCGGAGTGCCGGCATCGACCTCACCTTGCGCATGCAGGGCGGCTACGACCATTCCTACTATTTCATCGCGAGCTTTCTCGCCGATCACTTCGCCTGGCATGCCGAACGGTTGACCGGATGACGTGAGCCGCACGGCCCGTTTCAGGGGCCGTGCCGGGGCGGCTTTTGCCGGCTTGCGACGCGGCGAGCGTCCCGGCCGGGACCCGCCGGACGGGCCCGCATGGGCCATCTGCCCGGCAATCCACCGTCAATGCGCAAGGAATGGCGGAAACCTGCCATCCACGCATTGACATGGAGGGGCGGGATATCCAAGTCCGAGTCTGGTGCGCGCGCCGGCTTTCGTTGAAAGCAACGGGCAATCTCCCTATAACCCGACAAGGCCTTGATGGCGTGTCGACAAACAACCGGAAACGGCCCATGGGCCGGTTTTCCAAAATGAAGGATGTGTTGATGCCTTGGAGCAACCAGAACGGTGGCGGCGGCTGGAAGGGCGGCGGCAACGGCGGACCCTGGGGCGGTTCCGGCGGTGGCGGCGGCGGGCCGTGGGGTAGCGGACCGCAGCGCGGCGGCGGCGGCGGCGGCAATCCCCCCGATCTGGAAGAACTGCTGAAGCGCGGCCAGAGCACGCTGAAGACGGTTCTGCCGAGCGGCGGCAACCTCGGTTTCAAGGGCATCCTGCTTGCCATCATCATCGGCGCCGGCATCTGGCTGGCGACCGGTTTCTACCGGGTCGAGCCGGACGAAGTGGGCGTGGAACTGGTGTTCGGCGAGGTCACCAACCAGACATCGCCGGGCCTGAACTACAACTGGCCCTATCCGGTCGGTGCGGTCTATACGCCGGAAGTCCTGCGCATCCGCGAGCTGACCGTGGGTCTGCGCGAATCCGTCAACAGCGGCCGCGTCAACACCCAGGACGTCGTCGAGGAAAGCCTGATGCTGACCGGCGACGAGAACATCGTCGACGTCGACTTCAAGGTGCAGTGGCGTATCCGCAACACGCCCGACGGCGTCTCCAACTACCTCTTCGAGATCCAGAACCCGGCCGGGACAGTCAAGGCCGTGGCTGAAAGCTCGATGCGCGAGGTCGTGGGCCAGAGCAACATCGATTCGATCCTCGGCGAGAACCGGACGCCCATCCAGCAGGCTGTGCTCGAACTGATGCAGACAGCACTCGACAGCTACAATGCGGGCATCGAGGTCACGGAAGTGCAGATGCAGAAGGTCGATCCGCCGCAGCAGGTGATCGAATCCTTCCGCGACGTGCAGGCCGCCCGCGCCGACCAGGAGCGCATCCAGAACGAGGCGCAGGCCTATGCCAACCGCGTCGTTCCCGAAGCCCGAGGCGAGGCGGCCCGGATCAGCGAAGCAGCCAATGCCTATCGCGAGCAGGCCGTCGCCGAGGCGAATGGTCAGGCGCAGCGTTTCGTCAAGATCCTCGACGAATACGCCAAGGCCCCCGACGTGACCCGCGAACGCCTCTACCTCGAAACCCTCGAGCAGGTGCTTGGCAAGAACTCGAAGATCATCATCGACGAGAGCGCCGGCGGATCGGGCGTCGTCCCCTACCTGCCGCTCGACCAGCTCAACCGTAACCAGGGCGCCGCCCGCAGCGGAGGCAACCAGTGATGAAAAACGGTCTTTTCGGACTTGGCGGCATACTTGTCGCCGTCGTGGCGCTCGTTGCCTATCTTTCAATCTACATCATCAACCCGACGCAGCAGGCCCTCGTCCTGCAGTTCGGCGAGGTGAAGAGCAGCGTTCAGGAACCCGGTCTCAAGTTCAAGGTGCCCTTCGTCCAGAACGTGATGTATTTCGACAAGCGCGTGCTCGACCTCAACATGCCGCCGATCGAGGCCATCGCCTCGGACAAGAAGCGTCTGATTGTTGATGCCTTCGCCCGGTACCGCATCACCAATCCGGTGCTGTTCTTCCAGACGGTGAACAACATCAACGAGGCCAACCAGCGCCTGTCGACCTTCCTGCAGTCCAGCCTGCGTTCCGAACTGGCCCGGGCGACCTTCGTCCAGGTGGTTCGCGACCAGCGCGCCGAACTGATGGACAGCATCCGCAGCGACGTGGCCAGCCGCGCTGCCCCGATCGGCATCGAGGTTGTCGACGTGAAGATCCGCCGCGCCGACCTGCCGCAGACCAACTCGGAGGCGATCTTCCGCCGCATGCAGACGGAACGTCAGCGCGAGGCGACAGAGATCCGCGCCCAGGGCGCCGAGCAGGCGCAGCGCATCCGCTCGCGTGCGGAGCGCGACTCGACCGTGATCGTCGCCGAGGCGAACCGCGACGCGGAGATCATTCGCGGTGACGGCGATGCCGAGCGGAACAGGATCTTCGCCGAGGCGTTCGGCCGGGATCCGGAGTTCTTCTCCTTCTACCGGTCGATGCAGGCCTATACGAGCGGGCTGGAATCCGGCGAGACCTCCATGGTGCTGTCACCGAACTCGGAGTTCTTCCGCTATTTCCGTGACCCGCGCGGCACCGAACTGTCGCCGACCCGTGCACCGGCCAGCATCGCCCCGGCTGCACAAGCCCCGGCTGCACAAGCCCCGGCCGCACCGGCACCTGTCGCGCAGTGAATGACCTCTGGGTTGCCCTCGGGCTCGTGCTGGCGCTCGAGGGCACCCTCTATGCGCTCGCACCGGGCGCTGCCAAGAACTTTGTCCGGCAGATCCTCGATCTGCCGGACACCGCACTGAGAACCGGCGGTCTGGCCGCGTTGGCCATCGGCGTCGCCATCGTCTGGCTGGTGCGCGGCTAGGGCACTTCACCCGGGCATCAGGCTTGCCCGCCCGCCCGCGCCGAAGCAGTATCGGCAATCGTCCCGGCGGCGGTGCCGCCGGACGCGGCGCCGCAATCCGGGGAAACGATCCCCGCTCAACTGGAGGACAACGGCCAATGGCCCTGTTGAACATCGCTCCGCCTGCGACGTCCCGTTCGCGCAAGACCCCCTTGCTTGCCATTGGACGCGGCGTCGCCAGCGCCATGCTGGCTCTTGTCCTGGCCGGCGGCCTGCTTGCAACGGAGCACCGGACCGCCCGCGCCCAGGCGCCGGAGTCCATCCCCGATCTCGCCGAGACGCTGCTTGACGCGGTGGTCAACATCTCCACCGCGCAGAACGTGACCGCGCAGCGCTCCGTGCCGCTGCCGCAGGTTCCCGAAGGCTCTCCCTTCCAGGAGTTCTTCGACGAGTTCTTCAACCGGCAGCAACGCGACGAGAACCGTCCCCGCCGCGTGCAGTCGCTCGGCTCGGGTTTCGTCGTCGACGGCACCGAAGGCATCATCATCACCAACAATCACGTGATCGAGGGCGCCGACGAGATCACCGCCAACTTCAACGACGGCACCAAGCTCGCCGCCGAAGTGATCGGCCGCGATCCCAAGACCGACCTCGCCGTTCTCAAGGTGACGCCGGACAAGCCGCTCAAGGCGGTGCCTTTCGGCGATTCGGAGAACCTGCGCGTCGGCGAATGGGTGATGGCGATCGGCAATCCGTTCGGCCTTGGCGGAACGGTGACCACCGGCATCGTCTCGGCCCGCAACCGTGACATCAATTCCGGTCCCTACGACAACTACATCCAGACCGATGCCTCCATCAACCGCGGCAATTCCGGCGGCCCGCTGTTCAACCGCAACGGCGAAGTGATCGGCATCAACACCGCCATCATCTCGCCGTCCGGCGGCTCGATCGGCATCGGCTTCGCCATTCCCTCCGAGATCGCCGTACGCGTCATCGCCCAACTGCGCGAGTTCGGCGAGACCCGCCGTGGCTGGCTCGGCGTGCGCATCCAGGAGGTGACGGACGAGATCGCTGAGAGCCTCGGCATGTCCAAGGCCGAGGGCGCGCTGATCGCCGGCATCACCGAGGGCGGTCCGGCCGAGGACGCCGGCTTCGAGGCCGGCGACGTCGTCGTGGAGTTCAACGGCGCCCGGGTGCCGTCGATGCGCGACCTGCCCCGCATGGTCGCCGACACGCCGGTTGGCGAGGAAGTCGACGTCATCGTGCTGCGCAAGGGCGAGGAAGTCACCCTGAAGGTGACCCTCGGCCGGCTCGAGGAGGCCGATACGGCCGCGGCCGAGACCACCGGCAAGAAGTCCGACGACGATGCCAAGGACGAGAACCCCGTCGTGCTCGGCATGACCCTCTCCCCCATCACTGACGAACTGCGCGCCCAGTACACGATCTCCGACGACGTCAAGGGCGTGATCGTGACGGCCGTCGCCGAAGGCAGCAACGCCGCCGAGAAGCGGATCGTGGCTGGCGACGTGATCGTCGAGGTTGCTCAGGAAAGCGTCTCGGCACCCGCCGATGTCGCTGCCCGGGTCAAGGCGCTGAAGGACGAGGATCGGCGGTTGGCGCTGTTCCTCATGTCCAACGCGCAGGGCGAGGTTCGCTTCATTCCGTTGTCCATCGAGGAGTGAGGCAGGGCCGTTACCCCTTCCCGCTTCTCACCTGAAAGAAAAGGGCCGC
>NZ_JASHIK010000038.1 GCF_030733745.1 Stappia sp. MMSF_3263 | reverse complement strand
GTTGCCCCGGCCCCCATTCCGGGGGGCTGCGGCGTGCCTGCGTGCGGGACGGTCCGCCGCCCTTGCAGCTCACGCAGGCTGTCACCCCCGCCTTCGAGCGGGGAGCAATCGTTTCCAGAGAGAGTGCGGAGGCCGCGAGCCGGTCCTGCCGCGACCGCCGGCGCCGGAAACATCTGCCGGGGTTGCCAATGGATCCCCGGTCAAGCCGGGGATGACATCGGAGAGGGGGCAAGCGCCTCGCGTCCCGCTCCGGCCCACGGGTGCCAATGGATCCCGGTCAAGCCGGAGGTGACACCGGAGAGGGGGCGCCGTCCGGATGCGGGCCGCGAGGGCATCGCCAAAATCTTTCGGGGAGGTGCATGGCCTCGTTCCACCCTCGGGCCGTCACCCCCGCCGGAGCGGAGCGAAGAGCGGGGGCCCATTCGTTCCCAGAGCGGGGGCGATGGGGGCGCGGTGCTGGCTCTTGCCGGGCAGGCTCGCTGCCGGCGGCAACCGCACGGCGCTCCGACCCATTGCCGGTGCCAGGGCTTCGTGCCTGCCGCGACCGGCGGTGCCTGTCACATCCGCGGGGGTTGCCAATGGGCCCCCGGTCAAGCCGGGGGTGACGGCAGAGGAGGAGGCAGGCGCTTCGCGTCCCGTCCCTGCCGGGGGTGGCCTCTGGTTCCCGGCTCTCCGGCTGCGCCCGCAGCCGGGATGACGGCAGCCGCGTCAGGCGTCCTTTTGGCGCGAGAGGTAGAGCTGCACCACGAACATCGCCCAGACGATGTTGGCGCGGCGGCGGTCGCCGGCCAGGAAATCGTCCCAGAAGAGGCGCACGAGGCTTTCGTCGAGGATGCCGACGCGGGCGATCTCGGCTGAGGAGAACATGTCCTCCGCAAGCGGTCGCAGCGGTCCCTTCAGCCAGTCGGCGCAGGGAATGCCGAAACCCCGCTTCGGCCGGTCCCAGAGGTCGCGCGGCACGTAGCGGCCGAGCACGGCGCGCAGGATGCCCTTGCGCTCGCCGCCCATGGTGCGGATGCGGTCGGGCAGGGAAAGGGCGAAGCGGACGATGGCCGGATCGAGGAAGGGAACGCGCGTTTCCAGAGCATGCGCCATCGCCGCGCGGTCGACCTTCACCAGGATATCGTCGGGCAGGTAGTGGGCGAGGTCGAGCATGCTCGCCTGTTCCAGCACGCTCCAGTCGCGCTCGGCGGCGACCGTTTCCAGCAGCGGGTGGGTCTCGCGGTGGCTGCCCTCGACCAGACGGTGCGCGGTGTCGAGCAGGGTGAACTTGCGCTCATAGGCGGCAAGGGCCGTGTCGGCCGACAGTCCGGCGAGCTTTTCCTCGAGGCGGAAGCGCATTCCGGCGGGACTTCTCGAGCCGATGCGGCTCCAGCCGAAGCGCTCGGCCGGGGCGACGAGACCGGCCAGCTGGGCGGAGACATAGGCGCGGCGGGCAAGCCGGCCGATCCGCGCGCCGGGCGATCCGCTCCACTGGCGGGCGATGGAATGGTAGCGTCCGTAGCCGGCAAACAATTCGTCGGCCGCATCGCCCGACAGGCTGACGGTGACGCGGGTGCGGGCAAAGCGGGCGACCATGTAGGTGGGCAGCTGCGACTGGTCGGTGAAGGGCTCGTCATAGACGTCCGGCATCTGCACGACGAGATCGCGCGCCTCCTCGCCGGAGAGGTAGATCTCGTTGTGCCGGGTGCCGAGATGCCCGGCGACCGAGCGGGCGAACTCGGCTTCGTTGGTCGACTTGTCGTGGAAGCCGAGCGAGAAGGTCTCGACCGGCGTGGCGCTCAGCGACTGCATCATTGCCGCGATGGTGGAGGAATCGATGCCGCCGGACAGGAACGCGCCGAGCGGCACGTCGGAGATCATCTGGCGGGCGACGGATTCGCGCAGCAGCGAATCGAGCTGGTCGACGGCCTCCGCCTCGCTGCCGGAAAAGCGGTTGGCGCGCGCCGTTCGGGCTTCCCCGAGCGTGTCCCAGAAGCGGGTCTCGCGCCAGGTCCCGGGGGTCATGCGGCCGGGGGAAAGCTCGACGCAGGCGCCCGGCGCGATCTTCACGACATCCTCGAAGGCGGTGCGCGGCGCGGGGATGTAGCCATGGCGCAGACACTGGGCGATGGCCTGCCGGTCGACCCGGCCGTGCCAGCCCGGATGGGCCTTCAGTGCCTTGATCTCCGAGGCGAAGGCGATCTCGCCGCCGAACAGGCCGACATGCAGCGGCTTTTCGCCGAAGCGGTCGCGGGCGAGCGTCAGGGTGCGCTTCTCTCGGTCCCAAAGCGCTATGGCGAACATGCCGGTGGCGCGCTTCAAGGTCTCGGCGAGACCCCAGGCGACGACGCCGGCGAGCAGCACCTCGGTGTCGGAATGGCCGCGCCACGCGGGCGCCTTGCCTTCTTCCTCCAGCTCGCGGCGCAGGTCGAGATAATTGTAGATCTCGCCATTATAGGTGATGACGAAGCGGCCGCAGGGCGAGTGCATCGGCTGGGCGCCGGCGGGGGTGAGGTCGAGGATCGCCAGGCGCCGATGGATGAATGCGACACCGGCGGCCTCGTCGCGCCAGATGTCGCCGGCATCAGGGCCACGGTGGTGGATCGCCCGGTCCATGGCGGCGAGCACGGCAGGATCGCGCGGGCTGGCCGCGTCGGGTCCGAAGATGCCGGCAATTCCGCACATGGGGCGCTCCGTGTCGCTGTGATCCGGCGCATCCCGCAGCGTCAGGCCGGGGCGCGCGTTTCCTTCGGCGTTCCCTTAAATCATTCGGGAGAAGACGGCACTTTGTTTCTTGCCGGCGGGGAAGCGGCGGCGTGCCGGATGAATGCCCTATTCGGCGGCCTCGGCGGCAAGCGGGCGGGCGTCTGCATGACCGATCCAGCGGTCGAGAAAGTCGTCGAGCCAGGCCTTCACCGCCGGATCGAAGGCGAAGCGGCCGGCGAAATGATCGCGCCGCTGGCGGGCGCCGGGCAGCGCCATGCGCGGGGCGGCGCGCGTCGTCCAGCGCACCATCATCTGGTAGGTGAGCTCGGGGTGGAACTGGATGCCGTAGGCGGCCGGACCGACGCGGATCGCCTGGTTGGGATAGGTGTCGCCGCTGGCCAGAAGCTCGGCGCCGGCGGGCATGTCGAAGCCTTCGCGGTGCCACTGGTAGACCTTGCCGGGCCAGGACATCATCCGGCTGCCGGCATCGGTGGGATGCAGGTCGTAATAGCCGATCTCGACCAGTTCATCGTCATGGCCGCGCACTCTCGCACCAAGGTTGCGGGCGAGCATCTGGGCGCCGAGGCAAATGCCCAGGAACGGCTTTTTCTCGCGCAGGGGCACGTCGATCCAGTCGATCTCGCGGGCGATGAAGGCGTCGGTATCGTTGGCGCTCATCGGGCCGCCGAAGATCACCGAGCCGACATGGTCGGCGAGGGTCTCCGGCAACAGGTCGCCGAAGCGGGGGCGGCGGATATCGAGGGCGAAACCGCGCTTCACCAGCTCCTGGCCGACGCGGCCCGGCGTCGAGGTTTCCTGATGCAGGACGATGAGGACCTTGGGGCGGCCCTCAAGTTGCTTGGGGTCGAGGATCATCGGTCCAGTCTATAGTGCATTGCAAGGATGCGTCGAGGGGCCAAAGGGTTCAGGTCTCTCCCTCGTCGGCGGCACCTGCCGGCGAGGGTGCCTCGCCGGCCACCTTGCGGCGCAGTGCGAGCCGGTCGCGCGAGGAGATGCCGAGCAGCTCGGCGACCCGCCAGACCGTGTTGTCCTCGAACTCGTGCACGGTGCCGTCGGCATAGACGAGTTCCCACATCATCTCCAGCACCTTGAGACGTTCCTCGATCTCCAGGCTGCGCTTCAGCACGGAGGTGAAGCCGTAGAGGTCGACCGCCTCGTTGTCGCGGCGCGTGGCGGCCTGGATCAGTTCGGCGGTCATGTCCGGGGTGAGCTGGTAATTGCGCTCCAGAACCTCGTACAGGGTGGTGCGCTCGGCTTCGTCGACGACGCCGTCGACCGAGACGATATGGACCAGAAGGGCAGCGGCGGCGAGCCGGTGATCGTCCTCGGCAAAGGTCATGCCGCCGTCCTCGCCGGTGACCGCATTTCGCAAAAAGCGCTTCAACGCTGAAAACATGTGCCCTCCAGAGCCGTACACTCGCCGCGCAGCATCGGCAATTGGCGGGCGAATGTCCATGCCGTCCTTGGTTTCCCGCATGGTTCGGCCATGCTGTCGACACGCTTTGGCGTAGACTGCCGGTGATTCGCGCTTTCTGGAGACATGCCTTGAAACGCCTGCTGGTCGGCCTTGTGTGCCTGCTTTTCGTGCTTCTGGCGGCCGCCTTCGTGGTGCCGCTGCTGCTGCCCAAGGACGCGATCCGCGCCGAGTTGATCGCCCAGATCGAACAGCGCACCGGCTGGCGCCTGCGCCTCGACGGACCGGTCGGGCTGTCGCTCGTGCCCGGCTTCCGGCTGACGGCGGAGGATGTCGGCATCTCGGTCGGCGGCGCGGGGGAATTCGCCCGGGCCGGGGAGGTCGATTTCGGCCTTGCCTGGGGCGGGCTGTTCGGCGGCGAGGTGCAGCTCACCCATGTGGTTCTCGAGCGGCCAGCGATCTCGCTGGAAATCGGCGAGGACGGCCAGCCGAACTGGGGCATGGCAGGCGGCGGCGCGGCAATGACGGGCGAGGCCGGCGGCACGGGCTTTCCCGCCGACCGCTGGAGCGCGGCGACACAGGCAATTTCCGAAAGCAACGCGGAGAACGGGGGCGAGGGCGCCCTGGCGCTGCGCCAGAGCGCCGCGGAGGCCTCGGGCGACGATGCGCGGCTCGGAGCGGAGGTCGACGGCCTCGGGCTGGCCCGGATCGGCGTCGACCGGCTGACCATCGAGGACGGTTCCTTCACCTATCTCGACCGGCGCAGCGGCGCGCGGCAGACGGCGGAGGCGATCAACGTGACGCTGCGCCTGCCGGCGCTGTCGGGACCGCTCGACATCGAGGGCGAACTGACCCTTGGCGGCATCGAGGACGGTGTCGTGCTGGAAGTGGCCGGTGCGCTGGCCGCCCCGCTGAGGCTCGCCAATGGCAGCTCGAGCGGCATCGATCTCAGCCTCAGCGGCGCCGGAGCGCGCGCCACCGCGACGGGGGACGTGTCCCTCGGCGATCCGAGCCGGCTGCGCGTCACGCTCGAGGGCGAGGCGCTGGGTGAGACGCTCGCCGCGCTGGGCAGCGCGCTGCCGCGCGATCCGGGCGCCTACCGGATGAACGCGGACATCGCGGGCGACGCGGCCCGGATCGACATTGCCAGCCTGACCGCCAATGTGGCGGGCGCGGAACTGAGGATGGCGGGCAACGTCGCGCTTGCCGGCGAGGCGCCGGTAATCAACGCCCAGATCGAGGTCTCCAAGGCCAACCTGGCGACGCTGCTGACGCTTGCCGGACGCGCGGAAAAGGCGCGCGGCACGATTGGCGGCTCGCTGCGCCTGTCGGCCAGCGGCGGCGACATGGCGATGCTGCTGGGAACGCTGGATGCGTCGGGCCGGCTGTCGCTTTCCGGCGGCGGCATCGACAACCTGCCGGTTCCCGGCCCGCTCGGCGAGGATGCGGGCGCGCGGCGCATCGACGACCTGGCGCTGGCGCTCGATTTCGCGGGGCTCGATGCCCCGGTGTCGCTCAGCGGCGGGCTGACCTGGCGCGGCGAGGCGTTCAGCGTCGAGGGCAGCGCCACACCGGCGCTGATGATGGCCGGAATGCCGGCGCCGACGCGGCTGCGCGTCAACGGCTCGCATCTCAAGGTCGGTTATGACGGCGCATTGTCGCCGACCGGCGACATCGACGGCGATGTCGTGCTGGAGACGGCCAACCTGCGGGCGCTGGCCGCCTGGCTGGGCACCCCGCTTGCCCCCGGCGGCGGGCTCGGACCCTTCGGCTTTTCCGGCCGGCTGGAGGCAAGCGGCGAGACGGTGCGGTTTTCCGGCGCGAAGATCCGTCTCGACGACACGAACGGGCAGGGCGAGGGCGAGTTGCGCCTTGGCGCGCGGCCGAAGCTGACGGCGCGGCTCGACCTGGAGCGGCTCGGCCTCGATCCCTATCTGGGCAGCGCCTCCGGCGCCGCGGCCCCTCCGGGCGAGGCGCGCGTGCCGGGCGCGGAAGGCAGCTCGTGGAGCCGCGCGCCGATCGACTTCAGCGGTTTGCAGGCGGTCGACGCCGACCTGACGCTCAGCGCCGGGACCATCGTCAGGGAAAAGCTCGAGATCGGGCGCAGCCGGCTCAACGTCAAGCTGGAAGGCGGCCGGCTGTCGGCGGAACTGACCGAGATGGCGCTCTACGGCGGCCAGGGCCAGGGCGCGGTGGTGCTCGATGGCAGCGGCAGCATTCCCGAACTGGCGGCGCGCTTCAAGCTGACCGACCTCAATGCCGGGCCGTTCCTGTCGGCGGCCGCCGATTTCGACTGGATCGAGGGCCGGGTGGGCTCCGAGCTCGACGTCACGGCGCGGGGCGTCAGCGAATACGAACTTGTCGCCGATCTCAACGGCACCGCCCGGTTCGACTTCGCCGACGGCGCGATCCGGGGGCTCAACATTCCGCGAATGGTGCGCGGCCTTACGGTCGATACGCTGCTCGGCTGGGCCGAAAACCCCAAGCAGAAGACGGATTTTTCCGCGCTGGGAGCAAGTTTCCAGATTACCCGGGGCATTGCCGCATCGGAAGACCTGGCCCTGATCGGTCCGCTGATCCGGATGAGCGGCGCGGGCCGTGTCGACATGCCTGAACGCAGCCTCGACTGGCGGCTTGAACCGCGGGTCGTCGCCAGCCTCGAGGGCGGGGCGCCGGTGCCGCGCGGCAAGGGTGAGGCGCGCGACCTGGAGGGACTGGGCGTCCCGGTCGTGGTACGCGGTTCCTGGGACCGGCCGCAGATCTACCCCGACATCAAGGGCATCCTGGAGGACCCGCAGGCGGCGCTGAAGCAGTTGGAAAGCCTCGGCGGGGGCCTGTTCAAGTCGCTGGGCGGGGGGACGGCGCCGGAGGGCTCGCTCACCGACGCGGCCACCAATGCCGCCAACGAGGCGCTGCAGCGGGCGACCGGCGGCAATACCAGTATCGACGTACAGAAGGTGATCGAAGGCGAGGTCGACGACGGCGAGGTGCTGGAGGCTGTCGAGCAGGGCTTCGGCCTGCCATCCGGTTTCCTCGGCTCCTTCGGCCTTGGCAACAAGCGGCAGCAGCCGCAGCAACAGGCACCCGAGAACGGCGAGACCAACGACAAGCCGTCGCCCTGAGTGTCGGCGGCTCCGCTGGTGCGTTGCCGCCGACGGTTTCCGGGCTTCCCGAGGTGGACCTGAAGTCCGTTCAGTGTCCGCCGTCAGGTGAAATGAACGTCAGGTCCCGACCCTAGAGCGCATCGATCCATGCCGTGATCGCGGCGTTCACGTCATCCCTGCGGTCCTGCATGATCCAGTGACCGGCATCGGACCAGACATCGACCTTCGATTTCGGATGCGTGAACCATGGTCGCATGCGCCCGGCCTGAGCGGGATCGCGGCAGAGGTGATAGACGGGCATCGCCAGTTGCCTGCAGAATTCCGCGCTGTTCCTTCCGGTGCCGATCTGGTCGGCGCCGAAGAAAAGCGGACCGAATGATTCACGCACGACGTGAGCCGGCATCCCCTGGACGCGGCGCGCATGCCAGCGCTTGAATGCCGGATCGGTCGCCGGGTCGTAAACGGCCTGGAAGAGGGCCGGCACGACGGTGCCAGGATCGCCGGCGGACAGGTCATCCGTCACCTTGGCGAAGAAACCCGCCGCATCGGGGCCAAACCCGAGCGCGCCGTCGACGGACACGACCGCACTGACAAGATCGGGCCTCCTTGCAGCGAGACGGGCGGCAATCTGTCCACCCATGGAGTGCCCCGCGATGACGAACTTCTCACCCGGGTAACTCGTCGAGATCAGGGCTTCGATGTCTGCCGCATAGTCAGCCGGGGCGTAGGCGCCCGATGGCATCACCTGGGACCTGCCGTGCCCGCGCAGGTCGGGGGCGACGACACGGTATTTGCCCTCGAACAGCGGCAATTGTCCGATCCAGTCGTTGGAATCGCACGTCCAGCCATGCAGGAGCATGACATTCCTGCCCGTGCCGACATCCGTGCGGAAAAGGCTGGCTACCGGCGTCTCCGCTGCCATTGCCGGCGCGCCGCCGCGGGTTGCGACGGCCGCAGCCGCCGCACCGGCGAGTTTCAACAGGCTGCGCCGGGAAAAATCGTGCTGGTTGGAGTTCATTTGCATCCTCTGTCATCTGCCGGGCTCAGTGCCCGCCTCCCTGCACTGGCGAGGGTCGAGGCGGCCGTCCCGGGTGCTGCGTGTGTTGCAGAATAGATATCGATTGTATATCTAGGATCAAGAATGCACTTTCAGGCGCGCAGGTATACGCGAGGATATCGGGATGTCATGCCAGGTTGATGCGGTGTTCTTTTCGGACTGCGCCGCGCGCTCCTTCTTCGACCAGGTCGCCAACAAGTGGTCGGTGATGATACTCACCGTCCTCCTTGAGAAACCGACGCGCTTCAACGAGTTGAGGAGGAGGCTGGAAGGCGTGACGCACAAGGCGCTGACACAGGCGCTCCGGCGCCTGGAGCGCAACGGGCTGGTCGTTCGGCGGGTGTTCGCCACATCACCGGTCGCGGTCGAGTATTCGATCACGGACCTCGGGCGCACCCTTCAAGTCCCGCTCGGCGCGGCGTTCGACTGGGCGATCAACCATCTGCACGAGATCGAGCAGGCGCAGGAAGCCTATGACCTGAGGGAGGAGAGGTAGGCCTGCCGCGTTGAGGGCTCTCCACCCGATCCGTTGGGGCGAACCCGTCTTGCCGAACACATCCTTTCTGGCGGATCATGGCCGGACCGGACGCGGTTTCCAGCACGATCATATGTCCACGCCGTGGCGGGTTGCGTCCAGAACCTGCATCCCTAGCGGTCGCGCCAGAACTTGCGCACGCGGCGGGTCTCGTCCCACAGCGCGCGGGCGCTTTCCCAGGCATGCTCGGCGCGTGCCTCGTGCCAGCCCATGACAAAGCCGGCGGCAAGCAGCGTGGCGGCGGGCTGCTTCCTTTGTCCCGACGTGGCGATATCGGCGAGGCGGCCGGCCATGACCACGTCGTTGAGATAGCCGAAGACGTCCTGCAGGGTTTTCAGCCGGGAGAGAAACGGCTTGACCTTCCTGGCGGCAAAGGCGGGACGGAAGAACTCCACCGTGTAGCGCAGTTTTTTCAGCTCCTTGCGCAGGTCGTGGCGCTCCTCGAGCGTCAGGTCCTCGATGCGGGCCGCCAGCCTTGCGGCGGCCTTCCAGCGCTTGTCGAGAGCCTCGGCCGCGAACTCGGCCAGCGGCCTGCCGCCGTCGGCGGCCTCGTTGCCCGTCTCGGGCAGTTTGCGGCCATCGCCTTCGGCAAGCGCACCGATCCGGAAGAGCAGCGCGTTGACGGACGGGTCGAGCAGCGCCGCGCGCAGGGCTGCGCGGGCCTTCTCGCGGCCGGACAGGACGAGTTCGGCAAGCCGGTCGGCGGCAAGCGCTTGCGGGGCGAACCCGGCCGCCGGGGCAACGATCTCCTCGGCCAGCACGTCGAGGTCGCGCAGGTCGCCGACCCGGTTGGCAAGATCGCGGGCGGCGGCGTCGAGGCCGGCGCGAACCTCGCTCTCGAGCAGGGCATGATGAACCTTGAGGGCGCTGCGCAGCCGGCGCAGCCCGACGCGCAGCTGGTGAGGGCCTTCCGGGGCGTTGCTGTCGAGCGTCACGTCGCGATTGGCGGCAATCTGGTCCATGCAGGAGACGAGAATGGCGCGGAAGGCGGTTTCGGCCGTGTCGGTCGCCGGATCGAGATCGACATCGGCGGCGGTCCTGGCCTTGATCTCCGGTGTCTCGCCGTTGGCAAGCGCATAGCCGCGCCCGGCCTTTGTGAGGGTGGAAAAGCGCGCCACGGCGGTGCCGGACAGGGCGCCGGCGAGACGGAAGAGGTCCGCCGGGCGACCCTGTTTCAGCTCCAGTTCGGCCTCGAAGAGCGGCGCGATCCGTTCACCGGCGCGGATTTCACCGGCATCGAGCGCCATCTCGATGACCGAGCCGTCGACTGTCTCGAAGATGCGCGTGGTGCGTTTCATCATCGTCTCGAAGACCGGCTCGAGCGGCAGGCCGGCAACGAGGCGCCACAGGCCCTCGCGCAGGCCGGGATCGGCGATGCGGGTGAGATCGGGGGCCGGACCGGCGACCGGCACTTCCTCCTCGCGCGGCTTCGACATGCCGCCCTTGACGCCGGTGCCGGCCTTGACCGTCTGGATCCAGGCACGGCCGACCTTGCGCACCCTGAGCGACCATTTCGCCTTGCGCAGCGCCCTGTCGGCATTGTCGAAATAGATCGAGCGCAGCGTGCGCGTGGCGGCGCGGCCGACGGTGAAGCCATCGGGCGCCGGCTCCGTCCTGAGACGTTGCATGGCGGGGCGGGCCAGCTCCAGCTTGAGCTCGATTTCGCGTTGCGTAACAGTCATGAAGATCGCTCTAGCCGGTTTTCCCGGGGCTGTCCACAAAAGCGCACTGAGCGCGCTTTTGTTTGCCGGCTAGCAACGCCGTCAGTCGATCACGATCTGGTGGGCGAGGGTGTCTCCGTCGGAGATGGTGACCTGGGTGAAGCCCATCAGCTTGCAGAAGTCGAGGAAGGTGAGTTCGTGTGGCGCCTCGCTCTGCTGGAACAGCGGCGTGGTGCGGGCCTGCGAGGTGAGGGCGGCAAGCAATGCGCGCATCCGGTAGAGCGTGTCGTAGCGGCCCGGGCCGGTGGCGACGATGATCATCTTCTCGAATTCGTTGCCCTTGACGAAGAGATGGAAGTCGGGGGCGTTGCCGCGAGCGATCTGCTGTTGTTCGAAACCGACCGCGAAGGCGGCGCGCGAGCGCTTCGACGCGTCGGCGGCGACCGGTACGCGGGCGACATAGACCTCGCGCGAGCGCGGCACCGGATAGTAGTAGCCGGCATGCAGGTCGGAGGCCGCGGCCGGGGTAAGGAGCCCCGAAGGACCGGCAAGCCCGCAGCAGGCAAGCAAGGCGAGCAGCAGCGCCCGCAGCGAAATATGTGTCATCCTGAACGCCCCCCAAAAACCGGTCGAAGCCGGCCGCGACCGGCGAAGTGAAGCATCTCGCGCCGCACCCCGCCACCGGCTTCTTGCCGCTTCCCGGAGAGAAGGCTTGAGCCTTGCCGCGATCCGGTGTGATCTGCGTGGGTCCGGAGGGGGTGCAGGAGGCTGACGCCATGGCCGTGATGGAATTCGAGAAAACCCGGGGCTTTCGCATCGCGGCCGTCGTTACCGGTCTGGCGCTGGCGCTGATCGCCACCGTGATCGTCGTCCACAACCGGCAGCAGCAGGCGGCAATGACCCATGTGCGGATCGCCGGCGGCGGTTTCCTCTTCTACTACCGGCTCGGCGAGGTTCGTGCCGGCGTCACGGCGATCGTGCAGAAGCCGACACCCTCGCAATCGCGGCTGGTGGCGGAGTTCGAGAACCCGGCCGGCGGGGCGCCGATCTCGGCCGAGACCCGCATCCGCCATGGCGAGATGCGCTACGGACTGGAAACGCCGCCGCTGTCCGGCGTCGTCAAGGGGCGCGCCTACGCGGTGACCGTGAAGCTCTACGAGTATGGCGGAGCCGAGCCGCTGGAGACGCACGAAACGGTGCTGACCAGCGAACTCGAACAGGAAACCTCGCCGCAGGGACCATTGACGATCGGGCCCGGCTACCACCGTCCGCCACCCGCCGAGTGAGCGAGCCGGCCAGGGTGCGGGACGTCACGTCCGGCGGCGCGGCGCCTCGACGGCGGCAACGCCGGCGCCGTCGAGCTCTTCCGGCTGCCTGCCGTAGGTGGCGAAACGGGCGATCACCTCGTTCATCTCGGCATCCGACAGGATGACGGGCTCACCCATTTTTCGGGCAATGGCGTATTGCCGGCACAGGGCCTCGATCTCGCCGGCCAGCCACAGCGCCTTGTCGAGGCGCGGGGCGAAGCAGATCATGCCGTGATTGGCGAGCAGGCAGGCGGTGCGATCCTGCAGCGCGGCGAGCATGGCGCGCGACAGCTCCGCCGTGCCGAAGGTGGCATAGGCGGCGGTGCGCAGCGTCTTACCGCCGGCAACCGCAATCATGTAGTGGAAGGGCGGGATCTCGATCCTGAGGCAGGAGAGCGCGGTGGCGTGCGGCGAATGGGTGTGGACCACGGCGCCGGCCTCGGGCCGCGAGGCGTAGATGTCGAAATGCATCCGCCATTCCGACGAGGGCAGCCAATCGCCGGAATAGCTGCCGTCGAGATGGACCGGCACGACCTGCTCCGGAACCATCGCATCGTAGTCGATGCCCGAGGGAGTGATCAGGAACCCCTCGCCATGGCGCAGCGAGACATTGCCGGAGGTGCCCTGGTTGATGCCGAGGGCGTTCATGCGCCGGCAGGTCTCGATGACGGCAAGGCGCGCGGCGAGGTCTTCCTCAGGGGTCGGGAAGGCGGGAGAGGGGGAAACGGATGACATGGGCGGGCCTTCCGGCGGCCGGTTTCCGACGGGGAGGGTTCCGGAGATGTCGCTTTCCGGAGGGCCTGCGTTCCGGCCGATGGTGCCCCCGGTCCGACTCGAACGGACACTCCGGTTAGGGAAACGGATTTTGAATCCGTCGCGTCTACCAATTCCGCCACGGGGGCCCGCAGGAAACGGCGCGATCATAGCCATCGCGCCGATGCCGTCAATTGAAACATCCGGCCCGGACCGCTTGTGCACACAGGGCCATCGGCCGCACCGGATTATGGTGACAAGCGGCGCGCTTCCGGCTAATTACGCGCCATGTTGCGCCGCCTCTACGACTGGACCATGTCGCTCGCCTCCGGCCCCCGCGCGCCGGTGGCCCTTGGTGCCGTTTCCTTCGCCGAAAGCTCGTTCTTTCCGATCCCGCCGGACATCCTGCTGATCCCGATGGTGATCGCGCGGCGGGCGCGGGCCTTCTCCTACGCGCTGCTGTGCACGGTGACGTCGGTGCTTGGCGGGGCGCTCGGCTATGCCATCGGCGCCCTGCTCTTCGTCCAGTTGGCGCGGCCGATCCTGGGTTTTTACGGCTATCTCGACAAGTTCGAGGCGTTCAGCACCAATTTCAACGAATATGGCGCCTGGATCGTCTTCATCGCCGGTATCACGCCGTTCCCCTACAAGGTGATCACCATCGCCAGCGGGGCGACTGACCTGAGCCTGCCGGTGTTCATGGTGGCGAGCGTGCTGGCCAGGGGCTTGCGCTTCTTCGCCGTCGCGGGTCTGCTCTACCTGTTCGGCCCGCCGATCCGGCATTTCATCGAGCAGCGGCTGGGGCTCGTCTTCACGGTGTTCGTGGTCGGGCTGGTCGGCGGTTTCATCGCCATCCGATATCTGTGACGAGGTTGACAGCATGAGCCCTGCAGGGTCCCCGGACAGCCGCACCTCCTCCTACAGCCGGGCCGCGCTCGCCTTGCGCGCGACCGCGCTGGTGATCGCCGGCGGGCTTGCCTCGATCCTGACCGCCTGGGGCTTCCAGCTGATCGGGGGCTATGTGCCCTGCAAGCTCTGCCTGGAGCAGCGCATCCCCTATTATGTCGGCCTGCCGCTGGCCGTGCTGGCCCTGGTGCTGATGATCGCCCCGGCGGGGGCCGCGTCGCGGCGGACGCTGGCCGCCCTGCTGCTGCTGGCGGTGGCGGCGGTGTTTGCCTACGGGGCCGCGCTCGGCGTCTACCAGGCCGGCGCCGAATGGGGCTTTTGGGCCGGGCCGAGCGATTGCGGCGGCGGCACGGCGGCGCCCGGTTCGGCGGCCAACATGCTCAATGCGCTGCGCTCCACCAGGGTGGTGAGCTGCACCGAGGCAAGCTGGCGGATGTTCGGCCTGTCCTTTGCCGGCTGGAACGCCGTGATCTCCGCCGGGCTGGCGCTGCTGGCACTCGCCGCCGCGGCCGTACTGCGCCGGGGGACGTCGTCGTGAGCGGCGACGGGGACAAGGACACCGGCACGCGGCCTGGCAAGGGGCCCGGCCAGAATTCCGGCAATGCCGGGCACGGCCAGGAACGCGACGCTGCCCGCCAGCGGGAGGCGCGCGCGACGCTGGCGCGGGCCGAGCGCGAGAGCGAGACGGTGCTGCGGACGACGTTCGAGGGGGCCTCGCGGAGCGGCGATACGGCCGGTGACGATGATCCGATCGAACGGCTCGGCCGCAGGATCGGCCGCTCGGCCGGCGCGGTCTTCGCGCTCGGCCTCGTCGTCTATCTGATCTGGACCTATCTCTGAGGCTCGGGGAGAACGCCATGGGACGACGCGCGGACGGCGAGGAGGGCGTCGGTGCCGGCCTTGCCGGCAACTGGCGGGACGCGGCCGCTCCGTCGCTGGACGACTTTGCGGCGCTTGCCGCACGGGCGCTGGAGGAACTCCCCGAAACATTCCGCGAGCTGTGCGGGACCATCGAGATCCGCGTTGCCGATTTCGCCGACGACGAGGCGCTGGACGGGCTCGGCATCGAGGACCCGTTCGAGCTGCTCGGCCTGTTCGAGGGCCTCGGCCTGGCCCAGGGCGGGGCGGAGAGCTGGAGCGGCCGAATGCCCAACCGGGTGTGGCTCTACCGGCGGGCGATCCTCGACTACTGGTGCGCCCACGAGGAGACGCTGGGCGGTATCGTCACCCATGTGCTGGTGCACGAGATCGGCCACCATTTCGGCCTGTCCGACGACGACATGGAGGCGCTGGAGGCGGACGCGGACTGAGCCGCCGCCGGAGCTCCTTGCACACGCCTCTTCCGGTTCCCGCCTGCCTCAGCCGACCGGTGGCAGCAGGCCTTCTTCGAAGGTCTTGCCGATGGCGCGGCGCGCCATCATGTGCGAGCGCGGATGGTTGATGCTGTCCACCGCGACGAGCGTTCCGGCCAGCAGATAGGCGACATAGAAGCTGCCCGAGGCGGGATCGCCGAAGGTGCGGGCCTCGTCATGGCCCTGCGACAAGCCGGCGATCTGCAGCTTGGTGGCGTATTGATCGGACCAGAACCAGGGCACCGGATCGTAGTCGGCATCGGCGCCGAGAATGGCGCCGGCCACCGCCTTGGCCTGGTCGATGGCGTTCTGCACGCTTTCCAGGCGGATGGAGCGGCCGTAGAGGGCCGAGAAGAAACGGGTGCAGTCGCCGGCGGCATGGATCGAGGGATCGGAGGTCTCGCCGCTGCCATCGACGAGGATGCCGTCATCGACATCGATGCCGGCGGCGGCCGCCACTTCGTCATTGGGCACTGCTCCGACGGCGACGAGGGCCATGTCGCAGGCAAGGCTGCCGCCGTCGGCGAGCTGCACCGCCTCGATACGGTCCGTACCGGAAAAGCCGGTGATGCCGGTGTTCAGCATCAAGGTGACGCCGCGCTCGCGATGCAGGGCCTCGAAATAGGCGGAGACGGAGGGCGAGACGACGCGCTTCATCACCCGGTCCTGCGCCTCGATGACGGTGACCTCGTGGCCCATGGCGCGGGCGACGGCGGCAACCTCCAGCCCGATATAACCGCCGCCGACAATGGCGACGCGGCCGGGCGCCTTCAGCAGCGGACGCATCGCCTCGACATCGGCGATCTTGCGCAGGGTGACGACGCCGGCAAGCTCCGCGCCGGGAATCGGCAGGGCGCGGGGCCGCGTGCCGGTGGCCAGCACAAGCCGGTCATAGGGGATGCGCTCGCCGCCAGAGAGGATCACGGCGCGGGCCTCCCGGTCGATCGCCTCGATGGTGACGCCGAAGCGGCAGTCGATCGTGTTCTGCTCGTAGAAGCTCGGCGGGCGCAGATGCAGCGCCTCGTCGCCGATCTCGCCGGCGAGATGCTTCTTCGACAGGGGCGGGCGCTGATAGGGGGGATGCGGCTCCTCGCCAAGGAGGGTGATGCGGCCGCCATGGCCTCCTGCGCGAAGCGATTGCGCGGCCTGGGCGCCGGCCTGGCCCGCTCCGACGATGACGATGCTGTCCTGCATTCACGATCCTCCGCTTGCGCACTGTGGCGACGTATCACGGGGGAGCGGCACCCGCCAAGTCCCGTGGCCGCAGACAAGAAGACGCGCGGCGAGGTGCCGCGCGTCCCGGGAGGCTGCCGGGAAGCGTGCCGAAGGTTAGGCGGGGCAGGAAGCGGGGTGTTCGCGCGCGGCGCTCAGGCGGCGCGAACGCTTTCCAGGAAGCTGCCGATTTCCTTGCGCAGCCGCCGTGCCTGGTCGCCGAGCGTGTCGGAAAGGTCGCCCACAAGGGTGCCGGTGCCCCTTGCGTGCTCGGTGGCGCCGCTGACGCGGCCCATGGCCTCGGCTCCGGTGCCGGAGCGCTCCGAGGCGCGGGCGACATTCTCGGTGATCTCGCGCAGCGCGATGCTCTGCTGGCCGACGGCATCGGCAACCGAGCCGGCAATGTCGTTCATCTGAACGATGATCTGCTCGACATCGCCGATCGCCATGACGGCGTTGGCGGAGGCCTGCTGGATCGCCTCGACCTGCTGGGCGATGTCCTCGGTCGCCTGCGCGGTCTGCCCGGCAAGGTCCTTGACCTCGGCGGCGACGACGGCGAAGCCCCGGCCGTGCTCGCCGGCCCGCGCCGCCTCGATCGTCGCGTTGAGCGCCAGGAGGTTGGTCTGGTTGGCGATCTCGCGGATGAGCCCCATCACCTCGCCGATGCGGTCGGCGGTGCGCGACAGCTCGCCCATGCTGGAGCCGGTGTCGCGGGCGCTGGCCACGGCCTTTTCGGCGACCTTGGTGGAGCGGTTGGCCTGGTCGGCGATCTCGGCGATGGAGACGTTGAGCTCCTCAGAGGCGGAGGCCGCCGAGGTGACGTTGTCGGCGGCGACCCGCACGGCGTCGCCGGCAAGGGTTGCCTCCTCGGCGGCGCGCCCGGCGGCCTCGTCGAGATTGTCGGACGCGCCGGCGAGCTCTTCCGCCGCCTGGTCGAGATGCGACAGCGCATCGCCGACGGTTGCCTCGAACCCGGCAATGAGCGTGTCGAGATGGCGCATGCGGGCATCGCGCGCGCCGTTTTCGGCGCGCTGGTCGCCGGCCAGTTTCTCGCGGTCGATGGCATTGTCTCGGAAGACGACGACGCTGGCGGCCATCGCGTCAAGTTCGGTGCGGCCGTTGACCGGGGGCAGGGCGACGTCGGTCTCGCCGGCGGCAAGGCGGTCCATCGCCTGGCGCAGGGCGGCAAGCGGGGCGGAGATCGAGGCGCCGATGAGAATGCCGGCGACGAGCAGGACGGCGACGATCACGGCCATGATGGTCATCATCATCACGGCGGCGATGTCGCGGCCGCTGGCAAGCGCCCGGGCCGCCTCGGCCTGTCCGCCATCGGCGGCCTGCTTCAGCTGCGCCAGATAGGGCGGCAACACGTCGAAAAAGGCCTCCAGCTTCTCCACATGCGCGGTGCGCTCGGCGCCGGCGGCGGTGTAGGCGTCGAAGGCGGAGCGGTAGGCGGCCAGCGTCTCGCCGAGCTCGGTGGCCGTCGCGGCTTCGAGCTTTGCCTTGGCCAGCGCGCGTTCGATGCGGGCGGCCGCCACCTCGAAATTGCCGAGATTGACGTCGCTTCGGTCGAGCAGGTAGGTCTTTTCGGTACGCTGCAGGTCCGAGCCGGCGGCGGCGAGCTTCTCGGTGGCCGGGGAACGCTTGAACCGGGCTTCCTTCTGCACGCGGGAGACGAGCGCATCGCCATTCTCGGTAAGGGCGCCGAGCGCCCCGCCGGTGACCCCGGTGCCGTCGACAAGGCCGACCTTCTGCTGGGTGGCGTGAAGGTCGCGGAACGTGGCCTCGATATCGCCGAGCGCGGTCTTCACCTGGCCGATTTCCGCGGCATAGGGAGCGGCGGCCGTCAGCGCCTCGATGCGCGAGACCTGTTCGCGCGCGGTGACGACCTGGGCCGTGAACTGGTCGTATCCGGCGGCGGAAGGGGCGCTCAGATAGGTCTTTTCGGTGATGCGCATGGCGCCGGCGGAGGTGGCAAGGTCGCCGACGCCGCTGGCCAGGCCGGAATAGCTCTCGGCCCGCTTGAATGCCTGTTCGACGCTCGCCTGGCTCCACCAGAAGACGCCGCCGATGGCGGCCAGGCCGGTCATGGTGATCGCGATGAGAAGAAAAATCCTGATGCGAACGGACAGCCGTCCGACTATGCTCGAGACCGACGCGAAACCCTTAAAACGCGACACTGGCGTACCTCGACTGCAATCCGTTGCCCGCGCCAGAATTCCTCATGAAGGTTAAAATTCCACTGAAGATATCTCATTTGTGACCTTGCGGCAGATTGCCTCACAGCAAGGTCATCGCGATTCTTCCAAAGAACCGGATTGTCCCTTGCGTTCTCTTCTCGACAAGTTCGCCCCCGGCATTTTCGTGCTGCTCTGGTCGACTGGCTTCATAGGCTCGAAGCTCGGCGCGCCCTATATCGATCCCTTCGCCTTCCTGACCGTCCGCTTCGCGCTGGTCGTGCCGCCGCTGCTGGTGCTGGCCGTTATGCTTGGCGCTGCATGGCCACAGCGGGCGCGCGAATGGAGCCATTGCTTCCTTGCCGGAGCATTGATCCACGGCGTCTATCTCGGCGGCATCTTCTACGCGATCGACAACGGCATGCCGGCCGGCATTGCGGCGCTGGTGCTGGGGCTGCAACCGCTGCTCACCGCGCTGCTGGCCGGGCCGATCCTCGGCGAGACGGTGACGCGCCGGCACTGGGCGGGGCTGGCCGTCGGGGCGCTGGGGCTGATGCTGGTGGTGGGGCCGCGCATCGGTGTCGATGCCAGCGGGTTGACGACGGAAAACGCCCTGGTCTGCCTCCTGGCGGTGGCGGGCATTGCCTTCGGCACGGTTTATCAGAAGCGTTTCGCCGGGGGCATCGACCTGGTGCCGGGCACCCTGGTGCAGTATTTCGGGGCGCTGGCCGTGGTGGCGCCGCTGTCGCTGGCGGAAAGCTGGCGGATCACATGGTCGGGAGAGCTGGTGTTCGCGCTTGCCTGGCTTGTGCTTGTGCTGTCGATCGGCGCCATCCTGCTGCTGATGGTGCTGATCAAGCGCGGCAGCGCGGCGCGGGTGGCGAGCCTGTTCTACCTGGTGCCGGTGGCAACCGCGATCGAGAGCTACTTCCTGTTCGGCGAGACGCTGGGGCCGGTGCAGATCGCCGGCGCGGCGCTGGTCGTCGGAGCGTTGCTGATGATCCGCGAAAGGCGGATCGGCACGCGGCGCACGCCTGCCTGACCTTGTCTGCCAGATCTTGCCGGCCAGATCTTGCCCGTCGGGCCTTGCGTGTCAGGCGGGGTGCGCGGCGCGCCTTGTCCTGCGGCGCAGGATGGCGGCGTTGAGCTCGCCGCCGAAGACGAAGCAGATGGAGATGAGGTAGAGGAACACCAGGGCCGTCATGACGCCGGCCAGTCCCGCATAGGTGGAGACATAGTTGGCGAAACCGGCGAGCCAGGCACCGAAGGCGGCGCCGGATACCAGCCACAACACCAGCGTCGCGGCGACGCCCGGCAGGATGTCGAGGAGACGACGGCTGCCGGCGGGAAGCAGCGCGTGGGCGGCGAAGAGGCCGCCGAATGTCAGCAGCGAGGCGATGACGTAGCGCGACAGGTTGAGGCGGGCGGTAAAGGGCTCCAGCAGCGGCGCCTGGGCGATCGCCGCCTGCCAGACCAGCGGCGCGAAGATGATGAGCAGGGCGAAGCTGATCAGCACGAAGGTGCCGAACAGCACGAGCAGCAGCGCCTGCAGGCGCAGGAAAAGGTAGCCGCGCGTCTCGGCAACGCCATAGGCGCGGTTGAGCGCCACCCGCAGCGCCTCGACGCCGTTGGATGCGAACCACAGCGCGGCGACGATGCCGAAGGTGAGGATGTCGCCGCGCGGCTGGGTCAGCACCACCTCGATCTCGCGGGCGATGGGGCGGGCGACCTGCTCCGGCCAGGCGTCGAAGAGCAGCATGGCGATGCGGTCGGCGAGGTCCGACATGCCGAGAAAGCCGGTCAGCGCGGCAACGAAGATCAGAAACGGAAACAGCGCCAGCAGCGAGGACAGCGCCACGTGGCTGGCAAGCGCGAAGCCGTCATCGCCGGTCATGTGCATGACGGCGTCGTAGATTGTCGCGAAAAGGGCGCGGATTGCATGCAGGACACTCATGCCTCGCTTGTGGGGGAGGCATCGGCGCGGGTCAAGTGACGGCCGCCGGTTCATGCTGCGTCGCGAGACAGATGTAATAAAATTACTTTTCGCATCGATCAAAAGAAGCATTGCTTCGCGGCGATCCCGCGATATGGTTTGCACTGCAACATGCGGGCGGGCGCGGAACGCCTTGCCCGAAGGCGCCGGGACAGGCGCCGGGACAACAAGAGCGGAGAGGATGCATGTCACTAGCGAGCGAGTTCGGCGGTGACGCCGCCCGGGAGGCTCCGGTCACGCTGACGGGCGCGGCCGTCGCTGCCCTGGACGGGCTTCTGGATGCGGCCGCGTCCAAGGTCCGCGCGCGCGTCAGCGAGGACGGACGGATCTCGCCGGCGCTGATGGAGCGCGAGCAGCGGGCGACGCACGGGCTGGCCTGGCTTGCCACCTATGTGGCGGCGCTGAAGCAGCTCGACGCCTATGCGCGCCGGCTCGGCGAGGCCGGCGGGTTCGGCGAGACGGAAGAGCTGATCGTGCGTGTCGTCTTCGCCGAATACCTGGCGCAGGTCTTCGGCGGTATCCCGATGAACCAGGGCGAGTTCGTGCGGCCGGCGGACATGGGGATTTCGGCCGGGGAGGCCGGCTCCTTCCGCGTGCCGGCGATCGAGACGCTGATCGAGGAGGGCAACCGGCCGACGCTCCGGGCCCGGCTGGTCGAGCTGATCCGCCAGCAGGAGGGCAACTCGCTCTTCGGCGCCTCGGGGCTGGACGAGACCTATGAGCAGGTGCGCGAGGAAATGCGCCGCTTCGCCGCCGACAAGGTCTCCCCGCATGCGCATGAGTGGCACCTCGAGAACGCCTATATCCCGCTTGAGGTGATCGGACAGATGGCCGAGCTCGGCGTCTTCGGCCTGACCATTCCGGAGGAATTCGGCGGGCTGGGCCTTGGCAAGGAGAGCATGTGCGTCGTCTCCGAGGAGCTGAGCCGGGCCTATATCGGCGTCGGCTCGCTCGGCACCCGTTCGGAGATCGCGGCGGAGCTGATCCTGTGCGGGGGGACGGACGCGCAGAAGGCGAAATGGCTGCCCGAGATCGCCTCCGGCTCGGTGCTGCCGACGGCGGTCTTCACAGAGCCCAACACCGGTTCGGACCTTGCCTCGCTGAAGACGCGTGCCGTGCGCGAGGGCGACACATGGAAGATTTACGGCAACAAGACCTGGATCACCCATCCGGTCAGGGCCGACGTGATGACGCTGCTGGCGCGCACCGACCCGAGTGAGCCCGGCTACAAGGGGCTTTCCATGTTCCTGGCGGAAAAGCCGCGCGGCACGGATGGCGACCCGTTCCCGGCGGCGGGTATGTCGGGGGGCGAGATCGAGGTCCTCGGCTATCGCGGCATGAAGGAATACGAGATTGCCTTCGACGGGTTCGAGGTGGCGCATGAAAACCTGCTCGGCGGCGTGCCGGGACAGGGCTTCAAGCAGCTGATGCAGACCTTCGAGGGCGCGCGCATCCAGACGGCGGCGCGGGCGCTCGGCGTCGCGCAGGCGGCGCTCGACCTCGGGCTTCGCTACGCGCAGGAGCGCATCCAGTTCGGCAAGCCGCTGATCGCCTTCCCGCGCGTCTCTGACAAGCTGGCGATGATGGCGGGCGAGCTGATGGCGGCGCGCCAGCTCACTTATTTCTCGGCATGGGAGAAGGATTCCGGCCGGCGCTGCGACCTGGAAGCGGGCATGGCCAAGCTGCTTGGCGCGCGGGTCGCCTGGGCGGCGGCGGACAATGCGCTGCAGATCCATGGCGGCAACGGCTTCGCGCTGGAATACCAGATCAGCCGCGTCCTGTGCGATGCGCGCATCCTCAACATTTTCGAGGGCGCGGCGGAAATCCAGGCGCAGGTGATCGCCCGGCGGGTGCTGGAGGATCGCGGCTGAGGCGCGGCTGGCTGGTCACGGCGATGCGCTTC
>NZ_JASHIK010000037.1 GCF_030733745.1 Stappia sp. MMSF_3263 | reverse complement strand
GTCCTTCCGGTAAAGGGGGAGCGGGGACGTCCGCCACCACCTTGTTTTCCGGCGGCGGGTCGCCGCTCACATAGGCCTTGCCGGCGAACCACAGCAACCCGCCGGCGGCGACGGCGACGAGGAGGCCGGTGATCTTGTCGGTGAGCGCCATTGCTACTGGCTCGCCCAGATGATCCGTGCCATCCAGGCGATCTCCGACACGCCGAGCCGTTCCGGCGCGGCGCCGTCGATCAACGGGGCGAGTTCCACCCGCGAGCGTGTGCGCCGCTCGAAGATCCGGGCCAGCACGGGGCCGGAGACGAGCCGCAGGATCACCCGGTCACCACGGTCGATCGGGCGGCGCGGCGAAATCACGACGACATCGCCCTGCCGGTAAAGCGGCAGCATCGTGTCGCCCTCCACCCGCAGCGCCGTGTCGGCCTCCGGCGCCTCGGGCAGCAGCCCCGTGTCGACCGGGCGCGCGGCCTCCGGCGCCAGCGCGTCCATCGCCCCGTCATGGAAGAAGCCGCCCGCCTCGGCCTGCGACAGGCCGAGCGGGGGCAGGGTCGGCGGGATCGCAAAGCGCATGACATCGGCGCGCGTGGAGCGCTCGTCGATCAGGGCGACGAAGTCGGCAAGTTCGGAGCGGGTGGCGCCGAGGATCTTGGCGATCGATTCCATCGATGGCCAGCGGGGCCGGCCATCGGCGGCGGTGCGCTTGGAGGGGTTGAAGGTGGTCGGGTCAAGACCCGCCCGCCGGGCCAGCCCCGAAGGGGTCAGGCCGTTCCTGCGGGCAAGGCGGTCGATCGCCGACCAGACGCTCTCGTGCGACAGCATGGCGTGGCTCCAGCACCCGGCCGGGTCGCCGGCCGGGCTTTCGTGCGGCCGCCTTGTGCGGCCCGGCCTTCGGGCTTTCGTCCGCCGGGCGTGGGGGGCGGACTGCCGAGGGATATTCCCGTTACGGGTATATATTCCTAAAGGCACCCGAGTGCCAGTCCGCCGGTCCCCGCGCGGGGGCTTGTCCCCGTCTTGTCCCCCGTCTTGTTCCCGCCGTCCGCGGCAACGCGCACCCTTGTCTCGCCTGCCCCCAGCCTGTAATCCGGCATCATCAAGGACACGCAAGCCGGCCGGGGGCGCTGCATGACGCTGATCTACAAGATTTCTCCGCAAGCAGCCTGGGCGGAGGCCGAGCTTGCCGGGCGCTTCACCGGCGCGCCCGTCGATCTGGCTGACGGATTTATCCACTTCTCGGCCGCCGACCAACTGCGCGAGACGGCGGCGAAGCATTTCGCCGGCCAGGCCGACCTTGTCCTCGTTGCCGTCGAGGCGGAGGCGCTGGGTGAGGCGCTGAAATGGGAGCCCTCGCGCGGCGGCGCCCTGTTCCCGCATCTTTACGGCGAGTTGCCCGCCTCTGCCGCCGTCTGGGTGCGACCGCTGCCGCTCGGACCCGACGGCGCGCATGTGTTTCCGGAGGGGCTTTGATGGTTTCTTCCGTGCTGGATGCGCTCGCCCGCAAGGCGCTCTTTTCCATCGACGCGGAAACGGCCCATGGCATGACGGTGAGGGCGCTGGCGAGCGGCCTGATGCCATCCTGCCGGGTGAAGGCCGACAATCGCCTTGCCGTGAACTTCGGCGACCTGACCTTTCCCAACCCGCTCGGCATGGCCGCCGGCTTCGACAAGAACGGCGAGGTGCCCGACGCGCTCCTGAAGCTCGGCTTCGGCTTTTCCGAGGTCGGCACGGTGACGCCGCGCCCGCAGGAGGGCAATCCGAGGCCGCGCGTCTTCCGCCTTGTCGCGGATCGCGGCGTCGTCAACCGGCTCGGCTTCAACAACGAGGGCCACGCGGCCCTGCGCGCCCGGCTCGAGGCGCGCCGCCATCGCGGCGGCGTCGTCGGCGTCAATGTCGGGGCGAACAAGGACACTGACGACCGCATCGCCGACTATGTCGACGGGATCAACGCCTTTGCCGATCTCGCCTCGTATTTCGCCGTCAACATCTCCTCGCCCAACACGCCGGGCCTGCGCGACCTGCAGGCGCGCGCCGCGCTGCACGAGTTGCTGTCGCGGGTGATGGAGGCGCGCGAGGCCGCCGCCGCCCGCCACGGACGCCCGGTGCCGGTGCTGTTGAAGATTGCGCCCGACATCGACCAGGAGGGCCTCGACGACATTGCCACCGAGGTTCTGGGTTGCGGCATTGACGGTCTGATCGTCTCCAACACGACGCTGGCGCGCGAGGGCCTGAAGGACAGGGCGGGCGCCGCGCAGGCGGGCGGGCTGTCGGGCCGGCCGCTGTTCCGCCTGTCAACCATCGCGCTGGCGCGCATGCGCCTTCGGGTCGGGCCGCGTCTGCCGATCATCGGCGTTGGCGGCATCGACAGCGGCGAGAGCGCCTGGACCAAGATCACCGCCGGCGCCAACCTGGTGCAGCTCTACACCGGGCTCGTCTACGAGGGCCCCGGCCTTGTCGGGCGCATCCTCAACCATCTCGGCCTGTCGCTCGACCGGCACGGGCTGGCAAGCCTCGACCAGGCGGTCGGGCGCAATGCCGAAGCCTGGGCCAATATCGACGCCAACGGCGAGGAACTCCCGGTATGAGCGCGGCGGAGGACGTCGTCATCTGGCACAACCCGCGCTGCTCCAAGTCGCGGCGGACGCTGGAACTGATCCGGGAGGCGGGCATCGAGCCGGTGGTGCGGCTTTATCTCAAGGACGCACCCGTCCCGGCCGAGATCCGCGCCGCGCTGGCCGGCCTCGGCTTCGACGACCCGCGCGCCCTGATGCGCGCCTGCGAGCCGGTCTATCGCGAGGGCGGGCTTGCCGATATCAGCGATGCGGACGCGCTTGTCGCGGCGATGGTGGCCGATCCGGTGCTGATCGAGCGTCCGCTCGTCATGCGCGGCAGCCGCGCCGCCATCGGCCGTCCGCCCGAGGCGGTGCTTGCCCTCCTGAAGGGGTGAGCGGGTTCACGGTCTGTCGCGCAGCAGCGCGGTAATCCGTTCGATACGGTCGAGCCAGGTCGCTGCCGCTGGGTTGCGCCAAGCGATCATCTGGCGAAGACGCGTGTAATCGGCCGGCAGGTCGCGAGCGAAGATCGGTTCGTGATGTGCAATCCGGTTCCGGAACTTGCGGATTGCCTGGAGATCCGCGAACGCCTGCTCGCGCGCCTTTGCTACCGGTATCGCATGTGGGGCGCCGGGAAATGCCGTATGGAAGTGGGGATGCCAGAGGCGAGCATCCTGCCCCCGTGTGAAGAGCTTTTCCCAGAAAGCGAACTTGAGTTCGGCGACGACCCTGCCGACGGTGATCGCCCGACCTGCCACCCTGCGCAGGTCGTCCTGCGGATCGTACTGCCAGAGTGCTTTGGGCCGTGGCAGGCTGCGTGCGAAGCCGCTCGACCATGGCCAGTCGGGACCGTGTACGGCTTCGAGTGCATGTGCCACGCCATTGCGCACGCCGATCTCGCAAATCTGCAAGGGGACGAGAAAGGCGGCGGAGATTTCCAGGTTCCACTGGTAGAGAGCGAGTGCGGGCGCAGGCCGATTGCCGCAAACCCGAAGATAGGTGGCAAACCGGGGTGCCGAAATCACGTCCGGCAGGCACCTTATCTCGTCTGCTGAAAACGGCACGGACCCTCATGCGGGCTGGTCAAAACTTGACTTTCAAATACATGCAACCATATTGAATCATGTTACGGCTTTGAGACTCGCGGGCGCAAGCCCCCCCTCATCGCCAACAGAAGTTGCAAGGCCCACCTCTCGAGGTGGGCCTTCGCGTTTTCGCCTCAATAGGCGCTTTCGACGTCGCCCATTTCCACATAGACCGACTTGACCTGGCTGTAGTGGTCGATGGCCGCATGGCCGTTCTCGCGGCCGATGCCGGACTTCTTGTATCCGCCGAAGGGCATCTCGATCGGTGTCAGGTTGTAGGTGTTGATCCAGCAGGTGCCCGCGTGCAGGCCGGCAACCATCCGGTGGGCGCGGGCGATGTCGCGGGTGAAGACGCCGGCGGCGAGGCCGAACTCGGTCGCGTTGGCGCGCGCCAGCGCTTCCTCCTCGGTGTCGAAGTCGAGCACGCACATGACGGGGCCGAAGATCTCCTCGCGGGCGATGGTCATGTGGTCGGCGACATCGGCAAAGACCGTCGGCTCCACGAACAGCCCGTCGGGCAGGCCCTGGACGGTGGCCCGGATGCCGCCGCAGACAAGCCGTGCGCCCTCCCGCTTGCCGGTCTCCACATAGGCCATCACCTTGTCGAACTGGCCTTGCGAGACCAGCGGTCCCGTATCGACGCTCTCGTCCATCGGATCGCCGAGCCGGGCCCTGGCGGTGCGCTCCGCCAGCCGCTCCAGAAAGGCGTCCTTCAACCCCTTCTGCACGAAGACGCGCGTGCCGTTGGAGCAGATCTGGCCGCTCGAATAGAAATTGGCGTTGATCGCCGCCGACACGGCGTTGTCGAGATGGGCGTCGTCGAAGACGATCAGCGGCGACTTGCCGCCAAGCTCCAGCGTCACGTGCTTCAAGGTCTTTGCCGCCATCTCGGCGACTTTCGTTCCGGTCGGCACGGACCCGGTCAGCGACACCTTGGCGACATCAGGATGGGAGACGAGATGCGCGCCGGTCTCGCCAAAGCCCTGCACCACGTTGAAGACGCCGTCGGGAAGTCCGGCTTCGGTAAGGATCTCGGCAAGCTTCAGCGCCGAAAGCGGCGTCATTTCAGAGGGTTTGAAGATCACCGCATTGCCGCAGGCAAGCGCGGGAGCCGCCTTCCAGCAGGCAATCTGGATCGGGTAGTTCCACGCCCCGATCGCCGCAACGACGCCCAGCGGTTCGCGCCTTGTATAGGCGAAGGACCCGCCCAGATCGATGTGCTCGCCGGTCAGCGTCGCGGTCAGCCCGCCGAAATATTCAAGGCAATCGGCGCCGGAGGCGGCGTCCGCCACCAGCGTCTCCTGCAGGGGCTTGCCGGTGTCGAGCGTTTCCAGCTCGGAAAGCTCCCGGTTGCGCTGGCGCAGGATCTCGGCCGCGCGCCGCAAAACCCGCCCGCGCTCGGCGGCGGGCGTCGCGGCCCAGACGCGAAAGCCGCTGCGCGCGGCGGCCACGGCCGCGTTGACCGTCTCCGCGCCCGCCGCGTGCAGCCGGGCGATCACCTCGCCGGTCGCCGGATAGCGGTTCTCGAACGGCCGTCCGTGCGGGTCTTCCTGATAGCTGCCGTTGATGAAATGCGAAGCGGGGGGCTGGGCACGCATGAACTCTCTCCTGGCGGACACGAACGAATGACTGTGGCGGGCAAGTGTGATGACCGTGTGAGGCAAGTCTACGGCGTCAGCGCTGTTCTGTCCGCCAGTTCGGATGGATCCACGGCTCCTTGTTGGAACGCGGCAGCGGTTCTCGGCCCATGATGTGGTCGGCGATCTTCTCGCCCGCCATGATCGAGGGCGCGTTGAGATTGCCGTTGGTGATCTGAGGGAAGATCGAGCTGTCGGCGACGCGCAACCCCTCCACCCCGATCACCCTACCTTGCGGATCGACGACGGCGTGCGGATCGTTCGCCGCCCCCATCCGGCAGGTGCCGCAGGGGTGGTAGGCGCTTTCCGCATGCTCGCGGATGAAGGCGTCGAGCTCGGCATCGGACTGGACGGCCTCGCCCGGCTGGATCTCGCGGCCGCGATAGGGGGCGAAGGCCTCCTGGCCGAAGATTTCGCGCGTCAGGCGGATCGCGGTGCGGAACTCGTCCCAGTCGTCTGGATGCGACATGTAGTTGAAGAGGATCGAGGGCGGCGCGTCCGGATCGGGCGAGGTCAGCGCCACCCGGCCGCGCGACTTCGAGCGCATCGGTCCAACATGGGCCTGAAAGCCGTGGCCCTCGGCCGCCGCCTTGCCGTCGTAGCGCACGGCGAAGGGCAGGAAGTGATACTGGATGTCGGGATACTCGATGCCGGCGCGCGAGCGGATGAAGGCGCAGGTCTCGAAATGGTTGGAGGCGCCGAGCCCGGTGCCGGTGAACAGCCACTGCGCCCCGATCAAGGCCTTGGAGACCAGGTTCCAGTGCTTGTAGAGGGTGATCGGCTGGGTGCAGGCCTGCTGGATGTAGAGCTCCAGATGGTCCTGCAGGTTGGCGCCGACGCCCGGCCGGTCGGCGACAACCGGAATGCCGAGGGCAGCGAGAGCGGCAGCCTCGCCGATGCCCGACAGCATGAGGATCTTCGGCGAGTTGATCGACGAGGCGGCAAGGATCACCTCGGCCGACGCGTCCGCCGTCTCGACGCGCCCGCCCCGCCGGTATTCGACGCCGGTGGCGCGCGTGCCCTCGAACAGCACGCGGGTGACGGCGACGCCGGTCAGCAGGCGGACATTGGGGCGCTTCAGAGCGGGCTTCAGATAGGCGTTGGCGGTCGACCAGCGGCGTCCGCGCCACACGGTCATCTCCATGTCGGCGAAGCCTTCCTGCTTCAGCCCGTTATAGTCCGCCGTCGTCTCGTAGCCGGCCTGCCGCCCCGCCTCGATGAAGGCGTCGTAGAGCGGGCTCCACTTGTTGCCGCGCGTCACATGCATCGGCCCGGACGTGCCGCGCACGCCGTCCTCGCCGCCGTGGCTCGTCTCCATCCGCTCGAAATAGGGGGCGACATCGGCATGGGACCACCCTTGCGCGCCCATCTCTTCCCAGGTGTCGAAGTCACGGGCATGGCCGCGCACATAGACCATGCCGTTGATCGAGGAGGAGCCGCCGACAACCCGGCCGCGCGGCGTCGCCAGCCGCCGTCCGCCAAGATGCGGCTCCGGCTCGCTTTCAAAGCCCCAGTCGTAGCGGGACATGTTCATCGGATAGCTGAGCGCCGCCGGCATCTGGATGAAGGGGCCGATATCGGTGCCGCCGGCTTCCAGCACCAGCACCTTGTTGGCCGGATCCTCCGACAGCCGATAGGCGAGGGCCGCGCCCGCCGATCCGGCGCCGATGACGATATGCGTCGCGTCCTGCATGGCGTTGTCCATTGCTTCGGGCCGCCGTCAGCCGGCCAGTTGGCGTTCGACATAGTCCTCCACCCGGCGCATGGCGCTGCGCGGCTGGGGAGGACCGTCGGCGAAGATGTGCTGCAGCCACAATCCGTCGATCATCGCGGCCGTGCCTTCGGCCGCCTGGCGGGGGCGCTCGCCCTCGAGCAGCGCGGCGAAGGCATGGGCAAGGTTCGACACGAGGCGGCGGTGATAGACCCTGAGCAGCCGCCGCGTTTCCGGCTCTGTGCGCGCCTGCAGGTAGAAGGCGAGCCAGGCCGAGATCAGCGCCGGCTGGAACTGGGTCGGAGCGAAGCTTGCCGCGATCATCGCCGAGATGCGCTCGCGCGGCCCGGCCGCCCTGGCCATGCGTTCGCGGGTCTCGCGCGACAGGTCGGTGAGCAGCGCCCGCATCGTCGCGTTCAAAAGGCCGGCCTTGGAACCGAAATAGTGATGCGCCAGCCCGCCCGAAACGCCGGCGCGGCGGGCGATCTCCGCCATGGTCGCATCGCCGAAGCCGCGTGCGTGGATCGTCTCCACGGTCGCGTCGATCAGCGCCTTGCGGCGGTCTGCTTCCATTCCGATGCGCGGCATGGCGGTTTCCCGTTCCGGCGGTGGCGTCCGTGGCGCCGCCTTCCCGTGACGGCTCCATCTGACGACGGACACGTGGTGCGGCAGCGACGGATTCGATGCGGGCCGTGAGCGACCGTCCCGACGGACCGGGATGGTTTGCGCGGCTGTCCCGTGTCCCTTGTCCCCTGCGGGAGGGCATCCGGGTCCGTGCATCCGCTGCGACGCCACTGTTGCCCGGGTTCCCGGCAGTAATGCAGGAATAATTTTGATTGGCTGTTCAATCAATGAAAAAACGGAAAAAAAGCGGGGAATTGCACATTCCGGCCAAAAATGTTTTGATGCACGGCGAAACGGGCAGGGAGGCCCGCCTGAACTTATTCCGAAGATGAACTTCGTCCAGGGATGAGGTTCATCCAGCGATGTCCGCCGTGCTGCCTCTTCGTGGCGCCGGTCGACAGTGTCGCTGTAAATCCGGGGGCCGCCGCCGCGCGGGCCCGATCCCGGGGATATCCCGGTGCCTGATGCAGGCATCCGAGACCCTGGCGCTGCCTCCCGCTTCCGCCCGTGCCGTTCCGGCGCCCGCTTGCCGCGGGTCGCCAACCCTTCGCATGCCGCCGGCGCGCAAGCCTGGCGATTGCCGAAAACCGGGCAGGCGCAAGCCGCCCGCAGCAAACCCGGGGATGTCGCGTCTTGCCGCGTCCCCGCGATCAGGAGGACGAGACCCAATGAAGACTTTTGCCCTGCGCCTCGGCGCCGCAGCCCTGGCGCTTGGACTGGCCGCCCCGACTGCCCTTGCCGCCGACCCGGCATCCTGCAAGGCCGTGCGCTTTTCCGATGTCGGCTGGACGGACATCACCGCCACGACGGCGGTCGCCTCGGTGCTGCTCGATTCGCTCGGCTACGAGAGCGAGGTGAAGATCCTCTCTGTCCCGGTGACCTATGCTTCGCTGAAGAACAAGGACATCGACGTCTTCCTCGGCAACTGGATGCCGACCATGGAAGCCGACATCAAGGCCTATCGCGAGGACGGGTCGGTCGAGACCGTGCGCACCAACCTGGAAGGCGCCAAATACACGCTGGCGGTGCCCAAATACACGTTCGACAAGGGCCTGAAGACCTTCGCCGACATCGGCAAGTTCAAGGACGACCTCGACGGCAAGATCTACGGCATCGAGGCCGGCAATGACGGCAACCGGCTGATCATCGACATGATCGAGAAGGACATGTTCGGCCTGAAGGGCTTCGACATCGTCGAGAGCTCGGAAGCGGGCATGCTGTCGCAGGTGACGCGCGCCGCCGGTCGCCAGCAGGATGTTGTCTTCCTCGGCTGGGAGCCGCATCCGATGAACGCCAATATCGAGATGGCCTATCTCGACGGCGGCGATGACGTGTTCGGTCCCAACTTCGGCGGCGCCACCGTGCACACCAACGTGCGCGCGGGCTACACGAGCGAGTGCCCGAATGTCGGCAAGTTCCTGGAGAACCTCGAGTTCTCGCTGGCGATGGAAAACGAGATCATGGGTGCGATCCTCAATGACGGCACCGAGCCGAACAAGGCCGCGCAGGCCTGGCTGAAGGGCAACCCGTCCGTGCTCGATGCCTGGCTCGACGGCGTCACCACGATGGATGGCGGCGATGCGATGGCCGCCGCCCGCGGCGCGCTCGGCCTTTGACGAACCGCTGAGACATTCGCAAGGAGGGTGGGCGCCGGCAACGTGCCCGCCCTCGGGCCGCACGGGGTCTCCCGGCGCGGCCGGCCTTGCAGGCAGGATGGTCTTTCAAGGCTGACGATTTTCCGGAAACCGGACTGAAACGGCGGGGCGACGCGTGGACTGGCTGACCGACTGGCTGACTGACAACAAGCTGCCGATAGGACCCTGGGCGAAAGCCGTGGTCGACTGGCTCACCAACAATGCCTACTGGGTGTTCGACGGCATTTCCGCCGTGCTCGACGCGCTGATCGCCAGCATTTTGTGGCTGCTCCAGGCCCCGGGCCCGCTGACCGCCGTGGTCATCGCCACCGCCCTTGCCTGGGTGGTGCGACGCAAGCTCTCCTTCGCGGGGTTCGTCGCCGCAAGCCTGCTTCTCATCATCAACCAGGGGTACTGGGAAGAGACGACCGAGACCCTTTCGCTGGTCATCGCCGCCGCCACCGTGTGCATGCTGATCGGCGTGCCGCTCGGCGTCGCCGCCGCCCACCGGCCGAGGCTCTACGCCGCGATGCGTCCCGTTCTCGACCTGATGCAGACGATCCCGACCTTCGTCTATCTCATTCCCGCGCTGATCCTGTTCGGCCTCGGCATGGTGCCCGGCCTGATCGCCACGGTGATCTTCGCCATTCCCGCGCCGATCCGCCTGACCCAGCTCGGCGTGTCCTCCACCCCCCGCCAACTGATCGAGGCGGGCGAGGCCTTCGGCGCGACCAAGTCGCAGCTGCTGTGGAAGGTCGAACTGCCCTATGCGCTGCCGCAGATCATGGCCGGTCTCACCCAGACGATCATGCTGTCGCTGTCGATGGTGGTGATCGCCGCGCTTGTCGGCGCCGACGGCCTCGGCGTGCCGACGCTGCGTGCCCTCAACACAGTCAACATCGCCCGCGGCTTCGAGGTCGGCATCGCCATCGTGCTGGTCGCCATCGTGCTCGACCGCTTCTTCCGCAAGGACGAGAACGGAGGCAAGACGCAATGAGTGCCCCGATCGTCACGTTCAAGGATGTGGACATCGTCTTCGGCGAGCGCCCCGAAAGTGCGTTGCCGCTGGTCGATGCCGGCCGCACCCGCGCCGAAATCCAGGAGGAGACCGGCCAGATCCTCGGCGTCGCCGGCGCCAGCCTCGACATCGAGGAGGGCGAGCTGATCGTGTTGATGGGGCTGTCCGGCTCCGGCAAGTCGACGCTGCTGCGCGCCGTCAACGGGCTCAACCGCATCACCCGGGGCGAGGTCCTGGTGCGCGACGGCGAGACCATGGTCAACCCGACGAGCTGTTCGCCCGAGGAGTTGCGGGCGCTGCGCCGCGGCCGCATCGCCATGGTGTTCCAGAACTTCGCGCTGCTGCCCTGGCGCACGGTGCGCGAGAATGTCGGCTTCGGGCTGGAATTGGCCGGCATGCCGGTGCGCGAGCGGCGCGAGAAGGTCGATGCCCAGCTCGACCTCGTCAGCCTCGGCCAGTGGGGCGACAAATACGTGCACGAGCTCTCCGGCGGCATGCAGCAGCGCGTCGGGCTGGCCCGCGCCTTCGCCACCGACGCGCCGATCCTTTTGATGGACGAGCCGTTCTCGGCGCTGGATCCGCTCATTCGCGGCCATCTGCAGGACGAGCTCCTGGCGCTGCAGGACAAGCTCAACAAGACCATCATCTTCGTCAGCCACGATCTCGACGAGGCGGCCAAGATCGGCTCGCGCATCGCCATCATGGAGGGTGGCCGGGTCATCCAGGTCGGCACGCCGCAGCAGATCGTGCGCAAGCCGGCCAACGACTATGTCAGCGAGTTCGTCGCCCACATGAACCCGCTCGGCGTGTTGCGCGCCCGCGACATCATGCGGCCGGTGGAGGAGGGGGCGCCGCCCGCCCTCGATGCCTGCCCGCGCTGCGCGCCGAAGACGCCGGTGCGCGAGGTGATCGCCTTGAAGCGCGGCGTGGCGGAGCCGGTTCTCGTATGCGATGGCGAGACGCCGATCGGCCTTGTCGGCGAGGCGGAGATCCTCGACTGCCTCAGGTAGCCGGAAGCCGTTGCCCCGAAGGCATCAGGCGGGCTGGGCGGGGAAGGTTTCCTGCGCCCGCCGGCCGGTGATCGCCAGGAGCGAGAAGCCGCGCGCGGCGAGGAAGACCGTGAAGGCGAGCCACAGCCCGTGATTGCCCATCGCCGGGAAGGCGAGGTGGTAGGCGGCAAGGAACAACACCAGCGACACCAGCATCATGTTGCGCATGTCGCGCGACCATGTGGCGCCGATGAAGACCCCGTCCATCTGGAAGGCGAGCACGCCGAAGAGCGGCGTCGCCGCCGCCCAGGGCAGGTAGAGGATGGCGACGGCCCGCACGTCCTCCGCCGTCGTCATGGCGTGGATCAGGCTCGGCCCGGCGGTCAGCAGCACCAGCGCCACCAGCCCTGCAAGCAGGTATCCCCAGATGAGGCTGAGCTTCAGCGACCGGTCGAAGGCGGGGCGGTAGCGCGCGCCGACCGCCTTGCCTGCGAGCTGTTCGGCGGCGGTCGCAAGCCCGTCGAGGAAGAAGCTCGCCACCATGAAGAACTTTTCCAGCACCGCATTGGCGGCAAGCACCGTGTCGCCTTGCGCGGCCGAGCGCGAGACGAAGAAGGCGAAGGCCAGGATCAGCGCGAAGGAGCGGATCAGGATATCGCCATTGAGCGCCATCATCCGCTTGAACCGGGCCTTGTCGAGAATGAGCGCGCGCGTGGGCCAGGGCTTGCCCTTCAGCGCGCGCGCCGCGAGCATTGCCCCGGCAAGGGCGGTCAGCGCCTCGGACAGGACGGTGGCGGCGGCAACGCCCGCAACGCCCCATTCGAAATGCAGTACGAAGAGGATGGAGAGCGCGATGTTGACGCCGTTGAGCCCCGTTTGCAGGCCGAGCGCGGTCATCGCCTGTCCGCGCCCGATGAACCAGCCGAGAAAGGCGTAGTTCGCCAGCGCCAGCGGCGCCGACAGGGTGCGCACCGCGAAATAGATGGCTGTCGCCGCCTGTACTTCCGTGCTGCCGCCCATCAGCCACAGCCCGGCGGTGAGGAACGGCTGCTGCAGCACGATGACGGCAAGTCCGAGCGCCAGCGCCAGCAGCACCGCGCGGAACAGCACGGCGCGTTCCTCCTCGCCCTCGCCGGCCCCGACCGCCTGCGCGGTCAGCCCGGTGGTGCCGGAGCGCAGGAAGTTGAAGCTGGTGAAGACGAGATCGAACAGCACGCCGCCAAGCGCGATGCCGCCGAGCAGGGCCGCATCGCCGAGCTGGCCGATCACCGCCGTGTCGACGAGGCCGAGCAGCGGCGTCGACAGATAGGCGAGCGTCATCGGCACGGCGATGGCAAGCACGCTGCGGCTGGTCACGTCGAACGGGCGCACGGCGCCTTGCTGGCTCGTCATAGGGCGTGGCTCTGGACAGGGTGTTTCGGGTGGTCCGCTGCGGACGGGCGGGAGGAGATGAAGACGGGCACGATTGCCTTACTGCACCATGATCATGCTTTGCCGGTACGGCGTTTATGTGCCGTCACGCCATTCCAACGGGGATCGCGATTGAAGGCATTTGCGAGGAATCCCATGAGCAGCGATATTCTGCGCACGCTGCGCAAGTCGGGATGGGTGAGAATCCAGAGCGTGTTCACAGTCGCCGCAGGATACGTGAAACATCGCTTCAAATCCGGCCGTTGTAAATCGTCAGGCAGCAGGGCGACGCCGCAACCTTCCGCCGCCAGGCACGCCATCGTGGTGAGGTCGTCGCATTTGATCGCGGTCAAGGGCTGCGTCCGACCGAGGGCTGTACGAAAAGCCGGATGGCGCAGCAGCTGCCCCGCAGGCGCGATCAATCTGTGCCCTGCCAGGTCGTCCGCTCCATTCAGCGGCGGCGCGGATTTCAGGTAGGACGGGGCGGCGTAGACTGCCCAGTCGATGCTGAGAACGCGCCGGCCCCAAAGATGATCCGGTGGGCTTTGGGCGATCCGCAACGCGATGTCCGCGCTCCGGTCCGACATGTTCATCTCCTGGTTGGAAACCAGGAGCTCCACCTGGATATTCGGATGTGCGTCACAGAAATCCGCCAGATAGTGCGGCAGCACGGCGTCGGCAAAGCTGCGCGGCGCGGTAAGGCGGACAATCCCTTCGGCGCTTCCATCCCGGCCGGAAACGCGCCGATCGATCGCCTCAAAAGACTGAGCGATGCCGAGACCGATCTCACGCATTTCGTCGCCGGCGTCCGTCGGCACATAGCGGCCTTTGACGCGTTCGAACAGACGCGTTCCCGTTTGCTCTTCCAGCGCGGAGATGTGCCGGAAGACCGTCGCATGGCTCAGCCCGGTGCGCTTGGCGGCCTGTACCTGGGAGCCCGTCTCGCAGACCGCGAGAAACACCTTGATAAGGTTCCAATCCAAACTGCGTTCATTTCATTTTTGAAAGATACTCTTGCAAACATGTCTATTTCTGCAGAATTTGCAATGAAATACGATCTCCTCGTCTCAAGAATCCCAACGACGGAGTTCGAAATGATTGGGTACACATCGCTCGGCACGGCCGATCTGGTCCGCTCGGAGCGCTTCTACGATGCTCTCCTGGCGGAGTTCGGCGCGAAGCAGATCATGCACATGGACGATTTCATCGTCTGGGCGAGCGAAAATGGCGGTCCGGCGTTTTCAGTTCACATCCCCGAAAACGGAAAGGCCTACTCGGTCGGCAACGGCGTCATGATCGCGCTTGCTGCAGCCGATCAGGCACAGGTCGACCGTGTGCACGCAAAGGCGCTGGAACTGGGCGGCACGGACGAGGGCAAGCCGGGGCTTCGTGCAGAGGGTTTTTATGCCGCGTATTTCCGCGACCCGCACGGCAACAAGCTCAATATCCATTGCATGACTGGCTAAGCGATGTCGGTGCCCTACAAGATTGTCGGGCACCGGCTGTGCCCTTACGTGCAACGGGTCGTCATCGTGATGCGGGAAAAAGGCCTCGCCTTTGAGCGGACCGATATCGACCTGGACAACAAACCTTTCTGGCTGCAGGACATTTCACCGGGCCGTCAGGTTCCGGTCTTTCGGATCGGGCCTGATGACTGGTTGTTCGAATCGGGCGCCATCGCGCGCTATCTGGACCGGGTTTCAGGCGGCGGCCTGATGCCGGACGATCCCTTGGCGCAAGCCCGCCACGAAGCCTGGATGGGCTATGCGGACGGCCTGCTGAGTATCGTCGCCCGCATCATCTATCGTGACGCCGACGCGTCGGCTCTCTCGGCCTCGATGACTGAACTGGCGGAACGGCTGAAGACAATCGACGAGCGTTTTCGGCCGAGACCATATTTCGCCGGTGAGGCGTTCGGGCTTGTCGATGCGGTGTTCGCCACGTTGTTTCGGTACTTTCCCGTGCTCGACGCTGCGTCGGATGCCAAGTTGGAGGCCGGGCTTCCTGGCGCGCTCGCGGACTGGTGGACGGTCGTCCGGCGACGTGCGTCGGTGACGGATGCTGTTCCCCGCACATATGAAGCTGAACTCATCCGGTTTATCGCAGGAAAGGAAAGCCATGCCGGTCAGGTCCTGGCGCAACTCAATGCGAGGCGGCAAGAAGGCCGGCGAGAGCAAACAGCGTGGCTTCGGCGGTGAACGGACTTGCCCGGCCTTGTACCGAGATGGCGGGCAGGAGGGGACGGGTGCCTGCCGTAGCTGTCGGGAGTTCTCGCGCCAACCGGGGGAGCCGATGAATCCCCGGTCAAGCCAAGGATGAGAGCCTTGCCGGCGGCTCACTCCTCCCCGAATGTTCCAGGATGTTGAGCAGGCGGCCGTTCGGGTCGCGCAGGAACAGGCGGCGCACGCCCCAGGGCTCAAGGGCCGGCCCGTATTCGGGAACGAGGCCGGCGCGTTCGATGCGGGCAATGACCTCGTCGAGGTCGTCCACCTCGATGGAAAGATCCGGCACCGGCGTGCCCGAGCCCCCTTCGGTGGCGATGCCGATCTGCGGCCGCGCCGGGCTGTGAGCCGTGGCGGCCAGGGTGACGAACCAGCCGTGGTCCATCACCGGCTCGAGGTCGAGAATGTCCCGGTAGAAGGCCTGTGAGGGGCCGGTATCGGCGACGGCGATATTGGCGACGATGCGCCTGACGGTCATGGCACGGTTCCTGTTCTGCACTTCGGGTCGGAGACCATCGTGTAGCCTCGCACGCCCGCCATGCATTGAAGAAATGTCCGATGACGGGCGGGATTGCAGAAGCCCGCGTCTTCGTTCTGCCGCGACCGGTGGAAGCCATCGCACTTGCCGGGTTGCCAACGGATCTCCGCCCGGGGGTGGGGATGACACCCGAGTGGGGGCAAGGGGCGGCGTGTTGCCGGTCGCGCTGAAGGAGCGCGCAGGACGGGATGCGCCGCGCGCCTGCACATCACGTGAAGCGCCAGATGATACCGCCGCTTCACCCTCTCGCGTTCTGTCAGTTCTCGGCGCCACCCCGCCTTCAGGCGGTCACCCCCGGCTTGACCGGGGGCCTATTCGTTCCCAGAGCGGGAGCGGGGGCATCGCGGCGGTGGCGTGAGGGTCAGCCGCCCGGTCCCTGCCGCGACCGGTGGAAGCCATCGCACTTGCCGGGGTTGCCAATGGATCCCCGCTCGGGGGCGGGGATGACGCCTGAGTGGGTTGCGAGCGTCCGGATGCCGCCCGGCCCTCGGGCGGTCACCCCCGGCTTGACCGGGGGGCCATTCGTTTGCAGAGCGGGGGCGGGGGCATCGCGGGGGCCGCGTGACGGTCCGGCCGCACGGTCTCTGACGCGACCGGCCCCGCCCGCGCGCCTCAGATGGACGCGGCGATGCGGGCGATCTCCGCCATGGCCGCGTTGCGGGCCTCGGGCTTTGCGTCCGGCATCTCGCAATAGGCCGTGACGATCAGTGCGCTGCGCCCGCTCGGCCAGGCGACACCGATGTCGTTGGCGCCGCCGATATTGTTGGTGCCGGTCTTGTCGCCGACGAGCCAGTCGGCGGGAAACCCGGCCCGCAGCCGCGTGTCGCCCGTCTGGTTGGTGATCAGCCAGGCGGTGAGCCGGTCGCGCGAGCGGCGCGACAGCGCGTCGCCGAACAGCAGCTTGCGCATCGTGGCTGCAATTGCCGCCGGCGTGGTCGTGTCGCGCAGGTCGTCCGGACCGTCATGCATGTTGAGCGTGGGTTCGGTGCGGTCGTGGCGGGTGATGCCGTCGCCGAGCGAGCGGACGAAGCCGGTCAGCGCCGCCGGTCCGCCGAAACTCGCCAGCAGCAGGTTGGCGGCGGTGTTGTCGGAGAGCGTCATGGTTGCCTCGCACAGCTCCGCGACCGTCAGGCCGGGACCGCCGGCATGCCCTTCCGTGCGCGGCGACCAAGACACGAGGTCGCGTTTGGTGAAGGGAATGCGGCGGTCGAGGCGTTCTTCCTCCCGGTCGGCCCGGGCAAGGACGAAGGCGGCAAGCAGGAACTTGAACGTGCTGAGCATCAGGAAGCGCTCGTCCGCCCGGTGGCCGAAGGTCTGACCGCTGGCCATGTCGTGGATGGCGATGCCGAGGCGCCCGCCGGTCTTGCGCTCAAGCGCGGCAAGCCGTCCCTCGACATCCGCCTTGCCGGCGGAACCGGCGAACGCGGGCGAGCTGTTCAGCGTGGCGGTGACCGCCGGGGCAAGCAGCAGCGAGCCGGCAAGTGCCTGCCGGCGTGACAAGTTCAGCATGATCCATGTCTCCGTATGGGTGCGGTTCCGCCCGGCATCCGCCGGTCACGAAAACCATTGCGTCGGTTTCCCCAACCCTCGGACGCGACTATGCGGATGCATTAAGCCCTCGCCAAACGATCAATTCTCGGCATAGACATGAGAAAATATTGGCCTTGGGAAGGAGCCCGGTATGGATGTTTCGCAATTGCCGCTCAACGCGCTGCGCGCCTTCGAGGCCTCCGCCCGGCTCGGCAGCTTCACCCGCGCGGGGCTGGAACTCAGGGTGACGCAGACGGCGATCAGCCACCAGGTGAAGGCGCTGGAGGAGAGCCTCGGCCTGACCCTGTTCAAACGCCTGCCGCGCGGCCTTGCCCTGACCGACGAGGCGCATGCCCTGCTGCCGGTCCTCACCGACGCGTTCCGCCGCATGAGCGCGACGCTCAGCCAGTTCGAGCAGGGCAACTTCCGCGAGATCCTGACGATCGGCGTCGTCGGCACCTTCGCCATCGGCTGGCTGCTGCCGCGTCTCAACGCCTTCCGCGCGCGCCACCCGCATGTCGACCTGCGCCTGAAGACCAACAACAACCGTGCCGACATGCTGCTCGACGGGCTCGACGTCTTCATCCGCTTCGGCGATGGCGCCTGGCACGCGACCGAGGCGGTCCGCCTGATGGAGGCGCCTTTCGCGCCCGTGTGCTCCGCTCCTGTCGCCGCCCGGCTCACCCGCCCGCAGGATCTGGCGGGCGAGGAACTGCTGCGCTCCTATCGCCAGGACGAGTGGGCCGTATGGTTTCGCGCCGCCGGCATGGAGCCGCTGCCGGCGCGCGGTTTCATGTTCGATTCCTCCCGCGCGCTGGTCGAGACGGCGGCGCGCGGCGACGGCATCGCCCTGGTGCCCGTTGCCATGTTCGCCAGGGAGATCGGCGAGGGGCGCGTGGCCAGGCCTTTCGACATCGAGGTGTCGATCGGGGCCTACTGGCTGACCTGGCTGAAATCGCGCGAGGAAACGCCGGCCATGCGCGCCTTCCGGCTCTGGATCCTGGAGGAGGCGGGCGGCACGCCTCAGCGGTAGAGGTCGGCGCGGGTGAGCGGAATGGCGGGCAGGCCCTTGGCCGACTTGCCGCACAGCACCTGGTAAATGCGCGCCGAGCCGCGATGGAAGGTGAGGGCGCAGCCGCCCAGATACGCGACCCACAGCCGGTAGAGTTCCGGCCCGGCAAGCGCCTCGGCTTCCGTGCGGCGCGCCGTCAGCCGCTCGCACCACACCCGCGTGGTGCGCTCGTAGTGCTGGCGCCAGTTCTCCACGTCCTGCACCTCGAAGCCGGCCCGCTCCATCTCCGCGACGGTGTGGCCGATATCGTCGAGTTCGCCGCCGGGGAAGATGTATTTCTGCAGCGCCCGCTGCTCGGGACGGGTGATCAGTCGCCGCCGCCGCTTCTTGGAGCGCCGCGAGATCGCGTGGTTGAGGAACAACCCGCCCTCGGCGAGCAGGCCCTGCACCTTGCCGAAATAGGCGGGGATGTTGTCGAGCCCGATATGCTCGTACATGCCGACCGAGACGATCTTGTCGAACCGGCCGTCGAGATCCCGGTAGTCCTTCAGCTCGAAGGTGACCTGGTCGGAAATGCCGAGGCGCTCGGCCTTGGCCCGGGCGAAGGCGAGTTGCTCCTCCGACAGGGTGACGCCGTGGCCGCGCACTCCGTGATGACGCACTGCATGGCAGAGCAGTCCGCCCCAGCCGCAGCCGATGTCGAGCAGCGTCTCGCCCGGCTTCAGGCGCAGCCGCCGGCAGGTCATTTCCAGCTTGGCGGTCTGTGCGTCTTCCAGCGAGGCCTCTTCGGAGGGGAAATAGGCGCAGGAATACTGCATCTCCGGGTCGAGGAAGAGGTCGTAGAAGTCGTTGCCGACATCGTAGTGGAAGCCGATGAAGCGCTTGTTGTCGGCCGCTCCCTTGCGGGTTCGCCCGTCGGATGCCCCGCCGAAGCCGCGGGTCTCGTCGGGGGAGATGGCGGGCGCGGTGAGGAGCGGCAGGGCCGCCCGTGCCAGCGCCAGCTTGCCGACCTTGCGCATCCGCCGCCGCGCGGCGCGGTCGGTGGCGAAGGGCATGCCGATATCGATGATGGTGCCGCCGGAAATGTCGATATGGCCGTGCGCGTAGTGGCGGATCAACCGGTCGAGCGAGGGGCGGCGCAGCAGAGAGGGCAGCACGCCGGGCGCATTGATCTCCAGCATCAGGCCGGGCACCACGTTGCCGCCGAGCGGTTCCACGGAACCGTCCCACAGGCGCAGCGAGAAATGCGCGTCCAGATGCGGCCGCAAAACGGCAATCGCCTTGCGGGTGGCGCGCAGGACGCGGTCGTCAGGTGCCTGGCTCGGTGTTTCGCCGCTGGCTGTCATGGGTCTCGCTTTTCGTTTGCGTGGGAGCCGGAAGCCCGGATCATTGCTGCGCGAGAACCGTGCAGCGGGCCTCGGCAAGGGCTGCCTCGACGATGTCGCGGCGCAGGGGCTCGCCGTCGAAGGCGCGCAGCAGCGCATAGCCCATGGTCTCGTCGGTCTCGATGACGATCAGGTCCTCAAGCCCTTCCGGCGGGTTCTCGCGCAGCACGCTGAGCTGCTCGGTGGTGATCACCAGCACATCGAGCCGGCCACCGCTGCCCGAGGTGCGGTCGTTGAGGCTGTAGATCGCCTGGCCGCGCGCGTTGAAAAGAGCGAAGGACCAGAAGGGCGGAGGCAGCGCCGCCTCGATCTTCAGCGGTCCCCGGCCAAGATCGAAGCGGCAGGCGGCATGCAGCATCGTCGGGTCGAGCATCGGCAGCGGCTCGGCCCCGGGCACGACATCCGGCAGCCGGTTGAAGACGCCGTCCGGCCCGAAGGCGCTGATGCGCGCATAGGCCGTCTGGGGCACATGCGCGGGCACGCCGAGCACCGTGACGACGTGAATGATGCCGCCGAGGAAAAGCCCGGCGAGGAGGATCATCGCGGCGCGAACGGGCAGGGTGCCGTCGAGAACCTCCCGCCAGAAGCCGCGATCGGAGGTGCGGGCGCTCACCGGCAGTCCCCCCGGAAGATCGAGGGCATCGGCACGTTGGCAACGCCCGTGCCGGTGGTCAGCGGCGTGTCGTAGAGGCGCAGCGCGAAGACGAGACCGGCGGCATCGGCGGCCGTGGGCAACCAGTTGCCCGGCCGCGCCCGGGCGGCGGCGGTGACGGTGAACTCGCCGTCGGGACGGCGCAACAGGTGACGGCTGTCGAGACCGGCGCGCGGGCCCTGCGTCGCCACCAGCCGCAACCCGGCATCGAGCGGCACCAGCGTCCACAGCCGGGCCGGGGCAGCCTGGCCGGCGATCACATAGTCGCAGGCCGGCGACAGGAGGGCGCCGGAGGAATCGGTGCGCGCCAGGAAGACGAGACCCTCGCCATCGGCCAGCGGCACGCGGCCGGTGCGCGCGTGGGTGGCGGCGGAATAGGGATCTGCCTCGCGGGTGCCCTGGCTTGGCCGTGCTTCCCAGACGCCGAGATTGAGCGTGCCGAAGGCGGGGCCGCGCTCGACCGCGAAATAGGCGCTGAGGAAGCCGACGGAGACGGCGATGGCCAGCACGAGGGCGAGGTTGAGCGCGAATGTCCGCCGCCGGGGACGCAGGATGGCGGGCAGGCGGTCGGGCATCTGCCCGTCGGCCTCCGGGTTGACCGGGAGCGAGGCGCGACGGCGGGAGCCGCGCATGCCGGAACCGCGAAGACGGCCGCTCGCCCGGCCGGGCAGGGAGGCAGGCATCGTCACTGGTGTCGTCACCGGTATCGTCACTGGGCGACCGGCTCCCCGCTGGCGGAGGACGGCGCCTCGACCCGTTTGCCGATGACGTCCAGCCGGGCGCCGATCTCTTCCAGCACGGCGATGGACTGCTCGCGCAGCAGCCTTGGCCGGTCGGCGCCGATGCCGGCAACCGGCACCTCGTCGGGCGCGCGCGGCGGCCGGTCGACGCCGGGCAGCGGCCGCAACTCGATGCCCTTGTGCGCATATTCCATGATTGCCTGCCAGGTCATCGCCGGGATGCTGCCGCCGGTCATCCGCGCGGTGGAGGTGAAGTCGTCATTGCCGAACCAGACGGCGGCGGCATAGTTGCCGGTGTAGCCGACGAACCAGCCGTCGCGATAGGCCTGCGTGGTGCCCGTCTTGCCGGCGGCGGTGACGCCCTCGACGCGGGCGCGCCGGCCGGTGCCGTTCTCCACCACATTGACCAGCACCTCGTTCATCTCGCCGGCCTTTTCCTCCGGGAAGAGGCGTTCGGGCGGGGTGCGGCTGATGGCATGCTCGTAGATCGCCTCGCCGGCGGAGTTGCGCACCTCCAGGATCGCGGTCGGCGTCACCTTGAGCCCGCCGCTGGCAAAGCTCGCATAGGAGGCGGCCATGTCGATCACCGTCACCTCGGCCACGCCAAGCGGCAGCGGCCGGGTGATCAGCAGCTCGGTGGTGATGCCCATCGCATGGGCGTAGGCGACGATCTTGTCGCGGCCGATCGCCTGGGCAAGGCGCACGGGGATGGTGTTGATCGACTTGGTCAGCGCGGTCTTCAGCGTCACCGGCCCGGCATAGCCGCGCGAATAGTTGCGCGGGCTCCAGCCGCCGATGGAGATCGGCGCATCGGGCACCACCGAGGCCGGCGAGTAGCCGTTCATGAAGGCGGTGATGTAGACGAAGGGCTTGAACGAGGAACCCGGCTGGCGGATGGCGGTGACGGCGCGGTTGAACTGGCTCTCGCCGTAGTCCTTGCCGCCGACCATGGCGCGCACGGCGCCCGTCTCCGGCACGACGACGACGACGGCGCCTTCCTCCACGTGGTAGCGCGGCCCGTGCTGGCGCAGGTTGTCGAGCACGGCGCGCTCGGCCTGCCGCTGCAGGCCGGGGTCGAGCGAGGTGCGCACCGTGACGATGCGGTCATTGGCAAGCTCGGGCCGGGTGCGCGCCAGTTCCTTCACCTGCTCGAAGGCGTAGTCGAGGAAATGGTCGGGCGAGCGGTCCTTGCTGCGGTCGATGGCCACAGCCGGATTGCGCCTTGCGCCGATCACCTGGCCTTCGGTCATGAACCCGGCCTGGACCATGTTGGTCAGCACCTCGTTGGCGCGCGCGCGCGCCGCCGGCAGGTTGATATGGGGGGCGTATTTGCTCGGCGCCTTGAACAGGCCGGCCAGCATCGCCGCCTCGGCAAGGCTGAGCTCGCGCACGTTCTTGCCGAAATAGAACTCGGACGCGGCCGCGACGCCGAACGTGCCGCCGCCCATGTAGGCGCGATCGAGATAGAGCTTGAGGATCTCGCGCTTGGACAGGTTCATCTCCAGCCACAGCGCCAGGAAGGCCTCGTTGATCTTGCGCTCCAGGGTGCGCTCGTTCGACAGGAACAGGTTCTTGGCCAGCTGCTGGGTGATCGAGGAGCCGCCCTGCACGACGGTGCGCGCGCGCACGTTTTCCATCATGGCGCGGAACGTGCCCATCACGTCGATGCCGAAATGGTAGAAGAAGCGCCGGTCCTCTGTCGCCAGCGCCGCCTTGATCAGGTGGTCGGGGATCTCCTCCAGCGGCACCGTGTCGTTGAGCAGGATGCCGCGCTTGCCGATCTCGTTGCCGAAGCGGTCGAGGAAGGTGACGGAAAAGTCCTCGGTGGTGCGCCAGTCGGCCCGCTCCGTCTGCTGGAAGGCATCCTGGGCGAGCGTCAAGAGCACGATCAGGCCGAGCAGGCCGAAGGTGACCCCGTCGGAGGCAAGCTCCGCCGCGACCCGGCCGGCGCCCCGCGCCCGAAAGCGCCTGAGCCAGGCCGAGTAGCCCTCGACGCCGGAGCGCAGCGAGGAGAACAGCCGCCAGATGGCGGTGTCGACCCATGCATCGGCCGACAGCAGCCCGGCGCGTACCCGCGTGCCCAGTGGCCGCCGCATGCCCGGCGCGGGACCGCCGCCGGCGGGATTTTCGCCTGCCTGCCTGCCTGCCCCGCCGCCGGCATGAGCGCCTGGCTGCCTGTCCGGATCGCCGGATCGCTGGTTCACCTTGACCGTCCGTTCTGTTATGGCCGTAACTGTCGGCGCCGGAATGTCCCGCGCAACGGGCAGCGCCGGCCGGTCGGCCGGATGACGTGCCGGAAAATACTTGCGGACATTCGCACGCGCGCCGCCGCGCCCGCAAGGCCGGGAGCGCCTTGACGGGCGCCCCTTTTTACTCCCGATCCGTCGGGCCTTTCAACAAGTGACAGCACAGCGCCCCGGGAAAGAGCGATGGACCCTGAGATGATCGACAAGGCAGCGGGCGGCGCGCATGAGGACGCCGAGGCGCCGTTCTGGAAGCGCAAGGGGCTGAACGGGCTCACCGACGGCGAGTGGGAATCGCTGTGCGACGGCTGCGGCCGCTGCTGCCTCAACAAGCTGGAGGACTGGGACACGGGCGAGATCGCCTGGACCTCGCTCGCCTGCACCCTGTTCGATGCCGGCACCTGTCGCTGCGGCGACTACGAGAACCGGCTGGAAAAGGTGCCCGACTGCCTGCCGCTGACGCCGGAGACCGTGCCGGACCTGACCTGGCTGCCGCCAACCTGCGGTTATCGCCTGGTGGGCGAGGGACGCGACCTCTACTGGTGGCACCCGCTCGTCTCCGGCGATCCGGACACGGTGCACGCCGCCGGCATCTCGGCGCGCGGCAAAACCTTCCCCGAGGACGGCGTTCCGCTGGAGGACTACGAGAATTTCCTCGTCGACTGGCCGGGCGAGAACCCGATGGAGGAGAAGGCGCGGATGGGGTTCATTGAGTGAGGGCGGCGGAATGTCAGCCTTGGAAGCAATGCCGAGAGTTTCCAGAATCGTGGTTTGCTTGACGTGACCCGATTGGCTCGCATTCTTCATGCTCTTTCTGTCGGTTTGGTCTCCGTCTCGATCGTCGGGGCCGCATCGGCCACTTCCTGTTTCGCGATCCTGCTTCTGGTAATTGTGCTATTTTTTTATTATCGATGTATTTCGACTCTCTTGCGCTTTGTGCCGCGAATTTTTGTCTGATGGTTATCTGGTGTGTCTCGGTTGTTTTGTCTCTTACGGGGCATTTTTGGCAGGGATGGCTATTTTCGGCTGTCTTCGTGCTTTTGCCGGCGTGTCTGTCGACGCTCGGCTTGTTTGTGCTCTTGAGAGCGATGGAAAGGAAATCGGACGCCTCCCGATGAACGCCGGCTGGTGCTTTGCGCGGTGCCATTTGCGTGGGGGAGAGCTATGAGGTCGCAACACCCTCAAGCCGTCACCCCGGGCAAGGCGAAGCCGCGACCCGGGGCCCATTCGTTCCCAGAGCGAGTGGGATGAGGCTGAGGCGGTTGCGCTGCGGGCCTGCCGCAACGGCCGAGCGT
>NZ_JASHIK010000036.1 GCF_030733745.1 Stappia sp. MMSF_3263 | reverse complement strand
GCCAGTCACACCTGTCGGGGTTGCCAATGGATCCCCGGTCAAGCCGGGGATGACGGCCGAGGAGGGAGGGCAAGAGCCCGAGCCATGCAGCCGAGGGGGGCTCTCCGTTATCGCGACACGCTCAGGCCGTCACCCCGGGCAAGGCGAAGGCGAAAGCCAGGGGCATGGTGGCACCTGTCGCCGTTCTTGTCGTGCAGCACGAAGCCGCCACTCCACCCTCAAGCGGTCACCCCCGGCTTGACCGGGGGCCCATTCGCTTCCAGAGCGGGGGCGATGGGGTCGCGACGGTCGCCTGCCGATCCGTCGACACAAGCGCTTCCACTGCGGGGCGGAGGCCGAGAAGAGCCCGCCCCGCCGCGACCGATGAGCGCCAGTCACACCTGTCGGGGTTGCCAATGGATCCCCGGTCAAGCCGGGGATGACGGCCGAGGAGGGAGGGCAAGAGCGCGAACCATGCAGCCGAGGGGGGCTCTCCGCTATCGCGACACGCTCAGACCGTCACCCCGGGCAAGGCGAAGGCGAAAGCCAGGGGCATGGCGGCACCTGTCGCCGTTCTTGTCGTGCAGCACGAAGCTGCCACTCCACCCTCAGACCGTCACCCCCGGCTTGACCGGGGGCCCATTCGTTTGCAGAGCGGGCATGAAAGGATCGCGGCGGCCGCGCGTGTGTCATGCCGCGACCGACGGCGGAGACCGCGTTCCACCCACTGATGCCGCAGGGCTCCGCACATACCGCAGCCGACAGAGGCCAGTCACGCCTGCCGGGGGTGCCAATGGATTCCCGGTCAAGCCGGGGATGGCCACTGAGAAGAAGGCAAGGCCTGACGTTTTCTTCGGCCGGCGGTGCCGGCTGGGCCGTGATCGTGTTCGGTGCGTGGTTCACGCGAGAGGACGCCCGAACCGCGCCGGTCCGCCTCGCCCCTCGTCGGCCCTGCAAGCGGTTGTCAGGCGGGAGCATGGCAGCTATTGCGATAGGTGGGCGGAGACATTGGAACGGGCCCGGAATCGCTTGCGCGGACAGGGCTGTCGTGCCGGGTCCGCTTTCGCAGGGTTACAGGAAGGGAGATCGCCGAAATGCTGCAACTCGACCGGGAGGCGACCCGCGCGGCGCTCGAATGGGGTCCGCTGATCGAGGCCCTGCGCGCCATGTTCCGCGAGGGCTGCGAGAGCCCGGTGCGCCATCATCACGATTTTGCCGTGCCGGGCGAGGCCGACGGCACCCTGCTGCTGATGCCGGCCTGGGTGCCGGGGCGCTATCTCGGCGTGAAGCTTGCCACCGTGGTGCCCGGCAACGGCGCCCGCGACCTGCCGGCGGTGATGGCGAGCTACATGCTCAACGACGCGCGCACCGGCGAGATGGCGGCGCTGATCGACGGCGGCGAGCTTACCGCCCGCCGCACCGCCGCCGCCTCCGCGCTTGCCGCGGACTATCTTGCCCGCGAGGACGCCCGCCATCTGGTGATCGCCGGCACCGGCCGTCTGTCGGTCAACCTCGCCGCCGCCCATGCCGCGGTGCGGCCGCTGTCGCGCATCACCGTCTGGGGGCGCGACATCGACAAGGCGAAGGCGGTGGCCGGGGAGATTTCCGAAGAGCTCGACATCCTCGCCAATGCGGTTGCCGATCTGGAACCGGCTGTGCGCGAGGCCGATATCGTCAGCTGCGCGACCCTGTCGCAGGTGCCGCTCGTCCAAGGCGCCTGGCTGAAGCCGGGCTGTCATGTCGATCTCGTCGGCGCCTTCAAGCCGACCATGCGCGAGAGCGACGACGAGGCGGTTTCCCGCGCTCGCGTCTTCGTCGACACGCGCGGCGGCGCCGTCAAGGAAGGCGGAGACATCGTCCAGGCGCTGGCCTCCGGCGCGCTCACGGAAGCGGCGATCGAGGGCGACCTCTTCGACCTCGCGCGGGGTGTCCGGCCGGTGCTCCGCCAGGACGAGGACATCACCCTGTTCAAGTCGGTCGGCGCCGCGCTGGAGGATCTTGCCGGCGCGATCCTCGCCTACGAGACGGCTTCCGCCGGACAGAGCGGGGTTTCCACCTCGCCGCACGTGCTGCCGGTGATGTGAGGCGGCTTGCGCGGATGAGCAAGAACGACAAGACCGGGCCTGATCCCTGCATCTGGTTGGTGCAAGGCCACGGCATAGTGAACTCGCGTGGTTGGGTGCCGCGCGAAGAATTCGAGAATGGCGGAAGAACGCCGGAGCCGATCCTGGAAGCGGTGGGGCAAACCGGGGTCGGCTGGTTCCTTCCGCAAGACCGGTTTCCCACGGACAATTATCCGCTCCCGAACAGCCATCCGTCGGCGCACAAGCAACGCGTGCCGCAGATCTTTTCCAACGGCTTCATCATCCTGGCGGGCGAAAGCGCCGAGGTGGTGCGAGGCTTCGACATGGGCAAGGGGGCGCTCTATCCCGTGCGCCTGTGGCATCCGGACGGCAAGACGCCCATGCCGGGCGAGTTCTTCTATCTCAGCCAGGGCAACAAGAAGGACGCCCTCCTGCTGGAGAAGAGCGTGAACCTGCGGCAACAACCTGGCTCAGGTCGCTGGCGGGTATCGACGGCACGTCCCCAGAAGCCCCTGGCTGTTTTCTCCGGGGCGGCGCTCGAAGGCCCCGATCTGTGGTGGGACAAACTCATTGTAGATGACTTCTTCATCAGCGACCGCTTGAAGCGCGCCCTCGATCAGCGTCGCCTGTCGAGGGACTGGCACCTCGTCCGTTGTCCGGTCGTCACGGACGCGGGCTGACCGGCGCGCGCAAGGTGCGCTGCTCTTTCCTTGCCCAACTCTCGGCCGTCATCCCCGGCTTGACCGGGGATCCATTGGCAACCCCGGCGGGTGTTGCCGGCACCGCCGGTTGCGGCAGGCGCGAAACCCTTCGCCATCAGTGGGGGACGCGGCTGTCGCTTGCGGATCGGGCCGGCAGGCGACCGCCGTGCCCCCTCCACGCCCGCTCTGGCAACAGATGGCCCCCGCTCTGCGCTTCGCTCCGGCGGGGGTGACGGCCTGCGGGTGGGGTTGCGGTTGAGTGTCGTCGGTAGGAGCGAACTGGCGCTCCGAGGACAGGGCGGTGATCGAGTGTCGGTCGCGCCGCAACCCGTCCGGAACGACAGAAATGCGGGCATCGCCTCACGCACCCCTCTCCCCCCTTGAGGGGGAGATGTCCCCGACAGGGGACAGAAGGGGGGGCAGCACCGGCCAATCCCTCCGCCATATGGTGCTGGCGCCACCTTTGCCTTTCCCTCCGCCGTCATCCCCGCTGCCCATGTCACGCCGGCCTTTCCTCCCTCTCGGCCGTCATCCCCGGCTTGACCGGGGACCCATTGGCAACCCCGGCGGATGCGACAGTCCCCACCGGTTGCGGCAGGCGCGGAGCGCCGCGCCATCAGTGGAGGACTGCGTGAGGGGGCAACTGCGTGCCGGACGAAGGCGCAAGCGTCCGGACGATGGTGCTGAGACGAGGCGCCTGAACATATCCGGCCCAGCGAGTGAGTCCGTGCAATTCAATCAATCGTTTCACTCGATTGTAATTATTTAAATTACTCGTTTGATCGATTGAATGTTTCCGGCCATGGTCGCCTCCAATGACGGAGAACAGGCCATGAGCGTTGCCGGAACAGGCAAAACCGACTCAATATTCGGACAGAATTTCGAAAAATTTGCGCAAATATTGCCCGGATTGTGCTTTTGCGCGTTTCTGGCGGCGGTCGGTCACGCGCTGCGGCTTGTCCCCGGCCTCGACCTCTTCGGGCCGATGATCCTGGCGATCGTGCTGGCGATCCTTGTCCGCGCCCTGTTCGGCCTGCCGGCATTTCTCGTGGCCGGCGCCGCCTTCGCCGCGCGCCCGCTGCTGCGCGCCGCCGTCATTCTGCTCGGGTTGCAGCTCACCTTCGCCGATCTTGCCGCGCTCGGGCCCGGCGGCCTTGCCGTCATTGCCGGATCGCTCGCCGCCACATTCGCGCTGACCCTCTGGCTCGGCAGGCTTTTCGGCGTCGAGCGGGGGCTTGCCGAGCTGATCGCCGCCGGCACCTCGGTCTGCGGTGCCTCGGCGGTGGCGGCGGCCAATTCCGCCACCCGGGCGGGCGAGGCGGACGTTGCCTATGCGATCGCCTGCGTCACCCTGTTCGGCACGCTGGCGATGCTCGCCTATCCGCTTGTCCCCGCACTTGCCGGGCTGGACGCCGCCGGCTACGGCCTCTTCGTCGGCGCCTCTGTCCACGAGGTGGCGCAGGTGGCGGGCGCCGGTTTCCAGCATTCGGCCGCCGCCGGCGAGGCGGCGATGGTCGCCAAGCTGTCGCGGGTGCTGCTCCTGGCGCCGGTCGTCTTTGTCCTCGCGGCCCTTGCCCGCCGCAGGGCACGGGCCGATGGGCAAGGGCAGGGGGATTGCACCGTTCCCGTGCCCTGGTTCGTGCTTGGCTTTCTCGCCATGGCGGGCCTTGCCAGTATCATCGATATCCCCGGACCCGTGACCGGGGGCGCGGCGGCCGCGACGACGACGCTGCTGACCCTGGCGCTCGCCGCCATGGGGCTGCAGACCGACCTCGGCGCCCTCAAGGCACGCGGAACGCGGCCGCTGCTGCTTGCCGCTGCCGCCTCGCTGTTCATCTGCCTTCTCTCCCTGCTATTGGTGAGCGTCACCGCCTGAGCGCTGCTTTCCGGCAAGGCGCGGGCAGGCGGCACGGAGAGGTGCCGACGCCCGTTGCCGGGAGGTGGCGGGCAGGCCGGGAACGTTGCGCGGGGCGGACGTATGACACTGGACCAGTTGCGGATTTTCGTTGCCGTTGCCGAGCGCGAGCACGTCACCCGTGCTGCGGAAGCCCTCAACTTGACTCAGTCGACGATCAGCGCGGCGATTGCCGCGCTTGAGACGCGCCACGATGTGCGCCTGTTCGACCGGATCGGACGCGGCATCCGGCTGACGGAGGCGGGCCGGGTCTTTCTCGGCGAGGCGCGCGCGGTGCTCTCCCGGGCCGAGGCCGCAAGCGCGGCGCTTGTCGATCTTGCCGGGCTTTCGCGCGGCACGCTGCGGCTGGCCGCCAGCCAGACGGTGGCGAATTACTGGTTGCCCGCCCGCCTGCAGGGGTTTCGCGCCGCCCATCCCCGCATCGACCTTTCCTTGCGCATCGGCAATACCGAGCAGGTCGCCGGCTGGACAGGCGAGGGCAGTGTCGATCTCGGTCTTGTCGAGGGGCCGGTGGATGACGAGGACCTGTCCCCGCAGCGCATCGCCGAGGACCGGCTGGTGCTCGTCCTGCCGCGCGGCCATGCGGTCGCCGCGCGCGGGATCGTCAATGCTCGCGCCCTGCGGGAACTTTCCTTCGTCACCCGCGAGGCGGGCTCGGGCACCGGCGTGATGCTGGCGCGGCTGGCCGAGAGTGTCGGGCTCAAGTTGCACGACCTTGACATCATTATGGAAATGGCTTCGAACGAGGCACTGCGCAGCGCTGTCGAGGCGGGCATGGGAGCCGCCGTTCTCTCCAGCCTCGTTGCTGCGGGCGGGGTGCGGGCGGGCAAGTTGTCCACGCTGGAACTTGCCCTGCCGCCGCGCCCGTTCTTCGCCCTGCACCATCGCGGCCGACACCTGTCCCATGCCGGACGCGCCTTCCTTGAGATGCTGGAAGCGAATACTTCAAGAAAAATGCCGACCTGAGCAGGTGGCGGCTTTTGTTTTACATGTTCTTTTGCAAGTCATCATCAGACGATGACGTCGTCAGTGCGTCCTTCGAAGAAGCCGTACTCTATATAGTGGATCGTCGCACTGAGGTGATCGGATCCGAAAACCGACTGGAGGTCGGCGTAATTTGCAAGATATTGTTCGACGTCGAAGCCTGTTGTGCTGCGACCCTCGCCGAAACCGTATTCGACATAGTGCTGCGTGCCCATGGCGCCGTCGGTGCCGAAGATCTGCAGCAGGTCGACATTCGAGGCGATGTAGCGGAACTCGTCGAAATTATCCAGCGCGCGCCCCTCGGCGAAGCCGCTCTCCACGTAGTGCCGGGCGCCCGGGGCGGCGCTGTTGCCAAAGGCGGTGATAAGATCGGTGTGGGAGGCGACATAGGACCATTCGTCGAACGTATCCAGCGCGCGCCCCTCGCCCAGGCCGCTCTCGACGAAGTGCCGGGCGCCTGGATCAGCGCTGTTGCCAAAGGCGGTGATAAGGTCCGAATGCGAGGCAACGTAGGACCATTCGTCGAAGGCGTCGCGTGGCCGTCCCTCGCCAGAACCGTAGCGGACATAGTGTTCGGCGGTTGGTGCGGTGCTGCCGCCGAAAGCGGTGACAAGGTCGGTGTTGGACGCAAGGTACGACCACTCGTCGAAGCTGTCGCGCGCGCGTCCTTCGGAAAAACCGCTCTCCACGTAGTGCTGCGCGCCGGGGGCGGCGCTGTTGCCGAAGGCGGTGACAAGATCGGAGTGCGAGGCGACATAGGACCACTCGTCGAACGTGTCGAAAGCGCGTCCCTCGGCAATGCCGCTGACGAAGAAATGCTCGATCGCCGCGTCCGGATCGGCCCCGAAGGCGACCAGCAGGTCGGCATGGGACGCCAGATACTGGTAAGGGTCGAGTAGCGGGAAACTGTCGAGATCGACCGTGCCGCTTTCAGCGAACTGCAGCCGCTCGACATTGACGAGAAGGTCTGTCCCCTCGGTCAGGGTCACGACGATGCTGATGTCGCCGAAGAAATAGACCTGCGCGTTGTCGATATGCCCGAGATAGACAGCGGTGTCGGTACCTGTCCCGCCGTCGATACGGTCGTTGCCGGTTCCGCCGTCCAGCATGTCGTCGCCGTCCTCGCCGTCGATCACGTCGTCGCCGCCAAGCGCGGTGATGATATCCGCGCCGCCGCCGCCGTTGAAGAACTCGCTGAGAAAGCTGCCGGTGAGTTCGTTGACGAGATCGTCACCGGTGTGGACGGGCGCCGGGATCAGTGCCGGGTCGATGTCGAAAATGTCGAGAAACGAAGAGGTTCCAGAGACGTCGGTCGGATGCGGATCGGAGACGAGGGTCGTGCCGGCGGCCGTGCCGTCGGTCCGCCAGATCGCATCGTTGCCGTCGCGGACGAAATAAAGATATCCGCCATGGCTGTAGAAGGAGGTCGGGTTGGCGCTGGTCGATCCGGGGACGAGATCCGTGACCAGACGGGTTCCGGCCTCGGTGCCGTCGGTGACGAAGAGCTCGAAGCCGACATCGCTGCGGAAGGCCTCGAAGAACACCTGGTCGCCGACAACTGCCATCTGCACGATATTGGAGAAGCCGAGTGCGCCGACCGCCGTTCCCGTGCCGCTCAAGGCATAGGTGCCGAGTGCTGTGCCGTCGGAGTACCACAACTCCTCACCGTCGCTGCCGCCGTCATTGGCGTTGAAGACGATGCCGCTGCCGAGCGCGACGGTCTGCGGGCTGGACCAGGCGCCGGTGGAGCCGGGGCGGATGTCGAGCACGAGGGAGCCGCTGCCGAGGCTGCCGTCCGACACATGGAGTTCGGTGCCGAAACCGCTGACGAACTGCCAGTAGAAAATATTGGTGCCGGCAGCCGTGACCGATTGAACATTGTCGCCGCCGCTGTTTGCGCCGATCGACATGGCTGTGACCGCATATGTGTCCGGGTTGATCCGGTAGAAGTCGTTCTGGGACAGGTTCGTCGAACCGCGGAAGTAGAGCGTTCCGCCGACATCGAACATGTACTGGACAAAGACGTTGTTCGCCGAGCCGTCATACACGAGTTCGTAGGAAAGATCGGGATGCACGACATAGATGCCGGCATTGCCGGCACGGACGTACAGCTCGCCGCCGGACATGGCGTAGTGGTTGACAGCGAAGGGCAGCACCACTTCCGGCGCCGCGCCGCCATTGGTGGTCATCAGGGCGAAATTGCCGCCGTCGACGCCCGGTACGCTTGAGGTCTGGGCGAAGAAGATCGTCTCGCCGGCGAAGCTCGAAAACCAGGCCGGATCCTGCAGGTAGTTGCCGTTCGCATCGGTGAGCAAGACCGTGGCGCCACTGCCGTCCGTATAGACCAGGTTGTCGCTGGCGCCGTCGGTGTCCCGGCCGCGAAAGACGAATCCGCTGCCGGCCGGACTGAAGGAGTTCTCAAGTTGCGTCAGGTTTTCGGCGCCGCGGATATTGGTCACGAGATAGGTGTGGTCGGTGCCGAGAACATGACCGTAGACGCCATAGCCGGAATGTCCGTTTGCGCGAAAGAAGAGGACGTCCGTCATCCGAAATTTCCTGTTTTCATGTAAATGAATACGGCTGCACTCGGCAGCCGTTTAGTAACCCATCGGTATTGGCAGAAGAGCATATTGTCAATTCGACGAGGCCCTTGGTGTTGCAGGCCCGCAAGACCGGCTTTCCGGCGTTGCGGACCTGCAACACATCAGACGATGACGTCGTCGGTGCGTCCTTCGGCAAATCCGTACTGGATGTAGTGAAGCGTCGCGCCAACCAGATCGGAGCCGTAGACCGACTGAAGGTCGGCGTAGTTGGCGAGATACTGATCGACGTCGAAGCCGGTGGTGCTGCGACCTTCGCCAAAGCCGTATTCGACATAGTGCTGCGTGCCCATCGCGCCGTTCGCGCCAAAGGACTGCAACAGGTCGACATTCGATGCGATGTAGCGGAACTCGTCGAAGCTGTCCGCCTGGCGCCCCTCACCGAAACCGTAGCGGACGAAGTGCTCCGCCGTCGGCGCGGTGCTGCCGCTGAACACCGGGATCAGATCGGTGTTGGAAGCAAGGTACGACCATTCATCGAAACTGTCGGCCTGCCGCCCTTCGCCCGAGCCGTAGCGGACATAGTGTTCCGCTGCCGGGGCGGTGCTGCCGCCGAATGCCGGGATCAGGTCGGTGTTGGAGGCAAGGTACGACCACTCGTCGAAGCTGTCGCGGGCCCGCCCTTCGCTGAAGCCGCTCTGGACGTAGTGCTGGGCCGCCGGTGCGGCACTGTTGCCGAACGCCGTGATCAGGTCAGCGTGGGATGCGACGTAGGACCACTCGTCGAAATTGTCGAGAGCCCGCCCTTCACTGAAACCGCTCTGGACGTAGTGCTGCGCGCCGGGCGCGGCGCTGTTGCCGAACGCGGAGATCAGGTCGGTGTGGGATGCGACATAGGACCACTCGTCGAAATTGTCGAGAGCCCGCCCTTCGCTGAAGCCGCTCTGGGCGTAGTGTTGGGCGCCGGGCGCAGCACTGTTGCCGAACGCGGAGATCAGGTCGGAGTGAGATGCGACATAGGTCCATTCGTCGAACGTGTCGACCTGGCGGCCCTCTGCGAAACCGAAGCGCACATAGTGCTCGGCGCCGAGGCTGACGTCTCCGCCAAAGACGGAAATGAGGTCGGAATTCGATGCAGCGTAGGACCATTCGTCGAACGAGTCGATCGAGCGGCCTTCCGTGAAGCCTGCAGTGTAGAAGTGGTTGATCGCCGCCATGGTGTCCGGCCCGAGTGCCGTGATCAGGTCGGTATGGGAGGCAAGATACTCGAACGGGTTGCTGTTGCCGATACTGCTGGTCGGAAAGATGCCGGTGTCGGCGAAGTTGAACTGTTCGACATCGACGAGGAAGTCGAAGCCGCCGCCCGCCGTATTGATCAGAACCACATTGTCGAACCGGAAGATGTTTGCGTCGTTGAGACCGCCGAGGAAGTTGGCGGTATCGGTGTCGGCACCACCCTCCAGCCTGTCATTGCCGGCGCCGCCAATGAGGATGTCATCGCCGTTGCCGCCGCGCAGCGTGTCGTTGCCGCCACCTCCGTTCAGAGTGTCGGCGCCGTCGCGGCCCTCCAGGATCTCGTCCGTGTCGTCGCGGCCGGTGATCACGTCGGCGAAGGACGTCCCGCGCACCTCTTCGAAGTTCGCCAGAGTGTGGGTGAAAGCCTGTCCGTTGAACGCGCCGGTTGCTGTGCCGGTCTCGAGATTGACGTTGACGCCGGAGGTCATGCCGCCGCGGTCATAGCGCATGCGGTCGAGGCCGCCGCCGCCGTCGATATTGTCGTCTCCGCCGCGGCCGATAAAGGACTCGCCGGCATCGCTGCCCAGGATGATGTCGGCGTGGTTGGAGCCGCGGATCTCGGTTACCGCGCCATTGAGCGTGTCCGAGCCGCCAAGGCCGTCGTCGGAGATCACGCCGGTGGCAAGGTTGGCGTTGATGCCGCTCGTCGAGGAACTGTAGTCGAGGCGCAGCCATCCGTCGCTGGACACGTTGAACGTGTCGTTGCCGGCTCCGCCGCGAACCGCCATCCACTGACTTGCTGCCACCGTCAGGTTGAAGATGTCATTGTGCGACGTGCCGGCGAGGTCGAACCAGCCGATGCCGGATCCGCCGCCGGCATTCAGCGTGGTGGCGACATCTGTCAGCGTATCGGTGCCGTTGACGCCCTTGTCTATGGAACCGGTGTTGGTGGCACCGTTGATCGTGGCGGTGATGCCGGCGCCGAGGGCGTCGTAGGTGAGATTCTGGCCGCCGACGAGGGCCGAGGTGTAGATGATCGTGTCGTTGCCGCGCGAGCCGATCACGGCGTCGCCGGCGCCAAGACCGTCATTGTCGCGGGTGTCGATCGTGTCGTCGTCGTCGCCGCCGTCGATCGTGTTGTTGCTGGCGCCGCCGGTCAGCACGTCGTTGCCGCCGTTGCCGTCGAGCCGGATCTCCCCGATGTTGCTGGCAACAAGTGTATCGCCGAAGGAGGAACCTCGCACCCACTCGATGTTGCTCAGCGTGTGGGTGAAGGCTTGGCCGCCGAACTCACCGGTGGCGGTGCCGGTCTCGAGGTTGACATTGACCGCCGAGGTCATGCCGCCGCGATCGTAGCGAATGCGGTCGAAGCCGTCGCCGCCGTCGATGCTGTCATTGCCGGCGCGGCCGATGAAGGATTCGTCCAGGTCGCTGCCGACGATGATGTCGGCATGGTCCGATCCGCGGATCTCGGTGGCGAAGCCGGTGATCGTGTCGGAGCCCCCGAGACCATCGTCGGAGACGGTGCCCGTCACGAGGTTGACGTTGATGCCGCTCGTCGAGGAGCGGTAGTCGATGCGGATGGATCCGTTGCCGGAAATGTTGAACGTGTCGTTGCCGAGGCCGCCGCGAGCCACCATCCACTGACCTGCGGCCAGCGTCACGTTGAAGACGTCGTTGTGCGACGTGCCCGAGATATCCAACCAGCCGATGCCGCTGCCATCGAGCGGATTGACGATGTCCATGATCGTGTCGGTGCCGTTGGCACCCTTGTCGACGCTAGCCGTGTTGGTGCTGCCGTTGATCTCGACGGTGATGCCGGCGTTCAGTCCGCTGTAGTCGAGGTTCTGGCCGGCAACGGAGGCGGTGCTGTTGGTGTAGATGATCGTGTCGTCGCCGGTCGAGCCGACGACGGTGTCGCCATCGCCGGTGCCGTCATTGTCGCCGGTGTCGATGGTGTCGTTGCCGGCGCCGCCGTCGAGGAGATCGTTGCCGCCCTCGCCGAAGAGAAAATCATTGCCGCCGAGGCCGAGCAGGCGGTTGTCGGCGTCGCTGCCGGTGATCGAATCGCCCTGGTTGCTGCCGCGCACCCACTCGATGTTCACCAGCGTATCGGTGTTGCCGAAACCGTCCGTGGCGGTGCCCTGAATGTTGCCGCCGGTACCGGTGCCGTTGTCGAGGTCGACAGTGACGCCGGCGGAGCCGCCGTAGTTGGCGTCACGGTCGTAGCGCATCTCGTCGAAACCGGCGCCGCCGTCGAAGAAATCGTTGCCGCCGAGGCCGCGGAACGAGTTGTTGTCGCCGTCGCCGGTGACCGAGTCTGCCTGGTTGGTGCCGCGGATCGCATGGATCCGCCCGGTGAACGTGTCTGTGAAACCGTAGGGGTCGAGGATCGTGCCGGCACCCCAGTTGACGGTGATGCCGCCGCTCGTCGCCTCGGCATAGGAAATCTGGGTCCAGAGGGATTGGGTGCCGGCGTTGATCGTGTCGGCGCCGCCTTCGGGAACCACATAAATGTCCTCGGAAGGCCCGAATGCATAGGTGTCATTGCCGGCGGAGCCGGGCACGTCGATCACCGTGTATCCGGAAATTCCGGTGCCGTCGTAGTTGATGTCATAGACGTCGAACAGGGCGTTGAAGGCGGTTTCGTCGCCGCTGACGTGGATGTCGGTGAGAGCCGAGGCGAGGGCCGCCGCACTCATCGACAGGCCCGAAATCGTCAGGGCGAGGACGTTGTTCACATAGAAGTCGAACTGGGTGATCGTGCCGCCGTCGACGGCCTCGCCGTCGTTGTAGGTCGGCGTGCCGTCATAGGTGAAGCCGCTGCCGGTGATCTCGACCCGCAGGTTGGGATCTGAGCCTATCAGCGTACCGCTGGTGCTGTCGCCGGCGGCTATCGTGCCTTCGATGATGCCAAGCGCGATGTAATAGTCGCTGACACTGCCACCATAAAGCTGAGTGATTGTTGCGGTCGGCATCGAGAACGTCCCCCCGGCTGCGATCGTCAGGGATAATCCGTGTTCTGAACGATCACTGAAGTAAACAAGAAGTTAATCTTGAAATTGGTACTGAGCAGGTCATGGGCTGTCAATGCTGACGAGGACGGCCAGTTCGCCCCTCGATTCCATGATTGACGCAGGGTTTTCGGCATTGCCGCCGGGTTGGCTTGAGGGGGCAGCATTTTTTCTATATCCATCAATTGGATACCTCCTTTGCGGGAGTTGGCCGGAGCGTCTGCTCGTCCGGAATTTGCAAAGACGGGCAAGTTTTTCTCTCAGGCTGAAGACAAGCTCTATTTTCAACCGGGAGGAGCAAGTGGCCCATACCTGCGATTGCCTGATCATCGGCGGCGGCATTGCCGGTGTCGGCGCCGCCGCGCATCTCGGACGGGACGCCAAGACCGTGGTGCTGGAGGCGGAGGACACGCCCGGCCGGCATGCAACCGGCCGCTCGGCGGCGATCTTCATCCGCAATTACGGCAATGCGACCCTGCGGGCGCTGAACGGGGCATCCTTCCATCTGCTGTCGACCGGCGGCGCATTCTCGGACAACAGCTTCCTGTCTCCGCGCGGCGAACTCGTCGTGGCGCGTGCGGACGAGATGGAGAAGTTCGCTGCCTATCGCGACGGCGCGGACGGGCTCGAGGAGATCGGCATCGCGCAGGCGCAGGCACTCTTCCCCATTCTGCGCGCCGACGGCATCGCGGCGGCGGCCTATGAGGAGAGCGCTGCCGACATCGATGTCGACCGGCTGCTGCAGGCCTATGCGCGCAGCGCCCGCCACGACGGTGCGCGGGTCGTCACCTCCGCCCCTGTCGTGGAGATCAAGAAGCAGGGCGATGTCTGGCGGGTGAAGGCTGGCGCCGAGACCTGGGAAGCGCCGGTGGTGGTCAATGCCGCCGGAGCCTGGGCGGACGGGATCGCCGGGCTCGCCGGGCTGGCGCCGCTGGGGCTTGTGCCCTATCGCCGTTCGGCGGCGATCCTGCCGGCGCCGGAGGGGATGGATGTGTCCTCCTGGCCTGCGGTGGTGAGCGCCTCGGAGCGCTGGTACGCCAAGCCGGAGGCCGGCAAGCTGCTCGTCTCGCCGGCCGACGAGGATCCGGTCGAGCCGCATGACGCATGGCCCGAGGACATGGTCCTGGCCGAGGGTCTCGACCGGTTCGAGCAGGCGACCACCGTCGCCGTGACCCGGGTGGAGCGGAGCTGGGCGGGCCTGCGCACCTTCGCACCCGACCGCACGCCGGTTGCCGGCTTCTCGCCGGAGGCAGACGGTTTCTTCTGGCTTGCCGGGCAGGGGGGGTACGGCATCCAGACCTCGCCGGCCCTGTCGCGACTGGCCGCGGATCTTGTTCTTGGTCGCCGATCTTCGCTTCCCGATGCGGTCGTCGCCGCGCTCGATCCCGGCCGGTTCGCGCAGTGAGGCGGGCAGTAGCCACCTCCTTGCGCGCAGCTTCGCGGTCATGCCGGTCCCTGTGCAGGCACGCGAGGCCGAGGCCGTGATCGAATTCGTGTTTGCCGTCTTCTTCCTGATCGCGACGCCGGGTCCTGGCGTCCTGTCCACGGCCGGCATCGGCTCAGCCTTCGGCGCAAGGGCGGGGCTTGCCTATGTCGGCGGCCTTTGGGTCGGCAACAATCTGGTCGGTATTCTCGTCGTGTCCGGACTGGCGGCGGCCGCGCTGGCGGTGCCGTGGCTGCGCGCGGTGTTGCTCTGGGCGTCGGTTGCCTATCTGCTCTACCTTGCCGCGCGCATAGCGCTGGCCGGCAGTCGGATCGCGTTCATCAGTCCGAAACGCGCACCCGGGTTCTGGAACGGCCTTGCCTTGCAGCCGATCAACCCGAAGGCCTATGCGGTGAACGCGGCCTTCTTTTCGGGGTTCGCGTTCTTCTCCGGCGCGCCGCTTGCCGAGATCGGACTGAAATTCGCGATCATCAACGCGATTTGGATCCCCATCCATCTGGGCTGGCTGTGGGCGGGTATCGCCCTGCGGCGGATGGACCTGCCGGACCGGGTCAACCGGGCAATCAACATCCTGATGGCGCTCAGCATGCTTGCCGTGGTGGGGCTGGCAATGGCGGCGCAGCTTTAGGGACGGGCGTTGCCGGAGCTCTTGGCCCCGGGCGATGGCAGGACCTGGAGGTCGCGTTGGGCGCGCGGCCTTGTTCGGTCAGGTTTGGCCTTCGGTTGCCTGCCCGACAATGGCGGCAGCGGGCAACGATCCGGTGTGACGACAGGCGTTGATGATAACGCCCGAGGACGCGGCCCCGGTTCTTAAAGAGTGACGTTGCGCGGGGCGATACTGTCTGAAAGGAAGTGTTTGCCCCGCCCAAGCAGAACCGGAGAGACAGGTGGCAGAAGCTCGTCCACCAGCCCCCGTTCGAAAAGCGCGGATGTCAGCATCGTGCGCCTTCCCGTCTGACGTTGGTTCTTCCTGTTACCGGTCTTCACGGTCATCCGCATGCCTGCGGCACGTCTCCGTCCGGCCTGCGGGCGGCAAGCTTCCGGGCGAACGCAGACAACAACCGTTCAACCGAACCCGCTCTTGCCGAGACGATCGCCACCCCCGCCAGCACGATCGCCGTGGCGGACATCTCGCGCAGGCTGAGTGCTTCGCCCAGAAACACGAAGCCGAGCAGGATCGTCCAGGGCGGCAGGAAGTATCCGTTCATGGAGCCAACCGTCGGGCCGGCGACACTCAGAATGCGCATGTAGAGGACGATCGGCAGTGCCGTGCCGAAAACGCCGAGCAAGGCGAGAGGCAGGATCACGTCCTGCACGCCGGCGAATGCACCCAGGCCACTCATCGCCCACACAGCGGCAAATGTCGGCAAGCCGGAAAAAAGCTGCTGGCCATAGGCAAGGCGGATCGGTGTCGGTGACGGGACAGTGCGCACATAGAGCGTGCCCAGGGCATAGCTGAAGGCGACGGCGAGCATCGATGCGATGCCGGGAAGACTGGCGTGTGCATTGCCGAACGCAGCCGGTCCGATCAGCAGGATCATGCCGCTGAACCCGGTGAGAAGCCCAACCGTGCGGCGCGCCGTCAATCGTTCGTCTGCAAAGACAGCCTGGGCCAACACCGCGACGATCAGAGGAGTCATCGCCTGGCTCAGCGAGGTCAGGCCGGCTGATATCTGGGTCAAGGCAAAGGCCGTCAGTGTGTTGGGCACCACGCCTTGCAGGAAACCGAGGACGATCCAATCCTTCCATTCACGCCCGCGCGGCAGGACCCGCTGATGGTGAAGCCCGATCCAGGCGGCAAGCAATGCGCCTCCCATGAGCCCGCGCACCGCGGTCAAGGCCAGCGGCGAAAGGTTCGTGCCAATGATCTTCAGGAACAGGAACGCGCTTGCCCAGAGGAACGAGCACAACAGCATCTGGAGGATCAGGTTTCCGCCACGCCCCGGTGCAACGCCTGCGATTGCTGTCGTCATGATCATTCCCCTGTCCGAGTGCCGCATTTATCTTCACGCAAAGATATATGGGCGCAATATATCTTTGTGTCAAGATAATTTGAGGTGAACGAGGAGAAGCGACCGGACGTTCTGGTGTCGTCCGCCGGCGGTGAAACCTATTCCGAAACAGCAGGGCTGGCGGCGGACTGCATCCGACCGAAGCCATCGTCCGATGGGCGCGGGAATCCCGAATGCCCGCACAGCCTGGCCTCCTGACCGTGGAGGCCGTTTCACTGCACGGAACGTCCCGGACGAACTCCGGAATTCAAGGAAGTGAATTTCAGTCTATCGTTTTGATTGTTGTTTTTGCAGAGCAGCTCTCAAGCCTGCGATATCCGATGCGGCAAGCCCAACGCCGACGACGCTACAGCCCCTGCAACAGGTCCTGCAGCATGTGATTGATCAGGTCGATGCGGCCGAGCGCCTCGCGCAGTTCGTCCTGCTCCCGGTGGCCGATCAAGGAAAGGTCGACCCGGTTCGAGGGAGAAATGCCCGCCTCCAGGTCGGCAATCTGCTGGCTCAGGATGAGACGCATCAGGAAGGCGTGGATGTCGGCGAGGAGTTCGGCGTCGGCCTGCGAGCGTCCGGCCCTTGCCGCTGCCTGAAGAAGCCGTTGCGGTGTCGACAGGTCGCTGACGCCATGGCGCAGGGCGATCGCCCGCGCTCCGGAGACGATCGGCAGCAATCCACCGGTCTTCAGGTCGACGCGGCCCTTGTCGTCCTTCTTTATCCTGCCGAAGAGGCCGAGCGGGGGCGCGTGTCCGCCGGCGGATGCGCCGAGCGCCCGCAGCATGGCGAGCGAGCCTTTGGCGATCTCCATGGTCTCGCGGCGCAGTTCGGCGGCCAGCCGGGCTCCGCCCTTGCCGGACACATGTGCGGGGGTGAAATCGTAGAAGATGTCGACGCTGAGCAGCGACTGCGGTGTCGGGCGGGCGGCCCAGTTGCGCGCCTCGTCGAGCCAGGGACCCAGGCGCCGGCGCCATTGCCGGTTCTTCGCCATGACGCCGCCCTTGCAATAGGGGATGCCTGCGCGGTCGAGGATCTCGTTGACCCGGGCGGCAAAGCGGGTGAACCAGTCGTCGGCCGCATCGAGGTCGCCGTCATAGCCGTCGGCGATCACCAGCGCGTTGTCCTGGTCGGGGGCCAGCAGGCTCTCGCCGCGCCCGCCCGAGCCCAGCACGAGCAGCGCATAGTCGGCCGGCGCAGCGCCATGCCCGGCCTCGGCGAGCTCCGCTTCCGCGATCTCGGCGGCGCGCGCGGTCATCGCACGGGCTTCCGCAGCAATGATCTGGGCCACCTGGCGAGCGTCCTGTCCGTCGGCGAGCAGGCCCGAGGCGAGCGAGGGCAGGGCGGCCTGCACGCGGGCCAGGTCGCGCGGGCGTTTGGCGGTGGCGATCTCGTCGCCGACGGTGAGGGTGGCGAGCGCCCGCTTGCGCAGCAGCGTGCGCAGGGTGAAGACGCCGGCCAGCCGTCCGGTCGCGTCGGTGACGCCGATATAGCGCAGGTTGCGGCGCGCCATCAGACCGAGCGCCCGGTAGAGGAAGGTCTCGTCCGGGGCGCTGATCACCGGATGGCTCATGACGCTGCCGACGGTCACCGCGGAGGCGGCCCCTCCCTCGCGGGCAAGGGCATGCAGCACGTCGCGTTCGGTGAGGATGCCCGGTTCGTCGCCGGCATCGACCGGATCGACGATGAGGCAGCCGATGCCGCGCTCGGCCATCAGGCGCGCGGCATCGTGCAGGCTTGCCTGCGCATGGATCGAGATCGGCGGGCTGTTCATCACGTCGCCCAGCCGCTGACGATAGAGGAAGCTGTCTATGGCCCGCTGGCTACCGGTCTTCAGCGTGGCACGGGAGAAATCGGGCCGGTCCGTCGGACGGGCGAACCAGCCGGCCTCCTCCTGGCGCGCAATCAGGCCGGCGGGCTTGCGGCAGAGGTTTTCGGCCTCGGCAAGGGTGCGGATGCCGTTGGCCAGCAGCCGCGGATTGAAGGCGGAGTAGATCCTGGCGGTGGCGAGCGCGTCGCCGATGGCGGTGTGCCGGCCCTCGATCGGGATGCCGAGGCCAAGTGCCAGACCGTCGAGCGAGGTGTCGATCATCTCGCGGTCGAGTCCGGCGACCATCAGCGCGACATCGAGGGCGCGCGGTTCGCGCCAGGCGATGCCGTGACGGTCGGCCTCGTGACGCAGAACGGCGAGATCGAAATGGATCGAATGACCGACGACAACCGCATCGCCGATGAATGCGAGCAGTTCGGGGCCGACCTCGGCGAAACCGGGTGCACCGCGCACGTCCTCATCGCCAAGCCCGTGCACCCGTCGCGAGACGTCCGGGACGGGAATGCCGGGGTCGACCAGCCGTTCAAAGCGCTTGTCGGCCTGGATCTCGACGCCTTCCATCCGCACCGCGCCGATCTGCACGATGCGATCCTTGCGGATGTCGAGGCCGGTTGTCTCCGTGTCCAGGACAACGACATCAAGCCCGATCAGGGGAGTGGCGCCGGCGCGCTGGCCGTTGCCGCTCCCGGCCGATCCGAAGATCACGGCAGGGCCGCCATCCGCTCCGCCAGTTGCGCGGCGAAGGCCTCCAGGTCGATCCGCTTGCGCAGGGTTGCCTGGTAGTCGATGAAACGGAAGGCGACATTGTTGACGACCATGATCTGGTCGGCCTCGCGCACCGCCTTGTCGATGGGCGCGTGATCGAGCAGGCGCATGGCCGTGGCGATGGAAATCGCATCGGGCTTGAGCGGCGGCTTGGCCATGTAGACATCAAGCCGGGTGTCGAACTCGGCGATCAGGTCGCTCCACCCCTTGTCGGCCCGGTGCTCGGGCATCTCTTCCCTGGCCAGCACCTCGCGGTAAAGCTCGCCGAGCACCCTGGCCCGGCGCACCGGATCCGCCGGCAGACTGTCCCTGTGGTCGGCCTCGATGATCAGAATCAGGTCCTGCACCGCAACAGCGAAAGCCTCCCATTTGCAGATTTGCAGGGCCAGGCCGAATCCCTCGTCCTGGAACAGACGGGGGCCGGCGAGCAATGTGCGCGCCCGCAAGTAGGAGTAGCTGGCGCCCTGGGCCAGGAATGCGGCGCCGGCCCGGATTGCCTCGACGGCAGCCGGCCAGTCCGAGCGTTTGCGGCGCGGCATCAAGGTCCCAATCAATTCAAGCACTTGGCGTTTCTCCCTGCGGTTCGGCTCCCTTGCCGGGATTTGCCGATTAGTCTTTCGGATAACTTCCCTTTTCTACATTGAACAGAATAACCTTGGCGCGCAAGTATCTCTGCGCCGCAATATAATTCATGCTGCTAGTGCGAAAAGTCGGGAGGATCGACAATTCGACTTTAGGATTATCTTGCGCCGGAGAGGGTGGGGCTGACGAAGGTCGATCAGCCAACGGAATGCATCAGTGGGAGGATTTACCTTGACCGAGAAACTGCCACCGGAAGTGGCGGAGGCGCACTGGACGAAGACGCGGAACCTGATGTGGGTGACGCTGGCGGTCTGGGCGGTTTTCAGCTTCTTCATCCATTTCTTCGTGTCGGCGTTGAACAACGTCGTCATCCTGGGCTTCCCGCTTGGCTTCTACATGGCCGCGCAGGGATCCCTCATCGTCTTCGTCGTGCTGATTTTCTGGTTCGCCGCGCGCCAGAACGCCATCGACGAGGAATTCGGCGTTGCCGAAGACTAAGGGGGATCACCGATGGGCTTTTCAATGAAGGGTGATTTCACCGACAACCTTGGCAAGATCTATGGCATCTATGTCGGCGGTTTTGCATTCTTCGTCGCGCTGATGGCGATCTTCGCCACGATCGGCGTGCCGGACCACATCATCCTGTGGTGCTACATGGCCGCGACGATCGGCATCTATGCCTTCATCGGCATCATGTCGCGCACCGCGCAGGTGTCCGAATACTACGTCGCCGGGCGCTCCGTGCCCGCGGTCTACAACGGCATGGCGACCGGCGCCGACTGGATGTCCGGCGCCTCCTTCGTCGGCATGGCCGGCACGCTCTTCGTGCTCGGTTACGACGGCCTTGCCTTCGTGCTCGGCTGGACCGGCGGCTACGTGCTCGTGGCGGTACTCCTGGCGCCGTATCTGCGCAAGTTCGGCGCCTACACGGTGCCCGACTTCCTCGGCACCCGCTACGGCGGCAACATGGCGCGCCTCGTCGGCATCGTCGTGCTGTTCTGCTGCTCCTTCACCTACATCACCGCCCAGGTCTATGCCTCGGGCATCATCGCCTCGCAGTTCCTCGGGATCGACTTCCGCTATGCCGTCTTCGCCGGCCTTGCGGGCATTCTCGTGTGCTCGATGCTGGGTGGCATGAAGGCCGTGACGTGGACGCAGGTGGCGCAGTACATCGTGCTGATCGTCGCCTATCTGCTTCCGGCCATCTGGATGTCGACCGTTCAGTTCGGCATTCCGATCCCGCAGCTCACCTATGGCGGTGCGCTGGCGCAGATCTCGCAGTACGAGCAGCTCCTGGAGGTCACGCGGACGCATGTCGCGCCGTTCCAGACCTACAGCCCGCGCGACTATTTCTTCCTGATCTTCTGCCTGATGGTCGGCACCGCTTCGCTGCCGCACATCCTGATGCGCTTCTTCACGACCCCGACGGTCCGTGAGGCACGCAAGTCGGTCGGCTGGTCGCTGTTCTTCATCTTCCTGCTGTACTTCACGGCACCGGCCTATGCCGCCTTCTCGAAGTTCAACCTGATGGGTCTCTTCGTGGCAGCCGGCGCGGATGCAAGCTACCAGCTTGCCTTCACGGCCATTCCGGAGTGGATGACCCAGTGGGGCTCCATCGCCGGCCACCAGCTGGTGACGATCTGCGGCGTCAAGGCGGAGACCGTTGCGGCGATCCAGGCGGCCTGCGAGGCCAAGGGGTTCACCACTGGCTTCCCGTACACGGAACTGAAGCTGAACAACGACATGATCGTGCTTTCGACCCCGTCGATCGCCGGCATGCCGATCTGGGTTGTCGGTCTCGTGGGCGCGGGCGGTTTCGCTGCGGCGCTGTCGACCGCCGACGGCCTGCTTCTGGCCATCGCCAATGCCCTGTCGCACGACGTCTACTACAAGATGATCGATCCGAAGGCCGACTCGAAGCGTCGCCTGATGGTCGCCAAGATCCTTCTTGTGGTGGTCGCTCTCGCGGCGGCGTTCCTGGCGCGCACCAAGCCGTCCGACATCCTGTCGATGGTGGCGTGGGCGTTCTCGATCGCCGCGGCCGGCCTCTTCGCCCCGCTCGTCATGGGCGTGTGGTGGAAGCGGACGACCAACATGGGCGCGGTGCTCGGCATGGCCGCCGGCTTCCTTACGACGATGTACTACCTGATCGGCAACGTCTACGGCTTTGACTTCGTCAAGGGCACGGGCGACGAGATCAAGTGGTTCGGCGTCGCATCGATCTCCGCCGGCGTGTTCGGTGTCCCGGTTGCCTTCATCGTCACCTATGTGGTGTCGCTGGTGACGCCGGAACCGAGCGAGGAAATGCAGGACTTCGTCGATCGTCTGCGTCTGCCGAAAGGCGGCACGATGATGGTTCAAACGCACTGACGAACCCGCTATAGACATGACGCAGGGCCTCCGGGCCCTGCGTTTTCATTCCGGATCGGACATTCCCCATGAAAGCTTCCGCGCTCAGCGGCATTCTCCTGCTCGTCGGCACCTATCTGCTGGCGGTCGCGACCTTTCTTCTCGGCGGCGCGCCGACCGAGGTCGCCGTCTTCCTTGGAGGCACCTACGCGCTCACCGCGATCGCCGCCTTTCTGTTCTCGCGCGGCATTCTGGAGCTTGTCGTGGGGGCGGATCGCGACATCACCTTCTTCGTGGTGCTGCGCAAGCTGACCGACCCGCTGCTCGCCCTGACCGCGCCGATGACGCCAGCGTTCCTGATGCCCTTCGCGGTCTCGCTCTACGCGGCGTTTCTGTTCTTCTTCCTCAAGCTGTTCCTGTTCGGCGATGCCTTCCTCAACATCCCGCCGCTGTTCATCGTGCTCTACCTGATGGTGAGCACGACACTGCAGGGGTGAGAACGGCTCCCGGCCATCGCACGAAAAGCTCGTGCGATGGCCGTGTCGCGCAATTGACACAAAAAAAAACGGCGTCTAGTGTAACAATTGCCTGACTGAATGGTCGGGCGGCAGCAACGGCGCTGTCCGATATCGCAGGCAAAAAGGCCTCCACATGCCTCCTTCACAGGAGCCATGCGGAGGCCTTTTTGCGTTTCTGGTCCAGATGGACCGTTCAAGTCGGGCAACCGGGCGGCAACAAAAAACAAGGCCGCGGTTGCCGGGCAGGCCGGACATTCACGGGGGGAGCCTTCCCGCCCCGGTGTCCGTTGGGGGGTGTGCATGTCGAAATTGTCAAAAGGGGCCGAAGCCGTGGAAGCGGATGTCGACCATGTCTTGGGGGCCGAGTACGAGCATAGCGCCGTTCCGCTGACCGCGCGGCGCAGCATGTTCTCGGTCACCACTGTGTGGATCGGGTTCCCGATGATCATCACCGGGGCCATGACCGGATCCCTGCTTGTGCTTGGCATGGGCTTTTCCGATGCGCTGACCGCGATGATTATCGGCAATGCCATCATGTTCGCCTATGTCGGCGCGCTGGGCGTGCTGGGGACGCGGACGGGGCTGAACTTCTCGCTGCTCGCCAGCATCGTCTTCGGCCGCAAGGGCTATGTGCTGGCCTCGGGCCTGCTGTCGACGCTGCTGCTCGGCTGGTACGCCGTGCAGACCGGCATCACCGGCGCGCTGATCAGCACCGCCTACGATCTCAACTATGTGGTGATGACGGTGATCGCCGGTGCGCTCTATATCGGCATCACCTTTGTCGGGGTGCGCGGCCTGCATGCCATCGGCCTCGTCTCGGTGCCGCTCTTCGTCGTGCTCGGCCTCTACGTCATGTTCGACGCGGCCTCGACGACGACCTGGGAGGCGATCGCCGCCTATCCGGGCAACAACGGCGTGGCCACCATGTCGATGGGCGTCGGGCTGACGGTGGTGATCGCGCTGTTCATCGACGCGGGCACGGTGACCGCCGACTTCAACCGCTGGGCAGCCGACACGAAGAGCTCGATCGTGGCGACGTTCAGCGCCTTTCCCTTCGCCAATCTGGTCGCCATGCTCGTCGGCGGCGTGACGACCGCGGCTCTCGCTGTGCCGGATGCCAATCCGTTCGGCGCCGACAACATGTTCGGCTACATGAATGCCAAGCAACTGACATTCCTGAGCGTGCTGGCCTTCCTGTTTCTCTACTGCAACCTTGGTTCGGTCTGCGCCCATTGTCTCTACAATGCGGCCACGGGCTGGTCGCGGATCGTGGGCAGCCACATGCGGCTGATGGCGGTGGTGCTGGGCGCCATCGGCATCGTGGTTGCCGCGGGCAACGTGTGGGCCTTCTTCATCGAGTGGCTGTCGCTGCTCGGCATCCTGGTGCCGCCGATCGGGGCGATCATCATCGTCGACCAGTTTTGGACCCGCCGCAACGCGGTGATCGATCGAGACTGGCGGGGAGGAGCCTTCCTTGCCTGGGGGATCGGCTCGCTGGTTGCCTTCGGCGTCGAGTTCTATGCTCCGCAGCTGTCCACGGCCATTTGCGCCGGGCTGGCCGGCGGCATCGCCTATGCGGTCATATCCTTCACGGCCGCGCCCGCCAAGGCGTCGGCCTGACCGCATCCGCCCGCGGCTGCTCTTCCCACCGGCCGCGGGCGGGCCCTTGCTTACGGCGCTCCGCGCCGCAGTCCAAACCGGAGACCCAGATGAGCCTCGATTACGAGATTTTCGACCTTGGCGATTTCACATTGCAGCGTGGCGCAACCCTGCGCGGCGCGCATCTCGCTTACAAGACGTTCGGAACGCTGTCGGCGAAGCGCGACAACGCCATCGTCTACCCGACCTGGTATTCGGGCCAGCACATGGACAACGAGTGGCTGGTCGGAACGGGGATGGCGCTCGATCCGGAGAAGTATTTCATCATCATTCCCAACATGATCGGGAACGGGCTGTCGTCGAGCCCGAGCAATACAAGCGAACCGTACAACGCGGCGCGGTTTCCCAACGTCACCGCCTATGACAACGTCCGCGCCCAGCACCGGCTGGTGACGGAAAAATTCGGCATCGAACGCCTGCCGCTCGTTGTCGGCTGGTCGATGGGTGCGTTGCAGACCTTCCACTGGGGGGCGATGTATCCCGACATGGTCGAGCGGATCGCGCCGTTCTGCGGTTCGGCGAAGTGCTCGCGGCACAATTTCGTCTTTCTCGAGGGGGTCAAGGCGGCGCTGACGGCCGATGCGGCCTGGAACGAGGGCTGGTACGAGAAGAAGCCCGAGCGGGGCCTGCGCGCCATGGCGAGGGTCTATGCCGGCTGGGGCTTCTCGCAGGCTTTCTACCGCGAAGAGCTCGACCTGAAGGTGCTCGGGTTCTCGTCGCTGGAGGATTTTCTCGTCGCTTTCTGGGAGGGGTTTTTCCTGCCCAAGGATGCCAACAACCTGCTGACCATGCTGTGGACCTGGCAGAACGGCGACATCAGCGACAACCCGCTCTACAATGGTGACTTCAGGGCGGCGCTCGCGGCGATCAAGGCCAAGGCCTTCGTCATGCCGGGCCGCACCGACCTTTATTTCCCGCCGGAAGACAGCGCGTTCGAGGTGGCCAACATGCCGAACGCCGAACTGGTCCCCATCGAGTCGATCTGGGGCCATTTCGCCGGCGGTCCGGGAACCAACCCGGTCGACGTTGCCTTTCTCGACACCAAGCTGAAGGAGTTGCTTGCGTCCTGAGGATCCTTGCGCGCGTCGGCCCCGCACCGGAAACGTCCGGGCGGG
>NZ_JASHIK010000035.1 GCF_030733745.1 Stappia sp. MMSF_3263 | reverse complement strand
GGGAAGGGGACTGCCCCTTCTCGGGAGGTCATCCCCGGCTTGACCGGGGATCCATTGGCAACCTCGGCAGGCGTGAGATGCGAGGCGGTCACGGCGGGTGTGGAGCGCTGCGCCGTCCTTGCACTGTGCACGCTCTTTCGACCGCGCGGCACGGCGGCACGCCGAGACGCCGCCGGCAGCATTCGGGAGCGAGGGCACACGGGCAGAAGGTCGCAAACCCTTCGCCAACGCTGGTGGCCGAGCGCGCCCGAAGCCGCCATCCTTGTTAAATGCAGGTGATATACGCCACTTAGAGTAGTCCGAATCGACCGGTGTTGGGATTACCCGTAAACACAGTCAGAACCACTTTCTCCTCAATGCGCGCGGGCGGATGCTGGTTCTCGATGATGATGACTTGGCTGTCCTGACCGTGGTGCTCTATGAGATAGTCATAAAAGCGCTCTTTCAGGTCTGTACCCTTCAGAGCTAGGTCTTCATCACCTTCAGGCTTGAAATAGGCAAGCAACGGAGAGTCGAGAACAACGAACCCGGGATGCGATAGACCGCGCGACTGGCAGAACTCGAGCAATGCAATGTTCACTGCGGCATGTGTGATCGCGCGAAGACCTTTACCCCGGCTTGATCTCGGCTTTCCGTCGATGACGAAATCGGACGAGCTTTTATCGTAATAAACATGGCATTCTCCGGGAAAATGCCATGCCTTTAATATTTCGGAGACCTTTGATGAGAAGCTATATGCGGTCGACTCGGGTATTCCAGTCACCACGTCCGTATTTTTTGGGTCGTTTCCAGCTTCTTCATCCAGTAATCTGTTCTTTCGGACAGTGAGATTGTTGTGCCTCACAAACAGGTCAGTAGCTTTTTGGACAATTGAACGCTCTTCTATGAGCGCCGAAAAAGAAGCTCGAACTCCGGTTACATCTGGCCAAACGGATTCCTGGATTTTTTTATTCAGCGCATCATACTCAGCGTCGACGTTGTTCAAAGACTCCTGGAGTTCTTCAAACTCTGCGTTCAAATCCGAGATAGTTGAGTCAAGTTCTGATTGAAGGCGTTGAATCTTTCCGATTTCAGCTGTTGCAGCCGCGACGATGGCCTCAACATCGCCATCGCATGTCTCTTGAAGGTGCTGCGCGTCGGGCTCTGCGCCACAAAGCGGGCAAGCCACTTGCTCGACGTGGACAAACATCGAGCCGCTTTCTTGAATGGCTGTCAGCCTCTTGAGATCAACATCGTAGTGGTCCGAAAGCAGCTCAAAGCGGGCAAAGAGATCGCTGATTTCATCGAGCCTGTCCGAGACTTCCTGCTTTCCTTCGAATAAATTCCGGCGTTCGCTTACAAGCGTATCGAGCGTCTTTTGCGAAATAGAAAGTTCTTCGCGTCTGTTTTCAATTGATCGCTCTAGTCGCTCAAGTTGCTCTTCCAGATCTGTCTTATCTTCGCCGAGATCTTCTATCTCCGTCTGTAGGTCGGAGAGAAGTTCATCGATGAGTGCTATTTGGCGGGAATTGTCGGGAGATTGATCGGCGTCGGGCACAACCGAAGAGTCGTCGATACCTGTCAGAAGGAGTTTGACCGTGGCTATCTCGGAGGTTTGGGTCGTGTACTGGCCGCTCCAGAAGGGCGAGCCGGTCCGCTGGATTTCGCCTTCTTGGACGATAACGAGCCGCGCAAGATTTCTGAAGCTCAGGCTCTGTGTTGTTCCTTTGGCTTTACTCTTGAGGATACGCTTTCCAAGGAGGCCGATCTTACCTAGGAGATAACCCGAAAGGTTATCTTCTCTGTCGTGCGCGTGGTTCTGTTTGAGTGTTTTGGGTGCGGAATCATCGCCTTCACTCAGATCAAAAAGTTGAAAATTGCCGCCGGACATTGAGCGTTGCAATTTGAAATCATCGCCTCCGATTGCCGCCAGGCGAAGGCTGATCTGATCATACTTTTCTCGTTCTGGGATCTCCTTCAGTGCTGAACCACCCAACATGAAGTCGATCGAATCTGCCAGAAAAGATTTTCCGGTGTCGGAAGCGCCGCAAATAACATTGACGCCCGATTTGAACTCCAGCTCCGCTTTGGCCTTTGGGCCGTGGAAGCGGATGTTTCGAAGTTGGAGATAGGCATCGCTCATGCGCCATCTCCTAGCATGGGGATGGACTGGAACTGGCTAGACCAGCGCGCGAAGAACTGATGTGTGAAGCGACGCACCTCTTCAGTAGGCATATCGGCGAAGCGCTGCACGGCCCATGCAGCCCGTTCTTTCAGATCTGAAGAATATTCGTCGTTCAAGGAGGCAACAAAAGGGGCGGCAGCCTCGCCGGCTACATAGTTGAATCCTTCTTGCGCAAGTAACCGCCGCACAAGTCCACGACTCATCATCAAAATTAGCCCCTTTTCAATCAGTCCGTGGCGAACCAGCAACTCGCCAGCACGCAGGGGCAATGGGGCGTGCAGGCTTTCCGGCCCCCCTGCGTCACCTGAATGCACGACGAGGTAGTCCATCTCAACCAAGCGCTGAAGATCGAAGGCGGCAGGATAAGCGGCATGCAGAATCGCCAGCGACCGAACACCGGTCTCCAGCGTGCTATTGAATGGTGAGGGGCTGTGATCGCTATCCATCGTCCGGGACCCACGTTAATCGATCTTCGTTGGCCAACTGATGGCAGATCCCCTGGCAGTCCTGCTTCTTGGTCACAGATGAGAGGGGGTTTGCCGTGAGCGAGAGCGCTGCTGCCTGTGTCATCGTTGCGCGCATCCTTTCGAGCCCGTTTAGGTGATGCCCCTCACAGATATCAATGACCCCATGGCAAACTTCATCTTGTAGCGCCGCGAACGTTCCCTTCGGCACGGTGTCTCGTGCGAAATTGCGCAGGGATTCGGCATGGTAGAAGCGTTCTCGTTGTCGAAGGAAATCGCGCTTTATCGGAGCATGGGCGTCAAGTGCAACCGGGTCGCTCATAGGTGCGCCCAAATGATCACCATATGCGTTAAGGAGTTGCCTAATGTAACGGCTTTCCATTTGCGCAGGAGTCGCGGGCGGCTTGTCTGGGTTCGGACGTGGTGGCAGACCTCCACCGAACCGAACGGCGTGATAGCCGGTCGTGCTATGATCTTCGATCAACTCGACATGAGATTTCGACGTAAAGATGCTGAAGTCAAAAGCGTCGAAGTAAACTTCGAAATCACCGATAAGGGGTATTTTTTCGGTTGAAGTGATCGCCTTTTCGCAGTGCTTTTCCCAGTTTTCACGTGCCTTAAATTTGAGCTTATCTGGCTTGTTGAGTAATTGTTCGAGGGACGTGCCGATACCACGCGAAGCCACGAAAAAATGCTGCCTTGGCGGAAGATACCCCCCTTTGAACGAGTAGTAGATGACCTTCCCAATCTCGACCCAGATATCGCTAGGACGCAGGGGATGATCATAGCGCTTGCACTGATAGTTGTCCCAGATGCCCTGGAAACCAAACTCTGACGTAAAACCGGCAATATCGACACCGAGATCGCCCGATCCACCAAAACGCCTTACTTTAAGGTACGTAGCCGACAGGCTCGTGGACCATTCTTCTATGAAATCTTCCCAATCGTCGGGACTGAAGGTGCGGATGCGCATGACCTTGGGGACCGGCACACCGCTGGTGACATGCTCCGGCGATGCCGAGCATGTTGCAGGTGTGGGCGTAATCTCCTTGAGGTCGTCGTCCTTGATCAAGCGCATTGGTCTTTAAATTTGGCTGAACCGAATATTTTTTCGATGGTGAGTAGTTGAGCTTCATTTTTTTAGCCGATAATTTCGCAGAGTACTGCAGCCCTTGGTGGCGGGCAAGAGTTCTTAGCCCTTCCGGGGTCATCGGCAGAAGCGAGATTTCTCATTCCCAGCGGTCTCTACCAAGGACGCAGCCTATAGGCCGTCTGAGCCTACAGGCACGTTTTCCAAACTGGCAACACCAACCCCGCACCACCCCACCGCGCCACTCGCGCAGGCGGAGATCCAACCAATATATCCGGGGGAGGATGACCTGGAGCGGGTAGCGGGAATCGAACCCGCGCGTTCAGCTTGGGAAGCTGACAGGCTACCATTACATCATACCCGCCTGAGCCGCCTATATCGGCGCGCGGCAGGCAAGCTGTCAAGCGCCTCGCGGGCGGCTGTTGACGGCTCTCCCGCGAAATTGCTTTCTCCTTGATTTTGCGGTGCCGATGACCACTTCTCGTGCCGTCCGGCGACCCCGCAGGTGCGCGCGCCCCGCACGAAAGCGTTCTGGAGAGTGAAGACATGCGTGAACGGCTCAAGGCCCTCGTCCAATCCAGGCGCTGGGAAGCGGCGATCATCGCGCTGATCGTCGTCAATGCCGTCACCCTCGGCCTGGAGACCAGCCCGGCGGCGATGGCCTCGGCCGGCGGTTTCCTTGTGTTTCTCGACCGGGCGGTGCTGGCCGTCTTCACCGTCGAGATCGCCTTGCGCATCTATGCGCACGGCCCGCGCTTCTTCCGCGATCCCTGGAGCCTGTTCGACTTCGCCGTCGTCGGCGTTGCCCTGATGCCGGCGAGCGGCGCCTTCTCGGTGCTGCGCGCGCTGCGCATCCTGCGCGTGTTGCGCCTCATCTCGGTGGTGCCCTCGCTGCGCCGGGTGGTGGGCGGCCTCGTCGCGGCGCTGCCCGGCATGGGCTCGATCGTCTTGCTGCTGACGCTGGTCTTCTATGTCTTCGCGGTGATGACGACCAAGCTCTACGGCGCTTCCTTCCCCGAATGGTTCGGCACGATCGGCGCCTCGCTCTACACGCTGTTCCAGATCATGACGCTGGAAAGCTGGTCGATGGGCATCGTGCGGCCGGTGATGGAGGTCTATCCGCTGTCCTGGCTGCTGTTCGTGCCCTTCATCCTGTGCACCGCCTTCACCGTGCTCAACTTGTTTATCGGTGTCATCGTCTCGGCGATGCAGCAGGAGCATGACCAGACCGCCGAGGCCGACCGCCAGGCGATCCACGACGAGACCGGCCTGGTGCTGGCCGAGGTGCGGGCGCTGCGCGAGGAACTGCGCGAGCTGCGCGGCCGCATCGACCGCACGGACTAGGGCCCGCGCCTAGCGGTCGGAGACGGCCGACAGCTCGAACACGGCAATCTCCGCCGCGCGGCCCTTGAGTTGCGCTGCCCCGAGCGGGCGGAAGCGGAGCGCGGGATCGCGCGCCGCGTCCCGGATTGCGGCGCTGGCCAGCACCGTGGTGCCGAATTCCTTGTTCAGCCCCTCGAGCCTTGAGGCGACGTTCACCGTGTCGCCGATGGCGGTGTACTGGCGGCGCGTCGTCGCGCCCATGCTGCCGACCACGGCAACGCCCGTGTGCAGGCCGAAGCGGGTGACAAGCTCCGGCAGGCCGGCCGCCCGGTTCTCCGCGTTGAGCGCGGCAACGGCCGAAACCAGCGCCAGCGTGCATCGGCAGGCCTTGTCGACATGGTCGGGATCGGCCTCCGGCGCGTTCCACATCGCATAGATGGAATCGCCCAGATACTGGACGATCACCCCGTCATGCGCCTCGACGACCCCGTTCAGCCGTTCGAAATAGGTGGCCAGCAGCGCCACCACGTCCTCCGGCGCATGGCGCTCGGAGACGGTGGTGAAGTCGCGAATGTCGGTGAACAGGACGGTGACCTGCTGGCGCAGCGCCGCGCCCGGATCCTGCCGGCCGGCGGCGATCACCTTGCGCACCAGCTCGCGCGGCACGTAGAGCGCGAAACTGCGGATCGCGCCGCGCGCCGTCGCCATGGCACCGGAAAGCGTGTTGATCTCCTCCACATAGGACGCAAGCGGCGGGGCGGCCTCCAGATCGAGCTCGCCGATCCGCGCCGCATCGCCGGCGAGCCGGGTGAGCGAGCGGCTGACCAGCCGCGCGATCAGCAACGAGGCGAAAATGCCGGCGGCGATCAGGGCCACCGAGATGGCGAGCGCCTTCTTCAGCAGCGCCGCGGCCTCGGCGGTGAAATCCGACAGCGGCGCGGCGATGACGACGGTGGTCCCGGCAAGCCCGGCAACGCCGTCCACGGGCTCCAGCGCGACAAGATGCGGGGCGCCGTCAATGTTGATCCGGTGGAGCCCGCCATCGCCGGGCGCGACCAGGAGCGGTCTCACGGTCGCCAGCAGCGGGTCGTCGACATCCGCCCGCGCATGCCGCGAGCGGCCCGACAGCTGCGGCAGCAACCTTGCCATCACGGCCGGGTCGGAATGGACGATGAGGCGCATGTCGTCGTCGAAGACATAGCCCTTGGCGCCGGGGGAGACCGCCTCGCGCGAGAGCAGTTCGCTGATGGTCGTCAGCAGCACGTCGGCGCCGACGACGGTGCCGGGATCATCGGCCGCCGCAACCGCGATGGTCAGGCCCAGCTCGCCGGTCGTCGCCATCGTGTAGGGGCCGACGGCGACGGGGGCTCCCCCGGCCGCCAGGGCCGCCCGGTACCATGGCCGCCGGCGCGGGTCGTAGCCTGTTTCGCCGCCGCCGCGGCGGGCAAGGAGCGTGCCGTCGGCGGCATGGAACCGCCAGGTCGCGCGGCGCTTGCCGTCCGCGCCGGGACGGATGCTGCGCACCGCGTGGTCGGTGCCCCGCGGCATGTCGAGCGTTTCGCGCCAGGCTCTCCTGTCGCCGACACCTTGCAGGAAGCTGCCATCGGCGCGCCCCGCATAAAGCCCGTCGATATGGGGGGAGGTCGCCAGCGCCCGGTCGAGGAAGCGCGCCTTGCCGTCCATGTCGCCTGCCAGGTCGGTCGAGGGGTTCTCAAGCAGCGTGTCGGCGGCGGCGGCCAGGGTGACCACCGCCAGCCCGTCATTGAAGACGGCCTCGTAATGGGTGGCGACGCGGCGCGCCAGCAGGCGCATTTCCTGGCTGGCGGCCTGGGTGGAAAGCCGCGTGCCCTGCTCGTGGGCGAGCCAGATCAGCGGCAGCGAGATGCCCAGCAGCAGCGCGACGATGATGGTGCTGAGATGGAGCCGCAGCGGCCGGGCCCAGCGGGTTGGCCGGCGTTCGGCCACCTGCAGGCGGGGGGCGGGAGCGGCAACGCCCCCGCCGGTCCGGTCCGTGCCCGCCCGATCCGTATCCGTCCGGCCTGTCGCCACCTGTTCCTCGCCCCCCGGGAATTTCCGCGCGGAATCGTCCGCGCGGAAATCCTAGCACGGCCAATGTCTTGCCGGCACCGGATCGTCGAACATCGTTGACGCCCGCCGGCATGCGAAACAGGCGCGCCGGCAGGCATCGGCGTCCCGGCCTTGCAGGCCGGTTCGCCGGTCAGCCCTCCCGGGCCTTCATGAACTCCTTCTTCAGCATCGCCGCATGCATGGCCGGCAGGCGGATGGCGCCGAGGGCGAGCACGATGAACTGGATCAGCACGGCGGTGACCAGCGCGTCGAGGAACCAGCCGAGCGGCGTCGCCAGCTCTCCCCAGAAGGCGGGCAGGACGTCCAGCGCGGCGAGCGTCGACAGGCCGGTCGCCCCGTGCAGGCAGAGCGCGATCCAGAAGCCGGCGCAATAGGGGCAGCGCCACTGGGCGTAAAGCGTGCGCAGCGGCGCGGGCAGGGCGGCGATGAAGCGGTTGAACCATGTGCCCCATTCGGGGAGCTTCTCCCAGAAGAGCAGGTGGATGGCGGCGCCGATCAGGGCAGCTTCAAAAGACATTCCTTGGTCCTTTCTGGAGGCTTGCGGCCGGTTGATGCGGGGCGCAAGCCGGGTTGTGGCGGGGCAGGGCTGCCCGGCCGGGATGGGTATCTGCGCGTCGTTTGCCGCCAGCCGCCGGGAGGCGGTGGCGGCCGATTGGGGGCGGCCTCGGGGCCGTATCGGCAGCCGGTGCTTGCGAGCCGGTGTTCGTGGGCCGTCGGCCGTGGTTTGTGGCCCGGAGCACCCGGCCCCGCCCCGGTATTTCGGGCCGGTATTTCGGGCCGGTGTTTTCGGGCCGGTACTCTCGGACCGGTGTTCTCGGACCGGTGTTCTCGGGCCGGAATTTGCAAGCCGGCGGTTCATTCCCCGGTCCGGCGGCCAGCGGCCGGAGCCACTGTTTCGCGCCGGGTGGTTTGGCGACAGTCAGTCAGTCTGGCAAACGAACTTCATGCTTCATCCTTCCGTTCTGGCGCGGCTTCGCGGAGCAGGGCTGCCGGGCGATGCGTCGCGCCAGGACTGTCATCCCACCGCACCGCTGGTGGCGCTCCGGTGCCGGCCTTCCTCTCCGTCGTCGTCCCCGGCTTGACCGGGGCCCATTGGCAACCCCGGCGGTTGTGGCCGGCACCGTCGGGCATGGTGCCTTTTGCCGCCAGAGGGCGGGACGCGGTTGTCGCCGCTTGCGGACCGGGCAGACCCGCGATCTCCCCGATCTCTCCGCCCTGCTCTGGAAACGAATGGGCCCCCGCTCTGCGCTGCGCTCCGGCGGGGGTGACCGCCGAGGGTGGGCTATGGCCGGGAGCCGGCCGGTCGCCTGACCGCCTCCGCTTTGCCGTCGGGTCGTCCCGCCCGTTCATCGTTTCTTCCGCTGCGACAGTCAGTCAGTCTTGCAAACGAACTCCATGCTTCATCCTTCCGTTCTGGCACGGCTTCCCGGAGCAGGGCTGCCGGGCGACGCGTCGTGCCAGGACTGTCGTCCCACCGCACCGCTGGTGGCGCTCCGGTGCCGGCCTTCCTCTCCGTCGTCGTCCCCGGCTTGACCGGGACCCATTGGCAACCCCGGCGGTTGTGGCCGGCACCGTCGGGCATGGTGCTTTTGCCGTCAGTGGGCGGGAACGTGGTTGTCGCCGCTTGCGGACCGGGCAGGCACGCGATCTCCCCGATCTCTCCGCCCCGCTCTGGAAACGAATGGGCCCCCGCTCTGCGCGGCGCTCCGGCGGGGGGGCGCCAAGGGTGGGCGATGGCCGGGAGCCGGCCGGTCGCCTGACCGCCTCCGCTTTGCCGTCGGGTCGTCCTGCCCGTTCATCGTTTCTTCCGCTGCGTCAGTAGTAAGCCTTGCAAACGAACGTCACCGCACTCCCGGGGCTTGCGCCTCCTGTCTCCAGCGGGAGGCGGGCGCGGGCAGCCCGATCGCTCCTTGCGGTTTTACCTTCGCTCCCTCCTTCAACCTCTCCTTCGACTTCCCTTTCAACCCGGGACCTTGCCGGGGGCGAGGCCTGTTTGGCGTTCCCGCCGGGACACGCTTTCGCGCGGGTCTCTTGTCTGTTCATAACAAGTTAGTCAGTAAAACTGACTGAACAACAGGGACATCGGGCTCTGCTGCCCCATGGCTCCCGGGAGACCCGGGAGATCCCGGAGACCCAAGAGACCCAAGAGACCCAAGAGACCCAAGAGACCCTGGAGACCCGGAAGATTCAGGAGACCGGGAACAGAACGTCGGCGCTCCTTGCTTGCCTCCGGGCTCCCTGCGTCCCTCTTGCCGGTCACCGGAACGGGCAGGCGGGTCAAGAAAAGGCCACCGGAGGAGGCCTCTCTTCCAATGCGTGGCGGCAACTGCCTGCGGCAGCCGTGGTCCGGTCGCTTTGGCCCAGTTGCTCAGGCCCGGTCGCTCGGGCCCGGTCGCTCAGGCGGGTGGCTCAGGCGGGTGGCTCAGGGCAGGTCGGCCAGATCCCGCAGCGCCCGGCGGAAGGCATCCCGGTCGTAGCCCTCCAGCCCGTCGAACAGGTGCCGCAGCGCGTCGCGATAGATCTCCTCGCCCCGGCGCAGCAGGCTCGCCCCCTCGTCGGTCAGCAGGATGTGCTGGGCGCGGGCGTCCATCAGGCAGGGGACGCGGCGCACCAGCCCGCGCTCCTCGAGCTTGACGACCATGGCGCTCGCCGAGGCCTTGCTGACGCCCATCGCCGCGACCACGTCCTGCAGGTGCTGGCCGTGATCGTCGCGGTCGACCTTGCGCCGCTCCTGCTCCCTGATGGCGCGCAGGTACTCGAACTCGCTATGGGTCAGCCCGGCCGTCGCCGCCTGCCCCGCCCAGTGCCGGTGCGCGATCCGGTGAAGCCGCTCCAGTGCCGCCGTCGGTGTCATGCTCCCTCCAGTTAGTCAGTCATCCATACTAAATGAACGGAGTGACTGTCAAGCGGCGGAGCGGGGGGCGGGGCAGGAAGGGGAGGTGGAGCGCGGGGCCTGTCCTCCTACTCGGCCGTCATCCCGGACTTGATCCGGGATCCATTGGCACCCCCAGCGGATGTTGTCGGCGCTGGCGGTCGCGGCCGGCGCGGAGCCCTTCGTCGTTGCGGGGTCGGAACGGGGCCGCTGGTGTTAGCGGACCGGCACGCGACCTCCGCGATCCCCTCATGCCCGCTCTGGGAACGAATGGGCCCCGGGTCGCGGCTTCGCCTTGCCCGGGGTGACGGCCTGAGGGTGGGACGGCGGTTGAGAGTTGGCCCTAACCTGCACCCGGCCGTCATCGGCCGGGGCCTTACCGGAAATGCTTGGAGAGCTTCAGGCCCTGGCCCTGGTAGTTGGAGCCGATGCCCTCGCCATAGAGCGTGTCGGGCCGCGCCAGCATGTGCTCGTAGACCAGCCGGCCGACCGTCTGGCCGTGCTCGACGATGAAGGGCACCTCGTGCGAGCGCACTTCCAGCACGGCGCGCGAGCCGCTGCCGCCGATCTCCGAATGGCCGAAGCCGGGATCGAAGAAGCCGGCATAGTGAACGCGGAACTCGCCGACCAGCGGGTCGAAGGGCACCATCTCGGCGGCGAAGAGCGGCGGCACGTGCACCGCCTCGCGCGACACCAGGATGTAGAACTCGTTCGGATCTAGGATCAGGTCGCCGCGGCCGCGATGCACGATCGGCTCCCAGAAGTCGAGCGGATCCTGGGCAGCGCGCGCGTCCATGTCGATGACGCCGGTATGACGCTTGCCGCGATAGCCGATCAGGGCGCCGTCTCCCTCGCCCCTCAGGTCGATGGTCAGGTGCACGCCGACGCCGATGGTCGCCTCGCCGCCGGACACCAGCCCGTGCTGCCGGTGAACCTCGGCAAGCTCGGCATCGCCCACGGTCGGCTGGCCCTTGCGGAAACGGATCTGCGACAGGCGCGAGCCCTCGCGCACCAGCACGGGGAAGGTGCGCGGACTGATCTCGGCATAGAGCGGGCCGCGATAGCCGGCCGGCACCGTGTCGAAGGCGCGCCCGTCATCGGTGATCACCCGGGTGAAGACATCGAGGCGGCCGGTCGAGCTCTTCGGATTGGTGGTGGCGGAGACGTCGCCGGCAAGGTTGAGCCCTTCGAGCAGCGGCACGATATAGACGCAGCCCGTTTCCAGCACCGCGCCGCGCGTCAGGTCGAAGGCATGCAGCTTCAGCCGGTCGAGCTTCTCCATCACCTTGGCGCCGGGCCCGGGCAGGAAGCTGGCCCGCACCCGGTAGGCGAGCGGCCCCAGGCGCAGGTCGAGGCTGGCCGGCTGGATCTGGTCGCCATCGGGCCGGCGCGGAGCGGAAATTCCGCCGCGCTCGAACATCTCGGCAATGGCCTGTGCTGGAAGAATGCCGTGTTCAGCCGCGGTCATAGCGTCCCCTGAATTCGCCGTGTCCGCCGTCCTTAACCCAGCCGGCCGGCCGGGCCAATGCGTTTTTGGCCCCCGGGTGCACAAGTCGGCGCGCAACAAGGGGCGCAAACCCCCGTGAATTCGACGGCAGGCCTCCGGGATGCTGCGTATTGACGTAATTTTAGAAGATACTAATATTTATACATATAAGATCCGAACAGGAGAATCCCGATGACGCTCGACCGTGCCGTGCTGGCCTTCGCCGGAGCAATGACGCTGCTCTCTCTCGCATTGACGCTTGCCGTCTCGCCGCTCTTCGTCTGGTTCACGGCGTTCATCGGCCTCAACATGCTGCAGGCGGCCTTCACCGGCTTCTGTCCGGCGGCGATGGTTTTCAAGCGCATCGGCGTGAAGCCGGGAACGGCATTCTGACGGGAGGTGCTCCGATGACGTCCCGTTCCGCCGCACTCGCGGCCGTCTGCGCCGGCGGCCTGATGCTCGCCGCCCTTTCCGCCTCCGCGCTCGCAGCCTCGCTGGTCGTCGAACCGCGCATGGTGACGGAGTGGAAGGCGGTGTTCGGCCAGGTCGAGGCTCGCGACGAGGTTCCCGCGCGGGCACGGATCGGCGGCACGCTGGCCGCGCTCGAGGTGGAGGAGGGCGACACGGTCGCGGCAGGCGCGCGCATCGCCACCGTCACCGACGAGAAGATCGCCTTCCGCGCCGCCGCCATCGACGCGCGGCTGCGGGCTCTTGAAAGCCAGCTTGCCAATGCCGAGGCGGAGCTGGCAAGGGCAGAGACCCTTGTTGAACGCGGTGTCGCCACCCGCCAGCGGGTGGAGCAGCTCGGGACCGCCGCCGAAGTCGTGCGCAACCAGATTTCGGCCGCAAGGGCCGAGCGCTCGGTCGTCGTCCAGCAGGGCGAGGAGGGGGCCGTGCTGGCCCCCGCCGCCGGCCGCATCCTCAAGGTGCCGGCGACCACCGGCACCGTCGTCCTGCCCGGCGAAACGGTGGCGCTGCTCGGCAGCGGCGGCACCTTCCTGCGCCTGTCGGTTCCCGAGCGCCACGCTGCGCGCCTGACGGAAGGGGCGCGGATCGAGATCGAGACGGGCGAGGGCATCGCCACCGGCCGGCTGGCCAAGGTCTATCCGACCATCGAGAACGGGCGCGTTGTCGCCGATGTCGAGGTGCCCGGCCTCGACGCACGCTTCGTCAATGCCCGCCTCCTGGTTCGCCTGCCGGTCGGAGAGCGATTCGCGCTGCTGCTGCCGCCGGCGGCTGTTTCCACACGCGGGGGCCTCGACTTCGTCCGTGTCGCAACGCGCGGCGGCGAGGTCGAACGCACCGTGCTGACCGGCGGCCTGCTGCGCCATGACGGCGAAAGCCAGGTCGAAATCCTCACCGGCCTTGCGCCCGGCGACGAGGTGATTGTTCCATGACCACGCCGTCCGGCGGCCTGGGCATCGCGGGCGGGCTGACGCGCGCCTTCATCGCCTCGCCGCTGACCCCGCTTTTCCTGCTCGCCGCCCTCGCGCTCGGCCTGATCGCCCTTGTCTCGCTGCCGCGCGAGGAGGAGCCGCAGATCTCCGTGCCGATGGTCGACATCCATGTGCGCGCCGACGGGCTCAGGGCCCCGGACGCGGTCAAGCTCGTCACCGAGCCGCTGGAGACCATCGTCAAGGGCATCGACGGCGTCGAGCATGTCTATTCCCAGACCCGCGACGATCAGGTGATGCTCACCGCGCGCTTCCTCGTCGGCACCTCGTCCGACGCCGCCGTCCTGCGCGTCCATGACAGGATCCGCGCCAACATGGACCGCATCCCGGTCGGCATCCCCGAGCCGCGCGTGGTCGGGCGCGGCATCGACGATGTCGCCATCGTGGCGCTGACGCTGTCCGCCGCCCCGGGCTCAGGGGTCGAGGTGACGCCGGCCGATCTCTCGCGCGTTGCCCGCGAATTGCAGGTCGAGCTCGCCAAGGTCGAGAATGTCGGGCTGAGCTACCTGGTCGGCGCGGTCGCCGAGGAACTGCGCATCGCTCCCGATCCGGAGAAGCTGGCGCTTTACGGCGTCACGCTGCAGCAGCTCGCCGGCAAGGTAGAGGGCGCCAACCGGGCTTTTCCGGCGGGCCGGATCCGCTCGCGCGGCGCCGACATGGTGCTCGTCGCCGGCGAGACGCTGGCAAGCCCTGCGGAGATCGGCAATCTCGTTCTCACCACCCGCGACGGCCGGCCGGTCTATGTCCGCGACGTCGCGGATATCGCGTTTGTCACCGAAAGCGACGCGCTGACCGCAAGGGTGACGCGTGGGCGGGACGGCGCATTGCAGCGCGCGCCGGCGGTGACGCTGGCCATCGCCAAGCGCGCCGGCTCGAACGCAGTCAGCGTGGCGGAGGCGATCCTGCACCGGGTGGAGACGCTGAAAGGCCCGCTCGTGCCCGAAACGATGACGGTCACGATCGCCCGCGACTATGGCGAGACGGCCAACGAGAAGGCCAACGAACTCCTGTTCCATCTGGGGCTTGCGACCCTGTCGATCATCGCCCTCGTCTGGGTGGCGATCGGCCGGCGCGAGGCGCTGGTGGTGGCCGTGGTCATTCCCGTCACCATCCTGCTGACGCTGTTCGCCGCCAGCGTGATGGGCTACACGCTCAACCGCGTTTCGCTGTTCGCACTGATCTTTTCCATCGGCATTCTCGTCGATGACGCGATCGTGGTGATCGAGAACATTGCCCGCCACTGGGCGATGGGCGACGGCCGTCCGCGCCGCCAGGCGGCGATCGAGGCGGTGGCCGAGGTCGGCAATCCGACCATCGTGGCAACGCTCACCGTCGTCGCGGCGCTGCTGCCGATGCTCTTCGTCTCCGGCCTGATGGGTCCCTACATGAGCCCGATCCCGGCGAATGCGTCGGCGGCGATGATCTTCTCCTTCTTCGTGGCCGTCACGGTGACGCCCTGGCTGATGATGAAGACGGCCGGCGCCGCGCCGGCGCATCACGCGGGCGGCGAGGATGCCGGCAGCGGCGGACGGCTGGGCCGCGCCTATCTGGCTGTGGCGCGGCCGGTGCTCGCCAGCAAGGCGCGCAGTTGGACTTTCCTCATTCTGGTCGGCGTGGCGACGCTCGGTTCCATGGCGCTGTTCGCGACGAAGGACGTGACGGTCAAGCTGCTGCCCTTCGACAACAAGTCGGAGCTCGCCGTGATGATCGACCTGCCCGAGGGGGCGCCGGTCGAGGCGACGGACGCGGTGGCGCAGGCGGTGGCCCGCGCGGTGCTGGGCCTGCCGGAAGTGACGATGGCGACAACCCATGCCGGCACGGCGGCGCCCTTCGATTTCAACGGCCTCGTCCGCCACGCCTATCTGCGCGCCGAGCCGCAGCTTGGCGATGTCGCCCTGGTGCTTGCGCCGAAGGGCGAGCGCGACCGCGCGAGCCACGCCATCGCCCTCGACATCCGCACTCGTATCGCCGCGCTCGATGTGCCCGCCGGCACCTCGCTGAAAGTGGTTGAGCCGCCGCCCGGACCGCCGGTCATGGCGACGTTGCTTGCCGAGATCTACGGACCGGATGCCGAGACGCGCCGCGCCGTTGCCGGCAAGGTGCGCGAGGCCTTCGCCTCCGTTCCCTTCATCGTCGATGTCGATGACAGTTTCGGCGTGCCGGCACCGCGCAAGCGCGTCACCGTCTCGACCGATGAACTCGACTTCTTCCGGGTCGGGGAGGGCGATGTCTTCGACACGCTGGCGCTGCTCGGCACCGGCCGGACCATCGGCTACTCGCATCGCGGCGAGGGGCGCCAGCCGCTGCCGATCCGCATCGAGCGGCCGCGCGGCGAGAGGCTGCTCGACGAACGCGCGCTGGCAACCCCGATCCCGGCCAATGTGCTGCCCGGCAGCGCCGACATCGTCGAACTCGGCGACGTGGTGCGGGTGCGCGAGGAGACCGCCTCACATCCGCTCTTCCGCCACAACGGCCGTTTCGCCGAAATGGTGACGGCCGAACTCGCAGGCGACTACGAGGCGCCGCTCTACGGCATGATCGCGGTCGGCGAGGCGCTCGACGCCATCGACTGGGGCGATCTGCCCAAGCCCGTCGTGCGCCTGAACGGCCAGCCGGAGGACGAAAGCGCCGTGACGCTGCTGTGGGACGGCGAATGGGAGGTCACCTGGGTCACCTTCCGCGACATGGGCGCGGCCTTCATGGTGGCGCTGGTCGGCATCTACATCCTCGTCGTCGCCCAGTTCGGCTCCTTCAAGGTGCCGCTCGTCATCCTGACGCCGATCCCGCTGACCTTCATCGGCATTCTCGGCGGTCACTGGCTGTTCGGCGCGCCCTTCTCGGCCACCTCGATGATCGGCTTCATCGCGCTGGCCGGCATCATCGTGCGCAACTCGATCCTGCTGGTCGATTTCATCCGCCATGCGCGCGAGCCGGGCCGGCCGCTGACCGAGGTGCTGCTGCTGGCCGGGGCGATCCGCTTCAAGCCGATCCTGCTGACCGCGCTGGCCGCGATGATCGGCGCCGCCGTGATCCTCACCGACCCGATCTTCCAGGGGTTGGCGATCTCGCTGCTGTTCGGCCTTGCCTCCTCGACCCTGCTCACCGTGCTGGTGATCCCGGCGATCTACCGGGTGCTCAGGACGTAAGGGGGAGTGTGCGGCATGGCTGTGTGCCATTGCGGGTGCCTCTCCCAGAGGTTGTTCGCCTGCTGCAAGGAAAGTTGACGCGCCTTGCGCCGTGGACTATCAAAACGACCTTACTTCGTGGTGATTTGGGCCGGCCGGCTTGCAGCCACGTTAAACAAGTCGCTAAACAGGCCGGGTTTGCGAAAACCCCGGTCCGTATAAGGCCGGGGTTTTGCATTTGGAGAGCAGAATGACGACAAAATCGCACGGCTGGCACCCGGAAACGATCCTGGTTCACGGCGGCACGACCCGCTCGCCCTTCGGAGAGACGTCCGAGGCGATGTTCCTGACCCAGGGCTTTGTCTATGAGACCGCCGAGGCGGCCGAGGCCCGCTTCAACGGCGAGGATCCGGGCTTCGTCTACTCGCGCTATGCCAATCCGACGGTCGCGATGTTCGAGAACCGCATCGCGGCGCTGGAGGGGGCGGAGGCCGCGCGCGGCACCGCCAGCGGCATGGCCGCCGTCAACCTCGCTCTCATGGCCTGCTGCAAGGCCGGCGACCATGTCGTCGCCGCCAAGGCGCTGTTCGGCTCCTGCCGCTACATCGTCGAGACGCTGCTGCCGCGCTTCGGGGTGACCTCGACGCTGGTCGACGGCACCGACCTCGATGCCTGGCGCGCCGCCATCCGGCCGGAAACCGTCGCCTGCTTCCTGGAAAGCCCGACCAATCCGACGCTTGAGGTGATCGACATCGCCGCCGTTGCCGATATGGCGCATGCGGTCGGAGCCAGGCTGATCGTCGACAATGTCTTTGCAACGCCGCTGTGGCAGTCGCCCTTCGAGCTGGGCGCCGACATCGTCGTCTATTCCGCCACCAAGCATATCGACGGGCAGGGCCGGTGCCTTGGCGGCGTCGTGCTCGGCAGCGAGGCGTTCATCACCGACGAGGTGATGCCCTTCATGAAGCATACCGGCCCGGCGATGAGCCCGTTCAATGCCTGGGTGCTGCTCAAGGGGCTGGAGACGCTGCCCTTGCGCGTCGAGCGCCAGACCCGCACCGCCGCGCGCCTTGCCGACGTGCTGGCCGAGCATCCGGCCGTTGCGCGGCTGATCTATCCCGGCCGCGACGACCACCCGCAGGCGGAACTCGCCCGCCGGCAGATGAAGGCCGGTTCGACGATGATCGCGCTCGAGGTGGCCGGCGGCAAGGAAGCGGCGTTCCGGTTTTCCAATGCGCTGAAGATCGTCAAGATGTCCAACAATCTCGGCGATGCCAAGAGCCTGGTCACCCACCCGGCGACGACCACCCATCAGAGCCTGGCGGAGGAAGCGCGCGTGGAGCTGGGCATTGGCGAGGGGCTGCTGCGCCTGTCGGTCGGACTGGAGCACGAGGACGATCTCGCCGCCGACCTGCTCACCGCGCTCGACACCGTGCGCGGCTGAGTAGCTGTTTGGAAGTTCCAGCACGGTTCGGTTGAGACGACTTTCGTTCAATATCAAGGGTTTGATCGCGGGAACGGCCCTGTGGCCTTTTCAAGATCAAGGCCTCAAACCAAGCTGGACTTCCCAACCAGGCTCTAGGGTTCAATCCGGTCCGAGCAGGCGCGCGACAAGGATGACGCGCGACACGGCGGAGACGACGCAGACGGCGGCAAAGCCATAGGCCAGCACCGCGAACCATTGCGGGAACAGGCACATGGCAAGGAACACCGCGATCGTCTCCGCCCCTTCGGCAAGCCCGCCGAGATAGTAGAGAGACTTCGATCCCTGCACGTCGGTGGTGATGCCGCGCTTGGCCGCCATCACCGAGAAGCCCAGGAAACTGGCGCCGTTCATGTAGAAGCTGAGCAACAGCGCGGCGGCGGGAAGCGCGTTCGCCGGACCGTCCTGGACGGCGAAGGCGAAGGGGATCGCCCCGTAGAAGAAGAAATCCAGGACGATGTCCAGATAGCCGCCGCGATCGGTCCTGGCGCCGGCCCGGGCGACGGCGCCGTCGAGCCCGTCGGCGAGCCGGTTGGCGACGATCAGCAGGGCGCCCGCCAGCATGGCGTCGCAGGCGATCGAGACGGCCGCGCACAGCCCGCAGGCGAAGCCGGCAAGGGTGACGGCGTCGGCGCTGACGCCGGCACGCGCCAGCCGGCCGCCGGCCGCGTCGAGCGGCGGGTCGATCAGCGGCCTGAGACGTGCGTCGAACATCGGCAAACCCTTTCCCGGCCGGTTCGCACCGGCTGCCCACGTTCCAGATGACCCAGACAGGGTGGCAAGGCAAGCATGCCGGCGCTCACAAGCGCATCACCCGCTGGCACAAGCGCGTGTCCGAAAATCCTCGGCAGGTTTTGCAAGGGGTGAAAAATCCGCGATTCCGGTATAGATTACAGATGGCTGAAGCGTGCGTGCGGATTGGCGCGAGCACGCCTGGCGGTGGAGTGAAACATGTACCGGGCGGTCACGCACGATATCCAGGTCACGGTCGAGCCGCAGTATCTGGCGGAAGAATCCGACCCCGCGGACGGGCGGTACTTCTGGGCCTACAGCGTCGATATCGTCAATCTGGGCATGGACACGGTGCGCCTGCGCGCCCGGCACTGGCGCATCGTCGACGCGGTCGGCCACCTTGAGGAGGTGCGCGGTCTCGGCGTCGTCGGCGAACAGCCCGTGCTCGCCCCCGGCGAACGCTTCGAATACACGTCCGGCTGCCCCTTGCGCACCAGTTCCGGGATGATGGCCGGCTCCTACCAGATGGAGACGACGGACGGCGAGCGCTTCGACGTCGACATTCCCGCCTTCTCGCTCGACATCCCCGGCCAAGTCCGCAGCGTAAACTAGGACGTGAGTCCGGCCGGGCCGCCCTTCTTCCGCCTGCTCCTTGAGACGAATGGCATCCGGTTGCGCGCGCAACCGGTTTCGTGTGCATTCGACTTGGATTCAACTGATTTCGATCCGGGTTTCGACTGGACCGGCGCCGGATACGCATCTTCGTAACCATGGCTCTTAAAACAAACGTAATGGTGTCGGGGGCAATCTGGCGAAACGGTTTTATGCTGTTACGGCACGAGTACTTGGGTGTAGGATTCGTGCAGGTGTTTCGCATCGGCGGGAATGCGGGAAGGAGCCAGCCAGCGTGGCGTCCATGGGCAATACGATCAGCGGCACGGAGGGTGTGGCATTCCATCTGTCCGGCCCGCAGGCCAGCGCCTTCGGCGCGGCGTTCCACGTTTCCCCGGTCCGGATGCTCTATTGCGACAGGAACCTCGTCATCCGCGAGGCCAATGCCGTCTGCCTGCAGGTCGACGGGCTGAGCCGCAGCGAGGTGATCGGCCGCTCGCTCGAGGATGTCTACGGCGCGGCGATATGCGATGCCCGCCGCCCGAACATCGACGCGGTGTTGCGCGGAGAGCCGCAATCGACGATCGAATGGGGCCTGCGCAGGGCAACGCGGGGCCGGTTACTGCGCATCCGCCACGAGCCGGTCTGGGATGCCGCCGGCGAGGTCATCGGCTTTCTGCTGATGATGGAGGACAAGACCGACCTGCACGAGCTTGAACAGCGTGTGTCCATGCAGGAGGACGTCATCCGGCAGACATCGGATGCACTCGCCGTGGTCGGGGCGGACTATCGCTACCACTGGGTCAATCCCGCCTATGCGATGATATGGAGACGGGCGCCGGAAGAGGTGATCGGCCTGACGGTGCCCGACATCATCGGCACCGAAGGGTTCCGGCAGCGGGTGCTGCCACGGCTGACCTCCTGCTTCAACGGCGAGGTGACGCAGTACGAATTCTCCTGGCCGAACGGCAAGGGAAGCGACACGCTATACGCGGTGCGGCTGGAACCGCTGCGCGACGAGAAGGGCGACATCGTCGGCGCCGTCGTGAACATGCGCGACATCACGGAAGCGGCGATCCTCAACCAGCGCCTGCGACGCCAGGCGATGGAGGACGCGCTCACCGGACTGGCCAACCGCTATGCGCTGGAAGCCGAACTGGCGCGCCGGGTCGACCTGTGCCTGCAGGCGGGCGCGGAGTGCGGCACCCGTTACGGCACGGCGCTGCTTCTCGTCGATCTCGACGACTTCAAGGTGGTCAACGACCTTGCCGGCCATGTCGCCGGCGACGCCCTGCTGCGACAGGTGGCAAGCCTCTTGCGCTCGCTGGAGCAAACGGCCTTCATCGCCCGGCTGGGCGGCGACGAGTTCGCATTCCTGGTCGATGCGGTCGACGAGACCGGCGCGGCGCATCTTGCCGACCGGATCGTCGCGAGCGTCGAGGGAGCCGGCTTCGTGTGGAAGGGCGAGCGCTACTCGGTCGGCGCAAGCGTTGGCGTCGCCCTGCTCGACGCGGAGGCCTTCGCCGCCGGGACCCCGTCCGTCCACGACATCATCAACTGGGCCGACAGGGCCTGTCTCGTGTCCAAGGAAAAGGGCGGGGCACGCGTCTCGGTCTTTCATCCCGAAGACGGCGAGATGCAGGCCCGTTTCGAGGAGATCGGCAACCTGCAGGTGGTCCAGGCCGCCCTGCAGGAGGGGCGTTTCGCCCTGCATGTCATGCCGATCGCCCCCGTCGACGGCCGCAGCAAGCCCTGGCACGAGGTGTTGCTGCGGATCATCGGCGAGGACGGCCGGGCCTTGCCGCCGCAGGTGTTCATCACCGCCGCCGAGCGGCACGGACTGATGAACCGGGTCGACCGCTGGGTGGTGGAGACCGCGCTTGCCCGTATGCCGGCCCTGCCGCACGACGTCCGGCTGACGATCAACCTGTCGGGCCAGTCGGTCGGCGATCCCATCTTCCGCGATTTCCTGCTGGCGGCGCTGGACGCGGCGGGCATCGGGGCGGGGCGTCTTGCCTTCGAGATCACCGAAACATCGGCCGTGCGCTCGATGGAAACCGCCCTGGACATGATCGCGGCGCTCAAGCAGCGGGGACACGGGGTGATCCTCGACGATTTCGGCTCGGGCCTGTCGTCCTTCGGCTATCTGCGCCATTTCGATGTCGACATGCTGAAGATCGACGGCAACATCATCGGCAATGTCCGCGAGGACGAGGTGCAGCAGACCATCGTCGCCGGCATTGTCGCGGTGGCCGAGGCCATGCGCATTCGCGTGGTGGCCGAGTATGTCGAGGACGAGGCGACGCTGGAGACCCTGCGCGAGCTCGGGGTCAGTCTCGTGCAGGGCTATTTCGTGGGGATGCCCACTCCCTGGGACGAGGTGTTCGGCTGATGGCATCCGCAACACCACGCGATGCGCGGCGCGCATTGTGGTGCTAGCCTTGGGCGTTGCAGGCCCGTGGCCCGCAGCTGCGTTCCATTTGATGCCGGCACTCCGGCCAGCGAGTTGAAACCATGGCGGTCAAGCGCAACCTACCTGATCCCGACCTGAGTGGCGTCGCCTCCGCAACGACAACGTTCCTGCGTGGCGGCTCCCTGTCCGGCAGGACGCAGGCCGGGGACTGGCCGCTTCCGATCGATCGCGAGACCCTGCACCAGGCCATCATCGACATCAACCGCGCGGGAATATTCGTCTGCGACCGCGATTACCGCATCTGGGACGTCGACGGGGCCTTTCTCGACATGGAGGGGCTGGGGCGCGAGGATGTCATCGGCAAGCATGTCGAGGAGGTGCTGGGGCCGCGCGTGTTCGTGCTGCGCAAGGCCAATATCGACGATGCCTTCGACGGTCGTCCGTCCCGCATCAGGGCGCCGGGGATCCGTTCCCACACCCGGGGCAAGCTGCTTGAGGTCTACTTTCAGCCTGTGTTCGGTCCCGACGGACAGGTTGCCTGCGTGATTTCCGCCGCCCGCGACGTCAGCCAGTTCCAGGCGATGAACGCACGGCTGTCCCTGCACGAGGAGATCGTCCGCCAGACGACCGACCGCATCTCGGTGGTCGGCACTGATTTCCGCTACAAGTTCACCAATGCCGCCAATGCCGCCTATTACGGCAGGCAGCCGGAGGAGTTCGTCGGGCTGCACGTCTCCGAACTGATCGGCGGCGAGCGCTTCGGCGGTCGCGCGCGCGCCCATTTCGAGGCCTGTTTCTGCGGCCAGTCGATCGAATACGAGCATGAACTGGTCGACACGGAGGGCGAGACCCGCTTCCTGCGCGTGCGCATGGATCCCTATCGCGACGAGAACGGCCAGTTGACGGCGGCCATCGTCGTGTTGCGCGACGTCACGGCGGCGAGCCTCATGGCGCGCGAGATACGGCGCCAGGCGCGCGAGGATGCCCTGACCGGCCTGGCCAACCGGCACGCGCTGCAGGCGGATCTCGAGACCTTGCTGGAACGCGTCGAGCTGGGCGGGACGGGCTCGGCGCTGATCACCGTCGACCTCGACGGCTTCAAGGTCGTCAACGACATTTCCGGACATAGCGGCGGCGATGCGCTGCTGTGCCAGATCGGCGACATGCTGCGAACCTTCGAGCAACCCGGCAAGGTGCGCTGCGCAAGGCTCGGGGGCGACGAGTTCGCCGTCGTCCTGGAGGGGGAAGACGAGGCGGCGGCGCGCGATCTCGCCAACCGGATCGTCGCCAACCTGGTGGCCATGCGCTTCGTGTGGAACGGCGACAGCCATGTCGTCAGCGCCAGTGTCGGCATCGCCATGATCGAGCCCGAACCCCGGGGCGACCTGCCCAAGACCGTCTACGAACTGCTCAACCGTGCCGACCAGGCCTGTCTCTACGCCAAGGAGATCGGCGGGGCCCGTGCCGTCGTCTATCGTCCCGACGATGCGGAGATGGTCGCCCGGCGAACCGACATCGGCAATCTCCAGATCCTCCAGCAGTCGCTGGAATTCGGGCGCTTCCAGCTTTACACGATGCCGATCCGGCCGCTCGACAAGAGCCGTGCACCGATGCTCGAGGTGCTGCTGCGCTTCCTCGACGACGAGGGGCGGGTGGTCGCGCCGGCGGCCCTGATCGGCTCGGCCGAACGCCACGGGCTGATGCCGCAGGTCGATCGCCGGGTGGTGGATACCGCGCTCGACAATATCGGCCGGATCGAGGACGGCACGCTGCTGTCGATCAACCTTTCGGGGCGCTCGGTCGGCGACCCGCAGTTCAAGGATTTCCTGCTGGAGGCGCTGGACACGCGGCCCGGCGCGGCGCAGCGGGTCTGTTTCGAGATCACCGAGACGGCGGCCGTGCGCAGCATGGCGACGGCGCAGGCGCTCACCTTCGCCCTGCGCGAGCGCGGTTGCGGGGTCATTCTCGACGACTTCGGCTCGGGCCTGTCGTCCTTCGCCTATCTGCGTCAGTTCCGCATCGACAGCCTGAAGATCGACGGGGCCATCATCGGCGATGTCGTCCACGACGAGCTGCAGCAGACCATCGTTGCCGGGATCGTGGCGATCGCCCGCAAGATCGGCGTCGGCGTCATCGCCGAATATGTCGAGGACGAGAAGACGCTGGACATGCTGCGCGGCCTCGGCGTCACCCAGGTGCAGGGCTATCACATCGGCAAGCCGGCGCCGTGGGTCGGCACCGGCCTGGACTGATCGCGCCTCAGCCGCCGGTGCGGTAGCGGGCCTGGGCGCCGCGCTCGATGGCGGCGACCGTCAGCTTGTCGAGGCCGAGCGTGTCGCGCAGCATCTGCAGCATGCGCAGTTCCTCCTGCGCCACGGTGACGTCCGCCACGGCGATTTCCACCGCCAGCGCATAGGCCGTGTCGGCATAGCTCGTCGGAACGCTGTCGGCGATCAGGGCGAAAGTCGCCGACATGCCGTTTTCCGCCTGCAGGCGTTCGCCGCAGTCCTGGGCGACCGGAACCAGCTGCTCCGGGTCGAAATTCTTGAAGACAGGCAGCGTCTTGATCAGTTCGCCGATCGAATGCAGCTCCTTGTCGGTCATGCTGCTGTCGGAGGCGGAGACCATCACCATCACGTAGATCAGGGCTTCCTGCAGGCTTACACGCTCACTCATCTGGGATCTCGGCCTTTTCTCGCTCATCCATGAAGCTCCCTTCAGGTAGCGGGATGGCGAGGGGATCGCAACCCTGCGATTCTACGGGGTTGCGCTCCGGGGGGCGCCATTTTTTGTGCGGTGCAGGTTTCGTTTGTGCAAGGCTTGCATTAGTGTCCGCGCGCGCTCGCTTTTGTCCACCAACGCCGCCGCCCGGGCACGCGACTGGACAAGCCGGCGCAAACCCTGGACAAGCTGACACCCGACCCGCAACAGACCCGGAAGGCACCGGTCCGCACATGACCACCGCTTCGCAGCCCAAGCTCGACCTTTCTCCCGCCGTCATCGAGGCCGCCCGCACCTCGAAAGCCTGGCCCTTCGAGGAGGCGCGCAAGCTGCTGAAACGCGTGACGGCGGCGAAGATCGACCGTCCGGTCCTGTTCGAGACCGGCTACGGCCCTTCCGGCCTGCCGCATATCGGCACGTTTGGCGAAGTGGCGCGCACGACGATGGTGCGCACCGCCTTTCGCGTGCTCAGCAATGACGAGATCCCGACCCGGCTGCTGTGCTTCTCCGACGACATGGACGGCATGCGCAAGATCCCGGACAACGTGCCGGACCGGGCCTTCCTGGAGCCGCATCTGCACAAGCCCCTGACCGATGTGCCCAATCCCTTCGGTGGCGGGGCGTCGAGCTTCGGCGCCCACAACAACGCCATGCTGCGCCGCTTCCTCGACACGTTCGGCTTCGACTACGAGTTCGCCAGCGCCACCGACTATTACAGGTCCGGCCGGTTCGACGAGATCCTGCTGAAGGCGACCGAGAAGTACCAGGACATCATGGATGTCATGCTGCCGACGCTGGGCGCAGAGCGACAGGCGACCTACTCGCCCTTCCTGCCGATCTCGCCGACATCGGGCCGAGTGCTCTACGTGCCGATGAAGGCGGTCGACGCGAAGGCCGGCACCATCACCTTCGACGACGAGAACGGGGAGGAGACGACGCTTCCGGTCACCGGCGGGCGCGTCAAGCTGCAGTGGAAGCCGGATTTCGGCGCGCGCTGGGCGGCACTCGACGTCGATTTCGAGATGTTCGGCAAGGACCACCTGACCAACGCCTCGATCTATGACCGGATCTGCGAGATCCTCGGCGGCACCGCGCCCGAGCATTTCGTCTACGAGCTGTTCCTCGACGAGATCGGCCAGAAGATCTCCAAGTCCAAGGGCAACGGCCTGACCATCGACGAGTGGCTGACCTATGCCTCGCCGGAAAGCCTGGCGCTCTACATGTTCACCAAGCCGAAGACGGCCAAGAAGCTCTATTTCGACGTCATTCCGAAGGCGGTCGACGAGTATTTCGCCTTCGCCGGGAAGCTTCCCGCGATGCCGGTCGAGCAGCAACTCGCCAATCCGGTCTGGCACATCCATTCCGGCCGGCCGCCGCAGGTCGACATGCCGGTCTCCTTCACGATGCTGCTCAATCTGGTTTCCGCCTCCAATGCGGAAACCAAGGACGTGCTGTGGGCCTTCATCTCCCGCCATGTTCCAGGCGTCACCGCCGCAACCCATCCCAAGCTCGACGAGCTGGTCGGCTACGCGATCCGCTACTTCGAGGATTTCGTCAAGCCGACCAAGGTCTTCCACGCGCCGGACGAGGTCGAACTGGCGGCCTTGACGGCCCTGGACGAGAAGCTTGCCCAATTGCCGGCCGATGCCGACGGGAGCGCCATCCAGGACGCGGTGCTCGATGTGGCCCGCGCCATCGAGCGCTACCAAGACCACAACAAGAAGAGCCCCGACGGCGGGCCGGGCGTGTCGGTCGTCTGGTTCTCGGCGCTCTACAAGCTGCTGCTCGGCCAGGAGCGGGGGCCGCGTTTCGGGTCCTTCGTCGCGCTCTACGGCATCGAGGAGACGCGGGCGCTGATCGCCCGGGCGATCGCCGGCGAGCTGGCGGGCGCCGCGGCAGAGAACTGAGCGCAGGCCGGCCGTGTCGCGTCTTGCCTTCCACCTGAGCACCCTGGCGCTGCCGCTCTACGCGGTCGCCGGCTTGCGGCTGCGGGCGCGCACGCATCGCTTTCCGCCCGCCGACGGCCCGGTCTTCGGGCACGCCCTGCCGGAGGACGGGGAGGGCGGCGGTGCGAACAGGCTGCGCCTGCTGGTGCTGGGCGACAGTTCTGCCGCCGCCGTCGGCATCGCGCGGCAGGAAGACGGGCTGGCGCCCTGCATTGCCGCAAGCCTTGCCCGGCGGCGCGGCTGCCGCGTCGACTGGCACGCGGCAGGGTTCAACTCCGCCACCACCGGGATGCTGCGCGATCATGTCGTCCACAACCTGGAGCCGGTTCCCTACAGCCACATCCTGATCAGCGCCGGCTTCAACGACCTGAAGAACTTCCATTCCGGTCGTCGTTTCCGCCAGGAGTTCGGCGGTCTGATCTACGCCCTCAAGGCACGCTTTCCCGAAAGCCGGATCTACTGGTCCCAGGTGCTTGCCCCCGATGACGTGCCGGCCCTGACGCCTCTTGTCAGGGCGCTCCTGCGCCCGCGCGCGGTCGAGATCGTGCGGCTTGGCCAATGCCTGTGCCGCGAGCGCGGCGTTGCCGCCATTCCCGCGGCGAAAGGCCTGCCGCGCCGCGCCTTCTGTGCCGACGGCATTCACCCGTCAGAGGAAGGGTTCGCCGGCTGGGCGGAGCATGTGGCGGAGCACATGCAGGCCGGCTGAGGAGGCCGGGCGCTCAAGGCTCCGGCGTATCGGGCCCGTGCGTATCGGGCCTGTGCGTATCGTCGTTCGTCTCCGCCGGGCTCTCCACCGTGCCGTCTTCGGACGCCTCCGCGCCCGGATACCAGGGCGTGTCGACGATCTCCACGGCCTCTCCGCCCAGAAGCGGCGCGATGTCGGGCATCGCTGCGCCGGGAGCGGGCGCCGAGCCGGCCGGCGGCAGGTCGGTGCGCCAGTCGAGCTGCCACAGGCCCTTGCGCGCGGCGCGGGCCGCCTCGAATGCCTGCGTCATCGTCTGGGGGGCGCCTTCGTCCGGCCGGGCCCAGCCCTGTTCCACCATCCATGTCGCAAGGTCGGTGTCGCGCCGCCGGCAATTCGCCCGGACCAGTCCGCCGGCGGTCTCTTCCATGTTGTCGCAGGTGATCGCGTGGCGGCGCACCAGCGCGCGCAGCGCCGTGCGGGCCCGCACGCCGCACGGCCAGCTGCCGCCCAGCCGCGAGGGGCAGGTTTCCTCCAGGCGCGGTGCGGTGATCCCGGCGAGCCGGATGGTCAGCTTCTTCGTCCGGAAGCTGCCGGCGTCGATCACCATCGGCTGATGGAAGGTGATCTCGGTCGGGATCTCGCGCCTGGGGAGCTCCGGCAGGCGCGGCTCGACCCGTTTCAGCGGGCCGGACACCGGCGGCGGCGGCAGGATGTCGTCCGGCGCCACGTTGCGGATCGTGGAGGGATGCGGGGCTGACGGGGGAACGTCTGACGG
>NZ_JASHIK010000034.1 GCF_030733745.1 Stappia sp. MMSF_3263 | reverse complement strand
GTCCGGCGCGGCGGGAGATGCGTTGCTTGTGACGTGCCGTTACTCGCCGGCCGCCGCTGCCTGGGCCTCCGGCCCGGCCAGCAGGTCGCGCCGGCGGATCATAAGCCCGGAAATGACGATTGCGATGATCGACAGGATGGCGACGATCCACAGGAGCACCGAGAAGGCGTTGGCAAAGCTTGCCTGACCGAATTCGGTGATGGCCGGCTGGATCTCGAGCGGCGCACTGGAGACCGCGCCGGCGAAGTCGCCGCGTGCGATCAGGTTGGCCGTGTTGGTGAGCCCGTCGCCCAGCACGGACGCAAGGCTTGCGTCGCCGCCCAGCTGCAGCGTGATGCTGGACAGCAGGATGGCGCCGAACACCGAGATCGACAGGGTGAAGGACCCGTGCCGGAAGGTGATGTTGACACCCGAGGCGACGCCCGCCCGCTCCGGGGGAACGACGGCGGTCGCAACGTTCGACAACTCGCCGTTGATCAGGCCGGTGCCAAGGCCGAGCAGCAGGAAGGCGACACCCCACATGATCACTTCCGAGGGCGGAGCGATGGCCAGCCACAGGAAGCCGAGCGCCACGAGCCCGCAACCGAAGGCGATCAGTCCGCGCACGCCCAGCCTGTCGGGCGCGGCAAGCTTGGCGCCAAGCGGTGCGAACAGCAGGAGCGGCACCGTCATCGGCATCAGCATAAGGCCGGCCGAGGAGGCCGACATGCCGTGCACGACCTGGAAATAGATGGGCAGGTAGACCAGCATGACCCAGAAGGTGATGCTGTTCAGCACGCAGATGAGCTGGATGCCGGTGAAGGTCGGGATGCGGAACAGGCGCAGATCGAAAGCCGGCTTCTTGACGCTGGTCTCGATCCAGACGAAGGCGAGGAACAGCACGACCGCCCCGGCGATGGCGCCGATGATCGTGTTGCTTGCCCAGCCCTTTTCGCCACCCTCGATGACCGCATAGGAGAGGCAGGCGAGCGCGCCGGTGAAGGTCAGGATGCCAGGCCAGTCGAGACCGCCGGCATTCTTGTCCGAAGACTCCTCCACCCGCCAGTAGCAGAGCGAGATGAGCGTCAGCACGATCGGCACGTTGAGCAGGAAGATCCAGCGCCAGCTCAGGAGATCGACGAGAACGCCGCCGACCATCGGGCCGAAGGCGGCGCCGCAACCGATCGAGACACCCCAGATGGCGAAGGCCTGGGCGCGCTGTGCACCCTGGAAGGCGTTGGAGATCAGCGCAACGCCGAGGATCAGCATCGCCGAGGCGGACAGGCCCTGCGCGACACGTCCGGCGATCAGCGCCATCGGTGTCTCGGCAAGACCGACCATCAGCGAGGTGAGACCGAAAAGGGTCAGGCCGATGACCATCACCCGCCGTCTTCCGAACCAGTCGGCGATGGCGCCAACGGCGATAAGCACCGAGGTATAGGCGATGTTGTAGGCGTTGATGATCCACTGCAGCTCGGCGAAGCTCGCCTTGAGCTCGCGCTCGATGGACGGCAGCGCGATGGCCACGACGGTCACGTCGAGAATGACGAGGAAGGAACCGAGCGCGGCGACCAGCAGCGTCGGCCAGTTGTCCATCAGCGAGGAACCGGAAGTCGATTGGACTGAGGTCATTGTCTGTTTCCCGAATGCGTTTTCGGTACCGCCAGCCCTGCGGGCGGCGATACCGACGGCGTGATGCCGTGAAACGGTTGGCAAGACGAGAGGTGCGGTGTGATGTCGTCTGCGCGACGACGAAAGCGCCAGACCGGCACCCCGCAACCCCACATCGTTTTTCTGTATTTCTGCGTCTTACACGGGAAATCTAAAGCCAGCCCAGAAGTGCGTGAAATATATAATTTCCGGGCATTCAGGTGCCTTTGCGACTGACCTTTCAGGGGGAACTGTCGAGGAACCGGGCAAGCTCCCCAGCCTCGAAAACATGGTCATGCGGGTGATGCCAGACCGGCTTGCGGTCGCGGTCGATCATTGCCGCGCGGATCCCTTCGGCGAAATCCGCATGGGCCATCAACCGGCCGACGATGGAGAGTTCAAGCGAGAGCGCCGCCTCAAGCGTCGCGTTTCGGCGGATGATCTCGATCGCGGACAGCGCCAGGGCGAGGGCGAGTGGCGAGGCCTTGCGGATGGCGGCGGCGGCGCGCGGTGCCCAGCTGGCGTCCGGTGCAAAGCTGTCTCCGATACCGTCGAGGCGCTCCAGAATGGCCGGCACGCCGGCGCCCGCGAACACGGTGTCGATCGCGGCCTGCATTCCCGCGAGACGACCGGGGCCGGGTGCCTCTTCCAGCTCTTCGAGGGCCGTCGTATCGCCATCCCGGCACAGGCGGTCGACCAGGGTCTCCAGACGATCGGAGGCGACGAGATGGCGGGCAAGGCCGAGGGCGATAGCATCATGCGCCCCGATTTTCTCCCCGGTGAGCGAGAGCCATTCGCCAAGATGCCCGGGCATCCGGGCAAACAGCAGGCTGGCGCCGGAATCCGGGATCCAGCCGATGGCGCATTCGGGCATTGCCAGGGTGCTGCGTGTCGTGACGACGGGGTGGCTGGCATGCGAGGCCAGCCCGATTCCGCCGCCCATCGTGACGCCCTCCATCAGCGCGACGACGGGTTTGGGATAGCCTGCGATTGCGGCGTCGAGGGCGTATTCGCGCGTGCAGTGCGCCCGCGCGCCGGCACTGTCCCCGGTGATAACGCGCCCGTGCACGGCGGCGATGTCGCCGCCGGCGCAAAAGGCCCGGGTGCCGGCCGCATCGAGAATGACGAGCCGTATGCCTGGGTCATCGCGCCAGTCGGCGAGCGCCGCCTCGATCGCTCCCAGCATCGGCTCGTTCAGCATGTTGAGGGTGCGCGGCCGGTTGAGCGTGATCCGCCCGGCAAGGCCTTGCCGCCGGACGAGGACAGGCGGCTCGCCGGCCGGAAAGGTTCGGCCGGGCAGGGTGCCTGAAAGCGCGCTCAATGATGGATGAGGGCTGCCGACCAGGCGAAGCCCGCCCCGTTGGAGACCACCATGACCTTGTCGCCCGGGCGGATCAGTTCCAGCTCGACCGCCTCGGCATAGTTGATCACCATGTCGCTTTCCTGCACATGGCCGCGATGGCGCAGGGCCCGCGTGTAGACCTTGTCCGGATCGAGGTCGAACTTCTTCATGAAATAGGCCTGATCCCAGGTCGAGAAGGTCGGGTAGATGTAATAGTCGACGTCGTCGAAGCTCATGTCGAGCTTGTCGAGGAGCTGCTTCATCACCTTGCCGAACATGCGGAAATTGATCGGAATGACGCCCTCGTTGAACTTGTCCATCTTGGCATACATGTGCAGCAGCTTTTCGGTGACCTCCTCGTTCGGCTGCCGGTTCTGCAGGCCGGGCACGTACCAGACATCGTGCAGCCGGCCGATGGAGATCGTTTCGACACCCAGGATGCGGGCGCGGGTCGCATTCTTGCGCAGCACGATGGCACTGCCGCCGTCGCTCGCCACGGTGATGGGGTAGTAGGTCTTGTTCAGCTCCGGTGTGCGGTCGCCGGCGAACAGCAGCGCCGTCTCCACATCGTCGTCCGACAGCATCAGCGACATGACGGTCTTCAGCGCCAGATGGTAGCTGGCGCAGCCGCCTGTATTGACCGCCGTGGCGAAGGCATTGACGAGCCCGAGCCGCTCCTGCACCAGGCCGGCGGCCGACCAGGTCGGGCCGACATAGTCTTCCGGGATCGAGGTGAAGTCGACGACGAGGTCGACGTCCTCGGGCGCGACGCCTGCCTGGTCGAGGGCGCGCGTGGCCGCCTCGATCGCCAGCACGGAAGGCAGTTCGTCCGTGACGTGAATGTCGTGAATGCCGATGTCGCGTTGGAAATCGATATGCTTCGACAGCGTGCCGAAGGGGACGTCCTCGTCGCGGAAGACGTCCTCGACCAGCTTCTTGTCCGGCGGGAGGTAGAAGGCTTCCGACAATATGCCGACGTGATCCATGGGAAACTCCCTCGTCAGAACTTGAGCAGGGTGGCGCCGTAAAGGAAGCCGAGACCGTGGCTTGCCATCACGACATGGGTGTCGGCCGGCACGTCGCCCGCCATCAGTTCGAGCATGTTGAAAACGAGATCGGAGGAATGCAGGTGGCCGTGCGTGGCGAAGCCGTTGCTGGCGAGCCGGCCGTTGGCATTCATCGTCTCGCCGAAGCGCCGCGTGTCCTCCAGCGAGATGTTGGAGGTGACGAAGCGGCCGATGTCGGAACCCGCCAGCCCGTGCCGCCCCAGCAGCTTGTCTACGAGGCCGCGCAACTCGCCCATCCGGTCGACGGAGGCAAGCTTGTCCGCATCCAGCGTCAGGCGGTAGAGGTCGAGCCGGGTCGGATGCGCCATGCCGCCGCCGGGAATGTTGAGGACGTCGTGCATGTGCCCGTTCGAGCGCAGGGCCGTGCCGACGATCGTTGCCTTGCCTTCGCCGCGGGCGACGATCACCGCGCTGGCGCCGTCGCCGAGCACGGTCACCGGCCCGTCCGCCGCGATCACCCGGTTGCCGGCGATGGCTTGGTCGGCGGCGACCAGAAGCACCCGGTCGACGTCGGCATTGGCGCGGATCAGCGCGCGGGCGAATTTCAGCCCGGCATGGAGGTTGGCGCAGCCACCGCCGCTATAGCCCAGCGTGAAGGCCTTCTTGGCGCCGAGTTCTGCCTGCAGCTCGTTGCTCATCGACCAGGCAGGCTCGACATAACGCTGCGGCATCACCGAGAAGTCGATGATCGCATCGAGGTCGAGCGGCGTCAGTCCTGCCTCATCCAGAACCAGACGGGAGACGGCGAGTGCCATGTCGGTCGGGCTTTCGCCCTCGAAGACATGGACGCCCGTGACGCCGATGCCAGATGCGGCCGCCATGCTGTCCTGCAGGCCCTCGCGGGCGAGGATATCGCCAAGATCCTGGCGGCGCTCCGGCAGGTAACGGGCGGCGGCGAGAATTCCGACACTGTCGTTGTGGGTGGTTCCGGCAGCTTGCATGGTCGTTGTCCGTCCTTGGATGACAGGGGAGGGCGCGGCCCGGCGGCCCGGCGGCAGCGTGCCGCCACCGGTCGCGAACGGCGCGGATGCGCCGCCGGGCCTGGAGCTGTTGCCGCGGCCTGGCCGTTCAGGCGGCCTGGGCCTTGCTGGTGCAGGCGTCGATGATGTCCTGCGGCACGGTATGGTCGTCGTACCAGCGCCCTGACAGCGGCTTCTTCACCAGCGCGACATCGGCCGCGTAGGAGAGGATCTCGTTGTTGTGCGCGGCAAGTTCCCGGCGCAGCGACGAGGAGAGCTTGCCGCTGGCCTCCATCTCCCGGTCGATGGACCCGGTCAGATGACGCAGATGGTCGATGCGGTCGTTGACGATCTTGATCGAGCGCTTGGTGATGCGGCCGAAATCCGCCTTGTCATTGGCCATCACCTGCATCGCCTCGTACATCGAGGGCAGGAACTCGTCGCGCTTCATCCATTTGGTCTCGTAGTTCATCGCGTCGCGCCAGCGCGGCTGGGTGAGCGACTTGCGATGCGATTCCAGGTCGCGGTGGAACACGGTGTAGCCGTGCTCGGCCGGCTGCTCGAACCACTGGCAACCAGGGTCGAGGAAGGGAACCATGCCGAAAATCGTCGGCACCACCTTGTCGTCCGGAAAGCGTTCCATCAGCCGGCGGGAATAGGCGACCGTCTCCATCACCGAGGCATGGGTCTGGTGCGGCATGCCGATCGTGTACCAGAGGTAGAAGCCCTTGATGCCGATATCGAGCGCCTCGGCGATCCAGGCCTCCATCTCCTCGTTGGTGTAGGTTCCCCGGCCGGTCAGCCGGCTGATCTCCACGTCGTGCGACTGCGGGGAGAGGTTGATGTAGATGTCGAGATTGGGTGCCGCAGCCACCATCTGCCTGAGGACGGACGGCTTGGTCAGGCGGAACTGCTCGAAGGAGACCGAGTTGACCACGCCGCTTTCGGACACCGCCCGCAGATAGGACAGCAACCGGGGGGAGGATTCCGAATAGGCCTGAAGCGTGTAGACGCTCAAGGGCGATTCCGTCTTGGGGAAGGTCGTGATCTCGCGCTCGAGCTGTTCCGAGCGACGGTGGAAGACGGTCTTCTTCTCGACATTCATCATCCGCTGGTAGGCCCAGCGCGAGCCCGAGCACCAGCCGCAACTCTGCTGGCAGCCGGTGTTCGGCAGCACCATCAGGTTGGGCATGTTGAGCAGGCTGTCGGTCTTGGGAAACATCTTCGACCAGTCGATGGCGACGTCGTTGAGGATCTCCGGCGTGTAGGAATGGCCGTTGTCGACCATCTCGCCCTTGTCCTTGTAGACGAGGTTCTCCACGTCGTAGCGGCCGCGGACGCCGCGCTTGATCTGGCTGACCAGATTGGCGAAGGGCTCGAGCGTATCGTAGCCGCGAATGACGCCGTCGATCTGCGGATACTGCATCATCTCGCGGGCGTAATAGGTGGAGACGATACCGCCGAAGACCACGAAGCTGTCGGGATGAACCTTCTTCAGCAGGCCCGCGACCTCGACCGAGCCCTGGCAATGGGGCAGCCAGTGCAGGTCGATGCCGAAGGCGGGCGCGTCGAGATGCTCGAGCAGCTTCTCGACGTCGAGCGTCGGGTGCTTGAGCATCAGCGAGGCGAGGTTGACGATCTTCACGTCGAGCCCGCGCTCGGCCATGAAGCTCTTGATCGACAGGAAGCCGAGCGGGTGCATCTCGAAGATCGGGGTGACGTTGCTGCTCTCCTGGCTCGCGTACCAGCCGAGCGCGAAATCGTCGCGATTGCGGAAATCGAAGATCGCCGGGGCATGGACCAGGATGAGGTCCGCCTTGACTGTGCTTGTCATGATATCGCCATCCGGTTGGCGCCGATGCGTGCGGGCAACGCCCTCAGGCAGCGGCGGCGGTGATCTTGCTGTGACAGAAGTTGGTCAAGGCATTGAGCGTCTTGTAGTTTTGCGAGGTGATCTCGTCCTCGTCGATGACGATGCCGAACTCCTTCTCGACATATTCGGTGATCTCGGCGATGCCGAGTGAATCGAGAATGCCGCTGTCGAGCAGGTTCTCCTCGGGGTCGATCCCCCCGGACACGCTCACGCCGGAGTTCTCCAGCAGGTATTCCAGCAGGGTCTTGTGGACATCGTTGAGCTTGGTTGCCTGAGCGGTCATCGCCATTTCCTCCTCGGTTTACCGGTCGCCTGGCATCGCCTCACGGGCGATACCGCCGGATGTCGCAGCATCGGCCGGTCTTTCGACAGTCGTGCCCGATGTGGTTAGCGCCTCATTCGAAGCCCGAATTTCTTTTCAATGTTCTTGATATTTTTAGATCGAAATTCGATTCAGCGCGCATTTGGAAGAATATTTGCAATTTACCTACAGTCAATATCGTGTGTATGTGCAAATAAATATCGAGAAATATATTGTGATTTGAGAAGTATACGCAATTTATACAGGTGCGTGACGGATCTGGCGGATCCGTCACGCAGTCAGACAGGTCGGGTGGGGCGGTCCGGACTGTTCTCCCGACGTTTCCGGGATGCGGTCGCCCTGGAGCCCTGCAGGCCCCGTACAGGCCCCCTACAGGCCCAAGGCGCGGGCCGCGATGGTGCGCTGGATGTCGGACGTTCCGGAATAGAGCAGGCTGCCGACCGCATCGCGGAAGTCCCGCTCGACTTCGTAGTCCTGCATGTAGCCGTAGCCGCCATGGATCACGACGGAATTCTGGCACGACGCCACCCAGGCCTCGCTGAGATAGAGTTTGGCGAGTGCCGCCTCCATCGCGCAGCTTCCCTTGGTCTTCTTCAGCCATGCGACCTTGTAGAGAAGCAGGCGCGACGTCTCGTGCCGAAGCTTCATGTCGACGATGCGGTTGGAGACCGACTGGAACTTGCCGATCGGCTTGCGGAACTGCGTGCGCTTGTTGGCGTGCAGGACACACTGTTCGACCTGATGTTCCATGGCGCCGACAAGATTGGCGAGGATGGAACTGCGTTCCCATTCCATCGAGTTGTTGAAGATGCGTCCGCCCTGGCCTTCCTTGCCGATCCTGGCGCTGACCGGAACGCGGCAGTCCGTCAGCGTCAGCCAAGCCATGGGCGAGGTGCGCAACCCCATCTTCTGGCGGTTCGGGCTGATCTCCAGGCCCGGCGTGTCGCGGTCGACGATAAAGCCGGTGAGCCCGAGCGAGCCGGCGCTCTTGTCGACCGTCCCGAAGATGACGAAGACGTCGGCGACGGGGCCGTTGGTGCAGAACACCTTGGCGCCGTTGAGGACGTAGTGGTCGCCGTCGCGGGTCGCGGTGGTGCCCAGGCTCATCACGTCGGAGCCGGCCTCAGCCTCGGTGATGCCGTGGGCGCCGATCAGCTCGCCGGCGATCAGGCCCTTCAGGTATTTCTCCTTCTGCTCGGGAGACCCGAACTGGGCGATGGGCATCTGCACGGTCCACATCTGGCCGTTCATGCTGAACAGAAGACCGTTGTCGCGGCAGCCGTAGCCGAGCGCCTCCATCGCCAGCACCGTGGTGATGATGTCCTGCTCGCTGCCGCCATAGGCTTTTTCGAAGGGCAGGCCGAGAATGCCGAAGGAGGCGATCTTCTTCCACAGGTCCCGTGACAGGACACAATCCCTGTCACGCTGGGTGAGGTCGCCTTCGTTGAGTTCGTCGCGGGCGAAACGGACCACCTTTTCCTTGAAGGCTTCCTGTTCCGGGGTGAAGCTGAAATCCATGTCTGCTCCTCTTGCCTGCCCCGCCCGGCGGGGATCGTCGGCCTGTGCGCCGCAACCCTTTCGACATGCCGGCCGTCCAGGCGGAGGGCTCCGCCACAGGACGTTCGCGATGCGACCGCAGGTTGCGCTTCCTTACGAAGGGAAAGATATGGTTGTTTCTTTCTTTCTCTCCTCCATTTCGTTTTCGTTTCTTTCGCCCCATGCACGCGATCGTATATTTTATTACAAGAGAGGTCGTTATTCTTAAATGTTTATGAAATATGCATATATAGCCCAAGTAGGACGAAACACGTATGAATGAGTCTTTTCGCATCCCTGCCTTGAGTGTGACAAAATCCTATTCTCAGTATTATAGGCACTCCTAGTACGAGAAACTAATTTTAATTACAATCAAGATACAACTTTCCGTGCGTGTCGAGAAATATATATTTTTGCCATATAAAGGTTTGGGAGTGAATTTTTACGGCGGCGTTCAAGTACCAATTCCGAGGGAGAAGAAGGCAAGCAATGAATCTCAGGAGGTTGAAGTTCTTCGTAACGGTTGCAGAGGAGTTGCATTTCGGCCGGGCCGCTGAGCGGCTCTGCATGACGCAACCCCCGCTCAGCCAGGCGATCCTTGCGCTCGAGGAGGAATTGTCCGTCACGCTTTTCAAGCGGACGAAGCGCAATGTCGCCCTGACACCGGTTGGCGAGCACCTGCTCTCCCATGTCAGCAAGCTGCTGGAGGAGGTCGAGGCTTTGCCCGCGCTGGCGCGCCAGCTCGCGCGGGGAGAGATCGGTTCCCTCAAGCTCGGTTTCGTCACGACGGCAGATTACAATCTGCTGCCGGAGCTGATCAGTCACTATGGCGCCACCTATCCGGAGGTGAAGGTGTCGCTGAAGGAGATGACCAGCGACCTGCAGATCGAGGCCCTGATGCAAGGAGACATCAATGCCGGCCTGATCATCCCGCTGCACCAGACGCTGCATTCCTCGCTCGACTACCTGCCGTTGCTGCACGAGCCGCTAATGGCGGCCGTGCCCGAGGACTGGGTTCGTTCGGGCCGGGTCGACGTGTCCGGCGGGCGGCTGCGCATCCAGGATGTCGCGGACGAGCCGCTGGTTCTGTTCCCGCGGCGTTCCGCTCCCGCCTTCCACGACGTGATCACGACCTATTTCGTCGCCAACGGTCTCCAGCCGACAATCGGTCAGGAGGCGATCCAGATGCAGACCATCATCAGTCTCGTCTCGGCGGGGATGGGGATCGCGCTGGTGCCCGGCTCCCTGCGCCGGCTCGGCCGCGTCGGCGTGCGCTATGTCGGCCTGGAAGGCAAGCCGCCGGTGATCGAGACGGGCCTTGTCTGGCGACGCGACGATCCCTCGCCGACCGTGTTGCGCCTGGTCGAGATCGCCAGGAACGCCAGCGACCAGGATCGCGAGCCGGGCGATGGCGGGGCGGACCTTGCCGGCGCGCTTCCCGGCTTGGGCGAGGTCTCCGCGCCGGCGGCCGTTGCCATGAAGCAGGCGACGTCCGGCTTCAACGGCCAGGGGCTTCCCGGGGGACGCTGAGGCGCGTCGAAACGCATTGGGACGTCGGACCGGCATGCCGCCGGGCCGGCGCCCCGGCGCTTTTCAGACCGGCGATTAATATGTAAAATCACTCAAAAGCATATGACAAATATATTTCTGAAATGAATGGCGAGGCGCTAACTTCGCCGAAAATGCCGACTGCATAAGCCTTTACAGCAAAGAACAGGTTCCGTTGGAGCGACCCGTTGGGGCCGGTTCCAGGAGCTCTTCACAAACGCTGCCGGGGCCGGGGCGCAGGACGGATCGGGAGAAACGGGCGGCCCGGCGCCAAGCATTGCCTGAGGGAGGATTGCGGGTGGCATACAACGAGCGTTCGAAGACGATATCGCAAGGGATCGAGCGTTCGCCGAACAGGGCCATGTTCTATGGTCTCGGCTATACCAAGGAAGATTTCGACAACCCGATGATCGGCGTCGCCAACGGGCACTCGACCATCACGCCCTGCAACGCGGGGCTTCAGCCGCTGGCCGATATCGCCGTCAAGGCGATCAAGGAGGCGGGCGCCAATCCGCAGCTTTTCGGCGTGCCGACGATTTCCGACGGCATGGCGATGGGCACGGAAGGCATGAAATACTCGCTGATCTCGCGCGAGGTCATTGCCGACTGCGTCGAGATGACGGTCCAGGGCCAGTGGATGGACGGCGTCCTCGTGCTGGGTGGCTGCGACAAGAACAAGCCCGGCGGCATGATCGGCATCGTGCGGGCCAACGTGCCCGCCATCTATGTCTATGGCGGCACGATCAAGCCCGGCAAGTGGAAGGGGCAGGACCTTTCCGTCATCTCCGCCTTCGAAGCTGTCGGTGCGATCAAGGCCGGCCGGATGAGCGAAGAGGATTTCGAGGGCATCGAGCGCAACGCCTGTCCGACGACCGGCGCCTGCGGGGGCATGTACACAGCCAACACGATGAGTTCCTCCTTCGAGGCACTCGGCATGGCGCTGCTCTACTCCTCGACCATGGCCAATATCGACCAGGAGAAATTCGATTCCACGGCCGAATCCGCACGCGTCCTCGTCGAGGCCGTGAAAAAGGGGATCAAGCCGCGCGATATCGTCACCCGCGAGAGCGTCGAGAACGCGATCTCCCTGGTGATGGCCACCGGCGGCTCGACCAACGCCGTCCTGCACTACCTGGCGATCTGCCATGCGGCCGGCGTCGAATGGACGCTGGACGACTTCGAGCGCATCCGCCTCAAGGTGCCGGTGATCTGCGACCTGAAGCCTTCGGGCAAGTACATGGCCGTCGACCTGCACCAGGCCGGAGGCATCCCGCAGGTGCTGAAGATCCTGCTCAATGCGGGACTGCTGCATGGCGATTGCATCACCATCACCGGCCGCACCCTCGCCGAGGAACTGGAGCATGTGCCGGATGCGCCGCCCGCCGACCAGGACGTCATTCGTCCGATCGACAAGGCGCTCTACGAGCAGGGCCATCTGGCCATCCTGCGCGGCAACCTCGCCGAGGACGGCGCGGTGGCCAAGATCACCGGCCTGAAGGCGACCTCGATCACCGGACCGGCGCGCGTCTTCGACGACGAGCAGAGCGCGATGGATGCGATCCTGTCGGATGCCATCCGCCCTGGCGACGTGTTGGTGCTCCGCTATCTCGGCCCCAAAGGCGGACCGGGAATGCCGGAGATGCTGGCGCCGACATCGGCCATCATTGGCCGCGGGCTGGGCGCCGATGTCGGGCTGATCACCGATGGCCGCTTTTCGGGCGGCTCCTGGGGCATGCTCGTCGGTCATGTCACGCCGGAGGCCTTCGAAGGCGGGACGATCGCGCTGGTGGAGGAGGGCGACACGATCACCATCGACGCCTCCCGGCAGCTGTTGCAGCTCGAGGTCGACGATGCTGAGCTGGAGCGGCGGCGGAAGAACTGGCGTCAGCCGGAACCACGCTACCGGACCGGCGTACTCGGCAAGTTCGCACAGCTTGCCACGCCAGCGAGCAAGGGGGCCGTCACCGGCTGAGCCGGACGCCCCACGGGTTCGCATCGCAAGCAGCGCCGGGTCGCGGAATCCGGCCGGCCGGGGCCTTCACGGGCTCCGGCCTGATGTGCTTGTGTGTCAAAATCTCAAGTTGATCGCGCCGTAACCAGAAATAGAAAAATAGAATTAGACCGTCATTTGGTTGCTTAATATCCTCCTCGGCATAATCAACATAAATAAAGTCCGTGCGAGGAGGGGATTATGTCTGCTGGAGAATGGTCTTGTTGTTGCCTCCGCAAAAGTAATGAGGGGCATGGAAGGGACGCGTTGGAGCGCCGCCGGAACCGTTCGCGTGGCAGCGGTCCGTTGCGCCTGAGGGGCGCCCGTTCGATGATGGCCCGTTCGATGGTGGCAGGGGCGCTTGTCGCGGGCCTTGCCCTTGGCGCCATGCCGCAGGCCATGGCGGCCAGCTACACGATGACGATCGCGCATCTCTATCCCGACGATCTCACCAACAACGAGACGGCGCCGGCCCTGAAGCATTTCGAGCAGCTGGTGGAAAGCGCCACCAACGGCGATATCGATGTCCAGGTCTTCGGCAACGGCGCGCTTGGCGGCGAGGTCGAGGCGGCGCAGCAGACGCGTGCGGGCAAGACCATCCAGTCGGTGATGCTGGGCTCGGGCACGCAGGCCTCGTTCTATCGCAACTACGAGATGATCACCTCGCCCTTCCTGTTTCCCGACTACCGCACGGCCTGGGCCTTCTTCGACAGTCCCTGGTTCGCGAAGTTCATGAAGCCGATGGTCGAGGAGAGCGGCCTGCGTTATCTCGGCACGCTGGACGATGGCGGCGGCTTCGTTGCCTTCGCCAACAACAAGCGCCTGATCCGCACCGTCGAGGACCTCAAGGGCCTGAGGATACGGGTCGAGGAAAACCAGGCTCACATGACGATCATGAAGGCGCTCGGCGCCTCGCCCACGCCGCTGCCATGGGGAGAGTTGCAGACAGGCCTGGCAACCGGTCTCGTCGACGGGCATTTCCATGCCCCGGGCGTCAACGACATCTTCAAGCTCTACGACGTGACCAATTTCACCACATGGAGCGGGCACGTCTACAACACCATCACCTGGAGTGTCAGCGAAGCGTGGTTCTCGGAACTCCCCAAGGACTACCAGAAGATCATCATGACCTCGGCCCGCGAGGCCGTTGCCATGGCGCATGGCATCGCCACGCAGATCACGGTCATCGGCTGGGTGAACTCCTGCAAGAAGTTCGAGGAATGTCACATCCTGTCGGACGCGGAGAAGGCGCGGATGCGGGAGATCGCGCAACCGGTCTATCGCGAATGGCTGGTCGAGGAGTTCGGCGAGAAGGCGGCGCTCTACGACGAATTGCGCGCCGAGGTGACGCGGATCAATGACGAGCTGAACCGCTCGATCGTCGAGAACTATCTCGACTGAACCGCTCGATCATGGCGGACGGGCGGCGGTTCCAGACCGGCCGGTTCCGTCCGCCAAAGCCGCGCGACAACGCGCGGTCGCGGCGCGGGCGGGTCGTCCCGCTCCGGCAATTCAGGGACCAACCCGGGAGCAGGACATGAGCGTGTCTTCCACGAACGGATCCGTGCGCCTGCTGTTCGGCCTGCGCCGGATGAGCGACGGGGTCAACCAGGCGACCATCGCGGCCTGCGCCGTGATCCTTGCCCTGATGCTGGCCATCTCGGCCGCCGGGATCCTGCTGGAACTGCTGCTGGCGCTGCTTTCCCGCTTCGGTCAGGCCTCGCTCTTCGACAGCGGTCCGCTGGCCTTTGCCTATGCCAATACCCGTCCCTCCCTGTTCCGCCTGTTCCTGCCCTGGCTGGGAATGCTGAGCATCACCGTCGCGTTCAAGTATGGCGAGCACATCGCGATCGGGGCTGTCGCCCGGTTGCTGCCGCGATGGGCCGCGCGGTTGGCGCAGGCGATCAACCTTGCGGCTATCGCCATCTTCGCTCTGGCGCTGGTCTGGTACGGCATCACCTTCTTCCGCGACGCGACCAATCTCTACATCATCTCCAGCAGCCTGCAGGTCTCGCATCACTGGACGGCGGCGTCCGTGCCTGTCGCCGGCCTCATCCTCTGCCTTCACCTGGTCGACGGGCTGGCCCTGTTGGAGGAGCGCGGCGTGCTCAGCGCCGACATGTTGCCGGAGGAGGAGGCGCCGGGCGGGAGCGCGGATGAGCGAGAACCGGCGCTTGCCGGCGCCATGCAGGACTATGGCGACGGTCCGGCCGGCAATCTCAACGCCGTCAATGACGGCGGCGGCGGATCGCTGCCCGCGTCCGGACATGCGCCGCGCAAGATGCTCGAGCTGGTGAAATGAGCGCCTCCATCGCCTTCATAGTGCTGATGTTCATCGGCTTGCCGCTCGGCCTGGTGCTGACTGCGGCCGGGCTGGTGGGCGCGTTCTCCATCGGCGGCGTCGATTTCCTCGGCATTCTCGCCGACCGCTTTTATTCCGGCGTCTCGGGCTACGTGCTGATCGCCGTCCCCTATTTCATCATCACCGCCGAGATCATGAACCGAGCCGGCCTTACCGAGCGGCTGATCGCCTTCGCCACCTCGCTCTTCGGACGGGTGCCGGGGGCGCTCTCGCATGTCAACGTGACCACCTGCCTGCTGTTCGCCGGCCTGACCGGCGCGGCGGTGACGGAGACGGCCGCGATCGGCAAGACGCTGATCCCGTCGATGCGCCGCGAGGGCTACAGCGCTTCCTATTGCGCGGCCGTGACCGCCTGTTCGGCCATTGTCGGACCGATCATCCCGCCCAGCATCATCATGATCGCCTATGCCGCGACCTTGCGCGACATCTCCATCCTCGGCCTCTTCGCGGCGGGCATCGTGCCGGGCCTGATGATGGGTCTCGCCATGCTGATCGTCAGCGGCATCATTTCCTGGCGGCGCGGCTATGCCAGCCACCAGCGGGTGATGCTGTCTGTGGTGATCTCGACCGGCATCAGCGCGCTGGCGGCGATGGGCATTCCGCTGGTCATTCTCGGCGGTGTTCTGAGCGGGCTCACAACCGTGACCGAGGCATCCGTCATCGCCTGCATCTATGCGCTGGCGCTTGGCGGTTTTGCCTACAGGCGGTTGAGCCGGAGCGACATGTGGGAGGCGCTTGTCTCCACCGTCAGCTTCAGCGGCGTGGTGTTCCTGCTGCTTGGCGCCTCCAATGTGCTTGGCTGGTTCGTCACCCGCTCAGGCATCGCGCGGCACGCCGCCGAGACGATCGCCACGATGAGCGACAACCCGATCGTGCAGATCCTGGCCGTGGCGGCGTTGCTCGTCGTGATCGGCATGTTCATCGACGTGCTGCCGGCGATCATCATCGCCGTTCCGGTGCTGGCGCCGGCGCTCGTGGAGCTGGGTTTCGACCCCTTGCATGCGGGCATGGTGATGCTGCTGGCGCTCAATCTGGGAAACATCACGCCGCCGGTCGGCCTGACGCTGATGACCGCCGCGCGAATAGCCAACGCCCCTTACGAAAGCGCCGTCAGGGAGGCGATGCCCTTCGCCTTCGCCCATGTGGTGATCGTCGTGCTCTGCGCGATCTTCCCGGCGATCACCCTTCTTGTCCCGCGTTTCTTCGGGGTCGGCGTCTGAGACTTCCATGCCCGCGCCCGTCTTCGGGCTCGGCTCCTGCAACCACGTTTGAGCGAGTAGGGATGATGACCAGCGATGAATCGGTAGGCCGGCTGACGGCAGTTTTGGGAAAGATCGCGGCGGCCGAGGAAGTGCGTGAGGCCAATGCCGGCCCGGTGACGCTTGTCGCCGTCAGCAAGACGTTCGACGCGGACGCGATACGCCCGGTGATCGCCGCCGGATGCCGCGTCTTCGGCGAGAACAAGGTTCAGGAAGCGCAGGAGAAATGGCCGGCGCTGAAGGCCGAGTATCCGGATGTGGAGCTGCGCCTGCTCGGCCCGCTGCAATCCAACAAGGCGCGCGACGCGGTGGCGCTGTTCGACGTGATCGAGAGCGTCGACCGCGAGAAGATCGCCGTCGAGATCGCCAAGGAGATCGCCCGTCAGGGACGCGCGCCGCGTCTCTACGTGCAGGTCAACACCGGCCGTGAACCGCAAAAGGCGGGCATCGACCCGGACGAGGCGGTGGCCTTCGTCGACCGTTGCCGCAAGGAGCTCGGCCTCGCCATCGAGGGGCTGATGTGCATTCCCCCGGCGGGCGAGGATCCGGCGCCGCATTTCGAGCTTCTGACCGCGCTTGCCGACAATGCCGGCCTCGACCGCCGCTCGATGGGCATGTCCGGCGACTACGAGAAGGCGGTGATCCACGGCGCGACGAGCGTGCGGGTCGGCTCCGCGATCTTCGGCAGCCGCACCTATGCCTGACTGCAGTTTCAAACCGTTTCGGGATGACTTTCGATGAACATCAACACGCACCAGAAGCTCGACTACACCATCACCCACCAGTTCGACGGGCTGACGATCTCCGATGCGGAGTTCAAGCGCCTGCTCGACATCGCCAGCTGGAACGGCCATGTGCCCACCTTCACGCGCCGCGGCCGGGGATCCTGGGAGGCGCTGAACGAACCGATCGCGCTGAAGGACAACCCGTCCGTCACCTTCCATGCGGCGAAGCTGAAGGGCGTCGGCCTGTGGAACCCGATCCTTCCGGGCGATGCGGAATATTCCAACAAGCTGCATGACGATGCCGGCAACGATCCGGTTCCCCCGCTCACGGACCTGCTCGAATATCTGGTGACCTATCCGCATTTCGGCATCTCGAACGAGTGCGAGTACAAATACGCCTACAGCTCCCCGAGCCCGATCGGCGGCATCGTTCACGAGCGGGCGCATCGCGAATACTGGTCGTCCGAGCGGCTGGTGAAGCACGGGATCCCGACCATCGCGCCGCTGGCGGTGATCGAGTATGGCGGCAACCTGAATTTCCAGGGACAGCCGATGGGCGCGGTGCTGACCCTGTCGCCGGGCTCCGCGTCCTACCGGATCTCGGAGATCCTGTTCGGCGCCGGACTTGCCCGTGGCACCGACCCGGATTTCGATGTGCACTACGACGCGATCCGGGAGGCGCTCGGTGTCGAGGGAGATCCCGATGACGAGCGCGTCCGACTGACGGTGATCTGCGCGCTCGCCCGTCAGGCCGGCAAGCTGCTGCACGATTTCTCGCTGGCCGAGATGTATCGCTATTCCGGCGACTGGGGCAACTTCGTCTATTCCGTCGAGAACCGGCAGCTGTTCCTGATCGACCTGGATTCCGTGCAGGACATCAATCACCTGCCGGCGCCGGCCAAGGCAATGCAGGCCTGGCGGGATCTGGCCAGCGCGATCTATCGCATGGTCGGCAAGCTCGGCTATCCGACCGCCCTCGACAAGTACACGATCGAGAACCTGCTCGAGTTCGATCCGATCGCGGCGAAGATCTCCGGTTATTTCCCGCTGGTTCCCGATGACGAGATTCGCAAGATCTCGCGGCGCATGTGGGGCTATTTCATCCCCCACATGCAGCTGCTCAAAAAGCACCGCGAGGCGATCCGCACCGAGTGGGACGGAGATCGCCGCAAGAGCTACAAGATGGATCACGACCTCTTCTACATCCTGGCGCTGACGCTGCTGCGCCCGCTGTTCGCAAATTCCGAGGTCGGCCGGAAATATCCCAGCGACATCACCGAAGACGAGATGTGGGGCAAGGCGGAACGGTTCCTTGGCGAGCGGTTCCAGCTGTTTGCCTGGCTGATGGGGCGCTACGACCTCTAGCCCGTGGCAGGGCGTACCGATTGGCAGGCCGGCCCGCCAGGCGGGCGAGAGGCAGGGAGGCTGAGATGACACGCACGATGCCGCGTTTGCTGGAGGAAATGGCCCGCAAGGACCCGGATGCGCCGGCCGTTGCCATGGGGGAGGTGCGCTGGACGCGGGCCGAGCTTGCCCGCCGCTCCGACGAACTCGCCCGCCGCCTTGCCGGGCAGGGCGTCCGGCGGGGCGACCGCGTCGGGATCTATCTCGACAAGTCGCCGGAGGCGGTCGCCGCGTTGCTGGCCGTCCTGAAGGCCGATGCGGTCTGCGTTCCGCTCGACCCGACGGGGCCGGTCCCGCGCCTTGCCCACATCCTTGGCGACTGCGAACCGGCGGCGCTGGTGTCGTCGGCCAACAAGGTGGCGCGGCTGACGGCACTGCTGGAGGAAGGCATCAGCGTTCCGCCGGTATTGCTGGTCGGCGAGGGGGGCGGCGAGGGGGGCGATCCGCGTCTTCGTTTGATCGCGGCGGGTTCACCGCTGGACACGCCGGCCACATCGCTGCCGTCGCGGTCGCTCGATCAGGACCTGGCCTATATTCTCTATACGTCCGGCTCCACCGGCCGCCCAAAGGGCGTGATGATCAGCCACGGCAACATCACGGCCTTTTCGAATTGGGCCGGATGGAAATTCGGGCTGAGCGCGCAAGACCGCGTTTCCTCGCACGCGCCGCTGCATTTCGATCTTTCGCTCTTCGATGTGTGGACGACGCTTGCGCACGGGGCATCGGTGCATCTGGTGCCGCAGGGGATCGGCTTCATGGCGGTCGACCTGGTCGAGTTCATTGCGGTGAACCGCATCACCGTCTGGCAGTCGGTGCCTTCGGTGCTGCGCCTGATCACCCGGCAACTGGGCGAGGACAGTGCGCGACACGACGCTTTGCGCCTGATCTTTTTCGCCGGGGAACCCTATCCGCCGGCGGAGTTGCGCGATCTCATGTCGAAACTTCCGCAGGCGCTCTATTTCAACGTCTATGGCGCGACGGAATTCAACGACGTGACCTGTCACCCGGTCACCGCGCTTCCCGGCGAGGATCCGCTGCCCATCGGCGCGCCGTGCGAGCACATGGAAGTGCTGGTGCTCGGCGAGGACGGCGCATTGCTGGAGGAGGCCGGATCGGTCGGCGAGCTTTGCGCGCGCGGCCCGACCGTCGCGAAGGGATACTGGCGCGACCCGCAAATGACGGCGGCGCGCTTTGTCCAGGACCCCCGGCACGATCTTTATCCGGATCCGATTTACCGGACCGGCGATCTGGTGCAGATCGGCGAAGAGGGGAGTTTCCACTATGTCGGACGACGGGATGCCCAGGTGAAGATCCGGGGATTCCGGGTGAATGTCGGCGAGGTGGAAACCGCGCTGCTCCGGCACGAGGCCATCGGCGAGGCGGCGGTCGTCGACGACATGGACGGCGAGGGGACACGTTATCTGGCGGCCTTCCTCGTCGCGCGGAACGGAGACCTAGATGCGCGCAAGCTGAAGCGCCACTGTCTCGGTTTCGTCCCCAACTACATGGTTCCCGAGCGGTTCGAACTGGTCGAGACGCTGCCGAAGACCTCGACCGGAAAGATCGACCGGCAGGCCTTGCGGGCACGCCTGAATACGCCGGTTCAGGCGGAGCGCGCGACGGCTTGAGGGAGCTTGAGGCGCGCGGCAAGGCAGCGCGGTGCTGCCGGCCGCCGCAAGAGGGCGCTGAAAAGGGGGAGTTGGAGGCCTCGCCTGGATTCGAACCAGGATTTAGGGAGTTGCAATCCCTTGCGTCGCCATTCCGCCACGAGGCCTCTGGCCTGCCGGGTTCAGGAAATGAGCAACTCCCCGGCAGGACAATTTCAGGATAGTGAGTAAAAATCTGTATTTCAATTATTATAATAAGATATGTTGATACATAACAATCGCATGAACGGTTTTTTGTTTCCGAATATAGAATTCATATTAGGTGATATGCGGTCAAATGTATAGAATTGTATTATGGGTATCTTGGCCTAGATCGGGAGGTGCGTCGTATATTTCGTCTCTTCCAGGATGACGGTGCTTTGTATTTCGTGCACGCCGGGCAACATGACGAGCTTCTCGCGCAGCAATGCCTGGAAATGATCCATGTCGCGCACGACCACGCGGAGATTGAAGTCGAATTCGCCCAGCATCAATTGCACGACCTGGATCTCCGGAATGCGCAGTGCGGCTTCCTGGAACACGGAGATCGACTGGCGGCCGTGACCGGAGAGCTTGATGCGCACGAGGATCGTCGCATCGAAGCCGAGCTTGCGCCGGTCGAGGATGATCGAGCGCCCGAGAATGATCTTGTCCTCGATCATCCTGTTGATGCGGCGGGAGCACGGGGATTGCGAAAGGCCGACCCGCTCGGCGACTTCCGAAACGCTCAGCGATCCGTCCTGCTGGAGCACCCGGAGAATCTTCAGGTCAGTATCGTCAAGTGGCTGCATGCAAAAACCTATTTATGGCGGAATGACGCTAATTTCATGCAGAGGATACTAAATTTCGGATGGAAAAAGGCAAGATTAGCTGATTTGGCGGGTCTATTATCACGCTGATGGTTGGGGATGTCGCAACGGGAGGTTCGCGATGGGTGCCTGTATTGTCGGCTGGGCGCATTCGAAGTTCGGCAAGTCCGAACAGCCCGGCGCGGAGGAACTGGTCGCCGAAGTCGTTTCGGACTGCCTGCGGCATGCCGGCGTCGGCGCCGAGGAGATCGACGCGGTCTTCCTGGGCGCGTTCAACAACGGGTTCTCCAAGCAGGATTTTCAGGCCTCCCTCGTTGCCCTGGCGGTGCCGGAGCTGCGTTTCACGCCTGCCACGCGCATCGAGAATGCCTGCGCGACAGGGTCCGCCGCGATCCATGCCGGCATCCGCCAGATCGAGAGCGGCCGCGCCCGCCGGGTGCTGGTGGTCGGCGTGGAAAAGATGACCGCGACCCCGACGCCGGTCGTTGGCGACATTCTGCTCGGCGCCTCCTATCGCCGCGAGGAAGCGGAGGTCGAGGGCGGCTTCGCCGGGGTCTTCGCCAACATCGCCCAGGCCTATTTCCAGGCCCATGGAGACCGCCGCGAGAGCCTTGCGCGGATCGCGGCGAAGAACCATGCCAACGGGGTCAACAACCCTTACGCGCATATGCGCAAGGCCTTCGATTTCGCCTTCTGCAACGAGGTGTCGGAGAAGAATCCGATCGTTGCCGGTCCGCTGCGCCGCACCGACTGTTCGCTGATCTCCGATGGCGCGGCCGCAATGGTCCTCGCCGATGTCGACACGGCGCTGGCCTCCGCGCCGCGCGCGGTCTATTTCCGCGCGGCCGAGCATGTGAACGACTTTCTGCCGCTCAGCCGACGTTCGAAGACGTCCTTCGAGGGCGCGACCCGGGCCTGGAACGCGGCCTATGAACGGGCGCAGGTCGGTGTCTCGGATCTTTCCTTCGTCGAGACGCATGACTGTTTCACCATCGCCGAGATGCTGGAATACGAGGCGATGGGGCTTGCCCGGGCGGGCGAGGGGCACCGGGTGATCGACGAGGGCGTCTCGGCCTTCGACGGCAGGCTGCCGGTCAATCCCTCGGGGGGCCTCAAGTCCAAGGGGCACCCGATCGGTGCGACGGGTGTGTCGCAGCATGTGATGGCGGCGATGCAGCTTTGCGGCGACGCGGGAGAGATGCAGTTGCCGAAAGCGGAACTTGCCGGCGTCTTCAACATGGGCGGGGCGGCGGTCGCCAACTACGTCTCCATCCTGGAGCGGCTGAAATGAGGGTCGAGGGCGCGCAGCGCATGTCGAACCGGGTGATGAACCTGGGCGACCTTCTCACCCAGGCCGCGACCCGCCATCCGGATCGCGATGCGCTCATCCACGGCGCACGGAGCTGGAGCTGGGCGGACATGAACGCCCGCGTTGATGGACTGGCGACGTCGCTGTCCCGTCTCGGCGTCGGCCCCGGCGACAAGGTGATCATTCACGCCCGCAACTCGCTCGAGATGTTCGAGACGATGTTCGCGACCTTCAAGCTCGGCGCGGTCTGGGTGCCGACCAATTTCCGTATCCTGCCTTCGGATGTCTCCCACGTCGCGACATCGTCCGGCGCCCGCGCGATCATCTACGATGCAGAGTTTGCCGCCCATGCGGACGCTGCGGTTGCGGCCGGTGTCGGACTGGTCGTGTGTTTCGACGATCCGCGCGGCGGCGAGCACGCCTATGGCGACCTCGTCCGCGCCGGCCAGGGTGCGCCGTTCGCGGCTGCGCCCGTCGAGCGCGACGACCCGTGCTGGTTCTTCTTCACCTCCGGCAGCACCGGCAAGCCGAAGGCGGCGGTGCTCAGCCACGGCCAGATGGCCTTCGTCATCAACAACCACCTGGCCGACCTGATGCCCGGCATGAGCGAAGACGATGTCTCGCTCGTCGTCGCGCCGCTATCGCATGGCGCCGGCATTCATCAGCTCATTCAGGTGGCGCGCTGCGTGCCGAGCGTCCTGACCACCTCGCGCAGCCTCGATGCGGACGAGGTGTTCCGACTGATCGAGACGCGCCGGGTGACCAACATGTTCACGGTGCCGAGCATCGTCAGCGCGCTGGTCGCCGATCCGGCGGTCGAGCGCTACGACCATTCCTCGCTGCGCTACGTGATCTATGCCGGCGCGCCGATGCTGCGCGAGCACCAGAAGCTGGCCCTGAAGAAGCTCGGTCCCTGTCTGGTGCAGTATTTCGGCCTGGGCGAGGTGACCGGCAACATCACCGTCCTGCCACCGCATTGTCACGCGGCCGAGGACGGGCCGGGCGTACGGATCGGCACTTGCGGCTACGCTCGCACCGGCATGCAGATCGAGATCCAGGACGAGGCCGGGCGGGCATTGCCGCCGTTCGAGAATGGCGAGATCTGCGTCAGCGGTCCGGCCGTCTTCAACGGCTATTACCGCAATGAGGCGGCCAATGCCGAGGCGTTTCGCGACGGCTGGTTTCGCACCGGTGATATCGGCCATTTCGACGATGGCGGCTTCCTGTTCATCACCGGCCGAGCCTCTGACATGTTCATTTCCGGCGGGTCCAACATCTATCCGCTGGAGATCGAGGAGAAGATCGTCGCGCATCCGGCGGTTGCCGAGGCCTGCGTGGTCGGCATTCCGGACGAGAAGTGGGGGGAAATCGGCGTGGCCGCGGTCGTGCTGGCACCGGGCGTGCGCGTGACGGGGGAGGAGCTGCGCGCCGATCTTGCCGGGCGCATCGCCGGTTACAAGATCCCGAAGCGCTTCGAGATCGTCGAGGCGCTGCCGCGCTCCGGCTACGGCAAGGTGACGAAGAAGCTTGTCCGCGAGATGATCGAGGAGCGCATGGCGCTGCCGCGCATGTCGGGAGCGGCGACATGATCGCCCCTGCCATTCCCCCGGTGATTCCGCCGGCGCCAGCGCGATTGCTGCGCCATCCCGGGCCGGTCGCCCGCGAACGGTTCACCGTGCTGTCCGACGGGGCGGCCCGCAGCTTTCGCGTGCGCCTGCCCGAAGGGGCCAGCCTGGTCGACGCGCTGGTGGAGGCCGAGGAGGCGGGGGCAGGGAGCGAATGGCGCGGGTCGGCCGCCTTTGCGATCCTGCACGGGTCGCTGGCGCCCTGTGTCTATTGTCTGGCTGTGCGCGATCCCAGCGGCGCGCGGCTCGTCACCTATTCCCCGATGCGCGATGCCGGCACCGTGTCGGTTCAGGGCGGAGCCGCCACGCTGGGCACGGGTCTGGACGGCAAACCCCTTGCCCATTGTCACGCCTGGTTCGTCGATCCGCATGACGGGCAGGTCGCAGGCGGTCATTTCGACACCGCGGCGACACGCATCGGTCCAGGCGGCCTTGTCGCGCGCATGACGCTGCTGGGCGATCTCGACATCCGGCAGGTGCCGGACGCGGAAACCAATCACGCGATCTTTTCGCCGGTAGGCCATCTGGGAGGGGTGCAATGAGCGAAAACGTGGAAATCGAGCGCGGCCGCACGGGGCGCATCTTCTATGCCCGTGTCCACCCGAACGAGGACCTCGTCCAGGGGGTCGAGAAAATCTGCCTGCGCGAGGGCGTCGAACGTTGCTTCCTGCGCGGTAGCCTGGGCAGCCTGACAGATGCCTGCGTCAGCCTGTCGAACGGCAAGATCCGGGTCCTGCGCGGCCCCGCGGTCGAGGTGGTGGGTCTTGCGGGCGAGGTTCTGCCGGACGAGGACGGCAATCCGGTGGCGACGCTGGTCGGCCTTCTGGCCGCCCCCGACGGGACGGTCGCTGGCGGACGTTTCGTCGCCGGCCAGAATCCGGTCTGCGTGACCTTCGAGATCGTGCTGGAGGAATGGTTGGCGGAGCCAGCCGACGTGCGGCTGACCCCGCGCGAGGGACTGATCGCTGAGCGCCTCGACAATGACAGGTTGCGGGCCTGATGGATGCCGCCGGCAGCCTCGACGGCCGCTGTTTTGTGGTCACGGGCGGTGCCTCGGGCATCGGCCTGGCGACGACGCGATGGTTCCTGGCGCGTGGTGCGCGGGTCGCCATGCTCGATGTCTCGGAGACGACGCTGGCCGCCGCCCGTCAGGAGATCTGCGGCAGCGAAACGGCGCCGGCCGAGAGGCTTCTGGAGATTGCGACGGACATTCGCGACGAAGTCCGTCTGGCACGCGCCTTCGAGCAGGTTTGCAGCCGGTTCGATGCGCCGCTGGCCGGACTGGTCAACTCGGCCGGGATCGCCCGCAATGTCCCGTTCATGGAGACGAGCGCGGCGATGATGCGCGAGGTGTTCGACGTCAACGTGGTCGGCACGTTCCTGTGCTCGCGGATGTTCGCCGGGGCGGACCGCCACCCCGACGCCGCGATCGTCAATATCGCCTCCGTTTCCGGCCTGATCGGCAATGCCGGCCGTACCGCCTATGGCGCCTCGAAGGGCGCGGTCATCACCCTGACGCAGGTGATGGCGGTCGAACTGGCGGCCCTCGGCATCCGCGTGAATGCGGTTGCGCCCGGACCGGTGGCGACACCGATGGTCTCCGGCCTGCATTCGGCCGGTGTCCAGGCAGAATGGACGGCGCGCATGCCGCTCGGTCGCTATGGCGAGCCGCGGGAGCTGGCGGAGGCCATCGGCTTCCTGGCCTCGCCAGCGGCCGGCTTCATTACCGGCCAGGTGCTGGTCGTTGATGGCGGTTACCTGGCCACCGGGATCGGCGCGCCGGAGACGGTCGCGCCGGCCTGACCTGGCGTGTCGCATGTTTGTCCGGCCGCAAGGCCGGGCCATTCGGCTCCCACCACCGGAACCGTTTCTGACGGATCCGGTGGGTGGCGGCGGCAAGGCAATACCATACCGGGAACACGCCGCGTTCCCGGCTCAAGGATTGCCTTGCCGCCGTCGCTATCTGCCGCAAGGCCGTGCGGATCGCTACCGCCAATACAAAAGCCGCATGTGCAACACCCGGGACCGCAAGGCGATCCCGGGTGTTGTCGTTCAGTGTCTGGCAGAAGGGAGAAGAGGAGGCGGGCTCAGATATGCAGCGCGTGCCCCAGCGCGGCGAGGCAGGCTTCCTGCAGGCCTTCGCTCTGGGTCGGGTGGGCGTGGATGACAGCCCCGATATCATCGGCGCGTGCGCCCATCTCGATGGCGATCGCGAAGGCGGCGGAGAGTTCCGACACGCCCTGGCCGACCGCCTGAAGACCGAGAATGAGCCCGTCTTCCTTGCGTGCCACGACGCGCACGAAACCGTCCTCTGCCTCCATCGTCATCGCCCGGCCATTGGCGGAGAAGGGGAACTGCCCGGTGGTTACCGGCGCGCCCTGTGCCTTGGCCTCCTCCGGCGACAGGCCGCACGTGACGATTTCCGGGTCGGTGAAGCACACGGCGGGAATGCAGCGCTTGTCCCAGCTGCGAGGATGACCCGCGACGATCTCCGCCACCATCTCGCCCTGCGCCATCGCCCGGTGCGCCAGCATGGGCTCGCCGGTGACGTCGCCGATGGCGTAGACGCCCTGCATCGACGTCCGGCAGCGGTCGTCGACGCGCAGGAACGCCCCGTTCGTCGCAAGCCCCAGGCTGGTGATGTTGGCGCTGTCGGATCGCGGTCTGCGCCCGACGGTGACGAGCACCTTGTCGGCGGCGATCTCGCGCTCCGCCCCGTCCGGGGCCTCGACGAGGAGACCCTTGTCGCCAAGGCCCTTGGCCTTGGTCGCGAGGTGAACCTCCATGCCGAGCCCCTGCAGCGACTTCAGGACGGGGCGCGTCAGGGCGCTGTCATATTGCGGCAGGATGCGTTCCGCCGCCTCGACCACCGTGACCCGCGAGCCGAGCTTGGCATAGGCCGTGCCGATCTCCAGGCCGATATAGCCGCCACCGACCACCACGAGCTTCTCCGGCACCGAGCGCAGCGCCAGCGCTTCGCTGGAGCCGATCACCTTGCCGCCGAAGGGCAGGAATGGCAGCTCGGCCGGCGCGGATCCGGTTGCGATCACCACTTGCTCGGCCCGAATGGTGATGGATGTGTCGCCGGTCGTGACCTTGACAGTCTTGCCGTCCTGGAAGGTTGCCCTGCCGGAGATCAGACGTGTGCCCGACTTCTTCAGCAGGCCGGCGACACCGGCATTCAGACGGGAGACGATGCCGTCCTTCCAGTCGACCGTCGCCGACAGGTCGATGGCCGGAGAAGCCGCCGTGATGCCGAGCGGCGAAGTGCCGTTGTAATGGGTCAGCTTGTGGAACTCCTCGGCCGCGTGGATCATGGCCTTGGAAGGGATGCAGCCGACGTTCAGGCAGGTGCCGCCCGGCTTCTGCTCGTCGACGACGATGGCATCGATGCCGAGCTGGCCGGCGCGAATGCCGCAGATATAGCCGCCCGGTCCCGCTCCGATGATCAGCAGCTTGCAGGTCATGTCGCTCATGGCTTCAGTCCTCGACGAACATCAGGGCAGGGGTTTCCAGAAGGCTCTTCAGCTTCTGCACGAAGACGGCGGCATCCCAGCCGTCGATCACCCGGTGATCGAAGGAGCAGGAGATGTTCATCATCTTGCGCGGCTGAAAAGCCTGGCCGTCCCACATCGGACGCACCGCCATCTTGTTGATGCCGACGATCGCCACCTCCGGGTGGTTGATGATCGGCGTCGTGGCGATGGCGCCGAGCGGCCCGAGGGACGTGATGGTGATGGTCGAGCCGGAGAGTTCCTCGCGGCTCGCCTTGCCTTCGCGCGCGGCCTCGGCGAGGCGCGCGACCTCGGACGCCGATTCCCAGAGGGAACGGGCTTCCACGTGGCGGGCGACAGGCACGGTGAGGCCGGCCGGGGTCTGCGCCGCGATGCCGATATGGACCGCGTCATACTGGTGTATGACGCCGCCCTCGTCGTCGTAGTGGGCATTCATTTCCGGCTGGGCCTGAATTCCGTGCACGATGGCCCGCATGATGAACGGCAGCACGGTGAGCTTGCCGCGGCTTGCCCCGTGAAGCGCGTTGAGCTGTCCGCGCAGGTCCTCCAGCGCACTCATGTCGATTTCCTCGACGATCGTGATGTGGGGAATGCGGGACTTGGAGAGCGCCATCTTCTCGGCAATGCGCCGCCGCATGCCGACGACCTTGACATCGCGCGTGCCCGTCGCCGGAACGCGGCCGCTCTGGCGCGCCGTCAGCGGCCCGTGCTCGACATAGGCGTCGAGATCCTCGTGCAGGATGCGGTCCGCCGGACCCGATCCGCCGACCAGGCGCAGGTCGATGCCCGCATCCTGGGCGCGGCGGCGAACGGCAGGAGAGGCGAGCGGCTTCTCGCCGCTGGCAAGCGGGCGATGCGGCACGGGCTGGCGCGACGGTGTTGCCGGCGTGCCCGCCTTTTTGGCGGCCGCGGGCGCCGATGCCTGTTTGGCGTCGCTGGCGGCCTCGGCCGCCCG
>NZ_JASHIK010000033.1 GCF_030733745.1 Stappia sp. MMSF_3263 | reverse complement strand
GGGCCGCGCCGCCGCTCCGAAGCACCACCCGCTTTCGACAGGACGCGTTCAAACGTGACCGCCAGGAACTATGACGTCGTGATCGTCGGCGGCGCGGTGATGGGCTCCTCCATCGCCTGCCACCTCGCCATGGACCCGGACTTTGCCGGCTCCGTGCTCGTCGTCGAGAAGGATCCGTCCTACCGGGCCTGCGCCTCGGCCCTGTCGGCGGCCTCCATCCGCCAGCAGTTCTCCGATCCGACCAACATCGCCATCTCGCTCTACGGCATCGACTTCCTGCGCGAGATCGGCACACGGCTTGCCGTCGGCGACGAACGCCCTGCGATCGACCTGCACGAGGGCGGCTACCTGTTCCTGGCGACGCCGGACAAGCGGCCCATCCTAGAGGAGAACCACGCGCTGCAAACGCGCATGGGCGCCGACATTGCCTTCCTGGAGCCGCGCGAGCTTGCCGCACGCTTTCCCTGGCTCAACGTCGAGGGCATCGCCGCAGGCTGCTGGGGCCGCACGGGCGAGGGCTGGTTCGACGGCTACGGCTTGATGCAGGCCTTCCGCAAGAAAGCGCGGGCGCTCGGAGTGCCTTACGAGGCGGGCGAGGTGACAATGGCAGCGCGTGAGGGGGCCGCGCGCGAGGGCGAGGCCTTCCGCCTGACGCTTTCGAACGGCGAGACGATCTCCTGCGGCATGCTCGTCAACGCGGCCGGCGCCAGCGGTGCGGCGCGCCTTGCCCGCCAGCTCGGCGTCGCCCTGCCCGTCGAAAGCCGCAAGCGGATGATCTTCACCTTCGCCTGCCGGGAAGCCGTTGCCGGATGCCCGCTCCTGATCGACCCGAGCGGTACCTATGTGCGCCCGGAGGGAACCGGCTTCCTGTGCGGTTCGGCGCCGCCGGAGGAACGCGATCCCGAAAGCGGCGACTTCGACGTCGAGCACGATTTCTTCGACGAATACCTGTGGCCGGTGCTGGCGACCCGCGTGCCGGCCTTCGAGGCGATCAAGCCGGGCCAGGCCTGGGCCGGGCATTACGACATGAACCTGTTCGACCATAATGCCGTTCTCGGCCCGGTCGAGGCGGTTCCGGGCCTTCTCTTGTGCACCGGCTTTTCCGGGCACGGACTGCAGCAGGCGCCGGCGGTCGGACGCGGCATCGCCGAACTCGTCATGCACGGGCGCTACCGGACGCTCGATCTGACACCTTTCGCCTTCGCGCGCATTGCGCAAAACCGCCCGGTGTTGGAAAAGAACGTGGTCTGAGACTTTCCTCAGGCGCGCCATCTCCCCTGGATCGGGCTGCGCCGGCTCGCGCGCTCCGTCCTCCCCCAAGAGCTGCCCAGAGGTTTCCATGACGCTCGCCAAAGGTCGCGAATTCCTGATGATCCCCGGCCCGACCAACGTGCCGGACGAGGTGCTCAGGGCCATGCACCGGCCGGCCATCGACATCTATGACGGGGCCCTTCTCGACGTTACCGACACCTGCCTGGCCGACCTGAAGACGGTGTTCGGCACCGAAGGAATGCCGTTCATCTATGCCGCCAACGGGCATGGCGCCTGGGAGGCGGCGCTTTCCAACACGCTGTCGCGCGGCGACACGGTGCTGGTACTCGATTCGGGCCGCTTCGCCCGCGGCTGGGGCGAGATGGCGGCGAAGCTCGGCCTCGAGGTCGAGGTGCTTGCCGGCGACTGGCGCCGCTCGGTCGATCCGCAGGCGGTGACGGCGCGGCTTGCCGCGGACACGGCCGGCACAATCAAGGCGGTGCTGGTGGTGCAGGTCGACACGGCTTCGGGCGTGATCAACGACATTCCGGCGCTGCGGCGCGCGATCGACGCGGCCGGACACACGGCATTGTTCATGGTCGACACGATCGCCTCGCTCGGCTGCGTTCCCTTCGAGATGGATGCCTGGGGCGTCGACCTGACCGTGACAGGCGCGCAAAAGGGCCTGATGACCCCGCCGGGGCTTGCCTTTGTCGCCGCCGGAACAAGGGCGATGGCCGCCCACGAGAGCGCCGATCTGGTCACGTTCTACTGGGACTGGACCTTCCGCCAGGGCTCCGAGCACTACCAGAAATATTGCGGCACGCCGCCCGAACACCTGCTTTACGCCTTTCGGCAGGCACTCGACATCCTGCTCGGCGAGGGGCTTGAGGCCGCGCATCGGCGCCATGCGCTGCTGGCCGGCGCGGTGCGCGCCTGCCTCGCGGTCTGGGCCGAGGGCGGGGCGATGGAGTTCAACATCCTCGACCCGCGCGAGCGCTCCGACTCGGTGACGGTGATGCTCACCCCGGGCTTCGACCCGAAGGCGCTGAAGACCTTCTGCCAGCAGACCTGCGGCGTGACCATCGGAGGCACGATCGGCGAGATCGGCGGCCAGGGCATCCGCATCGGCCATATGGGCCATGTCAACGCGCCGATGGTGCTGGGCACGCTGGGCGCCATGGAGCTGGGGCTTGCCGCGCTGAAGATCCCGCACGGACGCGGCGGGCTGCAGGCGGCGATCGACCACCTCGCCGCCGCCCTCGGTTGAGGCCGGCCCGCGCCAGGCCGGGCCGGTTCGTCAGAGAGCCGCGTCGATCTCCGCGACGATAGCCTCGGCGGCGGCGCGCGGATCGGGCGCCCGCACCACCGGCCGGGCGACGACGATATAGTCCGCGCCGGCGCGGATCGCATCGCCCGGCGTCATGATGCGCTTCTGGTCGCCCGCCTCGGAGCCGGCGGGCCGGATACCCGGCGTCACCGTCACCAGCGAGGGGCCGACCGCCTCGCGCAGGACGCCGACCTCATGCGGCGAGCAGACGATGCCGCCCATGCCGGAAACCCGCGCATCGGCGGCGCGCACCCGCACAAGATCCTCGACGCCGCCGGCATAGCCGGCATCGTGCAGGTCGTCCTCGTCCATCGAGGTCAGCACAGTGACGCCGAGCAGGCAGAGATCGCCGCCAGCGGCCGCCAGGCCGGCCACGGCGGCACGCATCGCCTTGGGATAGGCATGGATGGTGACGAAGCGCATGCCCATGCGGGCGATGTTCTCCACCCCCTTCATCACCGTGTTGTCGATGTCGAGCAGCTTGACGTCGAGAAAGATGCTGTGGCCCTCGCGGGCGAGTTCCTCGGCAAAGGCAAGACCGCCGGCGAATTGCAGCTGCATGCCGATCTTGTAGGTGCCGACCGCCCCCTTCGTGCGCTCGACGATGGCGCGCGCCTCCTCAACGGTGGGAACATCGAGACCGACCATCAGGCGGTCGCGCGCCGTCGCCGGCGCGAAACGGGACGCGGTGCGTTCGAGTGTGTCGGTCTGTGGGTCCGGCTGCATGGCGGGCTGTCTCCCGGTTTCGGTTGATGTCTGACGTTTTCTCCTCATACCCAAGCAACGGCCAAATGGCCAGAACGGGGCGATGCGCGGTATTTCATTGCGGCAAGCCTCCTGTTACAAGGCGAGGCTGCCCGAGCAGACTTGGCCGGCGCCCCTTGCGGGGGCCGGCGCGAACCGAAGGACATGGCCGCCCATGCGCAACGCGACGATCTCGCGCACGACCAGGGAAACCGACATCAGCGTCACCGTCGCCCTCGACGGAACCGGCGCCTATGCGGTGCAGACCGGCATCGGCTTTCTCGATCACATGCTGGAGCAGCTGGCCCGGCATTCGCTGATCGACATCACGGTCAAGGCGACGGGCGACACCCATATCGACTTCCACCACACGGCGGAGGATGTCGGCATCGCGCTCGGACAGGCGCTGAAAAAGGCGCTCGGCGACATGACCGGCATCACCCGCTACGCGGACTGTCACCTGGCCATGGACGAGGCGCTGACGCGCTGCGCGCTCGATGTTTCCGGACGGCCGTTCCTGGTCTGGGACGTCGACTTCCCGCGCGACAAGGTCGGCGATTTCGACACGGAACTGTTCGAGGAATTCTTCCGCGCCTTCGCCATGAATGCCGGAATCACGCTGCATGTCGCCAATCTCGCCGGCAGCAACTGCCATCACATCGCCGAGACCTGCTTCAAGGCGGTGGCGCGGGCGCTGCGCAAGGCGATCGAACCGGATCCGCGCCAGGCAGGCCGGGTGCCTTCGACCAAGGGCCAGCTCGGCGGCTGAGGCCGCCACCCGCCAAAAGGCAGGGAGGACGCGATGTCGGTTTACATGGTTCTGATCCCGCCTGGCGCACAGCTGGAGGCGATGCGCCTGCGCGATCTCGACCGCACGGTCCTGATCAAGGACGGCTTCTGCTGGCCGGCGCTGTTCTTCTCGCTGCCCTGGCTGCTGATCCGCCGCCTGTGGCTGGTGCTGGTCGTCTATCTGGTCGCCGGGCTGCTGCTGGAGGCCGGGGCGCGGCTGGCAGGCGGCCCCGCGCCCGGCATTGGCGCCGTCCTCTTCGCCGTGTTCTTCGCACTGGAGGCCAACGGGCTGCGCCGCTGGACGCTGGAGCGGCGTGGCTGGCGGCAGGTCGCCGCCATCGAAGCGCGCAACGCGGTCGAGGCGGAGCAGCGCTTCTTCGCGCGGCTGGCCGCCGGGACGGGCGAGCACGCCGCCGGCGCGCACAGGACATCGCCCCCGCCTGCCGGCAAACCGGACACGCGTGCCGCACAGCCCCCCGCCCACGGGCTGGTGCCCAGGATCGGCGGCGAGCGCGTCGTCGGCCTCAGCCTCGGCCCGGCACAGGGCTGAGGCTGCCCACCCGACCCAGTTATCCTTGCGCCACGGAATTCTCCCATCATGCTGATCGCCATCATCGACTACGGATCCGGCAACCTGCGCTCCGCGCAAAAGGCGTTCGAGCGGGCGGCCCATGCCCACGCCCGCAAGCCGCAGGTGCGGGTGACGGCCGACCCGGACGTGGTGGCGCGCGCCGACAAGGTGGTGCTTCCCGGCGTCGGCGCCTTCGCCGATTGCCGCCGCGGCCTTGCCGCCGTCGACGGCATGAGCGAAGCGCTGCTCGAGGCCGTCGAGACGAAGGCAAGGCCGTTTTTCGGCATCTGCGTCGGCATGCAGCTGATGGCCGCGCGCGGGCTCGAGTTCGAGACGACGCAAGGCTTCGGCTGGATTCCCGGCGACGTCACCGCGATCATGCCCGACGATCCTGCGCTGAAGATCCCGCATATGGGCTGGAACACGATCCGGCTGACGCGCGAGCATCCGCTGTTTGCCGGCATCGAGACGGGGGACGACGGCCTGCACGCCTATTTCGTCCACTCCTATCACCTGAAGGCCGCCGACCCGGCGCATGTCGTCGCCACCGCCGATTACGGCGGGCCGATCACCGCCGTGGTCAGCCGCGACAACATGGTCGGAACCCAGTTCCACCCGGAAAAGAGCCAGCGGCTCGGCCTGGCGCTGATCGCCAATTTCCTCGACTGGGCGCCGTAAGGCCCGGCAACGACACGGACGGCGGGCCGCCCGCCCCGCAAAACCGAACGGACAGACAATGCCCATCCTTTTTCCCGCCATCGACCTGAAGGGTGGCCAGTGCGTGCGCCTGAAGCTCGGCGACATGGCGCAGGCGACCGTCTTCAACGACGACCCGGCCGACCAGGCGCTGAGTTTCCAGAACCAGGGTTTCAGCTACCTGCATGTGGTCGATCTCGACGGCGCCTTCGCCGGCGAGAGCCGCAACGGGGCGGCGGTCGACGCGATCCTTGCCGCGACCACCAATCCGGTGCAGCTCGGCGGCGGCATCCGCAGCCTTGCCCATGTGGAAGCCTGGCTGGAAAAGGGCATCGCCCGGGTGATCCTCGGCACGGTCGCGGTGCGCGATCCGGAGCTGGTCAAGGCCGCCTGCAGGGCCTTTCCGGGCAAGGTCGCGGTCGGTATCGACGCGCGCGGCGGCAAGGTCGCGGTCGAGGGCTGGGCGGAGACATCCGAACTTTCCGCCATCGACCTGGCACGCCGCTTCGAGGACGCGGGCGTCGCTGCGATCATCTATACCGACATCGACCGCGACGGAGTGCTGGCCGGCATCAACTGGGAAGGCACGCTGGCACTCGCAGAGGCGACCTCGATCCCGGTGATCGCCTCGGGCGGGCTCGCCTCCATCGACGATGTCAGGCGGCTCGCGGAACCGGATTGCGCGCGGCTCGAGGGCGCGATCTCGGGACGGGCGCTCTATGACGGACGGCTCGATCCGGCCGAGGCGCTGAAGGTGCTTGCCGCAAGGTGAGGCGGGAGCCGGCGGGCATCTGAAAGCTTTCCCGACTTTGCACCGGGGGCAAGGGCCTGTATGCTGCGCCTGCGAAATAGGCTGGGAACCCTGCCAAGATGTTGAAAGCACGTGTTATTCCCTGTCTGGACGTGAAGGACGGCCGCGTCGTAAAGGGCGTGAACTTCGTCGATCTGGTGGATGCGGGCGACCCCGTGGAGGCCGCCAAGGCCTATGACGCGGCGGGCGCCGACGAGCTCTGCTTCCTCGACATCACCGCGAGCCACGAGAATCGCGACACGATCTTCGACGTGGTCCGGCGCACGGCCGAAGCGTGCTTCATGCCGCTCACCGTCGGCGGCGGCGTGCGCAAGGTCGAGGACATTCGCAAGCTGCTGGTGGCCGGCGCCGACAAGGTGTCGATCAACACGGCGGCGGTGAAGAACCCGGGCTTCATCCGCGAGGCGGCGGAGAAATTCGGTGCGCAGTGCATCGTTGTCTCGATCGACGCCAAGCAGGTCAACGCGCCCGGCGAGCCAGAGCGTTTCGAGATCTTCACCCATGGCGGGCGCGAGGCGACCGGCATCGACGCGGTCGCCTTTGCAAGGTCCGCGGTCGAGCTTGGCGCGGGCGAACTGCTTGTCACCTCGATGGACCGCGACGGCACCCGGCTCGGCTTCAACCTGGCGCTGACGCGCGCCATTGCCGACGCGGTGCCGGTACCGGTGATCGCGTCGGGCGGCGTGGGCACGCTCGATCACCTCGTCGAGGGCGTGCGCGAGGGTCACGCGACGGCGGTGCTCGCCGCCTCGATCTTCCATTTCGGGACGCACACGATCCGCGAGGCCAAGACCCACATGGCGCGCGCCGGCATCCCGATGCGGCTCGACGCCTGATGCGCGCCCGCGCGAGGGAGACAGTTTCAGACCAATGACCGGCTTCACTCTTTCCGACCTGGACCGCATTATCGAGGCGCGCGCGACAAGCGGCGACCCCGGCTCCTATACGCGCAAGCTGATCGACAAGGGCGTGCCCAAGATCGCGCAGAAGGTCGGCGAGGAAGGTGTCGAGGCGGCCATCGCCGCCGTGATGGGCGACAATGACGGCCTCACCGGCGAGGCAGCCGACCTGCTCTATCACCTCCTGGTGCTGCTGCGCGCCCGTCAGGTCCCGCTTTCGGCGGTGATGGAGGAGCTGGAGCGTCGCACGGCGCAGAGCGGACTGCAGGAAAAGGCGTCACGCGGGAACGGGTGACCGTATCCCCCGCGAGGTGCTTGAAAACAAGACGATCGACGGCGACGTGTCCGATGAACGGGCAGGGCCGGTCGGTCCGGACGGGTCGGGAGCCCGGCGGGATCGGGATAGCTTGGTCACGATGGAACACAGTCTGAACCGGGTCGCCGAAGACGATCTGTCGCCCTACCGGGTGTTCACCGAGGCCGAATGGGCAAAGCTCAGGGCCGACACGCCAATGACGCTGACGGGCACGGAAGTGCGGCGGCTGCAGTCGCTCAACGATCCGGTTTCCATCGCCCAGGTGGAATCGATCCTGCTGCCGCTTTCCCGGCTGCTTGCCTATTATGTCGAGGCAACCCAGCAGTTGCACCGCGCGACGAGCCGGTTCCTGGGCAGCAATGACGTCAAGAACCCCTTCATCATCGGCATCGCCGGATCGGTGGCGGTGGGCAAGTCGACCACGGCGCGCCTGCTGCAGGCGCTCCTGGCCCGCTGGCCGGCAAGTCCCAAGGTCGACCTCGTCACCACCGACGGATTCCTCTATCCGAACGCGGTGCTGGAGGCGGAAGGGCTGATGCGGCGCAAGGGCTTTCCCGAAAGCTACGACCGGGCGACGCTGCTGAAATTCCTGTCCGACCTGAAGGCGGGGCGGCGGCATGTGGCCGCGCCGGTCTATTCCCACTTCTACTACGACGTGATGCCGGGCCAGTACGTGACGGTCGACAGACCGGACATCCTCATTCTCGAGGGGCTCAACGTGCTGCAGACGACGAACCTGCCGCGCGACGGCAAGGAAGTGCCCTTCGTCTCGGATTTCTTCGATTTCTCGATCTATATCGATGCCGACGAGGACGTGCTGCACGACTGGTACGTGTCGCGCTTCATGCGGCTGCGCGAGACCGCCTTCCGCGATCCCGGCTCCTATTTCAACAAGTATTCCAAGGTCTCCGACGCGGAGGCGCTGGAGATCGCCGAGAGCCTGTGGAGCGAGATCAACCTGGTCAACCTGCACGAGAACATCCAGCCGACCCGGCCGCGCGCCGACCTGATCCTGCGCAAGGCCGACACGCATGCGATCAACGAGGTGCGGCTGAGGAAGCTGTGAGACCGCGCATCCCGCTCCGGGAAGCGGGACGCGCGGCCGGGGGACGTCATCCGTTCAGGCCGATGCCGTTCCCAGGGCAGCAAGGAGCGGCGCAAGGCCGCCCTCGCGGTCGAGTTCGGAGAGGTCGTCGAAGCCTCCGACATGGCGATCGCCAATGAAGACCTGCGGCACGGTATGGCGACCGGAGCGGGCGATCATCTCGCGTCGCAAGACCACGTCGTGCGAAATCTCGATCTCGCGAAACGTGGCGCCGCGCGCCTCCAGCAAGGCCTTCGCGGCCTTGCAATAGGGACAGTGGCTCTTGGTATAGACAAGAATTCCGCTCATCGCCTGTTTCTCCTTGCGGCCCTTCGGGCAGATCTCAACCACCCCTGCCGACCCGGCCAAGCGCGTCGCCAAGCAGCAAGACGGCACCAGCGAACAACACGGCATCCTTCAGAAGAAACTGACCGGGCACCACCGAAAGCGCCGGGAATCCGCCAAGGCTCGGCTCCCAGCCGGGTGCGGTGAAGAGAAAGGTCAGGGTCAACAGGAAGGTGAAGGCGGCCGCGGCCGCACCAAGCACGCCGATGCGCGGGACCCGCAGGCCGACAAGGAGGGCGGCGGCCGTCAGGATCTCGATCGTGCCGATCAGGTTTGACGTCGCCTGAATGCCGAACACGCCGTAAAGCCAGCTGACGAGAGGGCTGGAAGCGACGAGCCCCTGGATCGCACCGGCCTCATAGGCCGTGTACTTCATGGCACCGATCCAGCCGAGGACGCCGACGATCGAGAAACGGACGGCATGCATGCCGAGCCGGCTGACGGTGTCGCCAAGAACGGCAAGGGCCGGAGCCGGCTGGGCGGCGGTGGCCGGGCTCGGTGAGACGTTGGACATTTCGTGTTCCTTCTCTATTTTTGACCAATCGGTCACTATGTAGCCGCAATGCGGCATATCCATGCGATGACAGGAAGATGCGAGTTCATGACCGATTGGTCAATAAAAGGAGATGTCACGAATGCGTGAGGACGGAAGCCTGGGGCGCCCGCGTGAATTCGACGAGGACGAGATCCTTTTGAAGATCATGGACCTGTTCTGGGACAGGGGCTTTGCCGACACGTCGCTGAGCGACATCATGCGCGTCACGGACCTGCGCAAGGGCAGCCTCTACGCCGCCTTTGGCGACAAGCACGCAATGTACCTGAAGGCGATTGCCCGCTACGAGGCGCTGGTGGTCGACGGTGCCAGCGACATCCTGCGCGGCCCCGGAGACCCGCTCGCGCGGCTGAAGGCGTTTCTCACCGCCCCGGTGGATGCCGCCTGGACCGCCGGCGACATGCGCGGTTGCTTCCTGTGCAACGCCTCGGCCGACCGGGCGGAACAGGACGCAGAAACCCGAGCACTGGTCGCCCGCGGTTTCGACAAGCTGGAACGAGCTGTCGGCGCGGCGGTCGCGGATCTCGCCCCGCAGCTCGACGCCGGCGCGCGGAAGGCGGCGTCGACGCACATGCTGTCGGTCTATGTCGGGCTGCGGGTGATGGCACGCAGCCGGCTCGACCGGGAACGGATGGAAGGCGCACGCGACGCCGCGCTGGCAAGTCTCGCCGGGCCTGCCACGGCGGGCTGAGCGAGACCAACGGAAACGCTTCGCTCAGACTGGCTTCATGCCGTTGCGCGCAAGCACCTCGCCGGCGAGATAGAGAGAGCCGCAGACGAGCACGCGCGGCGGGACTCCATCGCGCGCGGAGGCTTTGCGGACATGTTCAAGCGCCGCCGTCAGCGAGGTGAAGGCGGATGCCGTCAGCCCCGCCTCGCGCGCCGAGCCGGCCAGGCATTCCGGATCGCGGCCGGCATCGGTCGTGGTCAGCGGCACGCAGGCCACCTCGCGGGCCAAATCCGCGAAGGGGCGGAAGAAACCGACCGGGTCCTTGGTCTTCAGCATCCCCGCGACAATATAGAACGGACGCGGATACCGCTCTTCCTGCTCGCCCATCACCTCAGCGATGGCAACCGCCGCGCCCGGGTTGTGGCCGCCGTCCAGCCAGAGCTCGGTGCCCGGCGCGCAGAGTTCCAGCAGGGGGCCCTGGCGGAGCGGCTGCATGCGCCCGGGCCAGTCGACGCCGACAAGGCCCCGCCCGATGGCCTCGGCATCCGGCAGGCGGCCGGCGGCGCGCAGCGAGGCGATCGCCATCGCCGCGTTGACGATCTGGTGACGGCCGAAAAGACGCGGGTGCGGCAGGTCGAGCAACCCGCTGTCGTCCTGGTAGACGAGACGGCCATTCTCCTCCCAGGCGGTGAAATCCTCGCCGAAAACAAGCGGCCTGGCGCCGCGTTCGCGGGCGACACGCCCGATTGCCGCCATCGCCTCGTCGGGCTGCGGCGCGATCACTGCCGGGCAGCCGGGCTTGAGGATGCCGGCCTTCTCCACGGCGATCGCTTCAAGGGTTTCGCCGAGATAACGCTCGTGATCCATCGACAGGGGCGTGATCGTGGCGGCAAGCGGGGCGTCGACGACATTGGTTGCGTCCAGTCGCCCGCCAAGCCCGACCTCCAGCAGCAGCACGTCGGCCGGCTCCTCGGCGAAGAGCAGCAGCGCCGCCGCCGTGGTGACCTCGAAGAAGGTGATCTCCGCCCCGGCATTGGCCTGTTCGCAGACATCGAGCGCCTCGATCAGCCGCGCGTCGGTGACGAGACGGCCGGCAAGGCGGATGCGCTCGTTGAAGGCGACGAGATGGGGAGAGGTGTAGACATGCACCCTGAGGCCGGACGCCTCCAGGATCGAACGCATGAAGGCGGTGGTCGAGCCCTTGCCGTTGGTGCCGGCGATATGGATGACCGGCGGCAGGCGGTCCTGCGGCCGCCCGAGCGCCGCAAGCAGGCGCTCCATGCGGCCGAGCGACAGGTCGATCTCGCGCGGATGCAGCGCCAGAAGTCGGTCGAGGATCGCGGTTACCTGGTCCATTCAAATGCCTGTCGCCGTAAACCAACGGACCCGTCAGCCCGTGCAGGGCAAAGATCCAGATGCTGATCGACTTCCCGTGCCCGCCAAGGCCCTTCGCGCCGGTCGGTCGGGCCGGCCACCGCAACGTGATGCTTCGCGCTCCGGACGGTTCACATCGTTATGGAGCGTGCCGCATCTTCGCAAGCGCCCCGGGGCCGGAACGACGCGCGGCGTCGCCCCTGCGACAGGCGGCTGCCGCTTTTGCGGCGCGGCGGAGGAACCCGCTCAGCTGCCGCGCGGGGCGGTCTCCTCGCCGGAGCCTTCGCCCGACGGCTTTGCCGCGGCCTCGGACGCGGGCTTTTCCGCCGCATCGTCGCCCTGCGGCAGATCGAGCTCAACATCGCCCGGCAGCTGCACCTCCGCCCGCGTCAGGATCGCGCAGATCCTGGCAATGGTTTCAGGCAGCTTGTGGCGATGCACGACCATGTCGATCATGCCGTGGTCGAGGAGATATTCGGAGCGCTGAAAGCCCTCGGGCAGCTTCTCGCGGATCGTCTGCTCGATCACCCGGGGACCGGCAAAGCCGATCAGGGCACCGGGTTCGGCGATATGCACGTCGCCCAGCATCGCATAGGAGGCCGTGACGCCGCCGGTCGTGGGATTGGTGAAGACGACGATGAAGGGCAGGCCCGCCTCGCGCATCATCTGCACGCCGATGGTGGTGCGCGGCATCTGCATCAGGGACAGGATGCCTTCCTGCATGCGCGCGCCGCCGGAGGCGACAAAGAGAACGAAGGGTGTGGCGCGCTCGACGGCGGTCTCCAGGCCCTTCAGGACCGCCTCGCCGGCGGCCATGCCGAGCGAGCCGCCCATGAAGGCGAAGTCCTGGACCGCGGCGGTGACGTCCATGCCGCGGAGCTTGCCGGTGGCCACCGTCACGGCATCGTCAAGACCGGTCTTGGCGCGGGCATCGCGCATCCGGTCCGTGTAGCGCTTCTCGTCGCGGAACTTGAGCGGATCGGCCGCCACCTCGGGCGTCTTCACCTTGTCGAAGGTGCCGCCGTCAAAAAACAGCTCCAGCCGCTTCTTGCCGGAGATGCGCATGTGGTGACCGGAATTGGGCACCACCCACTGGTTGGCTTCAAGGTCGCGGTGGAAGACCATCTCGCCGGTCTCGGGACACTTGATCCAGAGATTTTCCGGCACGTCCCGCTTCTGCTGAAGCAGACCGCGGATCTTCGGGCGGACAACGTTGTTGATCCAGTTCAAGGCGAATACCGTCCGTTGTTAGCGTTCATTCACATCCGGGCCAGGTGCCGCGTCAAGGTGCCAGCGCGGCGCGCTCGGCTCAGGTCCGGGCGCGGGCCACGCCGCCGGCAAGCGCGCGCACCACGGCGGCCACAGCCTCGACCGTCGCGCCGGTGGCGCGCCCGTCGGCATCAAGACTGCCGCGCACCGCCTCGACAAGCACAGAACCGACGACGACACCATCGGCGTCGCGGCCGATCACCTCGGCATCCTCGGCGGTCTTGACCCCGAACCCGACGGCGACCGGCAAGCGCGTATGGCGCTTGATGCGGCGCACGGCATCCGTCACCCGGTCGCGGCTGCCAATGGTGGCGCCGGTGACGCCGGTCACCGATACGTAATAGACGAAACCCGAGGTATTGGCGAGCACGGCCGGCAGGCGCTTGTCGTCGGTCGTGGGCGTCGTCAGGCGGATGAAGTTGAGACCGGCGGCAAGCGCCGGCAGGCAAAGCTCGTCATCGGCTTCCGGCGGCATGTCGACGATGATCAGACCGTCGACGCCGGCCTCGACCGCGGTCTTCACGAAGACGGCCGGGTCGCGCACATAGATCGGATTGTAATAGCCCATCAGGACGATGGGCGTATCCGTGTCATGCCGGCGGAAGGCCCGCACCATGTCGAGCGTCTTGTCCATGGTCTGGCCGGCGACCAGCGCCCGCTGGTTGGCGAGCTGGACCGGAATGCCCTCGGCCATCGGATCGGAAAAGGGCATGCCGAGCTCGATCACGTCGGCGCCGGCGGCGGGAAGCGCGTCGAGGATCGCCTGGGACGTGGCAAGGTCCGGATCGCCGGCGGTCACGAAGGTCACCAGCGCCGGCCGGTTCGCCGCCCTGCATGCCGCGAAGCGGCGATCGATCCGCATTTCACTCATATTGCCCGGTCCCACCCTGTCGTTCCTGCTAAGTCACCGGCCGCCGCATGGCACGCATGCCCTCCTTCGCGGAAGCCATGTTTCCTGCCTTCCGCGAAAACCAGTGGGGATGTAGGGGGCATACATGCCCCCTGTCAATCGGCGACGGTTTCCGCTCAGAGCCTGCCGGACAGCGCATCGGCGAAGATCGCGCTCGCGCCCTCCAGGGTCAGCTCCAGCGGATTGCCGCCGGCGGTCGGGTCGACAATGGCCATTTCGGCGATCAGCTTCGCTTTGCCGCCGTCGACCTTCAGCCCCTCCAGCGTATGCGGCACGTCGAGCGCGGCGCGCAGGTCGAGCACCACCTTCATGAACCCGTCGAAGCCGCCGGAGATGCCGAGATAGCCGGCGAGCCGGTCGATCTTGCCCTCGATGGCGGACCGGTTGAAGGCCAGCACATAGGGCATGAAGACGGCGTTGGTCATGCCGTGGTGGGTGTCGTAGAGGGCGCCGACGGGATGCGACAGCGCATGGATGGCGCCCAGTCCCTTCTGGAAGGCGACCGCGCCCATGGCGGCGGCCGACATCATGTGGCCGCGCGCCACGAGATCGTCCGGAACGTCGGCGACACGCTGCAGGTTCTCCAGCACCAGACGGATGCCTTCCACGGCGATGCCGTCGCCCATCGGGTGGTAGAAGGTGGAGGAATAGGCCTCCAGGCAATGGGCGAGCGCGTCCATGCCGGTGCCAACGGTGAAGTAGCGCGGCATGCCGACGGTCAGTTCCGGATCGCAGATGACGATGCCGGGCAGCATCTTGGGGTGGAAGATCACCTTTTTGGTGTGGGTGGTCTCGTTGGTGATGACGCCGGCGCGGCCGACCTCCGAGCCGGTGCCGGCAGTGGTCGGCACGGCGAGGATCGGGGCGATGCCGTCCGGATCGGCGCGGGTCCACCAGTCGCCGACATCCTCGAAGTCCCACATCGGCCGCGTCTGGCCGGACATGAAGGCAATGACCTTGCCGGCATCGAGACCCGAACCGCCGCCGAAGGCGATGACGCCGTCATGGCCGCCGGAGCGATAGGCGGCAACGCCCGCCTCGACATTGGCGCCGGTCGGGTTCGCCTTGATGTCGCTGAAGATATCCGGCTCGAGGCCGGCCTGGCGCAGGATTTCCAGGGCGCTGGCGGTCATCGGCAGGCGGGCAAGGCCCGGATCGGTGACCAAAAGCGGGCGCTTCATGCCAAGCAACGCGGCGGACTTGCCGAGTTCCGCGATGCGGCCGGCGCCGAAGCGGATGGAGGTGGGGTAGTTCCAGTTGGCGGACGGTGTGGTGGTCATGTCCAGAAAACCTTGAAAGGAGAGGGAGGAAACTGCTGATCCGCGCGCCTCAGGAATGGGCGCGCAGGTGGTAGGATTTCGGCCGCGTGAGCGACAGGTAGCCGATCTCGGAAAGGGCCGCGCCCTTGCCCGTGTCCTTGACACCGGTCCACACGAGCGCCGGATCGAGATAATCGCAACGGTTCATGAAGACGGTGCCCGTCTCCAGCCGCTCGCCGAGCGCGACGGCCGCATCCTCGTCCGCCGTCCAGATCGAGGCGGTGAGGCCGTAGGGGCTGTCGTTCATCAGCGCCAGTGCCTCCTCGTCGTCGCGCACCTTCATGATCCCGACGACCGGGCCGAAACTCTCCTCGCGCATCACCGACATCTGGTGATCCACGTCGACAAGCACCTGCGGCATCAGGTAGGGCGTGCCCGGCTTGTCCTCGGGGAACAGTTTCGGGTCGACCAGCGCCCTTGCGCCCTTGCGCTGCGCTTCCTCGGTCTGCTCGCGTACCCAGGCGGCGAAGCGGGCCTGGGCCATCGGCCCGAGCGTCGTTGCCTCCTCAAGCGGATTGCCGAGCCTGTAGGCGGAAGCCGCCGCAGCCATGCCCTCGACCACCGCGTCAAAGTGGCTCTCGTGCACATAGACGCGCTCGACGCCGCAGCAGCACTGGCCGGCATTGTAGAAGGCGCCGTCGGCAAGGTTCTCGACCGCGAAGGCGACATCCGCGTCGGCCCGCACATAGGCCGGATCCTTGCCGCCAAGCTCCAGGCCGAGCGTGGCGAAGGTGCCGGCCGCCGCCTTCTCGATGGCCCGCCCGCCGGCGACCGAGCCGGTGAAGTTGATGTGGTCGATGCGGCCCGAGGCAAGCAGCGCCTCCGTCTGCCCGTGATTGAGCACGATGTTGCGGAAGACACCCTTCGGCAGGCCGGCGGCCCTGAAGGCCTTCTCCAGTCGCTCGCCGACCAGCAGCGTCTGCGCGGCATGCTTGAGGATCACCACATTGCCGGCGATCAGCGCCGGGACGATGGTGTTGATCGCCGTCATGAACGGGTAGTTCCACGGTGCGATGACCATGACGATGCCGACCGGCTCCGGCTTGACGAAGCGCGTGAAGCCGGGACGGTCGGTGTGGTGGCGGGGCGCCAGCGCCTCCTCCGCGATCTTGACCATGTAGTCGGTGCGCTCGCGCGTGCCGCCCTTCTCGCCGCCATAGCGCACCGGACGCCCCATCTGCCAGGCGAGCTCGGGCACGATCTCGTCGTTCATCGCCTCGAGCGCGGCGACGGCGGCCAGCACGGCATCGCAGCGTTCCGAGATCGGTGTCGCCGCCCACGCGCCTTGCGCGCTGCGCGCCTCCGCCACGGCCTGGTCGATCGCGGCGGCGGTGGCGACGGGACGCTCGGCATAGAGCGAACCGTCGACCGGGGAAATCAGCTTGATCACATCCGACATGTCACACCTTCCGGGCAAGCCCGCGGATCGCGGCCTGCCTCTCAACGTTTGGGAACCATCTCATAGTCCGCGGCCGGTCCGCCGGCCGGCCGCGCGTCGTCAGCAGCGCTCGAAGCCGCGGGCGAGTTCGTAATCCGTCACCACGCGGTCGAAATCCTCCTGCTCCCACTCGGCCGCCCGCACATAGTGGTCGACGACCGCGTCGCCAAAGGCCTGGCGCAGCATTTTCGACTTCCGCAGGGCCTCCGTCGCCGCGCGCAGGGAACGGGGGATCTCCTTCAGCCGGCGCGACTGGTAGAGGTCGCCGGTGACAGGCGCGTCGAGTTCCAGCTTCTCCTCGATGCCGCGCATTCCGGCGGCAAGCTGCACGGCGAGCGCCAGGTAGGGATTGAGGTCGGACCCGCCAATGCGGCACTCGACGCGCACGCCCTTGGTGCCCTCGCCGCAGAGCCGGAAGCCGGCAGTGCGGTTGTCGACCGACCAGGCGGTCTTGGTCGGCGCGAAGGTTCCCTTCTGGAAGCGCTTGTAGCTGTTGATATAGGGCGCCAGGAACAGGGTGTAGTCCGGCGCGTAGCGGATCAGCCCGGCCATGTAGTGATGCATCGTCTGCGACATGCCGTGCGGCGCGTCCTTGTCGAAGAAGACGCTGGTCCCGTCCTTCGACCACAATGACTGGTGCACATGCGAGGACGAGCCGACGCGGGCATGGTGCCATTTGGGCAGGAAGGTCACCGCGTGCCCCTGCTGCCAGGCGATCTCCTTGGTCGCATGCTTGGCGATCGTGTGGTGATCGGCGCAGGCGAGCGGGTCGGCGTAGCGGATGTTCAGCTCCTCCTGGCCCGCCTCGGCCTCGCCCTTGGAATTCTCGACCGGAATGCCGGCGTCGTAGAGATGGTTGCGCAAGGGGCGCATGACCTTCTCTTCCTTGGTGGTCTGGAGGATGTGGTAATCCTCGTTGTAACCGGAAATCGGTTCGAGGTTGCGGAAGCCGTCCTTGCGGATCTCGTCGAAACTCTTCTCGAACAGGAAGAACTCGAGCTCGGTCGCCATCATGGCGGTCAGGCCCATGGCGTCGAGCCGGGCGATCTGGCCCTTGAGCAGCGCGCGCGGCGAATGCGGCACGGCTTCGTGCGTGTGGTGGTCGAGCACGTCGCACAGCACCATCGCAGTGCCTTCCAACCAGGGCACGCGGCGCAGGGTGGCAAGGTCCGGCTTCATGACGTAGTCGCCGTAGCCTCCGGCCCAGCTCGTCGAGGCATAGCCCTCGACCGTGTACATCTCCAGGTCGGTCGCCAGCAGGTAGTTGCAGCAATGGGTCTCCTCGAAGGAGTGATCGACGAAATTGCGCGCGTGGAAGCGCTTGCCCATCAGCCGGCCCTGCATGTCGATGATACAGGCGAGCACGGTGTCGATCTCGCCATCGGCGACAGCGGCGGAGAGGGCTTCGAAAGTCAGGTTGCCTGCCATTTGGGTCATCGTTCTCATTGCGGCGCCAGGCGCCGGACAGCGGTTTCGGGCATGGGCGCCCCGGGCGTTGCCGTCCGGGGCGCGACTGAGAGGTCAGGGAAGGACCGGCACTCAGCCGTAGCGATAGGGCCGGCCGGCCTTCTTCATGTCGGCATTGTACTTCTTGAAGATGTCGACGACCTTCTTCTTGGTCTCGGATTCAGCCGCGATCTCGTCCCAGAAGGTGACCGCCGCGTCCTCGACCTGCTGCCATTCCGCGTCGGGAATGCTGGTCAGTTCCATCTTCGTGCCGTCGACGCGAAGGCTCGCCTCGCCGCCCCAGTACCACCACTGGCGGTAGTAGTGCGAGGCATCCATGGCCAGCTGCAGCATCGTCTTGAGGTGATCGGGCAGCTCGTTCCACTTGTCCATGTTGGCGAAGAACGAGCCGGCCCATGCGCCGGAAATGTTGTTGGTGAGGAAGTAGTTGGTCACGTCGGCCCAGCCGACGGTGTAGTCCTCTGTGATCCCCGACCAGGCGACGCCGTCGAGCTCGCCCGTCTGCACCGCGACCTCGATGTCCTCCCAGGGCAGGGTCACCGGCACGACGCCGAACTGGGCAAGGAAGCGGCCGGCGGTCGGGAAGGTGAAGACGCGCTTGCCCTTCAGGTCCGCAAGGCTGCGGATCGGATCCTTGGTGGCGAAGTGGCAGGGATCCCAGGCACCGGCCGAGATGTGCTTGACGCCGACCTTGGCGTATTCCTCTTCCCAGATCTCCTTCAGGCCGTACTGGTTGAACAGCACCGGCACGTCCAGCGAGTAGCGGCTGGCGAAGGGAAAATAGCCGCCGAAGACGGTCACTTCCGTGGGCGAGGCCATGGAGTCGTCATCGGACTGGACCGCGTCGATGGTGCCGCGCTGCATGGCACGGAACAGTTCGCCCGTGGGAACCAGCTGGTCGGCGAAGAAGAGCTCGATCTCCATCTGGCCGTTGGCAGCCTTGTTGAAGGCATCGATATGCGGCTTGATGACATGCTCGGCCAGCGCCGCGCCCGCATAGGTCTGGAGGCGCCACTTGATCGGCGCCTGGCCAAGAACGGCGGGAGCGGCGAGCGTGGAAGCGCCGGCGGCAGCAACGGTGCCAAGGCCGGCCTTCTTCAGAAAATCGCGTCTGTTGGTCATCTGTCATTCCCCTTGGTTTCAATGCAGAGATGCGGCCCGCGCCCGTGCTTCTTGGTTTTTGCGGCGCGATCGTTCAAAGCGGTTGCGGTCCTCCTTGTCTCTCGTGTTTCACCAGTGCCGGGCGCGCTGCTCAGCGGCCGTAGACATACTCCGGCAGCCACAGCGCGATCTGCGGAAAGATCATGATAAGCGCGAGCGCCAGCACCATCACCATGACGAAGGGGGTGATGGAGCCGTAGATGTCGCGCAGGGTGATCTCGGGCGGCGCCATGGCGCGCATCAGGAACAGGTTGTAGCCGAAGGGCGGCGTCATGTAGGCGATCTGGGTGGTGATCGTGTAGAGCACGCCATACCAAACGAGATCGAAGCCGAGCGCCGCGACCAGCGGCACGTAGAGCGGGGCGACGATGACCAGCATCGCCGTGTCGTCGAGAAAGGTGCCCATCAGCAGGAACGAGATCTGCATCAGGATCAGGATCATCCAGGGATCAAGGCCGAGCTTCTCGGTGAACAGGCTCTCGATTGCCTTGACCGCGCCGAGCCCGTCGAAGACGGCGCCAAAGCCGAGCGCGGCGAGAATGATCCACATGAACATGCAGGAGATCGCCAGCGTCTGGCGCAGGCAGGTTTCGAACACGGTCCGGTTCATGCGTCGCTTGACGACGGCGGCCAGAAACGCCGTCATGGCGCCAATGGCGGAGCTCTCGACGAGAGAGGTCCAGCCATTGACGAAGGGCACCATCATCGCCGCGAAAATCACCAGCGGCAGAACGCCGGCGCCCAGCAGGCGGAACTTCTCCGCCATCGGCACATTGCGCTCCTCGGCACTGAGCACCGGGCCCAGCGAGGGGTTCAGCCGGCAGCGGATATAGATGTAGACGACGAACATGGTCGCCATCATCAGGCCCGGTACGACGCCGGCGAGCCAGAGCTGGCCGACGGGGGCGCGGGCAATCATGGCGTAGAGGACGAGAACGACCGAAGGCGGCACGAGAATGCCGAGCGAGGAGCCGGCCTGGATGACGCCGGTGACCATCTTCTTGTCGTAGCCGCGGCGCAGCAGCTCGGGCAGGGCGATGGTGGCGCCGATCGCCATGCCGGCGACCGACAGGCCGTTCATCGCCGAAACCAGCACCATCAGGCCGATCGTGCCGATGGCAAGGCCGCCCGAGACCGGACCCATCCAGACATGGAACATCTTGTAGAGATCGTCGGCGATCTTCGATTCCGACAGGACATAGCCCATGAAGATGAACATCGGCAGGGTCAGAAGCGGATACCACTTCATCAGCTTCATGGCCGCGGCGAAGGGAACGTCCGACCCGCCAGTGCCCCAGAGCGCAAGGGCCGCGACCGCCGCGACGCCGCCGATCGCGCCGAAGACGCGCTGGCCGGTGAGCAGCATCAGCATCATCGAGGCGAACATCAGCAGCGCGATCATCTCGTAGGACATCAGATTTCCTCTCCGCGGATACGCGCGATGTCCTTGATCAGCTCGGAAAGCGCCTGCAGAAGCATCAGGAAGAAGCCGAGGCACATGATCGCCTTGATCGGCCAGAGATAGGGGCGCCAGGCGGTCGGGCTGCGCTCGATATAGCCAAGCACCTCGCCGGCCGCATCCGGCCCGCCGGTGACGAAGGCAACCGCCAGATCCTTCAGGAAGACGAAGGGCTCGGTGCCGAAATGGCCGAGCGAATAGGCGGTCGAGCCGATGCCGCCATAGAAGAGCACGCAGAGATAGAAGATCAGCACCAGAACGGTGAACGCGTCGAACCAGGCCTTCTTCTTCACGCTCCAGCCGGCATAGAAGAGGTCCATGCGCACGTTCGAGCCGAGCTGGATCGAATAGGGGCCGCCGAGAATGTAATAGGCGACCATCGCGAACTGGGCGACTTCCAGCGTCCACAGCGAGGGGACGAAGAAGGTCTTGGAGACCGACGACCAGAGCAGGATCGCGACCATGACGAAGACGCCATACATCATCACCCGGCCGAGGCGGTGGTTGACGGCGTCAACGACGGCAACGTAGTGGCGCAGCACCACCGGCATCCTCACCCTCCCTCGCCAAGCGCGACCAGCGCCGCCTTGAGCGCGGCGTCGAGCCGCGCGGCCCAAAGGCTCTCCCCGGCGGCGTCCGCGATCTCGTCATTGCGCACCTCGACCATGACACAGGCAAGACCGCGCGCCTCACCATGGCGACCGACCGTGTAATAAACCCCGTCGCCGGGCGCATAGGGCTGGTTGTCGCCGACATCGGCAATGCCCTGGCGCACGAGATCGGCGATCATCGCATCGGCGACGCGCCGGTCCCGGTTGGACAGGATGCCGACCGGCCAGGGCCGGGAAACGCCCTTGTAGACAGGGGTGTAGCTGTGGATCGAGACAACCACGCTGGCCAGTCCGTCGGCGGCGCGCGCGTCGAGCACCTCCCCGATGCGATCGTGGAAGGGCGTATGGGCGAGGGCAATGCGCCTTGCGCGCTCGGTTCCGGGCAGGTCCCGGTTGCCGGGCACCTCGGTCAGCTCGCTGAGCGCGGGGATCAGGTCGGGCGCGGCCGTGTCGCGATTGCAGTCGATGACAAGGCGCGACAGGTCCGGCCAGACGAGCGGCGCATCGAGCAGCCGGGACAGGTGCCGCGACACGCCCAGCGCCCCGGGATCCCAGGCGATATGGGCGCGACGCGACGCGGCATCGAGACCAAGATCGCCGAACTCGGCAGGCAGCCGGCTGGAGGCGTGATCGCACAGCAGAACGATCGAACCGCGGCCCTTTGCATTGTCGACGCGCACGACATCCCCGCCCGCCTCGTTGCCGGCGCGTTCCGCAAGCCCGTTCTCGCGTGCCGTGTTCGGCCCCATGTCCCGCCCCCCGAGCCGCGTGCCTTCCGGAGAAATCGCAAGCGCTGTTCGATTTGTTACAAAATTGCGTTGAATTCCTCGTCCTGTATGATTTGATACATTGCGAACTCCAATGTCAATCGGCTTTCAGAACGGCCGCATCGGGTTCGCCGGCGACGGGGCGACCTGGCGGCGGGCTCTTTCCGGGAGGCGGATTGCACGACATGACACGGTCCCTTGCGGAGGAGATTCGCGACCGGCTGGCGGAATGCACGGTCACGGAACGGCGCGCGGCTCTCGCCCTTCTCGCCAATTATCCGGTGCTGGGGCTCGGCACGGTCGCCCAGTTCGCCCGGGCGGCCGGTGTCAGCTCGCCGACGATCCTGCGGTTTGCCACGCGGATGGGCTTTTCCACCTATGCGGCGCTGCAGACCCGCCTGCGAACCGAGCTGGAAGACCAGCTCAAGTCGCCGCTGGCCAAGGTCAAGGACGGAACCCGCGTCGGGGAGCCGGGCATCGGCGCCCTGGCGGAGGCGGCGCGCGCCAATATTGGCGACACGTTCCACCACCTGCCGGCGGCCGAGCTGGAGGCGGTCGTCTCGCTGCTGTCGGACGAGCGCCGCGACCTCTATCTGCTTGGCGGCCGCTTCACCGACGCGCTGGCCCGCTACATGGCCGCACATCTGCGCATCCTGCGTCCCGGCGTCGTGCACATGGCCGGCCAGGAAGGCAACTGGCGCGATGCCCTGCTCGACATTGGCCGGCGCGACGTGCTTGTCGTCTTCGACATCCGCCGCTACCAGGCCGATCTCGGCCGCGTGGCGGCCGCCGCATCGCGACGCGGAGCGACGATCGTGCTGGTCACCGACAGCTGGCTGTCGCCAATCGCCAGCGTCGCCGCGCATGTGCTGCCGGCACGCATCTCGGTACCCTCTCCCTGGGACTCCTCGGCCGCCCTCATGGTCATCGCCGAAACGCTGATCGCCGGCGTCACCGCCCGCGATCCCGAGCGCAGCGAACGGCGCATCTCGGCGCTCGAGGGCTACCGGGACGATGACGACCCCAAACGCGGCAGGACGGCCGACAGGGACAAGGGCAGGGACGAGAGCAAAGACGGGGATGGGGACGGGCCGCGCGAAACCTGACCCGCTCGCCGCACCGCGATGCCGTAGCTGCGTCAGGCTCCTCAGCTCAGGCCGCGCTGGGAGACGGCCTCGCGCATGGCCGACATGAACAGAAGAAGGTCGGGCGTGTGGGTCTCGGCCGCGCGCGTCGAGATGCCGACCGGCCCGAGCGTCAGCCTCGTGTCGACGGCAAGGGCGGCAAGCTGCCCCTCGGCCAGGTCATTGGCCACCACGCCGTTGGAGATGATCCACACGGCATCGGTGGTGCGGGTGAAGGAACGGCCGAAGGCGTTGGAGACAGTCTCGATGCGCTTCGGCAGGCGGCCGATGCCGTTGGCCACCATCAGTCGCTCGACCAGGGGCCGGATCGCCGCCGCCCGGTTGGGATACAGAACCGGAAAGGCCGGGAGACGGGCAAGATCTGGATCGCCGAGCAGCGGATGGCCGGGGCGCACGGCAAGCACCACCTGCTCGCTGTAGAGCTGCTGGAAGCTGAGGCCGATCATCGCGTCAGGCTGGCCGAGCCGGCCGATCACCACATGCAGGGCGCCGGTCCTCAGCTGGTCGAGCAGCAGCCCGTTCGGCCCGGTGACGATATCGAGCGTGGCGCCGCGGCCGCGCTCCAGATAGTAACCGGCCGCGATCGGAACGATGCTGGCGGCGACACTGGGCAGGGCCCCGACCCGCAACAGCCGGTCGGAACCCATGCGCACCTGTTCGATGCCGTCGATCCCCTCGCCAAGGGCGGCGACGGAAAGGCCCGCATAGTGGCGAAAGATCTCCCCTTCCGCGGTCAGCGCCACGCCGGCGCGGCCGCGCTCCATGAGGCCGACGCCAAGCAGGGTCTCCAGTTCCTTCAGCGTCTTGGAAATCGCCGGCTGGGTGACATTGAGCGAGTTGGCCGCCTCGGTCAGGCTGCGCAGCCGGGCGATCTCCAGAAACGCCTGCAAGTGCCGCAGCTTGATCCCGGACCCGACGCGCATCGAACTCCCCTTCCGGTTATACAAAACCGTCGATTTCTCATTTTACATTACCAATTATCGCGGTCATCCTGAAGCGGCATCAAGGGATCGGGAGACGAAAAGCGTGCAGGCGGTCACACGAAACGGACGCATTCTCAACACGGCGTTCCGGAAAGCCGGAGACGAAGCCGCGCCGGTTCTTGCCTTTTCCAACTCGCTCGGCACCGACTTCCGTATCTGGGACGAGGTGGTGGCGCGCCTGCCCGCCGACTGGGGCGTGCTGCGCTACGACACGGCCGGCCACGGCCTGTCGCCGTCGGGCGGCGCGATGAGCATCGACGACCATGCCGGCGACCTTGCAGCCCTGCTCGAGGCTTTCGACATCGACACGGCGGTGGTGGTCGGGCTTTCCGTCGGCGGGCTGATCGCCCAGTCGCTCGCCCTCAGCCGGCCGGAACGGGTCGCCGGGCTGGTTCTTTCCAACACCGGCATGAAGATCGGCACCTCCGAGATCTGGAACACGCGCGCCGACGCGATCCGGGCCGGCGGCATGGAAGCGATCTGCGACGCGACGATGGAGCGCTGGTTCTCCGGCGGGTTCCGCGCGAGGCAACCGGCCGAGCTGGCGCGCTGGCGGACCATGCTGGCGCATACGCCCGCCGACAGCTACATCGCGCTGGGCACGGCCATCCGCGACGCCGACTACTCGAGCCGCGCGGGCTCGATTTCCGCGCCCACCCTTTGCATCGCCGGCAGCGAGGACAGCGCCACCCCTCCGGCGACCCTGCAGGCCCTTGCCAGGACCATTCCCGGCGCCCGCTACGAGGAAATCGCCGACATCGGGCACCTGCCTTGCGTTGAAGTGCCGGAGCGCACCGCCGGGCTGATAGCCGGGTTCATCAGGGAGCATGTGACATGAGCCGTCCCGACATCCCGGCAGCCGATCCGTTCGGGGCCGATCCCCTGCACGCGGGCATGGCCACGCGCCGCGCGGTGCTCGGCGATGCCCATGTCGACCGGGCCCGCGCGGCGACCGATCCGCTCGATGCGCCGTTCCAGGAGCTGATCACCCGCGGCGCATGGGGCACGGTCTGGTCGCGCGACACGATCAGCCGGCGCGAGCGCTCGATGATCACCGTCGCGCTGCTGGCCGCCCTCGGTCATGACGAGGAACTGGCGATGCATTGCCGCGCGACGGCGCGCACCGGGGCGTCCCGCGACGACATTTGCGAGGCGCTCCTGCATGTGGCCGTCTATGCCGGGGTGCCGGCGGCAAACCGGGCGATCAAGATCGCCAGATCCGTGTTCGCGGAACTGGAAGAGAGCCGCAACGGCTCGGAAGGAGCCTCGCGTGACGACTGACTTCTACCGGCGCGACCGCGCCCAGCACCCGGCCCCCTACGCGCCGGGCTACAAGAGCACCGTCCTGCGGGCGCCGTTCCGGCCGCTGCACGCGCTGGAGCAGACCGCGCTCGACAAGACGGGCCCCGCGCTCGGCCACGCGCCGCTCGGACCGCTCGACCACGACCTGATCCGCAACGCGGCGACCACGGGCGACGCGCTCGGCGAACGCATCTATGTGTTCGGCCGGGTGCTCGACGAAAACGGGCGGCCGGTGCCGAACGCGCTGATCGAGGTGTGGCAGGCCAATGCCGCCGGCCGCTATGCCCATGTGCGCGACGGCTACCTTGCACCGCTCGACCCGAATTTCTCCGGCTGCGGGCGCTGCGTCAGCGACGCGGACGGGCGCTACCTGTTCCGCACGATCAAGCCCGGCCCCTATCCCTGGCCGAACAACGGCTCCGACTGGCGTCCGGCCCATATCCACCTGTCGATCTTCGGCGAGGCCTTCGCCCAGCGGTTGATCACCCAGCTCTATTTCGAGGGCGATCCGCTGATCCCGCTCTGTCCGATCGTCAACACGATCGCCGACAAGAGCGCTGTCGACCGGCTGGTGGCGCGGCTCGACCTGAGGAACCAGGAACCGTTCGACTGCCTCGCCTACCGGTTCGACATCGTGCTGCGCGGCCGACGGCAAACCCATTTCGAGAACCGTCCGGAGGGGCTTTGATGCGCGACCGCCTGCTTGAAACGCCGTCGCAGACGGCCGGCCCTTACGTTCACATCGGCACCGCGCCGCAATCCATCGGCCGGCCGCCGCTGATCAACCAGCCCGGCCCGGTGATCGAGAGCAATACCGGCGAAGCGATCGTCATCGAGGGAACCGTGCTCGACGGCGCCGGCGCACCGGTGCGCGACGCCATGCTGGAGATATGGCAGGCGGACGGGCTGGGACGGATTGGCGAGTTCGGTCTTTTCGGCCGTACCGTCGCGGATTTCTCCAGCGGTCTTTTCCGCTTCCAGAGCGTCCGGCCAGGCGCCCATGCACAGGGACACGCACCGCATGTGGCGCTGCTGATCTTCGCCCGCGGCATCAACATCCACCTGCATACCCGGATCTATTTCCCGCAGGACCTGGAAGCGATGGAACAGGACAGTGACATGAAGCGCCTGGAGCCGGAAGCGCGCGAGACGCTGATCGCCCGGGAGGCGGGACGCAACGAGGCGGGCCTGCCGGTCTACCGCTTCGACATCCGCCTGCAGGGTGCTGGCGAAACCGTGTTCTTCGACATCTGATGAGCGACCTGCCACCGAATTCGCCGCTCTACCTGTCGCTGTTCGGCGATGCGGAGGCGGCCCACCTGCTGTCCTCGGCCTCAGAGATCGCCTCCATGATCGAGGTCGAGCGGGCGATTGCCCGGGCCCAGGGCGCGGCCGGCGTGATTCCGGCCGGGGCGGCGGCTGCGATCGACGACAGACTTGCCGGCATGGCGCCCGATCCGGCCGAACTCGCGGCCGGAACGGCGGCGGCGGGCGTGCCGGTGCCCGCACTCGTCGCGGCCTTGCGCAAGGGACTGGAGCGGCCGGCTGCGGACTATCTCCACTTCGGCGCGACCTCGCAGGACATTGTCGACACGGCCTTGATGCTGCGCATCGCCCGCGTTCTCGATCTTCTCGACGGACGACTGGCGATGCTGGTCGCAACGCTTGCCGAACTGGCCAGGGCCCATCGCGCGACACCGATGGCCGGACGCACGCGGGGCCAGGTGGCGACGCCGGTCAGCTTCGGCCTGCGCGCCGCAAACTGGGCGCTGCCGCTCGCACGCTGCAGAGCGCGGCTGCGTGCCCTGCGCCGCGAAGGGCTGGTCGTGCAGTTGGGCGGGGCCTCCGGCGATCTGGCTGCAATGGGAGCGGGTGCCGGCAAGGCGCGGGCGATGGCCGATGCGGTCGCGATCGAGCTCGGGCTCTGCGGCGCGCTGCCGTGGATGGCCGACCGGCAACCGCTGCGCCGCGTGGCGGGCGAGCTCGGCGAGCTGGCGCTGGCGCTTGGCAAGGTCGGTGAGGACGTGATCCTGCTGACCCGCTCGGAGGTCGGGGAATTGCGGCTCGGCGAGGCGGGTGGCTCCTCGACCATGCCGCAGAAGCAGAACCCGGTCCGGGCCGAGGCGATGGTGGCGCTGGCCCGGTTCACAAGCGGTCTTGCCGGCCAGCTTGATGCCGGCGGGCTGCACCGCGAGGAGCGCGACGGGGCGGCCTGGATGGGCGAATGGCTGGTTCTGCCGCAGATGATGGTGGCGGCCGCCGCGGCCACGGCCCATGGCGCCGCGCTCTGCAGCGGGCTTCAGGTGATGGCGGAGGCGATGCTTGCGCGGCTTGCCGGCGATGGTGGGCTGTCGCTGGCCGAACAGGCGTCCTTCGCCCTGCTGCCGCATGTGGGGCGCGCCGCAGCGCAGGATCTGGTCAAGCGGGCGGCTGTGGAGACGCGGGCGAGCGGACGGCCGCTGGCGGAGACGCTGCGCGCGCTTACCGATGCGCCGCTCGGTTACGCCGCGCTCGCCGACCCGGATGCGGCGACCGGTCCTGCAGCGGCAATGACCGACGAGATGCTGGCCGAGATCGCCGCACTGCAAGCACGGGCCTGAGCACTCAGTTTCCGCCGCTGCCTAGGGTCAGGACCCTAGCGCTGGCCCTTGAAATAGGGTTTCAGCATGGCGCGCGGATAGTCGGCCTTGCGCGCGACGACGACGAGAGCGGCGATCGACAGGAGATAGGGCAGCATCAGGAAAACCTGGCCCGGCACGAAGGCGCCCACTTCCGTCTGCAACCGCACCTGGAATGCATCGAACGCACCGAAGAGCAACGCGCCGATGAGCGCCTTTCCCGGTCGCCATGAGGCAAAGACGGTGAGCGCGATGCAGATCCAGCCGCGCCCGTTGACCATGCCGAAGAAGAAGGCGTCGAAGGCCGACATGGTCAGGAACGCCCCGCCCAGCGCCATCAGGGCCGAACCGGCGACAATGGTTGCCATCCGCAGGACGGTCACCGACAGGCCCTGGGCCTCGACGGCCGAGGGGTTGTCGCCGACGGCGCGAATGGCAAGGCCGAGCGGTGTGCGATAGAGCACGAAACCGACGACCACGACCATGGCGAGCGCCAGGTAGGTCAATGCGGTCTGCTGCGACAGCACCGTGCCGATGAAGGGCAGGTCGGAGAGAAGCGGAATATCGAGCGGCTGAAAGGCCGTGATGCGCGGCGGCGAGGTGACGTCGGGTAGCGCGGTGCGATAGGCGTAGTAGCTGAGGCTCGTGGCGAAGAGCGTCACGCCGATGCCCGAGACATGCTGCGACAGGCCGAGCGGCACGGTAAGCACCGCATGCAGGAGCCCGAAACCCGCGCCAGCAAGGGCCGCGACGGCAACTCCGCCCCACAGGCCGGCACCGAGCCAGGCGGCCATCCAGCCGGCCATGGCACCGGCGGTGAAAATGCCCTCGATGCCCAGATTGAGCACGCCGGCGCGCTCGCACAGAAGCGCGCCGAGAACGCCGAAGATCAATGGCGTGGCGATGCGCAGGGCCGCGGCCCAGAAATTCGGCGAGGCAAGAATGTCGAGGATCTCGATCATGCGGCGCTGCCTCCCTGGCCGCGCCTGACAAGGCGGACCCGGTAGCGGACGAAGAGGCCGGAGACGAGCACCGCGATCAGCGACGTCGCCACGACCAGATCGGCCAGATAGTTGGAAACGCCAATGGCGCGGCTCATCGAGTCCGCTCCGACGAAGACGCCGGCGATGAACAGCGCCGCGACAACCACGCCGAGCGGCGACAGGCCGGCAAGCATGGCGACGACGATGCCGGCATAGCCAAATCCGGGCGAAAGATCGGCGGTGAGGTAGCCCTTGAGGCCGGCAACCTCGCCAACGCCGGCAAGCCCGGCGAGGGCGCCGCTCATCAGCGCGACGCGCAGGAAGGTGGCCGTGACCGGAATGCCGGCATGGCGCGCGGCGTCCTGGTTCTCGCCGACGGCGCGAATCTCGAAGCCCCAGACGGTGCGCTTCAACAGGACATGGACGACAAGGGCGGCAACCAGCGCGATGAGGAGCCCGGCATGGACGCGCATGCGGGCCATCAGCTTGGGCAGGGTCGCCTCCTCGAGCATCGGCTCGGATTGCGGCCAGCCCATGCCCATCGGGTCCTTCATCGGCCCTTCCAGCATCATCTGCACGAAGAGCAGGACAATGAAGTTCAGCAGCAGGGTGGTAACCACCTCGTCGGCGCCGAGTCGCACCTTGAGCAGGGCGGGAACGAGCATCAGGAGCCCGCCGGCTAGCGCTCCGGCAACCACCACCGCCGGCACCATCAGAAGGGGCGGCAGGGCGAGCGCACCGGAGCCGACAGCGACGGCGGCCAGCGCCCCGGCATAGAGCTGGCCCTCGCCGCCGATGTTCCACAGCCGGGCGCGGAAGGCGAGCGCGGCGGCAAGACCGGTCAGCACCAGCGGGGTGGCGCGGGCGAGCAGTTCGGAGAAGGCGAAGAGCGAGCCGAAGGCCCCCTTCGCCATCAGCGCATAGGCATCGAGCACCGGCGCGCCGGCGGCCATGATCGGCAGGGCGGCAAGTGCCAGCGCGGCAATGGCGGCCGCGACCGGAGCACCGAGGCGCAGCAGCGGCGGAACGTTTTCCCGCGGTTCGAAGCGGATCATGCGGCTTCGTCCTCACTGACATGGCCGGCCATCATCAGGCCGACACGGGCACGGTCGAGCTCGCCGGCCGGGCGCGGTGCGCTCAGCCGGCCGCGATGGATCACCGCCACCCGATCGGACAGGGCGAAGAGCTCGTCGAGATCCTCGGAGATGAGAATGACGCCGGCGCCGCGCGCGCGCGCCTCCAGCAGGCGGCGATGCACGTCGCCGGTGGCGCCGATGTCGAGGCCGCGCGAAGGCTGGGCGGCGAGCACGACACGCGGCCCGGCATCGAGGGTGCGGGCAAGCACGATCTTCTGGATGTTGCCGCCCGACAGGAGCCGCGCCACCGCGTGGCCGCCGGGACAGCGGATGTCATAGGCGGCGATCGCCTCCTTCGCCCGCGCGGCAATGGCGGCGAAGTCGAGCAGTCCGAAGCGCTGGTAACGCGGCGAGCGGATCTCCTCGATGACGAGATTCTCGGCAACGCTCATGGCGCCGACGACGCCGTCGCGATGGCGGTCCTCGGGGATGCGGGCCAGGCCGGCGGCGATCATCGCACGCGGGTCGCCAGCGGGAATGTCCTTCCCCGCAAGACGCAGGCTGCCGCGCTCGGGTCGTTCGAGGCCGGAGACAAGGCGGGCGAGCATCGACTGGCCGTTGCCGGAAACGCCCGCCAGCCCGAGGATCTCGCCGGCATGCAGCATCAGGGATATGTCGTGGACGGCATCGCGTCCGGTGCCGCACGAGACGGCGTCGAGCGTCAGAAGGGCCGGACCCGCTTCGCGCGGCTCGCGCCGGCTTTGCGTGAGAGCGTGGCCGACCATCAGTTCGGCAAGCTTCTGGCGGTCGCAGTCGGCGGTCGGCAGGTCGGCGACCTTGCGGCCGAGGCGCAGCACCGCGACCCTGTCGGAAGCGGCCAGCACCTCGGCAAGCTTGTGGGAGATGAAGACGATGGCAAGACCGCGTGCCGCAAGCTCGCGAAGCGTCGCGAACAGCGTGTCGGATTCCTGCGGCGTGAGCACCGCGGTCGGCTCGTCGAGGACGAGCACGCGGGCATCCCGGTAAAGCGCCTTGAGGATCTCCACCCGCTGCTTCTCGCCGACGGAGAGCCTCGAGACACGCGCGTCGAGATCAACGAGAAGGCCGGAGCCGCGCATCAGCTCGTCGAGCCGCCGGCGCGCGGCGCGGGTCGCGATCGCGGGCGCCAGCAGCGGGCCGGTGCCCAGCACGATGTTCTCGAAGGCGGTCAGGTTCTCGGCCAGGGTGAAATGCTGGTGCACCATGCCGATGCCGGCGGCGAGCGCCGCATGCGGCGAGCCGGGCTCGAGCGGCGCCAGACCGCCACCTGGAGAGGCGACGCGAACATGGCCCTCGTCGGCGACATAGTGGCCGAAGAGAATGTTCATCAAGGTGGTCTTGCCGGCGCCGTTCTCGCCGAGCAGGGCAACGATCTCGCCCGCATGCAGGTCGAGATCGACCGCCTCGTTGGCAGTCAGGGCGCCGAAACGCTTGGTGATGCCGGTGAGCGAGAGAACGATGTCGCCGTCGCTGTCAGATGCGGGCCGGGCCCTGGACATGGCCACTCCGGTGCGGAAGAAGTCGCGTTGCTGGAAGCTGCGCATCCCGCGCGCCGGCGCAA
>NZ_JASHIK010000032.1 GCF_030733745.1 Stappia sp. MMSF_3263 | reverse complement strand
GCCAAAAAGGCGGGCACGCCGGCAACACCGTCGCGCCAGCCCGTGCCGCATCGTCGCCGGATCCTGTATCGGATTGTTCGGGCGCATCCGCAGCGGGCGCCTGTTCGGCGGGAGCGGCCTTGTCGTTGCCTTCCCCCTCGACCTCGATCTGGATGAATTTCGAGCCGATGGCGAGGACATCGCCCGGTTCGCCGCACAGCCAGACGACCTTGCCGGCAACGGTCGAGGGAACCTCGACGGCGGCCTTGTCGGTCATCACGACACCGAGTACGTCGTCCTCGGCGACATCGTCGCCGACCGAGACGTTCCACTCGGTCAGTTCGGCTTCCGCGATGCCTTCGCCGACGTCGGGAAGGTTGATGGTGTAGATGCCCATGGTCTCAGCCCTCCAGAACCTGCGCAAAGGCGCGCTTGATCCGCTCCGGACCGGGGAAATAGGTCCATTCCTGTGCATGCGGGTAGGGCGTGTCCCAACCCGTGACCCGCACGATCGGCGCTTCCAGGTGATAGAAGCAGGTCTCCTGCACCAGGGCGCTCAGTTCGGCGCCGAAGCCGGATGTCCTGGTCGCCTCGTGGATGATGACGCAGCGCCCGGTCTTCTTCACCGAGGTCTCGATCGTCTCCAGGTCGAGCGGGATCAGCGTCCTGAGGTCGATGATCTCCGCGTCGATGCCGGCCTCTTCCGCCGCCGCCTGCGCGACATAGACCATGGTGCCGTAGGCAAGCACGGTGAGCGCTTTCCCCTCGCGGCGGATCTTCGCCTTGCCGAGCGGCACCGTGTAGTAGTCCTCGCTGACATCGCCGAGATCGTGCTTCTTCCAGGGAACCACCGGCCGGTCGTGGTGACCGTCGAAGGGGCCGTTGTAGAGCCGCTTCGGTTCCAGGAAAATCACCGGATCCGGGTCCTCGATCGCGGCAAGCAGCAGGCCCTTGGCGTCGCGCGGGTTGGATGGCACGACCACCTTGAGACCCGATACGTGGGTGAACAGCGCCTCGGGGCTCTGGCTGTGCGTCTGGCCGCCGAAGATGCCGCCGCCGGTCGGCATCCGGATGACCATGGAGCAGGTGAACTGCCCGGCCGAGCGGTGCCGGAGGCGGGCCGCCTCGCTGACGATCTGGTCATAGGCGGGATACATGTAGTCGGCGAACTGGATCTCGACCACCGGCTTGAGGCCGTAGGCGGCCATGCCGATGCCCGCGCCGACAATACCGCCCTCGTTGATCGGCGCGTCGAAGCAGCGGTTCGAGCCGTATTTCTTCTGCAAGCCGGCGGTGCAGCGGAAGACACCGCCGAAATAGCCGACGTCCTCGCCGAAGACGACGACCCGCTTGTCCCGGTCCATGGCAAGGTCATGGGCGTTGCGGATCGCCTCGATCATGGTCATGCGTGCCATCTCAGAACCCCGCTTCCTGGCGCTGGCGCTGGAGATGCGGTGGCATCTCGGCATAGACGTCGTCGAACATGGAGCGCGGCGAGGGGTGCGGACCGGTGATCAGCGTCCCGTTGGCCTCCGCCTTCTTCTGGCAGGCGCGTACCTCGTCGTTGATCTCGGCCATCGCCTGGGTGTGGCGCTCCTCCGACCATTCGCCGATGGTGATCAGGTGTGCCTTCAGCCGGGCGATCGGCTCGCCCAGCGGCCAGGCGCTGAACTCGTCCTTGGAGCGGTAGGCGGAAGGATCGTCCGAGGTCGAGTGGCCGCCGGCCCGGTAGGTCACATGCTCGATCAATGTCGGCCCCAGTCCCGAACGGGCGCGTTCCGCCGCCCAACTCGCGACCGCATGGACGGCGAGATAGTCGTTGCCGTCGACCCGGATGGCGGGAATGCCGAAGCCGTGGCCACGGGCGGCGAAGGTCACCGCACCGCCGCGCGCCATCCCCTGGAAAGTGGAGATCGCCCACTGGTTGTTGACGATGTTGAGGATCACCGGCGCCTTGTAGGTCGAGGCGAAGACCATGGCGGCGTGGAAGTCGTTCTCCGAGGTCGAGCCGTCGCCGATCCAGGCGGCGGCGATCTTGGTGTCATTGGAGATGGCCGAGGCCATAGCCCAGCCGACCGCCTGGATGAACTGGGTTCCCAGATTGCCGGAGATCGTGAAGAAACCGTGGTCGCGGGCCGAGTACATCACCGGCATCTGCCGTCCGTGCAGCGGGTCGGCGGCGTTGGAGTAGATCTGGTTCATCATCTCGGTCATCGGATAGCCGCCCGCGATGAGCAGGCCCGCCTGGCGGTAGGTCGGGAAGTTCATGTCCCCGTCCTCAAGCGCCATGCGGAAGGCGCAGGAGACCGCCTCCTCACCCAGATGCTGCATGTAGAAGCTGGTCTTGCCCTGCCGCTGCGCCTTCAGCATGCGCTCGTCGAACTGGCGCAGGGTCAGCATGTGGCGCAGGCCCGTGCGCAGCGCATCCGCATCGAGGAGGCCCGCCCAGGGGCCGACGGCCTCGCCGGCCTTGTTGAGCACCCTGACCACCGAAAAGGCCATGTCGCGCATGTCCTCCGGCGCCTCGCTCACCTCGGGACGCCGGACGGCGCCGGCGCGCGGGATCTCGAAATCCGAGAAGTCCGGTGTGTCGCCGGGGCGGCAGCCGGGTTCTGGTACATGAAGGGACAACGGTCGTGGAGCGGTCATGGAAACTCCCTTGTCGACATCGGCATTCTCGGGTCTCGCGGCCCTTGCCGCGAACGGACGGCGGGCGACCTCAGGAACGGTCGCGTTCCGCCAGCATGGCACGCGCGACGATGACGCGCATGATCTCGTTGGTTCCCTCGAGGATCTGGTGGACGCGCAGGTCGCGCACGATCTTCTCGATCCCGTAATCCTCGAGATAGCCGTAGCCGCCAAGCAGCTGCAGCGCCTCATTGGCGACCCTGAACGCGGCGTCGGTGACGAAGCGCTTCGCCATCGCGCAATACTTGGTCGCGTCGCCCGCGCCCGTGTCCAGTTTCCAGGCGGCCTGGCGCAGGAAGATGCGGCCGGCCTGCAACTCGGTCTCCATGTCGGCGAGCCGGAACTGCAGGCCCTGGAACTGGTCGATCGTCTTGCCGAACGCCTTGCGCTCGCCCATGTAGCGGGTCGCCGCGGCAAGCGCGGCCTGCGCGCCGCCAAGCGCGCAGGCGGCAATGTTCAGCCGGCCGCCGTCAAGCCCGGCCATGGCGTAGGAGAAGCCCTTGCCTTCCTCGCCGAGCAGGTTCTCCGCCGGCACCGCGCAATCGTCGAACTGCACCTGCGCCGTCGGCTGCGCCTTCCATCCCATCTTGTGCTCGTTGGCCCCGAAGGAAAGCCCCTGGCTGCCATCCTCGACCACCAGCGTCGAGATGCCTTTCGGCCCGTCTTCACCGGTGCGGCACATGACGACATAAAGATCGGAAAAGCCGCCGCCGGAAATGAAGGCCTTGGAACCGTTGAGGACATAGCCTTCGTTGGTCCGGCCGGCTCTGGTGCGCAGCGCCGCGGCATCCGAGCCCGAGCCCGGCTCTGTCAGGCAGTAGGAGGCGATCTTGTCCATTGTCGCGAGCTGCGGCAGGAAGCGCTCGCGCAGGGCCTCGTCGCCATAGCGGGCGATCATCCCGGCGCACATGTTGTGGATCGACAGGAAGGCGGCAACGGAGGGGCAGGCGGCGGACAGGGCTTCGAACACAAGCGTCGCATCGAGCCGCGAGAGGCCGGTGCCGCCGAACTCCTCCGGCACGTAGATCGCGCCGAAGCCGAGCTCTCCGGCATCCTTCAGGATGTCGCGCGGAATGGCCCCGGCCTTCTCCCAGGCATAGGCGTGCGGCGCGATGGCCTGCTGCCCGAAATCATGGGCCATGTCGAAGATCAGCGTCTGCTCTTCCGATAGAGCGAAATCCATGAAAGGCGCCTCCTCGCCAAAAGGGCCCGGTGCGAACGCCGCCCAGGCCGCCGACAACCTCCGGTCGTGTTGTTCCGGCGATCATCACCCCGTGCATTCAAAATTTCATACCGAAATTGCTTCGATTTTGCCATGTTGTGAAATAATCTCCTGCCGTAAGCAGAATGTGAGGATGATCCTGCCGTGTCACGCCAGATCGACGATACCGACCGCAGAATCCTGAAGGCGCTGGTCGCAAACGGGCGCCTTTCCAACACGGAACTGGCCCGCGAGGTCGGCCTCTCGCCGAGCCCCTGCTGGCAGCGCGTGCGCCGGCTGGAGGAGGAGGGGATTATTTCCGGCTACACGGCGGTTCTCGATCACGAGCAGCTTGGCGTCGGCGAGACGGTGATGATCGAGGTCTCCCTCGACCGGCATGACGCGGAGGCCCTGGAGGGCTTCGGCAAGGCGATGTCGGAAATTCCGGAAGTGCTCGAGGTCTACCTGATGGCGGGCGACTACGACTATTTCGTCAAGGTCGCGGCGAGCGGCACCAAGGGCGTCGAGGAATTCCTGCGCGAGCGGCTGTTTCGCGTGCCGGGTCTGCGCCATTCCAAGTCGAGCTTCTCGCTCCGCTGCCTGAAGAAAGTGGTGTCCTGCGTGCCGGCGAAGGCGTGAGGGAGCCTCACGGCCACTCGGCGAAAGTGCCGATCGGTCGGGCCTTGCGCGGTCCGGCGCGGCGCACGTCGCCCGGCCGTCGCCCGGTCTCGCGCTTGAAGAAGCGGTTGAAATAGCCCGCATCCTTGAAACCGAGCGTGTCGGCGATCTCCGAGACCTGCAGATTGGACTCCGACAGCAACGTTTCCGCTTCGCTCAACAGTCGCTCGTGGATCAGTTGCAGGGGCGTGCGCCCGGTGACGCGCTTGACGGCGCTGGTCAGCCGCGCGCGAGAGACCGAGAGGAACTGGGCGTAGTCGCCAACGCTCCAGTGATCGCTCAGGTGCAGCTCGACCAGATGCAGGAAGTTGCGCACGATGGCGCGCGGCGCCGACTGCACGCGCATCGGCTGCGGGCTCGAGATCCGCCACAGCGAGATCAGGAACAGCACGAGATGATGGCGGGCCGCCTCCTGGGCGCCCGGCAATCCGCCGCGCAGTTCTGCCCCCACCGCCTCCGCTAGGCCGATCAGGTCTCGGGCCGCCGCCGGGGTCAGTCTCGCGCCGACGACCGGGTGGAACAGCGCCTCGCGCACCTGCCGGCCGACCGGACCGGAGGGGACCGCGCGGCCGAGCGCGAGTTCGGAAACGGTGAGCGCCGCGCCGCGGGTGCCCGCGCTTAGCGTCAGGCGGGCGCTGCGGCTGGCTGGCAGCCACAGGATGCCTGGTGCGGGAATGGCAAGCGTCGTGTCGCCGATATCCAGATGCCCTTCGCCGGTGGCAAGCACGAAGGCGCGGTTGCGCTGTCCGCGAAGTGCCCAAGTGGTCGGCGCCAGCGCGGTGCGCAGCGTCTCGGCCTCCGTCTGCGGCAGCACCTCGATCGGCTGGGGAATGACCTGCTCGGGCGTTTGCAGGTGGAAGGGACCGGCGTTTGCCTGCATGGACGGGCCTCGCGGTTGGATCGGCGTTCGCGGCGCCGGCCATTTTGCCATCGGTGCGCCAAAGCGTGTCAAAAGTACAATTTGTTTTTCAAAATGTCCATTTCGGGGACGTGGGCTGCGGGTATCCTCAGGATCACGGGATGCGCTGTCGGGAGGGACAGTGAACATCCCCCCGGCGCGTGCTGACCCGTGCGGCCGAGGACAAGGGAGGAGACAACATGACTTACTCGAAGGGCGGGCGCTGCCTGCCTTCCTTCACCGCGCTTGCCACGATACTCGGGCTCGCGCTTGCGCCGCTCGTGGCGGCAACGCCTGCGGGCGCGCAAGATCGCACATCCGTCAAGATCGGCTATGCCGTGTCGAAGACCGGCGCCAATGCCGGCGGCGCGGCGATCACCACCATTCCCAACTACCGGCTGTGGCTGCACGACGTCGAGAAGAACGGCGGCCTGGAACTGCCCGACGGCAGCAAGCTTCCCATCGAACTGGTGGAATATGACGACCGCTCTTCGGCGGAAGAGGTGGTGCGCGCGGTCGAGCGTCTTGCCGGCCAGGATCAGGTCGACTTCATCCTGCCGCCCTGGGGTACGGGTTTCAATCTTGCCGTCGCGCCGCTGTTCGACCGCTACGGCTATCCGCAGCTTGCGGTCTCCTCGGTGACCGACAAGGCGCCGCAATTCGTCCAGCGCTGGCCGCGCAGCTTCTGGTTCCTCGGTGGTGGATCCGATTACACCGGCGCGCTCGCCAGTCTGCTCTCGGCGCAAGTCGAGGCCGGCACGATCAACAACAAGGTGGCGATGGTCTCGGTCGCCGACGGCTTCGGCATCGATCTCGTCTCCGCGGCCCGCCCCGCGATGGCGGAGGCTGGCATGGACGTGGTCCTCGACCGCACCTATCCGGTCGGCACCAACGACTTCACCACGCTTCTCAACGAAGCGGCAGCTTCGGGGGCGGACACGTTCGTCAGCTTCTCCTATCCGCCCGACACGTTCGCGCTGACCGAACAGGCGCAGGTCGCCGACTACAACCCGAAGGTTCTCTACCTTGGCGTCGGCGCCGGCTTTCCGCCCTATGGACGCAAGCTTGGCGACAAGGCCGAAGGCATCATGACGCTGGGCGGCATCGACGCGAAGAACGCGCAGAACATGGCTTATCGTGAGCGCCACAAGGAAGTGACCGGCGAATATCCGGATCTTTGGGGCAGCGTCATCACCTATGCCAGCCTACAGATGCTGCAGGAGGCGATCCGCCGGGTCGGTCTCGACCGGGAAGCGGTGTCGGCCGAACTCTCCGGCGGCACGTTCCAGACGGTGCTGGGTGAAACGAAGCTCCAGGACAACCGGTTGCGCGACCTGTGGCTTGTCGGCCAGTGGCAGGACGGACAGCTCGTCGGCGTCGCGCCGGCCGACCGGCCGGGCGCATCCGAGGTGATCCTTCCCAGGCAGCCCTGGAAATAATCGCCTCGTCGCCGGCGCGGGAGGGGGGCCGAGCCGGCGAAGCCGGGTCTGCCGGACACGCGAGGGAAGCGGTGTTTCCGCTGCCCGCCCGACACCCATGATGGACATCACATGACGCTCACCACCGCACTTATCGCGGGACTTGTGCTTGGAGGCACCTATGCGCTGGTCGCAATGGGACTGACCCTCCAGTATGGCATCGCCCGTATCATGAACCTCGCCTATGGCGACACGATCATCACCGCCGCCTTCGCCGCCTTCATCCTGCAAGGCGGGCTTGCCGTGAACCCGCTTCTCGGTCTTGCCCTTGTCGTTCCGGGCGGCTTCCTCCTCAGCTATCTGATCTACCGGCTGATCTTGTCGCATCTGGTGGCGCGGGCAAGCGATCGCGGTGCGCTGGAGGTGGATTCCATCCTCACCACTTTCGGCCTCCTCTTCGTCATCCAGGGGGTCCTGCTGGTTCTCTTCGGCGGCAACTACACCAGCTATTCGTTTCTCAACGTGGCCGTCGACATCATGGGCGCGAAAGTCGCCGCCAACCGGCTCCTGGCGCTGGCTCTGGCGCTCTCGATCGGCCTGACGCTCTATCTGCTGCTGACCCGCACCCGCTGGGGCACGGCACTGCGCGCGGTTGCCGTCGCGCCGCAATCGGCGGCGCTGGTCGGTATCGACGTCAACCGGGCGGCCGCCTTCGCCTTCGCGCTCGGCGGCGGGCTGGCCGCGGCCGGCGGCGTGGTCATTTCCATGTACCAGACCTTCACCGCCACGGCCGGCGTCGTCTTCACCATGAAGGCGCTGATCGTTGTCATCATGGGCGGCGTCGGCAACCTGCTCGGCGCCCTGTGCGCCGGCCTTCTGCTCGGTGTTGTCGAGACGCTGGTCTCCACCTATGTCGACCCGGGCCTGACGTTGGCGGCCACTTACGCGATCTTCCTCGTGGTGCTGCTCTGGCGGCCGCAGGGTCTGTTCGGGCGGGTGGCGCGATGAGGACGGTCATCGGTTTTGCGCTTGCGGGGGTCGTCCTGGCCGGACTTGCGGTCGCGCCACTCTATCTCGGCCCCTACGGCACGGGCCTTCTGATCGGCATGACCGGCTACGTGACGCTGGCCAGTGCCTGGGCGATGTTCTCCGGCCCGACGCGCTTCGTCTCGCTGGCAACCGTCGCCTTCTTCGGCATCGGCGCCTATACGATGGCGGTGCTCTACGAGAGCCTGCCCTATCCACTGGTGCTCGCGGTGGCGGCTCTCGTCGGCCTCGTCGTCGCGCTGGTCGTCGGCCTGTCGACGCTCAGGCTCGCCGGCGTCTATTTCGTCATCTTCACCTTCGGGCTTGCCGAACTCGTGCGCCAGCTCGTCACCTGGTACGAGGTCAACGTCACCGGCACACTGGGGCGCTATCTCTTCGTCTCCTTCGGTTCCGAGGTGATCTACTGGCAACTGCTGGGCCTGTGTGCGGCGACCTTCCTCATCGCCTGGGTCATCGGGCGCAGCCGCATCGGACTGGCGCTGAAGGTCATTGGCGACGACGAGGTGGTCGCCGTCCATTGCGGCATCTCCACCGCAAGGGTGAAGCTCGCGCTCTTCGCTGTCAGCTCCGTGATCATCACGCTGGTCGGAGCGATCCAGGCGCCGCGCTGGACCTATATCGAACCGCTTATCGTCTTCAATCCGACGGTGTCCTTCCTGACCCTGATCATGGCGCTTCTGGGCGGCGCCGGCCGCCTCTGGGGACCGCTGGTCGGCGCCGTGCCGCTGTTCCTGCTGTTCGAGTGGCTGTCGGCCAATTTCCCCGACCATTATTCGATCATCCTGGGACTGCTGTTCATGGCGATCGTTTTCGTCCTGCCGAAGGGCGTGCTGGAATTTGCCGAAACCGGCCTGCGGCGACTGCGGCGGCGACCGCCGCAGGATGGATCGGCCACCGTTGCCGGCAAGGAGGTGGAGGGATGACACCGCTGCTTTCGATCGACGAACTGACCAAGCGCTTCGGCGGCCTGACGGCCGTCGACCGGATCTCCTTCTCGATGGAAGAGGGCGAGGCGGTGGCCCTGCTCGGGCCGAACGGATCCGGCAAGACCACGGTCCTCAACATGATCTCCGGACATCTCCCGGCCTCGGCTGGCCGGATCCGGCTTGGCGGAACGACCATCTCGGGCCTGCCGGCCCACCGGATCGCCCATCACGGGGTCGCGCGCACGTTCCAGCTCGTGCGGGTGTTGCCGTCGCTGAGCGTCGAGGAAAACGTGCTGGCCGCGATCCGCTTCCGGGTTCGTCCGGCATCCGCCGCCGAGGCGGACGAGGAGGCGCGCTCGCTGCTGGAGCGCGTCGGCCTGGCGGGACGCGGCGGCGAGCCCGCCGCCGCGCTGACCTATATCGACCAGAAGCGGATGGAGCTTGCCCGCGCGCTCGGATCCCGTCCTTCGCTCCTGTTGCTCGACGAGTGGCTGGCCGGTCTCAATCCGTCGGAGCTGCGCATCGGCATCGACCTGATCGCCAGGCTCAACGACACCGGTATGACCGTGCTGCTGGTGGAGCATGTGATGGATGCGGTGCGAGCCCTGTGCCCGCGCGCCATCGTCATGAACGCTGGCCGCAAGATCGCCGACGGCGCGACCGCCGAGGTCCTGAAGGACCCCGAGGTCGTGCGCGCCTATCTGGGAGAGAGCGATGCTGTCGCTTGACGAGATTTCCGTACGCTACGGCAAGCATCTGGCGCTCGACCGTGTCCGCCTGTCGGTGCGCGAGGGCGAGACGGTGGTGATCCTCGGCGCCAACGGAGCAGGAAAATCCTCGCTCCTGAAGGCGGTGGCGGGGCTCGTGCGCGCCGATCCCGGGGGGGCGGTCACCTTTCGTGGCACTTCCGTTTCCGGGCTTCCGGCCCATCGCGTGCTGGAGGCCGGCATGGCGCTCGTTCCCGAGGGGCGCGGGATTTTCGCCGACCTCACGGTCGAGGAGAACCTGTTGCTGGGGGCTTATGCGCGGCGGGCGCGGCACGGGGAGGGGAAGATGCGGGAACTCGTTCTCGATCTCTTTCCCAAGCTTGCGGAACGTCGGCGGCAGATTGTCGGCACCATGTCGGGCGGTGAGCAGCAGATGGTGGCGATCGGGCGGGCGCTGATGTCCGCCCCCGATCTCCTGATGCTCGACGAGCCGAGCCTCGGGCTGGCGCCGGTCGTGGTCGGCGAACTGTTCGAGGCCCTGGCGCGGGTGCGCCGGACAGGTGTCGCGATCCTCCTGGTCGAGCAGAACGTCAAGGCGAGCCTGGCGCTGGCGGATCGCGGATATCTCATGGAAGTGGGCCGCATCGTCGGCGAAGGCAGCGCGGCGGAACTGCGGGGTGATCCCGCCGTTCAGCGCGCATTTCTCGGGCTGGCGTCGTGAAAAAGGACGGACCGTGCCTCTTGCGGTCCTCGAAAGCGGGATGGAAGACATGAATGCACTTGGCTTGCTCATTGGCGAACAGGACATGCCGGCTTCGGACGGCCGTACCTTCGAGCGGCGCAATCCGATCACCGGCGAGATTGCCACGCTCGTCGCGGCAGCAACCATCGATGACGCGCGACAGGCCTGCGACGCGGCGGCACGCGCCTTTCCCGACTGGGCGGCGACCTCGCCGAAACAGCGCCGCAAGCTCTTGAGCGGTGCGGCGGACGCGCTGGAGGCAAGGGTCGAGGACTTCGTCCGCTCGATGGCGACGGAAATCGGCGCGACCGCCGGCTGGGCCCGTTTCAACGTCATGCTGGCCGCCGACATGCTGCGCGAGGCGGCCGCCATGACCACCCAGATCGGCGGCGAGATCATCCCGTCCAACCGGCCGGGAAGCCTTGCCATGGCGGTGCGCCAGCCGGCCGGGGTGGTGCTCTCGATGGCGCCGTGGAACGCACCGGTCATTCTGGGGGTGCGCTCACTCGCCATGCCGCTCGCCTGCGGCAACACCGTGGTGATGAAGACTTCCGAGATCTGTCCCGGCACGCACCGGCTGATCGTCGACGCCCTGCATGAGGGCGGCGTGCCGCGCGGCGTGCTGAACGCCGTCTCCAATGCGCCCGACGATGCGCCGGAACTGGTCGAGGCGATGATCGCGCACCCGGCGGTGCGCCGTGTGAACTTCACCGGTTCGACCCGCGTTGGTCGCATCATCGCCGAGATGGGCGGGCGGCACCTCAAGCCCTGCCTGCTGGAGCTTGGCGGCAAGGCGCCCTTCGTGGTCCTCGACGATGCCGATCTTGAACAGGCCGTGGAGGCCGCCGCCTTCGGCGCCTTCATGAACCAGGGCCAGATCTGCATGTCGACGGAACGGATCGTCGTCGACGACGCGGTGGCGGAGACCTTCGTGGAGAAACTGGCCGCCAAGGCGCGCAGCCTGAAGGCGGGCGATCCCCGGGTCGGCGACACGCCGCTTGGCGCTGTTGTCGGCGAGGGAGCGGCCCGCCGCATCCAGGACCTGATCCGTGACGCGGTGGCAAAAGGCGCGGTCCTCGTTGCCGGCGGCAGCGCGCAGGGCTCGGTCATGCAGCCGACCGTGCTCGACCGGGTCACGCCTGCGATGTCGATCTATGGCGAGGAGAGCTTCGGTCCCGTCGTGACCATCGTGCGCGCCGACGGGATCGATGACGCCGTGCGCATCGCCAACGATACCGAATACGGCCTTTCCTCCGCCGTCTTCGGCCGTGACGTGACACGGGCGATGGCGGTGGCCCGCCGGATCGAATCCGGCATCTGCCATGTCAACGGACCGACGGTGCATGATGAGGCGCAGATGCCCTTCGGCGGCGTCAAGGCATCCGGCTATGGCCGCTTCGGCGGCAAGGCGGGCATCGCCGAGTTCACCGAGCTGCGCTGGATCACCATCCAGGACGGCCCTGTCCATTATCCGTTCTGATGACGGGGCGATAAAATGCAGCTTGAGAACCGGACGGCGATCATCACCGGCGGGGCCGGCAGCCTTGGCCTTGCAACGGCGCGACTGTTTCTGGAAGAGGGGGCGAGGGTCGTCCTGGTCGACCGGGACGAAGCGCTTCTGGAAGAGGCACGCGCAAGCCTCGACAAGGAACGCGTGCTTTGCATCGCCGCCGACGTGTCGTTGGAGGCCGATACGCGGCGCTATGTGGCGGCCTGCCTGAGCCGCTTCGGGAGTATCGACATCCTGTTCTCCAATGCCGGGAATTTCGGCGAGGTCAGGCCGATCGCCGAGTATTCCGACGCGGTCTTCGACGCGGTGCTTGCCGTCCATGTGAAGGGCGCCTATCTGGCCGCCAAACATGCCAGCCCGCACATGCGCGAGGGCGGCAGCATCGTCATCACCTCGAGCGTTGCAGCAACCCGGGGCGATGCCGGCGTCTATGCCTACATCACCGCCAAGCATGCCCAAACCGGGTTGATGCGCTGTCTTGCCAAGGAGCTGGCGCCGCGCGGCATCCGCGTCAACACGATCCATCCCGGCCCGCTCGACAATGCCTTCCAGCGCGATGTGGAGGCCGGGATCGGCCGCGAACTCGGCATCGACGGCGGTGAGATGTTCGACAGGCTGATCCCGCTCGGCCGGCACGGCAGCGTCGGGGAAGTGGCCCGCTCGGTGCTCTACCTGGCCAGTGACGCGGCCAGCTTCACCACCGGCACGATGCTGATGGTCGATGGCGGAATGAGCATCTGACGGCCCTCGGCCACATCCATTCCCGTACTTGAAGAAAGTGCCGCAAGCCACACGGGTTGCGGCACTTTTCGACAAGGACCCTATCTGAACAGCGTGTCGACATGGCCGGCGCCGAGCCCGATCTTCTCGTAGTGGGCGCGGCACAGGGCGATGTACTGGTGGACGTCGAAATAGCCGTCGGGCTCGCCATCCTCGTCGAGCCAGATCAGCGGGCCGGTGACCTGGAAGAAGACCCGCATCGGATCCTTGTGCTCGTAGGCGACGAGGGTATGGCCCTCACCGGGCGTCTCATAGACGAAGTCGCCGGCCGTCGCCGTCCAGTCGTGCTCCAGATAGCCCCACTTGCCGGAGATCGTGTAGGCGAAAACCTCGTGCGGATGGTAGTGTCGGTTGACCAGTCCCGGCCCCTTGCTCATCAGGATGTCGCACCACTTGTTCTGCGTCGGCGAGATCCACAAGGGGCGCGAGAAGACGGTCTCGGTGAAGGGAACATAGAGGCGCTCGTCCTCGCTTGCGGCATCCGGGATATAGACTTCGGGCAAGGCGTCCGGCTGGAACACCTTGGTGATCGGCTTGAGATCCTTCCAGAATTCCGAGCGTGCCGGTTCAGGCATGGATTGTCCTTCCTCATTTTGCGTGGGTGTGGGGGGGCGTCAGGGCCTGACGCGGATGTCGAGCAGGGCAAGCGTGCCCGTTGTCTCGATATGGGCGAGCGCGCGGGCGAGCGCGTCCGGAAGCGCCTCGCCGTTGTCCACCCGTTCGGCATGGGCGCGGCTGGCGCGGGCGACCAGGGTGAAATCCGGAACCGGCGAAAGCTGCGTCAGCGGCATCCGGTTGGCGCTGGCCGCGTGGCCATCAGGGTAAAGGCCGGCGACGGACTGGCGCACGGCCCCCCATTCCGCGTTGTTGACGATCAGCAGCAGGATCGGCAGGTCCAGCGCCTCGGCGATCTGGTGGCAGGCGACCGGGTTGGAGAACATGTAGGACCCGTCTCCCATCGTCGCGACGACAAGCCGCGACGGATCGGCGAGCTTCATGCCGAGCGCTGCCGGGAAGGACCAACCGAGCCCGCCCGAGTGCGGTTCCTGGTACCAGGCCTGGTGATGGGCAAGGTCCATGGGTGGCAGCGGGCAGCCAAGCTCGGAAAAAACCGTCGCCTCGCGCCCGGCAATCGCCTGCGACAGGCACAGGCTGACCCAGTCCTTGGTCATCGGGTCCGTGCGTCCGGCCTCCGCCCTTTCGAGCGTTGCCGCGCGTCCGGCGTGGTTGCGCGCCGCATGGGTCTCGCGGCGGGCGACAATCGGGCCGCGGTCGCGCGGGGCATGGGCAGCAAGGGCCGTGTCCAGCGCCAGGATGCCGTCTTCCACGTCGCAAGCCAGCGCGATGTCGCAACGGAAATTGCGCACCGGGACGCGCGCATAGAGCGGGTCCTGCCCGATATGGACGACTTTCGCGTCCGGCGCGGGAGCGTGGAGGGCGGGCGACCAGGGCGCCAGCGAATCCAGCACGATGACGAGATCTGCCTCCTCAAGCAGGGGCGCGGGATCGGGTTGTGCCGCCATCGGATGATCCGTCGGCAACGCCAGCCGCACGGCCCAGTACTGGCAGACCGGAATGCCCCAGTCGTCGGCAAGGCGGGAAAGCGCCGCGAACCCGGCGCTTCCGCCCGCGCCTCGCTGGGCGAAGATCACCGGGTTGCGCGCGACGGCGATCAACCGCGCGATCTCCTCGAGCGTTTCGCGGTGCACGCCGGGAGATGCCGCCCGCATCAGGGCCGGGGCATCGATGCCCTGCGCGTCGATGTCTTCGCACAGCACTTCCCGGGGAAGGCTCAGATAGACCGGCCCGCGCGGCGTCGTCTCTGCAAGCGCGAGCGCCCGGTCGACGACCTCGCCCACCTGTTCGGGAAAGCGCAACTCGTAGTCCCACTTGCAGGCCTCGCGCACCAGCGCCGCCTGGTCGCGCATTTCCTGGCCCCAACCAATGGGAACGGTGCGCGCGCCGAAGCGCCCCGTCTCGGTCGTCGGTGTGCGCCCGGAAAACAGCAGGACTGGAATGTGCTCGGTCGCCGCGTTGATGGCGCCGATGGCACAGTTGGCAAGACCGACATTGGTGTGCGCCATCACCGCCTGGGTACGACCGGTGGCGAGGTAGTAGCCATGCGCCATGGCCATGGCGGCGGATTCATGCGGCATCACCAGGGCGCGGGGCAGGTCGAGCCCCCGGGATTCCGCCTGGGCGAGACCTTCGATGATCGGCGGAAAATCGGTGCCGGAATTGGCGAAGATATAGTCGATCCCCAGGGCCTTGAGGCGGACAAGCAAGGCCCCGCCTGCCGTCATTCGGGCGATGGGGCGGCTTGTCTCCCCGGTGTCAGGAATGCGTTTGTCAGGCTTGTGCATCTTGCTCATTATTGCTATATGTGAAGTATATACTTTAAATAATGGCATTCATGCTGCGAGCCGTCAATGGCTCCGGCACGCTGCCGCGCACGGCAGTTCAGGGGAGGCGATTGATGGCACCGCAGATCAACGGTTCGGTGGTCAAGGCGTTCGAGATCCTCAAGCTCTTTTCCGAGCAGCGACCGCTGCTTTCGGCCAGCGATGTCGTCGCCGAACTGGGGATCAATGCGATCACCGCCCACCGGTTCCTGAAGACGCTGGAACATGTGGGGGCGGTGGTCGCGGAAGCGCGTGGGGTGTACCGGCTCGGCTACCTGTTTGCCGATCTGGGCGACCGGGTGCTGCGCGATGACGCATTGGCACAGGTGATCCAGCCACATCTCAACCGCGTGACCAACCAGATCAACGAGGCGGCGATGGCGACCGTGTTTCGGGGCGACATGGTCGTGTGCGTCGCGCGGTCGGTCTCGCGGAGGGCGCTGTCCGTCGACATTCGCGTCGGTTCGCGGCTGGAGGCCTATTGCACGGCGCATGGCAAGCTGTGGCTGGCGCATCTGCCCGAAGCCGAGCGCCGCCGCTATTTCGCGGATGTCAGGCGCATCCGTTTCACACGCAACACCTTGATGGAAGAGGCCGTGCTGGCGAAGGAACTGGAGGCGATCGCCGCGCGCGGCCATGCGATCAACGACTGCGAGCGCGAGGACGGGATCCGGGCCGTCGCCGTGCCGGTCAGGACGCGCTCGGGCCGGATGATTGCCGGCCTGTCCGTCTTCGGACCCTCTCCGCGCATGGAGGACGCGGTGATCGATGCCTCACGCGAGGCCTTGCTGCAGGCGGCGGCGGACATAGGGAACAGTCTCTATGGTGCAAATGGCGCGACCGCCTCCAACGGCGCTTAGCACCCGGCGCCTTACCCCTCTCGCCGCAACAGAGTCAGCACGAAGAGCGCCCCGACCGATGTCGTGACGATGCCGATGGGGAGCTCTTGCGGGGCAAGGGCCGTTCGCGAGGCGATGTCGCTGACCAGCAGCAGGCCGGCGCCAAGGAGCGCGGCGAGCGGCACGAAGCGTCCGTGCAAGGGGCCGGCAAGCGCTCGCGCCATGTGCGGCACCATCAACCCGACAAAACCGATGACGCCGCTGATGGAGACGAAGGCGGCGGTCGCGAAGGCGCAGACCAGGAACGTGTTCCGGCGCAGGGCGACCACGTCGACCCCGAGCGTGTGCGCGGTGTCCTCGCCCGCCAGCAGTGCATCGAAGTTGCGGTGGAAGACGGCCGCGAAGAGCAGGATCGCGGCAAGTCCGGCGGCGGCCACGGGCAAGAGGTCCCAGCGGGCGAGCCCGAGCCCGCCCAGCGTCCAGAACAGCACCGAATGGGCGGCCCGCTGGTCGCCGGCGAAGACGAGATAGTTCGTCAGGGCCATGAACAGGAAGGAGACCGCAAGGCCGGCCAGCACCAGCCGTGCGGGTCCCCGGTCGCCGAGCCTGGAGATCAGCATCAGGACGATGGCGGAGGCGGCCATGCCGCCGGCGAAGGCGGCGGCGGGAAGCGTCCACACGCCGAGAAGGTCGCCGGTGACGGTGATCACGAAGACCGCACCCGCCGCCGCGCCCGATGACAGACCGAAGAGAAACGGGTCGGCAAGGTCGTTGCGGGTCGCGGTTTGCAACAGGCAGCCGACCGTGCCAAGGCCCGCGCCGACGAGCAGCGCCAGCAGGGCGCGCGGCAGGCGCAGGTCGACGACGATCCGGGCGAGCGGGCCCTCGCCGCCGCGCAGCGCGTCGATGACGGCGCCAAGGGGCAGGGGCGTCGCGCCGATCGCGATCGCGGCAAGCAGCAGGGCAAGGACGCCGAGAAGACCGGCGCCCAGCATCAGGGCGAGGCGCATCGCTCAGAAGGCATCCGGATGCATGGCGCGGGCGAGCGCCTCGATGCCGTCGATGTTCGCCGGCCCCGGCGTCAGCTGTTCGTAGCGAAGGGCAAGGTAGCGGCCGGCCTTCACCGCCTCGACATGCCGCATCACCGGATGCGCCTCGAGAAAGGCGCGAAGCTTGTCGGCCCCGCCGCCATCCTGGTAGTCCAGCAGGATGATGAATTGCGGATCGGAAGCGGCCACGGCCTCCCAGGAGGTGGTGCCCCAACTGGTCTCCATGCCGGCGCTGACATTCTGTCCGCCCGCAGCCTCGATCATCGCCGTCGGCATGGCGAACCTGCCGGCGGTGAACGGCTTGTCCTCGCCGGAATCATACAGGAAGACGCGTGGCTGGTTGTCCTGGGCGATCCGCTTGCCGACTTCCGCGATCCGGGCTTTCCAGCCTGCAACCAAGGCCTCGGCCTCGGGCCGCTTTCCGAAGACGGTTCCCAGCCGCAGCATGTCGTCATAGAGCAGGTCGAGCGAGGCGGCCGGGCGCGACTTGTCGAGATGGATGCAGCTTTCGCTGAGGAGCATCGTCTTGATGCCGTGCGGTGCCAGCGTGTCCGGGGTGACGTCGCCGCCCGGTTTCATGCCGTAGTACCAGCCGGCGAAGAACAGGTCGGGAGAGACCGCGACAAGGTTCTCGAGCGTCGGGTATTTCGGCGCGATTTCAGGGATGTCGCCCCGGCGTGCCTCGAATTCCGGGCTGGTCTTGTACCAGCCGCTGATGCCGCTGACGCCGACCATGCGATCCTGCAGGCCAAGCGCGAAGGCCATCTCGCTCATGTTGATGTCCTGCACCACCATGCGCGAGGGGGCGGTGTCGAAGGTGAGCGGTTCTCCGCAATTGTCGACCGTCACCGGGAAGGCGAGGGCGGGGCTGGCGAGAAGCGAAGCGGCAAGCAGGGTGAACAGGCGGGTCATCTTGTCCTCGTGGAAACGGGAAAGCCGGAAGAGATGGGAAAGAAGCGGGGCCGGCAGCTATTCAGATGCCGGCCGTTCGGCGCGGCAGCACGACCACCGGTTCCTCGGCCGGCATCGGCGCGACCGGGAAGCGGCCCTCGACGGGAATGTCGAGCACGCTGATATGCCGGGGCTGGGTCGGGTGCGGCAACCGGTGCATGTCGACGCTGAAGACGTCGCGCACCTGTCCCGTGGTGAGCACTTCGGCCGGATGGCCGTAGGCAACAAGGGCGCCCGCGCGCAGGAGCGCCACATGGCTTGCGAAGGATTCGATCAGCGTCAGGTCGTGCAAAGCGGCGACCACGGTGATGCCGAGTCCGGAAACGAGGCTCAGCAACTCGCCGCGCGCCGACGGATCGAGATGGTTGGTGGGCTCGTCCAGCACCAGGATGGCCGGCTTCTGGCAGACCGCCCGCGCGATCTTCGCGCGTTGGCGCTCGCCGCCGGAGATGTCGCCCATCCGGCGCCCGCCAAGGGCCTCGAGGCCGGCCAGCGCCAGCGCCGAGCCGGTTGCCTCCAGGGCGGCGCGCGCGCCGCTGGCGCGGCGGTGCGGCAGGTTGCCGAGTGCCACATATTGACTGACGGTCAGGCGACCGTCGGTATCGTCGCTCTGGCCGACATAGGCGATCGAGCGGGCACGCTCGGTGATGCCGATCCGCGAATAGGGCCGGCCGCCCAGAAGGAGTTCGCCTGAGGATGGCGCGTTGAGACCGGCGATCATGCGGATCAGTGTCGACTTGCCCGCGCCGTTCGGGCCGGCAATGACGAGGATCTCGCCGTCATGGACGTGCAGCGAGAGTTCATCGACAAGAATGCCGGCTCCGGGCACGCGATAGGCCACGTCCTGCAGTTCAAGGGCGATGCCGCGTCCGGTCTCGTGGCTCATGGCCGCTCCTTCCGGTGCGGGAGCAGGGCGGGTATGCGCGAAATCGTCTTGCCCTTCAGGCCTTCGGGACGCTGGATGGACGAACACCAGCCATCGTCCAGCTCGGCATATTGCCTGGCGAAGGCGACAAGGGCGTCGCCGTCGCGACCGGGCTCGATGTCGCCGAAGAGGTAGGATGCCTTGCCGTCGCCCTGGAACGCGACCGCGCAGGGACGGTCGCATCCCGCCATGCAGGCCACGACCGAGACCTCGAAGCTCTCGAACCCCACGCCGGAGAGTTCGGCTTCCAGAAGGGTCGCAAGCTTGGTGCCGGGTTGCTCGCGTGTCTCGCGATTGCGGCATGTGGTGCAGACGACGATGCGGTGACGCCGTTGCCCGCCAGCGCTCCCGTAAAGCGGTACGACCGCCGCCATGTCATGCGCCATGCTTGCCTCCTCGTGCGGGAACGCAAGAGCGCAGAGCCAAGCCGCGCGAGGCGCGGCAGGAGGAAAGCCGGTATTCGGATTTGCAGTCGATCATGGGACCTCCCGGAACACCCCGTCCGGTTGACGTTGAAGGGAGATGGCAGGTCTCCTGGCTCACGGATCATTGCCGGGTCCGCGCCTTCCCGCCCGCTATGCGGACAGTGGCGAGTACGGATCGGCTAACCGCTTACAGTTGCGGGGGCAGCCACGGTCTCGGTCCCTGATGGGTACGCCTCACCGTGTTCCCTTTTCATGCCTCTGGCGTTCCCGCCGTCGGCAACCATCGGGCGAAACTTCGCAGAAGCGCGTACTCCCCGCAAGTCCAATCGGCGGCTTTCAGGAAAGGGATACGCTCCAGCCGGGAAAGGGGTCGGGAAGCCGTTCCCAGCTTTTCGGGACGAAGGCGTCATCGGCCACCAGCGCGGCATTGAGCTCGGCGCTGATTGCCGTCTCGTCCATCGCGGTGGTTCCGATAAAGACCAGTTCCTGGCGGCGATCTCCCCAGACGGGATCGAGATAGGGCTTCATCGCCGCATGCCATTCGGGCGAAGCCGGCCAGTGCTCCTTCGGAACGGCCGTCCACCACAACCCGCGCTTCTCGGTCTTCACGAAGGCGCCGGCCTGCGCCAGTTCGCCGACGAAGCGCGGGCGGGTCGCAAGCCAGAAGAACCCCTTGGCCCGAATCACGCCCGGCCAGCCACGGTCGATGAAACGCTGGAACGCATCGGGGCGGAAGGGCCGGCGGGCGCGATAGACGAAGGAGCGAATGCCGTATTCCTCCGTCTCGGGGACATGGTCCCTGAAGCCGTTCAGTTCCTTGAACCAGAGAGGGTGCTCGTGCGCCCTGTCGAAGTCGAAGCGGCCGGTGCCCAGGATCTCGGAAAGGGGGACGCGTGCGTGGTCGCTCTCCAGCACGCAGGCGTCGGGGTTGAGTGCCTTGACGATCTTGCGGGCGGCATCGAGCGTTTCGGGTGAAGCATCCGCGATCTTGTTGAGAACGATGGTGTCGGCGAACTCGATCTGGTCGACCAAGAGGTCGACAAGGGTGCGCTCGTCCTCCTCGCCAAGCGTCTCGCCACGGTCCCTCAGGAAATCCGTCGAGGCGTAGTCGCGCAGCAGATTGGCCGCATCCACCACGGTGACCATCGAATCGAGGCGGGCCACGTCCGAAAGGCTCTCGCCCGCCTCGTCGCGAAACTCGAAGGTGGAAGCAACGGGGAGCGGCTCCGAGATACCCGTCGATTCGATCAGCAGGTGGTCGAAGCGGCCCTCCTCGCAAAGCGTGCGCACCTCTTTCAGCAGATCCTCGCGCAGGGTGCAGCAGATGCAGCCATTGGTCATCTCCACCAGCCGCTCCTGCGTCCGCGACAGGTTTCCCCCGCCATCGCGCACGAGGCTGGCATCGATGTTCACCTCGCTCATGTCGTTGACGATGACCGCGACCCTCAAGCCTTCGCGGTTGTTGAGGACATGGTTGAGAAGCGTTGTCTTGCCGGCGCCGAGGAAGCCGGAGAGAACCGTCACGGGGAGGCGTGCTTGCATGGGGAGGCTCCGAGAATGGAAAAGGGCGGACCGGCAACAGGCCGGCCCGCATGCCGGTTCAGTGCGCGTGACGGTCGACGCTGAAGGAAAGGGTGGCGAAGTGACCGACGCGGTCGGCCTTCTCCGGCTCCTGCGAAGGCTCGTCGGCGGACACCGCGATCACGTTGAGGCCGTTGTTGCGGATGGTGACACTGGCGCGGCCCTCGGCATCCGTGCGGACCGACTTGTTCTCGCTGTCGGTGGTGTATTCCTGCACGACCAGGGTATCGGCGAGCGGTTTGCCGCCGAGAAGCACGGTGACGCCAAGCTCGTCGCCGGCCGAAAGCTCGCTCGGATCGCGGTCGGGCACGATTTCCAGCGTCATGCCCTTCGCCTTGGCGGCAAGCGGGGAATGATCGAGGATCGCGACCGTGTGCTTGAGATAGCGGCCGCCCTGCTTGGCGCCATCGACCTCCGACTTCGGCTTGTTGACCCACTTGCCGTCGGGCCCCTCGCTCCAGTAGCCGTTGTCCATCGTTGCCGTGAGGACAGCGGCATTCTCGGGCGGCGTGACGAGCATATGGTTGCCATGGTCCTCGGTCGCGGCCGGCGCCGTGGTGCCGTCTTCCAGATGACCGACCACCTGCGCGACCTTGCCCGGGTCATAGGCCTCGTCGGAGGCGCCATGGCCATAGACAATGGCGAGATCGCCGTGGCGCTGGGCGATCCAGATGCCATGGGCCATGGCATCGAAAGCGCTGCCCAGCAGAAGGGCGGCGGCCATGGCGGAAAACACGATACCTCGCATGAATTCACTCCGTATGTTATGACATTACATTATTGTGGGAAAAAGAAAGGCGGAGGATCCGCCTTTCCGGTGAGAGGCGGTCAGGACCGGCGGCCCTGACCCGTGGGGAGGAGGGCAGGCGATCAGCTGGCGTCGGCCAGGCAGTCGCGCAGGGAGGTCGCCATCCCGCGGATCAGCTCCGCATAGAGGTCGGGGCCGTCCTTCAGCGAACTGCCGAGCGGGTCCAAAATGCCGGATTTCGCGGCCGTCCCCTCGATCACGACGGAGATCAGCTTCGGCTCGAATTGCGGCTCGGCGAAAACGCAGGTGGCGCCGAGTTCTCCGATCCGGGCTCTGATCTCGCTGACGCGCTCGGCGCCCGGCATGACTTCCGGGCTGACGGTGATCGAGCCGGAGGCAGGGATATCGAAGCGCTTCTCGAAATACTGGTAGGCGTCGTGGAAGACCACATAGCCCTTGCCGCGCACCGGTGTCAGGGTCGTATCGACTTCCTTCACCAGCGCGTCGATGTCGGCGCTCGCGTTGGCGGCGTTGGCGGCATAGGTCGCGGCGTTGCCGGGATCGGCCGCGCTCAGCGTCTCCTCGATCTCGTGCAGCATCGCCTTGGCATTTTCCGGGTCCAGCCAGAGATGCGCGTCGAATTCGCCGTGCTCATGTTCGTCGTGTTCGTGCGCGTGCTTCTCGCCGGCCTTCTCGTGATCATCGTCATGATCATGACCGGCGTGATTGTGCCCGGCATGCTCCCCGCCCGCATGCTCCTCGTCGTGATGTTCATGCGCTTCGAAGGCGCCGCCCTCGCGCAAGGGGAGCTTGACGAGACCGTGCGCATCGGTGAGTTCGACGACCTTCGCCTTGTCGCCGATCGTCTCGATCGGCTTTTCGAGAAAGGCTTCCAGCTCGTGGCCGACCCAGAAGACGATGTCCGCATCCTGCAAGCGGCGCGCCTGCGAGGGTTTCAGGCTGTAGGTGTGCGGCGAACCGGCGCCTTCGACGATCAGGGCCGGTTCTCCGACGCCCTTCATGACCGCCGCGACCAGCGAATGAACCGGCTTTACCGAGGCGACGACGTCCGGGGCGGCCTGGCCGGAGGCGACGGTGGCGCCCAGGACAGTGGCGGACAGGAGCAGGGTGCGGAGCGGGGTCATGGCAATCCTCGTTTCGGGCAGGGTAGGTTGGCAGGCTTTGTCATGTTATAAGATCACATTATTGCGTTACGCTATAACGTGTGCCATATAGGTCCGCAAGACCCTTTCGTGTTTTTGTCTTCGCGATGTGGATCACCGGCCTTGCCCGCCAACAGCGGTCGCGGGACACTGGTCCATCCGATTCCGAACCTGGCCCGGCATGTTGAACTCCGAAGTGAAGGTAACGCATGAAGCGCTGGTGAGCCTCGCGGGCGCCGGCGTGTTTCGCGGCGGGCGCTGGCTCGTGCGCGGGGTCGATCTCGCCGTTCATCCGGGAGAGATCGTCACGCTGATCGGGCCGAACGGTTCCGGCAAGTCAACCACGGCGAAAACCGCCCTCGGCATTCTCTCGCCCGACGAGGGGCGCGCGGAACGCCGCGCCGGCCTCCGGGTCGGCTATGTGCCGCAGAAACTGAGCATCGACTGGACGCTGCCCCTGACCGTGGAGCGGTTTCTCGCCCTGACCGGCAAGGTCGAGCGGACAGCGACGGCGGCGGCACTGGAGGCGACGGGTATTCCGCACCTGGCCAGAGCGGAAATGCGCAATCTGTCGGGCGGCGAGTTCCAGCGCGCCCTGCTGGCGCGCGCCATCTGTCGCAGGCCGGACCTGCTCGTTCTCGACGAACCGGTGCAGGGCGTGGATTTTTCCGGCGAGATCGCGCTCTACGACCTGATCCGCCGCATTCGCGACGATCTCGGCTGCGGCGTCCTGCTGATCTCGCACGACCTGCATGTCGTCATGGCGGCGACCGATCACGTGGTCTGCCTCAACGGCCATGTCTGCTGCCAGGGCGCGCCGAAGGCCGTTGCCTCGAGCCCCGCTTATCGCCAGCTCTTCGGCGCCCGCGCCGATGCGACCCTGGCGGTCTATGAACATCATCACGACCATACCCATCTGGAGGACGGCCGCGTGCTGCACGCCGATGGCAGTATCACCGAGCATTGCCATCCCGGCGACGGGCATCATCATCACGACCAGGATCATGCCCACGACCATGAGCATGCCGGCGACACGCATGTCCCGGCCGGCGGCGACGGTGCGGCCAGGCAGGACGCGGGGGAGGCCGGGCATGCTCGATGATTTCTTCGCTCGCGCGCTGGTCGCGGGCATCGGTGTCGCGTTGGTCGCTGGCCCTCTCGGCTGCTTCATCGTCTGGCGCCGTCTTGCCTACTTTGGCGATACGCTGTCGCATGCGGCACTTCTGGGCGTGGCGCTTGCCTTCCTGTTCGAGGTGAACATCACGCTGGCGGTGTTTGCCGTGTCGGTGCTGGTCTCGCTGGCCCTGCTGCTGCTGCAGCGCAGGGCTTCGCTTTCGTCCGACGCGCTGCTTGGTCTGCTCGCCCATTCCTCGCTGGCGCTCGGGCTGATGGCTCTCGCCTTCATGAGCTGGGTGCGGATCGACCTGATGGGCTTTCTCTTCGGCGACATTCTCGCCGTGTCGACAATGGATATTCTCGCCATTTACGCCGGTGGCGTGTTCGTCCTTGTGGTGCTGGCCGCGATCTGGACCCCGCTCTTCGCCGCCACCGTCAACCGCGAACTGGCGGAGGCGGAGGGCCTGCGCCCCGATCGGGCAAACCTTGTCTTCATGATCCTGCTGGCGACCGTGATCGCGATTTCGATGAAGATCGTCGGGGTGCTGCTGATCACCGCCATGCTGATCATTCCGGCCGCCACCGCGCGCCGCCTGTCGGGCGGTCCCGAGCAGATGGCGGTGCTGGCGGCGGTGATCGGTGTCATTGCCGTGATTGGCGGTCTCTTCGGGTCGCTTGAATGGGATACGCCGTCCGGCCCTTCGATCGTGGTTGCGGCGCTGGCCCTGTTTCTCCTGAGCCTCAGCCCGCTGGCCGGGATGATCGCGGGAATGAGGCGCGGCGGAGCGGCCGCGAAAACGGAAGGCGAGAGACCATGAATGTGAGCCATCAGATGCCCGCGGGCCTGACGCGCAACCAGAGCCTCGTCCTGTCGGCCCTGTCACGGGCCAACGCGCCGCTCAGCGCCTACACGATCCTCGACCAGTTGCGGGAGGAGGGTTTTCGGGCGCCTCCCCAGGTCTACCGCGCGCTCGACAAGCTCGTGGAAATGGGGGCCGTGCACCGGCTGGAAAGCCTCAATGCCTTCGTTGCCTGTCGTCATCCCGATTGCGACGGGCACGAGACCGTCGCCTTCGCCATTTGTGACAAGTGCGGGATGGTCGCCGAACTGAGCGACGACGACCTTGCCCATCACCTCAAGGGACTGGCGAAGAAAACCGGGTTCGTCCTGAAGAAGTCGACGGTCGAGCTGCGCGGAACCTGCGCCAGCTGCCACACGGCCTGAGACGCCTTGCCGGCCGTCAGCCGGCCGAATGAAACCCGACTGACGCCTGCGGCAACAGGAAGGGCACATTCCCCGCTGGCAGGGCCGAGACTTTCAACGGATGATCGAAGGCTTCCGAGACCAGCTTGTCGGTGATCACCTCGCGCGGCCCGCCGCGCGCCAGCAGCCGTCCAGACTTCATCACCAGCACCTGGTCGGCATAGAGCGCGGTCAGGTTCAGGTCATGCAGCACCGCAACGACCCCGCCGCCCTGGCGGGTATAGCCCGCGGCCACGTCCATGATCAGGATCTGGTGCTTGATGTCGAGACTGGAGATCGGCTCGTCGAGAAACAGCCAGCGCGGGATACCGTGCGGGCAGGGCTCCCAGACCTGGCAGAGAACGCGGGCCAGCTGCACCCGCTGCTGCTCGCCGCCGGAAAGCGACTGGTAGGCGCGCGGCGCGAAGCCGGTCAGATCGACCCGCTCAAGCGCTTCCGAGACGCGACGATGGGCGTTGTCGGCCATCGAGATGCCGCGCCTGATCCCGAGACGCACGACCTCCGCGACCGTGAGCGGGAAGGCGAGGCTGGTGTGCTGCGGCAGCACCGCGCGCAAGGGCGCCAGCGCTTCCGGCGAGACATTCTCCACACGGGTTCCGTTCAGCGCGACGGACCCGGAATAGTTCAGTTCGCCGGTGATCGCCTTGAGCAGCGTGCTCTTGCCCGAGCCGTTCGGTCCGACGATCACGCTCAGGCTGCCGGCGGACGCCTTGAAGGACACGCCATGGACGATGGGCGTGCCGGAGATCGAGACGGCAAGGTTGCCGATCTCGAGAATGTTCGGAGTCGCGGCGCTCATGCCTGAACCAGACCTTTCCGCCGAAGCAGGATCCAGAGGAAGAAGGGCGCCCCGGCAAGGGCGGTGAGAATGCCGATGGGCAGTTCGGCCGGCGCCACCATGATGCGGCTCACCGTGTCCGCCAGGATCAGCATGCTGGCGCCGAGCAGCGCGCAGGCAGGCAGCAGGTAGCGATGGTCCGGGCCGATTGTCAGGCGCAGAAGGTGCGGCACCACGATGCCGACGAAACCGATGCCGCCGCTGACCGCCACCGATGCGCCGGTTGCGGCGGCAACCGCGACGATGGCGATCGTCTTCAGTCGCTGCACGCGGATGCCGAGATGGCCGGCCGCCGCCTCGCCCAGGAACAGGGCGTTGAGGCCGTTGGCGAGAAACGGCACGCCGAGGAGCACCACGGCGATGATCGGGCCGGCCGTCAGCACCTTTTCCCAGGTGGCGCCGGCGAGCGATCCCAGCCCCCAGAAGGTCAGGTCCCGCAGCTGCTGGTCGTCCGCCACATAGACCAGAAGGCCGGTGATGGCGCCGGCAAGCGCGCCAAGCGCGATACCGGCAAGCAGCATCGTGGCGACCGACGTCATGCCGCCGCGCGTGCCGATCCTGTAGAGGGCGAAGGTCGTCGCCAACCCGCCGAGAAACGCCGCCAGCGGCAACGCGTAGATGCCGGCCAGTTGCACGACCGGCGCCAGGAAGGTGCCGCCGAGAACGATCATCGCGGCTGCCCCGAGCCCGGCGCCGGCCGAAACGCCGACAATGCCGGGGTCGGCGAGCGGATTGCGGAACAGGCCCTGCATCACCGCGCCCGACACCGCAAGCGATGCGCCGACCAGCGCGCCAAGCACCACCCGCGGCAGGCGCACGTCCATCATCACGATCCGGTCCCGCAGGGCGGCGGGGTCGGCCTGCGTGCCGTCCAGCAGGCCCTGGAAGCCGGCCGTCAGGCTGATGCTGAGCGCGCCGCTGGACAGCGAGACCGCCATCACGCACAGGAGGGCGAGCACCAGCACGGCGATGGCGAGCCGCGCAAGCGGCTCCCGGTCGCCCTGCCGCGCTTGTTCCAGCGCCCGCGATGGCAGCAGGCGGGAGGGCAGGGACATGTCCCGCAGGCTCATGCCGGCATTCCTTCCTTAGAGGCCGAATTCGGCGAGCGCCGCCGAAAGGTCGCGCACGGCGGCTCCGGTGCGCGGACCGAAGCCGAGCAGGTAGAGGCCGTCCATGCGGATAAGCCGCTTGTTGGCGCCGGCCGGGGTCTGCGCGATCGCCGGATGGGACAGCACGTCGTCGACCGGCGCGACATGGCCCTCGCCCCGGCTGATCATCAGGATTGCGTCCGGCGCGGCCGATATGACGGCCTCGTCGTTGAGCTGCTTGTAGCCGGTGAAATCGACAAAGGCGTTCTGTGCGCCGGCCATGGCGAGGATGCCGTCGGCGGCGGTGCCCGCGCCCGACGCGAGAATGCGCCCGCCATTCATCGACAGGATGAAGAGCACGCGCGCGTTGCGCCCGCGTGCCTCCGCCTCCGCCGTGGCGGCTGCAAGTTCGGCCCTGACCCGGTCGGCCAGTTCGCCGGCCTTGGCCTCGACGCCGAGCGAGGTGCCGATGACCTCGATCTTGTCGAGGATGCCCTTCTCGTCGTAGCCCTCCGGGACGGTGACATAGGGAACGCCGGCGGCCTTGAGCACGGTCAGGGTTTCCGGCGGGCCGCTTCCCTCCAGCGTCAGGATGGCGTCGGGCCTGACCGACAGGACTCCCTCGGGCGCCAGCGCCCGCATGTAGCCCACATCGGGAAGCTCCGTCGCCGCTTCGGGATAGCCGCTGGTGGTGTCACGCGCGACAAGTCGCCCTTCTTCCCCCAGCGCATAGACGATCTCGGTGACGGAGCCGCCGATCGCGACAATCCGCTGCGCATCGGCAAGGCTCTCGCCCTCGGCTGCGGCCGGTCCGGCAAGGGCCATCGCCAGCGCGAAGCCGGCGCCGCCGACCAGGCGGGAAAGGCAGCGGGACGTGGCAGGTGTGGTCATGGCAGTCATGTCCTCGTTCACTCCGCGGCAACGGCTTCGAAGCGCGGCAGGTTCTGGACCAGTTCGCGCCAGTCGGACCGCTCGACATTGCCTTCCTTGCGCAACCCGAAGAACTGGATGATCAGCGTGCCGTTCGCGTCATAGGCCTCGACGGAGGTGACATGGCCGTCCTTGGTCGGCTTGCGGACGGCCCAGGCCTCGGCGATGTGGTCGGTGCGCAGATGCAGATGGAAGCCGGGATCCATGACATTGATCCACGGACCCATGCTGGCGATCTTGGCGACCGGACCGGAATGGATCTGGATGCAGCCGCGGCTTCCGACGAAGCACATGATCGGCAGTTCCGCTTCCGCCGCGCGCTGCAGCAGGTCGGCAACGGCGGAGGGATCGAGCACCCAGGCATTGTGCTCTCCCGCCAGCGTCAACGCGTTCAACCGGTGCAGGTCGAGGTCGCGCAGCATGCCGTGGAACTGGTGCGGGTCCGTCAGGCTCTGCCAGCGCTCGCGCAGCGCGTCCTGCTTTTCCGCGTCCGGTTGCGGCCGCGAGGCGATTTCGGCGGGAACAACGTCCTGCAGCAGGCCGGGCTCCTGGTCCTCGGCGAGAAGACCCGTCACCAGCGCCTCCCAGGCGTCGAGATCGGTCTTGTCGCGTGTATGGATCTTGTGCACCGCATCGCCATGCGCGTCGAAGAACTGCAGGCTGTGGCGGACGGTTCCGTCTTCCTGTGGCTTGGCGACGGCGAAACCGTGGACCCAGACAGCGGGGAACATGCGCGTGTCGATATCGGCGCCCAGCATCATCGCGGCGCGCTTGCCGGGAATGAACTTGTCGTAGACGCCGGCCTTCTCGTGCACGGCGCTTTCATTGCGGGTGAGCGCCAGGACTTCCCCGACGGCTTCCAGCCCCTTGAAGATGTCGTCGAAGCGGATGTCGATCCGCCGCACCGTATCGCCGCAGAACGCCGCGACGAACTCCGCCTCGCTGAGCTCGAGCATGGCGGCGAGATCGCGCTCGCGCATCTTCGGATTGGCATCGCGCATCCGCCGGATGTGGTCGAAATCGGTAGTCTCACGCGTCATGGGTCACCTTTTGGGAATGGCGGTTCTCGCAGGCTGACGCTCGCGGCCATGCCGGTGTCGTCTGCGGTTTCGCCAGTTCGCGCCCGCGCTTGCATCCCGTTTGCCAAGCCGTTGCGAGAAAGGGGATTTCCCTGTCGGTCTCGCATGGCGGCGGGAGTGTGCTGGCTAAGGTGCCGAACGATTGCTGGACGATCGGAAGCCCGATCTCATACTTGACTCAATTACTCATGTTTTGTATCGACATCAATACCTGAGTATGAGACTCAACTTCTATCAACATTCGAGAAGCAAGCAAGCGCGTGCCAGCGAGCGGTCGAGGAATGCGTGGAGTTTGAACATGGGGCTGGCAGGCTCGAACTGGAATGACGCACCGGCGCGCCGCATCGCGCGCCTGATGGGTGGCGTGGCGCTTTGCACGCTGGCCGGCCTTGCTCATGCGAAGGCGCAGGACGGCGGCGACGGGGCGTCCGCCTCCCGACCGACGGCGCTGCAACGCATCGTCGTCGGCGCCGGCCAGGAGAAGGTCGCGATCGACACGCCGCAGGCGGTCACCGTCCTCAATCAGGAGGACATCGACGCCGAGCAGGCGATGACCGTCGGCGATCTCTTCCGCCAGGTTCCGGGCGTCAGCGTCATCGGCAGCGACCGAATCGGCGGTCAGTCCTTCAACATCCGTGGCATCGGCGACCTCGGCTCCTCCGACGAATCGAAGATCATCGTGTCGGTCGACGGCGCGGTGAAGTTCTACGAGCAGTACCGCATGGGCTCGTTCTTCTCCGATCCGGAGCTGTACAAGCGGGTCGAGATCCTGCGCGGACCGGCATCCTCCACCCTTTACGGCTCGGGTGCGATCGGCGGCGTCATCAACTTCACCACCAAGGACGCGTCGGACTTCCTCAAGCCCGGCGAGACCGGCGCCGTCCGCCTGAAGACGATGTACGATTCCAACAAGGACGGCGCGCTCGCCTCGATCGTCGCCGCCTATCGCTTTTCCGAACAGACAGAGATGCTGCTGAACGGCAGCTTCCGTCGCTCGGGCGAGTATGAGAATGGCCTCGGCCAGGCGATCCCCGGGTCCGATTTCTCGTCCTTCTCGGGTCTTGCCAAGGTCACGCACCGCTTCGGCGACAACAACGAGCAGCAGGTCCGCCTGTCCTACCAGCGCTGGCAGAGCGATGCGGACGACACGGCCTATTCGCAGACCGGCACGCTGCCCTTCGGCACGATCGATCGGGAGATTACCGACCAGACGATTGTCTTTGCCTATGAAAACCCGGCAAGCGACAACCCCTGGCTCGATTTGAAGCTGAACCTGTCCTTCTCGGATACGCAGGTGAACCAGGACAACGCCTCGGCGCCGATCCCGTCTCCGCTCTTCTTCGACAGCGAATACGCCTATCGCACATGGGCGGCGAAGGTCGAGAACACGATCGAACATCAAGGTGATCGCTTCGAGAACTTCTTCACCTTCGGCGGTCAGCTCAGCTACCAGGAGCGCGTCGGCACCACGACGGGCGGCCCGGTTTCGTTCCACCCGGAAGGAACGGACACGAAATACGGTGTCTTCTTCCAGAACGAGTTCATCTGGGACGAACGGCTGACAATCATCCCCGGCGCGCGCATCGACTTCGTCAATCTGGAGCCGTCCTCGGCTGTCATCGGCGGCGCGAGCCGGCAGGAAACGGCGTTCTCGCCGAAGCTTGCCGTGATGTACAAGGTCAACGAAACGTTCTCGCTGTTCGGCTCCATCGCCCACACCGAGCGCGTGCCGACCCTCGACGAACTGTTCTCCACGAACCCGCCCAATGGTGACTATCCCGGTGGGCGTGTCGGCAGCCCGGGTCTGAACAAGGAAATCTCCAACGCGGCCGAGATCGGCTTTACCGTCTCCGGCTACGACGTCTTCACCGGCAACGACAGCCTGCAGGTCAAGACCACCGGTTTCTACAATGACCTGAAGGACCTGATCGCGCCGAACCCGGCCAAGGGACTGGCGACGCCGGTTCCCTACTATGTGAACATCAACAGGGCGAAGATCTTCGGTGTCGAGGTCGAGGCGGCCTACGATTCCGAGTTCGTGTTCGCCAACCTGGCCTTCAGCCACATCCACGGCGAGGACAAGTCGACCGGGGCGACGCTGAACACGATTCCCGCCGACACGCTGGCCGTGACGCTCGGCGGCCGTCTTCCGGACCACGACGTGTCGTTCGGCTGGCGCGGCCTTTTCGCCGGCTCGATGGCGACCGGCGCGACCGCCGGCCGCACGTTCGGCGGGTATTCGGTGCACGACCTCTTCGTTGACTGGAAGCCGGACGAGGGAACCTTCGCGGGCTTCGAGGTTCGCGGGTCCGTGGAGAACCTCTTCGACAAGCAATATCGCGCGAACCTGTCCGGCGACGACGGCAAGGGACGCACGTTCAAGCTGACCCTGGCAAAGACCCTCGGTTGGTAAGCAAGACAAGGAGTGCATGATGGGACGCGGGATTGAACTGGTGGCCGCGGCGGCATTGACTGCCGCCGCCCTTTGGGCAGGGCAGGCGAGGGCGGACGACCAGCCCGCGCAACAGGCCGGTACCGCTCCCGCCTTGCATATCGAGCTGAACCGCGTCGCCTCGGGCGACG
>NZ_JASHIK010000031.1 GCF_030733745.1 Stappia sp. MMSF_3263 | reverse complement strand
ACGCCGCCCCGCGACATATATGCGCCAAGCATTCGATCGATAGTTTTTTGCTCCTTGCCCGGCTGTCACACCCCTCTCACTATCCCCCTCTAATGGAAGACATGCTTGCGGACCGCTGTCGGGCCGCGTCGCAGGAGGGTGAAATGAGCTGGTCGCTTCGCTGGGAAAACCACTGGTCGGGCCGGGCGCAGGACAGCGCCAGGGCGTCTTCGGGCCAGCCCCGAACAGCCTCGTCGCAGACCGACACCGACATCCCGAGCGCCCCCGCGATTGCAGCCGCCCATGCCGCGCTTGCACGGATCGCGCAGGGAGACCATCCGGCAACGCCCCTGACAGAGCCGGCGTCCTAGAGTTTACGGCGACAGGACGCGCCGCCGCCCCTCGAGGCCCCCGCTCACTCGAGTGGCACCGGTACCGTCACCACATCCTTGACCAGTTCCATCGCGACGAATGAATGCGTCTGGTGCACGTTCGGCAGCTTGCCGGTCTTGTCCCCGGAACCGCGCGGCAAGGCGCGATATCATGCGTGCGGACCTTCAGCAGATAATCGAAATTTCCGGCGATCAGCGGGCAGCTCTGAAGTTCCGGAATCCTGCAGACCGCCTCGTTGAAGCGGTCGAGGGCGTCGTCGCTCGTCTTGTCCAGCGTCACCATGACAATCAAAACGCGGCCGGCCCCCAGTTGCTGCGGATCGAGGTCGGCTTCGTACCCGACATCCTGATCCCGATCGTCAAGCAGGAGGCGAACCAGTACTTCGCCAAACTGAAGTTCAGTGAAGTCCGCAGGGTGAAACCAACCTGAGGCCGGAACGAGACCGGCCGGAGCGCGCCCGGCGCTTCCGCCCCTTGCCGGTTTCGTCCCTCGTTATCGGACGTCCGGCACGACCTGCCGCAAAGGCAAGCAGAATTTTCCACGAAAACTGCGCTCAGAAGAATGAAATGCATTTCAATGCCTAGTCATCGATCACGTAATTATTGATAAGTTTCGAATATATATTGACATATTTCTGACATAATCGACGAACACATGCAACTTTATCTGGATAACGGAACACACAAACACAAACTACCTCGCGATCGAGTAGTCTTAGCGATTTTTACAATAGAAAAACGAGCGATATCTTGCTTGTACCAACCAACCGGAAACAGGGGCTTTTGCGGCGCCCCCTCAAACGGAACCTGATGTTCCTCCACATTCCCAAATGCGGAGGCTCCTTCGTCGAGCAAGCGTTCCTGCCATGGATCACCAAGTGCCCCTCCCGACGTCTGCGCGATGCGCGCGGCCACCTGACGTGGCGGCAATACCAGCAGGTGTTCGACCGTCATCGCATCGATCTTGGCGCGATGCATGTCTTCACCGTCGTCCGCAATCCCTGGGATTGGCACGTGTCCTGGTTTCACTACCTGAAACAGGACAAGGGTCGCGGCCGGTCGGGGATGCCGACCGAGGTAGAGCTGTTCCAGAATTTCGACTTCACGGACTACCTTTCCTGGCTGGCGGATGACGAGGCGCCGACATCGCCGACCCGCTATATCCGCAAGCAGCTTCTGGACTACATCACTGATGAAAAGGGCGTGATGACCGTCGACAGCGTGCTGCGGCAGGAGCGGCTGGAGGAAGATCTCCGCGCCATGCTGGAAGATCTCGACCTTGCCACCAGCGTGCCCGATCAGCGCGCCAACTCCTCCTCCCGCGCCGACTATCAAAGCTATTACGACGATGCCGGCATCGAGCTGGTCGCAAGCCGTCACCGCGACGACATCGCCCGCTTCGGCTACACGTTCTGATCGGGATCAATGCTCCGGGAGGGCGGCGCTGCTTCGCGACAAGCCCGGCTCCGCGGGACTTGCTTTCCGGCGGCCAAGCTGCAATCCCTGTCTCCGCGCGCGCGGCAGGGCGGCTGCGGGCGAGCGAATCCGGGCGCAACAAGGCCTGGAGACGGCCGCTGTTCCGCCAAGAGAGCCGCTTCCATGGGTTTCAATCTGATCCGCTTCGCACTCGATCCCCAATATCGCGCGATCAAGCGCTGGAAGCGGGCGAAGGGAGATGAGCGGTTGCTGACCGACTTCGAACTCGGCCCCGCGTCGCTGGTGGTGGATGCAGGTTTCTACAAGGGCGACTTCTCGGCCAGGATCTCGAAGAACGGCAGCCCGAACGTGCTTGCCTTCGAGCCTGCACCGGAGTTCTGCAAGAAGGCAGCATCACTTCTGGAACGCCTGCCCAACGTCACACTGGAATGCGCCGGACTGTCGGATTTCAACGGCACCGCCAGTCTCGTCTATGACAATGACGGGAGCAGCACCCAGCGCAAGCAGGAGGGGGACACCGTCGAGGTGACGCTGCGCCGTGCCTCCGACGTGGTTCGGGCCGCCGGACGCCCTGTCGACCTGATGAAGCTCAACATCGAAGGCGACGAATATCCCGCCCTTGAAGATCTGATCGCCGAGGGACAGGTCGCCGCCATTCGTCATCTCGTCGTACAGTTCCACCTGATCGGCGACGACAGCCGGGAGCGCTACGCGCGGATCGCCGAGAAACTCTCGGCGACCCACGACCTTGTCTGGCGCTACCCCTTCATCTGGGAGCGCTGGGATCTGCGGACCTGACCTGCGTCAGGTTCCCTGATCAGCGTCCGGTGATCCCCGGAAAGACGATCAGGATCGCCACCGCCAGCACCTGCATGGCGATGAAGGGCAGCAGCGAGCGGAAGATCGTTGCCAGCGAGATGCCGGGCGGGGCCACGCTCTTCAGGTAGAAGGCGGCCGGTCCGAAGGGCGGCGACAGGAACGACACCTGCATGTTCATGCAGAACAGCACGCCGAACCATACCGGATCATACCCGAGCTTGACGATAATCGGCACGAAGATCGGCATGGTCAGCAGCGCTATGCCGACCCAGTCCAGGAACATGCCAAGCACAAACAGGATCAGCATCATGAACAGCAGGATGACGATCGGATAGTCGGAAATGCCGGTGATCAGGGTGGAGACGAAGCGGATGCCGCCCATCAGGTTGAACACGCCCACGAGCGCGCTTGCACCGATGCCGATCCACACGATCATGCCCACCGTCTGAAGCGTCTGCAGGGCCGCGCCCTTCATCAGGGCAAACGTGAACTCGCCGCGCAGGATCGTCGAGACGATGACGCCGAAGACCCCGACGGCGGAGGCTTCCGTCACGCTCGCGATGCCGCCATAGATCGACCCGAGCACGCCGGCAACGACCAGCAGCGGCAGGATCAGCCCCTTGAGCAGGCGCAGTTTTTCGGCAAGCGGCTCATCCGGTCCGTCCGGAACGGGTGCGAGCGCCGGATTGAGCCTCGCCCGGATCAGCACATAGGCGACATAGAAACCTGCCAGCATCAGCCCCGGAAGGAAGGCGGCGGTGAAGAGATCGCCGACGGAGACATTCGCGGTCAGGCCATAGATGATCAGCACGATCGAGGGCGGCACCATGGTGCCGAGCGCACCGCCGGCGCAGACGACGCCGATGGCCAGATGCTTGTCGTAGCCGAGCCGCAGCATCTGCGGCAGGGCGACCAGTCCGAGCAGCACCACCTCGCCGCCGATGATGCCGCTCATGGCGGCGAGGATCACCGCAACGACGATGGTCTGGATGGCGACACCACCGCGCAGCCGCCCGCCGACAAGGCGCATCGCATCGAAGAGATCGCGGGCAATGCCGGAGCGGTCGAGGATCGCCGCCATCAGCACGAACATCGGCACGGAAACGAAGACAAAGGACGAGACGAACGAATAGACCCGGCTGGTGATCAGCGGCACGACGGTCGGCCCGAACCAGCCCAGCGCAAAGATAAGCGCGACAAGCAGGGTGACGAAGGCAAGCGGTATGCCGGTAACCAGCAGGCCGAGCAGCAGGGCAAACATCAGGAAGGTGCCGCCCTCGATCCCGAGCGGCTGGAGCGAACCGAAGATCTCCATCAGCGATCACCCATCCCGTTGGCGCCCTTCGAGGTATTGCCCCTTGCGTAATTGACGGCGAGCACCAGGAACTGCACGGCCATGACCGCAAGCACGGCAAGCAGGAAGACCTTCACGAGGCCGGGGTAGACCGGATCCCAGGCACTGCCCGAACGCTCCAGGCGGAACGATCCGTCGGGCCGGAAGGCGGCGCGCTGCACCATCACCCAGGCGGCGAAGGCGAACATCGCGCTCGACGCTGCGCAGATCAGCGAGATGATCACGTCGAACGCCCGCCGCGCACCGGGCGGTAGCGCATCGTAGATCAGCACGACGCGGATGTGCCGGTCGCGGGCGGTGCAGTAGAGGCCGCCATAGATGAAGGCGATCCCACACAGGAAGATCGTCGTCTCATGCGCCCAGATGGTCGGCGCATTGAAAAGATAGCGCAGCACAACCTCGTTGATGAGTACGGCCATCGAGAGAACGATGCCCGCGGCAAAGACCAGCCCGCCGCGATCGATGGCACGCCCGATCGCGCCGGCCTCGGGGATCGCTCCGACCTCCTCCGCACTTTCTCCCGGCACGTCCTGCGGTTCCGTCATGATTGTCTCCCCGGAAAAACCGGGCGCGGGACACCCCCGCGCCCGGAGCCTGCGGATGCAGAGCTTATTGCATCAGGCCGTTTTCCTTGAGGTAGCCGGTCAGCGTGTCGTAGACCTTGCGGGCGTTTTCCGAACGCTCCGCGACCTTGGCCCATTCGCCGGTGGCGATGGTGCGGAACTTCGCCCGCTCTTCCGCCGGCCAGTCGGTGACGGTCACCTTGCCGCTGGCCTTCGCCTCCTCGACAGCCTTCAGGTCGTTGGCGGCGAGCGCCGCCACCTGGCTTTGCGCGAATTCCGCAACGCTCTCCTCAAGCGCTGCCTTCAGATCGTCGGGAAGCGCGTCCCACTTGCCCTTGTTGATCGAGATCTCGACCAGCGGCATGGAGTGGAAGCCGGGGTAGACCGGGTTGGGAGCCACGTCATGCATGCCCTGGGCATGGTTGGTGGAGAAGACCGAATAGTCGGCCGCGTCGATGACGCCCTTGTCGAGCGAGGTGAACACTTCCGATCCCGGCAGGTTGACCGGCGCGGCCCCGGCGGCCGCGAAGACCTGCTGCACAAGGCCTTCCGGCGCGCGCAGCTTCAGTCCCTGCAGGTCGGCGACGCCCTCGAGCTTCTTCTTCGAGACAAAGGCCTCGAGCCCCGGCGTGGTGGCGCCGATGAAGTGCAGGCCGTAAGGCTCGAGCAGCTCGTTCATCAGTTCCTTGCCGCCGCCCTTCGCCATGAAATCGAACATTTCCTGGGGCGCCGACCAGGCGCCGACCGGATTGGCGATCAGGCCGAAGGCCGGATCCTTGCCGGCGAAGTAGGACGTGTCGGTGACATGGCCGTCGAGAATGCCGGCGGCGATGGCGTCCTGCGTCTCGTTATGCGCGACGATGGATTCCACCGGCAGAAGCTCGATGGCGATGCGCCCGCCGGTCTTGTCCGACACGCCGGCGGCCCAGCCTTGCTGCAGCACGAAATTCGGGTTGCCCGCAGGATCCGACGACTGAAACTTGAAGCTGAAATCCTGTGCGAGTGCCGTGGTGGCGAGAGCCGCACCGGCAAGCGCGGCAAGCGCGATGGTTCCGAGTGACTTGAACATCCGTTTTCCTCCCTAGGATGATCCGTGGTGGCGGTCCGGGGCACCTTCGGCCTCCGCCGCGCCGGTTCGTTGCGGATCAAGCTCCGCAAGCATTTCCATCGCCCGATCGACAACCGCGTCGACCGGCGGGGAAATCTCGAGTGTGAAGCCGGCCTCGTCGGGCAAAAGCGGCTCCAGAATGGCAAGCTGGCTGTCCAGAAGGCTTTCGCCGACGAAGTGATCGTCGCGCGCGGCCAGCCGTGCCGCGATCAGCGCGCGCGGGCCTGTGAGATGAACGAAGGCCAGGCCGGAGAAGATCGGCGGGCCCAATCGGCTCCTCAACCGGTCGCGATAGGATCGCCGCAGCGCCGAGCAGGCAATCACCACATCGCGCGCCGGGCGCGCGGCGGCGCACGCGGCCGCGGCAATGGCGTCCAGCCAGGGTTCGCGCTCGGCATCGGACAGCGCCTGCCCCGCCGCCATGCGGCTCCTGGCGCCGGCGCTGTGAAAATCGTCGCCCTCCACACAGGCGCCGTCAAGCCGACGGGCCAGCGCTCCGGCAAGCCGGCTCTTGCCGGCACCGCACACGCCCATGATGACGACGCAACGCGCCGAAACGGCGCGGCCCGTGTCCGATGGTTGATACACGCCAACACTCCTCCCTTGCGCCGTCACGCTATATGGTAGCGCTAACATTTGTCAAGCCTTTGCCTCTGGTATTCTCGCGGCCATCCGGTACAATTCCGTCAAGATCATGAAAAGGAATGGTGTTTTGGCGATCACTATCGCGGATGTCGCGCGGGAAGCGGGTGTTAGCGCTATGACGGTGTCGCGAGCGCTGCGCGAACCGGGCAAGGTTTCGGCAAAGTCGCTGCAAAAGATCCGCTCCGTTATCGACCGCCTCGGTTATGTGCCCGATCCGGCCGCCCGGGCACTCGCCGCGGGGCGTACCAATGTCATCGGCGTGATTGTCCCCTCGGTGACCAACAACGTGTTTGCCGATGTGATGGCGGGCATCTATTCGCGCGCCGAGGGAACCGACTGGCAGGTCCAGCTGGGCAACTCCCGCTATTCGCCGCTGGAGGAGGAGCGGCTGGTGCGCACCTTTCTCAGCCAGCGCCCGGCCGGGCTGATCATTTCCGGCATAGACCAGTCGGCCGCCACCGCAGCCGCGCTGCGTTCCGCCAGTTGCCGCATCGTCCAGGTGATGGAGACGGGCCCCGAGCCGTTCGACATGATGATCGGTTTTTCGCATCTGGAGGCATCGCGCGCCGCGGCTCGCCACCTGGTTGCCGCCGGCTATCGCAAGCCCGGCTTCATCGCCGCCCGGCTCGATCCCCGCACCCAGCGCCGTCTCGAAGGGTTTCGCGACATCGTCCGAGAAGCGGGCCTTATCGACCCCCGGCGGATCATCACCACGCCGCGCGCCTCGACCGTCACGCTTGGCTGCGAACTGACCGCCGACCTGCTCGCCCGCGCGCCAGACACGGACGCGATCCTTTGCAACAATGACGACCTGGCAATGGGCGCCCTGTTCGAGTGCCAGAGGCGCGGGATCGACGTTCCCCGCCAGATCGGCATTTGCGGCTTCAACGATCTGGAGATGATGGCCGTCGCCAATCCGGCGGTGACCAGCGTCAAGACCTACCGGCTCGACATGGGGCAGCGCGCGATGGAGATGATGATTGCCGCGCTCTCCGGCGAGGATCCACGGGAGACGTGGGTCGATCTCGGGTTCGAGGTGGTCGCGCGCGACAGCACGCGGGGACCTGCCCCGGTCTCCCGGATCGTTTAGCCCCGCTCGACGAGCGCCACATGCGCCTTGTCGGCGAGAATGCGCAGGGGCCGAAAGGCTCGCGTCAGCCGGTGCAAGGGCGGCTTGACCGGAGGACGAACCGGAACCGGTGCCTCCAGTCGTGTCGCCGGAGCAGGACCAAGGCGGGAGAGTTCCGCCGCAAGCACCGGAAAGAACTGGTGCTCCTCCATCAACCGCCGACGGTTCTCGCGCATCGCGCCTCGCACCTCGGGACGTGAGACCGGATCCTCCGCCAGGACGCGGACGATCCCGGCAAGCGCGCTGTCCGGTCGGGTGATGTCGATTGCGGTAAAGCCAAGCGGATCGAAATAGGCTTCCAGGTCCGGTCCGCCCGCGAAGATCGGATAGACGCCCGCCAGCAGCGGATCGGCGAGCTTCTCCGTCCAGCAATGCGGATCGAGATTGTTCTCCAGCACGAGATGATAGCGATAGCCGTCAAGTCCCTCGGCCTTGTCGGCGATCTCCTGGAACCCTCGGCCATAGATGTCGAGCCGCGCGCCCAGCGTCGCCTTGACCCGCCGCAGGAAGCGCAGACGCCGGACCTGGTTGCGGTTGAGCGTCTTGGTCGAGCAGACGGCGGAGAGAAGCGCGCGAGCGCCCTCTTCGCCCCGGCCTCCCGCACCCTCGCCGGCGATCGGGCCGGCTGCCAGTTCCGTATACGACTTGCGGGCCGTCGTTTGGGCCGAAGCGCCGATGCCGGCACCATAGAACCACGGCGTCAGGGGCTGGGTGTGAATCGCGATACCGTCGAAGTCGGGCAGGGGCGATGCGGTGAAGGCGACGCCGAACTGGGCGATGAACTGCGGATCGTAATGCTTGATGGAGGCCGGCTCGGGAAGGAAGACGATGCGGCGTTCCCGTGGCAGAGACGTGGTCAGGTCTCGGGCCGGATGGTCGAACACGATCAGCCAGTCGGCCTCCCCGCCCGCATCCGCGCCCAGACGCACGTCTATATCCTCCCAGCGACCGTCGCCCTGCGGCGATTGCCGCAACAGCAGATCGAACGCATGCGCGGTGGAAAGCTGAACGATCGTCATGAGAGATGCGCGGCCCCTGCCCCGGACACGCCGCGCCGATCGCGGCGAACGGAACGGCAAGCGATACCCTATTGAGACGAGGGGTCAAGACGCGGTGAACCGTCCGCAGATGGAAAAAGGGCCGCTTTCCGGTTCCGGAAAGCGGCCCTTTTCAGTCAGGCGCCCAGCGCCCGCCCGTATCAGCGGATATAGGGCGAGATGCAGGGACGGCGCGGGCCGTTATACGGCTGGAACGAATTGTCGCCCGGCCGGTACGAACGGTAGCGTTGGCTGCACCAGCGGTAGTGTGCCCGGCCAAATCCGCGCACCCGCGGCCGCGGCGCATAGTAGCGCGGACGATAGGTGCGCGGACGCCAGCGGCGACGCGGGCGCCAGCGATGCGGCCGGCCGCGATGCCAGGCTTTCGTCACCGTGCCGTCGGAGCGAAGCTCCGACGTATTGGCCACAAGCGGGGCAAGGGCCGCGGCTGCCGTTGCAGCCGTGGCGGCGCTGGCCGGCGTGGTGCTGCCGAAGCCGATGATAGCTGCGATGGCGAACCCCACCGCCGCGCATGTCTGTTTGAAACGCATGGCACTGTCTCCTCTCAGCCTTGCGATCTCCGGGTTCTTCATCACGGCAGACGAATGTGGTCATCCAGTGATGACGGCCCGGAGGCGGTTCCACCCGACCCGAACAGGCCGCGCGGCATGAGCCGACGCTGCAAGCGCCGCACACCATCGCAATCAGCGATCATGATGGGGAAAGGATAGCCGCGCTCGGTCGGCCTGACTGTGACGCACGTCATCAGATGTCACTTGTCGCCATTGGCCAGAAACAGCCGAAATGTCGATGACGCATATTGCCATTTGGCATCTTTTTCGTATATAAAGACAAAAGTCAAAGGACTGACGCCATGCCGGAACTGCATCTCGTATCGCCTGCGGCCCCTGCCGCCGCATCGGATTTCTCGACCGACGAGATCCGGGCAATGCAGCGCGCGACGATTGCCCTGTTTGCGCGCTGGGGGCTGTCCGACGAACAGGCAAGCCGTCTGCTTGGCGACATTTCGGTCCGCACCTACCAGCGCTGGAAGACGGGCACCTTCGGTCGCGTCGGTGTCGACCTTGCCGAACGCATGTCCAACCTGATGGGCATTCACAAGGCCCTGAGGCTGCTTTTTCGCGAAGCCGAACGTGGATATGGCTGGATTTCGCGGCCCAATGCGGATTTCGACGGCCGTTCGGCGCTGGACGTCATGCTGCAGGGACGCATCACCGACCTGATGCGGGTGCGCCGCTATCTTGACGCGCGCCGCGGCCAGTGGTGAGCATGCGAACCGCCAGGGTCGTCTGGCCGGACTACCGCCGGTTGATCGGCACCGCCTATCCGCCCATCGACCTGTTCGAGGACATTGCCGACCCGGCAGACTGGGACCTGCTTGGCGCGGCCGAAGGCAAGAGCAACCCGCGCCTTGCCGAGACGATCGGCAATCTTGACCTTGTGCCGCCCGTCCGGCGTGTCGGCGGACCGGGAGCCTCCTATGCGATGGCGCCGTTCACCCATGTATCGCCGGAGCGCCAGGGGCGTTTCCATGACGGCAGCTTCGGCGCCTTCTACGCGGCCAGGACTTTCGAAACGGCGCTGTTCGAGGTCACCCATCACCAGGGCCGCTTCTATGCGGCGACCGGCGAGGCGCCGGGCTGGATTGCCGACATGCGCGAACTGGTCGGTTCGATCGACGCAAGGCTCGCTGATCTGCGCGGGAGCCGAACGAGGGCGGAGAGCGCGGCTCTGCTCGATCCGGACGACTACACAGCCTCCCAGGCCTTTGCGCTCGCCTTGCGGCAGGACGGCGCCAACGGCATCGTCTACCCGAGCGTCCGGCACGAGGGCGGCGAATGCTTCGCCGCCTTCTATCCCGACGTGATGTCGATCCCGCTCCAGGCCAGGCATCTGACCTGCCACTGGGACGGAACGCGCATCGACATGGTCAAGATCCACGGAGACGGCGGCGGCGTGTGGCGTATCGAGGCGTGAGGGGAAGATGGTGGGCCCGGCAGGACTCGAACCTGCAACCAATCCGTTATGAGCGGACGGCTCTAACCATTGAGCTACAGGCCCATGACAGGGATCGATCACCAGCGAATCCGGTTCATCATCCCCGCACGATCTTTCCTATAGCACCTCACCAAGAGCTTGCAACACGGCACGCACCGGCAGGCGCGCAGCTCTTGCAACGGCATCGAAAGGACGCGACAACCGGGAACAAGGGAACGGGCCGAAAGACGGACCGCCGCAGCCACGCATCGGGGGCCTGATGCCGCAATTTCCACTAGCCGTCACGCTGACCCTCGTCTCGCTGTCGCTGTTCGGCTGGCTGCTGTCGGTGGGTCGCGCCCTGCTCCTGCCCTTCGTCATAGCCTTGCTGGTCTGGTACCTGATCGTGGCGCTCGCCGAGGCCATACGCCGGATTCCGCTCGGCCCCTTCCACCTGCCCTATTCCCTGGCCCTGGTCGCCGCGCTTGCCGCGATCTTCGGCATCTCCGTTTTCGTCGTCGACGTGGTCACCGCCAACCTCACCGACCTTGCCCGTGACGCACCGGTCTACCAGGCCCGGCTCGAGACCCTGTTCAACACCTACTCGCACAGGCTCGGCCTCGCCGATCCGATCGAGTTGCGCGACCTTGTTCCCGACAACGCGCTCAACCGCGCCATTGCTGCCGGCGCCAACGCCATCACCCAGATCGCCGGCTCCGCTTCGCTGGTTTTCATCTACGTGCTCTTCCTGCTGCTCGAACAGTCGACCTTCGACCGCAAGATGACCCGCCTCTTTTCCTCGCCCGGGCGCGCCGAGCTGGCTTTCATGATGCGGGCGCGCATCACCGAGGCGTTGCGCGACTATCTCGGCATCAAGACCGCGGTCAGCGTGCTGACCGGCCTGCTGACGGCCGGGCTCCTGTCGCTCCTCGCCTTGCCCTATGCCGCGCTCTTCGGCTTCATCGCCTTCGCCCTCAACTTCATCCCCACGATCGGCTCGCTGACGGCGGTGCTCTTTCCCGGCATCCTGGCGCTTGTCTATTTCGACAGCCTGACGCCATTCCTGATCATCGTCTTCGGCCTTGGCACGATCCAGTTCCTGATCGGCAACCTGCTGGAACCCCGCCTGATGGGCAACAGCCTCAACCTGTCCGGCCTCGTCATCATGCTGTCGCTGTCCTTCTGGGGCGCGATCTGGGGCGTGACGGGCATGCTGCTCTGCGTGCCGCTGACCGTCATGGTGCTGATCATCTGCGCCCAGTTCCCGGCCTCCCGGCCGGTCGCCGTGCTCCTGTCCGCCGACGGCGAGGTCGGCGAGCCGATGGTCGCCGGCGGAGACGCGAACAAGTCCTGATCCGCCCGAAAACCACCCGGGCAGCGCCTTTCGTCCGCCGCATTTGCTCGCGATGGATGCAACATCCGGGCGCCGCACAGGTCGCTGAGCCCGAAACAGGTTTGCAAACAAGCTGCTTGCGGGCGCTTCGTCCATCCCGACCAGGCGTCCGCGTGTCCGCAAGACTGAACAGGAGATACTTCATGCGTTCGCTTCAGACCGCCGGTCGCATTGCACTTTTCGGCGCGGCCGTCGCGCTTGCCGCCACGACGCTTCCCGCCCGGGCCGAGACGCCGCGCATCGCCACCATCGACATGGTCGGCACCGGCACGGTCACCGCGGCTCCCGACATGGCGATACTCACCAGCGGCGTCGTCAGCGATGCCGAGACCGCCGGTGACGCGATGAGCGCCAACACCGCCGCGATGAGTGCCGTGATCGCCCGCATCAAGGAAAGCGGCATCGAGCAGCGCGACATCCAGACCTCGGGCTTCTCGGTGCAGCCGCGCTACCGCCAGATCAAGAGCGGCAGCCTCGACAACACCGAGTATCGCTCCGAAATCATCGGCTACCGGGTTTCCAACAACGTCTCGGTGCGGGTCCGCGACCTGGCCAAGCTTGGCGGCCTGCTCGACACCATGGTGCGTGACGGCGCCAACCAGGTCGGCGGCGTCAGCTTCATCGTCAGCGACGCGGACAAGCTCAAGGACAAGGCCCGCAAGGAAGCAACGGCCGACGCCATCCGCAAGGCGGAAATCTACGCAGAGGCCGCCGGCATCAAGCTCGGCCGGGTGCTGTCGATCAGCGAGCAGGACTACTCCCCGCGCCCGGTCATGATGATGGCCCGCGCCGAAATGAAGATGGATGGGGCAGCGCCCGCGCCGATCGAGGCGGGCGAGACCTCCCTCGACGTGCGCGTCAACATCACCTGGGAAATCGCCCAGTAACGCTCTGTCGCCACATCGCCAAACGACACAGGGGCCGGTGCGGTTGATATCGTACCGGCCCTTGTTGTCCGCGTTCCGCGCTTTGCCAGCCAGACCTGGCTCCAGGAGCCTACCGGCGGTTCAGGCGCGTTGCCGCCCGCCCGCCCGCGTGTCGCAGATCGGCTGGTCTTCCATGGCGACCGGTACGGCGCAGGCGGCGCATATCGCCTCGTCGAAGGGCATGGGCCGGGCATAGAAGTATCCCTGCGCCAGCCCCGCACCGGCATCCCGGACAAACCGCGCGTCTTCCTCCGTTTCGACGCCCTCCACCACCACCAGCCGCCCCCCCGATGACAGTGCGGCGATCATGCCGCCGAGCAACCGCGGGTCCTTCTCCCGATAATGAAGCAGGCTCCGGTCCAGCTTGACGATGTTGGACGGCATCGCGAACAGCCGCAGCAACGAGGAGTATCCCTTGCCGAAATCGTCGATGGCGATCGCCGACCGGCGATGACGCAGGTCGGCGATGATGTCGGCAAGGGAGCGCGAGCCCAGATAGTCGCCTTCGAGCATTTCAACGATCAGTCCCGAGGCCTTGTCCGCACCCTCGAACACCTCGTCGAATATCTCGACGAAGTCGGGAGCCGTCAGCTGCGCCTCGGCAAGATTGATGCTGACGCAGATGCCGCCGCGATCATGCGCCCGGAGTTGCCCGATCACGTCCCGTGCCGCCTGCAGCGTCCGGCGCGTGAGATCGCCGGCAAGCCCGATACGGATCGCGGCCTCGACCGCCAGATCGGCGCGCACGCTTGCCCCGCCTTCGCGCGGCAAAACCCGCAGCAGAAGCTCGAACGCACGGATGCGCCCGCTCTGCGGGCAGACGATCGGTTGCGCGAAATGGGTAACGCGTCCGTCCGCAAGGGCGCATTCGTACTCGCGCACCGGAAGTCGCGACGACAATCCCGGAGCGGCCTCTTCTCCCCCGTGGCGGTTGACGGTTTTGCGACCTTGCACCTTGGCCGAGAGCAAGGCGGCACTGGCCCCGAAACCAAGTTCGGCGCCATCGGCCACATCGGTCGGGAAATGGGCGTATCCGGCCGATACCGAATAGTAGATGCTGGTGTTGTCGAGCTGTTCGAAGTCGAAGCTGAACGCGGTCTTCACCCGCCCGATGATCTCCTCGCTCGCCGTTTCCCCTCCAAACAGCAGCACGCCGAACTCGTCACCGCCCAGACGATACGCCTGCCCCGTCTCGCCGGCAAAATCCCGGAGATAAGCGGCAAAGTCCTGCAGGGTCCGGTCTCCGGCGACATGGCCGAAGTGATCGTTGATGAACTTGAAATAGTCGATGTCCAGCAGCATGAGGGCAACGGATCCGCCGGAGGAGACAGTCTCCTTCAGTGCAGCATCGAAGGCACGGCGGTTGGCCAGACCGGTCAGCGGATCGATGGTCGCCTGCTCGGAAAGATGCGAGACGGTTTTCTCGAGTTCCACCGAGATCGCATCCAGCTCGGCGATCTCGAACATCGCACTCGGAGAGGTCCGGCCTTCGGCTTCCGTGCGCCTGCCGACGGCCGTGCCTCGAACCGACCTGCTCGCCGGATCCTGGACGAAGCGCGCCAGCCGTTCGATCGGCACCACGATCCGCCGCTTGATGAAAAGATAGTTCGCAAGCGACACCATCGTCGTGCAGGCAATGATCGAAATCATCCCGATCAGAAGGTCCACCAGCACACTGCGTCCGCGCGAATAGTCGACCTCGACGACAAGCCTGCCCGCGTCCTGCCCCCTGTAGGTCAGGGAGTAGGAGACGGTCGCGCCATCCTCGTAGCGGGGCGGGTCCTCGTCGGCCGCCCCGGTCGGGGGGCCGCGATCCGGACTGGTCGGCTTCCTGTTTTCCAGGACCTGCAACGTGTCGCCGAAAGAGTCCAGAAGACTTGCGCGCCGGACCCAGGGCACAGATTCAAGCGGACTGAGCGCGAAGGCGGCCATCGCCTCGCTGGAACTGAAGGCGGCGATCGTCGCGTTGGGGCGGATTGTTTCCAGCGTGTGGTCGACAATGTCTTCCAGGGACTTCCTGTTGATCTCTTTGGACAGGACGAAATAGATGGTCAGGAAGGCAGCAATGAAGCCCAGGGTCAAAATCAGGAACCGGCCAAGCAGGTAGTGCGCCAATGGTTTAGTTGAGTAATTTTCAGTTGTTTTTCAACCATGGCAGGCATTCACCTCACAAAAGTCAATCTTCGCGAGCGTTTGAGCGGAAGAAAAAGTTTCTACTCAAACTAAAGTCAGTCACGCGTTGATTCTGAAAACGATACAACTTCACGCAAAACGCACAAGGTATATTGAGAGGGAAAATTGTCCCGCCGTCGCAAGAAGTTGCGGGTGCAGGGCATCGATGCTCTAATCGAGCATGAATACACGCGAGTGCACATGGCAGTTTCGGAGGTGAGCACCATGGTCATAGCAGCCCGCACCGCCTTGATGTTGCTGGCCCTGTCGGGCCTGCCCGCTCACACGGATACGGCCACCGCCCAGGAGCCTGTACGAACCGTAACGGAAGTGTTTTTTCCTTTTCAGTATGTCGACCCTTCCGCGAACCAGAAGGGCTACGTCGCAAGCATCATGCAAGAGGTGCTGGCCGGGGCCGGGCTCAGCACGGATGTCGAGTACCTGAACTGGACGAAGGCCTACAAGACGGCCGAGCGTGTCCCGAACACGCTGATCTTCTCGATGATGCGGACGCCAAAACGCGAGACAACCTTCCACTGGATCGCGCCGGTGGCGAAGATCCCGCCAGCGGCACTCTTCTCTGCCGCAGAGCGAAACCTGCCGACCTATCCCGAGATTGACGGCTACAAGGCGCACAGCGTCTGCGCACAGGAGGGAACGCCACCGTACAATGCACTCGTGGAGAGCGGCTTTGAAGAGGGGGTGAACCTTTTCCCTCTGATCGACGTGGCCTTCTCCTCGATGATCCTCGATCAGTCCCTCGGACCCGTCGACCACGGCTGGTACGAACTGCTGCTGACGGGGCGCTGCGAATACCGTGTGACCGTACCTGTGTCGATGTGGGCAAGAACGACTCTTTCCGGCCGCCCGAAGGCGGCGATCGTCCAGCATCTCGACGTACCGGACCCCGGAGGGGCATCGCCGCTTCTCTATCTTGCCGCCAACATCCGGACAGAGCCCGAGATCGTCAATGCGGTCTCCAGGTCGTATGAGCGTCTCAATCGCAGCGGTCGTCTCCGGGAAATTTGCGAAACCGAACTCCCCAACTACAGGGAACACTGCGAGATCTTCGCAAAGCCGGAATGACCGGGCCTGTCACCCGACTGACAATCCGCTTCGCATCCAGACCTGAAGTTGCTTGCGGCTTGCGGCGGCCTCACCCAGGTCGGGCCAGTCAAAGCCGACCGTGAGGCCATTGGCTGGCGCATAGCCTCGCTTCCTCCAGAAGGGATCGAGCGGTGTGTAGCCGGCCGGTCGCAAGGGATGATTCGTCGGTCGGATCACCGCACAAAACGCCGCCGTATCGAAGCCGAGCGCGCGGGCATGCGCCTCGCGGGCGTCGAAAAAAGCATGACCGATGCCGCGTCCGCGCCAGCCGGAGTCGAGCACGGATTCGGCGAAATAGTAGATGCCGGCCGGGTCGAGCCCTGCCCGCTCGAAAGGCATGCGAAAATCCTCGACCTCACCGGCAAGTGGCTGACCTGTCGCCGCTCCGACGAGACGCTCTCCCGCAAAAGCACCAACAACAACCGCTCCTGGAGCATTCGCATACCGCGCCAGATAGGTTTTCTCATAAGAAGCCGAGCCGTCATACAGATAGGGCCACTCACGAAACACGCGCACCCGCAAGTCCGCGAGTGGCGCAATCGAGCGCTCTATTTCCTTACCCGTCAAAGTAACGAGATCAACAGGCATGTTTTCTTGACGATTCTTCTTTTCCATGACGGGCCCCTGCATTCATCACAGGTCGGAAATGCGTAAAACACGCATTGCATCGCAGCACGAAGCACCCTATAGCATGCCCGTTCGGGACTGAACCCGGGTTTCATCTGCTGGTTGGGGAGACCGCCATGTCTGACGACGGCCTCTTCCAATTGGGGATGGACTTGGAGGCTCGTGACTGTGAGGGACGGGATTTTACCGCCTTCGTCGAGCCGAGAAGCACCACCCATACGGAAGACAACACATCCACCGCGCCTGCGGCTCATCTGCAGGACGATCGCCTTGATCATTTCATTGAGAGGGCGGGCGTTCGCTGTGCCGGATCGCATCTGATTATCGACCTCTATGACGCGTCGCGTCTCGACGACCTTCCCTATATCGAGGAAGCGTTGAAGACCTGTGTCGAGGAGGCCGGCGCAACACTGTTGCACATTCACCTGCACCCGTTCGAACCGACGGGTGTCAGCGGCGTTGCCGTGCTCGCGGAAAGTCACATCTCGGTCCACACATGGCCCGAGGCCGGCTATGCGGCCTTCGACGTGTTCATGTGCGGCGACGCCAAGCCCGAGCGCTGCGTCGAGGTGCTGGAACGCGCCTTCCGCCCGGGACGCTCGCAAGTCAGCGAATTGCTGCGCGGGAAGGAAGTCGCATGAGCGGGCTGTTCTTCAACGAGACGCTCTACCCGGGCGTCGAGGTGAAATATGCCTGCGACGACATCCTCTTCCAGGATCGCTCCGAGCATCAGGATCTCGTGCTGTTCACCAACCCGGTGTTCGGCAAGGTCCTGATGCTCGACGGCATCACCCAGGTGACGACCGCCGATGAGTTCATCTATCACGAGATGATGGCGCATGTGCCGATCCTCGCCCACGGGGCGGCGCGCGAGGTGCTGATAGTCGGCGGCGGCGATTGCGGCATGGCGGAGGAGGCGCTCAAGCACAAGGGCGTGGAGCGTCTCACCCAGGTCGAGATCGACGACGCCGTCGTCGATTTCTCCAAGGCGCATTTCGCCGATTTCAACGCCTCCGTCTTCGCCGACGACCGCTTCGACCTGGTGATCGCCGACGGTGCCCGCTATGTGGCGGAAACAGATCGTCGTTTTGACGTGGTGATGGTCGACAGCACCGACCCGATGGGCCCGGGTGCCGTGCTCTTCACGCAAGAGTTCTATCGCGGCGTCCATCATTGCCTGAAGCCGGGCGGCGTGCTGGTTACCCAGAACGGCGTGCCATTCCTGCAGAAGAGTGAGCTCGTCACCTCGATCCGTCATTTTTCGCAGATCTACAAGGACGCCTCCGCATATGTGGCGGCGATCCCGACCTATTTCGGCGGCCACATGGCGCTCGGCTGGGCCAGCGACGATACCTTGCTGCGCCGGGTGCCGCTCGAGGTTCTGGAACAGCGCTTCGAGGAGGCGGCGATCGACACGCGCTACTACCTGCCGGACGTTCATGCGGCGGCCTTTGCGCTGCCGCGCTTCATCCGCGACGCCGTCGAGGAGGGCCGCAAGGCCGGCTGAGCCTCCTTGGATAGGAAGAGCACCAAAGCCGCTGCCCTGTTGGGGCGGCGGCTTTTTTGCACTCAGTCCCGCGCTTCCAGCCAGCCGGCAAGCCCCGCCCGGTCGCCGGAAATCACCCCTTCGGCCACCCAGCGACCGACGGCGGCGCCGAACTTGTAGCCATGACCCGAGCAGGCCGAGACGATGGTTGCCCGCTCATCGCCGGTGACGAAGAAATGCTCGTCGCAGGTGAACGTGTAGGCGCAGGTGACGACCTCTGTAACGCGGTACTCCGCAATCCGCGCGAAGGGCGGGCCAAAATGGTCGCGCAGCCGTTCGCCTTCGCCCGGTTCCGCCACGCGCTTCTCGTCCGCCCCGGCGCGGACCTTGTGGATGCCAGCGCCGACCTTCAACCCGGCGCCGCGCACCGGCGGCAGCACATAACCGTCGACCGTCCCGCCGACGTCGAGAATGACCGGCGCGGCCTCCCACGCGGCAACCAGATCCGCGGGCGGGGCGAGATAGGCCACCGCCGTGCGATAGCCCGTGAGCCGGTCGGACAACTGCGGAAACAGTTTCAGCACCCAGGCTCCGGCGGTCACCACCACATGATCGGCGACAAGTTCCTCGCCGCCGGCAAGCCGCACAGCCCCGCGCGCCGGATCGACAGCCTCCGCCCGCGTTTCCGCCCGGACGTCGACACCGGCACGGGTCAGCCAGGCCAGCAAACCCGCACCGATATGCCGGCAGAGCAGCACCCCGCCTTCCGGGCTGAAGGCGGCGGAATGGATCGTTGCCTCGTCAAGGAAGGGATGGCGGCGGGCGGCCTCGCCCGCGCTCATGTCCTCCACCGGATAGCCGCCTGCCACCAGACTGTCGCGATAGGCAACGGCCGCATCCCGCCCCGTCTGCGAGACAAGCAGGAAGCCAGTGTCGACGAGATGCTTTTCTCCAAGATCGTCCCACATTTCGTCCCAGGCCTCGTAGGCCTCGCCGATGCGTCGCTGGTAGCCGCCCTGCGCCCCGTAGGCCCGCCGAATGATGCGGTGATGGTCGCCGGAGGCCGACAGCGGGTTGGGGACGGGTCCCTGCTCGAGCAGCGTCACCTCGACGCCGCGTTTCGCCAGCGACCAGGCGGTGGACAGGCCGGAAATGCCGGCGCCGACAACGATGACCTTCATGGAGATCTCCTTGACCCGCCCGGCCGCCTCAGGCGCCGACCTGGGCGACCCAGTCCTGAAGATTGTAGTAGGTGGCGATCCGCGAGATCCGCCCCTCGCGAATGTCGAAGAAGGTGCCGGCCGGCAGGCGATAGGTCTGGCCCTGCGCCTCCGGCAAGCCCTCGTCGGTGACAAGATAGGTGCCGGAAACGATGAATTCGGCGGCCGCCCGCGTGCCCTCGGCATTCACGAAGATCACGATGTCGGACAGCTCTTCCCGGTAGCAGCGGGTCATATGCGCGTTGAAGGCGGTGAAGAGTTCGCGGCCCTGGCGCCGGCCCCCCTGGTTGACGTCATGGGCGACATCGTCGGTGACGAGCGCCAGCATCGCGTCGGTGTCGCCGGAATTGAAGGCGGCATAATAGCGTTCGATGAGGGAGCGGGCGGCGGCATTCGGCATGATGGAAACCTGTCGGGGCTTGCGGCGCGCGGAACACGGCGCGCGAACGGGCTGGACGACCATCATCGTCCAGCCTCCCGGTCCGGGGCAAGTCGCGCCGAAAGCCTTTCCACGCCTGAGCGCAGCGATCCGGCGACAACCATCCTCAGGCGGTCGGAACCGCGTCCTCGGCATATTGCGCCAGGAACTCGGCGCTCGGCGGGATCGGCTTGATCACGTCGATGAGCACGCCGTTCGGGTCGCGGGTGATGAAATGCCGCTGGCCAAACGCCTCGTCACGGATCGCCAGCAGCACCGGCAGCCCGGCCGCCGTCACGCGGTCATACTCCGCATCGACATCCTCCACCTCGAAGTTGAGTAGCAGGCCGGCGACAGACTGGCCGCGCGCCGCCTCGGGGATCGTCTCGTGCCGCCCGTCGAGAATGGCAAGGTTGACCGACGGATCCTCGCTCGACTGGAGATGCACATACCAGTCGGCCGAAAAGGCCCTGTGGAAGCGGAAATGCGTCTCGTAGAACCGCGCCGTGCCGTCGACGTCGCCGGTCATCAGAACCGGATAGTAGCTGGTCGTCTTCATCTCGTTTCGTCCTCTGTTGCCTCGCCCGTACCGTTCGGGTCGTCTGCCTCGTTTCAGCCTGCCTCCCGGACGCTCCGCTTGTCGCCGAGCGGAGCGCTTTCCGGCCGGCCCCGCTTGCGGGTTCCGGTGGCGCCGTGTCACATACATACTGGTTGTATCTATATACATACATTCTGACTGTATGTAAACTGATGAAACGCGATCCGTGCGAACACAGTTGCGGAAGCTCCGGGCCGGAAGCTCCGGATCGGAGGCGCCGAACATCGGAGGCCCGGGCAGGAAGCGCCCGGCAAACGGGGCATCGCGGGACAGTAACGGCGGGACGAGGAGCGGAAACGATGACGGGAAACAACGATGACCGGGAAGGAGCCGCAAGGTCGGAGAGGGCCGCCAACGATGCCGGACGGAACACGGCACCGCCGCGCACCGACTGGCGGCGCGGCAAGGGGCGCGGCAACGAGGAGCGCTCGGCGGAGATGCGCGAGCAACTGATCGCGGCCGGTCGCAGGCTTTTTGCCGGGAAGGGTTTCACCGCGACCGCAACGCCGGAGATCGTCGCCGAGGCCGGCGTGACGCGCGGCGCGCTCTATCATCACTTCGCCGACAAAACCGCGCTCTTCGCAGCCGTCTTCGAGGCCGAGACCCGTATCGTGGCCGCCGAGATCGAGGCAGGCTCAGTGGGCAGTGCCACCGCCCGGGACGCACTTCTTTCCGGCGCCCGCGCCTATTTCGCCGCGATGCGAAAGCCGGGCCGCTGCCGCATCCTGCTGGTCGACGGGCCGGCGGCGCTCGGCCCGGCCGAGGCCCAGCGCATCGACGCGCTGCATGCTGGCCGGACCCTCCGCGAAGGGCTGGATATTGCCACCAGCACGGGCGCGATCCGCGCCCTGCCGGTCGAGGCCCTGTCAACGGTGCTGTCCGCCGCCTTCGACCGCGCCGCGCTGGATATCGCCGGCGGCGCGGAGGAAGAGGGCTTCATGGCAGTCTTCGAGGCGCTGGTCGACGGCCTGATGCCGGGGTGACGTGCCCCCTGATCAGGCCGCCTGACGAAGTTCGCCAAGCGCCTCGTCCAGGCTGACCTGCCCCAGGAAGGCGCCTGTCGACACCGCCGTCTCGCCATCCTCCAGCGCATGGGCGAAACGCACCGCCGGGTCGTCGTGGAGCCGCTCGAACAGGCCCTGCAGCCCCGGCCAGGCAGACCGGTCCGGCAAGCCGTGATAGTCGGCCCAGCGCGCGATACCGTAGAAATAGGCGTCTGCCAGCGTCGGCTTGTCGCCGAGCAGGAACGGTCCCTCCCCGAGCATGACGGCAAGGTCCGCATGCGCCTTTTCAAGCTGTATCGCGCCGAAGTCCCGCAAGGCGGCCTTCGCCTCGTCCCCAAGCTCGTGCTCGTAGGCGTACCAGAGCGGGGAAAAGCCGCCGAACAGCGCCGTGTTGAGAAAGGCGAGCATCTGGTTCAGCCGGTCGAATCCGGCCGTCCCTTGCGCGAAGGCAAGACCCGAGCCGACCCCGTGCGGTGCGAGATGACCGAGAATGGCCATGCTTTCGGACAGCAGTCGGCCATCGGATGTGAGCAGGCTCGGCGTCTCGGCCACCGGGTTGACGCGTTGGTAGGCTTCGCTGCGGATCTCCTCGCTCAGCATGTCGATGCGGCAGAGCCGATAGGGGATCTGCAGCCATTCCAGCGCCACGATGGAGCCGAAGGAGCAGCCCGCAGGCACCCCGTAAAACAGGATGGGGGTCATGATGTCATCTTCCCTTGGTTGGGGACGAGGGGTCTCGTCCGCATGCCGGGAATATGCGATCATGGACCTTCAGGCTGTAGAGGGCGGTTCGCCCTCTTAAGGTCCACAAATATGGACATTCATCCGTGTACAATCTCAACGACCTGCGCTTTTTCGTCCAGGCCGTGGACTGCGGCGGGTTCGCGGCTGCCGGCCGGCTGACCGGCGCGCCGAAATCGACCGTAGCCAAGCGGGTGGCGGAACTGGAGCGCCAGTTGGGCGCCCGCCTGTTGCAGCGTAGCTCCCGCAGTTTCCACCTGACCGATCTCGGCCGCGACGTCTACGAACATGCCCGCGCCGCCGTGATCGAGGCGGAAGCCGCGGAACAGGCCGTGAAGCGCCGGCTCGCCGAACCGAGCGGGCTGGTCCGCTTGACGACCTCGGTGCCGGTCGCCCGGTTTCACCTTGCTCCGCGCCTTGCCGGGATCATGCAACGCCACCCGAAGATCGAGCTCCGCCTCAATGTCAGCGATCGCTTTGTCGATCTCCTGCACGAGGGGTTTGACATCGCGGTGCGAAGCCATGCCGGTCCCTTGCCCGATTCCGGCCTGGTGCAGCGGCGCATGGGCGTGGAAACCGTAATCCTCGCAGCCTCCCCGGAGTTTCTCGCCCGCGCCGGTACGCCGCGAACACCGGCGGAACTGGAGAGTTTCGAGACGATCGGAACGGGCAGCGATGCTCCCTGGCCCCTCACCCATGAGAGCGGAGAGCAAGCAAGCCTTGTCCCGCGCATGCGCCTGTCTCTCGACGAGGCCGGCATGCTGCTTGCCGCCGCCGAGGCCGGACTTGGCGTCACCTGCCTGCCGGAGACTGTCGCGCAAACCGCCCTTGCCGAGGGCCGCCTCGTCCGCCTGCTTCCCGGCTGGCGGGCCGGCACGATCACGACCACCATCCTCACCCCGCATCGGCGCGGCGTGCTGCCGTCCGTTCGCGCCGTGGTCGAGGCGTTGCTCGAAGCGTGAGCCGGTCTCCTCAGCTCATGAGCTGGAACAGCAGGCCCGACAGCACCGCACCCGTCAGCCCGAGACCGATATAGGCTGCAAAGACCGGCAGCCGAACCAGAGACCACACCGCCGCCATCGCCGGGACAGAACTGACCGCCCCGGCGATCATGAAGGCCATGGCGGCCCCCGCCGTCATGCCCTGCTCCATCAGCCCGGCGAGAAGCGGCGGCGCCACATATGAGTTGAGATAGGCCGGCATGCCGACCAGCGCGGCCAGGATCACCGGCAGCACGCCCTCGCCGCCGACGACACCGGCGACCAGGTCTGCCGGCACATAGGTGACCAGCAGCGCCTCGATGACATAGGCGAGCGCCAGCCACTTGGCCAGGAACAGCGCGTTGGCGGCAAGTTCAGAGCGGAACGCCTCGCCGCGCTCCTCCTCCTGCCAGAACCGCCAGACGGGCGCGCCGCCGAACACCTTCTTGCGGCAGCACGACCCGCCCGCGACGGCCCGGGCCGGCTCGGCGAAGGCACCGCCCGCCACCATCGCCTTGACCGCGAAGCCGCCGAAAAGGCCGAGCGCCACGGCGAACCCCGCCTTGGCCAGCGCGAAGGGCCAGCCAAGCGCGGCCGCCGTGATCAGCAGCGTCGGCGGATCGATGAGCGGCGAGGACAGCCAGAAGGCCATGATCGCCGAGAGCGGCGCGCCGATGGCGAGCAGCCCGGCGATGAAGGGAATGACCTGGCAGGAACAGAAAGGCGCCAGCCCGCCGAGCAGCGCCGCCAGCACGATCGCCTGCGTCTCGCGGCCCTGGAAGGCGCGCCCGACGATTGCCTGCGCGCCGGTCGCCTTCAGCCAGGCGATCAGCAGCACCGCGACGGCGAGATAGGGCAGCGTAGAGACGAAGGCGCTGGCGGCGAAGGCGACGATCTCGCCGGTGCGTGCCGAATCGAGAAAGGCGACCGCGAGCGGCGTCAGCGCCACCGCCGTCCAGGGCGAGGCAAGCCGCGCCAGCCCGCCCCTCAAATCCCGCAAGAAGGCATGCGAAAGGGTTCGCCGGCCGGCGGCCGGCGTCATCAGGCTATCGGTCATTTCGCAGCTCCGTTCTGTCGATGCGTTTCGCAAGCCGGGGCGGACGGACCTGCCCCGTCTTGCGACGGCGGTCAGGTTGCCGGGGGATTTCGCTCCTCGGCGCAGCATTCCCTCATCAGGAAACCGGCGAGCCGGTCGAGATGGTCGAAGGCGGCGCGGCTGATCACCGCGCGGCCCGCCTTTTCCTGGGTGATCAGCCCTGCGGCGGCAAGAAAGCGCAGATGATGGGCGAGCGTCGAGGCGGCCATGCCCGTGCGTTCCTGGATGTCGCCGACGCTAAGACCGCGATTGCCCGCACGGACCAGCGCCAGCACCACGGCCAGCCGCGCCTCCGAGCCGATCGCCGCAAAGCCCTGCGCCGCTTCCTCGATGTCGAGGATGCGGGTTCCGGGCAGGTTGTCGTTCGATGTCTTTATCACCATAAAACCAGTTTTGTGGTTTTATTCGCCCGAAGTCAACGGGCGCGGCGATCCCGCCGCGCCCGCATCAGCAAGGTCCGTCCGTCAGGCTTGCCGGTTCAGGCGGCGCCGCGCATCCGGTCGATGCTCAAGGGGCCGGGGCCGGCCGCCGCGAGATAGAGGAAGGAGAAGCAGTAGAGCGCGGCCAGTTCGCCGCCATTGAGAATCGGGTAGAAGTTCTGCGGCGCGTGCACCATGAAATAGCCGACCGCCATCGTGCCCGAGGCGAGGAAGGCTGCCGGCCGGGTGAACAGGCCGAGCACGATCAACGCGCCGCAGACCAGCTCGATGACGCCGGCTGCCCCGCCCATGGTCATCGGCGAGGCGCCGGACATCTGCGTTGCAGGCAGGCTGAGATACTTGGTCGTGCCGTGCTGGAGGAACAAAAGCCCGGCCGCGATGCGGAAAACGCTGAGCAGCGGCGCGGAATAGCCTTTCAGGAAATTCATTCAACCCTCCTTCGTGCCGCGCTCCGGAAGTTCTGGGCACAGCGCCCGGCGCGGCAGATGCCAGCCTATGCCGGAATACGACGAAAGTGGGAGACCCCTGACGCGAATGTGAGGGGAAAAGGGGGCTCAGGTTTCGACCGCGTCCTCGTTGTCGCTGTCCGGCTTGTCGGCTTCGCTGATCTTGTCTTCGTCGGAAGCGTCAGGAACAGTGTTTTCCTTCTCCCATTTCTCAAGCCACTTGTCGGCCAGCTTCAGCAACCGATCCACCTTGCCGAAGCCTGCGGCCGCTGCGGCAATGCCTGCAACCGGACCGAAAACACCGCCTACCAACGCCGCAATGGCGATAATCGTGGCGGGTCGCGCCATGGCACCAGCGCCGTCAGCGATGCCATCGACGACCTTGCTCCGCGCCTTGTCGTAAATATCGGACGCAAGTTGCTTGGCCTCCCGAGTAAACGCGTTGTCGAGAGCAACCCGCGCAATGGACGAGAGCGAGTTGCGAACGACAAGCGCATAGTCGGCAATCCGTTTCTGCCGCACGGCCGGAGGTGCCGGCTCGGTCGCCAATGCCTCCATCGTGCGCAGCGCTTCGACGGCCGACGGGCCCACAACCTCGGGACGCCCGGCCGCCTCGTCGACAATCTCGTCGAGCCGAGCCTTGACGACCTCAACCTCCGACGGCTCGATGGCGAGTGCCGTGATCTCGGCCTCCAACTCGCGCAGAGAGGGAAAATAGCCTTGCAGGTCCCTTGCCGTCTCGGACAGGTCGATCAGCGCCGCCAGCGCGTCCGGATACAGGAAGTGTTCCTCGTCGCCCGGACTGGAATAGGCCTGAGCGTCAGCCTCCACCGAGCGGGCGCGTGAGCGCAACAATGCCGGCCGCAAGTCCGCAACATTCTCGGGCAGTACAGAGAGAAGGCCCTGAACGGACGTAAGGACCCGCTTATCGGCGTTGCTGCGCTCCAACCTTTCCGCCAGGGACTCGGCCTTGCGCCGCGTCTCGTCCAACAGGATCTGGGCGCCTTCCGGATCGGACGCGATGTCCGCCGGAGGCGCGGCTTCCAAGCGGTTGTCTTGCCAGCGGAAACGATAAGCGGCCGGCGCCTGCGCTTCCACATTTTGCAGGGCGTCGTCGACATCGTGGGCGAGCTTGGCTTCGCCGTCCTCAGACGTGTCGGCAGTTCCACCATCCTCAACATGCCACTTCGGATGCACATAGACACCCGGCGCTGTACGGATGACCCGGCCGCTCCGCGCAAGATCGCTCAGATGCCACCCAATAGTGGTGTTGGGCGGTGGTGGCTCGAACGTCGTGCAATATTCACGGATTTCGGCAACCGATACCGGACGGCTCACCACTTCAAGAAACGAAACAATAAACTCGGGAACCGTATCCCCCTCGCTACGCTTAGCGGTGGGCAGCCGGTAACCCGCGATCTCGGCAATTTCCTCAAGAATGTCCTCCGCCGAGCGCTTCTCCGTAACGGTCCAGAACTCACCCGGCTGTGTGGCGATGGTGATATCCGCTTTTTCGCCAAAGAGACTACGCGGCTTCGCATTGCGAGGTTCGGGCAGCAAGGCACGATACCAGTCAACGATCAGCCGCCATTCTGTCCCCAAGCCATCTCCAGACGCAAATCTCTCCAGTTCGGCCGATACCCAGACAGGTTGCGCCAGATGATAGCGGGAGGCATCGCGCGAGAACGAACGCCAGAGCGGCTGACCAATCAGTCCACGTCCCCCATCATTTCCGGAGGTCTCAAGCCAGTGACGGTCACTCTCGACGGCCCACCACATGTTTCTTTCCTGAACATCGGCGGGCAGACCATAGCGAGAGGCGGTGGCTCTGGCGGCTCTGGCGGCGTAGGCGGCGGCTCTGGCGGCGTAGGCGGCGGCTCTGGCGGCGTCGGCGGCGGCTCTGGCGGCGTCGGCGGCGGCTCTGACGGCGTAGGCGGCGACGGCGGCTCTGGCGGCGGCTCTGGCGGCGTCGGCGGCGACGGTCATTTCGCGGCTTGGATATTTTGGCGCAAGCCGCGAAATGAAGTTCGCCCTCAAGACCTGCAGGATCAACCCCTGCTTTCGAACAGTATCAAAACGCTCGTCGGAGACCGCATGGATGTCCAACACCAGCGGAAACACCCGCAGTGCTGCACGCACGGCGATCACCTGCGCCCAGTCGGCCGGCTTGTCTGCCAACCACGCTTCCAGTGCTTCCCGGCTGTCGATCTTCGGCCGTTCGTCTTCTTCCGCCAAGCCTGCCCCCGCAGTGCCGCGCCGCAGCGCTTCCCCGCTGCCAGTCTGGCGGGAGCGCGGAGAAACAACAACCTCTTTTCATGAAGCTTTCGGGGCTCTCCCGGCACCCGGCGGAAGCCCGCCGAGGGCTCAGTTCCCCGGGAAGCCGCGCGTGGACCATTCGGCGCGCGGGACGGGTTCGCCGACCCGGTGGGTGAAGCTCTCTACGCGGGTGACGCCGGCATTGAGCTCGCAGCGGAAGGCAAGCTCGTACCACTGACCGCCGGCGCGAAACGCCGCCCGGCGCGGCTGCAGCACGTTGCCCGCCTCGAAGCGGAAGGAGGGCAAAAGGTCGGCATGATAGGGCGGCGTCGCGGTGCGCAGCTGCGCCCGCAATTCGGTCATGCAGAGCAGGTCGACGCGGGCGGCCTGCGGCATGCCGTTCATTGCCGTGCGCATACGCGGGTCATCGGATAAGTCGCGCGAGAACAGCCGCGTCGCCGTGGTGCCGCCGGCGATTTCGCCGCCGCCGCCCCCTTCACCACCGCCCCCTGCCCGCCGGCGCGTGGCCAGGGCACGCGACACCGCCTCGGCCCGGGCGCCAAGATCGGCAAGCGCGGCAAGATCGATCCGCTCCCCGGCCGCTGCCGGCGCCGCAAACTCGGCCGGCTTTTCGCGGGGCCGCGCCCGGGTATCGGCCGGCGGCAGGCCGGACGCGGGTGCCGCGACCTCGCCGGGCCCCTCGCCCGGCACCGCCAGCACATCGGGCTCTCCGACCGCCTCCGCCAATGCATCCGCTATCCCGGCAGCCTCGGCATCGGCAACCTCGGCATCGGTGGCGGCATTCGCATCCGCTTCCGCCTGCTCGCCCGAAGCCTGCACCGCCTCGGATTGTCCGGCCGTATCCTCCTCCGCCGCATCGGCAAGGCCGCCGGTATCGCCCTCGTCTTCCCGCCCCTCCTCCAACCCGTCTTCCGTTCCCTCGCCAGCCGGCGCGCCGGCTGCATCCTCGCGGCCCTGCACGCCTTCGCCGGCCTCCGCCTGCGAAGAGACCTCGTCCCTTGCCGCCTCCGGCGTCTCCTCGATACCTTCCCGCAAGCCGGTCTCGCCGGCGCGCTCGGAGCTGCCGCCGTCCTCCTCGGCGAATTCCGTCACCGGGATCAGAACGCGCGGCGTTGCCTGAGGGGGAACCGCCGGTTCGGGCAGGGCCGCAACTTCGGGCTTTGCGATTTCCGGTTTCTCTTCCTCCGGTTCCTCCACTGCCGGCGGTTCGGCCTCGGCCTGCTCGTTTTCCGGCAAGGGCGGCGGCGCCGCCGCGTCCGCTTCCTCCTCAGTCTCCTGCTCTTCCGGTGTCTCCTCCTCCGGCACCGCCTCCTCTTCCTGCTCCTCCTGCACTGCCTCCTCGGCGGCCGGAAAATCGACCAGCACCACCTCGACCGGCTCATCAAGGAAGGGGCGCAGCTCGCGCACGCTGTCGCCGCCGAAGAAAACGGCCCAGGCAACCGCCACATGCAGCATCAGGGACAAGGCGATGCCACCGCCACCGCGCGTGCCCGGCCCGCGCGCCGGGAGCCGGTCATCCGCGCCGCGCATCTCGGCCTGCGGCATCGCCCCGACATCCGCGCCCGGTTCGCCGCGCCCGGCAACCGGCATCGACGCGGAGACGGGCACGGAGACCGACACCGGCACAGGCACGGGCAACGTCACGCCGTCACGGGGCGTGACGTCAAAACCCGGTTCGCGCTTGTCGTTTGGCGTGTCGAGGGTCAGGGCCCGTTGCTCTCTCTGGTGTACCGTGGCCGGCCGCGTGTCGCATGTCGGCGCAACCCCATGGGTACCCCAGCTTCGGGAAAAATGGGAGGCGGCACCTGCGCGCGCCGCCCGTCTCGCGCATGCGTGATCGAGGCCCCTCCCGCCTCATCACGGCCGGGATTGCCAATGGATCCCGGCACGGCGCTTCGCTTGGCCGGGATGACGCCAGGAAAGACGAAGCGACCTGGCCCAAAAGACAGGGCCCGGCGTTGCCGCCGGGCCCGTTAAACTGCCTGAAACCCAGATCGACCGACGCGTCAGCTGTCGAGGAACGAGCGCAGCTTGCGCGAGCGCGAGGGATGCTTGAGCTTGCGCAGCGCCTTCGCCTCGATCTGGCGGATACGTTCGCGCGTCACCGAGAACTGCTGGCCGACTTCCTCCAGCGTGTGATCGGTGTTCATGCCGATGCCGAAGCGCATGCGCAGCACGCGCTCCTCGCGCGGGGTAAGCGAGGCCAGAACCCGCGTCGTCGTCTCGCGCAGGTTCGACTGGATCGCCGCGTCGATCGGCAGCACCGCGTTCTTGTCCTCGATGAAGTCGCCCAGGTGGCTGTCTTCCTCGTCGCCGATCGGCGTCTCGAGCGAGATCGGCTCCTTGGCGATCTTCAGCACCTTGCGGACCTTTTCCAGCGGCATCTGCAGCTTCTCGGCCAGCTCCTCCGGGGTCGGCTCGCGGCCGATCTCGTGCAGCATCTGGCGCGAGGTGCGCACGATCTTGTTGATCGTCTCGATCATGTGCACCGGGATGCGGATCGTGCGGGCCTGGTCGGCGATCGAGCGGGTGATCGCCTGTCGGATCCACCAGGTCGCATAGGTGGAGAACTTGTAGCCGCGCCGGTACTCGAACTTGTCGACCGCCTTCATCAGGCCGATATTGCCTTCTTGGATCAGGTCGAGGAACTGCAGGCCGCGGTTCGTGTATTTCTTGGCGATGGAGATGACGAGGCGCAGGTTTGCCTCCACCATCTCCTTCTTGGCGATGCGCGCCTCGCGCTCGCCCTTCTGCACCATCGAGACGATGCGGCGGAACTCGGCCGTCTCCAGACCGGTCTCCGAGGCAAGGCTCTGGATCTCCTGGCGCAGCTCGCGGATCGTCTCCTTCTCGGAGGCGACGAAGTTCTTCCAGCCCTTGGAGGCGAGATTGGCGACCTTGCGGATCCAGTTCGGATCGAGTTCGTTGCCCTGGTACTGCTTGAGGAAGTCGCCGCGATCGACGCCGTGGCTGTCGGCCAGGCGCAGCAACCGGCCCTCGTAGCCCATCAGCCGCTTGTTGATGTCGTAAAGCTGCGCCACCAGCGCGTCAATGCGCTGCTGGTTGAGCGACAGGCTCTTGACGTCGACGACGATGTCTTCCTTGAGCTTCTTGTAGCGGCGCTCCTGGGAGGGCGACAGGGTCTTGTTGGCGAGCTTGTTCTCCACCAGCTGGTCCTGCAGGCGGCGCAGCTTCTTGTAGTCGTCGGCGATGCGGTCGAAGGTCTCCAGAACCTTCGGCTTCAGCTCGGACTCCATCGCCGAGAGCGAGATGTTCGCCTCGAACTCGTCGTCGTCGTCACCCTCTCCCTCGCCTTCGGTCTGGCTCTCGCCGTCGGCGCCATTCTCGCCCTTGGCGCTGCTGTCGCCATCCTTGGCGGCCGGACGCTCCCCCTCGCCGTTGCCCTCGCCGGATGCGGTGCTGTCCTCGTCGCCGTCCTCGCTCTCGTCCTCCGCGCCTTCCGGCTTGAAGTCGGGCCCCGAATAGGTCGCCTCGAGGTCGATGATGTCGCGCAGGAGGACCTTGCCCTCGTTCAGTTCGTCCCGCCAGATGATGATAGCCTGGAAGGTCAGCGGGCTCTCGCATAGCCCGGCGATCATCGCCTCGCGGCCAGCCTCGATGCGCTTGGCGATGGCGATCTCGCCCTCGCGCGACAGCAGCTCGACCGAGCCCATTTCGCGCAGATACATCCGCACCGGATCGTCGGTACGGTCCGTCGGCTCCTTGGCCGGCGTCTTGGCGACCGCCGTCGGCCCGGCCTCGACGATCTCGCCGCCCTCGCGGTTGTCGTCGGCCTGGGCCTCCTCGGCCTCTTCTTCCTCGATGACGTTGATGCCCATGTCGGAAAGCATCGCCATCGTGTCCTCGATCTGCTCCGACGTCACTTCCTCGGAGGGAAGGACCTCGTTGAGCTCCTCGTAGGTCACATAGCCGCGCTTCTTGGCGAGCTTGATCATCCGCTTGACCGCGGCATCGGACAGATCCAGAAGCGGACCGTCAGAGGTCTCGGTCGCGGGTTCCTGGCTCTCTTCAGCCTGCGTCGATTTCGCTGCCATTGTCTTCTCCGGCCCCCCGGCCCGAACGGGCCTGGCGCTGTCGCGTTTGATCCTGGATGCGCCCGAAACCGCGTTCCCGTCACGCCGCCGCATGAGAGCGGACGCGGCGGCCATCGCGTTTCCAGGCCCGGCCCCTCCCCCTGTCGCCAACGCGCCCAGGCCGGCGGGACCGGAAAATTCAGTTCACGGCCCGTCGCCGGGCACCCGAACGGCTCGCCAATTCCATCGAGGCGCGCAAGCCAAGGGCCGCACGCCATCCCGTGGAACACGCCCGGCGCCGTTCGATCATCAGTGTTAGTCGATGTCCGTTAAGTGCCACTTAACCCTGCAAATCGGTTCGACAAGCCGCGAGTGTTACCGGACTTGACCGGCCGGCGCATAACGCTCCGGCCGTCCGGTTCCGCATGGGGTATAGGTCAGCGGGTTGATTTCGTGCCGCCTTGTCGGTCCCTGATCATGCATTACGTCCCGATGCGGGCTCATTGGGCCCTGGGCTTCGCATGAATGGCCTGGCGCGGCGCCGGATGCTGCCTGATCTGCTTATTTAGCGCAAAGGTCCGGATTCGCAAGAGTGATTCGTGACCAGTCAATCGAATAGGTTGCTTGCCCCCAGCCATGTTGCCGGCCCGGGTCAGCGCGGCGATGACGCCATTGCCCCGCCCGACAGCCTGCCCCCCGCACCCGCCGTGCCCGAGAG
>NZ_JASHIK010000030.1 GCF_030733745.1 Stappia sp. MMSF_3263 | reverse complement strand
CTGAGCCGCGCCCGCCAAAGACGCAGTTACCACATCCACATGAAGCCAAAGGAGAATCTCAATGGCCAAGCTACGTCACGTTGCCATCCAAGTTCAGGACCACGCCACGGCGGCACAGTTCTATGTCGATGCACTGGGCATGGAGATCGTCGGCCAGACCGACTCGCCGCTCGCCTCCGGTACCTATGTGTCCGACGGTACCGTCACGCTCGCGCTGCTTCAGTACAAGGCCGACGAATGGGCCGGCCGCAACAAGGATGACATCGCGATCAACCACATCGGGTTCTGGGTGGACGATCTCGAAGAGCAGAGCGACCTGATCAAGAAGAATGGCGGAACCTTCTTCAAGGAGCTGCCGCTGTCCAAGGACTCTCTCTACTACGAGATGAAGTTCCTCGACCCGAACGGCATCATTTTCGATGTCTCGCACAACGGCTGGGTCGGGGCGTCGAAGTGACGAGCCAGCTCATCCCGGCGGATGCGAATGCATCCGCCGGGGCCATCAGCATCCGCGGGTTGTCGAAGACCTTCGGCGCGCTGAAGGTTCTCGAAGACGTCAACTGCACCATCGGGGAGGCGGAGTTCGTCTCGATCCTGGGGCCGAGCGGTTGCGGCAAGAGCACGATCCTGAGGATCATTGCCGGCCTGATCGCGCCCGACAACGGTGCCGAACTGAGCCTCCTCGGTCAGCCGTTGACGGGGCACAGCGAGCAGGTGGGTGTCGTGTTCCAGACCCACAACATGCTGCCCTGGCTGACTGTCGAGAAGAACATCAGGCTCAACTGCGAGGTCCGCGGCATCGCGCGCGAGGAAATCTCGCGCCGTGTCGACGAGATCCTGCCGGTTCTCAAGCTCGAAGGGTTTCGCGACAAGTACCCGCACCAGATATCCGGTGGCATGAAGCAGCGGGCCGCACTCGGCCAGACGCTGATCGCGCAGCCGAAGGTGCTGTTGCTCGACGAGCCTTTCGGTGCCCTCGACGCGCTGACGCGCGACCAGCTCAATGTCGAGCTGTTGCGCCTCTGGCAGAAGATCAGGAAGACGGTCGTCCTGATCACACACAGCATCTCGGAAGCCATTTTCCTGTCGGACCGCGTGCTCGTCATGTCGGACCGGCCGGCACGGATGATCAACGATGTCAGGATCGATCTGCCGCGGCCGCGCGATCCCAAGACAACCCGGGAAGACCCGCGCTTCGGCCAGTACGTAACCCAGCTCAGCGCGCTTATGGGCGTGAACTAGACTGAAATCCTCGGAGACCCGAACTCATGGACCTGCAACGCTTCCACGGCATGTCACCCGCCCTTGCGACGCCATTCACCGCGAACCAGGAACTGGATCTCGACAGGCTCGATACGCTGATCGAGGGGTATCTGGCCTGCGGTGTCCATGGAATTTCGGTTGCCGGCAGCCAGGGTGAGTTTTTCTCGCTGGACGAGGCGGAACACATTGCGCTGCTCGAGCGCTGCGTGAAGGCGGTCGACGGACGGGTTCCCGTGGTGGCCGGTTGCGCACGATCGAACCTGACGGAAACACGGCGGGTGCTCGCTGCGGCAGAGAAGATCGGCGTCGACATGGCGATGCTGATCACGCCCTATTTCGTCCAGCCGAACCAGAGCGAGCTGGCGGCGCACTTCATCGGTCTGGCGGGTGAGACGAAGCTTCCCGTGCTCCTCTACAACAATCCGCCGCGTACCAGCGTCAACATCGCCCCGCAGACCCTTGTCTCGGTGATGAACGCGGCGCCGAATGTGGTCGGCATCAAGGATTCTGCCGGCGACATGACGCAGTCGGTCGAGTACCTGGTGACGACGGACCGCCGGGCGCTGCTGTTTTCGGGGCGCGACACCCTGACGCTTTCCATGCTTGTCAATGGCGGACATGGCGCGGTCTCTCCGGCCTGCAATGTCTTTCCGCGTCTCCTGGTCAAGCTTCATGACACCGCCGTCTCGGGCGATCTGGCGGAAGCGCGGCGTATTTCCGACCTGCTGTCGCCCTTGCGCGCGGCCTGGGTTCTCGGCTCCTTCCCCGTCGTCATCAAGGAGGCGATGACGATGGCCGGGCGCAGTGCCGGTCCCGCGCGCGCGCCGGTCGCTCCGCTCGGTGCGGACGCGCATGCCAGGCTGAAGTCGGTTGTCGAGACGATCATGCCCGAGGAAGAGGCGCTGGCACGATGAGCTGCGCGACCGGCCTGTTCGGCGCGTTGAGCCCCTGTGCCGAGGACCTGGTGACGCGTATCTTCGTGGATGCGCGCAGCCAGAACGGGTGGAAGGACACGCCGGTTCTCGATGCGGAACTGCACCGGATCTGGGCGCTGGCCCGTTGGGCACCGACCTCGGCCAATTGCTCGCCGATGCGCGTGAAGTTCGTCCGGCCGGGCCCTGCGCAGGACAAGCTGCTCGGGTTCATCGACGAGGGCAACCTTGCCAAGGTGCGGGCCGCGCCGGTCACCGCGATCCTTGGGTACGACCTGGCGTTTTATGAGCAGTTCGAGGTTCTGTTTCCGCACCGTCCGGCCGTGCGTGAGTGGTTCGCCGGTCCTGAGAATTCCGAGCGGGCGCGCATGACCGCGATCCGCAATGGCACGTTGCAAGCCGGGTTCTTCATGCTGGCGGCACGCGCCGTGGGCCTCGACTGCGGGCCGCTCTCCGGGTTCGACCACGCGGGTGTCGACCAGGCATTCTGGCAGGGAACCGAGGTCCGCACCAACTTCCTTTGCGGCCTTGGCCACGGCGATCCCGAATGCCTGTTTCCACGTCACCCGCGCTTCGATTTCGATGATGTCTGCGAAATCCTCTGATCCCGGCGCGGCCGCCGTTGGCGCGGACGGCGCGTTGCACCTTTCGCTCGGCCGCATCGGGCTGCAATCCGGCGAGGCGCTGGACGAGGCCGTGATGGTCGTGAAGACGTTCGGGCATCTCAATGCCCGGCGCGACAATGCGGTCGTCATTCCGACCTCGTTCGGGGCCAGCCATCGCGATTTCGAGTGGATGGTCGGGGCCGGGTCCCTTTTCGATCCGGTACGCTATTTCGTCGTGATCGCCAACCTGTTCGGAAACGGCCTTTCGACCTCGCCCAGCAACAGTGCCGCCTTCGCGGCCGGCGAACCTTTTCCCCTGGTGAGTGCCTATGACAATGCGCTCGCGCAGAAATTCGTCCTTGAGCGGTTCTTCGGTGTGCGGCGCATCGCGGTGGCGGCGGGCTGGTCCATGGGCGGGCAGGTCGCCTGGCACATGGCGTCGCTGTTTCCCGGTGATGTCGCCAATCTCATCGCCATCTGCGCCACGGCGAAGACCTCGGCGCACAACCATGTCTTCCTCGAAGGCGCCAGCGCGGTGCTGACGACGGATGGCGCCTATGACGCCGACGCCGGCCGCTTCGTGCGAGCGCCGGAGCGCGCCTTGCCGGCGCTCGGGCGGTTCTATGCCGGCTGGGCGCTTTCGCAGGCCTTCTACCGCGACGAGTGTTGGCGAACTCTGGGTTACGACAGTCTGGAGAGCTTTCTCGAAGGCTACTGGGAGGCGGCCTTCACCGAAAGGAACGCCGACAATCTTCTGTCTCACATCGCCACCTGGCAGGCGGCCGATATCTCGGCCAACGATCGCCACGGGGGTGATCTCGTCAAGGCGATCACTGCCGTGCGCGCCCGCGCCCTGCTCGTTCCCGCCCGCCGCGATCTCTATTTCCGGGAAGCCGACGTGAAGGCCGAGGCATCGCATCTGGGTGACGTTCGCATAGCCAGCCTGGACTCGCCCTGGGGGCACAGGGCTGGCAATCCGGTGAAAAGCCCGGCGGACAGGGACTTTCTCCGCGGCCGGGTGCGCGATTTTCTCTCATGCTGATCGCGTCCGTTCATTCCTTTGCGGATTGGGGGCTGCTTGCCGCTGCCGCTTTTGCGGCCGGCATTCTCAACACGATTGCCGGCGGGGGAAGTTTTCTGACCTTCCCCGCCCTTGTCTATGTGGGCGTTCCCCCCGTCATCGCGAATGCCACCAGCGCGTTCGCCGTGACGCCGGGCTATGTCGGCGGGGCTCTGGGGTTCCGGCGGGAGCTGAAGACGCTGGATGCCGGCATGCTGCTGCGAATTTGTGCCGTGGGCATAACCGGGGGCATTCTCGGCGGATTTCTGCTGACGGTAACGCCCGCCAGCATGTTCAACGCGATCGTGCCGGGCCTGCTCCTGTTCGCCACCGCCATCTTCGCGCTTGGCGAGCGGATGGTTCCGCTCATGCGCGGGGGCGGCATTCCGCCTTCGCTGGGGGTCTTCTTGGTTGCCGTCTATGGCGGCTACTTCAACGGCGGTCTGGGGATTGTGCTTCTTGCCCTCTTTGCCCTTCTGGGCATGACCAGCCTGCCGCTGATGAACGGCCTCAAGAACCTTCTGTCGTTCTTCCTTTCTTGCGCTTCTCTTGCCGTCTTCGCGGTCGGAGGTCTCATCGACTGGCGGCCCGCGGCGATGATGGCCGTGTTCGCGATCGCCGGAGGATTTGCCGGTGCAGGCGTGTCCAGAAAGATCTCGAAACCTCACCTGCGGATGTTGATCGTGGTGACGGGGATCGTGATGAGCGGCGTGTTCTTCTATCGGCTTTTCTGACGGAAGGGCCCATCTGGAGGCAACGCGTGTCCGCGCATCTTGTAACCGGGATGCGCGGGCTCGCGTTTTGACCCCGTCCCTGCTGGCGGGCGGCGCTTCCCTCAGCCGCCGTGGGCGATCACGGTCTGGCGCTGGGCGCCGAGCTTCTCCACGGAAAGTTCCACCACGTCGCCGGCCCGCAGGAAGCGCGGCGGGGTGAAGCCGAGCCCGACGCCCTCCGGCGTGCCGGTGGCAATGATGTCGCCGGGCATCAGCCGCATGAAGCGAGACATGTAGGAGATGATCGTCGCGACGCCGAAGATCATGTCCGAGGTCGAGCTCGCCTGCATCGTCTCGCCGTTGACCGACAGCGTCAGGGCGAGGTCCTGCGGGTCGCCGACCTCGTCCGGCGTCACCAGCCAGGGGCCGATGGGACCGAAATTCCTTGCCGACTTGCCCTTGATCCATTGCCCGCCGCGCTCGATCTGGAAGGCGCGCTCGCTGACATCGTTGAGGGTGCAGTAGCCGGCGACATGACCGAGCGCGTCGGCCTCCCCGACATATTCGCATTCGCGTCCGATGATGATGCCAAGCTCCACTTCCCAGTCGGTCTTCACCGAGCCCTTGGGCAGGATGATCGGGTCGTCGGGTCCGCAGATGCAGGACGTCGACTTGGAGAAGATCACTGGCTCGGCCGGCTCCGGATTGTTGGTCTCGCGCGCGTGACGGGCATAGTTCAGCCCGACCGCGTAGAAATTACGCGCCGCACCGACACACGGGCCGATGCGGGTGCCGGCCGGCACTGCCGGAAGGGCGGCAAGGTCGGTGTCCTTGAGCCGGTCCAGCGTCTCACAGGAGAGCGTTTCCGGCGTGAAATCGTCGATGAGGCCCGAGAGATCGCGGATCGTGCCGGCCTCGTCGAGGTAGCCGGGCTTTTCCGCACCCTTCGGTCCAAAGCGGAGAAACTTCATGCGTCGTCCTTTCGGGTCTTGAAACGGAATGTGCTGCCGCAAGGGCCGCTCAAGCGGGGCGCAGGATCATGTCGGCTGCCTTCTCGGCGATCATCACCACGGGCGTTGCGGTGTTGCCGGAGACGATGCGGGGCATGATCGAGGCATCGACGACCCTGAGCCCCTCAAGCCCGCGCAGGCGCAATTGCGGATCGACCACGGCCTGCTCGTCGGCACCCATGCGGCAGGTTCCGACGGGATGAAAGATCGTGGTGCCGATGTCGCCGGCAGCGCGGATGAGATCCACATCGGAGACGATCCCGGCTCCCGGCAGGGCCTCCTGCGGCGCGTATCCCCGCAAGGAAGGCATGGTCATCAGCGTCCGGGCGTGGCGCAGGGAGCGCAGGGCGATCTCTTGGTCGCCGGATGTCGTCAGGTAGCGCGGCGAGATTTCCGGCGCGTTGCCCTTTGCACTGCGGGCAAGGTGCACCGTTCCCCGGCTTTCGGGGCGCAGGTTGCACACCGACACGGTGACGGCCGGATAGGGGTGCAGCGGCTCGCCGAGCCGGTCGGTGGACAGCGGCTGGATGTGGTATTCAAGATCGGGCGTTGCCTTGTCCGGGCCGCTGCGGGTGAAGATGCCGAGCTGGCTCGGCGCCATCGACAGCGGGCCCGATCGGCGCCACAGATATTCGGCCGCCATCGCGATCTTGCCGGTCAGCGAGTTGGCGATCTGGTTGAGCGTCAGAGCGTTTTCGACACGGAACACCATGCGCAGCTGCAGGTGGTCCTGCAGGTTCTCGCCCACCTCGTCCCGCTCGTGCAGCACCTCGACCCCGGCCGCCTTCAACCCTTCGCCCTGGCCGATGCCGGACATTTCGAGCAGCACCGGCGAGTGGACCGCACCGGCCGCCAGCAGGATCTCGCCCCGGGTGCGGGCCTCGTTCACCCTGTTGGCGCGGGTGAAGACCACGCCGACGGCGCGGCCGTCCACGATGGTGATGCGGGTCACCTCCGCACCCGTCAGAACGCGCAGGTTGGAGCGCTTCATGGCCGGAGCGAGAAAGGCGCGGGCCGCGCTCCAGCGCCGACCGTTCTTCTGGTTGACTTCGAAATAGCCCGCCCCCTCGTTGTCGCCGGAGTTGAAATCCGTGCTGCGGGGAATGCCCATTTCCGCCGCCGCCGCCTGCACGTCCTCCAGCAGCTGCCATTTCAGCCGCTGGCGAGCGACCTTCCACTCGCCGCCCTCGCGGTGCAGCGGGCCGTCGCCGCCCGGCCGGTCCTCGGAGCGCAGGAAATGCGGCAGCACGTCCTGCCAGCTCCAGCCGGTGTTGCCGAGCGCGGCCCAGCCGTCATAGTCGGCGGCCTGTCCGCGCATGGAGATCATGCCGTTGATGGAGCTGCAGCCGCCCAGCACCTTGCCGCGCGGATAGGCGAGCGCGCGGCCGTTCAGCCCGTGCTCCGGCTGGGTGCGCAGCATCCAGTCGGCGCGCGGATTGCCCATGCAGTAGAGATAGCCGACCGGGATGTGGATCCAGGGATGGGTGTCCCGGCCGCCGGCCTCCAGCAGCAGGACGCGGTTGCGCGGGTCTTCGCTCAGGCGGTTGGCGAGGACGCATCCGGCGGTCCCCGCGCCGATGATGATGTAGTCGTAGTCGCCGTCGATCTTGGGCGTCATTGGGTATCCCGAGTGTCTTGCCGGTGGCGAGGCTGGGTCAGTAGAGCGCGAGGCCCGGAAAGGCGATCAGCAACCCGACCGCGATCACCTGCAGGCAGATGAAGGGCAGCAGCGAGCGGAAGATCTCGCCGAGCGAGATGTCCGGTGGCGTCACGCTCTTGAGGTAGAAGGCGGCCGGTCCGAATGGCGGCGTCAGGAACGACACCTGCATGTTCATGGCGAAAAGGACGCCGAACCAGACCGGGTCGTAGCCGAGCTTGATGATGATCGGCACGAAGATCGGCATGGTCAGCAGCGCGATGCCGACCCAGTCGAGGAACATGCCCAGCACGAAGAGGATGAGCATCATCAGCAGGATGATGACGGTGGGAGAATCCGACACGCCGGTGATCAGCGAGGAGATGAAGCGGATGCCGCCCATCAGGTTGTAGACCCCGACAAGGGCGCTGGCGCCGATGCCGATCCACATGATCATGCCGACCGTGCCGAGCGTGTGCATCGCCGCGTCGAGCAGCATCGCGAACGAGAATTCGCGCCGCAGGATCGTCGAGACGATGACGCCGGCAACGCCGATGGCGGAGGCTTCCGTCACCGAGGCGATGCCGCCATAGATCGAGCCAAGCACGACGGAGACGACCAGTATAGGCAGAACCAGGCCGCGCAGCAGCGGCAGCATCTCGGCAAACGAGGGACGCTCGTCCGGGGGCGGGGGCGCGACCGCGGGATCGGTGTAGGAGCGCAGCAGGATGTAGCCGATATAGAGCCCGGCCAGCATGAAGCCGGGCACGAAGGCGGCGGTGAAGAGCTCGCCGACGGACACATTCGCTGTCAGGCCGTAGATGATCAGCACGATCGAGGGCGGCACCATGGTGCCGAGCGCGCCGCCGGCGCAGACGACGCCGATGGCGAGCCGGCGGTCGTAGCCGAGCCGCAGCATCTGGGGCAGGGCGACAAGGCCGAGCAGCACGATCTCGCCGCCAATGATACCGCTCATCGCCGCGAGAATGACCGCGACGAAGATGGTCTGGACCGCCACGCCGCCGCGCAGGCGGCCGCCAACCAGTTTCATGGCATCGAAGAGATCGCGGGCAATGCCGGAGCGGTCGAGGATCGCCGCCATCAGCACGAACATCGGCACCGAGACGAAGACGAAGGACGAGACGAAGGAATAGACGCGGCTGGTGATCAGCGGCACCGCGTTGGGGCCGAACCAGCCGAGCGCGAAGACCAGGGCCACCAGCAGGGTGACGAGGGCCAGCGGCATGCCGGTGAGCAGCAGCACCACGAGCAGGGCGAACAGGACCAGCGTGCCGTATTCGATGCCCAGCGCCTTCAGGTTCAGTCCGAGATCGAGAAGGTCAAGCATCGTCGTGCCTCTCGGTTGGCACCGGGCCGCGCAGGTGGTTGAGCGTGAGGAGCAGGAACTGGACGCTCATCGTCACGAGGACGAGGAGAAGAAACAGTTTCAGGAGTGCCGGGGCGGGCGAGTTCCAGGCGCTGCCGCTGGTCTCCAGGAAGAAGCTGCCATCGGGACGGAACGTTGCCTTCATCGCCATCAGCCAGGCCGCCCAGGCGAAGAAGGCGCTGGCGCAGAGGCAGGCGATCGAGATCAGCACGTCGAGCAGGTTGCGCAGCCGTGCGCCGACTATGTCGTAGAGCAGCACGACGCGGATATGGGTGTTGCGCGCCACGCAGTAGAGACCGCCGAAGATGAAGGTGACGGCGCTCAGGAAGGTGGACGTCTCGTGTGCCCAGGTGGTGGGTGAGTTGAAGACGTAGCGCAGGAAGATTTCAACGACGAGCACGGCCATGGCGATGAGGATGCCGACCGCGAAAAGGCGCGCGATGCGTGTGATGACCCAGCCGAGCAGGCCTGCCTGCGGCAGGCACTCGCGCGGCGCGGCGGTTGTGTCGGCGGTTTTGGGACGCGGGTCCGGCGCTGGAGGCATGGGAAGCCACTCCGGTCTGGTGCACGGTGCTGTCGGGGAGGTCCGGTCGTTCGGAGAAGAAGGCGGGCGGGCGCGATGCCGCCCCCGCCCCGGTCCTGCCGTATCAGTTCAGCAGGCCCTGGCTCTTCAGGTAGCTGGTCAGCTTGTCGTAGACCTTCTGCGCGTTCTCCGAGCGCTCGGCGACCTTGGCCCACTGGTCCATGGCGATCGTGCGGAACCTGGCCCGCTCATCCGCCGACCAGTCATGGACGGTGATGTTCGGGTCGGCGGTGGCTTCCGCATAGGCCTTCAGGTCGTTCATCGACAGGGTGGCGACGGAATCCTGCGCGAAGTCGCGGACGGAGACCGTGAGGATCGCCTGCAGGTCGGCCGGCAGGGCGTTCCACTTCTCCAGGTTCATCGACACCTCGACGAGCGGCATGGAGTGGAAGCCGGGATAAACCGGGTGCGCGGCGACCTTGTGCAGGCCCTGCTGGTGATTGGTCGAAAAGACCGTGGAGTCGGCCGCGTCGATCACGCCCTTGTCGAGCGCGGTGTAGACCTCCGAATACGGCAGGTTGACCGGCACGGCGCCGGCCGCGGCGAAGACTTCCTGGATGAGGCCCTCGGGCGCGCGGACCTTCAGGCCCTTGAGGTCGTCGACGCCGTTGAGCGGACGCCGTGAGACGAAGCCTTCAAGGCCGGTCGTGGTCGCGCCGATGAAGCGCAGGCCATAGGGGCCTTCCAGCTCGTTCATCAGTTCGTGCCCGCCGCCATAGTTGATGAAGCGGAACATCTCGTCGGGCGACGACCAGGCGCCGGTCGGGTTGGCGATCAGGCCGAAGGCCGGATCCTTGCCGGAGAAATAGCTGACGTCGGTGATATGGCCGTCGAGGATGCCGGAGCCGACCGCTTCCTGGGTCTCGTTGTATTCGACCACGGCGCCGACCGGCAGCAGTTCGATGGCAAGACGGCCGCCGGACATCTCCTTCACCCGATCGGTCCAGGCCTGCTGGATGGCGAAGTTCGGGTTGCCCGCCGGATCGACCGACTGGAACGTGAACTGGAACTCCTGCGCCACGGCGCTGGTGCCGGTCATCAGACAAGCCGCCACGACGGCGTTGAACAGTGTCTTTCTCATGGTCTTCCTCCCAGGGTGGACATGTTTGGCTGATCCCATGTCCTTGGATCGTGTCGCGGGTGCTTCCCGCGAAGTCGGTTGTCCGTGTCAGGCGACGCCGCTCAGCGGTGCCGCGCTCGGTGAATTCACGAGGTTGCGCAGGCTGCCCTCGCGCAGGAACTGCATGGCCGTCTCCACCGACAGGCGGCGGGCGTCGGCGACGCTTTCCGGGCTCGACCAGGCCGCATGCGGGGTGACGAACAGCCGTTCCCCGACGATCGGGTCGGCGCCGTTGGCATAGGCCCGGGCGATGGCGTCCTCGGGCGAGGGCGGCTCGACCGGGAGCACATCGATGCCGGCGCCGGCGATCGTGCCCTTGCGCAGGGCGTCGAGCAGGGCGTCGATGTCGATGATGGCGCCGCGCGCCGTGTTGATCAGCACCGCGTGCGGGCGCATCTGCGCCAGCCGCCCGGCGTCGATCATCTTCAGCGTCTGCGGCGTCAACGGGCAGTGCAGGCTGACGACGTCGCTCTGGGCGAGCAGTTCCTCCAGCCTGTCGCAGCGGTCGACGCCGGCGGCGATCTCCGTACCGCGGGAGACGAGCGGGTCGTAGGCCAGAACCCGCATGCCGAAGGCCTTGGCCCTCAGCGCTGCGGCAATGCCGATGCGACCGAGCCCGACAACGCCGAAGGTCTTGCCCCTGAGCCTGGCAAGGAGCGGCGCGCGGGCATGGTCGAAGCCTTCCTGGGGCGAGGCCATCAGGTTGCGGTGGTAGGAGCCGATACCGCGGCGCAGGGTCAGCATCAGGGCGATGGCGTGGTCGGCCACCTCGCTGGTGCCGTAGTCGGGTGTGTTGCAGACAGGGATGCCGGCGGCGGCCGCCGCCTCGAGATCGATGTGGTCGAAGCCGACGCCGGCCCGCACGATGATCCGGCAGCGTTCCAGCCTGGCGATCATCTCCCGTGTCACCGGCATCTCGTGCCACACCACCATCGCGTCGCAACCGCGCAGCACCGCCTCCGGCAGGCGCTCGAAGCTGCGCTCCCGGTGGATATCCCAGTCGACCAGCTCGCCGGCCGTAACCCTCTCGATTTCGGCATCGTCCGGGTATTGGGCATCGGGGGTGAGCAGGCGAAGGCGGGTCATGGAAACCTCTTGGAATTGGGAGACGCGATTGGCGATTGACGTATCTATTCTAGAATTCTAGAATTTGATGGAATGTCAAACGGTTTTTATCGCGCTTGAAAAAGTCCGGAATTCAGGTGATTTCAGGCTTGTCGTCCGCGTTGGATCGCACCCGGACCGGGAAGGAGAGGGCCTTGTCACTTACCCAGGACGCCTGCGAGCGGCTTCGCGAGGCCATCGTTTCAGGCAAGTTCGAGTTCGGCGAACGGCTGTCGGAAGAGCAGATCGCGCGGGCATTGGGCATGAGCAAGGCGCCGGTGCGCGCGGCCTTCATGGACCTGCGCGACATGGGACTTGTCACCATCGTGCCGCAGGCGGGTACCTATGTTGTCACTCCCTCGCGGCAGGACGTGGAGGCGATGAGCCGCTTCCGCGCGATGCTCGAACGCGAGGCGCTGGATACGGCCCTGGCGCGGGATCCGGACGCCCTGGTGCATCGGCTGAACGGCGCGATTTCGCAGATGCAGCACGCCATTGATGTGGGCGAATGGTGGCTCTACAGCAGGGCCGACAGCGCCTATCACAGGGCGATCCTGCAGATGGCGGGCAACCGCTACCTGGAGAAGGCCTACGACCTGACGGCGAATGCGCTGGAGGCGCTGCGCGCCCGGCTGCAATCCGGCGAGGGCAATTTCTGGAGCCGCTCCTTCGCCGAGCATATCGAACTGCGCGACCTCGTCGCGCGCCGGGAATTCGAGGCCGCCCGGGCCCTGCTGCAGGAGCATATCCTGATCATCAACCGGTCGCTGTCGCTGCCGGAAACCGACCCGCAGGCCCGCCAGAAGGGCAAGCGGCGGTCCGACCAGGAATGCCTGGAAATCCTCTCGGCCCCGCTGGCGCCGTGATGTCGGCGGTCGTTCCAGGCTGGACGTGATCGCGGTTGTCCCCGTTCACCCTGCGGGGACAAGGGCTGTCCCGCGCAGCAGCCGGAGTGCCGGAGCGGTGCCTGAAACGACGGAATCGTTCCGGCAGACTTGTGCAAACGCGACAATTTCGAACAAAAAACTGCGTCAAATTGCAGCGTAATTTATCGAAATTGTCGCATTTTTGTCTAACCGACCGCCTCCAGCGGAGCGTCAAGTTGCAGCGGCTGCCGGCAGGCCGCGACCGGTTCCTGCCGGCCCGGCGTCACCCCGTCCAGGTGCAGAACAGTGTCGGCGACCGCCCGGACCAGCTCGGCGTTGTGGCTGACCAGAACCAGCGACAAGCCGCGTTCGGCGACGCAGTCGCGCAACAGCATCATCGTCTCGCGCTGAACGATCGGATCGAGCCGGGATGTCGGCTCGTCGGCGACGATCAGCCAGGGGTCGAGCATCAGCAGGCGGGCCAGCGCCAGCCGCTGCGCCTCGCCGCCCGATACCTCGCCGATGCGGCGGTGAAGCAGGGCCGGGGAGAGATGCAGGCGCTCGAGAACCGGTCGAAGGGCCTCCATGTCCGGGCGGGCGGCCGAAAGGGCGAGGACATCGCGCAGCTGGGCGCCGATGCCGCGATGCGGCGCGAAGACCGTGGCCGGATCCTGGTGTAGCTTCTGGAAGCGGCGCCGCAGCCGCCGCAATCCGCCGCGATCCCTCAGGATGTCGCAACCGCGCCATGATACCTCACCGTGCAGTGGCGGTAACAAGCCAAGCAACACGTTGCCGAGCGTGCTCTTGCCGACGCCGCTGGGGCCGGTGACGGCCAGCACCTCGCCGCGATGCACATGCAGGTCGAGATCGCGGAAAAGGGGGCGGGCGGGGTGATGCGCCGCGCTGAGGCCGTGTGCCGCGAGCACGACGTCGTCGGAGGCAAGGCAGGTCGGGCAGGCCGGCCAGTTGCGGGGATCGGCGGCGAGCCATGCGCGCGAATAGGGATGCCGTGGCCGCGACAGGACCTCGTCCGTCTCGCCCGTCTCGACAATCTCCCCGTCCTTCATGATCGCGACGCGGCCGGCGAGCGCGCGAACAACGGCAAGATCATGGGTGATGACGAGAAGTGTCTTTCCCTCGTCGTTGAGCTGGCGGAGAAGGCCGGTGACCCGGGCGATGCGATGGGTGTCGAGGCCCTTGGTCGGCTCGTCGGCGATCACGAGCCCGGCCGGACTGGCGGCGGCGTTGGCGATCAGGACGCGCTGCGCCATGCCGCCGGAGACCTCGAAAGGATAGAGGCCGCCGGTCGCGGCCGGGAGGTCGACCCGGGCGAGCAAGTCGGCGGCCTTCGATCCGTCATCGGGGTCGACAAGTTGCCGGGCGATGCGGGCAAGCGGATCGAGGGCGGCCGCCGGCTCCTGCGGCACGATGCAGGTTTCCCGGTCCCAAAGTGTGCGAAGAGCCTGGCGGTCCCGCGCATCGACTGCCTTGCCGTGGGCGAAGCGAAACGTGCCGCGTGCGTGAAGCTCCTGCGGCAGCAGGCCCATGGCCGCCTGGGCAAGCAGGCTCTTGCCGGAGCCGGTCTCGCCGATGACGCAGAGGATCTCTCCGGGCCGCAACGCCAGCGGGCCGATGCTCACAAGCGGCGTTCCGGACCGGTCGAGAACTTCAAGCCGATCGAGCGAGAAGGCGTGCGTGGTCATTCCTGTCCTCCTGCGAGACGCGCGGCGATGCTTTTGCCGACAAGGGTGAAGGCGAAGACGCTTGCGACGATGGCAAGGCAGGGCGCCAGGATCTGCACCGGCGCTTCCGGCGCATAGGGGAGCAGTTCGCCGATCATCGCGCCCCATTCAGGTGTGGGCGGCTCCAGGCCAAGGCCGAGAAAACCCAGCGAGGAAATCGTCAGGATCGCGGAGCCGACGCCGAGCGCGGCAAGCGAGACGGTCTGGCGCAGCACGGGCGGCAACAAGTGATGACGCAGGATGTGCCCTGACGAGAAGCCGGCGAGCCGGGCGGCCTCGACATGGGTTTCCTGCAAGGCGACGCGCGCGTTGGCGCGCGCCATGCGGGCAAAGAGCGGCCACAGGGCAATCTGGATGCCGATCGCCATGGGCAGCAGGCCGCCGCCGGTGAGCCCGGCCAGCAGCAGGGCCAGCAACAGGCCGGGAAAGGCAAGGACGAGGTCGGCGAGGCGCATGATGAGAGTGTCGGAGAACCGGCCGCGAGACCGAGCAGCACGCCCAGAACCGCCGTCGAGGCGACACAGGCAAGGGCGATGCCGAGCGAGCGCGGGGCGCCGTGAAGAACGCGGGAGAGGATGTCGCGGCCAAGGTGATCCGTGCCGAGCAGATGGCCGGCTCCCGGCGGCGCCAGCACCGCCATCAGGTCCTGCCGGTTCGGGTCCGGCAGGGGGAGCCAGAAGGGGGCAAGGCTCGATACGGCAAGGAGGCCGGCAAGCGTCAGGCCGGCGACAAGGCCGTATGGCGGGTGCCGACGGTGCGGGCGGGCGAGATCGGAAATGTTCATGCGCTGCCCATCCGTCGCAGGCGCGGGTCGAGCCGGTAGCAGGCAAGGTCCGCCGCAAGGTTGGCAAGGGCGTAGACCAGGCCGATCAGCAGGCCGGCGCCCATGATCATCGGAATGTCGCGGGCGAGCAGCGAGCGGATCAGCAGGTTGCCGAGGCCAGGAAAGCCGAACAGCGTCTCGACGACGACGAAACCGTCAATCATGTAGGCCATCTGCAGCGCCATGAAGGTGACGACCGGGATGGCGGCATTGCGCAAACCATGGCGCCGGAATGCCGTGCCGGGCGGCAGGCCGCGGATCTCCGCATAGGTCATGAAGAAGGCGGAGTGGACGTCGACCACGGCGTTGCGCACGACCCGCACGGAATAGGCGGCAAGGCCAAGGGCAAGCGTCAGGGCGGGCAGCACCATGTGGGCGGTCGAACGGTAGCCGGCCGGGGGCAGCCAGCGAAGCCAGAGCGCGAACAGCGAGATCAGCAGCACGCCGACAAGGAAGGCCGGCGTCGAGGCGAGCAGCACCGCCAGTCCCTGGGTGACGCGGTCGAGCCAGCCGCCGGGACGCCTGCCGGCGGCCAGACCCAGCGGGATGGCGACCAGATAGGAGAGCAGCCAGCCGGTCAGTCCGAGCACAAGTGTCAGCCGGGCATGGGTCGCCAGTTCCTCGATCACCGGCCTGCCGCTGACCATCGAGACGCCAAGGTCGCCGCTGGCGAGCCGGCCGATCCAGCCCGCATATTGCTCGGGCAGCGGTCGGTCGAGCCCTTCCTCGCGGCGGATGCGCTCCGTCAGTTCCGGGGTCAGCCGGTCCTGGCCCGTGCGCGCGGCGGCGACGCTGAGGGCGAGGTCGCCGGGCAGGGTCTGAACGAAGGCAAAGCACAGCGTCGCCAGGACGAGGGCGACGGCGACCGCCTGCGCGAGGCGGGCGCCGATGATCCGGGCGAGCTGCATCATCCCGACAGGGACACGTCTTGCAGGTTGAAACGCAGCTCGAACGGATCACCGCGAAAGCCGGACAGGCGCTTGTTGATGGCGATGATCTGGTCGTACCAGACGACCGGGATCAGGGGCACCTCCTCGTGAATGATGCCGATGATGCCTCGGCGCAGCTCGGCCTGGCGTTCCGCGTCGGCTTCCCGCAGGTAGCGCGCGACAAGGGTGCGCAGTTCCTCGTTCTTCCAGCCCGTGGTTCCGGCCGCACCCGGCGGGATCGTGTCGCTGGCGAAATCGGCGGCGACCGTCCCGATCGGATCCGGGACGATCGCCAGGTTGCGGGAGGTCAGACCCATGTCAAGGCTGCCGTCGCGCTGCGCCTCGAAGATTGCCGTCCATTCGCCGACGCCGATGGCCAGGTCGTAGCCGATCTCGCGGAACTGCGCCTGCATGGCCGTGGCGATGACCGGAAGCTCGGGCCGGTTGGCGAAGGTCAGGATTTCGCCGGAGAAGCGGACGCCGTCCTTCATTCGGATGCCGTCCGCGCCGCGTTCCCAGCCGGCTTCGTCAAGCAGCGCGTTGGCGGCCGCAACGTCCTTCGCGTGCGGGGCGATGTCATCGAAATGCCAGTTGGCGAGGACCGGCGGCATGTACTGGGTGGCGGCGAGCGCCGGGTTGCGCATGATGCCGGTGGCGATCGCCTGCCGGTCGAGGGCCATGTTGATGGCCTGGCGGCAACGCTTGTCGGAAAATTGCGGCTTGGCGCAGTTCAGCATCAGGGTGTGAACGCGCGGGACGACCGGCCGGTCGATCGTCATCAGGCCGGTTGCCTCGACACGGCGAATGCTCGGGGCGGGGATGTTGAAGACCAGATCGCTGTCGCCGGCGATGGCGATGTTGCCGCGCGTTTCGCCATTGGGGACGGCGTCGTATTGCACCGTCTCCACCGTGCCCATGCCGCCGCGCCAGGCATCGTGACGCACCAGCCGCATGGCATGGGGAAGTTCCAGCTCGTCAAGACGGAAAGGGCCGGTGCCGACGGGCCGCTCGATCGCGCCGGAGGCGGAGAAGGACGAGTGCGCGACGATGGCGGCGGAATTGTCGACGAGATAGGACAGGAACGGGCCGAACGGTTCGTCCAGCGAGAAGACGAGATCATTGCCCTCGACATCGATCGCGGCGATGCCGGCACGCTGGAGATAGAGCGTTTCCCCGATCAGGCGCTCGAGGCTCTCTGCGACCTCGCGCGCGGTGCACGGCGTGCCGTCGTGAAAGACGAGATCGCCGCGGATGCCGAGCCGCCAGCGCGTCGCGTCCTCGTTGACCGACCAGCTTTCCGCCAGCGCGGCTTCCAGGCGTCCCTGCTCGTCCACCGCCATGAGGGTTTCGACGATGCCGGGCCTGGTGAAGGAATAACCGGAATTGGCAAGATTGGTGGAGCGGATCTCCCAGGGCTGGGCGATGCGGAGCTGCGGGCCGCCGGCCGCCGCCGTGGCAAGGCGCGAGGGCAGGGCGGCTGCGCCCGCCAGAAGCGCCGAGCCGGCCAGAAGATGTCGGCGGGAGAGATGTGCAAGGCTCATGGTGTCATCCTTTGCGCTGCGGAATTGCGGAAAAATCTCAACCTGGGAGCGAAGGCGACGAGGGCCGCGGCCGCGACCACGACCACCGCGCCGACAAGGCTGAGGGGGGCGGGAACAAGGGCGAAGACGGCAAGATCGAAGCCCATTGCCCAGATCATCGCGGTGTATTCGAACGGGGCGAGGGTGGAGACGGGAGCGCGGGCGACGGCCTCCGTCATGGCGATGTGGGCAAGGCCGCCGCACAGGCCCGCGCCGACGAGCCACAGGAGCGTTGTTCCGTGGGCATCGCTCCAGCCGAAGGGCGCCGTGGCAAGGCCGGCAAGGGCACAGACCAGCGCGAAGTAGAAGGCGATGGTGCCCGCCGGTTCGCTCGCCGTCAGCCGCTTGATCTCGACCTTCGCCGAGGCGGTGGTGATGGCGCAGGCAAGCCCGGCGGCGACGCCCAGAAGCGTCGAGAGGTCGGGCTCCGGCCCGTTGAAGGCGGGTGCCAGCATCAGCCCGATGCCGGCGAACCCGAGGCCGGCGGCGCCGATCACCAGCGGGTCCGGTCGCTCCTTCAGGAAGAACATGGCGAAGGGAATGGCGACCAGCGGAGCCAGGAAGCCGAGGGCGGTGGCGAGCGCCAGCGGCAGATAGGCGAGGCACAGGAAGGAGAAGAACATGGCGGCGCAGCCGAAGGCGCTGCGGCGCAGATGCCCGAGCGGATTGCGGGTCGCAAGGGCTGCCGGAAACCGGCCGATGATCACCAGGTAGATGACGATCGGCACCAGCGCGACGGCGCTGCGCCAGAACACGATCTGCCCGACCGGCGCCTCGAAGGAGGCGAGGCGGACACACAGCGACATGCTGGCGAAGAGGCCCGTTGCGGCCAGCCGGAGTGCGATGCCGGCGGCGGGGTTGTCGCTGGCGGGCGCGGGCTCCGCGAGAGAGGGGTGTGTCATGCGGGAAGGCATCCGGTTCTGGGGGGGCAGGCAGCGGGCTTCAGGCTGCGGGTTTGGTGGCGGACAGCAGGAAGGTGCGGCCGCCATAGGTTGCGGCAAGGCGCAGGCGCTCGCTCCAGTTCGCGGCTTGCCACTGGCGGCGGCGCACCTGCGAGAGCGTGTCGGCCTGGATGTCGGTGAAGCCCGCATCGGCCAGCATCAGGTGAAGCTCGCGGGCCTTAAGGCCCTCACGGAAGTGAACCTGCGCCATGATCCGCTCGTGCGCCGCCTGGTCCCACAGGGGGCGGTTGCCCCGAAGGGGGTCGAGCTTCCGCGACAGGGTCATGAGAAGACGGGAGAGGGCCGTGGTCGAGACCCAGTCTCCATCGGCGATGACGAGCCGGCCGCCGGGCTTCAGCACGCGCCACCAGTCGGCGAAGGCGGCGGCGGGGTCGACCAGCGTCCACACCAGGTGCCGGCAGACAACGGCGTCATAGGCGTTGTCGGCCATCATGGTGTTCTCGGCATCGCCGAGATGAAAACGCACGCGGGTTTCGGGGTGCTTGCGCCGGGCCCGCTCGATCATCGCCTCGCAAAGATCAATGGCGTCGATGTCGCAGCCGAGACGCGCCAGCACGCGGGTGATCTCGCCGGTGCCGGAGGCGAGCTCCAGCACCTTCGCGCCGTCGGCGATCCGCCCGTGACGGCGAAACAGGGACGCCCAGGCGAGCAGCTCCGCATCGGTGCGGATCTTGTGCCCGAAGGAGAGATCGAAGGTCTCGGAGCGGGTTGTCCAGTAGTCGCGAATCTCGTCCTTGACGGAGAAATTCGTCCTGTCGGCCTCAACGGGAAACCTTGTCGCAATCGTCATTCGCTCATCCACGCATCCGGTGCATCGGCAGGGCCGGAAGGGAGAGCGCAGACACGCGAAGCACGCACGATCGGCTGGAACGGGCGCACCAAGCGCTCCGGTGCACCCCGCCCGGACCGAGAACAAACGTGCAGGCAGGTCTCCTGGCTCGCGGGTCGTCACGACGTGGTCGCCTTCCCGGATCTCTCCAGTGGCCATCGACCGGTCGCTCGCCGCTCACAGTTGCGGGGGCAGCCGCGGGTTTGAACCGCGTTCCCTTTTCAGCCCAGACCTGAAATCCGGGCCACCAGCACGTGATGACAAGGGATAGTTGCCGGCCGGGCGGGCGTCAACATAAAGGCGAGAGGGCATCGGAAGATCCACCGGTTGCAACGGGGTCCGGCCGGGGCCGGGCGGCTGGCTGCGAAGCGGCATGATTGTTATAGTATAACAAAACACCACGCAAGAGGCATAAGGACGGGCGGAATTCGCTCCGGGGCGTTATGTCGGGCGTCGGGCTGTGCTATCCCTGGGGACAAATAGACATAAAACGACAGCAAAAGCCGGGGGGAGCTCATGGGGACGGTGGCGTCCAAACGCGCAGCGCAGGCGTCTGCCGACGCGGAATTCGGGCCGTGGCTGTCGCAGGCCTCGATCCTGATTGTGGACGACGAGCCGGGCATGCGGAACTTTCTGGTCAGGACGCTCGCGCCCTATTGCAAGCAGGTCGAGGAGGCGGAAGACACCGCCATGGCCTCGGCCAAGCTGGATGCGCATCACTTCGACGTCGTCATCCTCGACAATATCATGCCGGGAAAGTCCGGCGTGGAGTGGCTGGCCGAGCAAAGGGAGATCGGCTTCTTCGCCCGTGCGATCCTGATGACGGCCTATGCGGACCTGGAGACCGCGATCCAGGCGCTGCGGGCCGGAGCCGTCGATTTCGTGCTGAAGCCGTTCCGCTCAAACCAGCTCCTCAACGCGGTTGCCCGCTGTCTCGACCGGGTGACGCTGTCGCGGGAGAACCAGGTGCTGCGTCACCAGCTGCAGGCAACGTCAGACCACCTGCTGCTGCGCGACAAGCTGATCGGCCATTCCCCCCAGATCGGCCTGATCCGCGAGACGATCGCCCGGGTCGCGCCGCTGCCGACCTCGGTGCTGATCACCGGCGAATCCGGCACCGGCAAGGAAGTCGCGGCCCGCTCGATCCACGAGCTGTCCGACAGGAGCGACAAGCCCTTCGTGCCGGTCAACTGCGCGGCGATCCCGGCCGACGTGATCGAGGCGGAGCTGTTCGGGCACCTGAAGGGGGCCTTCACCGGCGCCGGGTCGAACCGGGAGGGGCTCTTCATGCATGCGCAAGGGGGCACGCTGTTTCTAGATGAGATCGGCGACCTGCCGCTGCCGCTGCAGGGCAAGCTGCTGCGGGCGATCGAGGACCGCCGGGTCCGCCCGATCGGCTCGGAGCGCGAGGTGCCGGTCGACCTCAGGTTCGTCTTCGCCACCAATGCGGATCTCGAGAGCCAGGTGGATGCCGGGCGGTTCCGGGCGGACCTTTATTATCGCATCAATGTCCTGCAGCTCGAGATGCCGCCGCTGCGCGCACGCGGCGACGACATTCGCGAACTGGCCGAGCTGTTCATGAGCAAGTTGGCCGTGCAACTGGGCATGCCGCCGGCGCCGATGGGCGCGGAGACCGTCGCCGGGCTGCTCGCCTACGAGTGGCCGGGGAACGTGCGGGAGCTGCGCAACATGATCGAGCGCTCGCTCATTCTCGGCCGCTTCCCGGAGGAGATATCGGGCAAGGGCGGGTCGGCATTGGCCGGTCGCGACAGGCTGGAACCGGAGACGCTGGAAGAGGTCGAACGGCGCCATATCCTGTCCGTGCTGGCGGCGAGCGAGGGCAACCGGGCGGAGGCGGCGCGGCGCCTGGGCGTCTCGCGCAAGACCATCGACCGCAAGCTCGCGGACTGGAATGGCTGAGGCCAAGGGGGCGTCGGCCCACCGCAGCCGTCTCTCCGTCCGGGTCCGGCTGCTCGCCATCGCGCTGCTGCCGACGCTGGTCGTGCTGCCATTGTTCCTCGGCTGGGCGATGGTGCGCTGGAACTCGAAATTCGATTCCCTGCTGAAATCCAAGGTCAATGGCGACCTGACCATCGCCCATCAGTATTTCACGCGGATCCTGGAGAATTCCGGCGAGCGGATCGACGCGCTCGGCCAGTCGGCGGAGTTTCGCGATATCCTGGCAAGCCGGGACAGCGGCGAACTGGCCGCCCTGCTGGAGCGCCGCCGGGAGGCGCTGGGCCTCGACTTCCTCTATCTCGTAAGCGGACAGGGCGCGGTGCGGGCTGCCTCGCCCGCCGGCGCCCGGCCGCCGCCCGGCCGCGACTGGCCGGTGATCGCCAAGGCGATGAACGGGGAACCGGCGACCAGCGTCGACATTTTCGAGGGCGAGGACCTTGCCGGCATCTCGCCGGACCTGGCGGCGCGCGCGAGCCTTGACCTTATTCCGACGCCGAACGCGGTGCCGAGCGCGCGCACCACCGAGACAAGGGGCATGATCGTGCATTCGGCAAGCCCGGTGATGATGCCCGGCAGTTCCTCGGCCGCCCTTGTCGGGGGGATATTGCTCAACCAGAACCTGGTGTTCATCGACACGATCAATGACCTGGTCTACCGCGAGGCGAGCCTTCCGGAGGGCAGCCAGGGAACGGCGACGCTCTTCCTGGAGGATGTGCGCGTCAGCACCAATGTGCGTCTCTTCGAGGATCGCCGGGCGCTCGGCACGCGGGTTTCGGCGGCGGTGCGCGAGCGGGTCCTGGGGCAGGGGCAGGTCTGGCTCGACAGCGCCTTCGTGGTCAACGACTGGTACATCTCCGCCTACGAGCCGATCGTCGACAGCCGCGGCGAGCGGGTCGGCATGCTCTATGTCGGCTTTCTGGAAACGCCGTTCCAGGAAGAAAAGCTGGCGACGCTCATTGCCGTCCTGTTCGGCTTCGTGGTCGTCACCGCCGGCAGCGTGCCGATGTTCCTGCGCTGGGCGCGGGGCGTCTTCAAGCCGCTGGAGCGGATGACGGACACGATCGCGCGGGTGGAACGCGGCGACCTTGGCGCCCGCACCCGCTCCAATGGCGAGAGCGACGAAATCGCCCGCGTGGCGCAGCATCTCGACCACCTGCTCGACCTGGTTCAGGAGAGCGACCGGCAGTTGCGATCCTGGAACGAGGAGTTGAACGACCGTGTCGAGGAGCGAACGCGCGACCTGATGCAGGCCAACAGGCAGCTCGAGGAAACCACCAAGCAGCTGATCATGTCGGAGAAGCTGGCGGCCATCGGCGAGATCACCGCAGGCGTCGCCCACGAGATCAACAATCCGATCGCCGTCATTCAAGGGAACCTGGAAGTGCTCCGGATGCTTCTTGGAGAACGGGCCGAGGTCGCGGGCACGGAGATCCGGCTGATCGACGAGCAGGTGCACAGGATCAACCAGATCGTGATGAAGCTGCTGCAATTCGCCAAGCCGGACGAGTATGCCGGTTATGCCGACCGCCACGCACCCGACGAGGTCATTTCCGACTGCCTGCCGCTGGTGCGCCATCTGCTGCGCAAGACCGAGATCGAGGTCCGGCGCGAGCCGCTGGCCCGCCGCACGGTGCTGATGAACCGGACGGAGCTGCAGCAGGTGCTGATCAACCTGATCGTCAATGCGGTGCACGCGATGCCGAAAGGCGGCGTCCTGTCGCTGAAGACGCGCGACACGACCCGGGACGGCACCGAAGGTGTGACCGTCGAGGTCGCCGACACGGGCGTTGGCATGAGCGCGCAGGTGCTGGAGCGGGTCTTCGACCCATTCTACACGACCAAGAGCCGGCAGGGCACGGGCCTCGGCCTGTCGATCACGCAGACGCTGGTCAGCCGGCAGGGCGGGGACATCCGTGTCGACAGCACACCGGGAACAGGCACCATCTTCACGATCTGGCTGCCGGAGACCTCCCCACCGGAGACCTCCCCGCCGGAGATCTCGCCACTGGAGGCCTGAGAGGCGAAGGTCAAGCTGCCGATGGCGGACAAAATGTCCATGCCATGCAGCGTTTCGCCCGGGGGGCCGGACAAATTGACCTTCCTGAATAGCCGTTTTCTATCAAGTCATTGATAACACTTATTTCCTCGAGTTGGCTTCGAACTTGCTCATGTCATGGCGCTGCCTGGACGCAGCTCCCGCTTTCATTCGGGGGCTGCCGCTCCCGGCCAGGGGCGGGAGGCCTCTGGCGGGACGATGCAACCGGCAGCGGGCATCCGGTCCGAAAGGTCCGGCCGGGAGAGGATGTCGATTGCCGGCACCGGCCAGACCGTCTTCGCCGAATGCCCGGATATTCGTGCATGGGAGGAGAATTGGTGCATGTTTGACAGGCTGAAGAAACAACACATCGTCGCAGAGGACGGGTTCAACCGCTGGAAGGTTCCGCCGGCGTCGATCGCCATCCATCTGTGCATCGGCTCCGTCTATGCATGGAGCATCTTCAATCCGCCGCTGATCAAGCAGTTCGGCGTGGTTGCCGCGGCGCCCGGCGACTGGAGCCTGTCGTCCGTGGTCTGGATCTTCTCCGTATCCATCGTGTTTCTCGGTCTGGCCGCGGCCTTTGCCGGCAAGTGGCTGGAAGAGGTCGGGCCGCGCATGGTGGGCGTGGTCGCCGCGATGTGCTGGGGCGGCGGCTTCATCATCGGCGGCGTCGGCATCATGACGCACCAGCTGTGGCTTCTCTATCTCGGCTATGGCGTGCTTGGCGGATGCGGCCTCGGCCTTGGCTATGTCTCGCCCGTGTCGACGCTGATCCGCTGGTTCCCGGATCGGCGCGGCATGGCGACGGGCATGGCCATCATGGGCTTTGGCGGCGGCGCCATGATCGCGACGCCGATCAAGGAATACCTGCTCGGCCTGTTCTACAAGGCGCCCGACTATCTGGGCCCGCAAGGAGCCGTCGAGCTTGTCACCGAGGGCGGCAAGCGGATGGCCGAGGTGAACGGCCAACTGGTCGAGGTGGTGATCGCCGGGGCGAAGCAGGTGGCGGCCGCTCCGGTCCCGCTGCAGGAAGGCATCTATGTGGTGGGCACGGGAAACACCGGAGCGGCGGGCACGTTCTTCACGCTCGGCATCGTCTATTTCTTCGTGATGATCATCGCCGCCTTCTCCTACCGGGTGCCGCGTGAAGGCTGGCTCCCGGCCGGCTGGACGCCGCCGAGCGCCGATGCCGCCTCGCGCAAGATGATCACCCAGAACAACGTCCATATCGACCAGGCGCTGAAGACGCCGCAATTCTACCTGTTGTGGATCGTGCTGTGCTTCAACGTGACGGCGGGCATCGGCGTGATCGGTGTCGCCAAGACCATGATGTCGGAGATTTTCGGAACGACCCTGCCGATGATCGTGAACTCCGCCTTCGCGGCGACCTATGTGTTCATGATCTCGGTCTTCAACATGGTCGGCCGGTTCTTCTGGGCGTCGACGTCGGACTATATCGGGCGCAAGAACACCTATCACTGCTTCTTCGTCCTGGGCATCATCCTGTATCTGTCCATTCCCTTCGCGGCGGCGCAGGTCAGCGTGAACCCGGCGGTGACATGGCTGGTCATGTTCTATGCGGCCACCATGATCATCTTCACGATGTATGGCGGCGGCTTCGCGACGATCCCGGCCTATCTGGCGGACATTTTCGGCACCAAGTATGTCGGCGGCATCCACGGACGCCTGCTGACCGCCTGGAGCACCGCCGGCGTGCTGGGCCCGCTCGCCATCACGCAGTTGCGCAACATGTCGCTGACCAACGCGATCTCGGATCTTGCATCCAAGATCGATCCGGCAACCTTCGCCGAGAAGTTCGGCGCGGGCGTCGACCAGCTCGACCAGCTTGTCGCGGCCAAGACGGTGACGGTGGCGCAACTGATGGAGATCGCGCCCCCGGGGACCGTCGATCCGACGCCCAGCCTCTACAACACCACCATGTATGCCATGGCGGCCCTGCTGGTGATCGCCCTGGTGGCGAACGCGATGGTGCGGCCGGTGGCCGATAAACATCACATGGAGTCCATTGAGGGGGCGGAACCGGCGAAAGCCTGATCACCACGGTTACCTGGACCCGGGCGCGTTCCCCGTGCCCGGGTCCTGTCTGGCCGGAAACGGCCATGCAGTGCGGAGGCCGGTCGTGATCGACAAGCTGGAAATGTTCATGGCGCTTGCCCGCGAGCGGCATTTCGGCCGGGCGGCGGAGGAGTGCGGGGTGACCCAGCCGACCCTGTCGGCGGCCGTCAAGCAGCTCGAGGAGCAACTCGGCGTGCTGCTGGTGCTGCGCGGCTCGCGCTATCAGGGCCTGACGCCGGAGGGCCAGCGGGTGCTGGACTGGGCGCGGCGGCTGGTCGCCGACGTGCGGACAATGCAACAGGAGATCAAGACGGTGCGTGACGGCCTCAGCGGTCACTTGCGCATCGCCGCGATCCCCACGGCGCTGTCCTATGTCCCGAAACTGACGATGCCGTTCGCCGAGCAGAATCCGGGAGTGCGCTATTCCATCCTGTCACGGTCTTCCGCAGACATCCTGTCGCTGCTGGAGAATCTCGAGATAGATGCCGGCGTCACGTATCTTGGAAACGAACCCGTCGGCCGGGTCGTCCAGGTCCCGCTTTACCGGGAAAGCCATTGTCTGGTGACAACGCGCGGCGCGCCACTGAGCGAGCGAAAACGGGTCACCTGGCGCGAGGTCGGCCGTGTGCCGCTCTGCCTGCTGACACGGGGCATGCAAAACCGCCGCATCGTCGACAGCATGCTCGCCGAGATGAATGCCGACGTGACGCCGACACTGGAGTCGGATTCGATCGTGGCCCTGATGGCACATGTGCGCAGCGGGCGCTGGGCGACGATCGTGCCGCAGAGCCTTGCGGAGACGTTTGCAAGCGAAACGCTGCGGATCATCCCGGTCACCGAACCCGATGTCGGCACGATGGTCGGTCTGGTGACAACCCGGCGCGAGCCGCATGCACCGCTGATCGCGGCGCTGCTGCGTCTGGCGCGGCAGGTTTCGGCAAGTAAAAAATTGGAGTCCGTTGCTCATCTATAGAAATGTGCAATCGCTCAACGGAACAGCGCTGTTGATGTTTCGCCCTGTATTGCAGAGGTTCCGTCATGCCGGCACGGCGAGGGAGGAATAAATGGTTTTGCAGTTGTCATCGCAAGAGATCGCGGAGCGGACGAGCGCCGTTGTCGAAGAACTTGCCCAACTCGAAGGGCCTCTCCTGCCCATCCTGCATGCGGTGCAGCAAGAATTCGGCTTCGTCCCGGCCGGTGCGCTGCCGGTGATCGCCGAAGGTCTCAACCTGAGCCGAGCGGAGGTGCATGGCGTGATGTCGTTCTACCATGACTTCCGCGAGAAACCCGCTGGCCGGCATGTGGTGAAGGTCTGCCGTGCCGAGGCCTGTCAGTCCATGGGAGGCGATGCCGTTGCCGAGCGGATGCGCGAAAGGCTCGGCGTCGACTGGCACGAGACGACGGCGGACGGCAATGTGACGCTTGAACCGGTCTTCTGCCTCGGGCTGTGCGCCTGCGCTCCGGCGGCGATGGTGGACGAGCGCCTTGTCGGGCGGGTGGACGAGGCGCGTGCCGTCGCCCTGCTGGCAGAGGTGGGCGCATGAGGATCTTCGTTCCCCGGGATGCGGCGGCCAGGGCGCTTGGCGCCGATGCGGTCGCGGCCGAGATCGAGGCGCAGGCGCGGCAGCGCGGCGTCGATGTGGAAATCGTGCGCAACGGCAGCCGGGGCATGGTCTGGCTGGAGCCGCTGGTGGAGATCGACGGGGCCGCCGGCCGGCTTGCGTTCGGCCCGATGGATGTGGCGGATGTCGCGGGCCTGTTCGAGGCGTCCGAGAATCATCCCAAGGCCCTCGGCCCGACGGACGAACTGGACTGGATGAAGCGGCAGACGCGGCTGACCTTCGCCCGCTGCGGCGTCGTCGATCCGCTGTCGCTTGCCGACTACGAGGCGCATGGCGGGCTTGCGGGCCTGCGCCGGGCGATCGGCATGACGGGCGCGGAGATCGTCGAGGAAGTGACCGAGTCCGGCCTGCGCGGCCGTGGCGGGGCGGGCTTCCCGACGGGCATCAAGTGGAAGACCGTCGCGGGCGCGGATGCCCCGCAGAAATACATCGTCTGCAATGCGGACGAGGGCGACAGCGGCACCTTCGCCGACCGGATGCTGATGGAGGGCGATCCCTTCACGCTGATCGAGGGGATGGCGATCGCCGGGCTCGCGGTCGGGGCGACCAAGGGCTACGTCTACCTGCGCTCCGAGTATCCCGACGCCATCGAGGTGATGAGCGAGGCGGTAAGGATCGCCCGGCAGGAGCGGATGCTCGGGGGCTCGGTGCTCGGCTCCGCCCACGCCTTCGACATGGAGATCCGTGTCGGCGCGGGCGCTTATGTCTGCGGCGAGGAGACCTCGCTCTTGAACAGCCTGGAGGGCAAGCGCGGCGTGGTGCGGGCGAAGCCGCCGCTGCCGGCGCTGGAGGGGTTCCTCGGCCGGCCAACCGTGGTCAACAACGTCATCTCGCTGGCGAGCGTGCCGGTCATCCTGGAACGCGGCGCCGCGTTCTATCGCGACTTCGGCATGGGCCGCTCGCGTGGTACAATCCCGCTGCAGATCGCCGGAAACGTGGCGCGGGGCGGGTTGTTCGAGGTTGCCTTCGGCCTCAGCCTTGCCGAGATCGTCGACGAGATCGCCGGCGGCACGGCAAGCGGCCGGCCGGTGAAGGCGGTGCAGGTCGGCGGCCCGCTCGGCGCCTACTTCCCGCGCGAGCTGTTCGACACGCCCTTCGGCTACGAGGACTACGCGGCGCAGGACGGCCTGATCGGCCATGCCGGCCTCGTCGTCTTCGACGACACCGTCGACATGCTGAGCCAAGCCCGGTTCGCCATGGAGTTTTGCGCCATCGAGAGCTGCGGCAAGTGCACGCCCTGCCGGATCGGCGCGGTGCGCGGGGTCGAGACGGTCGACCGGATCGCCAGGGGAGACCGGCCGGACGAGCAGATCGTTCTGCTGAAGGACCTGTGCGAGACGATGAAGGCGGGATCGCTGTGCGCGCTGGGCGGCTTCACGCCCTATCCCGTGGTCAGCGCATTGACGCATTTCCCGCAGGATTTCACCCCCCGGCCCCTGGCCGAAGCGGCGGAGTAGACCCATGACCCTGATCAAGGAAACCGATTTCGGCACACCGGCGGCAACGTCCGAGACCATGGTCACCCTGACGGTCGACGGTTTCGACGTCACCGTTCCGCAAGGCACGTCGGTGATGCGCGCGTCGGTGGAGGCGGGCATCAAGATCCCGAAGCTCTGCGCCACCGACATGGTCGATGCCTTCGGCTCCTGCCGGCTTTGCCTCGTCGAGATCGAGGGCCGGCGCGGGACGCCCGCCTCCTGCACCACGCCGGTGGAGCCGGGCATGGTGGTGCGCACCCAGACGGGCCGGCTGAAGGACCTCCGGCGCGGGGTGATGGAGCTCTATATCTCCGACCATCCGCTCGACTGCCTGACCTGTGCGGCCAATGGCGATTGCGAATTGCAGGACATGGCCGGCGCGGTCGGCCTGCGCGACGTGCGCTACGAGGCCGTCGACACGCATTTCAGGGCGAAGAACACCTCGGGCGAGGCCAATCCGCAATGGATGGCGAAGGACGAAAGCAACCCCTATTTCACCTATGACCCGGCGAAATGCATCGTCTGCTCGCGCTGCGTCAGGGCCTGCGAGGAAGTGCAGGGCACGTTCGCGCTGACCATCGAGGGGCGCGGCTTCGACAGCCGGGTCTCGGCCGGCATGCACGAGGATTTCCTCGCTTCCGAATGCGTCTCCTGCGGCGCCTGCGTGCAGGCCTGCCCGACGGCGACCCTGCAGGAAAAGTCGGTGATCGAGATCGGCACGCCCGACCGGTCGGTGGTGACGACCTGCGCCTATTGCGGCGTCGGCTGCTCGTTCAAGGCGGAGCTGCGCGGCGACGAGCTGGTGCGGATGGTGCCCTACAAGGACGGCAAGGCCAATCGCGGCCATTCCTGCGTCAAGGGGCGCTTCGCCTATGGCTATGCCTCGCACAAGGACCGCATCCTCAACCCGATGATCCGCGAGAAGATCACCGATCCCTGGCGGGAGGTCTCCTGGGAGGAGGCGCTGTCCTTCGCGGCGACGCGGCTACGCGCCATCCAGTATGAGCTGGGCAAGGACGCCATCGGCGTCATCACCTCCTCGCGTTGCACCAACGAGGAAACTTACCTGGTGCAGAAGCTGACCCGCGCGGTGTTCGGCAACAACAACACCGACACCTGCGCCCGGGTCTGCCATTCGCCCACCGGCTACGGCCTCGGACAGACCTTTGGCACCTCCGCCGGCACGCAGGATTTCGACAGTGTCGAACAGACCGACGTGGTGGTGGTGATCGGCGCCAACCCGACCGACGGGCATCCGGTCTTCGCCTCGAGGCTGAAGAAGCGCTTGCGCCAGGGGGCGAAGCTGATCGTCGTCGATCCGCGCCGCATCGACCTGGTCAAGACCCCGCATGTGGAGGCGGCCCATCATCTGGCCTTGCGGCCGGGCACCAATGTCGCCGTGGTGACGGCCCTTGCCCATGTGATCGTCACGGAAGGGCTGTTCGACGAGGCCTTCATTCGCGAACGTTGCGACCAGGACGCGTTCGCCGACTACGCGGAATTCGTCTCGGACGAAAAGCACAGCCCGGAAGCGGTGGAAAGCCTGACCGGCGTTCCCGCGCAGGACCTGCGCGAGGCCGCGCGGCTCTATGCCAGGGGCGGCAACGGCGCGATCTATTACGGCCTTGGCGTGACCGAGCACAGCCAGGGCTCGACCACCGTCATCGGCATTGCCAACCTTGCCATGCTGACCGGCAATATCGGCCGGCCGGGCGTCGGCGTGAACCCCTTGCGCGGCCAGAACAACGTGCAGGGCTCCTGCGACATGGGCTCGTTCCCGCACGAGTTGCCGGGGTATCGCCATGTCAACGGGCAGGAGGTGCGCGACATCTTCGAGAGCATGTGGGGCGTTTCGATCTCCGACGAACCGGGGCTCCGGATCCCTAACATGCTCGACGCGGCGGTCGACGGCACCTTCAAGGGTCTCTACTGCCAGGGCGAAGACATCCTGCAATCCGACCCGGACACCAAGCACGTGTCGGCGGGCCTTGCGGCGATGGACTGCGTCATCGTGCATGACCTCTTCCTCAACGAGACGGCCAATTACGCACATGTGTTCCTGCCCGGCTCGACCTTCCTGGAAAAGGACGGGACCTTCACCAACGCGGAACGCCGGATCAACCGGGTCCGCAAGGTGATGGCGCCGAGGAACGGCTATGCCGACTGGGAGGTGACCCAGATGCTCGCCAACGCGATGGGCGGCAACTGGAGCTACACCCATCCCTCGCAGATCATGGACGAGATCGCGGCGACGACGCCGAGCTTCGCCAATGTCTCCTACGCGCTGCTGGAGGAGAAAGGCTCGGTTCAGTGGCCCTGCAACGACAAGACCCCGGACGGCTCGCCGGTGATGCATGTGGACGAGTTCGTGCGCGGCAAGGGGCGGTTCATCCGCACCGACTATATCGCGACGGACGAGAAGACCGGGCCGCGCTTCCCGCTGCTGCTGACCACCGGCCGGATCCTGTCGCAATACAATGTCGGGGCACAGACCCGGCGCACCGGCAATGTGGTGTGGCACGCGGAGGACCTGCTGGAGATCCATCCGCATGACGCGGAGGTGCGCGGCGTCAAGGACGGCGACTGGATCAAGCTCGCCAGCCGGTCCGGCGAGACAGCATTGCGGACGAAGATCACCGACAAGGTGTCGCCGGGCGTCGTCTACACGACCTTCCACCACCCGACGACACAGGCCAATGTCATCACCACCGACTATTCCGACTGGGCGACGAACTGTCCGGAATACAAGGTGACCGCGGTGCAGGTCATGCCCTCGAACGGCCCGACCGACTGGCAGGAGAAATACGAGGAATTCTCCACGCTGTCGCGGCGCATCGAGGCGGCCGAGTAGCCATGGCGACGCATCGCCCCGTCAGTGGTGTCGTCTGCCGCGACGGCCGCTTCGCCACCTCGACGCGCGAGCTGGCCGAAGAGATGGCCGTCGCGCTCAGCTACAACGGGTCGACCCAGGCGGTGATGATGGCAACGCCCGCCGATCTGGACGATTTCGCCACCGGCTTCTCGATCACCGAGGGCTTTGCCACGCGCGAGGAGATCGTCTCGGTCGAGGCCGTGCGGGCGGTGCGCGGGATCGACCTGAGGATCTGGCTTGCCGAGAAGGCCGGCCGGCGGCTGAACGAGCGCCGGCGGTCGATGGCCGGTCCCGTCGGCTGCGGGTTGTGCGGCATCGACAGCCTGGAGGAGGCCATGCGGCCGCCGCCGCCGGTCACGGTCCGGCTGGCGCCGGTGGCGGCGGGTGAGATCCGCGAGGCCATGGCGGCGATTTCCGCGCATCAACCGCTTCATGATGCCACAAGGTCGGCGCATGCGGCCGGCTTCTGGCTGCCGGGACAGGGCATGCTGGCGGTGCGCGAGGATGTCGGCCGGCACAATGCGCTCGACAAGCTCGTCGGCGGGCTCGTCCGCAAGGGCATCGCGCCCGCCTCCGGGATCATGCTGATCACCAGCCGGGCGTCGGTCGATCTCGTCCAGAAGACCGCGATGGCCGGTTGCGGCGTGCTGGTCGCCGCGTCGGCGCCGACCGCCGCCGCCGTCGAGACGGCCGAGGGGGCCGGCATATGCCTTGTCGGTCTTGGCCGGACGGACGGCTTCGAAATCTTCTCGAGACCCGAACGAATTCACTCGCGGAAAGACGCAAATGTCGCCTGAGAAACTCACCTACATGGCCAACCAGATCGCCGGTTTCTTCCGCACGCGGCCACGCCAGGAAGCGATCGACGGCGTTGCGGATCATATCAGCAAGTTCTGGGCGCCCAGAATGCGCGCCCAGCTGTTCTCCATGATCGAGCAGGGCGGGGCGGGCTTCGATCCGCTGGTTCTCGATGCCGCGCCGAGCATCCGCAAGGTCGGATAGGCCGTTCGGCAGTCGTTTTTCAATCAGGAACGGTTTGCATTGCCAACGGGGCCGCAGGGCGTCGCGTGCCGGACCCGCGCGCCCGCGGAAATCCGCCTGATTCATGGACAAGAGGGCGAGAATCAAAGACTAATCAAGGGATATCGGTATTCTTCAAAGGAATTGACGATGGCCAAGGCCGCGCGACACAGGCATGTGCACGACCGGCTGCGGCTTGGAACTTCCCTCATCGCGATCATGATTTCAGGCGCTGCCCTTGCGGACGGCGCAACACTTCCCGCCTGCGAGGCATCGGGCGCGGGAAGCACACTGCATATCGTCAGGAACGGCGGCGCGGGCGCCGATGGTCACGGGACGGTGCTGCCCCAAGCCGGCGGAAGCGGGGGGACGGTGGCGTGCAGCGTGGGCACTTCGCCGGGCAGCACGGTGCTTCCGACCAGTGTCGTCTCGAATGGCGGCCAGGGCGGCAACGGCGACGAACTCAACATCGGTGTCGCGATCATCGGCGCGCCGGGCGGCGCGGGCGGAAGCGGGGGGACGGTCAATCTCCTCGTCGACGGCTCGCTGACCACCAACATTACCGGACACGCCGTCCTGGCGGTTGGCGGACTGGCCGGGAACGGCGGCGTCTCGACCAGGTCCCAGGTGGTCAGCGGCGGGGCCGGCGGCACCGGCGGGGCGGGCGGCACGGTGACGCTGACCCATGCGGGAACCCTGACGGTGGGCGGCGACGAAAGCTCCGCGCTGGAGGCAACCAGCACGGGACGGGCCGGCGGCCTGGGCGGTGGCACCACGGATGACCTGGTTCTCGGCGCGTTCACGGGACTTGCCGGCGGGCAGGGCGGTGCCGGCGGCCATGGCGGGGCGGCGACGATCAACAACAGCGGCACGATCACGATCGGCAACGGCGCCTATGTCGGTGTCCGGGTGCGCAGCATCGGCGGAGACGGCAATACCGGAGGGGTCTCGGAACGCGGCGTGTTGGGGCACGTGCATGTCGGGGCCAGAGGCGGCAATGGCGGCAATGGCGGCCTTGCCACGCTCACCAACAGCGGCAGCATCACGACGAGCGAGATCAACGTCACGGCCGTGCTCGTCCAGACATCCGGCGGCAATGGCGGCACGGGCGGTACGGGTATCGGCGGGATCGGCGGCAATGGCGGCGACGGGGGCACGATCAACGTCACCAATACCGGCACGATCCTGACCCGGGAGAAATTCTCCGACGGCGTCTTCACCCAGTCGGTCGCCGGCAATGGCGGGGCGGGCGGCCACGGCGCTGCCGGGG
>NZ_JASHIK010000002.1 GCF_030733745.1 Stappia sp. MMSF_3263 | reverse complement strand
CCGCGGACGGTTGCCGGTTGACCTTCGTCGTGCGCAACGCCACCGGCGCGGATCTTCCCGAGCCGCGCTTCGAGTTCGTGCTGTTCGACAAGGACGGCCTTGTCGACCGGCTGACCACCTTCGATTTCGGGGCGCTCGTCGCCGACAAGACGTCGGTTCGCCAGTTCGACCTCTCGGGCGTGTCCTGCGACCGGCTCGGCCGCATCCTGGTGAACGGGCCGGCCCGCTGCGGCGATGGCTCCGCACCGCATTGCAAGGCGGAACTCGCTCTTGCAAGCCGCGCCGACATTCCCCTGAACCGATAGGAAGCCGTCATGTCCTTCGCCGACATCCTCACCTCCGTCACGGGTTTCCTTGAGCTCGGCGGTCCCGTCGTCGCCGTGCTCGCGGGGCTCTCCGTGATCGCGCTGACGGTGGTGATCCTCAAGCTCGCGCAGTTCTGGCTGCAGCGCGTGGGCCGGCCGGGTCGCTCTGAAGCCGCCGTGCGCCTGTGGGCCCATGGCCGCCGGCGCGAGGCGTGGCAGGCGCTCGGAGACATCCGCAGCGCCTCCGAGGAAGCCGTGGCCATCGCCATGCAGGCGGCCGAAACCGGCAATGCCGACAAGGCCTTGGTCGAGGAAGACATTGCCCGGGCGGCGACCCGCCGGCTGCACCGCTACAACAGCGGCATGAAGGGGCTCGACGCCATCGCGCAGATTGCGCCGCTGCTGGGGCTCTTCGGCACCGTGCTCGGCATGATCGAGGCGTTCCGCGAGCTGCAGTCGGCGGGCAATGCCGTCGACCCCTCGCTGCTCGCCGGCGGCATCTGGGTGGCGCTTCTGACGACAGCCGTAGGCCTCGCCGTCGCCATGCCCGTTTCGCTCGTCGTCACCTACCTGGAGGGGCAGATCGAGAACGAGAAGGTCGCCATCGAGACGCTCGCATCGGCCGTTCTGCTGGAGCAGGCACGCGGCGGCCGGGCCGGCGTCGCCGAGGTCGAGGACGCGGATGCCGGGGGCTACGAACGGGTGGCCAATGCGCATTGAATTCGCCACCCCGCGCAGGCGCCGCCTGTCGCTGACGTCGCTGATCGATGTGATTTTCCTGCTGCTGCTGTTCTTCATGCTGTCGTCGACCTTCACGCGTTTCGCGCAGGTCGAGCTGGCGGCCCCGGGCGGCGGCGGCGGTGCGGGCGCATCGCGCCCCGACATCTTTGCCACCGTCGACGAGAGCGGGTTGACCGTCAACGGCACGCCTGTCGACCCGCAGGCACCGGGAACCGTGGTCTCGTCCCTGATCGAGGCCGGTGCGAAGACAGCGCTTCTTGTGCCGCGCGAGAGCGCGCGTGCCCAGGACCTGGTGAGCGCGCTCGAGCTGCTGCGCGGTGGCGGCGGCGCGCTGCAAGTGATCGTTGCGAGGCCGAGATGATCAGGGTTCGCCAGAAACCGCCGAAACGCCAGGCGGAAAGCACCATCTCGCTGATCAACATCGTCTTTTTGATGCTGATCTTCTTTCTGATCGCGGGGCAGTTGTCGCCGCCGGCCGATCCCGACGTGACGCTTGTCGAGACGACGGACGCACCACCGCTGGCGCCGCCAGATGCGCTTTTCGCCGACAGCAATGGCAGCCTGACCTATCGCGGCCGGCCGACCGATGTTGCCGCCTATCTCACGCAGATGGGCGCGAGCGGCGGGGCCGGGTACGAGAGCGGCGAGCGTTCCGGCGAGCCGTCCGTGATGCTCGCAGTCGACCGCGAACTGGAGGCGGTCCGCGTGCTCGCGATCGCCGACGAACTGTATCGCGCCGGCGCGGGCAAGGTGTCGCTGGTAACGAGGGGAGCTGAGTGATGAAGCTGAGACCGCATCATGTCGTGGCGGCCCTTGCGATCTCGACGGCCGTTCACGCCTCGACGGTCGCCGTCATCATGCACGAGAGCGATGGCGTGCAGATGGAGGGCGGCGGAGCCATCTTGTCGGCGGAACTCGGCGACGCCTTTGTTGACGCGCTGCAGGCGGGCGCCGATGGCGAGCACAACGAGGTCACCAGCGAAACGTCCGAGACGGTGACGCCGATCGACGCTCCGGAAGGGGAAAAGCCGGTCGAGCATTCGACCGCGCTGAAGGAGACGACCGGCGAGGAGGCGAGCGCCCCGGACGTCCCGCAAAGCGAGGCCGTGCCGCCGGAGCAGGTTGTAGAGGCAGTCGAGCCGCCGGCGGAGGCGACACCTGTCGAGACCGAGACGGCGGAAGCCCTGTCACAGGTCGACGAGACGGCCCCGGCCGAGGAAACCGTCCAGGCCCGGCCCATGGAAATGGCGGCCCTGGCACCCGCGAGCGCCGCGGTGGCGGTTGCGACGGCCGTCGAGCAGCCGACCGAAACGCCCGAGGAGGCCGCTCCCGTTAAGGCGAGCGTGTCGCCGCTCGAGGCGCAGCCGGTTCCCTCGACCGAGCAGCTCGAGGCGGTGGTCGCGGCGCCGATGCCGCAGGCACGGCCGAAGGACCTGAAGGTCTCCGAGGTTCGCCGGGAGGCGCCGGCAAAGAAGGCGAAAACCGTCAAGCGGCAGAAGGAGAAGGCGGCAAGCGTTCGAACGAAGAAAACGACGAGCGGCGCTGGCGGCCGGTCGAGCGCCACCGCCAAGGCGGGCGGATCGCAGAACATCGGCAAGTCGAAGGAATTCGGCAATGCCGATGCCTCGAAATATACCGGCAAGGTCTATCGCAGGATCGACCGGGCGAAGAAGCGCGGCCGCATCGGCCGGCAGCGCGGCGAGGCACTGGTGACTTTTGTGGTCAGCAGCAACGGCCGGCTCGCCGGTGTCAAGCTGGCGCGCAGTTCCGGCAACGAGGCGATCGACCGCGAGGCGGTGAAGACGGTGCAGCGGGCGCAGCCCTTCCCGTTGATCCCACCCGAGGCGGGGCGTAAGAACTGGGCCTTCACGGTGCCGATCGTTTTTTGAAGGGACATTTGTTCGAAAAGGCCGGATTTGGACAAAACACGACAATTTTTTTGCAATATTTGATTCAAAATTGCACCGGATTGATCCAAATTTTTTCCAGGCGGGAGGCCGGCCGTGGGCATCCCGCCTGTCACAGCAAAGACGCCTGTCCCCGCTTCGGCAGGGTCGCTGTCCTCGCCGGGCCGGCCAGGAAATCCCCGCACCACGGAGCCGGGGTATGATGCCGGTCTTCGAGACTCAGGTCCGGGCCGGATGCCTGGCAAGGTTGCGATGGGCATGGCGCAGCGCTTCGGCGATCTCGCGGCGGTCGTCGCGGTTGCGAACGGCGGTGTTGGCATCGGTCGCGATCAGGCGCAGGTGGGTCTTGAGCAGATACGCATGTTCGCTGCGCGTCACCAGCGCCATGCGGCCGACCGCCGCGATCAGGCGCAGCGTCATCATCACGTTGCCGCTGGCCACGCGGCGCAGCGGATGCAGCGCCGTGCCGACGATCTCGCCGACCTCGATCAGTTCCAGCCAGACGCGCGGTTTCTCGTCATCATCGCACACCAGCGAGGAGGGCGCGCCGCGCTGCAGGATCATTCCCAGCGATGCCGACAACTGGTCGATGGCACTGATCGCCGTGTAGGGGTCGTTGATGCCCGGCGAAAGCGCCCGCAACGCGATCTCGACGCTGAGATGGACGTTGAAGAGGATGTCGCCATCGGCCGCCCGTGCGTCGGCCAGAAGGATCGAGGCATGCAGCACGTCCTCGTCGATCCGCTTTGCCTTGTCGTGCTCGCCCTCGTCGTGGAGATAGGCAATCGGCGTGCTGGCCAGAATGAAATGTCCCGGACGGGCGACGACGCGCACGAATCCGTCCTTCTTCGTGGCCTCGTGCAGGATCGGAGGCGCCTCGACCGCCGTGACATAGCCCGAGCGGCGGGCGATGACGGCACGGCCTTCGCCATCGGGAACCGCGTCGTGGTCGTCGGCCTTTTCGGCCGGCTCCTCGTCCAGCAACCGGTCGATCGCCGAGCGCAGCGAACGCTGGGTTCGGCCGATTTCATTGTCGACCATCACCCGCTTCGCCGTGTCGTGCACGAAATAGACGACCTGGAAGAAGCTCAGCGTTGCCAGGGCGATGGCAATGGCGACGGCCAGTCGCGGGACCTCGTCGTCGCCCACGGCATAGAGCAGCAGAAGCGAATAGAGAAAAGTTGCCCCAAGCAGGCCGATGGTCGATTGATTGACACGATTGCCGGTGAAGGTTTCCAGCAGGCGGGGACCGATGTTGCCGGCGGCCAGCGTGAAGACCACCAGCGTCAGCGAGTAGACAAGGCTGATCACGGTCATCATCGCGCCGGCAATCGTGCCCAGCACGGCGCGGGCGCCACTGACGGTGATGTCCAGGAAGGGGACGGCCTCGAAGAGGGGCTCGAACAGACCCGACCGATCGATCCATGTGGCGGTGATCGCAAGCAGAACGCCGGTGCTTGCGATCATCGCCGGGACGAACAGGAAACCGCGAACCAGACGGCGAAGACGGAGGAGCAGGATTGTCTCGAACAAGAACGTCCCCATTGACGGCGGATCGGGGCGGGCCCGCGTGAGAGGTTGCCCGCAAGACGACAGCATATCCGTATTTCACCGCGCGGGACGAGGCCCGTTTTCGAAGGTGAGAATCCCGCGCCATGACGACGCCTGCCGGCTGCCGGCATCGGCGAGGGCGCTCGCGGTCCGGGCCTGCGCCATCTTTCTGGCCGGCGGTGTAGCTGTCGGCTGCATGTCGGCCGGGGCGTTTGCGGAGGCGCTGCCGCTGCCGCAACCGCGCCCGGTCGCACTTCCGGCCGGAGGGGGCGAAGAGATGGACGCGCGCCGGCCTGCGGAACGGCTCGAGGGAGCGTTGCCGGATGCCGCCAGCGCACCGCTGCCGGTGTCGAAACCGTCGCGGCCGGCCGGATCGGGCAGGATTGATGCGGCCCGGGCACCTGCTCCCGTCTTGTCATCTCCTCCGTCGCAGGCCGCGCCTGCCGCCGGTAAACCGGGGGGAGGATGCCTGGTCGCGCTCGGCGCGGCGGGAGCCGACTTCGACGCGGTGCCGCCGATAGAAACCGGCTCCGCCTGCGGCATCGAGGCTGCGGTGATCCTGCGGCGTATCGGCGATACCAACCTGCTGCCGCCGGCGACATTGTCCTGCGATACGGCGCTGCGGCTGGCCCGCTTCACGGGGAGCGCGATCCTGCCGGAGACCCGGCGGCTCGCCGGTGCCGGCGTGCGGGACATGATGATCGCCGCGTCCTACGATTGTCGCGGGCGGAACCGCGTGCCAGGCGCCCGGCTGAGCGAACATTCCTTCGGCCGGGCGGTCGATATCCGTGGATTGGGCCTGTCAGATGGCAGCGAGTTCGCGGTGACGCCGCGGGCGACCGCCGACCGCAGCACCCACGCGCGCCTTCAGCGGAGCTTGAGACAGGCCGCCTGTGGCCCCTTCACCACGGTGCTGGGGCCGGGCTCCGACGCCCATCACGACGATCACTTTCATTTCGACACCAAACCGCGCCGGAACCCCTATTGCCGGTAGGCACGGGACAGGGCGCCGCGGTGCTTCAGGCCGGCGTGCAGCGGTATATCGGGCCGTACTGGTACCAGAGCCGCCCCTCAAGCGTGGTCATCTCGAAGGTGAACCCGTTCCGGCGCAGCATCTCCTCCCAGTCGGCCTGGCTGGGCATGATCGTCAAGCCGCCGAAATACTGCTGGCGCACGATGCGGTACTCGGCCTCGGAGATACGGCCGTCATCGTGCCAGTTGTCGATCTCCTCGAAGATGATCTTGTTGTCGAGAAGCAGCGTCTCCCGGTCGAAGGCCTTGTCCCAGAAACCGAAGATCCGGAAACCGTGGGCAAATTCCCCGTCATTCAGCTCGCCGGCCCGATAGCGCGCGAGAAGCCGGTCCGGGTCGAACGCAGCAAAGGGAAAATCCGGGGCCATGACAAAGTTGCGGGTGACCAGCGCACCGCCGGGAACCAGCGTCTCGCGCAGTCGGCCGAGCAGCACGTTCTGTTGCGCCAGGCTGAGAATGTTCGAGAAGACGCCGTCGCCGACGATCGCCGAAACGGGGCCGGGGAGGGCGGCGGGAAGGTTCATCCAGTCGTCGTTGAGGACGGTCTCGCGGGCCCGGAAGGCATCCGGCAGCGCGTTGCGCAGATAGGTGACGGCGCCTTCGCTGATATCCATGCAGGTGACCGCAAGGCCAAGGTCGTGCATCGCCTGGCGAACGCGCACGGTCATTCCCATGACCAGGGCTTTTCCGTTCGCCCCCTCCGCCGTCTCCAGCGCGTCCCTGACATAGGCCTGGTATGCGGCGATCTCCTGATCGTCCGGAGTGCCCGGTTCGAAGCCGACCATGTTGGCGCCGCCGCCGGTACGCTGCTCGAAATCGTTGATATCCCACCTTTTGCCCATCATGGCCTCCCTGGTCGAAATCCGATGAAAACGCCAATTTCCCCTACGGTACTCCTGAGTGATAAGGGGGCTGAAGTCATTCGTCTAATTCGTTGAATCTATTTCTGATGTCCGGTTTGCGCGCAATGCCGCCCGGGCACTTGCGTCACCCGCTGAGCAGGTCGTGAATGATGGCCAGCGCGAAGAAGCAGAAGATGCCGCCGAACACGGCATAGGCCCGGTTTCTGTTCCGCTCGAACCAGCGCACCAGGACGGGCGTCGAGAAGACGGTGGCGGTGATCGAGTGACAGGCGACACCAAGGGCTCCGCACAGGAGCAGGATCGCGATCAGCAGCCGGCCGGAGGCATCCGGCGGGACGAACGCGGTGAGGATCGAGGCAAAGAACAGGGTCGCCTTCGGATTGGCGGCGCAGATCGCGAAGCCGGAACGGAAGGCGACGAGCCGCGAACCGGCGGCCAACGGGTTCGCCGCGCCGGCCCCGCCGGCCGTTCCGGCAAACGCGGCGCGCAGCGCCTTGATGCCGAGCCAGAGCATGTAGCCCGCACCGGCGAGGCGCAGCAGCTGGAACCCTTGCGGATACGTCTCGAAGACGACCCGCACGCCGAGCACGGCAAGCGCCGCCCAGAGGAAACTGGCGGCGGCAACGCCAAATCCGGTCGCAAGCCCGATCGGCCGTCCACCCGTCAGCGATGCGTTCATGACGGCGAACATGTTGGGACCGGGCGTCAGCCAGGCGACGATGTTGATCAACGCGATGTTGAACAGGACGAGAAGCATGCCGGTCATGTCCATCGCGCTGATCGCCCTTGTCAGGATGCGGCTTGCGAAACCCTGACGGCCAGGGCGGCAACCACGGCGTCGCCCATCTCGGCCGTCGTCACCTGCTTCATGCCGGGAGACATGATGTCGGCGGTGCGCAATCCCGCGTCGAGCACGCCATGCACGGCCGCCTCGATCCGCCGCGCTGCCTGCGGCTCGCCGAGACTGTGCTCCATCATCATCGCCAGGGACAGGATCGAGGCAAGCGGATTGGCAAGGTTCCGGCCGGCAATGTCCGGAGCGGAGCCGTGGATCGGCTCGTACATGCCCTTGCCCGTCTCGTTGAGCGCGGCGGAGGGGAGCATGCCGAGCGACCCCGTCAGCATGGAGGCCGCGTCGGACAGGATGTCGCCGAACATGTTCGTCGTCACCATGACATCGAACTGTTTCGGCGAGCGGATCAGCTGCATGGCGGCGTTGTCGACGATCAGGTGGTCGAGCGTGATGTCGGGAAACTCGTCGCGCACCACCCGGGTGGCAACTTCCCGCCAGAGCCGCAACGCCTCAAGCACATTCGCCTTGTCGACGGAGGTGACGCGCTTGTCGCGGGTCCGTGCGATGGTGCAGGCGGCACGTACGACGCGCTCGATTTCCGGCACGCTGTAGACGAGCGTGTTGTAGCCCTCCTGGTGTCCGTCGCCGGTGGTCCTCAGGCCCCTCGGCTCGCCGAAATAGATCCCGCCGATCAACTCGCGAACGATGATCATGTCGACACCCTCGACGATCTCGCGCTTCAGCGTCGAGGCCTCGATCAGCTGGGGGAAGACCTTGACCGGCCGCAGGTTGGCGAAGGCGCCGAGCTGCTTGCGCAGGCCGAGCAGGGCGACACGCTCGAGCGAGGCGGCGCCGGTCAGGTGATCCCATTTGGGCCCGCCTACGGCGCCCAGGAACACGGCGCTCGCCGCATCCGCCCTGGCGCGGGTCTCGTCGGGAAAGGCATTGCCCGTCGCATCATGCGCCGCTCCGCCGATCAGGGCCTCGTCGAAGGCAAGGTCGAGCGACAGGCCATCCTTGAGCGCCTGTGCGACCTTGCGTGTCTCGCGGGTGATCTCGGGTCCGATGCCGTCGCCGGCGAGGAAGAGAATGGTCTTCATGTGCAGTGTCTTTCCGGAAAACGATGGGACTGTTTCGTCGGGTGGATCAAGTGGTTTGCGCTGCAAGGTTGCAGGCCGGCAAGGGTGAAAACGGCTGAACGCCTGGCTGCGCGAGAGGTCGCGCATCCAAGCCTTCCAATGTCGATACCACTTTAAAGCGAGCGCGGGAAGTCGAACACGTATGCGTCAGGAATGCAGACCGGTCCGAGCAATGCCTTGAAGGCCTGCAGTTCGGCCCAGTCGTCCGAGGCTGCAAGCATGTAGAAGTTGCCGGAGTTCCAGATCAATTCCACATAGCGCAGCTCGATCCGGATCGCGTCGACGACATGCTCGAGCGGAACCTGACCCTTGACCATTTCGCCAAGGATGAACTCCTTCTCCTCAAGCTGGCCGGCATCGAAATATCTCGACTTGAAATCGCGGTCCTTGACCAGCTCCCGCCGCAGATATTCCTCGCGGCTGGCATGGGAGCACTTTTCCAGGCAGACGAAGATGCCGTCCCGTCGCAGGTTCTGCAGCACGAAGGGCACCTGCTCGTGACGGTCGGGGCCGTACATCTGGAAGGCCGTGTCCTCGTAGATGATGTCGAAGCCCTCGGAAAAGCGGGCAAGCTCCGGCGTGTTGCGGATGCGGTGCCGGTCGAGCTCGAAATAGGGGCCGAGGTGAAAATGGCAGTCGGGCGGACGGTTGCGCTCGAACTCGCGGCGGTTGGCGTCCGTCGGACTGTTCGACAGCGACGCGATGTGCCCCCCGCTTGCCGCGACGACGGTTCGCGCGATGACGGCCTCCGCGTTGCCGACGGTCTGGAGGTGAGCCGTCCGTCGAAGGTTGCGGCTCTTGCCCGTCAGATAGGCGGTCATTGCGTTGCCCAGACGGCATTCCTCCTCAAGCACGTAAGGGATGCTGGCCAGGAAATGGGCGTTGAACGTGCCGCTATAGCCCATGTAGCGCTCGTGGAAGGCGACAATGTCCTCCCGTCCGTCGAACAGCGACAGATCGGCGGTCACCTCGCGTTTCGACGGATAGCCCGAACGCCCCGCGGCGATCGCCTCGAACGCGTCCACCAGCGAGGTGACCCGCGGCGATGTTTCCCAGTGTTTCTGCCGGTCGAAGCTTGTCTTGAGCATGACCGTTTCCTCCCTGCTGCCCGCGATCAGATCGTTGCGTGGGTGGCGTCCCGAACGATGCTGTTCGGCGCGCCGTCCTGGTAGGGATGCCTGTGGGAATTGTGGGAGTTGAGGTCCTGGGCCGCCTGGTTGGTAAGCTCCAGCAACACATCGTCGGGCATGTCGCTGAAATTGGTGCGCACCGCATCGCCCTGTTCGCCAAGCCCCATCAGGTAGCGCTCGATGATACTGTCGTCGGCAGGGCCGACGATGCCGTCGACCGACTTGCGGATCAGTCCCTTGTCGAGGGCGAGCTGCCAGAACACCGTGCCGGGATAGGCGGTGGTGAAGAAGAACACTTCCGGCCGGTAGTCCATATCGATGCACAGGTCGACGGTTTCGCGAATGGTCTCCGCCGTCTCTCCGGGCGAACCGAACATGAAGGAACAGGAGGCATAGCCGAGCACCCGGACGGTCTCCTGCACCGCGGTCTTGATCGTCGCCGGCGTCTGTCCGGACTTGTCGATCACCTTGAGGATTGTCGGGCTGCCCGTTTCCACGCCATAGGCGACCCGGCGCAGCCCTGCGTCGTGGCCGAGTTCGAGCATGTTGCCGCGCCCCTCGCGTGCGGCGCGGACGATGTCGTTTGCCAGGATGTTGGTGCGGCAAGTGCCGCCCCACTCGACGCCGCGCTTGGGCAACCCGCTCTTGTGGAGCTCCGCGTAGAATTCGAGAGCCCACTTGTAGGAGGTGAGCATCAGGTCATCGAGGACTTCGATGTACTCAACCCCGTATTCGTAGTGCAGATATTCCATCTCGCGCACCACGTCGGCGGGCGGGCGTGAGCGGTAGGCCGTGCCCAGATAGTCGGAGAAGCAGTATTCGCAGGTGTAGGGGCAGCCGCGCGAGGCGATCATCTCGGCCGAGAATTTACCGCCCGACTCGGGCGCGCCCTGGTTCCATTTGCGCCCCTGGTTGAGGTGACCGACCGGATTGACGCGGTAGGTGTTCTCGATGTCCCACAGGTGGCGGAGCGGCCAGGGCATGTGACCGAGCTGTTCGGCGGTCATTGTCCGGCGCGGCGGGTTGCGGCGGATCTCCGTTTTCTCGCCGCGGCTGTCGGTCTCGTAGTAGGTGACCCCGGCGACGCCCTGCATGGATGCGCCCATCTCGATGCGGTGCAGGATCTCCGAAAAGGTGAGCTCGCCCTCGTGCTGGGAGACGTAGTCCACCGGCAGGTGCTTCAGCATGAAGTCGGGCATGGCCGAGGCGACGCCGCCACCAAGGACGATCGGCACGTCGGGCAGCTTGTCCTTGCAATAGGCGCAGATCTTCTTGATCTGAGCATACTGGGTGATGATCCCGCCGATGCCGATGACGTCCGGCTCGCCGGCCAGGGCCTCGTCCAGGCGTGCGAAGAGCCAGGCGTCGTAACCGGGATCGAGCGTGCTGATCGGCACGCGCCGGTCGGCGTTGAGATCGAGCCGGGTGAGGCGGTGCCCGTCCATGATGGCGCCTGCCGCGACATAGCCTTGACCGATCGGCAGCACGTTGGGATAGGACCACTCGCGCACCGGCGTGTTGATCAGCAGGACGTCGAGGCCCTCGTCACGGGGAGCGAAATCCTCGGCGCTCTTGCGGGTGGTGATGCGCGGCACGCCGCCTTGCGCGAAGCGGGGCGTGTCGATGACTTCGTACAGTCGCTGGAATGTGTCAGGCATAAGCCAGCCTTTCCTTGTTCATCAGGTCACGCACCTCGGTGCCCAGATAGGTGAGGGATTGCTCGATGGTCGCCTGGGGCAGCCGGCCGCCGAGATTGCACTCGGCGATGACCCCCTCGACGTCGAGATAGTCGACGATTTCCGACAGCCGGCGGGCGACATCGCGCGGCCCGCCATAGATCAGCTTGTCCTTGAGAAGCTCCGCATAGGAGGGCATCTCGACCTTGTACTTGCGCGACTGCCGCTCGATGGCGGCCATGGTGCTTGCGCGCGGCTCTTCCTGGCCGGAGCGTGTGTCACGGCCCACATGGATGGGTGCGCGCAGCAGCACCCGCGCGGCGCCCTCGTGGCCGGCCGCTTTCCACGACGCGCGGTAGAGGTCGACGCAGTCCTTCAGTTGGGGAACGGTCATGCCGCGCAGGCCGATAAGGATCGGGTAGCCCATCCGCCCCAGATGATGGAACGCCTCCTTGCGGTTGATGGCGAACCAGATCGGCGGGTGCGGTTGTTGCAGCGGGCGCGGCACGAGATTGACGGGTTCGAAACTGTAGTGCTTGCCCTGGTGGCCGTATGTCTCGTTGGTCCACAGCCCCTTGATGATCTCCAGCGCCTCTTCCTGGCGCGCCGTGCTTTCGGCGAAGTCGACGCCGAAGCCGCCATAGGCCTTCTCGTCCATGCTGCGGCCGACGCCGAACTCGAGCCGTCCGCCGCAAATGTGATCGAGCGCGGCGGCGTCCTCGGCGATGCCGACCGGATTGTGCAGGGGCAGGATGCTGACGCCGATGCCGATGCGGATGCGGCTTGTGCGGGCGGCCAGCGCGCTGGCGATCACCATCGGCGTCGACGACACGGACGGGATGCCGGCGCCCATCGTGCCCTTTGCCGCATCCTCGCCGGCGAAGTGCCGCTCCACCATCCACAGCGAGTCGATGCCGCAGCGGTCGGCATGCTCGGTGATCTCGAACGCCTCGGTGAAGGCGGCGGCCTCGCCCCGTCCGGGACGCAGGTCGCATTCCATCACGATGCCGATATGCATGCCGGCCCCTCCGTTTTTCCGGCGTGCAGCACCGTTTCGGTGCAGTCGGCGAGGATCTGCATGCCGTGATTGAAAATCTCTTCCTCGATGACGACCGGGGGCATCACCTTGATGACCGATCCGGACGGGCCGCATGTGTCGATCAGAAGGTTGTGCTCGAAACACAGGCGGGTGATGGCCGAGGCCCGTCCCGGCGTGTCGAGTTCCACGCCCCAGATCGCGCCGCGCCCGCGAATGTCGCGGATCTCGCCATGGGCCTGCCGCAACCGCGCGCCCCAGTTGCGCATCGAGGTTTCGATCGCGGCCGCGCTTCGGCTGGCCCGGCCGTCGCTCCAGAAGGTGCGGATCGCCTGGGTCGCCGCGACGAAGGCGAGATTGTTGCCGCGAAAGGTTCCCGCGTGCTCGCCCGGCTGCCAGATATCGAGCTCGGGCTTCATCAGGACGAGGGAGAAGGGCAGGCCGAAGCCGGACAGGGATTTCGACAGGCAGATGATGTCGGGCTCGATCCCGAAACGCTCGAAGCTGAAGAACGGCCCCGTGCGGCCGCAACCCATCTGGATGTCGTCGACGATCAGCAGGATGTCGTGCCGGCGGCAGAACGCCGCGATGCCTTGCAGGAACGCCTGCGAGCCGATATTGACGCCGCCTTCGCCCTGCACGGTTTCCAGGATCAGTGCCGCTGGAAGCTCGTAGCCGCTGCCGGCCCGGCCGATGCAGCTTTCCAAAAGGTCGAGCGTGTCGATCCCGCCGGCGAACCCCTCATAGGGAAAGAAATAGGTGTCGCGCAGAGGCAGATGCGAGCCGGAGCGCTTCTTGGCGCTGGCGGTCACGGCGAGCGAGCCCATGCTGACGCCATGAAAGGCGTTGGAGAAGGCGATGACGTGCCGGCGCTTCTTGACCTTGCGTGCAAGCTTCAGCGCGGCCTCGACCGCATTGGTTCCGGTCGGTCCGCAAAACTGCAGGCGGTAGTCCATGTTGCGCGGGGCGAGGATCTGCGAGGCGAACACCTCGAGAAATTCGAACTTGGCCGCCGTCATCATGTCCATGCCGTGCAGGATGCGGTCCTCGGCGAGATACCTGGCGACGGCCTCTTTCAGTTCGGTGGCGTTGTGACCGTAATTCAGCGACCCCGCGCCGCAGAAGAAGTCGATATAGGTCTCGCCGGAGATGCATTCGAGATAGGGGCCGCGGGCCCTGTCGAAGACGACCGGGAATGTTCGTGAATACGACCTTACGGAAGATTCCCCAGGGTGATGAGGACTTGCGGCAATGGAGTGCGCATTGGGCATGGTCTCACCTGGAAGCAATGACGATGCGGCGACCCATAAGGTCAGGTATGATGACCTAGAGTAAGAGAACGATAGACTGCATTTCCAGTGAGAGCAATTACAGGTTGTAATACTATTTGCATATAACTTGAGATGGAAATGGCTCGCTGCCGGGGCGGGAGCGGGCTTGAGGACGCGGGTGCGCGGAGTTCAACGTTCCGTCAGGCCTCGGCGACCGGCACGCTATCGATGGTTGAGGATGATGTGCGATCTCGAGGACGAGATCATGTCGCTGGACCTGACCCGGTCATTGAGGCCGGCGAGGGCCTCGGGCGAGGCGATGACGCATCTGGCAACGGCATCGACCTCTCCGGAAAGCGAGAACACCTCGCAAACGCCTTCGAGCGATGCCAGCCATTGCAGCGCCGGCTCGCAGGGGCGCACGGCGATCTCCACGAACAGGAGGGCGTGCATCAGGCCACCGGCTTCCTCCGCGATCTCGGCCCTGTAGCCCCGGATGACCCCGTCTGCCTCCAGCCGGGTCACGCGGTCCTGGACGGCGGTGCGGGACAGGTTGATCTGGCGCCCCAGTGCGGCGAAGCTGATGCGGGCGTTTCGCTCAAGCGCGGCCAGTATTCGCTTGTCTGTCCTGTCCAGAGCCAATTTTCCCTCGATACGCATGCCGCTTACGTCGGTTCGCAAGCTGTCCGGATGGCAGCTTCCGGAGGAATATACAAGCTCCCAAGACAGGAGGTCAGCATGAGAAAAGTCACCGCGAAAGAGTTCACCGGCACCAGGGCCTGGGACGCGCTCGACATCGAGAACATCGAGGGCGCGACGGTGCGGCTGCACTGGACCGACGCACCCTACAAATGGCACGTCAACGACGGTCCGGAGGTTTTCGTCGTCCTTGATGGCGCGGTCGACATGCACACGCGCAGGAACGGCAGGGAGGAGATCTGGCGGCTGGCAGTCGGGGACGTCTTTCACGCGGAGAGCGGCGATGAACATGTCGCGCACCCGGATGGCCCGGCCAGGGTTCTGGTGATCGAGAAGGCCGGGAGCGTGTAACCGGACCGCAACCGCCGCCGGGCGAGGGGCGTGCGGGGGCGCTCTTCATTTGAACGGGGCGGGCGTTGCCGGTTCCGGTTTGCGGCGGAAGCTGCTAGAACGCGCCGTCGCCGCCGACGGCATTGTCGTCGCGAGACAGCCGACCCATGTTCGACGAACATGTATCTGGCCACCGCACCTGGCCATGCGTGCCCGGTTCCAGGTTCCCGAATGCAAAGCCGATGAACGCGTATAACGACCACAGGATTGCCGTCGCCCCGATGATGGAATGGACCGACCGGAACTGCCGGGCGTTCCATCGTGTGCTGTCGCGCCAGGCCTTGCTCTATACCGAGATGGTTGCCTCGGCGGCGGTGATCCATGGCGATCGCGACAGGCTGATCGGCTTTGACGCGCTGGAACATCCCGTCGCCTGCCAGCTCGGCGGTTCGGATCCGGCCGAGATGGTCGAGGCGGCGCGCATCGTCGAGGCTTACGGCTATGACGAGGTCAACATCAATGTCGGCTGCCCCTCGGACCGGGTGCAGTCGGGGCGCTTCGGCGCCTGCCTGATGAAAGAGCCTGGCCTGGTTGCCGAATGCGTGCACCGGATGAAGGCGGCGGTTTCCATCCCCGTCACGGTCAAGTGCCGCATCGGCGTCGATGAACAGGACCCGGAACCCGCGCTCGATGCGATGGCCGACGCCGTCGCCGATGCCGGGGTCGACGCCTTGTGGGTGCACGCCCGCAAGGCCTGGCTGCAGGGGCTGTCGCCGAAGGAGAACCGGGACATTCCGCCGCTCGACTATCAGCGGGTCTATCGCCTCAAGGAACGCCTGCCGGATCTCTATATCGGCATCAATGGCGGCATCGCCGATCTCGATGCTGCGGAAAAACACCTTGAACATGTCGACGGGGTCATGCTCGGGCGCGCCGCCTATCACGATCCCTGGATCCTGGCCCGGGTCGACAGCCGGTTTCACGGGCAGGCCGATCCCGCATCCGACCGGCCGGCGGCGGTTGCCGCCTTTCGCGAGATCGCGCAGGAGCGGATCGCAGCGGGCATGCGGGCGAACCAGCTGATGCGTCATGTGCTGGGCCTGTTTCACGGAGTTCCCGGCGCGCGCGCCTGGCGCCGCCGCCTCACGGTGGATGCGGTCAAGCCGGGCGCCGGCATCGAGGTTCTCGACGAGGCGCTGCAAGAGATCCTGGATACCGCACTGGACAAATCGCCCGCACTGGGTCAGTTAGAAATGACAGGGGCCGTCGCAAGCTAGAGCCCGATCCCACCTGTTCCCGCGACGGCTCGCTCCAACGCCATCTCACGACCTTGCTGGGGGCTTTTCATGGATTTGTCGTCGATCAACGGCGAGGTCATCGGCCTCGTGGTCGCTCTCATCGCGTCAGGCGCGGTGGCTGGCCTGCTTGCCGGCGTGTTCGGTATCGGCGGCGGCGCCGTCCTCGTGCCGGTGCTCTACCAGTTCCTGACCTGGCTGGGCGTCGATGAATCTGTGCGCATGCATGTCTCCGTCGCCACCTCGCTCGGCATCATCGTGCCGACCTCTATCCGCTCCTTCATGGCGCACAAGGCGCGCGGCGCGGCCGATCTGGAGCTGCTCAAGAGCTGGCTGATCCCGGTTCCCGCAGGCGTCCTGATCGCCAGCCTTGTCGCCGCCTATGTTTCGGGCGACGGGCTCAAGGGCATCTTCGCCGGCATCGCCGTCGTCGTCGGCCTGCGCATGCTGTTCAACCGCGAGAGCTGGAAACTGGGATCCGATATCCCGGGGAACCCGATACGGGCGGCCTGCGGCATGCTGATCGGCTTCTTCTCGACGCTGATGGGCATTGGCGGCGGCGTCATGAACAACACCTTCATGACCCTTTACGGCCGGCCGATCCACCAGGCGGTGGCGACCTCGTCGGGCACCGGCGTGCTGATCTCCATTCCCGGCGTCATCGGCATGATCTGGGCGGGCTGGGGCGCGGCCGACCTTCCCGCGTTTTCCCTTGGCTACGTCAACCTTCTCGGCGTCGCGCTGATCATCCCGATCACCACATTCGCCGCGCCCTTCGGCGTGAAGATCGCCCATGCGCTGCCGCGCCGCCAGCTCGAGGTGTTCTTCGGCCTGTTCCTGCTGAGCGTCGCAGCCCGCTTCGCCTGGAGCCTGTGGGGCTGAGGCCACCTGCTACCGGAAGGATCAGGGCTGCAGGATCAGCCTGTCGCCCTCGACACGCCAACTGCTCAGGCGGTCAAGCGCCGAAAGCCCGAAAAGGCTCGTCTCCAGGGCTTCCTCGCGTGCCACGAAGGCGCGCAGGTCCGTGAGGCGCAGGCCGTCGATCTCCAGGCTTTCAAGCCGGATTGCCGCGACCTGGCTGATCCCGTTGGCCGTGGAAACCGGCACCGTATAGGAGAGGGCGGCGGTGTCGATGCCGGCGGCGCGTGCATCACGCGCGGTCAAGGTCACCACCGAAGCACCGGTGTCGACGAGGAACCCGACGGCCGCGCCGTTCACCGAAGCATTGATCCGGTAGTGCCGAGAACGGTCGCGGATCACGGTGATCGTACCCGTGCGGGCATCGGTCATGGCGGTTCCAGGCAGCAGAGTTCCCGACACGCGCTGCCGGACGGCGTCAAGTTCGCTGCGATAGGTGTATGCCGTCACCAGAGACAGGCCGAGCAACGCCCAGACAGCGAGCCACTTGAGCAGCACCAAAACCTGACGAGGCGCGGCGAGCATCGAGCCGCCGATGACGATGAGCAGCGCGACAAGCGCGACGACGCGCGGCCCCTTGTCGGAGAACATCGGCCCGTCGCCCGGCATGTCGACACCGAGGAGAAAGGCGACCACTGCGGCGACCATCACGGCGACGAGAACCGCGATGACCAGGGTTCCGGCGAGATTGCCGCGAAACATCAGCCGGCCTCCGTCAGTCGCGCCTGGCGGGAGGGTAGCGCCGCCATCACCGCGCCGCGCTCGGCGGCGCTGAGCGTCGCCCAGCCGGCGATCTCGTCCAGGGTGCGCAGGCAGCCGGTGCAGAGCCCGCTTCGCGGGTCGATCCGGCAGACCTTGATGCAGGGACTTTCAATTCCGCTCATAGGCTCGCGATATATCGGTTTCCGGTCGGTGTCGGTGACGCCATCCCGTCGATGTGGGGTGGCGTCACTGTCGCGACAAGGCCGTGATCGGAGCGGTCAGGATGCGCAAGGGGAAGGTGATGGCCGCTTTCGCCGTGTTGCCGACCGTTTCCACCGTTGCATCCGTGGTGCCGACTTGCGCACGCAAATCGAGCGATTCCAGCGCCCGGCGCAGCTCGGGGGCAGCCTGCGCCAGTTGCGCGAACTTGCCGTGGTTCGACGCGTCGGCGCCCTTGACCTCGGTCAGGTCGACGACCACGGCGCCGAGTTCGGCCAGTCCCTCCTCGTCGTCATAGGCGCCGAGCCGCTGCTTGCCGCCGGCAAGCAGGCTGGAGGCCTGCAACGCCCGGTCGTCGCGCGAGACGAGGATGACATAGGGTCGGTCGGGCTTGCCGGAGCGGCGCAACTGCGACTTGAAGACGTCGACATCGAGGTCCGGGGCGGCCATGGCCAGCAGCCCCATCTTGTTGCGGGGCAGCGGCTTGCCGGAAATCCGGATCTGCCGGGCCGTCTCGGTCAGCACCCAGTTGCCCATCGAATGGGCCAGGACATTGACCTTTTCCGCGTTCGATGCGGCGACCGCGCGCAAGGTCTTCTCCAGCCCGTCGCGGGCAATCGTGGCGCTGTTGTTGTCGTAGAGATAGCCGGTGATTTCGCCGCTCGAGGCCCAGGTGAAGAGCACCGCGACCTGCGGCAGGCCGGAATCGTGCTTCAGCTGAACCATCCGGTAAAGCGCTTCGGGAAAGCGCGTGTTGTAGCCATGCACGAAGACGAAGACCTCGCGCTGGCCCTTCGGTCGTTTCGCCAGTTCCCGGTTCAGCGCCGCGCGAAACCCGGTATCGTCCAGGTAGCTGGCGGCGCGCAGGGTGAAGTCCGTTTCCGGATTGCCCGGCGGCGCGCTCGGCCACTCGATCTTGCCCGGTTCATGGCTGGGGGGAACCGAGACGGTGGCGACGGCATGGTCCAGTTCATCGGCGCGCTCGCCGCTGAAGAGGCTTCCCGGCCGTGTGTCGCGCTGGCGCGTGGTGGCGACCAGGACGGTGTGCTCCGTGGCGTCCGGGGCCGGTTCTTGCGAGACCGTCAGGCTGCCGGGGCCCGGCCGGCCGGCGCAGGCCACCAGCACCATCGTCAGTGCCAGGACCAAGGCCAGGCGTGTTGGCGCGGCGTGGCCCCGGGCGGTAGGGCGCGTGAATGCGGGGCGGGATGTGCTGGTCTGCAACTGCTGCAACTCCGGATCGCCGGCCGAAGGGACGGTCGCGTTCGTTTTCATATCACGCTGCGGCAGGCGATGACATGCCACTCATGCGGCCGCGCAAAATCCGAGCAGGATCGAGAGGACCGCCAATTGCTGGGCAGCGCCGAGGACATCGCCCGTATGCCCGCCGATCTTGGCCAGCGCGAGCCGGCGAAGACCTGCCGCCGACAGGAGCGCGAGAACTGCAGCCCACATGGCCGCGGCAGGCGGGACGACAGCGAGGGCTGCGAGAAGGCCGCCTGCGCCAATTGCCGTCGCGAGCGCCGCGCCACGGGGCGACGGCGTGCCGCAAAGGCTGGCGAGCCCGCCGGGGCGCGCCGGAGGCAGGGCGGACCACACGCCCGCCATCACCGCCCGCGATCCCGCCTCGGCACAGACCAGAAGCAGTGCCGCCGGCAGGGCGGCGTGGCGCTCGAGGAGGGCGGCGACGAGCGCCACCTTGAGCAGCACCGAAAGGATCAGCGCCAGCGTTCCGAATGCGCCGATGCGGCTGTCCTTCATGATCTCGAGGCGACGTTCCGCCGTTCCCGCCCCGAAGAACCCGTCCGCGACATCAGCGAGCCCGTCTTCGTGCAGGCCGCCGGTCACCGCGATGCCGGTTCCGACCGCAAGAAGCGCGACGGCCATGTCGGGCAGCGCGCTGGCGCCGGCAAGAAGCAGAACAAGCGCGCCCGGCAGCGCCAGCACAGCGCCTGCCAGCGGCATGGTCCAGGCCGCGCGTGAAAAGTCGGGAAGCGAGGCCGGATTGTCGGTTCTGTTGACGCACGGAACGGGAAGGCGGGAGAAAAAGCGGATGCAGGCGGCAAGATCCGCCATCGCGCCGGAGATGCCTCCAGCGGGGCTTTCGCCGTCTTGCGGATGATCGCCTGTCATTTTCTGTCCGTCCGCCTTTGCGAGCCCGTGCCGGTCGGTTTATAGATCGGCGCCCGCCCGCCGCCAAGTTCAGGCGGTTCTACGCCGCCAGCCGGAGTTCCTGTTTCATGACCGTGTCCCAGTCCGCCCTGCCATTCGACGACATCCGCAACCTTGTCCGGCAGATGCCGGGGCCGGACGAGGAGGCGGTCGCCGAGGTGCGGACGAGGGATGCGCAACTGACCAAGCCCGCCGGCTCCCTCGGCCGGCTCGAGACGCTGGCCGAATGGCTCGCCGGCTGGAGCGGCAAGGGGCGGCCCAAGGTGACGCGTCCGGTTGTGGCGATCTTCGCCGCCAATCATGGCGTCGCGGACAAGGGCGTATCGGCGTTTCCGGCCAGCGTGACACGGCAGATGGTCGAGAATTTTTCCGCTGGCGGTGCGGCGATCAACCAGATCTGCATCGCCCATGATCTCGGGCTCAAGGTGTTCGATCTCGCGCTCGACATGCCGACGCCCGACATCACGGAGGAGGACGCCTTCGACGAGCCCAACTGCGCCGCGACCATGGCCTTCGGCATGGAGGCCGCCGCCGGCGGCGCCGACCTCCTGTGCATCGGCGAGATGGGAATTGCCAACACCACGGTTGCGGCCGCAGTGCTGGCGGCGCTTTTCGGCGGCGATCCGGCCGAGTGGGTCGGACCGGGCACCGGGGTGGACAATGACGGCATGACGCGCAAGCGCGCCGCCGTGACGCAGGCAGTGGAGCGCATCGCCGGTACGAAGGACCCGCTGGAGGTCTTGCGCCGGGTCGGCGGTCGCGAGATCGCGGCAATGGCCGGGGCGGTGCTCGCCGCGCGCCTGCAGCGCATCCCGGTGATCGTCGACGGTTTTGTAGCAACCGCCGCCGTTGCCGTCCTGCATGCGATGGATCCGCGCGCGCTCGACCATTGCCTCTTTGCGCATGTTTCGGCCGAGCCGGCGCATCGCCGGGCGCTGGAGACCATGGGCAAGGAGGCGCTGCTCGATCTCGGCATGCGGCTCGGGGAAGGCACCGGCGCGGCGCTCGCCGCAGGCATCGTCAAGGCCGCCGCCCAGGTGCATGATGGCATGGCGACGTTTGCCGATGCCGGCGTGTCGGGGAAGGGCGAGGGCTGAGCGGCAACCGCCGCGCGCCAATCCTCATCCCTTCGCAACCGCAAAGCGCGACCGGTAGGCGCTCGGCGTCTCGCCGGTCACGCGCAGGAACTCGCGGTTGAAATTCGACTTGGTGTTGAAGCCGCTGGCTAGCATCGTGGCGGTGGCGCTGTCTCCCTGACCCAGCAGCTTGCAGGCGTGGCGGATGCGATAGCCATTGACGTGGCGGGAGACGTTCTCGCCGCTTGTGCGGTTGATCGCAGCCGAGAGCTGTTTCATCGGAACGTGCAGGCGCCGGGCGAGGCGGGCAAGGGTCAGGTCCGGATCGAGGCATGCTCCGTCCCGGTCGAGCAGCGCGTCGAGTCGCGCCATCAACTCGCGGTCTGCCTCGGTGTCCACCACGGTCTCCGCTCCGGGCTCCCTGGCGATTGTGTCGCCGGCGTCCGGCTCTTCATCCTCTCCAACCGGTCCGGGGCGCGCGGCGACGAGACCGAGCAGCCCCACGGCCAGCAGCGCCAGTGACGAGGTGAGGCTGACGACAAGGGGGCGCAACCATGCTTCGCCGGACAACAGTGCAATGGCGATCGCCATGTCGCTGGCCGCCGACAGGAGAAGCGAGGCGCCGACCGCCTGCCAGATGCGCTGCGGCAGGCGACCGGCCTCGAGCCGCGCGAGCGGCAGGTCCTCGCGGCCACGCGCCTGCAGCAGGATCGCCGTGCCGTATCCGGCATACAATGCGACGAGGGCCACATCGGGAAGCCAGTGCAGCGCGCCCTGGCCAAGCGGCACGGAAAGGGCCGCGGCGAGCGGCGCCAGTGCATGCGGCAGGGCGCCGGGCAGGGCGGGAACACGGATCGCGGCCTGGCGGAAGGCGAGATAGGCAAGGGGTGGCACCAGCGACGCGGTCACCGGCAGCACGGGTTGAAGCGCTGCGATTCCATAATGCTGGACGAGTGAAATCAGGGTCCCCTGCAGCGCCGCCGCTCCGAGCAGCAACGGGAAAAGCGAGGGACCGTCGCGGAGCAGCACAAAGCGGCAGGCGAGGAAGGTCAGCACGAGGGCGACCGCAAGAGGGATCGGCAGGACAAGCATGAGGGCCTCGGTGGACGGTGTCGGGGCGCGGGGATATCCCTGGTACAGGATCCGGTTCCAGTCGTCCTTGATCCGGTTTCAGGACGCAAGGGCGGGCGCAGGCGGGCATTGACGGGAAATCGCTACCGAAGGAGTTCCCGAGATGAAACGCCTGATCCTCCTGTTTGCCCTTTCCGCAGTATCTGCCGTGTCGCCGGCTCTCGCCGAGGCGGGAAAAGCGGATCTGCCCGGTTATGACCGCATGGATGTGCCGGCCCGCCATCGGGCCATGCCCCTGGCTGCCTCCCTCTGGTATCCGGCCGGCCGCGCCACCTATCGCAATGTCATCGGCGACAGCGCCCTGTTTGTGGGAGCGCCGGCGATGATCGGCGCGGCGGTCGCCAAGGGACGACATCCGCTTGTGCTGGTGTCGCACGGCTCGGGCGGCAACATGGACGGACTTGCCTGGCTTTCCTCGCGCCTTGCCGCTCGCGGGGCCATCGTGCTGGCGGTGAACCATCCCGGCACCACGTCCGGCGATTCTTCTCCGCGCCGCACCATGCGGCTGGCACCGCGCGCCGCCGATCTGGGAGCCGCGCTCCTGGCCCTGCTCGCCGATCCGCAACTCGCACCGCATGTCGACCGGGAGCGCATCTCGGCGCTCGGCTTTTCGCTTGGCGGCAGCACCGTTCTGGGGCTCGCCGGCCTGCGCTTCGACGGCGATGCCTTTGCCGACTATTGCCGCAAGGCCGGGGAGGCATCGCCTGGATGTGATTTCCTCGCCAGCGGCGGCGTCCGGCTGGAGGCCTTGCCGGAGGCATTTTCGGCGGACATGCGGGACGCGCGCGTTTCGTCGGTGATCTCCGTCGATCCCGGCTTCACCCATGCTGCGGTGGAGGAAAGCCTCGCGGGCATTCGGGTGCCGGTGCTCTTCGTCAACCTGGGCGAGGAGCACCGTTGGCCGGCGGTGGATGTCGGTCCGAGAGGCAGCGGCCTTGCCGCCCGGATTTCCGGCGCGCGCCACGTGGCGGTGGCTCCCGCGCATCATTTCACCTTCCTTGGCGTGTGCAAGCCGGGAGGCGCGGAACTGCTGCGCAAGTGGGAGGACGATCCGGTCTGCGATGACCCGCAGGGCACCGACCGGGCAGGGACGCATGAGAAGATCGTGGAGACGGTGGCGGAGTTTCTCGGGCTCGCCCCGTGAACGGGCGGGCGCAGGCGCGAAGGGGAGAGGCGGACGAAGCGGGTCCGCCTCCTCTCAGGACGCCTTGCGGATCATCGACCTGCGCATCGCCGCGCGGCGCGGATCGGCGCTGGCGGCTGCCGTTTCCTCGAGCGCCGGCATCGCTTCCAGCACGCGCGAGGCGGGGAAGGTAACGATGACCTCGGTGCCCTCGCGCAGCTTCGAGCGAAGTTCCAGCTTGCCGCCATGCATCTGGACCAGCGCCTGGACGATCGGCAGGCCAAGGCCTGTCCCGTCCTCGGCGCTCTTGATGGCGATGGCGCCCTGGCCGAAGGCCTGCATGACGATCGGAATCTCGTCCTCGGGGATGCCGGGACCGTTGTCGCGTATCGAGATGTACTGACCGCCGCCGGCCGTCCAGCCGGCCTTGATCTGCACCTCGCCGCCGGTCGGGGTGAACTTCACCGCATTCGACATCAGGTTGAGGATCATCTGCCGGACGGCGCGCTCGTCTGCCCACAGCTTGGGCAGGTCGGCCTCGTAGGTCTCGACGATGGAGATGTGCTTCTTCTTGGCCCTGATGGCCATCATGTGCTTGCAGTCCTCGAGCAGTTCGGCGAGCGGCACCGCTTCCTCGCTGAGCTCGTAACGGCCGGCTTCGATGCGCGACAGGTCCAGGATCTCGTTGATCAGGTTGAGAAGGTGCTGGCCGGAATTGTGGATGTCGGCCGCGTAGTCCCGGTAGGTCGGGTTGTCGAGCGCGCCCAGCAACTGGTTCTTCATCACCTCGGAGAAACCGAGAATGGCGTTGAGCGGGGTGCGCAATTCGTGGCTCATGGTCGCCAGGAAGCGGGATTTGGCGAGATTGGCCTCCTCGGCGCGGCGCCGGGCCTCGTCGGAAATGGCGTTGGCCTGCTCCAGTTCGGCGATCAGGTGATCCTTCTCTGCACGGAACTCCAGCATCGTCACGGTCGAGATGTGGAGCTGGTTGCCGAGCATCAGGAAGAAGCCCTGCGCGCCGATGGCCATCGCCATCATGGCATAGTGGATGGCCGACTGCTGGTTCAGGAAGGAGACCACGATCGCCAGGGTGATCGGCAGCGTTCCGGCGAGCAGCGCCTTCGGCTGGCTGGCCGACAACATGGTCAGCATGGCGATGACGATCAGCATCGTCGCGAACTGGAAGATCTCTGAGCCGTCATGGCCGGGAGCCGTTGATTGCAGCAGGAAGAAGCCGGCCCAGGTGAGACCGTAGAGCATGTCGCCGCTGATCATCTGCCGGCGCCAGCGCCCCAGGTCGGCGTCGACGGGCACCTCGCGATCGAAGCGACGGCAGGCCATCAGCAGCAGCACATGGGCGATGATGTTGAAGGCCAGCCAACCGACGATCAGCTCGGCGCGCATCCACAACAGCGAGATGCTGCCGACGATCAGCGCGAAGAGCGGCAGCGCGATCGCCGCGCTCAGCCGGTTCTTCGAGAAGGTCAGCAGCAGTTCGTATTCGAAGTTCGCCTCGTTTCCGTCGCTGATCGACAACCGTTCGCGAACGTTGCGCACGGTGCGCGCCACGTCGCGCCGCCGCCGGGCACGTTCGCTGTTGAGTGCGGTCTTCGCCTCGCTGCTGGTCGTTGTTTCCTGCGCGGCCATGTGTTGCAGACGTCCGGTTGCCGGGACCTTGCCCCGTATGCTTGAAACCGCTTCATCATGGTGAGCAACCCTTAATATCCGCCTCAAGGACGTGGTTAACAAAACGTCTCGCGCCGGTCATGATGGCGGCCGAACCAAATCCGCGGATCTGTTTTCTTTCAGGAGCTTGCAAGAGGTAAGGATGGCGCTCGCACCCCAGAAGGACGGACTGGAAGCGCTGGCGGGAGAGATTTTCGCCTGCCGCCGCTGCGTCGACGCTCCCGACCGGAAGCCGCTTCCGCATGCGCCGCGACCGGTCTGCGTGTTGTCCGCCACCGCGCGGATAGCGATCTGCGGCCAGGCGCCGGGAACGCGGGTGCACGCCAGCGGCCGGCCGTTCACGGACCCGAGCGGGGACCGGCTGCGCGACTGGATGGGGATCGGGGAGGATGTCTTCTACGACGAAGCGCGCCTCGCCATCGTGCCGATGGGGTTCTGCTTCCCCGGCCTCGATGCGAAGGGCGGTGACCTGCCGCCCCGGCCCGAATGCCGGCGGCTCTGGCACGACCGCGTCTTTGCCGGCATGCGGCAGCTGCGGTTGAAGATCGTCATCGGCGCCTATGCCCAGTCCTATCACCTTGGCGGGCATGCGCGCGGTTCGGTCCGCGAAACGGTTGGCGCCTGGCGCGAGATCTACGAGGCGACCAAAGAAGAGGGCGTGGCCGCGATCTGCATGCCGCATCCCTCGTGGCGCAACAATGCCTGGCTGCGCAAGAACCCCTGGTTCGAGGAGGACTGCCTGCCGGTCCTGCGCGCCGAGGTGGCGCGACTGGCCGGCTGAGCAAAAAAACGCCGGCCCGTTTGGAGGGCCGGCGCAAGGTTATCCGGAGTGATACCGCAGAGGAGACGTTTCGGTATCAGCCGAAAAGATCGCCCAGGAAGGCACGCAGGTCGTCGAGCGTGGTGCGCTCGGACGCCATCGGCAGCGAGCCGTCCTGCGACCAGCCGACCATGCTCTCGTCGTAAAGGGAGACGTTCTCGTAGCCGAGAACCTCGTGCAGGACGAACCAGTTCGTCGCGGCCCAGTGGCCCGTGTTGCAATAGGAGACGATCTCGACCGACTTGTCGGCCAGGGTTTCCGGAACCAGGGCCGCAATCTCCGCCTGCGGCTTCAGCTTGCCGGCGGCGTCGTTGTAGAAACCGGCCTGGTCAAGCCCGAGCGCGCCGGGGATGCGACCGAAACGCGTCGCCTTGGAATGCTTGTCCTTGCCGGCGAACTGGTCGGCGGGGCGCCCGTCCACCAGGATTGCCGAGGTGTCGAGGCGCTTGGCGACGTCCGATGTCTGGATCAGATAGTCGTCGCGCGGCTCGGCGATGAACATGTCGCCGACCGGCGTGACGTTGCCTGTCTCGAGCGGGCGCTTCTCGGCCGTCCAGGCCTTGTGACCACCGTCGAGGATCGCAACCGCGTCATGGCCGAGATACTTGAAGGTCCAGTAGATGCGTGCGGCCGCGCCGAACTCGGAACTGTCGCCGCCCGCCGGCACGATGATCACGGCCTTGTCCTCGGACACGCCGATCTCGGAAAGAGCCGCCTCGAGCTTCTCCACCGACGGCAGGACGCCGACGACGGACCCGCGGTCGGTGCGCCAATAGCCGGGATACTCGCTCCACACGGCGCCGGGGATATGCCCCTTGAGATAGTCGTCCTTGCCGGACTTGGCGAAAGGAGAGCGGATGTCGAGGATGACGACGTCCTGGCGCTCAATGTGGTTGGCCAGCCACTCGGTGGTGACCAGAGGGGTGACCGCCGGTGCGGCCAGCGCGGGCTGGGCAAGCGCAACCGCCAGGGCCATGCCGAGCGCGGCTGCGATACGGGTGAGGGGAAACATGTCGCGTCTCCGCTTGATGGGCTCCCGGATCCGCTCCGGGATTTGATTTTCAAGCTTTGAGTTGACATCGACTGGAAAACGCGGCAAGCGGAATTCAGCCTGCTCTTGGAAGAAAAATCTAATATTCTCCACACGTGCAGTGAGCGAAGAAAACCAGTATCGACTTACCTGTGTTTCATGAAAAATGAATCCAGTTCTGTCGACTGCCATCCGGACCGGAAATCCATGATCGACCGTATCGACCGCCGAATTCTCTCCATTCTCCAGGAGGACTGCACGATTCCGGTGGCCGAAGTCGGCCGGCGGGTCGGGTTGTCGACCACCCCGTGCTGGCGTCGCATCCAGAAACTGGAGGAGGACGGGGTTATCCAGAGACGGGTGGCCATCCTCGACCCGAAGAAGATCAACGTGAAGGTCACGGCCTTCGTCTCGATCACGACCTCGCGGCACAATGACGACTGGCTGCGCAAGTTCGCCGACGTCATCTCGGAGTTTCCCGAGGTGGTCGAGTTCTACCGCATGGCCGGAGCGGTGGACTATCTGCTGCGCGTCGCGGTCCCGGACATCGAAGCCTATGATGCCTTCTACAAGCGGCTCATCGCCAAGATCGACATTTCCGACGTCTCGACATCCTTCGCGATGGAGCAGATCAAGTCGACCAGCCAGCTGCCGCTTGCCTATGTGCAGACGGAGAAGCCACGGGCTGAAAAGGACGATTGAGGGTGGGGTGGCTCCAGACGCATTCGGATTTATGAATGTGTTGGTGGCGCCCGACTGCGCTCTGGGCTAGTGTGCCGGGCGATACCACGCCGCGGCCCGGTTCAGGCGGTGGCGGGAACGCTCACTGGAGGTTCTCATGATGCAACTGTCCTGGACTGTCGGCCGAGGCCTGCGCAGCGGCGTGGCCGCGCTCGGGCTTGCCGCCTTCGGCATGGTCCCGGTCTCTTTCGCCGATGACATGTCCCCTGCAGCCGAGACGCGTGTCGTCGAGGCGGCGTTCGAGGACGTGCGCTTCGATGTCGAGAACGCGATCATCAATCGCGGACTGGTGATCGACTATGTCTCGCACATCGGCGAGATGCTGGCCCGCACCGGCGAGGATGTGGGGTCGGGCGAGCAGGTGTTCGCCCGGGCGGAGGCGATGCTGTTCTGCTCGGCCGCCCTGTCGCGCGCGGCCATGGAGGCCGATGCGGGAAACATCGCCTTCTGCCCCTATTCGGTCTTCCTCTATGAAACGCCGGATGCTCCGGGCAAGGTGACAGTCGGCTACAGGCGGCTGCCCGAAACCGGGACGGAGGCCTCCCGCAAGGCGCTTGCCGCTGTCAACGAACTCCTCTCCGGGATCGTCGGCGAGGCGGCCGGCGAGTAGCGGTCAGCCCGCTGCAGCCGTCGGCCAGTAGGTGCCGAAGCACCAGACATTCTCCTCCGGGTCGAGGCAGACGAATTCGCGGCTGCCGTAGTCGCGCTCGGTCAGCTGCTCGACGATCGTGGCGCCCGCCGTCTCGGCCCTGCGGAAGGCCGTGTCGACATCCGCGACCGCGACATAAAGCGTCTTGCCGCCCGGGCCGTTCGGCTCGCCGACAATCTTCGAAAAGGCATCGTCTCGCGACTGGCCGACCATGATCATGGAGGTTCCGAGGGCAAGTTCCGCGTGAGCGATGCTGCCGTCGTCGGCCTTGTGGCAGGCGTGCAGGCGGAAGCCGAAGGCCTCTTGCAGCCAGTCGACCATCCGGTTCGCGTTGCCGAAGCGCAGGGCTGGAAAGATGCAGGGTGGTTGCTGTTCGGTCATGGTTCGGGCTCCTGTTGGGGTGCCCGTCGATAGCGCGCCGCCGATCCTTCGGATTGAACAAATGTAACCTGGGAACCGGCGTCTTCTACCAGGTGGCGATGCCGAGATTGTCGAGGCTGGCGCGCCACGCGCGCGGCGCCAGCCCGGCAAAGGCGCCGAACTCGCGGATCATGTGGGCCTGATCGGCATACCCGCAGTCACAGGCAATGTCCGCCCATTCCGGCACCGCCTCGAAGCGCGCCAGCGCCTGTGCCCGGGCGAAACGGGCGATGCGCGCCACCGTCTTCGGCGGCAGGCCGATCTCGTCCCGGAACCGCTGCGAGAGATGCTTGCGGCTCCAGCCGATCTCCTCGCCGATCGCGGCGATGCCCTGTCGCCCGCCGCTGCCGACGATGCGCCGATAGGCGTGGACGACCTGCGGCGTGCCGTCCGTGGAGACCGACAGCCGCCGCCAGACGAAGGCTTCCGCAAGGTCGAGGCGGTGCTCCCAGTCGGTCAGGTCCTCTATCCTTCGCTTGAAGTCGAGAACCGCCCTGTCGGCGCAGTCATCGAGCGGGATCATGGCGCCGGTCAGCGCCGCGACCGGAAGGCCGATCACATGCCGTGCCCCGAGCGGCGTCAGGTTGATCTGCAGGCAGGCGGCGCGACCGGTCGAGCCGATATAGACCCGCTCGGTCGTCAGCCCGGCGGCGAAGCTCGGCCTGGCGTCTTCGCGGTCCGGCCTGCGGCCGAGCCCGATCCGGAACGGTTCGCCGAGACTGACGATCAGCGGCACGGTGAGCGAGGCGCTCTCGATCTGGCGGATCGGGCAGCCGGCGCGTTCGTCATAGGCTATGATTTCGCTGTACCAGCGGCGCAGGCCGGGTGGCGCCGGACGGCGCAGCAGCGTCACCGGCAATCCTTCCGGCACATATGTTCCCGGACCGTGCCGGTCGCGGGTCTCCGGGTCTGCGCGGGTCATGCCGCTGCTCCGCAGGTTTGCGTTCTTGCCCGTTCATTTTGCGCCCGTGGGACCGGTCGGTGCAAGCCGGGCGGCGGATGGCGGTCCGGCGGCCGTCGCCGCCGGACCGGAGCGGCTTACTTGTCGGCGTTTTGCAGCCGCGCGATCAGGCTCGACGTGTCCCACCGGTTGCCGCCCATCGCCTGTACCTCGGCGTAGAACTGGTCGACCAGCGCGGTGACCGGCAGGCGTGCGCCCGTCTCGTTCGCGGTCTTCAGGCAGATGCCGAGATCCTTGCGCATCCAGTCGACCGCGAAGCCGAAATTGAACGTGTCGTCGCGCATGGTCTGCCAGCGGTTTTCCATCTGCCAGGACTGGGCCGCACCCTTGGAGATCACGTCGATCACCTTGGCAACGTCGAGATCGGCCTTCTTGGCGAAATGGATTGCCTCCGACAGGCCCTGGACAAGGCCCGCGATGCAGATCTGGTTGACCATCTTGGTGAGCTGGCCCGCGCCTGCAGGTCCCATGTGCCCGACCATCTTGGCGAAGCATTCGATCGCCGGGCGGGCCGTTTCATAGATGTCCGCGTCGCCGCCGACCATGACCGTGAGCGCGCCGTTCTCGGCGCCTGCCTGTCCGCCGGAGACCGGCGCATCGAGGAAGCCGCAGCCCTTCTCCTTCGCGGCGGCATAAAGCTCGCGCGCGACTTCCGCCGAGGCGGTGGTGTTGTCGATGAAGATCGCGCCGCGCTTCATGCCGTGGAACGCCCCGTCAGGACCGGTCGTCACCGAACGAAGATCGTCGTCATTGCCCACGCAGGCAAAGATGAAGTCGGCGCCCTCGGCCGCCGCCGCCGGAGTGGCCGCGTGCGTGCCGCCGTGCTCGCCGGCCCATTTTTCCGCCTTGGCACTGGTGCGGTTGTAGACGGTGACCTCGTGGCCGCCCCGGCTCTTGAGATAACCGGCCATGGGATACCCCATGACGCCAAGACCGATGAATGCAACCTTCGCCATTGCGCCCCTCCCTTCGGGATTTCCGGATGAGGTCGCCCCGCCCGACACGTTGAACAGGAGGGCGACCGAACGTGTCAGTCGCTTCCTGTTTAGCGCATCGAACGGGGCGAGTCAGGGGGAGGGATGCAGAAGGTGCTGTTCCCCTGTCAACGGGTCGGGGTCGCGTCGCGCCCATGCTCGAAACGGGGGCGGCCGTCCTGCGCGAACAAGACCCTGGCGGAATGCGCCTGTGCCCGCGAGCGGTCCTCGGAGCGGGTGGCGGTCATGAAAGTTTCCGCGAGAATACCAATCATCGTTCTGTCTCCGCGTCTCTTTGTGGTGCCCGGATGATTGCGGTTTTCGCGAAATCATGCCACTCAGGAAAGATGATGAAATGTAAGCTGAGGTGACATATGGAGTGGAGCCGGATGCCGTCGCTCGCCAGCCTGCGCGCCTTCGCCACCGTCGCCGAGACGGGCACGCTGGTCGGCGCCGGGCGCGCGCTGAATGTCAGCCATGCCGCGATAAGCCAGCAGGTTCGCGCCCTTGAGGCGTTCTTCGGAACGCAGCTGGTGGTGCGGCAGGGACGCGGCATCGCGCTGACGCGGGAAGGGCGCAGCCTTGCGGACAATCTCGACGAGGCCTTCTCCATCATGCGCCGGGCCGTCGACGAACTCGCCCGTGCCGACCTTGCCAGGCCCTTGCAGGTCACCATGACCCCGGCCTTCGGGGTCAGCTGGCTGATGCCGCGCATCTCCGAGTTTCGGCATCGCCACCCGGAGGTCGAGCTGATGCTCAACCCCACGGCCGAGGTCGTCGAGATGGAACCTGGCGGCGTCGACCTCGCCATCCGCTACGGGCAGGGTCACTGGAGCGGGTTGCAGTCGGAACCGCTCCTGTTCACCAGTTTCGTCATCGTGGCGGCGCGCTCGCTGGTCGGCGATGCCGACTATCCCGATCCTGCGAAACTGCAGGAGTTTCCCTGGCTGCAGGAGATCGGCACGCATGAGATCGCCCAGTGGCTCGACCGGCAGGGCGTCGTTGCGACCGGCAGCCTCAATATCCTGCACCTGCCCGGTTACATGATGCTGGAGGGGCTGAGGCGCGGCGAGGGGGTAAGCGCGACGGCGCGCGCCTTCATCGAGCCGGACATCCGCTCGGGCGCGCTCCGCGTGCTCTTCGAGGACGTGCTGCCGGGCAACGGCTATCACCTGGTCACGCGCCCGGGCGTCCAGCGCCCGCCGCTCAAGGCGTTCCTGGCCTGGATCCGCAGCCACCGCGACCTGGAACCCGGCCCCGAGACCGGGGCCGCAGCTACGCGGACGTGAGGGGAGCGAGCGCTGCCTCGAGGTCGGCTGCAAGGTCGTCGACATCCTCGATGCCGATGGAGATCCGCAGGAGGTTCACAGGAACGCCCGTGGCGTCGCCCTCGATCGTGTGCCGGTGCTCGACAAGGCTCTCGACACCGCCGAGCGAGGTTGCCCGCTTGATCAGCTGCAGCCGCCCGGCGACGCCAAGCGCCTCCTCGGCACCGCCCCGAACGAGGATCGACATCAGGTAGCCGTAGCCGCCCAGCATCTGGGCCTTGGCCGCGGCGTGAGTCGGATGGCCGCGAAGGGACGGATAGAGCACGGTTTCCACGGCGGGATGCGCGGCCAGTCTCTCGGCAAGCGTCTGGGCGCTGGCGCACATGCGCTCCATGCGCAGGGACAGGGTGCGAAGGCCGCGCAGCAGCAGATAGGCCTCGAACGGTGCCAGCACGGCGCCCGCGTCATGACGCTCCTCGCGGATGAAGCGCCAGGCATCGCTGTCGGCGTCCCTGCATGTGGCGACGCCGGCGAGCACGTCGGAATGGCCGTTCATCGCCTTGGTCGCCGAATGCAGGACGATGTCGGCGCCAAGGTCGAGCGGCTTCATCAGCAAGGGCGTTGCCGCGGTGGCATCCACCGCGACGAGCGCGCCGCTTTGATGCGCGGCCTCGCTGATTGCCGCGATGTCGGCGACCGCCAGCCAGGGGTTCGACGGGGCTTCCAGGAACACGAGATCCGGTCCGCTTTCACGCAGCGTCTCGCGGAAGCGCTCGGTATCGGAGGCCTCCGCCTCGATCAGCGCGATGCCGCTATGCGCACAGTGCTTGCGCAGCCAGGAGGTCGTGCCCCAGTAGATGCCGGACTGCGCCAGGATCGTGCCGCCGGGGCGCACGGTGCGGATGGTCGCGGCGATCGCCGCCATGCCGGAGGAGAAGAGCCGGGTGTCCGTGCCGTTTTCAAGTCGGGCGATCAGGCTCTCGATCTGGCGTGCCAGATCATTGTCATCGCGCGAATAGATATGCGCGGCGCTGGTCAGCCGGTAGTCGGTGTCGCGGGCAAAGGTTGTCGCCGTGTGGATCGGCGGCACGACGGCGCCGGTTGCCGGATCGATGCCACCGCCGCCATGGGCGAGAATGGAGGCCGGCGCGAGCTTGCCGCTGCTGTTGTCGGACATGGAATGTCTCCGCGAGGGAAAAGGGTCGCCAAGCGGTATCCGCGACGCGCGCTTTCCGCAATGACGGATAGGTGCAGGCCTTGAAAAAGGCGTCGATCAGCTCCGCTTGAGATGCCGCGTCAGCCGCGCCTCGAGCCGCTCCCAGATCCGGCGCAGGATCTCCACCACCACCAGGTAGAGAACGGCAGCCCAGATATAGGCCTGGAAATCGAAGGTGCGCGAATAGGCCCGCCGCGTCTCGCCCATCAGGTCGAAAACGGTCACCAGCGAGACGATGGCCGAGCCCTTGATCATCAGGATCAACTCGTTGCCATAGGGGCGCAGCGCCACGATCAGCGCCTGCGGCAGGATCACCTTCCAGAAGGTGACGAGCCTTGAAATGCCGAGGGCGGAAGACGCTTCCCATTGGCCCTTGTCGATGTTCTGGACGGCGCCCCGCAGGATTTCCGCCTGGTAGGCGGCGGTGTTCAGCGTGAACGCGAAGATGGCGCAATACCAGGCGTCGCGGAAGAACCACCACAGGCCAAGATCGCTGAAGAACGGCCGGAACGTGCCGGCGCCGTAATAGATCAGGAACGTCTGCGCCAGCAGCGGCGTGCCGCGGAAGAAATAGACATAGGCATAGGCAATGCCGGAGACGAAAGGATTGCGCGAGGACCGTGCCAGCGCGACCGGCAGCGACAAAAGCGCGCCGGTCACCATCGATGTCCCGACCAGCTGCAAGGTAATGAGGATGCCGTCGAGATAGTCGTCCCAGTAGGTGCGGACATAGTCCGACATCACGTTGCTGGCGAGGTAGTAGGCAAGATAGGCGCCGGCGACGATCCACAGCGCCATCAGCACGTTGCCGGCGATGCGGGCAGCGCTCCAGCCATCCTGGCGGGCGGGCGGCGCCGGGCGCGCGGGGAGGGTCTCGGTGCTCACCCAGCTCATCGCGCCGCCTCGCCGCGTTTCGACCAGATCTCGATCCGTCTCAGCCCGATCGAGGAGATCATCGACAAGGCCAGATAGATCAGGCATGCGCTGCCGAAGAACAGGAAGGGCTCCTTGGTGACGCGGGCGGCAATGCCCGCCCAGCGCAGCAGGTCCTCAAGGCCGATGGCCGAGACAAGGGCCGTCTCCTTGAGCAGGATCAGCCAGAGATTGCCGAGTGCCGGCAAGGCAAGGCGGATGAGCTGCGGCAGGACGACGAGCCGCATCGTCTGGCCGCGGCTGAGGCCGAGCGCGTAACCACCCTCGTACTGGCCGTGCCGGATGCCGCGAAACGCGGAAAGGAAGGCCTCCGAGGCATAGGAGGAAAACACAAGCGACAGGGCGATCATGCCGGCGATGAAGGAGTTCACGTCAACCGTCGCACCCGTGACGAAGAGCCGGGCGATTTCGTTCAGCAGCATCTGGCCGCCGTAATAGACGAGGAACAGCGTCAGCAGTTCCGGCAGCCCGCGGAAGATGGTGGTGTAGATGTTCGCGGCATTGCGCAGCGACGCATCGCCGGAATTCTTGGCCAGCGCGACGAGGAAACCGATGACGAGGCCGAAAGGCAGCGATGCCAGCGCCAGGCTCACCGTGATCAGCACGCCGCGCGCGATCTCGTCGCCCCATCCCTCCGGGCCGAACGATATCAGGGTGAGGGCTTCATTCATGCGCTGGGACCGCGTTCAGGCGCAAGGCGGCGGAGGTCCGCCGCCTTGCGTGTTTCAACGCTCTTCAGCCGCCGTAGACGTCGAAGTCGAAATACTGGCCCTGGATCTTCTCGTAGGTGCCGTTCGCGCGGATGGCCTCGATGGCCGTGTTGAACATCGCCTTGAGGTCGTCCTCACCCTTGCGGATGGCGATGCCGGCGCCTTCGCCGTTGATCACCGGGTCCGGCGTCAGCGTGCCAAGAAGCTTGCAGCAGGCACCGTCGTCGGTGTCGAGCCACTCGGACAGCACGACGACGTCGTCGATGGCGGCGTCGATGCGGCCCGAGGCAAGGTCGAGCTTGTACTCGTCAGGCGTGGGGTAGAGCTTCAGCTCGGCATCGCCCAGCTTGGCTTCGGCATAGTTGGAATGCGTGGTCGAGGACTGGGCTCCGAGCAGCTTACCGGCCAGCGCTTCCTTGGTGGCGGCCGAGATGTCGCTGTCCTTCGGGACGATGATCGCCGGCGGCGTGTTGTAATACTTGTTGGTGAAGTCGACCTTCTGCAGCCGCTCCTCGGTGATCGACATGGAGGCGATGACGGCGTCGAACTTGCCGGCCTGCAGCGCGGGGATCATGCCGTCCCAGTCCTGAACGACGAACTCGCACTCGACCTTCATCTCGGTGCAAAGCGCCTTGGCGATGTCGATGTCGAAGCCGACGAGCTGGCCGTCGGAGGTCAGGTTGTTGAAGGGAGGATAGGCACCCTCGGTGCCGATCAGTACCTTGGTCCAGTCCTTGGCCTCGGCGCTGCCGACTGCCGCAAGAACGAGAGCGGCTGCCGCCGCGAGTTTCATGAAACGCATCTGATGTCCCCTGCAATTCCGGTTATTGCCGTGAAGCGGCTTCGCGCTCCTTCGGATCAGCCTGCATACTCCCATCAATATCAAATGGATTTCAACAGCTTTACGTTGCGTTGTCCCCATCGTCGTGGCGAAGACACCTTCGATTTCGGATCGGAACAGGACCTTTCGCAAGGGAAGGTGGTCGCGCCGTTACCGTGCGGGGATGCCGAATTCGGCAAAGGAGATGAAGTCGACCGGTTCGCCTTCTTCGATCCGCACCGTCTCCTCGGCGATCTCGATCAGCCCGTCGGCCTCGCGCAGCGAGGTGATCAGTCCGGACCCATCGCGCGCGAACTTGCGCACGACCGTGCGCCCCGCATCGTCGCTTGCCAGGATACCGCGGTAGAACTCGCGTCGGTCGGGCTTCTTCTTCTCCACCGAGAAGGCTGCGGGAACCTGGTAGCGTCTCGGGGCGAGGAAGGCACCGCCGCCGAGAACCGAGAGGACGGGCCGGACATAGAGCAGGCAGCAGATCATCGCCGCCACCGGGTTGCCCGGCAGGCCGAGCGTGACGCAGTCGCCGATCTGGCCGAAATTCATCGGCCGCCCCGGTTTGATCGCGAGCTGCCACATGTGCCGGGTGCCCAGCGCGTCGATCGCCTCGACCAGGTGGTCCTCTTCCCCGCGCGAGGCACCGCCCGTCGAGATGATTGCGTCATGCTCGCCGGCTGCGCGTTCCAGCGTCCTGCGGATCTGGGCGGCGTCGTCGGGCAGGATGCCGAGGTCGTCGATCTCCACGCCGAAACCGGCAAGCAGGCCGGACAGGAGATAGTGATTGCTGTCATAGACGCCGCCATCCGGCAGCGGATCACCGGGGCGGCGGATCTCGTCGCCGGTCGAGACGAGCGCAATGCGCACCGGGCGGAAGACATTGACGCGGGGCGTTCCGGTCGAGGCGATGGCCGCGATGTCCTGCGGTCTCAGCCGCGTGCCGGGGGCAACCAGCACGTCGCCCGCCTTCAGGTCCTCGCCGGCGCGCCGACGGTTGGCGCCGGGTTTCAGGCCCGGCGGGATCCGGACGAGATGGCCGTCTTCGTCCAGGTCGCAGTCTTCCTGCATGGCGACGGTGTCGGCGCCGGCGGGCATCACGGCGCCGGTGAAGATGCGCGCGGCGGTTCCGGGGGCAAGCGAAGCCGGGGAGGGATGTCCCGCCGGTATCCGTGCCGAAACGGGGAAGCGCCCGCCGGTTCGCCCGTGGTCGGCTTGCGCGAACGCATAGCCGTCGACGGCGGAGTTGTCGGCAAGCGGCACGTTCTGTCCGGCGCGGACGGGATCGGCCAGGATGCGCCCGGCCGCCGCTGCGAGATCGAGCGTCTCGTGTCCGACGGTCGCCGAGACGCGGTCCCTCAGGATGGCCAGCGCATCGTCGTGGCGCAGCCGGTCGCGGTCGTGCAGGAAACAGTCGTCGAGGAGGCGTCTAGACGAGGTCATCGGCGACTTTCCGCAACCCGCAGGTGGCAAGCACGAAGTCGGCGATGCCCTCGACATCGTCGAGGTCGAACGCGGGAAGCCGCGTCTCCGCCGCCGGCTCGTCGCTGGCGATGGCGACGACGCTGGGATCGTCGTCCGCCAGCCGCTCCGCGTTCAGCGTTGAATGGCGGCGCAGCTCGATCTTGGGATGCGGTGCGCGCTTGTAGCCCTCCACCAGTACGATGTCGCAAGGCGACAGCCGCTCGAGGATCTCGCCGAGCGAGGGTTCCTGCGCGCCGCGCAGCTCGTGCATCAACGCCCAGCGGCGGCTTGAGACGAGGGCAACCTCGACCGCGCCGGCAACCCGGTGCCGGTGACTGTCCGTGCCCTCCTGGTCCACATCAAAGGCGTGATGCGCGTGCTTGACCGTCGCCACCCGGTAGCCGCGAGCCGAGATGGCGGCGACCAGCCGTTCCGTCAGCGTTGTCTTGCCGGAATTCTTCCAGCCGGCGATTCCGAATACCGGGGCCTTGTGCGCCGCGCTCATGCCTCGTCCCTTGCCCGCGTCTCGGCAGCGTCGAGGTCTTCCGGCGTGTTGATGTTGAAGAACGGATCGGCAGCCCCCGGCTCGGGGGTGAAATCCGCGGCCGTGTTGGGATGAAGGTCGACAAAGGCGAGCACCTTGCGCGTGGTTCCCTCGCGCAGGAAGCGTTCGAGCGAATCCGCGACCGACACCGGCCAGTAGCCGAAGACCGGATGCATGTGCCCGTCCGATCTTGCCAGCACGATGCGCTCCGGATCGGGACCGCGCGCCTCGAGAAGACGCGGGGCCAGGTCGGCAGGGTAGAACGGCGTGTCGCCGGCCACCGAGATCACGCCCTGTGCCTCGCCGTGATGGGCGCGCGCCCATCGCAGGCCTGCCAGGATACCGGCAAGAGGACCGGCAAAGCCCTCGATCGGATCGGCAACGACCGGCAATCCGAATTCGGCGAAACGAGCCGGTTCGCCATTGGCGTTGAGCACGACCGCGCCGACCTGGCGTTCCAGCCGGGAGATGACGCGCGCCAGCATCGGCGCGCCGGCGAGCGGCAGCAGCGTCTTGTCGCCGCCGCCCATCCGGCGGGCCAGTCCGCCCGCGAGAATGCAGCCTGCAAGGGGAGCGGACGTCATGCGGCGTCTTCCGCGTTGCGCGCGCCCTTGCGCCGGTGTCTGGCGTCCTCGCCGTCGGCCTCGCTTGCCTCCATGTCGTAGATGAGCCGTTCGGCTCCCGACAGCACCACGAACCGCTGGCCGCGGGCGCGTCCGATGAGGGTCAGGCCGACGCGGCGGGCGAGTTCCACCCCCCAGGCGGTGAAGCCGGAGCGCGAAACCAGGATCGGGATGCCCATCATCGCCGTCTTGATCACCATTTCGGATGTCAGCCGGCCGGTCGTGTAGAAGGTCTTGTCCGCCGGGGAAATGCCGTTCAGCCACATCCAGCCAGCGATCTTGTCGACCGCATTGTGGCGGCCGACGTCTTCCATATAGGCGACGGCGCGGTCTTCCTGGCACAGCACGCAGCCATGGATCGCCCCGGCTTCCAGGTAGAGCGAGGGCTGGGTGTTGATCTTCTTCGTCAGCGCGTAGAGCCAGGACGTGCGCAAGCGGGCCTCCGGATCGAGGGCGATCTCGTCGAACCGCTCCATCACGTCGCCGAAGACGGTGCCCTGCGCGCAACCCGAGGTCCGGACCTTCTTCTTCAGCTTTTCCTCGTAGTTCGTCTCGCGCTCGGTGCGCACGACGACCACGTCCAGGTCCTCGTCGTGATCGATGCCGGTGATGCGGTCGTCGGCCTTCAGCATGTTCTGGTTGAGGAGATAGCCGACGGCCAGAAGGTCCGGGCGGTCTCCGATCGTCATCATGGTGACGATCTCCTGGGCGTTGAGGTAGAGCGTCAGAGCGCGCTCGTTCACGACGCGGATCTCGACCTCGTTTCCGTTCTGGTCACGCCCGGTGACCGGCGTCGAAAGCCGCGGATCCTGCGGGTCCGGCTTGACGTGAAAATCCGGCAATCGGTCCGGCATCCGGTCGCTTCTGTCTGCGGTATCCACTGATTTTTCCTTCCGCGGCCCGCGCCAAGATGGCGGGCCGGTCTCGGCGGTCCTGCGTCGGCACAAGGTAGGGAAGGACAGGCATGGCTGGCAAGCGCCGCGAAGGCTGTTCGTCGTGGAAACCTGTGACGCTCGGAGCTAAGCGGACAGGGCCCTGTTCCGCAGGTGCCGCCGCGCGACCCGTGTCGCGCTGAAGATCATCACCGACACGAGGTCGTCGTACCGGACGAGTTCGGGAGAATGGGCAATCGGGATATAGAGGCTGGAAAGCACGCTATCGCAGGCATCGGAGGCGTCGCAGAAGAAGAGCGGGTCGGCGGGCATCAGGCGGGCGGTGTCGGTGCGCTGGTCGATGATGGCGAAATCGCCGTGGCGCGGGTCGGCGCTGATGCGGTCCAGCGCCTCCAGTACGACCGGTTCCGGTCCCTCGATCATCTGGAGGAAGGTGTTGCCGGCCAAAAGCAGCGCCCCGGTCAGGCCGGCTTTTGCATTGTTGGTCCGCGAGCGCGACAGGATTCGCTCGATCTCCTCGTCGAAGGAGAGCGTCATGGTGCTGAAGTTGATCCTGCTCCGGTAGCTCAACCGGGTGATACTCATCGGACTGCCTCGATCGTGTTCGTGTTCTTGGCAGTCACTGTAGAAGCAACACCTTGGCTTTCGGTAAGCCGGATCTCGGATTCTCGGGTGTTGCCATTAACTTGACGGCAAGCAAGGACGCAGGGTCATCCGTATTTCAGACGAGCATCGCCGCGTGGGTGAAGCGGGCGGGCTCCAGCACGCGCGCCACTTCGGCCATGCAGCCGGCCATCTCCGGGAGGTCGACCGGTGCAGGAGCATTGGCGAGCAGGCCGAGCAGGCCGCCGGGCACGGCGTCATCAAGGCGGTAGTCGGCGAAGTAGAGCCAGCAATGCGGAAAGAGCCGTTCTGCAACGGGTCCCTCGCACAGGGTGAAAAGCCCGGAAAGCCGCGCGTCGCGCGAGGCGCAGTCGCGGCTGTCGACGAGACCGCCACGCTCGCCTTCCAGCCATTGCACCAGATGGTCGCGATAGAGCAGGATCGCCCCGGTCACACCGTTCAGGCGGTTCAATCGCCTGGCACGGCCGAGCATGTGCTCGATTTCGGTTTCGACCGGGCGGTGAACCGCGGTCCAGTCGATATGTGCGGCGTAGCAGATCGCATTCATGCTCATTTCCCGGATCCTTGTCCTTCCGGTGTGTCCGTCCCTGGTTTGGAATCCTGCCGGTGAAAACTTGGCGGAACGGTTAAGGAATGCGGTCGGGGAGGGAAAAAGTCGTCGATTTTCATCACATTTTGTCGGTGTGCTGAAAACTTCGTTTACCGATCCGGCTCGCCGCCTGCCGCGATATGCCGCCGGTGAAACCGATTGACCTTTCCCGTTGCGGCCTTACGTTCCCGGCTGATTGATCGGGCACGGGAATGTTGTGATGTTCTGGAAGAAGAAGGGGGATGAGATGCCGACGCGTGACGAGGTTCTGGCGGAACTGTCGAAGGTCAAGGGTCCGGATCTCGAGGGCGACATCGTCTCTCTGGGGCTGGTGTCGGATATCTTCATCTCCGAAGGGCGGGTGATCTTCTCGATCACGGTCCCGGCGGAACGCGCGCAGGGTCTCGAACCCTTGCGCCAGGCGGCCGAAAAGGTGGTCGGCAAGCTTCCCGGCGTCGAAAAGGTGCTGGCGGCGCTCACCTCCGAGCGCAAGGCAGGGGCATTGCCCCGGCCGCCCGAGGGCGGCGCGCCGGTTCGCCCGGCGCCCGCCGCGCGCGATGCGGCCAATGTGCCGCCGCCCATGCAGGGTCGGGCGCAGGCCGCCGAACCCGCCGCCGCCAAGCCCGGGGTCCCCGGCGTCAAGTCGATCATCGCCGTCGCGTCCGGCAAGGGGGGCGTGGGCAAGTCCACCACCACCTGCAACCTGGCGCTGGCGCTCCAGGCGAACGGCCTGAAGGTCGGCGTGCTCGACGCCGACATCTACGGACCTTCCATTCCCCGTCTTTTCCGTGTCTCCGGCCGGCCCGAGCCGGTCTCCGGCCGCATCCTGAAGCCGCTCGAGGGATACGGGATCAAGGTCATGTCGATGGGTTTCCTGGTGGACGAGGAAACGCCGATGATCTGGCGCGGGCCGATGGTCATCTCGGCAATCACCCAGATGTTGCGCGAGGTTGCCTGGGGCGAACTCGACGTGCTCGTCGTCGACATGCCGCCTGGCACGGGCGATGCGCAGCTGACCATGGCGCAGAACGTGCCGCTGGCCGGTGCGGTCATCGTTTCCACGCCGCAGGACCTGGCGCTGATCGATGCGCGCAAGGGGCTCAACATGTTCCGCCGGGTGGACGTGCCGCTGCTCGGCATCGTCGAGAACATGAGCTATTTCCTCTGCCCGGACTGCGGCGGCCGCCACGACATCTTCGGCCATGGCGGCGCCCGCGCGGAGGCGGAGAAACTGGGCGTGCCCTTCCTTGGCGAGGTGCCGCTCGACATGGCGATCCGCGAGAGTTCAGATGCAGGCACACCGGTGACTGTCACCGCGCCCGACGGACCGCACGCCGCTGTCTACAGGGACATTGCCGCCAGGGTCTGGGCCGAGATCGAACGCAACCGGGATGATGGACACCGCGCCGCGCCGCGCATCGTCATGGAAAGCTAGGGCGCTGCTGGCGCCTTGTTTGGCTGCGCCCGCCGCTCCGGCGATCCCGCACGAGAACCGCCCCGGCTCGGGGTGAATTTCGATTCGCACCGAGGCGGGCCGGAGGCCGTGAACTTGCCGTTTTTCGGAGCGTCAATTGCCGGCATCAAAAACATGAATTGATAAGTCATCTTTTCTACTTCAGGTAAACTGTTGATCGTCTGGTCAATTGCCGGAACCAAATCAGACGCGACCCGAGACGGAAATGCTGCATGGCAACATGCCTGAATATGTGATTTGTGTTATTTCGTGTCTTTTTGTTCTTAAAATCCCTTCTATGCGTATGAAATAGCACGAAAAATGGTTGGCGTCGCAAAACTGAATTCGTTTGCAACCACCCGGTCAAAATGACAATCTTCAAGAAGAGGGAGATTGATCTGAATGACGCTTGAGCCGGAGTCGGCTGGCCGCGTGCCGCCCGACATGGAAGCACAGACAAGACGCGCCGACGTTGCTGCCGAGGATGGCGAGCGCGCGATCGTCTATCGTCTGCTCGCCACGGCGTTGGAAGCTCCCGTCGGACGTGACTGGCTTGAGGTCGTTGGCGCTCTTCCCGTGATCGAGGGGCCCCTTGGCACGGCGCTGAAACAGCTTTCCGCCGAGGCCCGCGCGGCCGATCCCCAGGCGCTTCGCAGCGATTACCATGATCTCTTTATCGGCGTGGGCCGGGGCGAACTGGTTCCCTATGCGTCCTATTACCTGACCGGTTTCCTGAACGAGAAGCCGCTTGCCCTCCTGCGCCAGGAAATGCGCCGGCTCGGGATCGAGCGCAGTCCCGAGGTGAGCGAGCCGGAAGACCATATCGCCGCTCTGTGCGAGATGATGGCCGGCCTCGTCGAAGGGGCCTATGGCGACGGGGAGCCGGCGACCGCGAGCACATTTTTCAGGGCGCATGTCGCGGCGTGGGCGCCTTATTTCTTCAAGGACCTGGCCGGGACGTCGACCAGCGCGCTCTACGCGGCGCTGGGGCAGCTGGGCAAGGTGTTCATCGATCTTGAGGACGAGGCCGACCGGCTGTTTTCGCAGCAGCGGCAGGCAGGATAGGAATTGCGGCCGCGTTTCCCGGGCTCAGCGGCCCGGGCGATGTCGCCGGAACTTGAGAAGGACGGGCTGGTCCGTCCGGCAACACAAGAACTGAACAGACCGAAGAGGGTGTCATGAAACGGAAAGACACAGCCATTGAAGCGGATCGGCGCAGCTTCCTGAAACTTGCCGGACTGGGCGCCGTGGCCGGTTCGGCGACGCTGGTTGCCGGCGAGGCGCAGGCCGCGGCTCCGGTTTCGGAGACCGCCGCGGGCTACCGCGAGACCGAGCACGTCAAGACCTTCTACGACACCGCGCGGTTCTGACGTTTCAGGTCCCGGGTCGTGGCCTCCTGCCAAGGTGGCCGATGCTTGAAGCGAGTTGTTGAGGCGTTCGCCCCGAAGCGGGCAAGGGCGCCCGGCGCGACAAGGCGGAAGCAGCGCCGTTGTCGTGCATTCGAGGGAGAAACGTGATGCTGAGGAAAAAGACGAGCGGCGTGGCGCGCCGTGCCAGCCTGGCCTCCGCCATTGAGGCAATCGGCGCCAGCGCGATGGACCGCCGGAGCTTCCTGCGCAGGTCGGGTCTTGCCGCAGGCGGCCTGGCGGCTGCCGGCGCCCTGACCGGTGGCATGGTACGCAAGGCGGAGGCGGCCGGGCCGACCAATGCCAAGGTCGAGATCAAGAAGTCGGTCTGCACCCATTGCTCGGTCGGCTGTACCGTCCTGGCGGAAGTGCAGGATGGCGTGTGGACGGGTCAGGAGCCGGGCTTCGACAGCCCGTTCAACCTGGGGTCCCACTGCGCCAAGGGCGCGTCGGTGCGCGAGCACGCGCATGGCGAGCGGCGGCTGAAATACCCGACCAAGATGGTCAACGGCAAGTGGGAGCGCATCTCCTGGGAGCAGGCGATCAACGAGATCGGCGACCAGATGATGAAGATCCGCGACGAAAGCGGACCTGACAGCGTCTACTGGCTCGGCTCGGCCAAGCACAACAACGAACAGGCCTATCTGGTTCGTAAGTTCGCCGCCTTCTGGGGCACGAACAATGTCGACCACCAGGCCCGTATCTGTCACTCGACCACGGTCGCAGGTGTTGCCAACACCTGGGGCTACGGCGCGATGACCAATTCCTACAATGACATCCACAACTCGAAGTCGATCTTCATCATCGGCGGCAATCCTGCCGAGGCGCATCCCGTTTCGCTCCTCCATGTGCTGAAGGCAAAGGAAGAGAACGCGGCGCCGCTGATCGTCTGCGATCCGCGCTTCACGCGCACCGCGGCCCATGCTTCGGAATATGTGCGCTTCCGGCCCGGTTCGGATGTCGCCCTGATCTGGGGCATTCTCTGGCACATCTTCGAGAATGGCTGGGAAGACAAGGAATTCATCCGCCAGCGTGTCTGGGGCATGGACCAGATCAAGGCGGAAGTCGCCAACTGGACGCCCGAGGAGACCGAGCGCGTCACCGGCGTTCCCGGCTCGCAGCTGAAGCGCGTTGCCCGCACGCTCGCCAACAACCGTCCCGGCACGCTGATCTGGTGCATGGGCGGCACGCAGCACACCAACGGCAACAACAACACCCGTGCCTATTGCGCGCTCCAGCTGGCGCTCGGCAACATGGGCAAGTCGGGCGGCGGCACCAACATCTTCCGTGGCCATGACAATGTGCAGGGCGCGACGGATCTCGGCGTGCTCGCCGACACGCTGCCGGGCTATTACGGCCTTGCCGAAGGCTCGTGGAAGCACTGGGCCCGCGTGTGGGATGTTCCGTTCGAGGATCTGGCCGCCCGCTTCGCCACGATGAAGGGCGCAGACGGCGCCGACAAGGCGATGATGTACGAGACCGGCATTCCGGTGTCGCGCTGGATCGACGGCGTGCTGGAAGAGAAGGAAAACCTCCTTCAGCCGGACAACACACGGGCGATGGTGTTCTGGGGCCACGCCCCGAACTCCCAGACCCGCCTGCCGGACATGAAGCAGGCGATGGAGAAGCTCGACCTTTTGGTCATCATCGATCCGTTCCCGACCATGTCGGCGGTGATGCATGACCGCAAGGACGGCGTCTATCTGCTTCCGGCGACGACCCAGTTCGAGACCTCCGGATCGGTGACGGCGTCGAACCGCTCGCTCCAGTGGCGCGAGAAGGTCATCGATCCGCTGTTCGAGTCCAAGCCCGACCACACCATCGCCTATCTGCTGGCGCAGAAGTTCGGGTTTGCCGACACGATGTTCAAGAACATCGAGGTGAACGGCGAGGAGCCCCTCATCGAGGACATCACCCGCGAGTTCAATCGCGGCATGTGGACGATCGGCTATACCGGCCAGTCGCCCGAGCGCCTCAAGATGCACATGGCCAACCAGCACACGTTCGACCGCACGACCCTGCGCGCGATCGGCGGGCCGGCCGACGGCGACTTCTACGGCCTGCCATGGCCGTGCTGGGGCACGGCCGAGATGAACCATCCCGGATCGGCGGTGCTTTACGACACCTCGCTCCCGGTTGCCGAGGGCGGCATGGGCTTCCGCGCCCGCTTCGGCGTCGAGAAGGATGGCGACAATCTCCTGGCGGAAGGCTCCTGGCCGACCGGCTCGGAGATCGAGGACGGCTATCCCGAGTTCACCATGGCCATGCTGCAGAAGCTGGGCTGGGACGGGGACCTGACCACGGAAGAACGTGCTGCGATCGATGCGGTGGCTGGCGAGAAGACCAACTGGAAGACCGACCTGTCCGGCGGCATCCAGCGCGTCGCGATCAAGCATGGCTGCGCCCCTTACGGCAATGCCAAGGCCCGCGCCGTGGTGTGGACCTTCCCGGATCCGGTGCCGCTGCACCGCGAGCCGCTCTACACCAACCGCCGCGACCTGCTCGACAAGTACGCGACCTACGAGGACAAGACCTTCTGGCGCGTCCCGACCCGCTACAAGTCGATCCAGGAAAACGACTTCTCCAAGGATTTCCCGACGATTCTCACATCGGGGCGCCTTGTTGAATACGAAGGCGGCGGCGACGAGACACGGTCCAACCCGTGGCTGGCCGAGTTGCAGCAGGACATGTTCATCGAGGTCAATCCGCGCGATGCCAACAATATCGGCATTCGCGACGGCGAGATGGTCTGGGTGCACGGTCCGGAAGGCGGCAAGGTCAAGGTCATGGCGATGGTGACCGAACGCGTCGGCACCGGCGTTGCCTTCATGCCCTTCCACTTCGGCGGGCATTTCCAGGGCGAGGACCAGCGTCACAAATATCCGAAGGGCTCCGACCCGTATGTCCTTGGCGAGGCCACCAACACGGCCCAGACCTATGGCTACGACTCGGTCACCCAGATGCAAGAAACAAAAGCCACGCTTTGCCGCATCGAGCGCGTGGCGTAAGGGGGAAAAATCATGGCACGGATGAAATTCCTCTGTGACGCCGAGCGTTGCATCGAGTGCAATGCCTGCGTCACCGCCTGCAAGAACGAGCACGAGGTGCCGTGGGGCATCAACCGTCGCCGCGTGGTGACGATCCAGGACGGCAAGCCGGGCGAACGCTCGATCTCTGTCGCCTGCATGCACTGCTCGGACGCACCCTGCATGGCGGTGTGTCCGGTCGACTGCTTCTACCAGTCGGACGAGGGCGTGGTTCTGCACTCCAAGGACCTGTGCATTGGCTGCGGTTACTGCTTCTACGCCTGCCCCTTCGGGGCGCCGCAATATCCGCAGGCCGGCAACTTCGGCTCGCGCGGCAAGATGGACAAGTGCACCTTCTGTGCCGGCGGTCCCGAGGCTGACAATTCCTCGGCCGAGTTCGCCAAGTATGGCCGCAACCGTCTGGCCGAGGGCAAGCTGCCGCTCTGCGCCGAGATGTGTTCGACCAAGGCGCTGCTCGCCGGCGATGGCGACGTCGTCTCGGCGATCTACCGCGAACGCGTCGTGGCGCGCGGTTTCGGATCCGGCGCCTGGGGTTGGGGCACGGCTTACGAGCAGAAGGCCGGGAGCTTCTGATCCGTCCGGATCAGGACGGCGGGAACTGGCAAAGGCGGCTCATGGCCGCCTTTGTTTTCGACAGCTCAAGGCAAGACCCGTCACCGGTGTCCTTGCTGACGAGGCTTTGTCCGCTATCTCCCGGGATACCGCGGGAGGAGCGGCGCTTTTGACATTGCGCAGATCCCGTCCGGACGGACGGCGGAGCGACAAGGAGACCTGGACGTGAGATCGGGAAGGGCTGGCTGGGGCATGGCGGTGCTTGCATGCACCGCGCTCATGCTTGTTCCGGGATGCCGGGACGAGGAACAGAACCGTGCCCTGCACACGCAAAAGGGTGTCTATCAGGGCACACCCGACGAGACTTTGAGCGAGGCGGATCGTCGCGAGCTGCAGAACCGCGCGGGCAGTCAGCGCTTCTGAGCGCCAATGCTTGTGACGGGCGCTGCCGGACGGAGATGAGCGCGCGCCACGAGCGGTGAAGCCCCGGCAATGCCAGGGGAGGGAGAGAAGATGAACGGAATGGCAATCGCCTGCTTCGCCCGAGGGTTCGGCGGGGCGCTCCTGTCACGCGGCCTTGCCGCCCTGGTTGCGATGGTCCTCGGTGTCATGGTCCTTCAGGGCGCCGGCACCTCGGCCAACGCGCAGCAGCCCGCTGGCGATCCTGCGGCGGAAGCACCGGTCCAGGGCCAGGTCCCGGGCAACACGCTCGGCACGAATTCCGACACGGAACTCTGGCGCGCCGTGCGGCAGGGCGTTGCCGGAAACGTCTCCATTCCCGACAAGAACGCGGCAACCCTCGTCCAGTCGGAAGGCGAACTCTGGCGCTCCCTGCGCAACGGACCGCTGGCGCTCTACGCCAGTTGGGCGCTGCTGGCCATGGTGGTGGTGCTCTGCATCTTCTTCGCCATTCGCGGCCGGATCCGGATCGAGCATGGCCGCTCGGACCAGACGATCACGCGTTTCGCGGCGGTCGAGCGGTTCGGCCACTGGCTGTTGGCCTCGTCCTTCATCGTCCTGGCGCTGACCGGCCTCAACGTCATGTATGGCCGCTATGTCCTGCTCCCGGTTATCGGTCCGGACGCCTTCGGCGCGGTGACGCTCTTTGGCAAGTATCTTCACAACTACCTTGCCTTCGCCTTCATGGCCGGCCTTGTGATCATCTTCGCGATGTGGGTTCGTCACAACCTGCCGCACACGAGCGACATCAAGTGGATCCTCCAGGGCGGCGGCATTTTCTCGAAAAAGCTGCATCCGCCGGCAAAGAAGTTCAATGCCGGTCAGAAGATGATCTTCTGGCTGACGATCCTTTGCGGCATCTCGATCTCCATGTCGGGCTGGTCGCTGCTCTTTCCCTACACCACGCACTTTTTCTCCGGCACCTTCGGGGCGGTGAACTCCGTGTTCGGCACGGAACTGCCGACGGCGCTGACCGTGCTGCAGGAACAGCAGCTTGCCTCCCTTTGGCACGCGATCATGAGCGTGTTCCTGATCTGCGTCATCATTGCCCATATCTATATCGGCTCCATCGGCATGGAAGGCGCCTTCGATGCGATGGGCAGCGGCGAGGTCGACCTCAACTGGGCGAAGGAGCATCACTCGCTCTGGGTCGAGGAAGTGCTTGCCCGGCAGGGCGAAGAAAAGCATCCGCCGGCGGCGCAGCCTGCAGAGTAGTTGCATGGGTCGCATGATGCGTCATCCTGGTGCTGCGTTCCTGCTTGCCGTCGCAGCGATATGCCTGGCTTTCGCCGGCAGCGATGCGATCGCCGATACGGGTGCGCCCGCCGGGGAGAGCGCAACGGCTCCGGCTACCTGGCCGGAGCGCCTCGAAGGGCATGGCGGCCCGGTCAAGTCCATAGCGCTTTCGCAGGACGGGACGGCGGCGCTCTCCACGTCGTTTGACTATTCCGTCATTCTCTGGCGCATCGGGGCCGGAACGGGCGAGATCGTTCACCGCTTGATCGGCCATGAGGCTGCGGCCAATGACGCCCGCTTCGCAGGGCAGGGGCGGGCCGTTTCCGTTGGCGACGACGGAGCGGTCATCCTGTGGAACCTCGATGACGGGGCAATGCTGACGCGGATCGATACCGGCGAGGAAAAGATACTGTCCGTCAGCGTCAGCCCGGATGCCCGCTTCGCGGTGACCGCATCCTGGGATCGCACCGCACGGGTCTACGAGATAGGCGAGGCGTCCCTGACCGAGCGGGCCGTTCTCGAAGGGCACCGGGGCAACGTCAACGCGGCCGCCTTCTCCGCCGACGGGACCAGCGTCTACACCGCTTCCTATGACGGCGGCATCCGTGTCTTCGACCGTGCAAGCGGGGCGTTGCGGCGCGAGATCCATTCGCACGGCTGGGGCATCAACGTGATGCGCGTCCTGGCCGGCGGTTCGCAGATCGCCTTTGGCGCGACCGACGGGGTCGTCGCGGTGATCGACATTGCCAGTGGCACGGTCGTCAAGCAGCTGGCCTCCCACCCGCGGCCGGTCCTGTCTCTCGCTCTTTCGCCGGATGGCAGGCGGCTGGCGAGCGGCGGCGGCGACGGCCGCATCCGCGTCTACGCCACCGATGCGTGGGAACTGCTGGAGGAATACGAGAACCCTTACGGTCCGGTCTGGGGACTTGCGCTCACGGGCGATGACCAGGTCGCGTTCTATTCCGGCCTCGACGACCACGTGAACGCTTGGCAGATCAGCCCGCGCAGGCCCTTCGATCCGGTCGCGAGCGACTTCCCCCGCCGCTTCCAGGTGGCTGCCGAAGATGATCCGGGAGAGCGCCAGTTCGCGCGGAAGTGCTCCGTCTGCCACACGCTCACGCCGGACGACGGAAATCGCGCCGGCCCGACGCTCTACGGCGTCTTCGGTCGCCGGGTCGGCACATTGCCGGGCTATCCGTATTCCGAGGCGTTGCGGCGGCTCGACTTCGTCTGGAACGAGCAGACGATCTCCGATCTCTTCGATCATGGCCCGGACATCGTGACGCCGGGCTCCAAGATGCCGATCCAGCGCCTGAAAAGCGCCGAGGAGCGCGATGCGCTGGTGTCATTTCTCAAACGCGCGACGGCGCCGGATCGGACCTTGCCGGATGGCGGTCCGAGCGAACGGAAGGAACGGGAACAATGAAGGCATTCCTGAGTGCAGTCGTGGCACTTGCGGTCATCGGGACGGGAGCCTGGGCCTATCTGACGCGCGGCCTGGACTACTCCTCCGCGGCGACCTACTCGACCGATACGCCGGGCGCCGTTCGGCTTTCACCGGATTCGGGCGAACGGCCGGGGGAATGAATTCCTGTCGCGCGACGAGGCTGATCCGTGCCGTGTCAGGCATGGTGGCGATTGCGGTCGTCGCAGGTCACGCCGCACCGGCCGCCGCGCAGCTTCCAACCGCGGCTCAGCTTGAACGCGCCAGAGCCTCGGTCGTGGCTGTTCTGCCCGATTGGCCCGACGGGCGCGCCAATGCGGAAGAGCCGGAAGGCTCGGCCGTCGCCATCGGCGACGGAACGATGCTCCTGACCGCCGATCACGTGCTCGGCGCCGCGCGGTCGGTCCGTCTGCGCTTTCCCGATGGCCGTGTCGTCGCGGCCGAAATCGCCTTTCGAGATGCGCCGACGGATCTGGCGCTGCTGCGCGCGCCGGTGACCCTTGAGCCGCTGGCCTTCGGGACGGAGCCGTCGCTCGGCGCGCCCGTCTGCGCGCTCGGCAATGCTTTCGGCCTTGGCATCTCGCTGAGCTGCGGCGTGGTCTCGGCGACGGCGCGCGGCGGCGTCGGCTTCAATGCCGTGGAGGATTTCATCCAGACAGATGCCGCGGTCAATCCGGGCGCCTCGGGCGGCGCCCTGGTGGACGGCGAGGGTCGCCTTGTCGGGGTTCTGTCCGCGATCTTCACCAAGTCGGGCGACGGCGATATCGGCGTCAACTTCGCGGTCTCGGCCTCCCTTGCGCAGCGTGTTGTCGAGGCCGCTGCCATCTCGAAAAGCCCCCGGCGCAGCCTTGGCGCCCGTTTGCGCCAGACCCCGCCGGGCCCGCAAAAAGGGGGACTGGAAGTCGTCTCCCTCGAGGCTGGCGGCGCGGCGCAGCGGGCTGGCCTGCTTCCGGGCGATGTGATCCTGTCGATCGACGGCGTTCCGGCGGTCAAGCTCGCCGGGTTTCGCGGTCGCCTTGAGCGGGACGATGCCAAGGGTGTGCTCACCGTCCGGCGGGCGGAATCGGAACTTCAGGTGGAACTGGGAAAGACCGATTGACCAGAGACTTGCACGGGTTTCCGGATTCAGTTCCACAATCCGTTGAATCAGATTCTCAACCGGCAGATCTCCCCGGCCTCACGGCCCGGGCGAAAACGGGCCGAAACCGATGGAGAAAACCATGGACAACGATACGTTCAACATGTCCTTGAGGAAGTTCCTGAAGCAGGTGGGCGTTACCTCCCAGCAAGCAATCGAGGCCCATGTGCGCGGTTCCGGCGCCGAAAGCGGAAGCCTGACCGCGCGCGTGGTCCTGACCATCGACGGTCAGGAGTTCGAGCACGTCGTCACCGGGCGCATCGATCTGGGATAAACTTGCCGGCAGCGACACCGGCCGCGCCTTGAATCAGTTTGCGAAGGGATTCGCGTTTCATGTCAGGATTTGAGAGCATGGGTTTGCCAGACCCGGTGTTTCCTCCGCTGCTTGCCGGACATCCCGTTGCCGCCGGAACCGTGCCGTTCGAGGTGGCGGTTGCCGGAGCCGAGACCGGGGAACTTGGAGCCGGGGACCTGGTCTGGTCACGCTCGCTCGAACGGATCGAACTGGCCCTGGTGCTCGAGCCGGAGGTTGGCGCCGACCGGGTTCAAGAAATGCTGTTCCTGGCGATGGTCGCGACGACGGATGCCATCGGCGCCCTGATCCCGCCGGAGATTGCCCTGACCTATCTCTGGCCGGCGACACTGCGGGCGAACGGAGCTGCCGTCGGCCGGGCGAAACTTGCGCAGAGCGTGGAGCTGGACGAGAGCGGCGCGCCCGCCTGGCTTGTCGTGGGGCTCTCGTTGCAGCTGGCGCCGTTGACAGGACCGCTGGAACCGGGCGAGGTGCCGCATCTCACGAGCCTCGTCGACGAAGGCGCGGCCGAACTGGACCGCACCCAGGCGGTCGAGTCGCTGTCGCGCCACCTTCTCACCTGGATCCACACCTGGGATGTCGACGGTTTCGCGCCGGTTCTGGAAAACTGGCTGTTCCGTGCCGACGGTTACCGCGCGCAGGTTGTTCTGGAGACCGGCGACGGTCCCCGCAGCGGGCGGTTCGTCGGCCTTGATGAAAAAGGGAACCTCTTGATGAAGCCCGACAACGCGGACAGCGGGCAGACAATTGCCCTCCCGCTTGACGATGCGCTGGCATATCTCGACGAAACGGAGACGCGCCCGTGACCCGGTTGTTGCGCGCCATCCGTCTGGATGTGTCGGATACGCATGTCTTTCCGCTTGCGGCGGAGCCCGGGGACTGGGTCATTCCGGGCACCTTCGCCTTTCGCAACTACACGGACGAGGGGCTGACCGGAAAGATCCGCCAGGCCTTTGTCTCGGGCTTCCTGTCGCTGGAGAACCTTGGCTGGTCGACGCTCGCAACGCCGGCGGACCTTTCCCCCGAGGAGCGCGAACGGCTGATTGAACGGTTGGCACAGCATTTTGTCGACGAACACGGCGCTCCCGCGCTTGAGGCCGCGCGACCCGTCGCCGCTGCCGAGATCGACGATGCGTGCGAGCTTGCCGCCGAACTCGATCTCAACGCGCTTCTGGCGATCCAGCGGGAAATCGATGACGAGGGAGCCATCCACGAACGGTTCCACCTGGTGACGCCATCCGATGACAAATCCCATGCCCGGATCTGGGACGTGACCGAGGACGAATGATGCGCCAGTTCTGGAAATCATCGGGAATGCACCTGGTGACACGCGATGCCAACGGATGGCTTGCAGTCACGCCGGACTTTCTGCGGGCCTATTACACGCGGCCGGAAATTCACCCGGTGGAAGAGTCCTGCGATGCCGAGCACCGGTTGTTCGAGCATTTGATGAGCGATCCCTTCGCGGTCATCGACGACGCCGATCTCGCCGCCATTGCCGATCCGGACGCGGCCGACAACTATCGCGTCATCCTGCGCTTTCGCGACCATCTCGTCGCCAGTGGCAGCATCGAGGCCGGTTACGCGGCCTTCTTTTCAGGCGGGGCCCCGATCGACATTCCGCCGATGTTCATCGACCAGCTGGTGCATCTGATCGCCCACAATGTCCTGCGCAAGGTCGCCGATCCGATGCGGTTGCGCGCGGCGGAGATCCTGTTCCGCGAACAGTCCGTGACCACCGCGGAGGGGCAACTGATGCTTGCCGACGCCGAGATCGTCGAGACCTATTCGCGGACCGGCGGGTTCGGCGGGCTCGGAGCCTTGCTGGCCGAGGCCGGCACGCCGACGCGGGACGTGGCGCTGGATGTGCTGACCGAGGAGAACGCGGGGATCTACTGGGACCGCTCGGACCGTTTCGACACGGCCATCGACTTCCGCTTCACCGAACCGGCGCTCGATGCCTTTGCCCGGGTCCTGGAAAGCTGGATCGCGCATTTCCATGGCACCGGAGTACGCGTCCAGCCGCAACAGTCCATACGCGACGAGCGCTGGTCCTGGCATGTCGGCCTTGACGCCGGCGCAACGCGGATTCTCAACGCGCTCTATGAGGGCACGCCGGTCGACGAGGCGGAGCTGGGGCGGATCATCGCCCTGTTTCGTCTCGACTTCGACCGGAGCGGCGATCTCATCGAGACGATGCGGGGCAAGCCCGTCTGGATGGGACTGTCCATGGGGCCGGACGGCGCTGTCCGGATGAAACCTCAGAACCTGTTGACAAACCTTCCGATTCGGCGACGAAACTAGTTTCTCTTCGAAGCCCGCCGGTCTCCGGCAGCAATTGCAGGAAAGCACAGGCAAACCATGATCCTTTCGGACAACGGGCGGGCCATCGTCTTCATGATGTTCGCCATGGCGGGCTTCATCCTGAACGACAGCTGCGTCAAACTGGTGTCGAGCGATCTGCCACTTGGCGAGATCATGTTCCTGCGCGGGGCGATGGCGCTCTCCCTGTTGCTCGTCTGGTGCGTTGCCAACGGCACGATCAAGCGGTTTCCGCTGCTGCTCAACCGGCTGGTGGGGCTTCGCGTCTTCGCCGAGGTGAGCGCGACGCTGCTGTACCTCACCGCTCTCTTCAACATGCCGATCCCCAACGCCACCGCCATCCTGCAGGCCTTGCCCCTGCTGGTAACCGCCGGAGCCGCGCTGTTCCTGGGCGCGCCGGTCGGTTGGCGCCGCTGGACCGCCATCACCATCGGGTTCGGAGGTGTCTTGCTGATCGTGCGGCCAGGCATGGAAGGCTTCGACGCCTGGGCCCTGGTCGCCCTTGCCGGCGTCTTCCTCATGGCCCTGCGCGATCTGACGACAAGCGTCCTGCCGAAGAACATCCCGACGCTTGGCGTCACCTTCGCCACGCTTGTCGGTGTCACCGTGACGGGGTTGGGGCTGTCCGTGACCGAGACCTGGGTGATGCCGAGCGCGAAGAACCTGTTGCTCCTGGCAACGGCAGCCGGGTTCATCCTCGTCGGCTTCGTCTGCATCATCAACGCGATGCGCATCGGCGACATCTCCCTGGTGGCGCCGTTCCGCTATTCGATCATCCTGTGGGCGATCGTCATCGGATATCTTGTCTGGGAGGACATTCCCGACACGTTCACCCTTGCCGGCATCGCCGTGCTCGTGGGGACGGGCATCTACAGCCTTGCGCGCGAGCGCAAGCTGCTGAGCGGGGCCGGTCCCGCAGCGCAGGCCGACCTGCCGCGCTGAGTTCATGGGTCAGTCGGCCGGGGAGTCAGCGGGCCGGGGCGTTCCCGCAAGCCGCGATTTCGCTGCGCAGCCAGTCGCGGAAGGCGATGACCTTGCGCAGACGGAAGGCCGCCGGCGGTCCGACGAGATAGAATCTTGGCCGGATCGGCAGCTCAAGGCCGAACGGCGCGACCAGCCGTCCGTGCCGGATATCCGCTTCCGACAGGCTCCGCCGGCCAAGCACGACCCCGGCGCCTTCTATCGCCGCGTCGAGCCCGTGGTCGGCATGGGTGAAGCGCAAGCCCTTGGTGGCGTCGACACCGGTTTCGCCGGCAAGCTCGAGCCAGCGCGGCCAGCTCGGGGCGTCGGCAAGGTGCCGGATGCTGTCGTCATGGAGCAGCGTGACCGAGGCAAGGTCCGCCGGTGTCTTCAGCCGGGCGGCCATGTCGGGCGCGCACAGCGGCAGCGCCGCCTCGTCGACCAGCGGCTCCACCTCTAACCCCGGATAATCGCCCAGCCCGAAGCGGATGCCGACATCGGCATCGTCCCGCGCGAAATCGACATTGCGCAGGTTGGCGGACACCAGCAGCTCGATATCGGGATACGCATCGACAAACCGTCGCAGTTTGGGCGCCAGCCATTTGGCCGCGAATGCCGGACCGCTTGAGACGATCAGCCGGTTGTTGTCGGGGCTTGCCGAGATCGCCGAGATGCCTTCGACGATCCGTTCCAGTGCCTCCTCCACGGCCGGGAGCAGCTTGCGGCCGCCGGGCGTGAGCGAGATCGCCCGGTTGCCGCGCACGAAGAGCGGTTGGCCAAGCTGCTCTTCCAGCGTCCGGATCTGGTAGCTCAGCGCCGACGGCGTCAGATGCAGCTCGTCCGCCGCCTGCTGGAAACTCATGTGGCGGGCGACCGCCTCGAACACCCGCAAGGCGTTCATTGCCGGAATGTTGTAGCGCATTTCACTTCAAATTTTTTGTTTCGACTGGAGGAAAATACGAGTTTGTCGCGGGTATCGCAATCAGGCAGTTTATCTCCATGAAATGCCGGCACGTTGCCGGCTGCAACCGGAGAGCGAACATGACCTATCTCGACATTTCTCGGCTTGATCCGATGAACCTGACTGCAGCCGAGATCAACTGCCTCACCCGGCGGGGGCGCCGCCAGCGCGCCGAAGCCCTTCGCGCCATGCTGCGTCGTGTCTTTGCAAGGTGAGGGGGGAGGCAAAATCGAGGAACGCCGGCAAAGGCGGGTGACCCGGTCGCCCGCCTTTGCGCGTCCGGAACGCGAGGGCGTCAGGCCGGGATGCCGTCCGCGCTAAGGGTTTCCGAGATCCACCGCAGATAGTCGCCAAGCACTGCCTCCTGCCGTCTGCAATAGGCCCATTTGCCCTTCCGCCGGACGGTGATGAAACCGGCCTGGCGCAACAGGTCGATGTGGCGGCTCGCCGTTGGCTGGCTGACGCCGAGCGCTTCCGCGATCAGCGTCATGCAGACGCCGAACTCGACCGGATCGGCCGACCACTGGGTGGCGAAATACGTTTCCGGTGTTTTCAGAAGCCTCAGGATTTCCAGCCGTTGCGCGCTGGACATCGCCCTGATCTGGATTGACCTGTCTTGCATGCGGCTATCATATTGTCATTTAGCTAAATGACAATATGAAAAGGAGACCTCATGCTGCCTCTCGACAGGACGTATGACTTTGAAGGCCGGCGGATCGCCTGGGGCACGATTGGAGACGGCCCGCCGCTGGTCCTCATCCACGGTACACCGTTTTCCTCGCAGGTCTGGCGCCGGATCGCGCCCTGGCTGGCCTCACGCTGGAAGGTTCACTATTTCGATCTGGCCGGATACGGGCGTTCGCAGATGGCGGCGGGGCAGGATGTTTCTCTGGCCGTTCAGAACCGCGTTCTCGCCTCGCTTTTCCGCCACTGGCGGCTGGAGCGTCCGGATGTGCTCTGTCACGATTTCGGCGGAGCGACCGCCTTGCGCGGATATTATCTCGACGGTTTGCGCTACCGCTCCCTGACGATCTTCGACGCGGTCGCGCTCAACCCCTGGGGATCGCCGTTCGTCGCTCACGTGCGCAAGCATGAAGAGGCGTTTGCCGGACTGCCGGCCTATGCGCATGACGCCCTGCTGCGAGCGTATATCCAGGGCGCGGCCCACAAGCCCTTGTCGGAAGAGGCGCTGGCCGTCCACATGGCGCCCTGGCAGGGCGAGACGGGGCAGGCGGGCTTCTACCGGCAGATCGCCCAGATGGACCAGCGCTTCACTGACGAGATCGAACCGCTTTACGCACCGCTCGAGTGCCCCGTGCAGGTGCTCTGGGGGGAGGAGGATGCCTGGATCCCCGTCGAGACCGGTGAGCGGCTGGCCGCCCGCATATCCACCCGGCCGCTCATCCGGGTCCCGGCCGCCGGCCATCTGTTGCAGGAAGACGCTGCGGAAGCAGTCGTCGCCGCCATGTTGACGTTTGACCCGGCCGATCCGGGCCGATAGTTCTACGTAACCGGAGTGTTTCATACGACGGCGCGGCCTGGTCCCGGACCGGCATGTGGCGCCGACCAAAAAGCAGTTCACATGACAAAGAGTCTTTCCTCGGCACTGGCCGAGCGTCGTCCGTCGATTGCGCTTCTTGTCGCCGTTTCCGCGGTCAACCCGCTGGCCCTCAACATCTACCTGCCGTCGATGCCCACCCTTGTGGGCATTCTCGGCACGACCGCCGGCATGGTGCAGCTCACGCTGTCGCTCTACCTGGCGGCGGTTGCCGTCGCACAGATCGGCATCGGCCCCTTGTCGGACCGGCACGGACGTCGCCCGGTTCTCCTTTGGGGGCTCGGCATCTTTGTCGTGGGCAGCGCGGTCTGCGCCCTCGCCAACACGATCGAGGTGATGCTGGTCGGCCGCGTGCTGCAGGCCGTGGGCGGTTGCGCCGGCATCGTGCTTGGCCGCGCCATCGTGCGCGACCTCTACGATCGCAGCCAGGCGGCCAGCATGATCGGTTATGTGACCATGGGCCTCGCCGTGGCTCCGATGGTCGGCCCTGTGATCGGCGGCACGCTGGACGAGAATTTCGGATGGCGCACCAGCTCCTACCTGATGGTGGTGCTCGGCATTCTCGTGTTCGCCTGGTCATGGTTCGAGTTGCATGAGACAAATCACAGCCGCGCCTCGGGCGGCGGGCTGGCGGGCCTGGTGCGCAGCTATGCGGCCCTGGTTCGGTCGCCGGTTTTCGTCAGCTATGCCATGACTTCGGCCTTCACCTCGGCGGTGTTCTTTTCCTTCCTGGGCGGCGCTCCCTTCATCGCCGCCGAACTGCTGCACATGACGCCGTCGACCTACGGTCTCTATTTCATGCTGGTCGCCGCCGGCTACATGGTCGGCAACTGGATTTCCGGCCGCTTTTCCGCCCGCATCGGCATCGGCCGCATGATCACCAGCGGCAACACGGTCCTGGCGCTCGCGGTTTCGGCCATCGCCGTCTGCTTCTGGAACGATCTGTTGCATCCGCTCTCCCTGTTCGGCCCGATGTTCATCGTCGGGCTTGGAAACGGCATGTCGTTGCCCAATGCCATTGCCGGCGCGGTGAGCGTGCGTCCGGATCTTGCCGGTGCCGCATCCGGCCTGACCGGCAGCATGCAGATCGGCGCTGGCGCCATTGCCTCGGCACTGTCGGGCTGGCTCCTATCCGGCGTGTTGTGGCCGGGCACGATCTGGCCGCTCGTGCTCGTCATGGCGGTGGCCTGCGTCGTGGCGGTATTGGCCGGGATCGCTGCGCGGGTGCTGGAAACCGTCGACTGAGGCTTGCAGCTGGCGCATCATGCAGTTTGGGCCGCGCCGTGCCTCGGCTGGATCGCGCGGTCGCCGTGACAGGTGGACGGATGCGACCATGACGACAGACCTTTCCCTTGCCCGGCGCCACTTTCTCGCAGGTGGCGCGGCTCTCGGCGCGGCCGCGCTGTTGCCGCGTCGCCCTGCCTTTGCCGCCGCCACGGACTGGCGGGAACTGATCGCGCGTCCCGGCAAGGCCTCGCTGTGGGAGGAGGGCGGTCCTCTCGCCGATATCTGGGGCTATGACGGGGGCGTCCCGGGACCGCTCTTGCGCATCGCCCAAGGCGAGACGCTGAAGATCCGCTTCCGCAACAGTCTCGAACAGCCGACCACGGTGCATTGGCACGGCATCCGCATCGCCAATGCCTATGACGGCGTCGCAGGCCTGACGCAGGACCCGGTCGAGCCGGGCGCGGAGTTCGAGTATCTCGTTCATGCTCCCGATGCCGGAACCTACTGGTATCATCCTCACAACCGGAGTTGGGAGCAACTGGCCCGCGGGCTCTACGGAGTGCTGATCGTCGAGGAACCCGGGACGAAGGCCTACGACCGCGACGTGGTTCTTGCCTTCGACGACTGGCGGCTCGATGACGAGCGCCAGATCGACACGGCCAGTCTCGGCGCGATGCACGACTGGGCCCATGCCGGCCGGCTCGGCAACGTGCTGACCGTCAATGCCGAGCCGTATCTCCGCGAGAGTGCCCGCCCGGGCGAACGCCTACGCCTCCGGGTTCTCAATGCCGCCAACGCCCGGGTCCTCAACCTGCGCTTTGCCGGTCTTGCCCCGCGTGTCATCGCGCTCGACGGACAGCCGGTGACGCCGCACCTCCTCGAGGCGGAAACGCTTCGGATCGCGCCGGCGCAACGGTGCGACCTGATCATCGACCTTCCGGGGGAAGAGCGGGTCTTCAAGATCGACGAGGTCTCCAGGGACCCCTTTGCCGCCTGCGAGATTGTCGTCGCAGGTCCGGCGGCAGAACGCACGGCGGCGCTGCCCGACGACATTGCCCTGCCGGCGAACCCGGTGCCGAAGGCGCTCGACATGCGCGATGTGCTGCCCGTCGACCTGCGGATGGAGGGCGGTGCCATGGGAGGCATGCGCGAGGCGATGCTGCATGGTGAGCGAAGGGCGATGCGGGACCTCTTCGAGGCCCGCAAGATGTGGTCCTTCAACGGCATTGCCGGCAGCCATCACGATGCGGCGCTGTTCACCGTTGCACGCGGCCGTACCGTGCGTATTCCGATCGTCAACGACACGAGATGGCCGCACGCCATTCATGTCCATGGTCATCACTTCCGTGTCCTGTCCCGCAATGGCGAGGAGGTGACGCGCGAGCAGTGGCGCGATACGGTGCTGACGGAACCGGAAGAGCGCGTCGAGATCGCTTTCGTCGCGGACAATCCGGGCAAATGGATGATCCATTGCCACATGCTGGAGCATCAGGCGGCCGGCATGATGGCTTGGTTCGAGGTGACGTGAGCAGCGTGCCTTCGACTGCTCCATGGAGAGGAATTTGAGCCGCATGGCGAACAGACAGGACCGGCGCGCCGCCCGCGCCGAAGGGTCGCTCGATACGACGGGCTTCCTGCAGGTTGCTGCGAAATTCATCGAGGTCGCCAATCGCGAGAACCGCAAGATCCCGGCCACCGACCTTCACCTGGCGTTCCTGTGGGCTGCTGCCCGCTACAACGCCCATGTCGCCAAGGCGGTGATCGAGGTCGAGGACCACGAGGAGTTCGTCACCGGCATGGTCGAGCAATATCGCGAAATGCTGCGCCAGAACCTCGCCGATCCGGAGCTGGATCCGCCCGCCGGTCACGCCTGAGCGCATCTCCCGCGCGAACGAAAAGGGCCGGAGGAAAATCCTCCGGCCCTTTTCTCGTTTCGTGCCGCCAGGCGTCAGTTCTTCTTCAGGAAGTCGTCGGCGGTCAGCGCGTCGCCGTCCGGCAGCAGATAGTCGTCCGTGGTGACGATGCGCGGGCGCGCGCCGCCGCGAAGCGGCGTGTCGTCCATCTCCCACTGCGCCGAGATGCGACAGTCGTCGCACATCTCTATCAGGGCGATCTGGTCCTCGCGCTGGAACATCCAGTGCTTGCCGGAGAGCTTTTCACGAATGCGGGCGATGGAGGATTTCGTGCCGAACGGCTTGCCGCAGGAGGTGCAGGTGGCCGGCTCTTCCTCGTGCAGCACCACGGGTCGCATCGCCGCAGGCGCTGCGTTGTAGCGGGGCTCCAGCGTGATCACGCTCTCCGGGCAGGTCGCGGCGCACAGCCCGCATTGCACGCAGGCGGCCTCCGTCAGGCTCACTTGCGGCTTGTCCGGATTGTCGGAAAGCGCGTTCACCGGGCAGGAGGAGACGCAGGCAAGACACAGCGTGCAGCCCTTGGCGTCGATCTCGATGCGCCCGTAGGGCGCCGTTGCCGGCAGAGCGATGATGTCCGCGGTTGCGGGGGCCTGTGCCATGAGGCGTGAGATCGCGCTGCGCGCGACATCGCGCTTGCTCCCCACGGGAGCGAAGATGCCGCTTTCCCTGGGAAGCGGCCCTCGTACCGGTGCAAGGCGGGAGAGAACCGCGTCGGGATCGCTTTCCACGGCGATCTGGAACAGACCTTCGGTCGCGTATCCCATCCCGGCGAGCAGGCCGGCGGAAAGGTCGATTTCCATGCGAAGAGCGTCGAGTTCGTCGGATTTTGACGGCGGACAGAGGAACACCATTTCCCTGGCGCCGGCCAGCACGGCGGCGAGCATTGCGTCATGGCCGAACAGCGTCACGGCATGAACGTTGACCGGCAGCACATTGCCGGGCAGCCCCTTGCCGAAGCGCGCCAATGCGTTGATCAGGTCCTGTCCATGATCCCCGTCATGTACGAGAAGCACGGGATCGCGCCCGCCCGCCTCGCGATAGGTGCCCAGCAGCGCCTGCAGTCGGCGGACATGGGCGGCCCGGTTCGGATACTGGTAGCTGACCGCGCCCGTTGGACAATGCGCGGCGCAGGAACCGCACCCGCCGCAGATCCCGGCATCGACGACGATCTCGTTGCCGGCACTGGTGATCGCACCGGCCGGGCATGCATCGAGGCAGTTGCTGCAGCCGGTCTTGCCGGAGCGCCCGTGGGCACAGATGGAGGCGTCATAAGTGACGTATTGCGGTTTCTCGAAGGTCCCGACCATGTCGGCCATGTCGAAGAGCGCGCGTGCCACCGCCGCCGGATCCTTCGGATCGACGCGGCAATAGCCGTCGCGCTTGTCCGGCCCCGTTACCAGCGGTGTTCCGCCGGAAAGATCGAGGATCAGGCTGCAGCCGGCCTTGGCGCCGTCGCGGGCCAGCGAGAATGCCGGCGTGCCGCGCGATGAAGGAAGCATTTGCGCATAGCCGTCGACGGTGACGGAGAAATTGCTGAGCGATCCGCCGACGCTGCGGATGCGCCCCAGATGGACCGGAACCGGCAGGACGCCCGGCAGCAGGATGTCCGAGGCATCCGACAGGAGCAGGGAAACGGAGAGACGTCCGTCAAGCGCCAGCGCGGCATCGAGCGCCTGCTGGCCGGCACCATAGACCAGGCACACACCGTCGGATTCGATGGATCGCAGGGCGGCCGGGTCGGACGGCAGCAGCGCTTCGGCAAGCAGGGCCGAGATCTTCGGATGCGGATCCGTGCTGGTGTCGCACCAGCCCGCGCGCTCGCGAATGTTGAAAAAGGAGAGGCTCTGCTCCGCGCCGCGCTCCTCGGCGACGTCCTCGAACAATGGTGCTTCCTGGGTGCAGCCGACCAGCAGGGGTTCGCCGGTTGCCAGCGCCTTCTCGAAAGCGTCGAGCTGGGCGCGGCACAGCTGTGTGTGGATCGGCGTGCCCGCGTCGATTCCCGCGATCCGCGCGGGGTCGAGACGCATCGTCTTTTCGCAATTGCACAGCATGACCCGGGGTTTGGTCGACGTCATGTCGTTCCTCCGTGGCGACGGCCGGTTGGAGCCCCTTGCAAGGGGCGGTCCGCGACCGGTGCCGCTTGTTGATTTGCCTGTGACAATAGCCGAGTTTCCTGACCATTTCCTCCCTCAAGTCTGGTGGCGGTCAAAGCCGGACAGGGGGAGGCGATGCGCCGTGGCGCGGTCTTGCAGCTTGCCATTGTCTTTCCGCCTTGAAGGACCCAAAATCAGGGAGCCGCGATGTACCGCATCGTCCGGCAAGCGATGGGAGAGCGTCTTGCAAAGGGAAGTGTCCGCGTCCTTCGGAGTGGTGCTGGAGCGCCGGCCGTCGGCCTCGAAATGGGCCGACTGGTCATGGTCGGTGGTCGATGTGATCGCCGACGCACCGGCAACGGACGGCTGGACGGTCCTGTCGGACGAGGACGGGCGTCGGCGCTACCTGTCCTCCCCGCATGTGCTGGAACTGCACCACAAGATGGTCGATGCCTATGATGCCAACATCGAGACCGGCGCGCCGTCGATCTGGGTGATGCTGGATGAGGTGCTCTCCGGCGCGGATCCGGCCTATCGGGTGCGCGGCGTCACTGCCGACCCTTATGAGGCGCAAGGTGTTCTCGACAGCGCCGAAGGGATCGTCGACCGCCTGCCGATGCCCAAGGCGACCGTTGCCTGGATGGCGAAGTTCCTGGCCTCGTTGCCCGAGGCTCCGGCCTTTCGCAAGCGCCGCCGGGAGCGGCTCGAGGTCGAGAAGCAGATCTTCGGCAAGGAGCCGATCTTTTCCCCGCTCGGGCGACGTGAGGAGCGCGAGGAATGACACGGGAAACCGAAACGGGCTTCCTCTCCCGTTGGTCGCGCCGCAAGCAGGCGGTGCGTGACGGGGACCTGTCTGACGATGCGCTCGGCGATGCGGTCGGCGATGCGGAAGACACTGCCGGCGAGAATGACGGCGAGCGTGCCCGCAGCGCCGAATTGCGGGCGGAGGCGGCGCGTGTCGAGCAGGAGAACCGGGAGGCGGCCGAGGCCGTCGACCTGGAGGCGCTGTCCTTCGACAGCGACTATTCGGTCTTCCTCAAGAAAGGTGTTTCAACGGATCTGAAAAACGCGGCGCTGCGCAAGCTTTGGAGATCCAATCCCGTGCTGGCCTGTGTCGACGGGCTCAACGATTACGACGAGGACTTCCGCACCGTGCAGACGCTTGTCGGGGGGCTGAAGACGTCATGGCAGGTCGGCAAGGGCTATAGCTGGATGCTGGAGCCCAAGGAAGGGGAAGCCTCGGAGCCCACGGATGCGGCTGCGGAGCTTGCCGGGAGCGCGGAGCAGGACGGAGCCGTGGAGGCCGAGCCCGACCTTGCCGGCGACGGGCATGCTGCCGATGCCGACGAAACAGCAGGGGGCGAAGCGGCAGACGACGACGGGCCGGTGGTGTCCCTGGCGCAGCAGGAGGCGACAAGCACTGCCGATGTTCCGCTCGACGCTGAAGAAGCCGTGGTGACGACAGTCGCCGTGCGGGCCGATCATCCGGTGGAGGCGGTGCCCCGAGGCGAGCCGGCACGGCCGGCGCGGCGCCGGATGCGGTTTCAATAGGCCGGACGGCACGGCGATACAGCTTGGGGGCCTTTCCGGCAGCCGCCGCCGACTACTGCGGGGGAAACTGCGTCTGGCAGTAGCTCTCGGCACGGGCGCGGAAGGCCTCGTACTGACCGGAGTTGATCACCTTGTCGGCCCGCATCTGGTCGACGGCACCGACACGCTCGGCAAGGCAGGCGGCAAGGGCGGGATTGGCGGCGGCATTCCCGCCGGAGCCTGCCAGGGAATTGGCGAAAGGCGTCATGGCGACGCCGGCAAAGCCGACCTGGCCGATCCAGGCGATGGCGCTGGCAAGCGCTGCCGCGATCGCCAGCGCGAGGATGCGGGCCGCCGGCCCGTCGAGGCGACCGGCAGGGCGTCGTGCCTGCGGAGCCCCTTCATTCTCCATGGTCAGCCGCCGGTGACGCTCATGTGGCGCGTGACGGCGGGTTGCCGCGTGCGCCGGTCGATGATGAAATCGTGCCCTTTCGGCTTGCGGCCGATGGCCTCGTCGATGGCTGCGTGCAGCTGCTCGTCGCTTTCCGAGGCACGAAGCGGCGCGCGCAGGTCGGCGCTGTCGTCCTGGCCCAGGCACATGTAGAGCATGCCCGTGCAGGTAACGCGGACACGGTTGCAGCTTTCGCAGAAATTGTGGGTCATCGGCGTGATGAAACCGAGGCGCCCGCCGGTCTCCGCGATGCGCACATAGCGCGCCGGGCCGCCGGTCTTGTAGGGAATGTCCTCCAGCGTCAGCTGTTCGGCAAGCTTGGCGCGAACCATCGACAGCGGCAGATACTGGTCGGTGCGGTCCTCGTCGATCTCGCCGAGCGGCATCGTCTCGATCAGCGTGAGATCGTAGCCATTGGCGTGACACCACTCCACCATCGACAGGATCTCGTGCTCGTTGACGCCTTTGAGCGCGACCATGTTGATCTTGACGGAAAGCCCCGCCGCCGTCGCCGCGCGGATGCCGTCCATCACCTTGCCCAGGTCGCCCCAGCGGGTGATGGCCTTGAAGCGGTCGGCGTCCAGAGTGTCGATGGAAACGTTGATGCGGCGCACGCCGCACTCGTAAAGCTCGGTCGCGTAGCGCGCGAGCTGCGATCCGTTGGTCGTGATCGTCAGCTCCTCCAGCTTGCCGCTGTCGATATGACGCGACAGGCTGCGGATCAGGCTCATGATGTTCTTGCGCACCAGCGGCTCGCCGCCGGTCAGGCGCAGCTTGCGCACGCCCTTTTCGATAAAGGCCGAACACAGTCGGTCCAGTTCCTCCAGCGAGAGCACTTCGCGTTTCGGCAGAAAAGTCATGTCCTCCGCCATGCAGTAGACGCAGCGAAAATCGCAGCGATCCGTGACGGAAACGCGCAGGTAGCTGACGGTGCGACCAAACGGGTCGATCATCGGCTGGGACATGTGATGTTCCTCGCTCGGCCGCCGGCTGGCAGCGGCCTTCTCGATCTTCGGTCCGCGCGGGCCTGGAGCCCACGGTTCCTCCCTGATGTAATCATGCAAGGTAGCGGAATGAAGGGCCGCGTCAATCGGGACGACCCCGTGGGGTGCGCCCGACTTGCGACTTCCGCGCGCAGTGCGCCGGGCAACCGATCTTGCCCCTTGCCCTTCGCCGCGTCGGCACTATCGTCCGCCCCGACACATGTGCATCTGGGAAGGACCCGACCCGTGACCGACAGCACCAAGCCCTGGCCGACCGAGCTCCGCCTGAGCAAGGACAAGAAGCAGCTTACCGTCAGTTTCGACAGCGGCGAGAGCCACGAATATGCGGCGGAATACCTGCGTGTCTGCTCGCCTTCCGCGGAAGTGCAGGGACATTCCCCCTCGCAACGCAAGACCGTGCCGGGCAAACGCGATGTCGGCATCATGAAGATCGAGCCGGTCGGCAATTACGCCGTGCGCATTCATTTCGACGACCTGCACAATTCGGGGATCTTCTCCTGGGACTATTTCATCAAGCTGGCCGGCGAGCGCGAAACGCTTTGGGGCGGTTATCTGAAGGAGCTTGAGGAAAAAGGCCTGAGCCGGGACCGTTAAGGCCGGGGCCGCCGCTCAGCGCACGCCGCGGCGGCGTCGACAAATGCGCGGAATCACGGGCATAGTCTGCATGTTGGAATCACCGTGAAAGGGTGGAACGTGCAGCGTGACCGATCGAACCCGCGTGAGGGCGGGGTGCTTCTGAGCCGCAGGAGCCTTGTTCTCGGCCTTCCGCTTCTGGCGGCCGCCTGTCAGACGAAAAGCAGGGCCATCGAGAATGCGGGGCTGTCCGCAACGCCGGAGGGGCAGCCGAATTACGCGCTGGCCTACGCGGCTCGGCGGGATGGCGGCTTCAACATCCCGGCCATTCCCTGGAAGGATTTCGACCCGCGCTACCTGCGCCAGACCGTGCGCTATTTCTCGCGGCACGAGCCCGGCACCGTGGTCGTCGACCCGAAGTCGAAGTTTCTGTATCTCGTCCAGCCGGGCGGCAAGGCGATCCGCTACGGCATCGGCGTCGGCCGTGCCGGTTTCGCGTGGTCGGGCGATGCCACGATCCGCTTCAAGCGCGAATGGCCGAAATGGTTCCCGCCGGCGGAAATGATCGACCGCGACCCGAAGCTGGAGAAATATCGCGACGGGCAGGATGGCGGCCCGAGCAACCCGATCGGCGCGCGCGGGCTCTATCTGTGGCAGGGCAATGTCGACACGCTCTATCGCATCCACGGCACCAACGCACCGCGCAGCATCGGCACCAACGCCTCCTCGGGCTGCATCCGCATGTGGCAACAGGACGTCATAGACCTGCACAACCGCGTTCAGCTCGGCGCCAAGGTCGTCGTCCTGGGCTGATGGCGCGGGCCAGGGTTCACTCGCTCTCGGCCTTGAGCTTCTCGGCATAGGCGACGATGGCTTCGAGGTCGTCGATCTCGAGAATCATCTCGGCGATGGTCGAGGGGTGGTCAACGGGGCGTGGCTCGTCATGCGAGAAGCGCAGATGGGCCGGATGGGGCAGTCTGGCATGGAAGGTCTCGAACCGGTCGCGCCAGTCGTCGAGCGCCTTCACAAGGATCATGAAGGACGGCGTCGAGGAGATGCCTGTCATCCGGTTTTCCGGTGTGACGACGTGGCAGCGCGCGCAATGCAGCCTCGACAGGGCCGCGCCGCGTGCGGCCAGCGTTTCGTCGAAGGCCGCGGCGGGCGCGCAAAGCATGACGACGAGGGCAAGAGCCAGGCCCGCGACAGCGGCGACAGGTTGCGCTGGCATGATGGCGTTTAGCATCTCGTCCGTCCCTGGCCGGCCTTCACGCGGGGCCGCTTGCAACAGGATAACACCCCTGGCGGCACAGGAAAGCCGGCAACAAAAAGGGCCGGTAACAAAAAAGGCCGGCGCGAGGCCGGCCCTTCTGCGGTATTCGCCTTGGTCAGCGGATCGCGCGGCTCAGCGCTTGACCACCACCTTCGCTCCGACGTCGACATTGTCGTAGAGATGAACGACGTCGTCATTGGCCATCCGGATACAGCCCGACGACACGGCGGTGCCGATCGTCCAGGGCTCGTTCGAACCGTGGATGCGGTAGAGCGACGAGCCGAGATACATGGCGCGCGCGCCGAGCGGATTGTTCGGGCCGCCGGGCATATGCGCGGGAAGGATCTTGCCCTTGGCACGTTCGCGGGCGCGCATCTGCGGCGGCGGCGTCCAGCCCGGCCACTCGGCCTTGCGCGAGATGCGCTGTGTGCCGGCCCACTGGAAGCCCTCGCGGCCGACGCCGATGCCGTATTTCATCGCGCGGCCGTTCGGCAGCACGTGATAGAGGCGCCGCTCGCTCGTATCGATGATGATCGTGCCGGGGGCGTAGGATCCCTCGTAGCGCACGCGTTCGCGGCGGATCGGCGACTTGCCGCTCGGCACGCCGCGTGCGCTGTAGTCAACCCATTGGCGGGTGACAGGATCGAAGAAGCTCGACGCCGCAGCCGGCGTCGCAAGGACGGCGCCAACCAGCGCCGCGGCAATCAAATGTGAAATACGCATTCTCGGTTTCCCCATCCGGTGGTCGTCCGAACCAGCCCCAAGTCCCCCGCCGCCTCCCGGCCATAACCGCCCGGCTCGGGAAACGTTCCAGTGTCGATCGGGGCGCTGCCCGCGCCGGCATCGACAAAACGGGCCAAAGTGGCTCCTTAACGATAGTTGCCATTCTCCCTTGCGATGCGGTTAATGCAAAGGCGTTGATGGCAACAATGCTCGCCCGAATGCCGCCGGGATGCCGTGACGCCGATCACATGATCGTGAGTTTTCACGGTGCGGCAAAGGCCGGGGTGGCCTTTGTCCGGAAGAGTGGGGAGGCGGGCAGGCCCTGCGTGTTAGCCGAGATTGAGTTCCTTGAAGAAGTCGTTGCCCTTGTCGTCGATGACGATGAAGGCCGGGAAGTCCTCGACCTCGATCCGCCAGATCGCCTCCATGCCGAGTTCCTCGAACTCCACCACCTCGACCTTTTTGATGCAATCCTGGGCAAGGCGGGCGGCCGGTCCGCCGATCGAGCCCAGATAGAAGCCGCCATGCGCCTGGCAGGCGCGGCGCACCTGTGCCGAGCGGTTGCCCTTGGCGAGCATCACCATGGACCCGCCGGCGGCCTGGAACTGGTCGACATAGGCGTCCATGCGCCCGGCCGTGGTCGGGCCGAATGAGCCCGAGGCATAGCCTTCCGGCGTCTTGGCGGGGCCGGCATAGTAGATGGGATGGTTCTTGAAATAGTCGGGCAGCGGCTCGCCCGCCTCAAGCCGTTCGCGCAGCTTGGAATGGGCAAGGTCCCGGGCAACGATCAGCGGGCCGGAGAGCGACAGCCGCGTCTTGATCGGATGGCGCGACAGTTCGGCGAGGATTTCCGGCATTGGCCGGGTCAGGTCGATCCTGACGACCTGGTCGGACAGCGTTTCGTCGGTCACTTCCGGCATGTATTTCACCGGCTCGCGCTCCAGCGCCTCCAGGAAGACGCCCTCGCGGGTGATCTTGCCCAGTGCCTGCCGGTCGGCCGAACACGAGACGCCGATGCCGATCGGCAGCGAGGCGCCGTGGCGGGGCAGGCGGATGACGCGCACGTCGTGGCAGAAATACTTGCCGCCGAACTGGGCGCCGACGCCGGTCGCCTGGGTCAGCTTGTGGATCTGCTCTTCCATCTCCAGGTCGCGGAAGGCATGGCCGAGTTCGGAACCGGCGTTCGGCAATCCGTCGAGATAGCGTGCCGAGGCCAGCTTCACGGTCTTCAGCGTCATCTCCGCCGAGGTGCCGCCGATGACGATGGCAAGGTGATAGGGCGGGCAGGCGGCGGTGCCGAGCGTCAGGATCTTTTCCTTGATGAACTCGACGAGCCGGTCCGGCGTCAGCAGCGACGGCGTGCCCTGGTAGAGGAAGGTCTTGTTCGCCGAACCCCCGCCCTTGGCCATGAACAGGAACTTGTAGGCGTCCTCGCCCTCGCTGTAGAGCTCGACTTGGGCCGGCATGTTGGTCGAGGTGTTCTTCTCCTCGAACATGGAGATCGGCGCCAACTGCGAGTAGCGCAGGTTCTTCTTGAAATAGGCGTCGCGGGCGCCTTCCGCGAGCTTCGCCTCGTCGCTGCCGTCGGTCCACACCCGGCGGCCCTTCTTGCCCATGACGATGGCAGTGCCGGTGTCCTGGCACATGGGCAGCACGCCATGGGCGGAGATGTTGGCGTTCTTCAGGAGATCGAAGGCGACGAACTTGTCGTTTTCCGTCGCCTCCGGATCGTCGAGGATCTTGCGCAGCTGGGCAAGGTGACCGGGGCGCAGATAGTGGTTGATATCGGCGAAGGCCTCCTCCGCCAGCAGGCGCATGCCCTCCGGATCGACAACCAGAACTTCTTCCCCGTTGAAGCTCGCCGTGGAGACGAAATCCGCCGTCAGCTTCCGGTACGGGGTCGGATCCTCGCCAAGCGGGAAAAGCGTCGAGTGGCGGTAGTCGGGGGTCTTGGGCTCGGACATCGGCTTGCCTTGGCTGGAAGCTGGACAGGAAATGCTCGCCGCCTTTTACGCCATCCTTCGCCCGCCCGCCAAGCAGACCTTTCCCACAAGTACGGAGGCGGCGGAAAAGGGCCCGCCCGGATGCCTCATCGCGTGGCGACGATGTCGAGGCGGACGGTCACATCATTGGCAACGGTGGCCTCGGGAATGTCGCTGCCGATGCCGAAGACAAGGCGCGCCAGCGACACGTCCGCCTGCGCCCGGGCGCTGTCGCCTTCGACAGTGAGGGTGAATGGCAGGGCGAACTCCCGGACGATTCCCTTGATGGTCAAGGTGCCGGCCGCTTCATAGCGGTTGTCGCCAAGCGCTGTGATGCTGCCGGATTCGAAGATCGCGTCGGGATGGCTTGCCGGATCGAACCAGGCGGCGCTGGCCAGTGTCTGGTCGACCTGGCCCTGGCCGGTCGCGGCCGAGGCGGTGTCGATCACCGCGCGGATACGGCCCGTCTCCGGCGCCTGCGGGTCGAGCGTGATCTCCGCGTTCCAGCCCGCGAAACGTCCCTCGACAGGCGAACCGTTCTGCGTGGCGACGAAGGTCAGGCTGCTCTTCGATGTGTCGACCGTCCAGGAACTGGCGGCTGCAGGCGTTCCGGTGACCAGCGCTGCGGCGACGATGCCGGTCATGAGGGTCAGGCGGTTCTTGCGAAACATTGGGGGGTCCTCGTCAAGTGTCCCAGGCGATGCGTGCGATCCGGATCAGGAGACCCGGTTCTTCGTCTCGCTCGCCGGCGCGGTACTGACCATCCGGCGCAGCACGGTGTCGCGATTGATGAAATGATGCTTGAGCGCGGCCGCGACATGCAGGACGACAAGTGCCAGCAAGGCGAAGCCAAGCACTTCGTGCAATTCCTTCAGCACGGCTTCGGCCTCGGCCTTGCCGCCGAGCGCCTCGGGCACGGGCAGGTGCGGTACGGGAAGCACCTCGAACAGTACGGTCGGGATGCCCCAGGGCGATGCGGAGACCATCAGCCAGCCGGAGAGCGGAAGCGCGAGAAGAAGCGCATAGAGCCCTGCATGGCCAAGATGGGCTGCGATCCGCTCGATGGCGGGCATGCCGTCGGGAAGCCCGGGGGACGGATTGGCGAAGCGCCAGGCGAGGCGGAGAACCGCAAGCGCCAGCACCAGGAAGCCGAAGGACTTGTGCCACTGGTAGAGTGCGAAAGTATCCGGCGCCATCGGATCCAGCCCGGTCATGTACTTGCCGGCGACGAAAAGGCCCACGATCAGCACCGCCATCGTCCAGTGAAAGGCGATGGCGACGCTTCCGTAGCCGCCTTGCGTGTTGCGAAACTGCATGGTTCGGGCCGTTCCGTGTAGAGGCTGCTGCCGGATGTTGAGGGGTGCCGCGGGACCGGATGTCGGCCGCTCCCGCGGAGATTCAATAGCTCTTGGCCCTGATTACTTGGCCTTCAGGGCCTCGGCGGAGAAGGAAATCGTCACCTCGTCCCCGACATAGGGAACGAACATGTCCATGCCGTAGTCCGAGCGCTTGACGACCGTCTTTGCATCGAGGCCGACGGCGGGGGTCTTGGCCATCGGGTGCTCACCGATCGTGTTGATGGTGACGTCGAATGTTGCCGGCTTGGTGATGCCCTTGATGGTCAGTTCGCCGGCGACAGAGAGCGTGTTCTCGCCGGTCTTCTCGACCGTGGTCGAGACGAAGGTCGCGGTCGGATGGGCCTCGACCTCGAAGAAGTCGGCGCTCTTGAAATGCGCATCGCGCTCGCCCCAGAAGGTCGCCAGGCTGTCGACATTGACGGTCATGGCGATCTTCGAATTGGCCGGGGTCTCCTGGTCGATCACCAACTCGCCGTTCCAGTCGTTGAAGCGCCCGTCGGTCGTCGAGTAGCCAAGATGGTTGTAGGAGAAGACGAGGCTCGCGTGTGACTTGTCGAAGTCATAGGCAACGGGCTCGGCGATGGCCGGGGCGGCGACGAGAAGGGCGGCAAGGGCTGCGGCGCTGGTACGAAACATGTTCAAGGCTCCTGGCGGTGTTGACCGGTGTTCGATTGCTGCGGCCGCTTGTCGCGGCCTCGAGCCTCAGATCGTACGAAGAGCGCCCCGCATCAACTGCGTGAGGATGAAATGACTGTCCGCGTCGGGTGAACAATCCTGCTTCTAAATCTTCGAATGTATGACGCTTGCGCGACGCCTTGCGGTCGGGCAACCTCGCTGCCGCCGGGCTGGACGCATTGCGTTCGCGGCGGGAAGAGTGGCGGCCGCGAAGCGGCGCATGGAGGCGCGAAGATGATCGATCTGTACACCTGGAGCACGCCGAACGGCCGCAAGATTTCCATCATGCTGGAGGAGTGCGGTCTTCCCCATTCGGTGTTCCCGGTCGACATCACCAATTCGGAGCAGCACACGCCTGCCTTCATGCACATCTCGCCGAACAGCAAGATCCCGGCGATCGTCGATCGCGAGGCCGGTGTCAGCGTGATGGAATCGGGCGCCATCCTTCTCTATCTGGCGGAAAAGACTGGACGGTTCCTGCCTGGGGAGGGACCGGAGCGGCTGCGGGTCATCGAGTGGCTGATGTGGCAGATGGGCGGCTTCGGCCCGATGCTCGGCCAGGCCCATCACTTCCTGCATTTCAACCCGGGCAAGGCTCCTTACGCCGAAGAGCGTTACGCAAGGGAGGCGGAGCGCCTCTACCGGGTTCTGGACCGGCAACTGTCCGAGCACCAGTTCGTGGCCGGCGATTATTCGATCGCCGACATGTCGATCTGGCCATGGGCGAGCCGTTTCGAATGGCAGGGCATAGACCTGGCGGCCTATCCCAATGTCCGTCGCTGGTATCTGGAGGTCGCCGGCCGCCCGGCCGTGCAGCGCGGTTATGACATCCCTCAAACAGGTGCGGCGATCCCCATGCCCGCCTGAGCCTGCGCCGCCGCGCCTGTCTCCAGACGGAACTTCAGGAAGGTGCTGCCTTCGTGATCCACCTCGCCGAGGAAGGTGGCGCCAAGCCGTGCAAGCCCGCGAAGATGCCGGCGTGAGGGCGGCAGCAGGAAGGTCACGAAGGCAATGCGCGGATCGGCACGGGCAAACGCCAGCGCCTTGCGCGTGATCGCGATGCCAAGGCCGAAGCGGCCGGGCCTCAGAACCAGGCCGAAGTCCCATTCCTGGTCTTCGCGCTGAAATCCGCCCCATCCGGCATAGGTGCCGTCGCACAGGATCGCCCAGTGGCCAAGGCCGTCGCGATGCCAGCATTCTTCCTTGCCCGCCACGAACGCCGCGCTGTTCTGTTCGTCCCAGGAGCCAGTCGCCAGTGGCATGTGCTCGGTGACGCGCGGATCGCTCATATGCGCGGTGATCTCGTCCAGGGAGATCTCCGTCAGGCGTACGAAGGCAATTTCGGGTTCGGTTCGGTGTTTCATTGTTTGCGATCCCGTCGCGGATTGCTGGACGCGGCGGCAATTGCCCCTAGGGCGCCGCTGCCGCGTCCATGCCGGCTCAAGCCAGGATGGTCAGCCCGCGCCGAGAGGCCGGCCGGTCCATGCATTCGGCGAACCAGCGCTGCACGTTGGTGCGCTTCGGCAGTTCGGTGATCTCTCGCGCGCCATAGAACCCGCCAAGCGTGTCGATCCACGGGAAGATGGAGATGTCGGCGATGGAATAGTCGTCGCCCATGATGAAGCGGCGGCCGTCGAGCCGCTGGTCGAGCACGCCAAGAAGCCGCCGCACCTCGCCGGCATAGCGCTCGCGCGGGTAGGGATCCTTGACTTTGTCGGCGGCGAACTTGTGAAAATGGCCGAGCTGCCCGAACATCGGGCCGATCCCGCCCATCTGGAACATCAGCCACTGCAGGCACTCGTAGCGTCCATGCGCATCGGCCGGCATCAGCTTGCCGGTCTTGTCCGCCAGATAGACCAGGATCGCGCCGCTCTCGAACAGCGCCAGCGGCTTCCCGCTGGGACCGTTCGGATCGATGATCGCCGGGATCTTGTTGTTCGGGTTGAGCGAAAGAAATTCCGGTGTCATCTGGTCGTTGGTGTCGAAGGAGACCTTGTGGGCCTCGTAGGGCAGGCCGAGCTCCTCAAGCGCCACGGACACCTTGATGCCGTTCGGCGTCGCCAGAGAATAGAGTTGAAGCCGGTCGGGGTGCTTGGCCGGCCAGCGGCGGGTGATTGCGAAAGAAGCGAGCGAAGTCGGTTCGGACATTTACGTTTCCCTCTGGTTGCGAACCTGCATGATGCTGTCATAGGCGCTGAGGCGCCGGCTGTCCTGTGACGTTTTTTTCATCGCGCCGCTGCTACGGGCTCCTGGGGTGCCAATGGCGAGGCGGAACAGGAACGGAGACGATCTTGAACCTGTCGCTGCCGGTGCTCGCCGCGCTCACCGCCCTTGTCCTTGTCTGGTTCATTGGCTGCCTTGCCGTGCTTGTTGCCCAGAACAGGCGATGGCAAGGGTCGATGGCGCGTGCGGCTGACGAGCTGGGCCGGGAGCAGCGCCGCGCCGCGCGACTTGCCGCGTTGAACGAGCAGCTTGGCGGAGCGCTGATTTCCTGCGACGCGAACGGTCTCGTGGAAAGCGCCAATGCACAGGCGCGCCAGCTTTTCGGCATGTCGCGGGAGGCGTTTGCCGGGCGGCCGCTTGCCGCCATCTTCCCTGAATTGAGATATGACTGGCCGGCAACCGGCGCGGAAAGCGCCGACGGCGAGGGCGCTGGCGTCAGGCTCGAGACGACGGGCGTGCGGGCGGACGGGTGGTCGTTTCCCGCCGAGATCCGGGTCTCCCGGATTGACGCGTCCGCGTCCGGCGCCAAGGCGCTGCTTGTCACGGACATGACCGGGCAGGTGGCAACGAGCACCCGTTTGCGCGAGGCCCAGATCCGTCTGCGCGATGCCATCGAGGCGCTGCCGGATGCCTTCGTGCTGTATGACGCACAGGACCGCCTGGTCCTGTGTAACCGGCGCTACCGCGAACTCTACACGCTGAGCGGTGCGATCATCCGGCCTGGCATCACGTTCGAGGAGATCATCCGCAAGGGCATCGAGCTCGGCCAGTACGAGGATGCGCGCGACGATCCCGAAGGCTGGCTTGCAGAGCGGCTGCGTCTGCACCGCGAGCCTCCGCATGAGCCGATCGAACAGAAGCTGGGCAATGGCCGCTGGCTGCGGGTTTTCGAGAGGCGGATGCGTGACGGGCAGACGGTGGGTTTTCGCATCGACATCACCGAGCTCAAACGGCGCGAGCAGGCCCTGCGCGTCAGCGAAGGCCGGCTGGCCGGGATCGTCGACGGTGCCCTCGATGCGATCGTGGTGACGGATGGCGAGGGGCTGGTGACCGAGTTCAACCCGGCCGCCGAACGGGTCTTAGGTCGCAAGCGCGAGGCGGTTCTCGGCCGGTCCCTGTGGGAAACGCTTGTTCCCCCGAACCAGCGCGCCGGTTTCGAGACACAGCTTGCCCGGCTTGGCGGTGACACACTGCCCTCTCATGGCGGCGTCAGGTTCGAGATGCCGGCACGGCGCGCCGACGGTGCGGAATTCGCGATGGACGTCGCCGTCAGCCGTGTCGATGGTGCGGACGGGCCGCAATACGTGGCTTTCATGCGAGACATAACCGATGAGCGGGCCAAGACCCTCGCCCTTGAAGACGCGCTGAGCCGGGCTGAGGATGCCGACCGGGCCAAGTCGGATTTCCTGGCGATGATGAGCCACGAGATCCGCACGCCCCTCCACGCTGTCCTTGGCCTGCTCGACCTGATCGCCCATACCGGACTGACGGCACGCCAGCGGGACTATACCCGCACCGCGCAGGACGCGGCCCTTGCCCTGCTGCAGATTCTCAACGACATCCTCGACTTTTCGCGGCTCGAGGCCCGCCGGCTGGAATTCGTGCGCGAGCCGTTCGATCCACGCGCCGTCGTCGAGGCAGTGCGTGCGCTCTTTGCCCCCCAGGCGGCAGAACGACGGCTCGACTTCACCGCCAGCGTCCAGGAGGTCGTTCCCCAGGCCGTGATCGGCGACGCCGGGCGTGTCCGTCAGGTGCTTATCAACCTTGTCGCCAATGCCATGAAGTGGACGGAGGAGGGCAGCGTTTCCATTGACCTGTCGCTTCTTGCGGAGATCTCCGGGGACCCGGGGCCGGCGCGGTTGCGCTTCACGGTGGAAGACACGGGTCCGGGCATAGGCGAGGAGGAAAGGGAGCGGATCTTTTCCCGCTTCACGACCATGCAGGTTGGTGGCGGTGGACGCGTGGAGGGCGTGGGCCTTGGCCTTGCCATCTGCCGTGAACTCGTCGACGGCATGGGCGGCCGGATCGAGGTGGTTCCGGGGGCGGCGGGGCAGGGCAGTCGCTTCCTGGTCGATCTCGACCTTGAGATTGCCAGTGGCGTTGCAAGCGAGGTTGGCGGGCCCGCTGCCTCGCTGGAGGGGCTCCGCGTGGTCCTTGCCGAGGACAATCCGACCAATCGCATGATGGCCGGGGAAATGCTGGTCCGCTGGGGATGCAGCCATGTCGAGGCGACAAGCGGGGAAGCGGTTCTCGACCTGCTCGAGACTGGGCCCTTCGATCTTGTCCTGATGGACCTGTCCATGCCCGAGATGGACGGCGTCGAGGCGACGCGGAGGATCCGTGCAAGCGCTCGCCCCTATGCGGATATTCCCGTTGTCGCGCTGACGGCCCACGCACTGGTCGCCGAACGGGACCGGGCGCTGGCCGCCGGCATGAGCGCCTTTGTCACCAAACCGGTCGATGCCGCCGTCCTGCAGCGGGCGATGGTCGACGCCGTGGCGGGGACCTCTCCCGCGGCGGCAGTGCAAGCCGTTGAAGATGCGACGGAACCCGATTATCTGGCGGACCTTTCCGATGACGTTCGGGCACGGGTGACCGAGCGATGTCGGGTCGATCTGGTCGAGCATGCCGCGAGGCTGGACGCGGCGGGAGGGTCGGCAGAGGCGCTCGGCCGCTCGGCGCATGTGCTGGCGGCGCTGACGGAGACTTTCGGACTGCCGCTGCTGGCACGGCGCGCAAGGCAGGTGGAGGCTGATGTTCTTTCAGGGAGGATTGGTGAGGGCGCGGCGGTCGATACGAACGCCGCCGAGCTTGCGCAGTTGGCGCGCGAGGCCGCTCGCGGTCTTGCATCGAAGTGACCGGGCGACGTCGCGCAACGGGCGAGTTCGATCTGCTGCGACAACCCTGATGCGAAAATTACGTCATTTTGGTCTTGGACTTGTCAAGATTGCATGATCCCCTTCACGCTTCGGGAGCCGGATGGCAGCACGCCAGCCGGGAATCAGATTGCCGGCTTCGGTCCGGCCGCCATTGGGGGGAAGCTCATGCATTCGACTGTCAGGGATCGCGGCTCGCGATTGTTTGCAGGCCTTGCCCTATCGCTGCTCGTTTTCGGCGGCCTGGCATCCATGCCCGCAATCGCCCAGTCGTCCGGGGGAACATCCTCCGGTGAAGAACGGCGGATCGTCACGGTCGACGATGCTGATTACTTCGGCGCCGATTTCCGCACCCTGAAGGATGTCGATCTTGAGGCCTGCAAGGCCGCCTGCCTGGACAGCAACCAGTGCCGCGCCTTCACCTTCAACACCTCCGCCGGATGGTGCTTCCTGAAGTCCGATGTCGGCCGCCTGCAGGCCTTTTCCGGCGCGGTCGCCGGCCGTGTGGTGACCGTCGCCGTGCGCGACGAGGCCACCCGCAAGGCGCGCGAATCCGAAATCTCCTTCCTGCCCGGTTCGCTGACGGAAGAGGCGGGGCGCTACGGCCGCGCCCTGTCGCGCAAGTTCGATGCCGGCGGAGCAACCGCCGGGGCGCTCGAATCCGCCGCCTGGACCTCTCTCGGCGCGAGCCGTTACGAGGACGCGGAACGCAGTTTCGCGCGTGCGCTGACGCTGGATGGCGGGCGTTTCGGCCTCTGGAGCGGCCTTGCCAGCTCGCTGGTCGCCCAAAAGCCCTCCGACTGGCAACGCCGCAACCAGGTCGAGAATGACGGGGCGAGTGCGGCCATCAACGCCTATCTGGCGTCGACCGGCGAAGCCGAACGGGTCGATGCGCTCGATCTTCTGGCCAGCGCCCTTGAGCGCCGCCAGCTCTACAAGCCGGCCATCAAGGCGCTGCGCGCCGGCCTGGAGCTGGACGAGACACCGCTGCGCCGCACCCGCTACGACAAGATGGTGGCCCAGCACGGCTTCCGCATTCTCGACCATCAGGTGGATGCCGACGCGGCCACGCCGAGAATCTGCATCGTGTTCTCAGACACTCTGGCGCGCGCCACCGATTTCTCGCCCTTTGTGCGGGTGACCGGCGAGGGCCCTTATTCGATCGAGAGCGAGGGCGCCCAGATCTGCGTCGACGGCGTGCGTCATGGCGAGCGCTACTCGCTTCTGTTGCGTGAAGGCGTTCCGTCCGCCGATGGCGAGAAACTCGAGAAAACCGCCGACCTCACCGTCTATGTCCGCGACCGCAGCCCGTCAGTGCGCTTTCTCGGCCGCGCCTATGTGCTGCCGGCCGGCGATGGAGCGACGATCCCGGTGATCACCGTCAATACCGCATCGGTGGAGACGGAAATCTATCGCATCGGCGAGCGCGGCCTGGCCGCGGCGCTGCGCGACCAGCGCATCCTGTCCCAGCTCAACAACTACCGCGCCGACCAGATTCGCACCGAATATGGAGAGAAGCTCTGGTCGGGCACGGTGGAGACGCAGCAGCGCCTCAACCAGGATGTGACCACGGCGGTTCCGGTTGCCGATTTCGGTCTGGAAATGAAGCCCGGTGTCTACGCGATGGTGGCACGGGCGAAGGAGGACAGGGAGAACCGCTGGGGCCCGTGGGCCACGCAATGGTTCCTCGTCTCCGATCTCGGCGTCAGCGCCTATACCGGACCGGGCGAGGCGGTGGTCGCGGTGCGTTCGCTCTCCGACGCCTCTGCCGTTGCGGATGCGAGTGTGCGTCTCGTTGCGGTCAACAACGAGGTGCTTGGCGAGACGAAGAGCGACGCCGACGGCTTTGCCCGCTTCGCGCCGGGACTGACGCGTGGCACGGGCGGCAGCGCACCGGCGATGATCGGCGTCGAGACGGCGAGCGGCGACTATGCGTTCCTCGACCTTACCAAGCCCGCCTTCGATCTTTCCGACCGGGGCGTGGAAGGACGCGCCGCGCCGGGTCCGATCGACGTCTTCGCCTGGCTCGACCGGGGCGTCTTCCGGCCTGGAGAGACGGTGCATGCGGGAGCGATGGCACGCGATCCCGCCGCCATGGCCCTTCCCGATCTGCCGTTGACCTTCATCTATGACCGGCCTGACGGTGTCGAACATGCGCGCGTCCAGGTCGGCGAGGCAGGGGCCGGCGGCCGTGCCCACGCGCTGGAGCTGCCTGCCTCCGCCCAGCAGGGAAGCTGGTCCTTGAGGGTCCATGCGGATCCCAAGAGCGCGGCGCTGGCGCAAGTGTCCTTCCTTGTTGAGGATTACCAGCCCGAGCGTGTCGACTTCACGCCGACGGCGGATGCCGAGGCGCTCGATCCGCAAGCGCCGCCGACAGTCTCGCTCGAGGCGAAGTTCCTCTATGGCGCGCCGGCCGGCGGCCAGCGTGTCGAAGGCGATCTCGTCGTCTCGCCCACGCGCAAGAACCCGGCCTTCCCCGGTTACGTGTTCGGCCTTGCCGATGAGCAGGTCTATCCCAACCGCCAGTCGTTGCCCGATGGCACGGTGACCGACGAGACCGGCAAGGCGGATTTTGTCCTGCCCGCACCGCAGCTGGAGCCGACAACGGCCGGCTACGAGGCGAAGGTGGTTGTGCGCGTGGTCGAGGCGGGCGGGCGCTATGTCGAGCGTGGCCTGGACCTGCCGGTTCTGGCCGATGGCCCGCGCATTGGCGTCAAGCCTGGCTTCGATGGTGGCCTTGGCGAGGGTGGTCCCGCGAATTTCGAGATTGTCGCCATTGACCGGTCCGGTGCTCGCATGGCCGCGAACGACGTTTTGTGGACGCTTTCGAAGGTCGAGACCCGCTACCAGTGGTACCGCTCCGACAACCGTTGGTCGTTCGAGCCGGTGACAACGAGCAAGCGTGTCGCCAATGGCGAGATCGCCATTGAGGCCGGGCAATCGGCCATGCTGTCGGTTCCCGTCGAATGGGGGCGCTACAGGCTGGAACTGGTGATGAACGGGCCCGAGCCTGCCGCCACCAGCACCACCTTCAGCGCCGGCTGGTATGCCTCGGCCTCCTCCTCGCAAACGCCGGACGTCCTTGAGGTCGGCCTCGACAAGGAGGCCTACCGCGTCGGCGATACGGCGAAGCTGCGCCTGAAGCCGCGGTTCGACGGGATTGCGCTTGTCCAGGTGATGGGCGACAGGCTGATCGAGAGCCGGGTTGTCGAGGTTGCCGAGGGTGAAAGCGATATCGACCTCACCGTTACCGATGACTGGGGCAATGGTGCCTATGTCACCGCGACCCTGCTTCGACCGATGGACCTGGAGGCCAAGCGCATGCCCTCGCGCGCGCTCGGCCTGCAATGGCTTGCCGTCGACCCGGGCGAGCGTCGCCACAGCGTCGTGCTTGATGCGCCCGACACGATGCGACCGCGCACGACGATGGAGGTCGGGGTGCAGATTACCGGCCAGCCGGCCGGCAAGCCCGCCTTCCTGACGATTGCCGCCGTCGATGTCGGTATCCTCAACCTGACGCGATTCAAGACGCCCGATCCCGATGGCTGGTATTTCGGCCAGCGCCGGCTGGGCATGGAGATCCGCGACTATTACGGCGAATTGATCGACCGCACCGTGGGCGACCGGGGGCTGGTCCGCTCCGGCGGCGATGGCACCGGCCTGTCCCTGGCGGCCCCGCCGCCGCAGGAGGCGCCGATGGCGCTCTTCTCGGGCGTTGTCGAGACGGATGCCGACGGAAAGGCCACGGTTTCCTTCGAAGTGCCCGACTTCAACGGGACAGTCCGCCTCATGGCCGTCGCATGGAGCGAGAACGGTGTTGGCCACGCGGAACGCGAGGTGGTTGTGCGCGATCCCGTGGTGGTAACGGCGACCCTGCCGCGCTTCCTGGCTCCGGATGACAGCTCGCGCCTGCTGGTCGAGATCGACAATGTCGAGGGACCGGCCGGCGACTACGTGCTTCAGGCGGAGATTGACGGGCCGCTTTCCCTGGATCTCGACGACATTTCGGGGAAGGTCACTCTGGCGGCCGGCGAACGGCGCTCGCTTCGCTTCCCGGTGACGGCGAATGGCACGCCAGGCAACGCAACGCTCGCCCTGACACTGGCCGGTCCGGACGGACCGGTGGCGGAGAAGTCGCTGGCGCTCGGCATTCGCGACACGATGCCGCCGATCTCGCGGCGGTCCTTCGTGACGCTGGCGCCCGGTGCCGGCCTGACCCTCGATGCCGACACACTGGCCGGGATCGTGCCGCAGACGGCAAGCCTGACGGTGGCGGCCGGAGGTGCCGCGCGCATCGACATTCCGGGCCTGCTCGCCGCACTCGACCGTTATCCCTACGGCTGTACCGAACAGACCACGAGCCGGGCGTTGCCCTTGCTTTATTTGAACGAACTGGCCGTCGTCAGCGGACTTGAGACCGACAACGCGGCGCGCGAGCGGGTCGAAACCGCGATCCGCCGAGTGCTGGGGAACCAGAATTCGAGCGGATCCTTCGGCCTGTGGTCCAGTTTCGGCAATCAGGATCCCTGGCTCGACGCCTATGTGGCGGATTTCCTGATCCGGGCGCGCGAACGCGATTACGATGTGCCGCGCATCGCGCTGGAAAGTGCTCTCGACAATCTCGAGAACCGCATTTCCTACGCTTCGGACTTCGACGACGGCGGCGAGGGGATCGCCTACGGGCTCTATGTGCTGGCGACCGCCGGACGGGCCTCGGTCGGCGACCTGCGCTACTACGCAGATGTCAGGCTTTCAGCATTCGGATCGGCCCTGGCCAAGGCACAGGTGGGCGCGGCGCTGTCGATCTACGGCGAGACGGAACGTGCCGGACGGGTCTTCAAGGCTGCCGTTGCAGATGTCGGCAGGCCGGAGACGACCGGCTATCGCGGTGACTACGGGACTGCGTTGCGCGATGCGGCGGGCGTGCTTGCCTATGTCACCCGTGCCGGCGCGACGAGCGTTGATGCGATGCAACTCGCCCGCGATGTCGCCAACCGGCAGGATGCGGCCGACTACCTGTCGACGCAAGACATGGCCTGGCTTCTTGTTGCCGGCCATGAATTGCAGCAGAAGGCCGACGACGCGAGCTTCGCAGTCGATGGGCAGGTCGCCAGCGGCCGCCTTGACCGCAGGCTTTCCGGCACGGGCATCGCGGCGACGCCGGTGCGCATCGAGAATCGCGGCGACAAGCCGGCCGATGTGGTGCTGACAGTTGCCGGACGGCCGGTCGAGCCCGAACCCGCGGGCGGCAACGGCTACCGCATCACCCGGGCCTTCTACGATCTCGATGGCAACGAGTTGTCCGCCGGAACGCTGGGTTTCAACACCCGCATTGCCGTGGTGCTGACAGTGACGCGCGAGCGGCCGGGCAAGGGGCGCATGCTGGTCGTCGACCGGCTGCCGGCGGGCCTTGTCATCGACAACCCGCGCCTGGTGCGCTCCGGCGATATCGGCGCGCTCGACTGGCTGTCGACTGTCGACAATCCCGATCATGTCGAGTTCCGGGACGACCGCTTCGTCGCGGCCGTTGACGAGACCCAGCGGAACGCCGACGTGCTCACCTTCGCCTATCTGGCGCGGGCGGCCCTGCCAGGCAGCTTTGTCCATCCGCCGGCGACGGTGGAGGACATGTATCGCCCGGATCTCAGCGCGCGTACGGCGACGGGTCGTATCGAGGTGCTCGGACCATTGCGCTAGCGGAGCAGGTGGCAGATGGAACCGGCCGGTGACAGGGCTGCGGGCCTTGCGAGGCGCATGATCCGCCATTGGCGCTGGCTTGCCTTCATCGTTCTGGCCATTCCGGTGGCCGCGGCCGGCGCGCTTGCCTATGGCGTGCTGACTGTCGACCGGCAGGCACTTCTCGCTCCCGTGGAGATGTCGCGCATCGTCACGGATCGCGATGGCACGCTGCTGCGCGCGTTCCAGACGGGCGATGACCGTTGGCGACTGCCGCTTGACCCCGAAACGGTCGATCCGCTCTATCTGCGGATGCTGCTCGCCTATGAGGACCGGCGTTACCACGAGCACTACGGTGTCGACCCGCGCGCCGTGCTGCGCGCCGGGGCACAGGCTCTGTCACGGGGGCGGATCGTTTCGGGCGCCTCGACGCTGACCATGCAGACGGCGCGGCTGGTCATGGAGGAGCCCACCCGCTCGCTGGCGATGAAATGGCGTCAGGTGGTGAGCGCGCTTGCGCTTGAGCGGGAACTCGACAAGCGCGATATCCTCTCCCTCTATCTCGCCCGCGCTCCCTTCGGAGGCAATATCGAGGGTGTGCGGGCGGCAAGCCTCGCCTGGTTCGGCAAGGAGCCGGCGCGCCTCACGCCGGCGCAGGCGGCCCTGCTCGTGGCGCTGCCGCAGTCTCCCGAGGCGCGCCGCCCCGACCGCGACGCGATAGCCGCCCGCGCGGCGCGCGACAGGGTGCTGGCGGTGATGGAAGAGCAAGGCGTGCTCGATCGCGGGACGGTGGCCGCCGCCCGGCGCGAACCAGTGCCGACGCGCCGCCGGCCGGCGCCGATGCTGGCGCCCCACGCGACACGGCAGGCATTGGCGCGAAGCGGCGGGGCGCCCGAGGTTCGCCTGACGCTTGATGCCGGACTGCAGGCGCGGCTCGAGGCGATGGTTTCCGAGCGCGCCGCGCGGCTGGGGCGCAATGTCTCCGTCGCGCTGCTGGTCGCCGATCACGGCAATGGCGAGATCCTCGCGCATGTCGGTTCCGCCGGCCTTCTCGACGAGGCGCGGCGCGGCCATGTCGACATGACGGGCGCAATCCGTTCGCCCGGATCGACGCTGAAACCGCTGATCTACGGCCTTGCCTTCGAGGAGGGTATCGCCCATCCCGACAGCCTGATCGAGGACCGGCCGACGACGCTGTCCGGCTACAGCCCGACCAATTTCGACCTCGCCTTCCAGGGCACGGTACGGGTACGGCAGGCGCTCACCGCTTCGCTGAACGTGCCGGCCGTCGCGCTGCTCGACGCGGTCGGCGTCTCCCGGTTCGTTGCCAGGCTCCGCCGCGCCGGGACCGACCCCAGGTTCCCCGAAGGCGAGGCGCCGGGACTGGCGGCTGCGCTTGGCGGATTCGGCCTGACACTGCGCGATCTGGTCCAGCTCTATGCCGGACTTGCCCGCGGTGGCCGCCCGGTCGTTCTGCGCGAGACCTTCGGGACGGACGCGCACAACCGCCCGGGGCCGGATGCCGGCGCGGTCCTGTCTGCCGGGGCGGCGTGGCGGATCGGTGAGATCCTCTCGGAAGTGCCGCCACCCGACACCGCCAACGGGGAGGGCATCGCCTACAAGACCGGAACGTCCTACGGCTATCGTGATGCCTGGGCCATCGGCTATGACGGCCGCCACGTCGTCGGCGTCTGGGTGGGCCGGGCCGATGGCACGCCGGTTCCGGGCATCACCGGCTATCAGTCCGCGACCCCGATCCTGTTCGATGCCTTCCAGCGGGTTGGTGCGAAGCGCACCCCGCTGCCGCGTGCTCCGCGCGGGCTCGAGGCGGAGCGAGACCAGGTGCCGGCAGCGCTGCACTATGCGCGCACGGCGACGCGGCAGGACGGCTTGCGCGCCGCTCCGGGCCCGGAAATCTTCTATCCGCCCGACGGGGCGACGGTCGATCTGGGCTTGTCCGACGCCCCCGGAGCGAGCCCTGCCATGCCCCTGGTGATCAAGGCAAGGCGCGGTCGGGCGCCGTTCCTATGGCTTGCCAACGGCGCGCCGGTTGCAAGCGGCCCCTTCGCGACCGCGCTCACCTGGGTGCCGGACGGGCCGGGTGCCTCCGTGATTTCCGTGATCGACGCCGACGGCAACGCTGCGCGCATCACCCTGACCATTCGCTGAGTGTCAGCGCAGGTCCGAAGCGAACCCGGCGATCGCCTCCTGGGTCGGCACGTCCCACAGCAGCGGCGCATGGCCTTCATCCGCAACGACATGCAGCCGGGCGCCGGGATGGCGCTCGCCCATCGCGGCGAAGGTCTCGGCACTGAGGATATCCGACAAGGCGCCGCGGATGGCCAGCAAGGGGACGGCGGAGATGGCCTCGAAGACCGGCCGGAAATCCGGCATCTCCGTTTCCTCGTCGATCTCGCCGAGCGTGTTGGCGAGCCGCGCGTCGTAGTCGAGAAGCAAACCCTCCGCCGCCTCGCTGTAGAGCTGGCCGGCGAAGCGCCGCCAGCCGGCATTGTCGAGTGCGGGAAACTGGCCTGAAAGCGCGTCCTTGAGCCGTTCCGCCGCTTCGTTCCAGTCGCGTGCCGCCATGCGCCGGCCGATGGCGCCGGAGAGGCGGCGTAACCCTGCGCGCTCGATGGTCGGACCTATGTCGTTGAGGACGAGGCCGGCAACGCGCTGGGGCGCACGCCATGCGAGCAGCATCCCGTGCAGCCCGCCGCGCGAGGTGCCGACGACGACGGCACGCGCCAGCCCGAGCGCGTCGAGCCCGGCGTCGATGTCGGCGGCTTCCTGCTCGATCGAATAGGTGCGCCAGTCGGGATGCCGCCCCGAGCCGCCGCGCCCGCGATAGTCCATCGCCACGACACGGTGGCCGCGCGCGGCAAGCGTTTCGGCAAGCGCCCCGAAATCTCTGGCGTTGCGCGACAGGCCGGCAAGGCACAGCACATCCGGCTTGCGCAAAGCGGCGGACGACGGTGGCCAGACCGTTGCCGAAAGCTCCAGCCCGTCATTGCTCGGCCAGGTTTCCTGTTGCGGCCGCGAAGGAGGCGCCGCCTTCGCGCCGGCACCGCCATCCGGGGTGGCATCCCCGCGTTCGTCCGTCATTGTGCTGTGTGTCCCCCATCAGTCCCCTGGCAATGATAGGCAAGCCGGCGGCGGCTGCAAACCGGGTTCGAGCCGCTTTTCCTGCCCGTGGCGTCGCGTGTTGCGTCGTCTGCCGGTGCCGACTATTGTGCGCCACCCGGATGCACCATCCGGCCCATGCCACACTCCAAGAGGACCGCCATGTTCAAGGGATCCATCCCCGCACTCGTCACGCCGTTTCGCAACGGGACCGTGGACGAGAAAGCGTTTCAGGAGTTCGTGGACTGGCAGATAAAAGAGGGCAGCCACGGGCTGGTTCCCGTCGGCACCACCGGCGAGAGTCCGACGCTGACCCATGACGAGCACAAGCGCGTCATCGAGCTGTGCATCGAGGCCAATGCCGGCCGCGTGCCGGTGATGGCCGGCGCCGGCTCCAACAACACGGTCGAGGCAATCGATTTCGCCACCCATGCCGAGAAGGCGGGGGCGGACGCGCTGCTGATCGTGACGCCTTATTACAACAAGCCGAACCAGGCCGGTCTGCTGGCTCACTACCGCGCGATCGACGCGGCGGTCGGCATTCCGATCTACATCTACAATATCCCCGGCCGTTCGGTGATCGACATGCAGCCGGAGACGATGGCGGAGCTGTTCCGCACCTCGCGCAACATCAAGGGCGTCAAGGACGCGACGGCGAACATGTCGCGCGCCAGCCGCCAGCGCGAAGTCTGCGGGCCGGATTTCGTTCAGCTCTCCGGCGAGGACATCACCGCGCTCGGCTTCAACGCCCATGGCGGAACCGGCTGCATCTCGGTGACGGCGAATGTCGCGCCCGGCCTGTGCTCGCAGTTCCAGGAGGCCATGCTCGGCGGCGACTACGCCACCGCGCTGACCATCCAGGACAGGCTGGCCCCGCTTCACAACGCGCTCTTCATCGAGCCGAACCCGACGGGCGCGAAATACGCCCTGTCGCTGCTCGGCAAGCTGGAGGACGAGTTGCGCCTGCCCTTGGTGCCGGTCTCCGACACGACGAAGGTCGCGATCCGCGATGCGATGACGCATGCGGGCCTGCTCAACTGACAAGGACAGACGGTTTGCGGGGAGGCGGATGACGCCTTCCCGCGCCGCAACCGAACATGGCATCAAAACGCCCCGCCGACAGCAACCGCAAGATCATCGCGGACAATCGCAAGGCCCGGTTCAACTACGAGATCGAGGACACGCTGGAAGCGGGGATCGAGCTCAAGGGGACCGAGGTCAAGGCCCTGCGCGAGGGCAAGTCGATGATTGCGGAAAGCTACGCCAGCCAGGAGGGCGGCGAGTTCTGGCTGATAAATTCCTATATTCCGGAATACCTGCAGGCCAACCGCTTCAATCATGAGCCGCGCCGCAAGCGCAAGCTGCTGCTGCACAAGCGCGAGATGGCAAAGCTCGCTTTGGCCGTGCACAAGGACGGCAAGACCATTGTCCCGTTGAAGCTCTACTTCAACGACAAGGGGCGGGCGAAGGTCGAACTGGCCCTTGCCCGCGGCAAGAAACTGCATGACAAGCGCGAGACCGAGCGCCAGCGCGACTGGGGCCGCGAAAAGGCGCGCCTGTTGAAAACCGCGGGATAAGTTCTGGATAACCACTGGAGGGAGTGTGGGCGAATCGGAACGTCGTTCGACGTTTGTTCGCTCGCCTTCTACTTGAACTTTTTAATCCAATAGATTCTGAAATATGGATAAATTCATTTTTCAGTGATGGAGCGCAACAGCTCCCGCCGCGCCCCATCTATGGGCGTCGGCCGCCTTGTGGATCGGTCGACCTGCACATGCACGAAACGCCCCTGGGCGCTTGCACGGGTTTCTTCGCCGGCAAACAGGGCGATCTCGTAGGTGACAGATGAACCGCCGAGCCGCTCGACCCGGATTCCGGCCCGGACCGTGCCGGGGAAAGTCAGTTCCGAGAAATAGGCGCATTGTGTCTCGACGACGAGGAACACCGTTTCGGAGGCGCGCGGGTCGAGCACGCCTTCCTCGATCAGCCAGCCGTTCACGGCCGTGTCGAAATAGCTCAGATACTCGACATTGTTGACGTGGCCATAGATGTCGACATCCATCCAGCGGGTCGGGATTTCGCGGAAGAGGCGGAAATCGTCACGCGTCAGCGGCAAGGGGCGGGGCATTCTCGATCTCGCTCGGCTCGGCCGGGAAGGCAGGGGTGAGTGGACGACACCCATGGTGTTGTCTTCGACAATGGAGGGCCCGAAACAGCTTTCACGAGAAAAGTTTGGAAAGCTGGCGGTCCATTGTCCGGTGGGGAATACCTTCGCTTGTCAGGAATGCTGAGATGACCTCCTCGGGGGCTTCGTCGCCATCTCCACTGGTGAATTCAAGCGCCAGAAGCGTCAGAGTGTCGTTTTCCGGCCTGGTGGCAGCCTTGGGGAGACGGCGCAGGAGCGCCTGTCGCAAGGTCTCGACCTCATCCGCAGAAACAATGATCTGCGTTTCTCTTTCGCTGCCGCTGCTGCGGACCCGGATGTCACCGTTGCTTTCGTGCACGGCCTCCGTCATTGACCAGGCTCCGTCATGGGAACGCAGCTCTGCCCTGTGAAGGATCACGTGCGCGGCCATGCTGCCGATAGCGATACGCGTCAGGTCATCGTCATCGGGATAGCGGAGGGCGGAGTTTTTCGGCTCCTCGCGTATCAGTTCGCCATCGACCTCGACAGCGCTCACGAATGAGAGGCCGTACTGGGTGCCGAGGCTCAGGACGGCCCTGAAATGCGCTGCTTCCTCGTTGTTTGCGGCGTTTTCCGCCGCGGCGATCCGCTCCTCGCAGGCCCACAGGAACCCGTTGCACAGCGCGCCGCCGGCGTCCTCGCGCAGGCGGAGAAAGTCTCGCCACACAGCGCCATTGACGACAAAGACGAGATCAGGGCGGAGGTCGCGCATGGCCCTCTCCTTACAGCGTGCGCCGGCCGAACGTGTTGGAGCGCGGGAAGCCGTTCGGGGGCAGGCGGCCTGCCTGCGCTCGGTCGCCGCGCCAGTCGGTCAGCTCCTCCAGCTTGCGGGTGAAGCTGCGGCCGGAGGAATCGGTCCAGGTCAGTCCGTCTTCGCCCTTGAAGACAATGACATCCGAAACGCCGCCGTCGCGGTAGCGCTGCAGGCGCACGCCGCGTCCGCGCGTCATCTCGGCGACCTGCGCCAGCGGGAAGACGAGGAGCTTGCGATTGCGACCGATGATGGCGACATGGTCACCTTCGGCGGCAACGCAGAGCCTTGCCTCGCCCGGCGCCGTGACATTGAGCACCTGCTTGCCTTTGCGGGTGTTGGCGGTGACGTCGGCCTCGCTGACGAGGAAACCGCGCGCCTCGTCGGAGACGACAAGCAGCTTGCGGTCGCCGCGATAGACGAAGACATCGATGACGTCCTGTCCTTCCTCCATGTCGACCATCAGCCGCACAGGCTCGCCATGGCCGCGGCCGCCCGGCAGCTTGTCGGCGCCCAGCGTGAAGAACTTGCCGCCGGTGGTGAAGACGACGAGCTTGTCAGTCGTCTCGGCGAAAAGCGAGAGCTTGAGCGCGTCATCCTGCTTGAAGGCGAGCGAGGTGAGATCCTGCTGGTGGCCCTTGAGTGCCCGGATCCAGCCCTTCTGCGAGACGATGACGGTGATCGGCTCCTTCTCGATCATCGCCTGGTGGATGTCGACGACATCGTGCTCGGGCGCATCGCCAAAGGTGGTGCGCCGCCGTCCGAGCGGCGTTTCCGGACCATAGGCCTTGGCGATCTCGCCGATCTGCTTGCCGATCCGCGTCCATTGACGCGCATCCGAACCGAGCAGGACAAGGAGTTCGTCGCGCTCGGCGGTGAGCTTGTCGTGCTCCTTGCGGATCTCGATTTCCTCGAGCTTGCGCAGCGAGCGCAGCCGCATGTTGAGGATCGCCTCGGCCTGTACTTCGGTAAGGTCGAAGGCGGCCTTCAGCGAGGCCTTGGCATCATCCTCCTCACGGATGATGCGGATCACCTCGTCGAGGTTGAGATAGGCGATCAGGTAGCCGCCGAGCACTTCCAGCCGGTGCTCGATCTGGGCGAGCCGGTGCTGCGAGCGGCGAACCAGAACGTCCTTGCGGTGCTCCAGCCATTCCGCCAGCACCTGCTTCAGGCCCATCACCATGGGGATGCGCCCGCCCGACAGGACGTTCATGTTGAGCGAGAAACGGTTCTCCAGGTCGGTGAGCCGGAACAGCGATTCCATCAGCAGCGCCGCATCGACATTCTTGCTGCGCGGAATGAGGACGAGGCGCACGTCCTCGGCGGACTCGTCGCGCACGTCGTCAAGCAGCGGCAGCTTGCGAGCCTGCAGCAACTCGGCGATCTTCTCGATCAGCCGTGATTTCTGCACCTGATAGGGGATCTCGGTGACCACCACCTGCCAGGTGCCCCGGCCCAGATCCTCGACCTCCCAGCGGGCGCGCACGCGAAACCCGCCGCGCCCCGTCTCGTAGGCTTCCAGGAAGGCGGCATCGTTGCGCACAAGCAGGCCGCCGGTCGGGAAGTCCGGCCCTTGCACGAATTGCAAGAGGTCGGCCGTCGAGGCGTCCGGTGTCTTGATCAGGTGCTGGGCGGCGGCGCAAAGCTCGCCGATATTGTGTGGCGGGATCGAGGTCGCCATGCCGACCGCGATGCCTGCCGCGCCGTTGGCGAGCAGGTTGGGGAAGCCGCCGGGCAGCACCACCGGCTCCTTGTCGAGCCCGTCATAGGTCTCGCGGAAGTCGACGGTGTCTTCGTCGAGCCCGTCGAGCGTGCGCATGGCGATGTCGGTGAGGCGGGCTTCCGTGTAGCGCATGGCCGCGGCGCTGTCGCCGTCGATATTGCCGAAATTGCCCTGGCCGTCGACCATCGGGTAGCGCACGGCGAAGTCCTGGGCGAGGCGCACCAGCGCGTCGTAGATCGCCTGGTCGCCATGCGGGTGGTATTTGCCCATGACGTCGCCGACGACGCGGGCGCATTTCTTGAAACCGGCATTGGGGTCGAGCTTCAACAGCCGCATCGCGTAGAGCAGGCGCCGGTGCACCGGCTTCAGTCCGTCGCGCACGTCCGGCAGCGCCCGATGCGTGATCGTCGACAGCGCGTAGGAGAGGTAGCGCTCCTCAAGCGCGGAACGTAGGTCGATCGGTTCGATGCCACCGGGCGGAATCAGGTCTTTTCCCATGGCTATTGGCTACAGGTATTCGCGCGCTTGCGCAACGCATGCAACGCTACGGATGGCAGTTTTCCGCCGCTTTGGCGCGGTTACAGCGACCGTTTGACCGCCTGCAGGAAACCATCGCGTGCCGGCGAGACGGGGATCTGGCGCGGCGCCAGCACATGCCGGTCGAGAAAATAGCCCGTCAGGCGAAACGCGGCGTCCATCTGACTGGCGTCTAGGCCTGCCAGTTCGCGCTCGTCGGCGACGACCTCCGCGGCGTGTTCCGCGCGCACGCCGAGGAAGGCGGGCAGAGCCAGGAGCTTTGCAGCGTAGGGAAGACCGGCTTCCCGGCAGACCGCGCGCCCCGATTTCGGCGAGACATAGACGAGATCCTCGTGCGTGCCGGTCGCCGCGCATTCACCGAGGTCGAGGCCGAAGCCGAGCTCGGCCAGCATCTGCAGCTCGAAATGCACCATCAGCGCGCCGGCGATGGCCGGATCGCCGAGATGGGCCAGCACCGTCTCCAGACCATCGTGAAGCTGCGGATGCGGGTCGCGTTCGGGCAGCAGATGGAGGAGGGCGGCAAGCGCCTGGATGCCGTAGACGCCGGTGGGGCTCGCCATCAGCCCGGCGGCGCGCATCTCCAGCGGTTCGACGGTGAACAGGCCGAGATGATTGTCGAGCCGCGCCCGCCAGGTCAGTCGGGCACCGTTGCCCGGCTGCAGGGCAGCCTGCATCTTGCGGCTGCGACCGCCGCGCACGAGGCCCAGATGCCGACCGCGCTCGCGCGTCATCACCTCGAGGATCAGGCTGGTCTCGCCGTGCTTCCTCGTCGCCAGGATGATGCCGTCGGCGCTCCATTCCATCTCGGTCGCGGTTCTCGTTGCCAGTAGGGCAGGGACAGGAGCAAGAACTACCCGAGACAAACGGGTGATGCCAAGAGGGGCAATCAGACGAAGCCGTGAGCGATGCCGGCCGGTAGAGGGTATTGCTCGGGCTCTTACTTCTCGTGGGGCAGTTTCATGAACAAGGGCGCACGCATCATCAAGTCCATATTGTTCCTCTCTTTTTTACTGCCGAAAAAAGCCAAACGAACAAATCCCAGCCAGCCGCACGCCATGAACCAAGCAACAAATTCAGAAAGTCCATAGATCATAACTCGTGATGTCTCGGTGAGATGATCCGATGAATTGTAATTTTCATAATTCAATACAGGTATGGATGAGAGGGAAAAGAAATGAAACGCTATAGATGCGACTGTTATTAAAATCCAGAACCTAAATGGCATTATGAATACGCCAGTGGGTCGGAGGAATCGAATCGAAAACAGAACAAACCAGCAACAAATTGTTATGGTGATGCTCATGCAGAAGAAAAACTTCAGAGTGGAGGTGTCCGTGGTTCCAAGTAAATCTTTCGGCGCGTTGGATATTTGGTAAATAAATTCAAATATAGATTTTCCGAAAAATATATTCGATGATAAATCAAATATAAAAATTAGTGATATGAAGCATAGTAAGATCCGGATAAGAAATGAAAATGGACTTTGGGGTGGTGGTGTTTCCATTTTTGCTCTCCCGCGAGTCTCTGAAGATGTGTGATCTCCAGAGACTGGCTGTAGGATTCGTGCCCCCTACCTCGGGAACTCCAGGCCCATCTCGCGGTAGCGCTCCGGATCGTCGGACCAGTTCTCGCGCACCTTGACGAAGAGGAAGAGATGCACCGGGCAGCCGGCGGCCTCGGCGATCTCGGCACGGGCGGCCTGGGAGATCGACTTGATCGTGCGTCCGCCCTGGCCGAGGACGATCACCTTCTGGCTGTCGCGCTCCACATAGATGGTCTGCTCGATACGCACCGAGCCGTCCTTGCGCTCCTGCCAGGCTTCGGTCTCGACCGTCGACATGTAGGGCAGTTCCTGGTGCAGGCGCAGGAACAGCTTCTCGCGGGTGATCTCGGCCGCCAGCATGCGCATCGGCAGGTCCGAGGCCTGGTCCTCCGGGTAGAGCCAGGGACCGGGGGGAACGGTTTGGGCAAGATAACCCATCAGGTCGTCGAGACCGTAGCCCTTGGCGGCAGAGACCATGAAGGTCTGGTCGAAGGGCGCGCGCGCATTGGCGTTGGCGGCAAGTTCGAGCAGCGTTTCGCGCTGGGTGATGTCGATCTTGTTGAGCACCAGCACCTTCGGCAGGCGTACATCCGCCAGCCGGTCGAGGATCGCCTCGGCCTGCTCGTCGATGCCCCTCTTGGCGTCGATCAGGAGCACGACCACATCCGCCTCGCGCGCGCCGCCCCAGGCGGTGTCGACCATGGCCCGTTCCAACCGCCGCTTGGGCCGGAAGATGCCCGGCGTGTCGACGAAGACGATCTGGGAGGCATCCTGCATGGCGATGCCGCGCACCAGGGCGCGCGTCGTCTGCACCTTGTGGGTGACGATCGACACCTTGACGCCGACCAGCGCGTTGAGAAGCGTCGACTTGCCCGCGTTGGGGGCGCCGATCAGAGCGACGAAACCGGCGCGGGTGGCAGTCCCGCTGTCGTCGCCGGAGGGGCCACCGATGCGGGCCACGCCGGGCTCGATGCCGGTAGGGGTGTCGTCGTCTTGCGCGTTCACGTGTCGTCTTTCTCTGTCAGAAGTCCCTCGCGCAGCAAGGCGGCTTCCGCCGCACGCTGTTCCGCGATGCGTTTCGAGCCACCGGCGCCCTGCGCCGGTTCGTAGCCCTCGATATCGACACGAACGGTGAAGCTCGGCGCATGGTCCGGCCCGCTTCGTTCGGTCATCGTGTAGCGCGGGGCGGGCTTGCCGCGTCCCTGTGCCCATTCCTGCAGCATCGTCTTGGGATCCCGCAGCGGGCCGGAATAGCTCGTCATGCGCGGTCCCCAGAGCCGCTCGATCAGATTCTGCGCCGCTTCCAGCCCGCCGTCCAGATAAACCGCCGCGATCACCGCCTCGCAGACATCGGCGAGGATTGCGGTCTTGCGCTTGCCGCCGGTCTGCGCCTCGCTGTCACCCAGAAGCACGGCATCGCCCAGTTCCAGGTCGCGTGCGACCTCGGCACAGGTCTCGCGGCGCACGAGCTGGTTGAGGCGGCGGGCAAGCTCGCCCTCGTCGGCCTTCGGAAAGGCCTTGTGCAGCATGGTGGCGATGGCAAGGCCGAGGACGCGATCGCCCAGGAACTCCAGTCTCTGGTAGCTGGCGTCCGGGCCGCCGCTGCGCGCCGTGGCGCTGCCATGGGTCAAGGCCCGCGACAGGAGTTCCCTGTCGTCAAATGTGTGGCCGAGGCGCGTCTGCAGTCGCGCCTCGGCTTTTTTCTGCCCGTCGGATGTCATGATGCCAGTCTGCCCCGATCGCCGTTGCGGATCAAAGCATCCGGAACAGGCGGCTGCCGCGCACCGTCCACGGCCACTTCCAGAACATCCAGGCGGAGGCATCCTCGTCGACGGAGAAGAACAGCATCTCGGCCCGGCCGACGAAATTCTCGAACGGCACATAGCCGACCGCCGAAAGCACGCGGCTGTCGGTGGAGTTGTCGCGGTTGTCGCCCATCATGAAATAGTGGCCGGGCGGCACCTTGTAGACGCCGGTATTGTCCCAGGTGCCGCGTGTCGTCAGGTCGAGCGTGTCGTAGGAAACGCCGTTCGGCAGCGTCTCGCGGAAGCGGGGCACGCGGCGGACATTGCCGAACGTGTCGGTGGAGATGAAGTCGTCGATGCGGGTGCGCTCGACCGCGGTGCCGTTGATGTGCAGAACGCCGTCGATCATCTGGATCTCGTCGCCCGGCAGGCCGATGACACGCTTGATGTAGTCGATGGAATTGTCGCGCGGCAGCTTGAACACTGCGACATCGCCGCGCTCGGGCTCTTCCGCCCAGACGCGGCCCTCTATCGGCATCAGGCCGTAGGGAAACGAATAGCGCGAATAACCGTAGCTGTATTTCGAGACGAACAGGTAATCGCCGATCAGCAGCGTGTCCATCATCGATCCCGAAGGGATGTTGAACGGCTGGAAGAACAGCGTCCGCACGACGAGGGCGAGCAACAGCGCCTGCACAAGTACCTTGACGGTCTCGTAGAGGCCGCCATCCTTGCTCTTCTTTTCTTCAGACACGCTCATTGCATCCTTCGTGGTGGTCGCCGCGGCGGGGGCCGGTGCATCTCGATATGCAACGCCGGCCGGGACTGTGGCGCAGTGCCATGCTCACCGGCCGTTCGTTCCAGTGGGCCCGGGAGGGGGATTCCGCCGGATATTCTTGGCTTGTACCGGCTCGCCCTTGCAGACGCAACGCAAACGCGCACCGGCTGGTTCCGGACTGACGGCGTCGTCAGTCGTGCTCCATCGGGTCGGCGAGCGCCTGCGGCCAGTCCTCCGGCCAGGCGCTGATGACGACGAAGGCCTGGGCGAGCGGATCGTCGTCGGTGATTGTCAGGTCGATGCGCGCCACGAAGCCCGGCGGTACCAGTCGCTGCAGCCGGGCGGCGGCCGATCCGGCAAGTCGCATGGTCGGCTTGCCGGAGGGCAGGTTGACCACCCCCATCTCGCGCCAGGCGACGCCCATCCTGATGCCCGATCCAAGCGCCTTGGAGCAGGCTTCCTTGGCGGCGAAACGCTTGGCATAGGAGGCTGCTCGCATGCGTCGGCGGTCGGACTTGGCCCGCTCCTCCTCGGTGAAGACGCGCTTGACGAACCGCTCGCCGAAGCGTTCCAGCGTCTTCTCGATGCGGCGGATATCGATCAGGTCCGAGCCGATGCCGACGATCATCCGGCGGCCTCCGGGGCCCGTGCCGTCCCCCGACGAGCCTCGTCCATGCACCGGCGCATCTCGCGGATGGCGGCTTCAAGGCCGATGAAGATCGCCTCGCCGACAAGGAAGTGGCCGATGTTGAGCTCGGCCAGCTCGGGTATGACGGCGATGTCGCCGACCGTGTCGAAGGCAAGCCCGTGGCCGGCATGGACTTCCAGCCCCAGCGAGGCTCCGTAGGCCGCCGCCTTGCGGATGCGCGCAAGTTCCGTCCGCGCTCCGTCCATGTCGCCGTCATTGCGGAGATCGCAATAGCGGCCCGTATGCAGTTCCACGACCGGCGCGCCGAGCGAGACGGCCGCCTCGAGCTGCCTCTCGTCCGCCTCGATGAACAGCGACACCCGGCTGCCGTTCTCCGCAAGGGCGGTGACCACCGGCTTCAGGTGATTGTGCTGGCCGCGCGCGTCGAGGCCGCCCTCGGTCGTGCGTTCCTCACGCTTCTCGGGAACGATGCATGCTGCGTGCGGACGCGCTTTCAGAGCGATGGCCAGCATTTCCTCCGTCGCCGCCATCTCGAAGTTGAGCGGCAGGTCGAGCTCCCGGGAAAGCCGCTCGATATCGGCATCGGAAATGTGCCGCCTGTCCTCCCGCAGATGCGCGGTGATGCCGTCGGCGCCCGCCTGAGCCGCGAGATGGGCTGCGCGAACGGGATCGGGAAAGCGGCCGCCGCGTGCATTACGGATCGTGGCGACGTGGTCGATATTGACGCCGAGACGCAGGCGTTGAGATGTCATGCGGAAGCTCCCGGGGTGACGCAGGCTGGGACGCGAGAACGAAACGTCCCCAATATGGGGCAGTCCGGGCGCCCGCTTCAACGGCAAAGCGGACGCGGCGCGTCGTCACGTGTCCGTGTCGGCATCCGCGTCCGGCTGCGTGCGCGCGGCAAAGCGCATCCGGCGCGTGGCGATCTTCGCCCGGCGCGAACGCTGGTAGGCACGCACGCTGTAGAAGACGAGGAAATAGAAGAACGTTCCCACGGCGATGCCGAGCGGTACCGAGCCAAGCAGCATCGGCTTGATCAGCGGCAGGATCACATCGAGCGATTTCTCGAAGAAGCCGCCGCCCAGATGCCGGTCGATCGTTCCATGATCGAGCGTCTTCGCCTCTCCGTAGATGAGCAGCGAACCGATCTTGTAGGTGAATGCCCAGATGAAGGGGAAGGTGAGGGGATTGCCGACGGCGGTCCCCAGCGCGGCGGCCAGCATGTTGCCACCGATCAGGAAGGCGACGACGAAGCTCAGGAGAAAATGGAAGCCGATGAAGGGCGTCATAGAGGCGAAGGCGCCGGCGGCAAACCCCAGCGCGATGGCGTTCGGGCTGGCGGTCAGCCGCAACACGCGTTTCGAGAAATAGCGGGCCGAACGGGCAAAGCTGTGACGCGGCCAGACTGCCACACGCAGGCGCTCCAGGTGGCTCGGCTTGTCACGGCGTTTGAAAAGCATGCGGGCTCTTGTCTTCGATTCCTGCGGCGGCCACCCGCCTGGTGCAAAGTTGCGCTGCCGGAAGCGGACCCGGCCGATGCCGGGGTTCTAGCCGATTTCCCGTGTCACGCTCGATACATTCGTCTTTGCCCGCAGCTGGTTCATGATGCGGGTCAGGTGCTTCAGATCCCATACCTCAAGATCGATAAGGATTTCGTGAAAATCCGCTGCCCTGCGCAGCATTTTCAGATTGTCGATGTTTCCGTCCAGTTCGGCGATCGTCGCGGCGATCGTCGCCAGGGACCCCGGCTCGTTGAGGGCGGAAACGTTGATTCTGGCGGGAAAGCGCTCACGATGCTCCCCGCTCATGTCCCAGCGCACATCGAGCCAGCGGTCCGTCTCGTCCTCGAACGCCTGCAGCGCGGGGGACTGAATCGGATAGATGGTGACGCCGATGCCCGGCGTCAGGATGCCGACGATTCTGTCGCCGGGCACGGCGCCGCCGTCGGGCGCGAAGGAAACCGGCAGATCGCCGGCAAGGCCGCGAATCGGCAAGGGTCGCGAGAGGTCTGCATCCTCGTCGCTCTCCGGGATCCTGAACTTCATGCCGCTTCCGGCCTCAAGGTCGAACCAGCCGTCCTCAGGGGCATGCGCGGCATTGGGCAGCCGGTCGTCGCGATAGTCCGGATAGAGCGTTGCCACGATCTCGTGGGCACGGATTTCACCGCGTCCGACGGCCGCCAGGAGGTCGCCGACGGCGGTGAAGCCGAGCGGCGACAAGGCACTGCCGAGGCGGTCGTCGTTGAACGCATGGCCGGCCCGCTGGAACGCACGTTCCAGGATGTGCCGGCCGAGCGAGCCGTATTGCTGGCGGGCGCTTTCGCGTGTCGCCCGGCGAATGGCCGCGCGTGCCTTGCCGGTGACTGCGATCGACTCCCATGCCGGCGGCGGCGTCTGCGCCTGGCTGCGCACGATGTCGACCTCGTCGCCGTTCCTGAGCTCGGTGACCAGCGGCATGATCTGGCCGTTGATCTTCGCGCCGACGCAGGTGTTGCCGATATCGGTATGGACCGCATAGGCGAAATCGATAGGCGTCGCGCCGCGCGGCAGGGCGATCAGGCGTCCCTTCGGGGTGAAGCAGAAGACCTGGTCGTGGAACAGCTCCAGCTTGGTATTCTCCAGGAACTCTTCCGGTGTGTCGCCCTGCGACAGCAACTCGATAGTGCGCCGCAGCCATTCATAGGCGCGGCTTTCCTCGTTCAGCTTGTTGACGTTGCGCCCGCCAAGCTCGCCGTCCTTGTAGAGCGCGTGGGCGGCGATGCCGTATTCGGCCACCCGGTCCATGGACGTCGTGCGGATCTGCAACTCGACCCGTTGCCGACTCGGCCCCACGACCGTTGTGTGGATGGAGCGGTAGTCGTTCTGCTTGGGCGTCGACAGGTAGTCCTTGAAGCGCCCCGGGACGGCCGGCCAGGTCGTGTGAACGACCCCGAGCACCCGGTAGCAGGCCTCGACCGTGCCGACCACGACGCGGAAGCCGTAGATGTCGGACAGTTGCTCGAAGGCAATCGACTTCGACTGCATCTTGCGGAAGATCGAGTGGGGTCGTTTCTCGCGGCCGCGCACGAGTGCGGCGATGCCGCGCTCCTCGAGCCGCGACATCAGGTCGTGCTCGATGTCGAAGATGAGGCTCTTGTTTTTCTCCTCGAGCGCACCGAGGCGCTCCGTGATCGCCGCATAGGCGTCGGGATTGAGCGTCCTGAAGGCGATGTCCTCCAGTTCCTCGCGCATGTCATGCATGCCCATGCGCCCGGCGAGCGGCGCATAGATCTCCATGGTCTCTTCGGCGATGCGTCCGCGCTTGTGCTCGGGCATGTGATGGAGCGTGCGCATGTTGTGCAGGCGGTCGGCCAGCTTGACCAGCAGCACGCGCACGTCGTCGGCGATGGCGAGCAGAAGCTTGCGGAAGTTCTCGGCCTGTTTCGCCCGTTTGGAGGCAAGGTCCAGGCGCTTGATCTTGGTCAGCCCGTCGACGAGCTTGCCGATTTCCGGACCGAACAGCCGGTCGATCTCGTCGCGCGTCGCCGAGGTGTCCTCGATCGTGTCGTGCAGGAGGGCAACGGCGATGGTTGCGTCATCGAGACGCAGGTCCGTGAGGATCGCAGCCACTTCGAGGGGATGCGAGAAATACGGGTCACCCGAGGCACGCATCTGGGTGCCATGCTTCTGCATGGCATAGACATAGGCCTTGTTGAGCAGCGCCTCGTCGGCGTTCGGATTGAAACGCTGGACGCGTTCGACCAGCTCGTATTGCCGCATCATCGCGGAAACGCCTCACACATCGGTGCGGCCGCCGCTACGCCACGGTCTCTCGACGAATGGTGAAGTCGACCAGCGGTCGCGTCGCGGCGTTCGCCGCTCGACGACGCGCGGCGGCGCCAGGGCGCCGCCGGACGTCTCCGGTCAGATATCGTCCTTGCGCTCCGGCGGCACAAGTCCCTCCAGGCCGCGCAGCAGGTCTTCTTCCGACATGCGGTCGAATTCGACGGCGCTGTCGTCCACCGCGTTGACCTCGGTGCCGCCCTGCTGTTGCTGTGAAGAGGTGTTGGGAACCATCGGCACGGCGTCGGCCTCCGGCTCGTCCACCTCGACGTATTTCTGCAGCGAGTGGATCAGGTCTTCCTTGAGATCTTCCGGGCTGACGGTCTCGTCAGCGACCTCGCGCAGCGCCACGACCGGGTTCTTGTCGTTGTCGCGGTCGATGGTCAGCGGCGAACCGTTGGAGATCATCCGGGCACGATGGCTCGCAAGCAGCACCAGTTCGAAGCGGTTCTCGACCTTGTCGATGCAGTCTTCGACGGTCACGCGCGCCATGGGAATTCTCCATAATCTGTTGTCGGCAAGCCGTGACATGTACTGTGTTGCACCGCCCAACGCAAGCCTCGCGCAAGGATGTGACACAAGATTGTTTTTAATCACGTTTCTGGAATTGCTTGGGTCCGCTGGCGAATCGCGGTGAAAATCGCGTTGAGTTCTGTTGCCGTTTCATGGAGAAATGGTGTAGTGGGAGTTGCATAACGGCGGCGACAGAAGCCGTCCAAAGCAAAGACGGGGTGCTTGCAGGATGATGCACCCCACGGGCACGGAAACCGGATGGGTAATCCGGGTTGCAGGTCGATCCGAAAACGGTTCTGGGCACAGCCTATTCTCATGCGCGGCGGGCGAAACCGCGCATCAGGGTCGCTCATTATAATCGACGGGGACAATGATCCTCGCGGGCCGTTGATTGTCCTGTGTTACAGCGAAAGGTATTCCAAAAGATGTTCGATCCGCGTGAGAAGGTTGCCTTATTTATTGATGGAGCGAATTTGTATTCAACGGCGCGAACCATTGGTTTCGACATCGACTACAAGATGCTCCTTCAGGAATTTCAGAAGACCGGATACCTTCTTAGGGCGTATTATTACACAGCCCTGATCGAGGATCAGGAGTATTCGTCCATTCGTCCGCTGATCGATTGGCTGGACTACAATGGCTACAAGGTCGTGACCAAGCCTGTGAAGGAGTTTGTCGACTCTTCCGGCCGCCGCAAGATCAAGGGCAACATGGACATCGAGCTTGCCGTCGATGCCATGGAGATCGTCGAGCATGTCGATCACATCGTGCTGTTCTCCGGCGATGGTGATTTCCGCTCGCTGGTCGAGGCGCTGCAGCGCAAGGGCCGCAAGGTGAGCGTTGTCTCTACCCTGCAGACCCAGCCGCCGATGATCGCCGACGACCTCCGTCGCCAGGCGGACCATTTCATCGATCTCGCGACCCTGGCCAAGAAGGTCGGCCGCGATCCGGCCGAGCGTCCGTCGCGTCCGGCTCCGGCACGCCGGGCCGAGGTCGAGGAAGACGACGACGAGTATTGAACCGGGAATGTCGTCTTCGGCTTTGCTCAAGCTTCCGGATCCCGGGCGGGACTGTCCGTCCTGCCCGCGTCTGGTGGCGTTCCGCGAGACCCACCGGGCCCTCAGCCCGGACTGGCATAACGCGCCGGTGCCGACCTTTGCGGCACCGCGCCCGCGCCTGTTGATCGTCGGCCTTGCGCCGGGACTGCGCGGCGCCAACAAGACCGGACGTCCCTTCACCGGCGATTATGCAGGTGACCTGCTCTACGAGACGCTGACGGATTTCGGCTTCGCGCGGGGGCGTTATCAGGCCCGCCCGGACGACGGGCTGGAGCTCGTCGATGCGGCGATCACCAATGCGGTGCGCTGCGTCCCGCCGGAGAACAAGCCAGTCGGCGCCGAGATCCGCAATTGCCTTCCCTATCTGAGCGAGACCATCGAGGCGCTGCCCTCTCTGGTCTGCCTGGTCGCGCTGGGGCGGATCGCCCATGACGCGACGCTGTCGGCGCTTGGCGTTCGCCGTGCGGCGTATCCGTTCGGGCACAATGCACGGCATGATCCGCGCGCGGGACTGGCGCTTTTCGACAGCTATCACTGCTCCCGCTACAACACCAATACCGGGCGACTGACGCGCGAGATGTTTCGCGATGTGTTCGCGGCTGTGCGCGCCGAGATCGACGCCGCGTCCTAGCTCTCGCCCGCGCCCGCCTCGCCGGGCATGTCGGCGGCGAACCAGCCGGCAGGGCCCAGATGGTCCTGCGGCTGGAAACGGGCCTTGTAGTCCATCTTCGGCGAGCCCTTCACCCAGTATCCCAGATAGACATAGGGCAGGCCGAGCCCGCGGGCTCGCTCGACATGGTCGAGGATGAGATGGGTGCCAAGGCTCCGCTGGCCGGCATCCGGCTCGAAGAACGAATAGACCATCGACAAGCCGTCGCCCAGCCGGTCGGTGAGCGCGACGCCGAGCAGCGGTCCTTCGCCGCGTCCGGTGATGAACGTGTCGGGGCCGCGCTTGCGGTACTCGACCAGCATCGTTTCCACGTGAGTGTCCTCGATCATCATCGCGTAGTCGAGAACGGTCATGTCGGACATGCCCCCGCCCGCGTGGCGGGCGTCGAGATACCGGCGAAAAAGATCGTATTGCTGCGAGGAGGGGGCCGGTTCGCTGGCGGTTGCGACGATATCGGCGTTGCGGGCCCACAGGCGGCGGAAGGAGCGGGTCCAGCGGAAGTCGTCGACACGGATGCGGATCGATACGCAGGCACGGCAATTCTCGCAGGCCGGGCGGTAGGCGATGTTCTGGCTGCGGCGGAAACCACCTTGGGTCAGCACGTCGTTGAGCACCTGCGCCTTGGAGCCGACAAGATGCGTGAAGACCTTGCGCTCCTGCTGTCCCGGCAGATAGGGGCAGGGCGAGGGGGCAGTCAGATAGAATTGCGGTGTGTCCGTCGGATGTCGGGTCAATGCCGTCCTTTCCGCTCAGCGCTTCTCACAGCATTGCGAAACCATAGTATATGGGCGCAACAAATGTGAAGGTAAGCCAAAGAAGCAGCGCAAGCGGCGTTCCCGCGACAAGAAAATCCGAAAATCGGTAATGGCCCGGACCCATGACGATCAGGTTGGTCTGATAGCCGATCGGCGTGGCGAAGGAGCAGTTGGCGGCAAAGATCACGCAGGTGACGAAGGCCTCCACCGGCAAACCGGTCTGCACGGCCATGTTGACCGCGATCGGGGTGAACAGCACCGCCGTGGCGTTGTTCGACAGAAGGTTGGTGAGCAGCATCACCAGAAGGAACAGCGCCGACAACATGATCATCGGCGGCTGCCCCTGGAGCTGAGCGACCAGAAGGTCGGCGATCGCCTTGGCGCCACCGGTCACTTCCAGCGCGCTGGCGGCGGCGATCGAGGCGCCGATCAGCATGAAGATGCGGCTGTCGACGGCGCGCAATGCCTGGCGGACGTTGAGGCAGCCCGACAGAACCATGGCAAGCGTTGCCGCGATGGAGGCGGTGACGATCGGCACTAGGCCGAGGGCGCTGACGGTGACCATGATCGCGAAGATCGCGAGCGCGCGCGGGGCCAGCCGGCGCGGCGGAACTTCGGCTGCCGACCAGTCGAGCAGCAGGACATCGCGGTTCTTGCGCAGCCGCTGGATGTCGATGGCCGTTCCCGCGACGAGCAGCACGTCGCCCGGCTCCAGCCGGATTTCCGTCATTGCCATGCGCGGCATGCGCGAACGCCGCTGCACGCCCATCACCACGCAATGGGTTTCCGAGTGGAAGCCGCTCTGCGAGATGGTGCGTCCGGAAATGCGCGAGGCGGGCGCGACGACCACTTCCGCAAGCGTCAGCGAACGCTGCTGCGGGGCGCCGTTCTCCGTGTCGGAGGCGTCGTCGCCATCGGTGGCCATCAGCGGCCGGCGCTGCGACAGGGCGGCGGTCAGGGCGGTTCGGGTGGCGGCGACGATCACCGTGTCGCCGGGCATCAACGTGACATTCTCGAAAGGCGGCAGGATCGGCCGCTCGCCGCGTTGCACCAGACGCACCGTCATGTCCTTGAGCGCCGGGAACAGCCCGGCGACCGAGGTCACGCCCTCCAGCGGATGGCCGCTGTTGATGGCGATCTGGGCGATGAACTGCTTGCCGGACGAGACCTGCAACTCGTCCGCCATAGAGCGGCGCGGTTTCAGCAGGTAGGGCATGACGAACAGCACGTAGACGCTGCCGACCGCGGCCAGGATGACGCCGATGCCGGTGAAGCTGAAGAAGCCGAGCTTCAGGTCGCTCGTGCGGGCCGCCACGTCGGCGACGAGAAGGTTGGTCGACGAACCGATCAGGGTGGTCATGCCGCCAAGGATCGCGATGAAGGAGAGCGGCATCAGCAGGCGGCCGGCCGACTTCCCCTGGGCCGCGGCCACCGCCGAAAGGATCGGCAGGAACATCACGACGACGGGGGTGTTGTTGAGAAAGCCGCTGATCACCGCGACGGCGATCAGAATGGGCGCGGCGGCCAGCGCCGGCCGTCGCCGTGTCGCATCGACGATGATCTTCGCCGGGCGCTCCAGCGCGTCGGTCTGGAACAGGCCCTGGCCGACGATCAGCAGGCATATGACGGTGACGAGTGCCGGGTTGGCGAAGCCGGCAAGCAGCTCGCTCGGGCCGATGGTGCCGCCGGTCGCCGGTTCGAAAACACTGAAAATAAGGAGAAAGGCGACGACGGATCCGAGCGCCACCGCTTCAAGGGCGACGCGTTCCAGTGCATAAAGCACAATGGTGAAAACGATCACCACGAACGTGAGGATCATCGCGGGATCGGCTGGCAGCATACGTCGGGGCCCATCTCCTCAAACGGATCGCACGCCGTTCAGGCGGGCGGCGCGGCGTGCGCTCGACCCCATTTGTACCGGTCCCCGACCGTTTCGCAAAGCGGCAAACGGGCACGCGCGCCCGGTGCGCGGGAGAATGATTTTTCGTGAACCCGCGATTTGCCGTCAGTTCATTCCGCTGTCGCGGTTGATGACCACGGTGCCCAGCACGATGTCGTGCAGCAGGCGCTTCTCGCCGTTGAAGAAGGTGGCGAGCAGCAGCACGGGAATGGTGATCGAGAACCAGGACAGCAGCGCGTGCATGCCGGCGATCAGCACGTCCGGCCGCTTGCCGGAGACCATCCGCATGGTCAGCCCCATGGTGCGCATGCCCGGCGTCGCGCTGTTGGCGCCGCCCAGCGTGAAGGCGACATAGGCAAGCGCCACCGCCGGCCACAGGATCGGCATCAGCAGCCAGCCAAGGCCGAAAGTGAAGATGCCCAGGACGCCGACCAGCAGTCCGGCGAGCGCCGTCAGCGCGACAATCAGCACGGCGTCGATGAGGAAGGCGAAGATCCGGTTGGTGCGGACATTGGCGTAGAGGCGCGGATCGTCGAACCCGGCCGCCGGACGGGACAGGAAGTCGGTTTCAGGCGCGTTCTGCATGGTGTCCTTTCGCGGTTGCATGGGGCTCACGTGGGCATTGCCGCGCGGAATTTCAAATCGGGCGCGGCAGGTCGCCGCTCAGATGCGCGATTCGCCGAGGTCGAGCATGCGCACCGAATGGCCGGCCTGCTCAAGCGCCTCGTGGATGCGGCCCGCATGGTCGCGGTCATGGGTTTCCATGGTCACGTCGAGTGTCGTTCCCTTGGCCGGGACGTTGAGGAACAGCCGGTGGTGCGAGACTTCCAGGATGTTGCCTCCGAGCCGGCCGATCAGGGTCGAGATCTCGCCGAGGATGCCCGGTCGGTCGGCTGTGGTGATGCGAATCGACAGGAGACGCCCTTCGCGCGCCAGCTCACGCACCATGATCGAGGAGAGCAGGCGCGGGTCGATATTGCCGCCGCACAGCACGAGGCCCGTCTTGCGGCCGGCGAAGCGCTCAGGATGGGTCAGAAGCGCGGCAAGGCCGGCAGCGCCCGCACCTTCCGCCATCGTCTTCTGGCGGGTGAGATAGGCGTTGACCGCCCGCTCCAGCGCCGCTTCGTCGACAAGCAGGATGTCGTCGACCGTGCGCCGCACGATCTCAAGCGTCAGCTTGCCGACATTTTTCACCGCGATGCCCTCGGCCAGCGTCGCGCCGCCGCACGTGACCTTGCCGCCGCGCAGCGCGCCGACCATCGAGGGATAGAGCGCCGCCTCGACGCCGATCACCTCGATGCCGGGTGTCAGCGCCTTGGCGGCCGTCGCCATGCCGGAGATCAGCCCGCCGCCGCCGATCGGCACGACGAGGCAGTCGAGATCCGGCTGGTCGGCGAGCATTTCCAGCGCGATCGTTCCCTGTCCGGAAATGATCGCCGGATCGTCGTAAGGATGCACCCAGACGAAACCTTCATCCGCGGCGATGCGCTCTGCCTCGGCCTGCGCGTCGGCAAGCATCTCGCCGGCGAGCACCACCCGGGCTCCATAGCCGCGCGTCGCCGCGACTTTCACGAAAGGGGTTGGTTCCGGCATGACGATGGTCGCGGGGATGCCGAGTCGGGCCGCATGATAGGCGACCGCCTGGGCGTGATTGCCGGCCGACATGGCGATGACGCCGCGCCGGCGCTCCTCGGGCGTCAGTGCATGCAGCTTGACCAGTGCGCCGCGTTCCTTGAACGCGTTGGTGACCTGCAGGTTCTCGTATTTGACGAAGACCTCGGCGCCGGTGAGTTGCGAGAGTTTCGGCGCGGGCAGGCAGGGCGTGCGCATCACCGCCCCCTCGATGAGGCTGGCGGCGCGGGTGATCGTGTCCAGCGTGACCTGCATTGGGGCAACCTGACTGGGAGAAGGTTGCCCCAACTGCCATCAAGCCGGGATCATTTGCAAGCTCAGGATGGTGGAACCGACCATCAGCCCGGCCAGTGCAATGCGCAGTCCTTGCAGGAAACGGCCCGAGCCGCTGCCTTGGCGTAGCCAGCCGCCCGCCAGGAGCCACAACCCGTTGAGAAAGCCGCCGAGCAGGAGGAAGGTGAGCGAGAGGACGAGTGCGTCGAGAAAGTAGCGCTCGGCGGAGACGAACTGGCTGATCCCGGCGATCTGCATCGCATAGGCCTTCGGGTTCAGCGGATGCACCCAGAACCCGCGCAGGTATCCGGGGATCCGCTCCATCGCACGGCCGCCGGCGCCGTTGCTGCGCAGGATCGTCCAGGCGAGATACAAAATGTATCCCATGCAGGCCCAGCGCAGCACCTGGAAGACCTGTGGCGCGCTTTGCAGCAGCGCGAAGAGCCCGGCGACATTGAGCCAGAAGATCACCTGGAACCCGCTCATCGTGCCGGCCATGAAGGGCAGGGCGGGTCGCGCCCCGAAAGCGAGGCTGCTGGCCATCAGCGACATGTTGGCGGGACCGGGCGAGCCGACCATCGCCGCGACAAACAGGGCCAGCAAACCGAACTGGGCGACCGGCATCAGCATTTCGGAAGACATTGTCTCGAACCTTGCAGGGTGGGAACGGCCGTCGGGCCGTCCGGTTGGATTGTGCCAGGTCAGGACAATTGAATTGAAACAATCAGTGGTACAATGATAACATTGTGCTCATGACAATATTCTCGCAACTTGCCGACGAAGGCGCGGTTCCCGGCGCCCGCGCTCTCGAGCAACATCTTCGGCGCGGCATCGAGGACGGGCGGTTGGCGCCAGGCGAGCGCCTGCCGCCGATCCGCGAGGCCGCCTGGAAGCTCGGCTGCGCGCCGGGCACGGTGGCGCGCGCCTATCGCGGGCTTGTCGCGGCGGGGCTGGCCCATGGCGAGGTCGGCCGCGGCACATTCATCGGCGGGGGCGATCGAAAACTGGCCTTTCCTCAGGCGCGCGGGCAGGCGAGGCAGCCGGACTCGGCACGGGACCGCCCACTTGCCGATTTCAGCGTCAATGGGTTCCTGATGGAGGATGCCGGTCCGCTGCTGACCCGGGCTTTGCAGCAGACGACCGCGATGGTCGCCGGACACTCGGTCTCGCTCGCCTATCGCGGGGTCGAAGAGGATGGCGGTGAGCGCGAAGGGGCAATCCCCTTCCTGTCACGCTGGCGGGAGGGCCTGGCGGTTGACGAGATCGTCGTCACCGCCGGGGCGCAGGCAGCGCTTTCGGCCGTCTTCCTCGCGTTGCAGCAGCCGGGCGGCGGCATTGCCTGCGATGCGCTCACTTATCCGGGCGTGATCGGCGCGGCCGCCGCGATCCGCGAGCGCCTGCTGCCCCTGCGCATGGACGAGGACGGCATGGATCCGGATGCGCTTGACGCGCTCTGCCGACGTTCGTCCGTCTCTTGCGTCTTCCTCATGCCGGCGGTGCAGAACCCGACCGGTCGGACGATGCCGCTGCGCCGCCGCGAGCTACTGGCCGAGGTCGCCCTGCGACACGGCGTTCCCATCGTCGAGGACCAGGTCTACGGCTTTCTTGAGCCGGATCGGGTGCCGGGCTTCTCGCATCTCGCACCGGACACGACAGTCCTTGTCACCGGCCTGTCGAAATGCGTGGCGCCGGTGCTCCGGGTGGGCTACGTCGCCGCGCCCCGGCCGCTTGCCCGCAAGGTGATGGCGGTACAGAACGCGCTCAACCTCATGGTCTCGCCGATCCTGACGCAGACCGCCGTCCGCGTTCTCGCCGATCCGGAATTCGAGGCGCGGCTCGCCCGCCTGCGACGGGGGCTGGTCCGCCGCGCCGATCACGTCGCGGGGGCGTTTTCCGATCTCGACCGGATGCGGCTGGCGGGCGGGCTTGCCTGGCTGCCGGTGGGAGAAAACTGGACGGCGGACGGGTTTGCAGCCGAGGCAGAGACCGCCGGCATCCGCGTGTCGCCGGCGCGGTTCTTTGCGGTCGAGCAGCGCGCCGCCCCGCAGGCGGTGCGGCTCTGCCTTGCCTCCGTCCCTGATGAGACGACGTTTCGAACGGCGATCGCCGAGCTCGCGGCCCTACGCGACGCCCGCCCGCCGATGGCCGGCCTTGTCCCGTAGGGGATTGACGTCAGGTCCACAATGAATGGTCGGCGGCGATATCGGGGGGCGTTCATCGGCGACAAGAAATAGGCAGGATATTCTGCCAAATTGATTGCGAATTTCTCGGAATGGAGTCAATTTCATCATTGGGTCAAAATGAATTTTCCATTTTGACCCTGCGGGCTTTTGCAAAATATGGATTTCGCGCAGTTTTAAGCGTGGTCACATCGGGAGATGATGTGAATTTTAGCTGTTCAGAACAAGAATAATGGAGTGGAGGGGCAAATGAACCGGCTTTTACTTAAGGAAGATAAATCTTATCACATTGACCCGTCGAAGCCTCTTGGGGGAGACGGCCTGACTGGGGAAACCGCATTCAGTTCGCTGCCAGAGGCCTATGCGCATCTGCAGGAGAACGTAAGTCTCGGGGGGCGGACGGTGACGTTTCTGCTCGCGGACGGTGTCTATTCGCAGGGGCTTACGGTTGCTCCCGGAGCGATCGGTGGCGGCGAAATCCACGTGCATGGCAAGAACGAGGGCGGGGCGAAAATCGAAGTCGCCGACGGAGGAGGAGTGGTCAACACCAGCTCCATCAACCCCGTTGCCGTTAAGAACATCTGGCTGCCGAGTTGCAGTGCCTACTATGCCGCCCAGATCATTGTCCTGGCGGGAGTATCGTTCACCGACTCCTACCGCGTGGACAAGAAAACCGGAGAACGAAAAAAAGCGGATCACATGTCCGCGACGTATCTAGGATTGATATTCGTCAAGGATCCGTATGCCATCAGGGGCACGTGCGACACGCATATTCACGCCTACACGGGCGGGATCATCACGATCGACGACAGCACGCAGATATGGCCGGACGGCGTCAGCGACATGACGCGCTTCATCGGCGTGGCGGACGGGTCAGTCGTGGCGCGCAACATCTATGTTCACGGCAACTTCAATTGCCATACCTACCTCGTTCACAAGAACGGCTTCGCCGACCTCGAGAGCGCACATTTGCCCGGAACCGGAAGGATCGTTCAGACCGGAGGTGTCGTCACCTGACGTCACGGCTCCTCATCCGTTCTGCCCGATCTTCCTGAAACGGGAGTGAAAGCGATCGGATGACTGCCTGAGCTGCGTTCCCCGGCGATCGTTTCGTCGGGGACGTCACATCTGTCAGTGCTGTAAGCGGCTGTTCATCCAGGAGGCGCTGGCGCAAATATCGCGTCGTCGCGATGTTGTCACGGTCACGATAGACGCTTGCTTCATGGAAGGAGGGCGGGCCTGTCTGCTGGAAACGAGAACAGGCCAACTGGTCGCTCAATCCGTTCTAGAGCAAACCATCCGCCAGCAACTCGCGGGTGCGTTTCAGCGTCGAGCGGAGGGCGGCCTTGTAGCCCTGGTCGCTGTCGAACCGCGCCTGTTCGGCGTGCTCCTCAGGGCCGTTCGGCTCTTTGCCACGCAGGCCGATGTAGCAGTAGAACCGAATTTGCAGTTCGCCGGCATCATCCTCGAACAGTTCGTTGATGATCGCGCCTTCGCGTGGCCCGGTCGCCTGGAAGAAGGTGACCCTGTGTTGCGGTTCGAGCACGATGATCTCGCGCAGATCGGCGCCGGCGATCGTGGCGTCACGGACGAAAAGCGTCGCGCTTTCCTCGGAGACGTCGCATTTGGTGCACAGGCCGGGCGGGAGGAACAGCCGGGCGTCGCGCGCTTTCAACTCGAGGCCCTTCCATACCTGCTCGCGGGTGAGCGGGGTTTCGCCTTCCGGGTTCACCGGAATGGTGGCGGTCGAATAGATCATGTTGGTGGCCCTTGTTCAGGAGAGGTTGGACGGTCAGCCGGCGATCTGTGCCACGTAATCGTGGTAGGTGCGCAGCGGGCGGCCGAGCAGCGTGGCGAGCCGGTTCACATCGCCGGCCTCGGGCAGCATGCCGTCGCTCAGGAAGCGCTCGGCCATCAGACGCATGTCGAACGCCATCCAGCCGGGCATGAACTGGCGCATGTTCTGCTCGAACCCGGCGGTGTCCTCGCCCGGATAGGCGACCGTGCGGCCGAGAATGTCGCTCCAGATGGCGGCCGTGCTTGCGCCGGTCAGCGTGTCCGGGCCAACCAGATTGATGCGTGTGAGCGGGAGCGGGGTGGGCGACTGTTCGCGCCGGATCAGCTCGATCGCGGCGATCTCGCCGATGTCGCGTGCGTCGATCATGGCGAGGCCCTTGTCACCGATCGGCATCGGATAGATGCCATAGCCGGTGACCATATCCTTGATCGTGATCTCGTTGTCCATGTAGTAGGCGGGGCGCAGGATGGTGGCGTTCATCCCCATCTGCTCGATCATCCGCTCGACGCCGAACTTGCCCGCGAAGTGCGGCACGTTGACGTAGATGTCGCTGTGGATCACCGAGAGATAGACGATCCGCTCGATCTTGGTCTCGCGGGCGACGTTGAGCGCGATCAGCGCCTGGGTGAATTCATCGGCGACAACGCCGTTCAGCAGGAACAGCGTGGAGACGCCGGTCATGGCGCCGCGCAGCGAGGCGACGTCGAGCAGGTCGCCCTGGACGACTTCGACGCTGTCGGGGAAACTTGCCTTCGACTGGTCGCGGACGAGAGCGCGCACATCCGCGCCACGCTTCACGAGTTGTTCGACAACATTGCTTCCGACATTGCCGGTCGCGCCGGTCACGAGAATGGTCATTGGGGTCACTCCTTGAGTAGGGCCGATTGGCTGTTCTCAAATTAGTGATCCATATTCCTGCCACTAGCCGCTATATCTGAACGGAGAGTCTCACTGGTGGAACACATGGACCTTCTTGCCCTCGCTGACTTCAACCTGGTCGCCCGCCACGGCGGGTTTGGAAAAGCCTCTCGTGCCGCTGGGCGCCCGAAGGCGACGCTGTCTCGCCGTGTCGCGGAACTGGAGGCCAGCCTCGACTTGCGCCTGTTCGAGCGGGGAAAGCGCGCACTGAAGCTGACCGAGGAAGGACGTGCACTGTTTGAGCGGACTGGCCAGTTGCTCACCGAAATCGATGAGACGGCTGCAGCGATCGCCTCGGGTGGGCACAGTCCGCGGGGTCGATTGCGGATAAGTGCGCCTTTGCTCTTTTCTCAGATCGCGATGGGAAAGCTCGCCGCTGGTTTTGCGCTGAAATATCCGGAGGTCCGGCTTGAAGTTACGACCGAGGACCGGCCTGTCGACATGATCGAGGAAGCCTATGATCTGGTGATCCGGGTCAACCCGGAGCCGGATGAAAGCCTCGTCGGTCGGGCCTTCCTTCGAGATCGGCTGGTGGTCGTAGCGAGCCCGAACCTGACGCCAGACGCTGACGGCTCGGTCGTTCCGGCCGTCGTACGCGGGCCGGTCCGCCAAAACGATGTCTGGAACGTGACGACGCCGACGGGGAAATCGAGGATTGAGGTCAATCCGATCTTGAGCCTGTCGTCACTCGTCATGGTCCGTGATGCAGTGCGAATGGGGGTGGGCGCCGGGCGTCTTCCCGTGTCGCTGGTAAGTCACGACCTTGCTGCCGGCACGCTGGTGCATTGGGGTAACGTGGAAGGACCGGACATCGCTCTGTGGACGCTCTATCCAACACGTCGGCTGCTGAGCGCCCGTGTGTCGGCGTTTCTCGACTTCTTGAGAGAAGCCTTTCCGCAAGGGACACCGGACGAACTGGCCGCGTATGTGGGAAAATAAAGTGAAGCTTGCCGAACGGCGTTGGCGTCAAGGGCGGTTCGCGACGCGCCCACGTTTGGTTTGCGGCAAATGCCTTCCGAGGGCGAACAGAGCGCCCCCAAGCCGCCCTCCGCGTCGGACCGCAGACGACAGATGCTGACCACCGGGCCCTGACGCCCGCCGCGGCTCAGCCCCTGCCGGTGAGCTTGCGCGCCGCATCGACGGCGAAATAGGTCAGCACCCCGTCGCAGCCGGCGCGCTTGAACGCCATCAGGCTCTCCATCATGGCGCGTTCGCCGTCGATCCAGCCGTTCTGCGCCGCGGCTTGGATCATCGCGTATTCGCCCGACACCTGATAGGCGAAGGTCGGCCGCAGGAACGTGTCCTTCACCCGGCGGATGATGTCGAGATAGGGCATGCCCGGCTTGACCATGATCATGTCGGCGCCCTCGGCGATGTCGAGTTCGACCTCGTGCAGCGCCTCGTCCGTGTTGGCCGGATCCATCTGGTAGGTGCGCTTGTCGCCGACCAGCGTCGCGTTGGTGCCGACCGCGTCGCGGAACGGGCCGTAGAAGGCCGAGGCATATTTCGCCGCATAGGACATGATCTGGATGTCCTGGAAGCCGGCCGTGTCGAGCGCGGAGCGGATGACGCCGACGCGCCCGTCCATCATGTCGGAGGGGGCGATCACGTCGGAGCCGGCCTCGACCTGCAGGAGCGCCTGGGCGACAAGCTGTTCCACCGTCTCGTCGTTGAGGATCGTCTCGCCGTCCATCAGCCCGTCATGGCCGTGGCTGGTATAGGGGTCGAGCGCCACGTCGGTGATGATGCCGACCGGCAGTCCCGCCGCCCGGATCGACCGGCATGCCTGGCAGATCAGATTGCCGGGGTTGAGCGCCTCGGAGCCCATCGCATCGCGCTTCGCCGGATCGGTGTTGGGGAAGAGCGCGATTGCCGGAATGCCGAGTTCGGCGGCGATCTCGGCCTGTGCGACGATCCGGTCGACGGAGTAGCGGGTGACGCCGGGCATCGAGGCCACCGGCTGTTCGACGCCGGTGCCATCGGTCAGGAACAGCGGCCAGATCAGGTCGTCGACGGTGAGCGTGTTCTCGCGCACCAGCCGGCGCGACCAGTCCGTGCGCCGGTTGCGGCGCATGCGCCGGCCGCCGGTGGCCGCGTCGACATTGGCTGACGGGAGGCGGGAATGAGGAGGCTGGGGGGCGTTCATCGCATCGTCCGTGATTTGTGAGCTGTGCCTGTCCGGCGAACCTAGCACCGCAAGGCGGGCGACCGGAAGGTGCTGATGGCATGCGACCCACGGCCTGATTGACGCAGGGCCGGACGCCCGATATCCAACCTTCACCGCCACGGCGTCGTTGACCTGCGCAGGGTCACCGGCAGTTAGATGCAACGAAAAGGCAACCGGCGGCGGACCGGACAAGGGGGAGGGTACAGGCCCATGGATTTCGCTCTCGGTGAGGACCAACGCGCCTTTCAGGACGTCGCCCGGCAGTTCGCGCGCGACGAGATGGAGCCTCACGCAGGAGAGTGGGATGAAAAATCCTTCTTTCCCGTCGAAACGCTGCGCAAGGCCGCCGAACTCGGTTTTGGCGGGATTTACGTGGGCGACGATGTCGGCGGGTCCGGGCTTGGCCGCCTTGATGCTGCGGTGATCTTCGAGGAACTGTCGCGTGGCTGCACCTCGACGGCGGCCTATATCTCGATCCACAACATGGCCGCATGGATGATCGACCGCTTTGGCTCGCAGGAGCAGCGCCGGCGGTTCCTGCCCGCGCTTTGCTCGATGGAGCATTTCGCCAGCTACTGCCTGACCGAGCCGGGCGCCGGCTCGGATGCCGCCAGCCTGCGCACCCGCGCGGTGCGCGAAGGCGATGACTATGTGCTGAACGGCTCCAAGGCCTTCATTTCCGGCGGCGGCATGTCGGACGTCTACGTGGTGATGGTGCGCACCGGCGGGGATGGACCGAAGGGCATTTCCTGTCTCGTCGTCGAGAAAGACACGCCGGGCCTGTCCTTCGGCGCGCAGGAGGTCAAGCTCGGCTGGAAGAGCCAGCCGACCGCGCAGGTGAATTTCTCCGATTGCCGGGTGCCGGTGGCAAACCGCATCGGCGAGGAGGGGCAGGGCTTTTCCATCGCCATGGCCGGCCTCGACGGTGGCCGGCTCAACATCGGCGCCTGTTCGCTCGGCGCTGCGCAAAGCTGCCTGGAACGCTCGATCGCCTATCTCAAGGAGCGCAAGCAGTTCGGCAAGGCGCTGGCCGAATTCCAGGCGCTGCAGTTCCGCCTTGCCGACATGGCGACGGATCTGGAGGCGGCGCGGCTGCTGCTTCACAAGGCGGCGACGCGGGTCGATGCCAAGACCCCGGATGCGACACGCATGGCGGCGATGGCAAAGCGCATGGCGACCGATGTCGGCTTCGCGGTGGTCAACGAGGCGTTGCAATTGCATGGCGGATACGGCTATCTGCGTGACTATCCGGTGGAGCGTTACCTGCGGGATGTCCGGGTTCACCAGATCCTTGAAGGTACAAACGAGATCATGCGCGTGATCATCGCAAGGGATTTGCTCAAGGACTGACCAAAACGCGCCTGGTATGGCTGCCGTGATTTCAGTCGACCGGTGAATTGGACAAGTGATCCTATATATTTGTTGAGGATGATTGATGAGTGAGCCTGAAATTCTTTTCGATCGCATCGGCCATGCCGGCGTCGTCACGCTGAACCGGCCCAAGGCCCTCAATGCCCTGACCCATGACATGGTCCTGCGGATGGCCGAGGCCCTGGCCGCCTGGGAAAGCGATGCCTCGGTCCGTCTCGTCCTGGTGCGTGCGGCCGGCGAAAAGGCCTTCTGCGCCGGCGGCGACATTCGCCGCGTCTACGACATGGGCAAGGCCGGCGATCCGGCACAGCGCGCCTTCTTCGCCGATGAATACCGGCTCAACGTTCGCATCAAGCGCTATTCCAAGCCTTACGTGGCCCTGGTCGACGGGATCGTCATGGGTGGCGGCGTCGGCGTCTCCGTGCATGGCAGCCACCGGGTCGGTACGGAGCGCACAACTTTCGCCATGCCCGAGACCGGCATCGGCTTTTTCCCCGATGTTGGCGGCAGCTACTTTCTTCCGCGCATGCCGGACCAGACCGGCATGATGGCGGCGCTCTCCGCCGGCCGCCTGAAGCAGGCCGATGCGCTGTGGACCGGGATCCTCACCCATGCGGTCGCTTCCGCCGATCTCGATGCGCTGACGCAGGCGCTCGGCGAGGAAGTGGATGTCGACGCCGTTCTGGCCCGCTTCGCCGCGCGTCACGATGCGGGGACCCCGTCGCTGGCCGCGCGCGCGCCGCGCATCGCCGAACTGTTCGGCAAGCCGAGCGTCGCGGAGATACTCTCCGCGCTGGATGCGGTCGCGGGCAAGGCGTCCGATGCGGATGCGGATGCGGAGTGGGCCGGCGGCCTTGCTGCCGCGATCCGGTCGAAATCGCCGACCAGTGTGCTGCTGTCCTTTGCCCAGCTCCGGCGCGGCGGGGAGGCCGATTTCGAGGCCTGCATGCGGCTGGAATACCGGATCGTCAGCCATATCCTGCAAGGTCATGACTTCTACGAGGGCGTGCGTGCGCTGATCGTCGACAAGGACAACGCGCCGCACTGGTCGCCGGCAACGCTCGCCGACGTCTCCGAGGACGCGGTGCTTGCCCATTTCGCGCCGCCCGAGGGTGGCGATCTCGACGTCTGACCGGACAGGGTGAAGCCACCGGGGACAGAAAGCGGAAAACGATGAACGAGCTGCTGCTCGACTATCTGAAGAACCGGCCCGCATGGTCGCAGATTCTCGTCTGGTACCTGCGGGGCATGGCCATCATGCTGATCGGGGCGGGTCTCATCCACTGGGCCCGTATCGTCGGCATCGTCCCCTGGCGCGGCCTGTGGTTCTGGGACATGCCGGTGGAATGGCAGACGGCGACGGTGTTCTTCGCGGTGATCGATCTGGTTGCTGCGATCGGCTTGTGGCTGACCGTTTCATGGGGCGCCGTGATGTGGCTGACGCGGGCGCTGACGCAGGTCGTCATGCATTCGCTGTTCTCGGACATTTTCGGCCGGCGTCCTTATGAGATCGCGTTCTACCTGACGACCATCGCGATCTATCTGGTGCTTCTCTATCTGAGCGACAGGGAACAGCGAAGCTGACCGGACGGCCGGCGCGCAATCGAGCAAGAGTATCCGCCCGCAAGGGGCAGGCAATCGGGGAGTGCAGGGAATGGCGACAATAGGTTTCATCGGGCTTGGCAACATGGGCGGGCCGATGGCGATCAACCTGGTCAAGGCGGGTCACAAGGTGTGCGGCCTCGACCTGTCGCCGGACGCCAAGGCCCGGCTTAAGGAGGCCGGCGGCATGCCGGTCGACAGCGTCGCCGAGGCGGTCGCCTCCGCCGACGTGGTGGTGACGATGCTTCCAGCCGGGGCGCATGTGCGCAAGGTCTATACCGGGGACGACGGCATTCTCGCCCATGCCCGTCCCGGCACGCTGCTGATCGACAGCTCGACAATCGACGTGGAGAGCGCGCGCGCCGTGGCTGCCGCTGCCGAAACGGCGGGCATGCCGATGGTCGACGCGCCGGTATCCGGCGGTGTGGCGGGTGCTGCCGGCGGCACGCTGACCTTCATGGTCGGCGGTCCCGAAGCGGCCTACGAGGCTGCTCATCCCTATCTCGACGTGATGGGCAAGACCATCGTTCATGCGGGCGATGCCGGCACCGGCCAGGCGGCGAAGATCTGCAACAACATGCTGCTCGGCATCTCCATGATCGGCGTCAGCGAGGCCTTCGTGCTGGCCGAGCGTCTCGGACTGGACGCGCAGAAGCTCTACGACATCTCCTCGACCGCGTCCGGCCAGTGCTGGTCGCTGACGAGCTATTGTCCGGTTCCGGGGCCGCTGCCGACCTCACCGGCCAATCGCGACTACCAGCCCGGTTTCGCGGCGGCGATGATGCTGAAGGACCTGAAACTCGCCCAGGAAGCCGCCCATGCAAGCGGGGCCTCGACGCCGCTCGGGGCGGAAGCGGCGGCGCTCTACAACATGTTCTGCAACTCCGGCGAGGGCGGCACCGACTTCTCCGGCATCGTGCGTTTCCTGCGCGGCAAGACGGACGCCTGATCCGGCACCGGATCGCGCCGTGAAAATCGTGCCGAAAAAAATCGGACGCGCCGGAGTCGATCCGGCGCGTTTTTCGTCTCCGGAAGCGGAAGTGAGGGGCGTTGCGTCTCCTGCCGGCAGGAGAAGTGCATGAAACCGCTCCAACGCGGGACGCGTGTATCGGGACGCGTACCTACGTGCTCCTGCGTGCATCCTTTCGACGTGCAGGGCGGCTTTTGCGGGCTGCCGCCGGGGCGCGGTTGAGATTGCTGGCAAATTCTGCCCGCAACCCGGCAGTATTTATCCTTAACAAATTCTCGTTTTTGGCATCCTGCATTGCATTCACCCGTTAACCGAAGATTTAGTCTCCTTTTTAAGCGGATTTTAGAGGCCGGCCGGTAATCTCTGTCTCAAGGTGACAAAAAACGCACCGCAAACAATACATGAGGCGCAAACAGATGATGACGGCAAAGAAGGCGGTCGATGCAGCAATGCAGGCCGAAGACAGCGATGACATCAAGCCGCTCTACCTGGAAGCATTGACGCTTGTCGAGCGTCTGCACCGGCGGCTGCTGGATGTGATCAAGGACGAGTTCGACCGCGAGGGTCGTGCGGACGTCAACAGCGTGCAGGCGCTGCTGCTGTTCAACATCGGCGATGCCGAGTTGACGGCCGGTGAACTGCGCACCCGCGGCTACTATCTCGGTTCCAACGTGTCGTACAACCTGAAGAAGCTTGTCGACATGGGCTTCATCCATCACCAGCGCTCGCGCACCGACCGCCGTTCGGTCCGCGTCAGCCTGACGGACAAGGGCAAGGACGTCGCCGAGAAGGTCAACACGCTCTACGAGCGGCACATGCTGTCGGTCGAGCAGGTCGGCGAGATCGGCCCGGACGACTTCAAGGTGCTGAACCGCTCGCTGCGCCGCCTCGAGCGTTTCTGGACCGACCAGATCCTCTACCGGCTCTAAGAGACGGCGGCCTCCGCCGCCGCCTGGAGCGGCCACATCGAAAATCCGCCTTCGAGCTGTCCCGTGCCTTGCCACGGGACAGCTCGACGCATTTCTGCCCCCCGAACCGGCGTGGGGCGGCGCTTTTCTGGCGGTGCGACATGAATGTGCCATAATGGGGTGGCTATCGATTTGCTGTCATGTCACTGACATGGCGGCAGAATGGTCCGCGCACCGCAATCGCGCCGACCGAATGGGCTGGGCGGCGTGTGAGTATTTGTTAATTCCGCCGAAGTATCCCTAACGAGACCTTTATTTTCGGATACCGGACTGGAGTCGACACGGTGGGATATCGAGCAACCGACCTTTTCGCGAAACAGGCGCGGATCGCGCGTGGCGGCATGACCGGCCTCTGGCTGGCGGGCCTGATGGCCGTTGGCGGCACCCAGGTGGCCACAGCGCAGCCGGCTCCGGTCCAGGCGTTGCTCCAGCAGCAGCAGCGGATCGAGTGGCGCGACCAGTTCGACACCACGATGCGCAGCCTGCAGGCGATGGAATCGTCCTTCCCGACGCTGTCTCCCGACACCGCTTCCCACGTCGAATATGCGATCCAGCGCTACTCGACCATTGTCCAGCAGGGCGGTTGGCCGATGGTGACGAGCAGCCGCAAGGCGATGAAACTCGGCGTCCGCGAGGAGCATGTGGTCAGCCTGCGCCGCCGGCTGATGGCCTCCGGCGACCTGGAGCAGACCGCCGGCCTCTCCGACACGTTCGATTCCTATGTCGATGCCGGGGTGCGCCGCTTCCAGCTGCGCCACGGGCTGACGCCGGATGGTGTCGTCGGCAAGTCCACCCTCGTCGCCCTCAACGTTCCCGCCGACGTGCGCCTGTCGCAGCTCGAGACCAATCTGGTGCGCCTGCGCTCCATGTCCGGCTTCCTCGGCGACCGCTACGTGATGGTCAATATCCCGGCGGCTGAGATCGAGGCCGTCGAGAACGGCCGCGTCCGCTCGCGCCACACCGCCGTTGTCGGCAAGATCGACCGCCAGACGCCGATCCTCAATTCCTCCATCTACGAGCTCAACTTCAATCCTTACTGGACTGTGCCCGTCTCGATCATCCGCAAGGACCTGATCCCGAAGATGAACGAGGATCCGGCCTATCTCGACAAGAACCGCATCCGCATCTTCGACTGGAAGGGCAACGAGCTTGCCTGGCAGCAGATCGACTGGAGCACCGACGAGGCGACCCAGTACCAGTTTCGTCAGGAGCCGGGCGAGATCAATTCGCTCGGATCGGTGCGCATCAACTTCCACAACAAGCACCAGGTCTATCTGCACGACACCCCGTCGAAGTCGCTGTTCGGGTCCGACTACCGCTTCCATTCCTCCGGCTGCGTTCGCGTCCAGAACGTGCGCGAGCTGATCACCTGGCTGCTCTCCAGCACCACGCCGGACTGGGACCGCGCCCGCGTCGACGAGACGATCCGGGCCGGAACCCGCGAGGACGTCAAGCTGAAGTCGAAGATCCCGATCTACATGGCCTATGTCACCGCATGGGCGACGGCCGAGGGTGTCGTCCACTTCCGCGAGGACATCTACAACCGCGACGGCCTGCTGATGAGCGAAGCCACGGCGGGAATTAACCCGCAGTGATCGCCAGGGTCTGCCGCGTTTGTGCGGCCCTGTCGCATTCGCGCCAGTTCCGGTCGCGCCCGGGCGTGCCTTTCCCGGCTGCCCGCCGCACCTTCGCGCAAGGTGATCGGGCGTCATGAGCACGGACGGCACGCCCAGGGGCGAGGTCTATTTCGAGTTCAGGCCGGTCGGACGCCAGGTCCGAGTCACCGCGATCGATGCCGCGACCGGCATCGAGGTGGTGGTTCTCGGCCCGGTGCAGGCCGCGCAATCGGACCTGCGGCAACTGGCGCTGCGCAAGTTGATGCGGCGCCTCGCAGGCGAGACCGGCAAGGTCTGAAACGCTCCTTGCATTGTGAGCCGGCGTGACGTCGCGCCACGGCAATGGGCCTTGGTTCGCGCCGGTGGCTGTGTTATCTGGCGGTGCCTTTTGGATTGACCGACCCGGGGGCGGTTTGCGGGCAGGGCGCATCCGTGCCGCATCCGCGATCCACCCTCATTCGCAAGCGATCGCGGCGCCAGCGTTCACGATACGCGACTGATCTCACTTCAGGACTGCTAGAGGGGACCGACGATGTCGATGACTGAAACCACACTCGACTCGCCGATTTATCCGGACTTCTTCACGCGCTCGCTTGCCGACGCCGATCCGGAGATCAATGCCGCAATCACCAGCGAACTCGGCCGTCAGCGGCACGAGATCGAGCTGATCGCCTCGGAGAACATCGTCTCGCGCGCCGTACTCGAGGCGCAGGGCACCATCCTCACCAACAAGTATGCCGAAGGCTATCCCGGCAAGCGCTACTATGGCGGCTGCGAGTTTGTCGACGTGGTCGAGACGCTGGCCATCGAGCGCGCGAAGGAGCTGTTCGGCGCGAAATTCGCCAACGTCCAGCCGAACTCGGGCAGCCAGATGAACCAGGCCGTGTTCCTGGGGCTGCTGCAGCCGGGCGACACGTTCATGGGCCTCGACCTCAACTCGGGCGGCCATCTGACCCACGGGTCGCCGGTCAACATGTCCGGCAAGTGGTTCAACGTTGTCTCCTACGGCGTGCGCGCGGATGACCACCTGCTCGACATGGACGCCATCGCCCGCGCCGCGGAAGAGCACAAGCCGAAGCTGATCATCGGCGGCGGCACGGCTTATTCGCGCGTCTGGGACTGGAAGCGCCTGCGCGAGATCGCCGATTCGGTCGGCGCCTACCTGATGGTCGACATGGCGCATATCGCGGGCCTTGTGGCCGGTGGCGTCCATCCTTCGCCGGTGCCGCATGCCCATGTGGTCACGACGACGACCCACAAGTCGCTGCGCGGCCCGCGCGGCGGCCTGATCCTGACCAATGACGAGGCGATCGCCAAGAAGATCAACTCGGCGGTGTTCCCGGGTCTGCAGGGCGGTCCGCTGATGCATGTGATCGCTGCCAAGGCCGTTGCCCTGGCCGAGGCACTGCAGCCGGAGTTCAAGAGCTACGCCCGCGCGGTGGTCGACAACGCAAGGGCGCTGGCCGCGAGCCTGCAGGAGCAGGGGCTCGACATCGTCTCCGGCGGCACCGACAACCACCTGATGCTGGTCGATCTTCGGCCGAAGAACGCCACCGGCAAGCGCGCCGAGGCAGCGCTCGGCCGCGCCAACATCACCTGCAACAAGAACGGTATTCCGTTCGATCCGGAGAAGCCTTTCGTCACTTCGGGCATTCGTCTCGGGACGCCGGCGGGCACCACCCGCGGCTTCGGCCAGAGCGAGTTCCGCGAGATCGGCCGCCTGATCGGCGAGGTCCTGGACGGGCTGCGCACAGCCAACGACGATGACGGCAATGCCGAGGTCGAGGCGCGGGTGAAGGCCAAGGTGATCGCGCTGACGGACCGCTTCCCGATCTATCCGACGCTTTGAGGCAGGTGGCGCGCGCGCCCCCGGGCCAGACATCGGGGACCGCCGCCCATGGGGGGCCGCGGTGATCCGCCGATCCGGAGCCATGTAACGCATGAAGTGCCCCTATTGCGGCTGTGACGACACACAGGTGAAGGACTCGCGTCCCACGGAGGACAACACCGCAATCCGCCGTCGCCGGATCTGTTCGGAATGCGGCGGGCGTTTCACCACTTTCGAACGCATCCAGTTGCGCGAACTCACCGTATTGAAACGCACCGGCCGGCGGGTCCCGTTCGACCGCGACAAGTTGATGCAATCGGTGCGCATAGCCACCCGCAAGCGCCCGGTCGAGCCGGATCGTCTGGAGCGGATGGTGAGCAGCATCGTGCGCCAGCTTGAAAGCTCGGGCGAAAGCGACGTCAAGGCGAGCGACATTGGCAACCTGGTGATGGAAGGCCTCAAGGTGATCGACGACGTGTCCTATGTCCGCTTCGCTTCGGTCTACAAGAACTTCCGCGAAGCCAAGGATTTCGAGGCGCTGCTCGACGAAATGAGCGGGCCGGACGCCGCAGCGCTCGACGAAACCTGATCGACGGACGTATCACGCGCATGTCCAACGGCTGGAACGACGATCGTTTCATGGCTGCCGCGGCCTCCTACGCGAGGCGTGCGCTTGGTCGTGTCTGGCCGAACCCGGCCGTCGGCGCGTTGATCGTGCGCGACGACGGTGACGGTCCGGTGATTGTCGGGCGCGGCTACACACGCCCGCCCGGCGGGCCGCATGCCGAGGTCGTTGCCCTGACGGAGGCAGGCGAAAAGGCGCGTGGCGCCACCTGCTACGTTACGCTTGAGCCGTGTTCGCACCAGGGGCGCACCGGGCCCTGTTCGGTGGCGCTCGCCGAAGCCGGCGTCAGGCGCGTCGTCATCGGCTTGCTCGATCCCAATCCGCGCGTTGCCGGACGCGGCGTCGCCATGCTGCGCGATGCCGGCGTCGAGGTTGCCTCTGGCATTCGCGAGGACCTTTGCGCGGCGCTTCATGCCGGCCATGTCAGCCGGTTGACGCGCGGCCGGCCCCAGGTCGTGCTCAAGCTCGCGGTTTCCCGTGACGGCTATATCGGCAAGAGCGGGGCCGGCCAGATCGCGATCACCGGCGAGGATGTTTTCCGCCGGGTCCACATCCTGCGGGCCGAATGCGACGGCATCCTTGTCGGTATCGGAACGGCGCTCGCCGACGATCCCGTTCTCAACTGCCGGCTGCCGGGCCTTGGCCACCGCTCGCCGGTGCGCATCATCCTGGACACCAGCGCCCGCCTGCCGCTCGACAGCAATCTCGTGGCCACTGCCGCAGAGGTGCCGTTGTGGCTGCTTGTCGCCGCCGACGCGGATCCCGAACGGACCGAGGCGCTGACGAGCGCCGGCTGTACGGTGATCCGCCTGGCGCGTCCCAAGGACGGCCGCATCGAGCCGCAGGCCGCGGTGCGGGCCCTTGGCCAGCGCGGCATCACCAAACTGATGGTGGAGGGCGGTTCGGCGATCGCCCGCGCTTTCCTCGATGCCGACCTTGCCGACGAGGTGATCATTTCACAGAGCGAATTGGTGATCGGGGAGGGCGGCATCCCGCCCTTCGGCGACCGGGGTGTCGACCTCGTCTCTCAGGATCCGGGCTACCGGACTGTCGGGCAACGGACGGTTGGCGCCGACACCATGACCCATTATGTACGCGACAGAAGCGAGACCTGACATGTTCACCGGCATCATCACAGACGTGGGGCGCATCGCGTCCGTGACGGAGATTCCGGCCGGTCTGCGCACGCGGATCGACACGCTCTACGATCCGGAGGGGATCGACATCGGCGCCTCCATCGCCTGCGGCGGGGTTTGTCACACGGTCACCGCCAGGGGGCAGGGCGACACCGGCAACTGGTTCGAGATCGAATCCGCCGCCGAAACGCTGCGCCTGACCACGGTCGGGGCGTGGCAGCCGGGCGACCGTGTCAACCTGGAACGCTCGTTGAAGATCGGCGACGAGCTCGGCGGTCATGTCGTTCAGGGGCATGTCGACGGCGTCGCCGAGATCATTGCCCGCCAGGATCATCCCGACAGCGTCTTCTTCCGCTTTCGCGTGCCGCAGGATAGCGCCCGCTTCATCGCGAAAAAAGGAGGTGTCGCGCTCGACGGCACCTCGCTGACCGTCAACGAGGTGGAGGGGGACACGTTCACCGTTTTCCTCATCCCGCACACGTTGACGGCAACGACCTGGGCCGAGCGCGGAGTCGGCGACAAGGTCAATCTCGAGGTCGACATGATGGCCCGCTACGCGGCGCGGCTTGCCGAATACCGCTGAACCCCGGCATCCTGCAGAGCTCCCGATGGAGGCATGGCAGCCCCGGGCAATCCGCGCTGGACAAACGCTGCCCGACATGGTTCCTACCGGCACCCTGAAGCCGGCTCCGCCGGCTGCCCGGCCGGTTCCTCCCGCGCGCCCTTCGGCGCCTTGCCGCGCGACCGGCCCGAGAACCACGAAAGCGACGAGAGCGACATGACGACTCCCCGCATCCTGATCATTGACGCCCGCTTCTACGACGATATTGCCGACGCCCTCCTTGCCGGCGCGACCGAGGTTCTCGAAGGCCATGGCGCCGACGTGACCCGCATCTCCGTCCCGGGCGTGCTTGAAATCCCGGCGGCGCTGGCGATGGCGCTTGCCGCCATGGAAAGCGGCCAGGCCGATTTCGACGGTTTCGTCCTGCTTGGCTGCGTCATCCGCGGCGAGACGAGCCACTATGACATTGTCGCCAACGAATCCGCTCGCGCCGTCATGGAACTGGTGATCGATGCGGCCCTGCCGCTCGGCAACGGCATCCTCACGGTGGAGAACCGCGAGCAGGCCTGGGCGCGCGCCGATGTCCAGCAGAAGAACAAGGGCGGTGCCGCCGCGCAGGCCGCGCTCGACATGATCGCGGTCCGGGATCGCCTCGGGGTCTGACAGATGAGTGACGAGAACGAAGCCCGGACGGAGCCTGCTGCCCGCCCCGCCAACAAGCGGGGCGCGGCGCGTCTTTCCGCCGTCCAGGCGCTCTACCAGATGGATGTCGGCGGTTCATCGCTGGCCGACGTGCTGGCCGAGTTCGAGGCCTTTCGTCTTGGCGCAGAGCTTGACGGCGAGCAGTACCGAGAGGCCGACCCGGCCTGGTTCCGCGATCTCGTCAAGGGTGTCGTCGCCGAGCAGCGCATTCTCGACCCGGTCATTCACCGCTCGCTCGTCGCGGGCTGGCCGCTGAAACGCATCGACACGACGCTGCGGGCGATCCTGCGTGCCGGTGCCTTCGAACTGATGCGCCGCAAGGACGTACCAGGGCGCGTGGTCATCAGCGAATACATCGACGTCGCCCGCGCATTCTACGAGGAAGACGAGCCGCGCATGGTCAACGGCGTTCTCGACAAGCTTGCCCGCGAGTTCCGGGAAGCGGAATTCGATGCGCCGGCAAAGTCGTCCGAGCCGCCTGTCGTCGATGAGCCGTCTGCACGGGAGGAGCCCGGCGAGGGCGCCTGAGCACGGGCGCTCCGATGGGGTATGACCCGCGGCTATGGCCCATATAGCCGTGTCACCGTTGTCCTTGCCTGTTGCCTGCACTAGGCTGTGCGTGTTCCGGTCGCTGCCGGAATCCCGCCAGACTGACCCGCAGGACAGATCCAGATGACCGCCCAAGGCGCAAACGTGTCGGCCCCGCCGGCTTCTCTCGTCAATGACGGTCTCGCCCGCCGCAACGCGGTGCTTCTTGCCTGCGCGCAGGCCCTTGGCGGTGCGTCGGCCTCCATCGTCATCGCGTCCGCCTCGCTGGTCGGGGCGAGCCTGCTTGGCGCCGACAAGTCGCTTGCGACCCTGCCGGTGTCCTGCTTCGTGCTCGGCACGGCCTTCGGCGCACTGCCGGCGGGCGCCATCATGCATCGTTTCGGCCGCCGTGCGGGCTTCGTCGGCTCGGCCGCTCTGGGCATTCTCGCGGGGCTCTTGTCCGCCCATGCGATCTTCGAGGCCAACTTTCTGCTCTTCTGCCTCGGCACCATGGGCAGCGGCATCGTCAGCGCTTTCGCTCACCAGTACCGATTCGCCGCCGCCGACACGGCGAGCGAGGCGTTCAAGCCGAAGGCGATATCCTTCGTCCTGGCCGGCGGCGTGGCGGCCGGCATCGTCGGCCCCCAGACGGTGATCAACACGGCCGACCTGTTCGAGCCGGTGATGTTCGCCGGAACCTATGTGGCCCAGGCGGCGCTCTCCCTTGTCAGTCTGTGCATCGTCGCCTTCGTCTCGATCCCGCGCCCGCCGCGCGGCCCCGTTGCCGACGGATCGCGTCGCCCGCTCGCGGTGATCATGACCCAGCCGCGCTTCATCGTCGCCGCCGCTTGCGCCATAACCTCCTATGCCCTGATGAGCCTGGTGATGACGGCGACGCCGCTTGCCATGATCGCCTGCGGCCTGACCCAGACAGACGCCGCCCATGCCATCCAGTGGCACGTTCTGGCGATGTTCGGGCCGAGCTTCTTCACGGGTCACCTGATCGCCAGGTTTGGCAAGGAACGTATTGTCATTATTGGTCTTTCTCTGCTCGCCGCCTGTGCCGTCGTGGCACTGTCGGGCGTCGAGGTCGGTCATTTCTGGATCGCCCTGATCCTGCTCGGGCTGGGCTGGAATTTTGGCTTCATCGGAGCGACCGCAATGCTGACGGACGTCTATCGGCCGAGCGAGCGCAACACCGTCCAGTCGGTCAATGACTTCCTGGTTTTCGGTTTCGTTGCCGCCGCGTCGTTCTCTTCCGGCGCGCTGTTGCAGTATCAGGGGTGGGCGACGATCAACACGCTGGTCTTCCCGTTCACGCTGGCCTGTCTGGGCCTCATCGTCTGGCTTGTCAGATTTGAGAAGGGCCGCGCGATCGGCTGACAGCGAAAGCCCGCCATGCTGCGGCGGGACGTCCTTGCGCCATCGTGAAAGGGTGGAAACTCGTCCTTGACGGGACGCGCAGGACGGATACCGTTCTTCCCCACGGGACCGGATAACAATGAACCAACGGTCCTTTCGCGTCCTTCATTGGGGGGAAGAATGCTCGAGCTTGTAATTGTAATCCTTTGTGGTCTCCTGTCCGTCGCCTATGGCGCATGGGCGATCCAGTCGGTCATGGCGGCGGATGCCGGCAACGCCCGCATGCAGGAAATCGCCGGTGCCATCCAGGAAGGCGCGCAGGCCTATCTCAACCGGCAGTACACGACGATCGCGATCGTCGGCGTGGTCATCTTCGCCCTGGTGGCATGGCTGCTCGGCATGCTTGTCGCCATCGGCTTCGCCATTGGCGCAGTGCTGTCCGCTGCCGCCGGCTATATCGGCATGCTTGTCTCGGTGCGCGCCAACGTCCGCACGGCGCAGGCGGCCAGCACGTCGCTTGCGGCGGGGCTCGAGATCGCCTTCAAGTCGGGCGCGGTCACCGGGCTCCTGGTCGCCGGTCTGGCGCTGCTCGGCGTTGCCGTCTATTACGCGATCCTCACCGGGGGGCTCGGCTACGAGGCGCAGAGCCGAACCGTGATCGACTCCCTCGTGGCGCTCGGCTTCGGCGCTTCGCTGATTTCCATCTTCGCCCGTCTGGGCGGCGGCATCTTCACCAAGGGTGCGGATGTCGGCGGCGATCTCGTCGGCAAGGTGGAAGCGGGCATCCCCGAGGACGATCCGCGCAATCCGGCCACCATCGCCGACAATGTCGGCGACAATGTCGGTGACTGCGCCGGCATGGCCGCCGACCTGTTCGAGACCTATGCCGTGACCGTGGTCGCCACCATGGTGCTGGCCTCGATCTTTTTCACCGGCGCCGCGGCGCTTGAACTGATGCTGCTGCCGCTCGTCATCGGCGGCGCCTGCGTCGTCACTTCGATCATTGGCACCTTCTTCGTCAAGCTTGGTGCCAACAACTCGATCATGGGCGCGCTCTACAAGGGCTTCATCGCAACGGCCGTATTGTCCGCCGTGGCGCTGTTCGGCATCGTGTTCTTCTGGCTCGGCTTCTCCACCGAGTACACGACGAGCGGCGGTGTGACCTTCGCCGGCCGGCACCTGTTCTATTGCGGGCTTGTGGGTCTCGTCGTCACCGGCCTGATCATCTGGGTCACGGAGTACTACACCGGGACCGACTACCGCCCGGTGCGTTCCATCGCCCAGGCTTCGGTCACCGGCCACGGTACCAACGTCATCCAGGGCCTGGCCATCTCGCTGGAAGCAACCGCATTGCCGGCCATCGTCATCATTGCCGGCATCCTTGGTGCCTTCAATCTGGCGGGTCTTTTCGGTATCGCCATCGCCGTGACGACGATGCTGGCGCTTGCCGGCATGGTGGTTGCGCTCGATGCGTTCGGCCCGGTCACGGACAATGCCGGCGGCATCGCCGAAATGGCCGGCCTGCCGAAGGAAGTACGCGTCACCACCGACGCGCTCGACGCTGTCGGCAACACCACCAAGGCGGTGACCAAGGGCTATGCGATCGGATCGGCCGGCCTCGGCGCGCTGGTGCTTTTCGCCGCCTACACGGAGGACCTGAAGTTCTTCGCGGCCAACGCGGCGCCGGGCAGCTATTTCGATGGCGTCAGCGTCGATTTCTCGCTCTCCAACCCCTATGTCGTCGTCGGCCTGCTGTTCGGCGGGTTGCTGCCCTATCTCTTCGGCGGCATCTCGATGACGGCGGTCGGACGCGCCGCCGGCGCGGTGGTGGAGGAAGTCCGCCGCCAGTTCCGGGAAAAGCCGGGGATCATGGAAGGCACGGAGAAGCCCGACTATGGTCGTGCGGTCGACATGCTGACCAAGGCCGCGATCCGCGAGATGATCGTGCCCTCCTTGATGCCGGTGCTCTCGCCGATCGTGATTTTCTTCGTGATCACGGCGATTGCCGGCAAGTCGCAAGGCTTTGCCTCGCTCGGCGCCATGCTTCTCGGCGTGATTGTCACGGGCCTGTTCGTCGCCATCTCGATGACGGCGGGCGGCGGTGCCTGGGACAATGCCAAGAAATCCTTCGAGGACGGCTTCGTCGACAAGGACGGCGTCAAGCACGAGAAGGGTTCGGAAGCGCACAAGGCGTCGGTCACCGGCGATACGGTTGGCGATCCGTACAAGGACACCGCCGGTCCGGCGGTCAACCCGATGATCAAGATCACCAATATCATCGCGTTGCTGCTGCTGGCGGTTCTCGCCCACAGCTGATCGCCGCAAGGCCAGGCTGAAAACAAAGGCGCCCGCCGGGATCCGGCGGGCGCCTTTTGCGTTCGCAAGTACAAGGAAGCTGCGCCGCCGACGCTGCGCATTCTTCCTCTTTACAGGCCGAGGCTCGGGTTCTTGGCGCCGCGCAGGATCTGCGTCAGGAAACCGTAGTCGGAGCCGCCGGTGCGGGTCTTGCGGGTGAGCACGTCGAGGACCTTGCCGTCTTCCAGGCTGTAATAGCCCGTGTCGCGGACAAAGCCGTCCTCGTCGAAATAGATCGCCACGACGCGCCGCTCGACCACGTCCGGGCTCAGGAAGGCGGTCGTCTCGGTCGTTTGCGAGATGTAGTAATAGGCTTCGCCATTCAGCCGCGACACGGTCGACGGGGAACCGAGCAGCAGTTCCACCTGCTCGCGGCTGGAGCCGACCTGGATGTCGCGCACCCGTTCCGAGGGGATCACGTGTCCGTGGTTCAGCGTCGTGGTGAAACAGCCACCCAGCGGCAGGGCCAGCGCACCGACCACGATTGCTCCGCGAATCCATGTCTTCATTGAAGCGTGTCCTGTTGCTTTCTGGCGTCGATTTCCAGCCGCGAGGCATTCTCCGGTGGAAACGGGCTCGCGGCGAAACGGTTTCCGGCAAGGAAGACCGTCCGCCCGGAGCATCATCCCTGTCCGTGCATCCTTGGCAAAGTCCCTAACCTGCGCTAGGCCACTTGGCAACCTTCGTCCAAGCGAGGCATCCAATGGTTTTCGGTCTCTTCCGCCGGCGTCGTCATCCGGAAGTGCATGCCACTTATACTGCGATCGTGGCGCAGGCGCGGCAATCCGGATTTTACAGCCGGCTCCAGGTTCCCGACACGATCGACGGTCGTTTCGAGATGCTGATGCTGCATATGATCCTCGTGCTGAACCGGCTGCGGGGCGAGGGGGAGACGGTGAGCGCGTTCTCGCAGGAGCTGTTCGATCTGTTTTTCGCCGATATGGACGGCTCGCTGCGCGAGATGGGGGTCGGCGACCTGAGCGTCCCCAAGAAGGTGAAGAAGATGGCGGAAGCCTTCTATGGCCGGGCCGGAGCACTCGCCGAGGCCCTGGCCTCCGACACCCGCCAGCAACTCGTCGAGGTCGTCGACCGCAATCTCTTCGCCGAGGCGGCTAATCCGGTTGCCGCGAGCGCGATCGCCGCCTATCTGCGCGAGGCGACGGGCCTGCTTGCCGGACAGGAACCGGGCGAAATCATGGCCGGTCGCCTGCGCTGGCCGGATCTGCCGGCCGCCGCCTGACCCTCTTTCCCGGAGCCCGCATCATGAGCATTGATACATTTCCGTTCAGCTACATGCAGGGCATCCTGCATGTGGGCGAGCGCCCGGTCGTCGTCGAGGTCACCCCGGGGCCCGATGACATCCAGCGCATGATCGAGACCTATTCGCTGGTCGATCTCCGCGATGTCTCGGCCCGCTTTGAGCTGCGCCGGTGGCGCAAGGTCGGGGTCGCCGTCGAGGGCTGGCTGGTCGCGCATGCCGTCCAGGCCTGCGTCGTCACGCTGGCGCCGGTCGACCAGCAGATCGACGAGAGTTTTTCCATGCGCTTCGATCCGGACGCGGCCGAGCTTTCCGGCAGCGACGACGGGGAGATCGAGGTCGATGCCTTTGCCGAGGATCCGCCCGACCAGCTGGAAGGCGGGCGGGTCGACCTTGGCGCCATCCTGTGCGAGCAGTTTGCTCTGGCGCTCGACCCGTTCCCGCGCGCTCCCGGCGCCGAACTGCCCGAGGACTATCGCGAAGACGGGCAGGACGCGCCGGAGGACGGGAAGAAACCCTCGCCCTTTGCCATTCTTGACAAGCTGCGCAAGCGCGACGAGTGAAGCGCGAACGCGATGTAACGTAAGGGAAGACGCTGCGCGCCGGCCTGCAGCATGGCCAGAAAGCTGTTGTTTCCCTGTTGTAAACGGGTATGTTCCCCAACGCCTCGGGCGACAGCGCGCAATGCGGGTCGTACAGCGTTAGGCAGTCAAAACAGCACTCCGCCGTGCCGCGCTTGCCGGGACGACGGAAAAGCCGGGAAGAACGACAAGACGGCGTGAAGCCGGTCCGATCCGCATGGCGGTTCGGACGTTTCGGGATGGCAATGCCGATCGGCGCAGCCACCGCACGTGAGGCGGAGCGGGAGGCGGGCGTTGATCCAGAAGACGCGGACGATGGCTCAAACGATACGAATCTCGCTTGATGCGATGGGTGGCGACAAGGGCGCGGAAGTCGTCATTCCAGGCGCAGCGCTGGCGCTCGAACGCCGCCCCGACATCTCCTTTTCGCTCTACGGCAACACCGACGTGGTGGCGCCGTTGCTGGAGGCGCATCCGCGTCTGCGCGAGGCCTCGACCCTGCACCATTGCGAGGTCTCGGTCGCAATGGATGCCAAGCCGAGTCAGGCGCTGCGCCAGGGCCGGTGGAAATCCAGCATGTGGCGCTCCATCGAGGCGGTGAAGACCGGTCATGCGGATGTTGCGGTGTCCGCCGGCAACACCGGTGCCCTGATGGCCATGTCGAAATTCTGCCTGCGCACGATGGCCAATATCGAGCGCCCGGCGATCGCCGCGATCTGGCCGACCATGCGCGGCGAGTCGATCGTCCTAGACGTGGGAGCGACGATCGGCGCCGATGCACAGCAGCTCATCGATTTCGCACTTCTGGGCGGAGCCATGGCGCGCGTCCTGTTTTCCATCGAGCGCCCGACCGTCGGCCTTCTCAATATCGGCGTCGAGGAGGTCAAGGGCCTTGAGGAAGTGCGCACCGCCGGCCGGCTGCTGCGCGAGGCGAACCTGCGCTCCCTGACCTATGCCGGGTTCGTCGAGGGCGACGACCTTGGCAAGGGTGCCGTCGACGTGGTCGTGACGGAGGGTTTCGCCGGCAACATCGCGCTGAAGACGGCGGAAGGCACCGCTCGGCAGATCGGCGGATATCTGCGCTCCGCGATGAACCGGACCTGGCGGGCGCGTCTGGGCTATCTTCTGGCCAAGGACGCGTTCGACCGGCTGCGCGAGAAGATGGACCCGCGCAAGGTCAATGGCGGCGTCTTCCTTGGCCTCAACGGGATTGTCATCAAGAGCCATGGCGGCACCGACGCGGAAGGCTTCGCCTCGGCCGTCGAGCTTGCCTACGACATGGCCCGCAACGACCTGATGAACAAGATTTCTCAGGACTTGAAGCATTTCCATCGCGGTCGCTTCGCGCCGCGTGACGGATCGGAAGGTGATCAGTGACAGTTAAGCGATCCATCGTTCTGGGAACCGGCAGCTATCTTCCGGAGCGCCGGCTAACCAACGAAGATCTGGCGCAGATGGTTGACACCTCGGACGAGTGGATCGTCCAGCGTACGGGCATCCGCGCCCGTCATATCGCGGCCGAAGGCGAGCTGACCTCGGATCTGGCCGTAGCTGCGGCCCGCAAGGCGCTCGAGGCCTCGGGAGTGGACGCTGGCGACATCGACCTGATCATCCTGGCGACGGCAACCCCGGACAATACCTTCCCCGCCACCGCCGTGACCGTGCAGAACAAGCTCGGCCTGACCAGCGGCTTCGCCTTCGACGTGCATGCCGTATGTTCCGGTTTCGTCTACGCGGTGGCAACGGCGGACGCCTATCTGCGCACCGGCATGGCCAGGCGCGCCCTGGTGATCGGCGCCGAGACCTTCTCGCGCATCCTCGACTGGGAAGACCGCACCACCTGCGTGTTGTTCGGCGACGGTGCCGGCGCTGTCGTTCTGGAAGCGGCGGACGGCGAGGGGACGACGGCCGATCGCGGCGTGCTGACCTCGCACCTGCGCTCCGACGGCTCCCACAAGGACAAGCTCTATGTCGATGGCGGCCCGTCCTCTACCGGGACGGTCGGCCACCTGCGCATGCAGGGCAAGGAAGTCTTCCGCCATGCGGTGTCGATGGTCACCGATGTCGTCGAGGCTGCCTTCGAGGCAACGGGCACCGACGCGAACGCGCTCGACTGGTTCATCCCGCATCAGGCCAACCGGCGGATCATCGATGCAAGCGCAAAGAAGCTCGGCATCGATCCCGCCAAGGTCGTCATCACGCTTGAAGATCATGGCAATACTTCCGCAGCGTCGATTCCGCTTGCGCTCGACCGGGCGGTGCGTGACGGCCGCGTTGCGCGAGGAGACCTTGTCATGCTCGAGGCGATGGGCGGCGGATTCACGTGGGGGGCAACTCTGTTGCGCTGGTAAATACGCAAAGTCTTGACGAGTGTGGGTTTTTCAATCCAACGTTGACCGGCGTGGTTGACCACCAGTACGCAAGACAATAGGCTATCGGTCGGGTTTGCGGGCTCTCATGGGCCTAACAAAAACATCCCTGACACCGCCGGATCGCGTGTCTGGCCAAGGAGGGACTATGGGCGGCAGGACAATTACTCGGGCCGATCTCTGCGAGGCCGTGTATCAGAAAGTTGGCCTTTCCCGGTCGGAATCGTCGGAACTCGTCGAAAAGGTCTTGTCCGAGATTGCCGACTGTCTTGTCTCCGGCGAATCCGTCAAGCTCTCATCGTTCGGATCTTTCGTCGTTCGTTCCAAGGGGGAACGCATCGGTCGCAACCCCAAGACCGGCGAGGAAGTCCCCATTCTTCCGCGCCGCGTGATGGTGTTCAAGCCGTCGAACGTGCTGAAGAAGCGTATCAACGAGACCATGATGGGAGCGTCCGAGAGCGGAGACTGATCCGCCGCCGGACGATGAAGCGCCATTTCAGCGACGGTCGACAAAAGCCCTGATGCCTTCCGCACGATCAGCGAGGTCGCCGATGACCTCGACCTGCCGCAGCACGTGCTGCGGTTCTGGGAAACCCGTTTCTCCCAGATCCGGCCGCTGAAACGCGGCGGCGGTCGTCGCTATTACCGCCCCGACGACATCGACCTGTTGCGCGGCATCCGTCATCTCCTCTATGGCGAAGGCTATACGATCAAGGGCGTTCAACGGATCCTCAAGGAGCAGGGACCGCGCTTCGTCATGCAGGTCTGGCGCGAGGACGGGGTGGCGCTTGCCGCGCTCGCAGCGCAGGCGGCCGCCGCCGACACGGGCGGCGATGCCCGGGAACGCTCGGCCGGGCAGGGTGCGCGTGGCGGCCAGTCCGTTGCCGCGGGCCCTCAGAAGGGCCGTTCGGCCGATGCCGAGGCGAACCGGTCGGTGGCGCATCAGGTTGCCGAGGTTGCAGAAGACGACGACGGCGAGCCCGTGCCGCGCGGCATCATCGCGGAAGGCGCGCAGGCGCCCGACACGCCGCAGGCCCGTGCCGGCCTGCGCCTGATGGAGCGGCTGTTGGGCGACCGGGTCGAGGGCGGTCCTGCCGGAAACCTGTCGAAAGACGATATCCGCCGTCTCCAGGCGACGCTTTTCGAGCTTCTCGAGTGCAAGCGCATCCTAGACCAGGCGCGCTGATCCTGCTTCCTGCTATGGCTTTTCGATTGTCAGTTTCACGGCTGCGTACCAGTCGGCGAAGCGCCGCATCTCCTCGTCGCTGAGATCGGCCGCGATCGCCGACATCACCTCGTGCTCGCGCTTGCCGAGACGAAACGCCTTGAGCTGCGTGTCGATATAGATCGGGCTTTCTCCCGCAAGGTTCGGCACGTCCTCCATCTGCCCCATTCCCGCCTCTCCGTGGCAGGCACTGCATTCCGCCGGAGCATCCTGCGCCGAGACGCCGTCCGCGAGCACCGCTTCCGCCTTTTGCGAGGCATACCAGGCGGCGAGGTTGGCGATCGCTGCGTCGTCGAGCGATTTCGCCACCACGCTCATCATCTCGTGCGTGCGGGTCCCGTCGCGAAACGCCTGTAGCTGCCGGGCGAGGTAGCCGGCCGGCTCGCCGCCGATATGCGGGGCGATGGGAATGCGGGCAAGCCCCTCGATGCCATGGCAGGTCCGGCACATGCCGGCAAGCTTGCGCCCGGCCTGCGGATCTCCTTCAGGCTCCTGCGCGCTGGCGGGCAGGGCCGCGAATGCGATCTGGGCGAGGAGAACCCCGCCCAGACCCCTGATCATGCCTTTGCGCATCAATTGCCCTCGTAGGAGATGCGGTAGATCGCGCCCGCAAGATCGTCGGACACGAGGATCGAGCCGTCGCGCAACTGGGCAACATCGACCGGACGGCCCAGATACTCGTCATTCTCGTCGATCCAGCCCTCCGCGAAAGGCTCGGTCGTGGCTTTGCCCTCTTCGTCGACAAAGGTCACCATGACGCGTGCGCCAACCGGCGTGGTGCGGTTCCAGGACCCGTGCTGAGCGGAGAAGATGGCGTTCTTGTACTTCGCCGGGAACTGCTTGCCCGTGTAGAAGCTCATGCCGAGATCGGCCGCATGGGCCACGGTCTCCACCGCCGGCATGACAACGTCGACAGGCACTTCCTCGCCCGCATATTCGTTGGTCCGCACGTCGCCGCCGCCATACCAGGGGTGGCCGAAATGCTGTCCGGCCGCCGTCTGGCGGTTGATCTCGCCCGGCGGTATGTCATCACCCATGCCGTCCACCTGGTTGTCGGTGAACCAGAGCTCGCCGGTCTCGGGATGGAAGTCGTGACCGACGGAGTTGCGGATGCCGTAGGTGTAGACCTCGCGGCCCGTTCCGTCGGTGTTCAGGCGGATCATGCCGCCGATGCCATGCTCCTTGTAGTGCTCAAGCTTGTCGGCCGGCGCGACGTTGAACGGCTGGCCGAGCGAGATGTACAGCTTTCCGTCCGGGCCGATCCTGCAGACCCGGGCGGTGTGGTTGTAGCTCTCGTCCGCCGGCGGCACGAGCTCGCCCTGCTTCACCACATTGAAGGCGGCGACATCGGGGCTTTCATAGAAGAACTCCGCGGCCGGATAGACCAGCACCCGGTTCTGTTCGGCGATGTAGAGGAAGCCGTCCTTCGAGAAGCACGGACCGTTTGGAATGGCGAACTTGAGCGAGGGCGCGAAGTCCTTGACCTCGTCGGCGACGCGGTCCTTGTTGCGATCGGTGACCGCCCAGACCTTGTCCTTGCGAGTGCCGACAAAGGTGACGATGCCCTGCGGGCCGACAGCCATGTGGCGGGCGTCGGGAACGACCGCATAGAGTTCGATCCTGAACCCGTCCGGCAGCTTGATCCCTTTCAGGGTTTCCCGGATGCCTGCGGCGTAGTCGCCGTCCTGTTCGACATAGGTGAATTCAGTCGTTCCGGTGCTCTGGAAGTTGGAGAGCTTTTCCAGATTGTCCGGAACGGGCGCCTGAGCCGAGGCCAGGGCCGTGGCCATCAGCAGGCTGGCACTTGCAAGCAGAACTGTCTTCATCGTTTCCTCCGGGGTGATATGTGCCGCGGTTGCGGCTGTGTCTTCGGGATCTGCGTCCCGATTGGGCAATCGAAAGGCCCGCCCGCTTGTCCTTTCAGGGGACGATCGGATGCGCGGGAGGGCAAGGTTTGCAAGCGATATCAAATCATACATATGACAAATAGCACAAGTCACGGTCGTGCCGGGCGGGTGCTGCACGCCTCCGCCCGGCACTCGCCTAAAGGGTGCCGCTCGCCAGCTCCGAAGCGATATGGTCCGCCTGCCGGATGGCGAGAGCCACGATGGTCAGCGTCGGGTTCTCGGCCGCGCCCGTGGTGAACTGGCTACCGTCGGAGACATAGAGGTTCGGCACGTCATGCGTGCGGCCCCAGCGGTTCACCACGCCGTCCCTGGGGTTCTCCGACATCCGGTTGGTGCCCAGGTTGTGGGTGGAGGGGTAGGGCGGCGTCGGGAACGTGCGGGTCGCCCCGACCGCCTCGTAGATCGCCATGCCTTGCTTGTAGGCATGCGCCCGCATGGCGGTGTCGTTGGGATGGTCGGAGAAATGAACGTTCGGCGCCGGCAGCCCGTACTGGTCCTTCAGTTCGTGATTGAGGGTGATGCGGTTGGTTTCCTGCGGCATGTCCTCGCCGACGATCCACAGGCCGGCCATGTTCTCGTAGGAATCGAGTGCCGTGGTGAACTCGCGCCCCCAGCCGCCCGGATCGAGGAACGCGGCCATGAAGGGCAGGCCGAGCGCCAGCGTCTCCAGTTCGTAGCCGCCGACGAAGCCGCGCGAGGGATCGTGCCGGGCCTCGTCCTGGACGATGCCGGCCATCGTGGTGCCGCGCCACATGCGCACCGGCTTGTCGAAGACGGCATAGACCGACCCGGTCATGTGGCGCATGTAGTTGCGTCCCACCTGTCCGGAGGAATTGGCAAGCCCGTCGGGGAACATGCTGGAGGCCGAGTTGAGCAGCAGGCGCGGGCTCTCGATGGAATTGCCGGCGATGCATACCACCCGGGCCTTCTGCAGGTGCTGGTTGCCGTCCTTGTCGGCATAAAGGACACCGCTCGCCTTGCCGGAGGCGTCGTGCTCGATCTTCAGAACATGGGCCCTGTCGCGGACTTCCAGATTGCCCGTCGCCTCGCCGCGGGGGATGTCCGTGTAGGCGGCGGACCACTTGGCGCCCCACTTGCAGCCCTGGAAGCAGAAGCCGGTCTGCTGACAGGCATAGCGCCCGTCATTCTCCGCCGAGTTGATCGCCATGCGACCGGTATGGACCTCCTTGTAGCCGAGCTTGCGGGCACCGGCCTCCAGCACCTTGAAGTTGTTGTTGCCGGGCAGGCCGGCACGGTCGCCGGTGCGCGTCACCCCGAGCTTGTCCTCCGCCTTCTCGTACCAGGGTTCCATCTCGGCAAGGTCGATCGGCCAGTCGAGCAGGTTCGCGCCCTGCACGTTGCCATAGGTCGTCTTCGCCTTGAATTCGTGCGCCTGGAAGCGCAGCGAGGCGCCGGCCCAGTGGGTGGTGGTTCCGCCCACCGCCTTGACGATCCAGGTGGGCAGCCCCGAAAAATCCTTCGCCACGCGCCAGTCGCCCGATGTCGAGCGGGGATCGAGCCAGGCGAGCTGGCCGAAACTCTCCCACTCGTCATTGATGTAGTCGTCGGGCAGGTAGCGTCCGCCGGCCTCGAGCGCGACCACGCTGACGCCCTTCTGCGCCAGTTCATTGGCGAGAACCCCGCCGCCCGCGCCGGTGCCGATGATGACGACGACGCTGTCGTCGTTCAGGTCGAATGGTGCAGCCATGACAGCGCCTCCCTCAGATCCAGTTGATGTCGTCGAAACCGCGGTCGATATAGCCGCCCTTGGAATAGCTCTCGCCTTCGTATCCAAAGAGCGGCCAGACGGCCTTCTGGTTGTACAGCCCGGTGACGAGCCCCCCGCGCACGGCCTGGAAGAAGGCGCCGTCCTCCATGGCGCGCAACAGGTCGACCCGGTCGCGTTCCCAGCCGATGGCGAGATAACCGGCATGCCCCTTGCCACGGGCCGCGGCATCGAGCGCGGCGATGCCGGCCTCCACCATCGCCGCCTTGTCAGCGCTGTCGTAGGGCTTCACCGCGGCCGCGTAGAACGCGTCTCCGACATGGTCATGCGGATAGATGTCGCGTGCCATCTGGACGAGCGTCGCCATGGTCTGCGGCTTGAGATGGGCAACCTCCATTGCCCAGGCTGCGCCGGAACCGGCGAGAAAGCCCGGTCCGGTGACGAAGGCGGCGCTCAGCACCGCGCTGCGGGCCAGCAACTGTCGCCGGGTGAGCGCCCGGTTGTGATGCTTTGTTTCGGTCATTGTGTCCTCCCTCCCGAAACGATGTCCGCCTGGAGCGACCCGCGCCGTGCCCGACGCGAATGGGCTGCTCCAGGATCATGAATGCGAACCTGCTGTGGACAGTCGCCAGAACCCGGCCGAACGCCCACCCGCTCCGGTCAGCGGTAGCGGCCGTGGCGCTGCAGCACCTCGATCTGGTAGCCGTCCGGATCCTGAACGAAGAAGAAGCGCGCGAGCAGCGTGCCGTCGCGGTTGAATTCGACGATCTTGCGCGGGGCGAAACCGGCGGCCGCGAAACGGGCGTGCTCGCCATCCAGGTCGTCGACGCAGACGGCCAGGTGCCCGTAGCCGTCCCCCAGGTCGTAGGGTTCGACACGGCCCTTGTTGACCGTCAGCTCGACCTCGAAGTCCGCCTCGTCGTTTCTGAGATAGAGAAGGATGAAATCATCGAACTCGAGCCGCTCGGCAATGTCGAGTGCGAAGGCGGTCCGATAGAATGCGACAGACCGAGTCTCATCGATCACGCGAAGCATCGCGTGTATACATTTTGCCACTTGTCTCCTCCCGGATTGCCTCGCCTCGCCACGTCAAGGTGGGAGCAAGTTTCAACCGTCCTGAGCTTGTTTCCTCATCAGTCGATGAAGTTCGCCAGGATCATGTTGATCTTCCGATGGCACGAGAATGCCCGGGAGTATGTCGCCTCGGGTAGTATGTTTGTACTACAGCCGGATTTTTACTCGGCAGCTTCAAGATGCAGCTGCGGGAGTGTCTGGCGCAGGCGGACCAGGCAGGCGCAGCGCAGCAGCGAGGTGAAGTTGCGTGTCTCGCCGCGCAGCTCGAGCACCTCGGAATGCAGCTTGGAAATGAAGGCCGGCGTGCTGATGCCTTCAGAGGCGGCGATATCGTCGACGATTTCCCAGAAAGAGCGTTCAAGACGGATGCTGGTGCTCTGCCCGTTCAACCGCAGGCGGCGTGTCTCCGGCTCGTAGTCATTGGGGTCCTGACCGGCAAAGATATGGCACATGCGCGTTCCTCCCGCGTCGCGGATGCGTTCTTGTCGATGTTGCGTCCGCGGAACACATGGTAGCGCCGTCCGCCCTCGGCACAAGTGCGCAGGTCTTTCAGTCGACTGGGGTCTCTGCTGGAAGGTCGAGCCGTTCGCGCTCGGGGGCGGAAATCGCATCGCCGAGAGCGAAGGCGAAAGCGGCAACACCGGCAAGATCGGCAGCGACCTCGCAGCGGAACGACAGGTCGTACCAGCGCCCTCCGCCCTGTATGGCAGCGCCCTGCGCAGTGACCGAGAGGCCGGAAAGGGTAGGTGCACTGCGAGCTTCCGCAAGGGCGAAGTCCGCCCGCAGCTTCGGATGCTCCCGGCGCACCTGCTCGATGGCTTCGTAATTGCAAAGCTGGATGATGCGTTCCTGCGGATCGGTCAGGTCCAGGTCGGCAAGGGTCGCCTTTCCCAACCGCGAGGCGAGCGCATGTGCGGTGTAGAGCGTGGTCGCCTCAACAAGTTCCGGCGCTTTCTTGCGCTTTGGCGCGGGCGACGGCGTCAGGCGCGCGGTGTCCTTGGCGATTGGTGAGCGGAAATTCTCCCGCCGCTCACGGACAGGCGCTTGCACGGCCGGGTCTTCCGCGGGAGGTGCTTCGAGGTCGCGTGGCCGGACCTCGGCTCTCTGTTGCGGGCGCGCCGGCGTGGGAGAGGCCGGCGGCACGGTGCGAAGGCGTCGCGGCACCAGAACCACATCTATCGACTGGCCCGCGCGGGGAACGTGGGGCTCGGGCGCGTCCGGCAGGTATTGCAGCAGGGCGAAGGCCGCGACATGCAGGGCAATCGAAATCGCAAGGCTTCGCCGCATCTGGGAGCGACCGTTCGTCGGAGCTTGAAAGGCGGGACAGGGCAGCGGCATTCGCCGCCACCACTCCCTGCCGCGCAAATGAGCCGGAATTCCGGCGAACGCATGCCACGGGCGAAAAAAACGCCGTGACATGTTGCTCTTATGACGGAGATTTTCGAGATAAATGGTCGGGCAGGCCGGATTTGAACCGACGACCCCTTCACCCCCAGTGAAGTGCGCTACCAGGCTGCGCTACTGCCCGACTGCCCAGCGTTTCCGCGAAGCCCGTTCTTCCTATCCGCTTCGCAACCGGCGTGCAAGCGCTTAAGGGCGTGCGTCCGGCGTGTCTGCACGAGCCTGTGTACAGCCTGCGCGCATCGACGCGGCGGCCCGCGCCCGCCAGCCGTATTCGCAGGCGATCAGCCCCCAGGCGAGGCCGTACAGAAGATAAAGATGACGCCAGCGATCGGTGTCGATGACCACGGACATCAGCATGTGGCCGAGCAGCACGACGAAGACGCATTGCGCCGCCCACTGCCACGGGCGTGGCTGGAAGACGAGCGGGAAAAGGCGCGTTGCCGTAAACCCGACCAGCGCCAGATAGGCGACGCCGCCGAGCCAGCCATAGGTGGTGAAGGCCTTCAGGTAGGTGTTGTGCTCATCCTCGGGGAAGAAGTTGCGGAACTGCAGCGGACCCAGGCCAAACGGGTTGTCGAGAACCATCTGGAAGCCGAGCGCGTAGCGGGCAAAACGGCCGAGCCGCGCCGTGTCGTAGTCCTGCACCAGCTTGGCGCGCTGCAGAAGCATGCCGGAAATGGAATCGACCGAGAGCGCGATGACGACCATCGCGACGAGTGCGACGACGCCGGCCAGCCCGAAGCCGAGAAGGCGGGCGCGGGCACGCGCATCGCGCGTGACGATGAAGATCAGCAGATAGACGCCCAGCCCGGAAAAGGCGGCAAGCCCCCACGCGGCGCGCGAGAAGCTGAGCAGGATGGCGAAGCTCAGCACAGCAAGCGCCGCGACCGGCAGGAGGGTGCGGGACAGCGGGCGGGTCAGCACCGCGTGCAGCATCACTGTCCAGGGCAACACGAGAAAGGGGCCGAAGACGTTCGGGTCCTGGAACGTTCCCTTGGCCCGGCCGTAAAGCGTGAACAGGCTGCCGGGCAGGGCGCCGAAATAGCCGCCGATACCGAGCAGGGCGACGATCAGCGCGCTCGCCAGATAGGCGTTGGCAACCGTCCTGAGGCGGGAGGGGTCGGCCGAGGTCACGGCGGCGAAGAAGACGCTGGTCAGCGCCAGGAAACCGGTGACGGCGATGTACATGATCGCCTCGCCGAAATCGTCGGACATCAGCGTCGCAAGAAGTCCGCCGCAGATGAACAGCACGACGACGAGCAGAAGCGGCGCCAGCGCCGGAGACAGGCGCGGTGCGCTGAGCAGCCAGCCGGAGAGAACGACGACCATCGCCAGTTCGTAGGGAGCAGGCTCGCGCAGGACGAAGCCGCCGAGGAAGACGACGGCCCAAAGCGCCACCGTGCCGATGATGCGCCCGTCAAGGCGAAGCCCCGCGCGCACCTTCGCCGGCGCGGGTGCGCCGGCGTTCGATCCGTACGGGACACTCGCGCTCAATAGGCGTTCTCCGTCTTCAGCAGCGCGAAGGGGGTCTGGATGAGGATCCGGATATCGAAGAGGATCGACCAGTTCTCGATGTAGTAGACATCGTATTCGACGCGCTTCTGGATCTTCTCCTGGGTATCGACCTCGCCCCGCCAGCCATTGATCTGCGCCCAGCCGGTTACACCCGGTTTCACCTTGTGGCGGGCGAAATAGCCGTCGACGACCTCGTCCCACAGCTTCTCGTTGGTATGGGCATTGACGGCATGCGGGCGAGGGCCGACCAGCGACAGCTCGCCGCGCAGCACGTTGAAGAGCTGCGGCAACTCGTCGATCGACGAACGACGGATGAAGCGTCCGACGCGGGTCACGCGCGGGTCATTGCGGGTGACGACCTTCTTCGCCGTCGGGTCCGCCATCTCGTGATACATGGAGCGGAACTTGAGGACGTCGATGACCTCGTTGTTGAAGCCGTAGCGCTTCTGGCGGAACAGCACCGGCCCCTTGCTGTCGAGCCGGATGGCCAGCGCCGTGGCGAGCATCACCGGGGTCAGCAGCACGATCAGCATGCTGGCGACGACCAGGTCGAAACCGCGCTTGGCGATGGAATCCCAGTCCGCCATCGGCTTGAGGACGACATCGACGATCGGTACGGTGCCGATGAAGGACGATGCCCGGTCGCGGAAGCTCAGCTTGTCGGTATGGGCCGACAGGCGAATGTCCACCGGCAGCACCCAGAGCGTCTTGAGGAACTCCAGCAGGCGCTTCTCGGCGCGCAGCGGGATAGTCACGATCAGCATGTCGATGCGCGCGATGCGGGCGAATTCGACCAGGTCCGACACCGTTCCCAGCTTGGGATAGCCCGCGACGATATCGGGCGAACGGTCGCCCTTTCTATCGTCGAACAGCCCGCAGATGCGGATGTCGTTGTTCGGCTGGCGCTCGATTTCATGAATGAAGTCGGCTGCCGCCTGGCCACCGCCGACGATGACCGCGCGGCGCTCCAGGCGGCCATCGCGGGTCCAGTGACGCACGAAGGTGGAGACGATCAGGCGGACGGTCAGCAGCGTCGCCATGCCGAATCCGTACCAGATGATCAGCAGGTCGCTCTCGAAGCCGCGCATGACATTGCCGAAGGTCTTGGCCATGAACAGGGTGACGAAGACCAGCGTCCAGGCGATCGTGATCCGGGCGCCCTGGGCGACGATGTTGCGCATCACCGGGATCTGGTAGCAGTCCGATGCCTGGAAGAACGCTGCCGAAAGGATCAGTGCGGTCGCAACCGGCAGCAGCGTGGTCGAGGATGTCAGGGGAACGCCGCCGGAGTTGAGCGACGCGAAACCGAAGGCGGCGACGATCGCCAGATCGGCAAGACGGACGGTGCCGGCCAGGACGATCGGCGAGATCACGGATTTCTGCAGCCGGCTGGCGATCTGCAGCGCCTGCGGGGACAGCTTGCTGCCATGCGGGTTTTCCGCGGCGCCTTCGGCGCCCGCCGCTTTCTCGGCGGGAAGGGCATCGCGCAGTCGGTCTGCGTGATTGCGTGTCATCACGGCTCGGTCCCCCTATTCCCGACCGCGGGGCGAACTCGCCTCGGTCTTGGCCAGAACCCTGCCGCCGACAAGCGACGGTGCGTCGCTCGAGCGGCCCGCCTTGTCGGAACGCTTGTGACCGCGCGTCTCGAGATAGAGCGAGGTGATGCGATCGTTCATCAGGTCGACATTGAAAGTCTCGGACAGGCACTTGCGCTGGCCTTCGGCCCGCCGGCGCATGGCCTCGCGGTCGCTGTAGGCGGTTGCCATGGCGGAGGCAAGGTCCTCGGCATTGCCCGGCGTCACCAGCTTGTCCGCGTAGCGGCCGAAAATCTCGGGAATTCCGCCAACCCGGGTCGCGATCAGCGGCACATTCGCGGCCACGGTCTCCAGGACGATGTATGGCATGGCCTCGGCGCGCGAGGGCACCACCACGCAATGCGTGCGGCCAAAGGCCTCGCGGGCGGGAAGGGGGCCCAGGAACGTCACCTGTTCCTCAAGCCCGTGGTCGCGGACCATGGCCTCATAGCGCGGGCGATCGTCGCCCTCGCCAACGATATGGGCCCGCGGGGTGAGGCCGAAGACCGTCTTCATGCGCGACAGCGCCTCGATGAAGAGATCGGGGCCCTTCAGATCGCGCAACATGCCGATGAAGAGGAAATCGACGGCATCGTCCTGCGGTTGGACCGCGGAAAACTCCTCCGGCATCAGCCCGTTATAGACGACGCGCGCGGCGATTCGGGGAGGTGCGACCTTCGATTCATAGGCCGAGTACTCGTAGTCTGACACGAAGACGAGCCCGTCGGTGAAGCGCTGCTGGAGGCGCTCAAGCGCGAAATAGACCTTCCCCTCGATCTTCGAGGCGTCATAGTGAAGGCTGCCGCCATGCGGGCAATAGATGCGCGTCACCTTGCGGCCACGCATGCGCAGCACCGTGCCGATGGCCCGGGCGAAGACGCCGCCCTTGGCGCCATGACCGTGGAGGACATCGGGCTTGAGGTCGCGAATGTGCCGGTAGAGGCTGCCTGCGGCTTTCAGGTCACCCGGGGTGACCTGGCGCCGCATCGGGAAACGCGCGATGCCGAGGGCGAGTTGCGGGGCGAGGCGGGCAATGGCCGCATCCTCGAACGGGCCGCCGGTCGAAGCGTCGCAAACGACGCCAACCTGATGGCCGGCCCGGGTCTGGGCGATCGCCAGATCCGAGATATGGCGGAAAATGCCACCGATCGGAGCGCGGACGATATGAATGATGCGCAAGGGCGCGGCGGTCATCTGAAGAACTCCCTGGTTCAACGCGTCTGCATGCCCGGATTATTTTCCGGATCAGGCATGGAGAAACGTTAGCAGGCAGGGATGAGTCTCAGGTTAACTCTCGCCACTGGCAGGCAGAACGAGTGAGTCGCGCGGTCAGAAGAAGCGCTCGCGCACATAGATCGTGTCGCCAGGACGGACCGGATCGGTGATCGGCACACGGCCGCTGATGATCTCGCCGTTGATCTGACGGGTGATATCGACGGCCGTCTGTTTGGCGCGCGGCGAGAAGCCGCCGGCCGTTGCGATCGCGTTCTGTGCGGTCATGCCGGCCACATACGGGTACTGGCCGGCATTGGCGACCTCGCCCATGACGAAGACAGGGCGGTAGGTGGCCACTTCGACGGAGACGTCCGGATCGCGCAAGTACCCGTTTTTCAAGCGGTTTGTGATGGTCGCCTCAAGCTCGCGAAGGGTCAGGCCGCGGGCCGCAACGCTGCCGATCAGCGGCATTGCGATATAACCGGCCTGATCGACCGTATAGGTGTTGTTGAGGTCCGTCTGTCCGAACACGATGACCCGAAGGACGTCGCTGGAATCAAGCCTGTAGGGCTTGGTCAGGATATCGTGGAACGCGGTCGGCGGCTGCCGGTAGCCGCTGCAGGCGGAGACCGCGAAGGCCAGGCAGAGGGCGACGATGAGGCGCGTGAACATTCCGATCTCCTGAAACGACTGCGCCATTCTTTTCCGCAACGTGGTTAACTTGCGGTGAATCCGGCGATCATTGTTTCAGGAGGGCAATCCGGCCCGGCTGGCGTCCGGTTAACCCTACGCTTACCATAAGTCTCCATCATTCTCGCCAAGCACCTTTCGGAGTAGCGAGCATGAACGAGTCGCAGGCATACGGCGCCCGGCACCACGGCGACGACGAACGGGTCGAGATCGACCTGTCGTCGATCCTCGGCGCGTTGCGCAGGTCACTGCGTTGGCTCGTTCCCCTGTGTGTCGTGGTGGCCATCGGCACCTTCGTCCTGCTTCAGCTGGTTTCGCCCCGCTACCGGGCTGAATCCAAGGTTCTGATCGAGACGTCCGACAGCGTCTATCCGGGTGATGCGCGCGGCGTGGAGGAGGAGAGGGCGCTGCTCGACAACGAGGGCGTCGCCAGCCAGGTCGAGCTGCTGCTCTCCCGCGATCTCCTGCGGCGGGTCGCCCAACGCCTGGACCTTGCCTCCCTGGCCGAGTTCGACGCGGGCTCCTCCAGTCTGCTGCGCGACATGTTTGTCGCCCTCGGGCTGATGCGCGATCCCGGCAGTAATTCCCGCGAGGAGCGGGTCCTCAAGGTTTTCTATGACAATCTCGATGTCTACCGGGTAGACGGGTCGCGCGTGATTTCGGTGCGTTTCGTGTCGAAGGATCCGGAAGTCGCGGCCCGGGTCGCCAACGCGCTGGTCGAGGAATACATCAACCTGCAATCGTCGGTGAAGCGCGAGACCACGGATCTAGCCGCGACCGCCCTGGAGCCCCAGATCGAGCGGTTGCAGGCGGAAGTGAAGGCGGCGCAACAGCGGGTCGAGGCGTTCCGCTCGCAGAACGACCTGCTGCTTGGCGCCGACAACCAGACGCTCGACCGCCAGCAGCTCGGCGAGATCGGCACGCAACTGTCGGATGCCCGCGCCGCCCAGTCTCAGGCCGAGGCCCGCGCCAAGCTGATCCGCAGCCAGCTCGATGGCGGCGGGTCGCTGGACAGCGCCCAGGACGTGCTCAACTCCCAGCTGATCCAGCGCCTGCGCGAGCGTCAGGTCGAGTTGCAGGCCCGCATTGCCGAACTGTCGACAACTCTGCTGCCCAACCATCCGCAGATTCGCGCGCTGCGTTCCCAACTGACCGATTTCGACCGGCAGGTCCGCCAGGAGGCTGCCAAGATCGCGGCCGGACTGGAGAGCGAGGCGCGCATCCAGAAAGAGCGCGTCGCCTCCCTGACCCAGACGCTCAACGAGTTGAAGGTGACCACGGCCCAGTCGAACGAGGACCAGATCCGCCTGCGCGAGCTGGAGCGCGAAGCGGCCGTGAAGACCTCGCAGCTCGATCAGTTGATGACGCGCTACCGGGAAGCCGACACGCGGCGCAACGCTCCCGTTCTGGGGGCCGATGCGCGTGTGATCTCCAAGGCCACCGTGCCGCTGGAGCCGTTCTCGCCGAAAGTGCCGCAAATCGCGGGGATCGCGACTTTTGTCGTCTTCCTGCTCTCAGTGATGTCGGTGATCCTGGGGCAATTCCTGTCCGGGCGCGCCTTCACCACCCGGCGCTATGAGACCGACCCGTCCGAGATGACCGAGCCGGCGCGCGAGGCTGCGCCGGAGCGACCCCGTCGTCTGGACCCGTCTGCCCCGACAATGGCATCCGGCAGCGCCTATCCCGCATCCTTCTCCTATGACTGGAAGCCGCCGGTTACGGCGCCGGTGGCAGCCGAAACGCCGGGCGATGCCGGGACGGCAGCCGCGGCGATGGCCTCCGCGCCGGCTGCGGCGGCAGGCGATGTCGCCCGGAGTGACGCGGATCGTCCGCGCCGCGTCGCAGTGCTCAGCGTCGACAGCGACGAGGTCTCGCAAGGGGTGACGTTCCGCCTCGTGCGCGAGGCGGCCGAGGACGGTGTCATGCCGCTTTTCCTGGAGGTTCGTCCGGACCTTGCCGATCCTCAGGCCGTCCCCGGTTTCGCCGAGCTTCTCGACGGCAGCGCGTCTTTTGCCGGCGTGATCTACCGGGACGCCGCATCGCGCGCCCATGTCATTGAATCGGGACGTCGCGCCATTGATGACGAACTCGCCCAGAACGAGCGTTTCGAGATGCTGATGGACGCCATCGACCACACCTATGATCAGGTGTTCTTCGATCTCGGCCTGATCGACGATTCGCTGATCAGCGCGCAGATCCTCGCCATGGCCGACCAGGTGGTGGTCGCCACCGGCGGATCGCCGGCCGGACCGGAACTGGAGGATGCGCTGCGCATGCTCGAGGACCAGACCGGCGCGCCGGTCGCCATCGAGAGTTCGGGCGAGGGTGCCCCGCAGGCGGCGCGTGGCCGCTCGGACATGGCCGCCTGAGGCGTCGGGGAACCGGAACTGCTGCCGGAAACGCAAAACCCGGGCTCGACGGCCCGGGTTTTGCGTTCGTGAAGGCAAGGTTTTGCGGCAGGGGCCGGTGCGTCAGGCGCGGAGCTTGCGCAGGGCGCGCACGATCGACCAGAGCGCCGGCGTGTTTCGGATGCGGCGCTTGATCTGGCGCAGGTGACGGATCGCCTCCTGTGCCGCACGTCCCTTCGTCGTCACCGGGATCTTCACGTCCATCAGGACTTCCTTGTCGGCCCAGGCGGTCTTGTAGCGTTCCGCGCCGAGGCCGAAATCGAAGCTCTCCGCGCCGCTGCGGCACGCATCGGCGATGACGTGATTGAGCAGGATGTCACCGGGGCTGCAGGCCGCGACATCCTCGTCGATGCTGTTCGTGTAGGCGTGATAGCGCCCGAACTGCATGCCGCACAGATAGGTGGCGCGGATGCGCCCTCCAGCTTCCAGCGCGTGGATCGTGACCCGGTTGTCGCCTTCACGCAGCGAGGCGAGCAGCTGATCACTGAGGAAGGCGCGCACGTCTGCGGGTTCGAAGACGTTGGGAATGCCCTGGCTCGCTTGGCGGGCGCTGCGCTGTGCGACTAGCGTGTCGAGGAAATGAAGGGCGGTTTCCGCGTCCTCCGCCTTGCGGCAGGACAGCGCGCCCATTTCCGCAAGCTTCTTTTCCTTTGTCCGCAGCTTCTTGCGGGCGCTCGAACTGCGGCGATTCCTGTAAAGCGTCTCGAAATCGGGTTCGAGCGGCAGCGCATGCACCGCGTTGAGGCTTTCGATCGCGTGGCGGTCGACGAGCGGGTGGATCCGCCCGTCGATCTCGGCCGGAACGTATTTCAGGTCGAACAGGTCGATGCCATGCTCGCGGCCGATCTTCAGCAGCGCCTTGTGCAGGCTTTGGCCGTGAATGCCGGCGAGGATGTCCTTGCGCCACAGTCCGCTGTTCTGGTTGCCGTGAAAGTCGCCGAGAAACCGTCCGACCCGCAGCAGCCCGCGCGCGGCCGGCATGATCGCCAGCGGCAGCAGGAAGGCCGGTTGCCCGTCGATGTCGCCGACCACGATCAGCGCTTCGATGCCCCGTGCCCGCGCCACATGGGAAAACCACGACGACAGCCATTCATGGCTGGTGAACATGGTGCCGAAGGAATTGTCCTGAAGGGTCAGCCATTCGCTCCGGGCCTCGGCCGGATCGCGCAGGGTGCGGATGACGAATTCGCCGTTTTCCAGCATTGCGTCGAGCCTCATTGCCTCAAGGTCCATGTCGTCCCAGTCATGCGACTGGAACAGGTCCGTCGACCTGGCTAATGCGTTCCCCATCCGCCTCGCCCTCGCTGCCTGCTGAAACACGTGTGACCAACTGTCCCGTTGCACGCATCACTAGCAACGAGTTCTAAAGAAAACGTCGATATGATCCGTATCGTTGAAAAAGACGTGCCTTTTCAGTGGGCCGTCATTCGATTTTGAGTTTGGGCGGGTGAGGAATGGATCTGCGGCGCCAATTGCTGGCCGGAAGCTGCAAGCTGCTTCACTGGAGCGGCATCGGTCGTCTGATGTCGCCGCTGACCGGCGGACAGGGGGTGATCTTCACCTTGCACAGCGTGCGTCCGGCAGGCGAGGCCCGTGCCTTCGCTCCGAACCGCCACCTGCAGGTCACGCCGGAGTTTCTCGACCACACCATTCGCCAGATCCGCGCCGCGGGCATGCAGATCGTGCCTCTGGAGGAAGCCGTCGCCCGAATGGCGGAGCCTGCCGGAGGCCGGCCGCGCTTCGCTGCCCTGACATTCGATGACGGCTATCGCGACAATCTCGAGCACGCCTGGCCGGTTCTCAAGCGCCACGGCGCGCCTTTCACGATCTTCGTCACCTCCGGCTTCGTCGACCGGACCGCGGAGATCTGGTGGGAGGCGCTCGAGCGCATTGTCGCCGGGGCGCGGGAAATCGAGGTCCCGGTGGGCGCGCGCATGCGCAAGCTCCCTGTCGTTACCGACCGGCAGAAGGAGCATGTCTTCTGCCATCTGCTGTACTGGTTCACCCGCGATCTCGGCGAGGATTCGCAGCGTCTTGAATTGCGCCGGCTTGCGGCGGCCCACAACTTCGACATCGAGGCGCTGGCGAAGGAACTGATCCTGTCCTGGGACGAGTTGCGCGAGCTTTGCCGTGACACGCTCTTTTCCGTCGGGGCGCACACCCACAATCACTATGCGCTTGCCCGGCTCACCGGCGAGCGCATGCGCCAGGATGTCGTCGCCGGGCTCGACCGGATCGAGGCGGAGCTCGGCCTGCGCCCGCGTATCTTCGCCTATCCCTACGGCTACGAGGCGGCGGTCAATTCCCAGTCGATGGATGTGGTTCGCGAACTCGGCTTCGATGCCGCCGTCACAACGCGTCCCGGCGTCATTTCTCCGGGCAACGAGCCGATGGCCCTGCCGCGCGTCTCTCTCAACGGTTATTTCCAGAGCGCCGCGATCGTCTCCCAATACCTGACGGGAGCCCCGTTCCCGGTTTACAACGCAGCCCGGCGCATCCGCGACACGGTCATTCCGCACCCGGCTTGCGGCTGAGCCGGAAGCCGTGCTCCATCCACCAGATGATGGCTCCGGCCGGTAGCGTCCAGGCGATGCCGGCAATGGCGAAATAGAGAATCTGCACGCCACGCGAGGTGTTCTGCATCGTCATGTCGCCGAGCACCATGGCGATGAAGGCGTAGGTGATCACGAAGCCGACGAGCAGCAGCATTCCGATGAATTTCCTGACGCCGTTCTTCATGCGATCCTGGCTCCGGCCTTCAAACTGTCATTGCGTGTGAGTGCATGTGTCACACGAGGGGTATCCGTCAAGGCCTTGTCATCGCGCGCAGCGGTCTGTAACCGGTGGCAGGTCGCCGGCAGCAAGGCCTGCGAAACCGTCCCTGAGCGATGTGATCCATGTCCGAAACGACCGCTACCTCCCCGTCCGGCGCCCTGGAACCGTCCCCGCGCGTTGTCCGCGACCGGCGGGCGATCCGCATCTGGCTCTACGGCATCTGCCTGCTGATCTTTGCGATGATCGTCGTCGGCGGCGCCACCCGTCTCACCGACAGCGGTCTTTCCATCACCGAATGGAAGCCGATCCACGGCATCATTCCGCCGCTTTCCGTCGCCGAGTGGGAGGAGGAGCTGGAGAAGTACCGCCAGATCCCCGAATACCAGCTCGTCAACAAGGGCATGTCGCTGGAGGAATTCAAGTTCATCTTCTGGTGGGAATGGGGGCATCGCCTGCTTGGCCGGATTATCGGTCTTGCCTTCTTCGTGCCGCTCGTCTGGTTCTGGTGGCGTGGCCGCGTCGAACGCCAGCTGCTGCCCTGGCTCGTCGGCGGTTTCGTCCTTGGCGGCATGCAGGGCGTCGTCGGCTGGTGGATGGTCGTCTCGGGGCTTGCCGAGCGTGTCGACGTCAGCCAGTACCGGCTCGCGGTCCATCTGACGCTGGCCTGCCTGATCTTCCTCTATCTCTTTTCCCTTGCCCGCTATCTTGCGCTCACCCCGGTCGGGCGACCCGCCGCGGCGCCGGAGCGGCAACGGCCCTTTCTCGGCACGGCAACACTTTTGCTCGTCCTGCTGGTTGCCCAGATCTTCCTCGGTGGGCTCGTTGCCGGACTGAAGGCGGGGTTTTCCTTCAACACCTGGCCGCTGATGGACGGGGCCTTCATTCCCTCCGGCCTGTGGACCATGGCGCCGGCCTGGATCAACCATTTCGAGAACGTGCTGACCGTCCAGTTCCAGCACAGGATGACGGCCTATCTGATCGTTGCGCTCGGCCTGTGGGCGATGTGGGCGGTCTACCGCTCCGGCGCCGCCCGCCATCTGCGCGGCGCCGCCCACGGCGTTGCAGTGGCACTTGTCGTCCAGATGGTCATCGGTATCGCCACGCTGCTTGGCCATGTGCCGTTCTGGCTGGCTCTCGCCCATCAGGGCTTCATCGCCGTCGTCATGGTCGCGGTGGTCGAGTTCTGGGTTCGCGCCCGTTTCTCCGAGCCGGTCCGCGCCTGACGTCAGCTTGGGGGCATGAAAAAAGCCGGGCCAAAGCTCGGCTTTTCTCGTTCAATCGCCGTCTGGTTCTCAGATCGAGGCAAGCGCCTGGTCGAGATCGGCGATGATGTCCTCCGCGTCCTCCAGTCCGATCGACAGGCGCACCACGTCGGGACCGGCGCCCGCCGCCGTCTTCTGTTCGTCGGTGAGCTGGCGGTGGGTGGTCGAGGCCGGATGGATGATCAGCGAACGCGTATCGCCGATATTGGCCAGATGCGACAGGATCTGGCAGTTCGAAACCAGCGCGACGCCCGCCTCGTAGCCGCCGGTGACGCCGAAGGTGAAGACCGCACCGGCGCCCTTGGGCATGTATTTCTGCTGCTTGGCGTGGTTCGGATCGCTGGACAGGCCCGCATAGGAGACCCAGGCGACCTTGTCATGGGCGGCGAGGTGCTCGGCCACTTTCTGGGCGTTGTCGCAATGGCGCTGCATGCGCAGCGGCAGCGTCTCGATGCCGGTCAGCAGCATGAATGAGTTCATCGGCGAGATCGCGGGTCCAAGGTCGCGCAGGCCGAGCACGCGGCAGGCGATGGCGAAGGCGAAGTTGCCGAAGGTCTCGTGCAGCACCATGCCGGAATATTCCGGGCGCGGCTTCGACAGCATCGGATAGTTCTCGCTCGAGGACCAGTCGTAGCTGCCGCCATCGACCAGAACGCCGCCCATCGAATTGCCATGGCCGCCCATGAACTTGGTCAGCGAATGCAGGACGACGTCGGCGCCATGCTCGATCGGCCGGCACAGGTAGGGTGTCGCCATCGTGTTGTCGACGACCAGCGGCACGTTGTGCGCCTTCGCGATCTTCGAGATCGCCTCGATGTCGGTCACCACACCGCCGGGATTGGCAAGGCTCTCGATGAAGATCGCGCGCGTGCGGCTGTCGATCAAGGCCTCGAAACTCTGCGGGTTCTCGGCGTCGGCCCATTTCACTTCCCAGCCGAAGCTCTTGAAGGAATGGTTGAGCTGGTTGATCGAGCCGCCATAGAGCTTGTTGCCGGCAACGATGTTGTCGCCCGGCGTCATCATCGTGTGGAAGGCGAGCAACTGCGCCGAGTGGCCCGAGGCGACCGCGAGTGCCGCCGTGCCGCCCTCGAGTGCGGCGACGCGCTCCTCCAGCACCGCCGTCGTCGGGTTGGTGATGCGCGTGTAGATGTTGCCGAAGGCCTGCAGACCGAACAGCGAGGCCGCGTGATCGACATCGTCGAAGACGAAGGACGTGGTCTGGTAGATCGGCGTCACCCGTGCGCCGGTCGAGGGGTCGGGCTGGGCGCCGGCATGGATCGCCAGCGTCGAGAATCCGGGAATACGGTCGCTCATGAAATTCTCCTTCGGCAACAATTCGGCGGCATACTGGCCGATGCCCGTGAGGAGGTCAAAGGAAAGCGGTTTCGTTTCAGGCGTCTGAGGGGAACGGCTTTCGCCTGGAAGGTATCGCCGCCCGCGACACCGGTTCAGTCGCCGTCGCATCCCCCGTCGCTGTCGCCGAAACCCCAGCCGCCGTCACCCCCGTCATGGCCGGCATGGATCGAGCGCTCGCTGCGATAGCGGCCCTCCCGTCGGCCGACTGCGATCAGCACAAGCGCGGCGGCAACGAGCGCGACAATCGCCGCAAGGACGGTAATGTTGAAGGGGGTCATCAGGGGCGCAAGAAGCGTTTCCATCGCTTGCTGGTATCAGGCGCGTGCGAAGATTCCCTGAATCCGGACGGGGCAATGCGAAGCGTATGCGGTCATGCCACTGCAAGGTGGCGTCTCCTTCACTCCTTCCTCAGCCCTCGGTGCTGGAAGCCGCCTTTCAGGGCCGGGCGCTTCGCCGACAGGGTGCGCGAGTTGACGCCGGTCCAGCCGATCTCGCCGGAGAGCCGGCCATACTCGATCTTTGGACAGCGGTTCATCACCACCTTGACGCCGGCGTCTTCCGCAAGGGTCGCCGCTTCGTCGTTCCGGACCGAAAGCTGCATCCAGATCACCTTCGGCTGTGGCGACAGGGCCAGCGCCTCCCGCGTCACGTCAAGGGCAGCGTCAGAGTTGCGGAAGATGTCGACCATATCGATGGTGACAGGCACGTCCGCGAGGCTGGCATAGACCTTCTGGCCGAGAATCTCCTTGCCCGCATGGCCCGGGTTGATCGGAAAGACCTCGTAACCCTTCGACAGCATGTATTTCAGCACGAAATAGGAGGGCCGCACATTGTTCGGACTGGCGCCGACCATGGCGATGGTCTTCACCTCGTCGAGGATCGCGCGGATATGGGTGTCGGAATAGCTGTCATGGTAGATCGAGGTCACGGCCTTGTTCATTCCCCGGTCCATTCGGGCGCGCGCTTTTCGATGAAGGCGCCGATGCCTTCCTCCGCGTCGCGCGCCAGCATGTTCTCCACCATCACCTGTGCGCAATGGGCATAGGCGTCGGCAAGCGACATTTCCGCCTGCGCGTGGAACGCCTCCTTGCCGATCTTCAGCGTCAGCGGCGATTTTGCGGCAATGGTCTCCGCGTATTTCGCGGTCACTTGCGCCAGATAGTCGGCCGGCACCACCCGGTTGACGAGGCCGAACTCGCGCGCCGTCGAGGCGTCGATGATCTCGCCGGTGAGCAGCATTTCCATCGCCTGCTTGCGCGAAACGTTGCGGGTCAGCGCCACCATCGGGGTCGAGCAGAAAAGACCGATATTGACGCCCGGCGTGCAGAAGCGGGCCTGGTCGCTGGCAATCGCCAGGTCGCAGGAGGCGACGAGTTGCAGGCCCGCCGCCGTCGCCATGCCGTCGACCTCGGCGATCACCGGCCTGGGATGCGTGACGATGGTCTGCATCAGCGCCGCGCAGCGGTTCATCACCTCGGTGAAATAGGCGCGCCCGCGATCCGCATGCGCCCGCGCGGCCGTCATTTCCTTGAGATCGTGTCCGGCGCAAAAGACATTGCCCTCGGCCCGCAGCAGGATGACGCGCACGGCCTTGTCTCCGGCGGCTGCATCGAGCGCCTGCTGGAGAGCGGCCATCATTTCCTCCGAAAGCGAGTTTCGTCGCTCGGGCCGGTTCAGCGTCAGCCGCAACACGCCGCCGGACAACTCCCGGGCCAGCGGTCCGCAATCGCCCTTCGTTTCCGCGCTCGCGGTCCCCGCACTGGTCCCCGTACTGGTCATTGCGTCTGCTCCCTGTCGTTTCGCCCCTTATAACCGAGACGTCAGGCCCGACAAAGGAGACCTTCGTTCCCATTGCGCCTTGTCGCTTTTCACGGCTTACGTTAACGAAAGCGTCAAGACAGGAAAACAAGAGGAAACAGATCCGTGCAACCCGTGATGACCGCTGCCGAGCTGAACGCCTTTCTTGACCGCGAGTTCCCGCAGATCCATGCCGACGGCCGCATCTACGAGATCGAGGCGGTGTCACCGGGCGAGGCGGTTATCTCGGTGAAGCCGTCGGAAAGACATCTGCGCCCCGGCGGCACGATTTCAGGTCCCACCATGATGGCGCTTGCCGACCTTGCCGCCTATGCGGTGATCCTTGCCCATATCGGTCCGGTGGCGCTCGCCGTCACCACCAATCTCAACATGAACTTTCTCAGGAAGCCGGGGCCGGGCGATCTTGTCGGCACCTGCCGGCTGCTGAAGCTCGGCAAGCGTCTGGCCGTGACCGAATGCGGGATCGCGGGCAGGGGAGAGGACGATCTCGTCGCCCATGCCACCGCTACCTATTCGATCCCGCCGAGATAAACGCCGCAGGGGCTAGGGTCGAGGGGAGGACGTCGGGCGCGTTCTTCTCGGGGTGATGATACGGACGGGATGCCTTCGGAAGACGGTGCCATCGACGGAACCGCTGAAGAACTGCCGGAACTTCGACTTGTCGATCCAAAGGCATGGGCTATGCCTTTTCGACGTTACGCACCACTGCCCGGCGAACATCGAGCGTTCGACGACGCGCACGGTCTTGTCCGTGAGAGGGAAGCAGTCCGGCGAGGCGACGAATTTTCGGGATATGTAATCGAAAAGGACGGGTTTTTCGCCAATATATTCGGTGCTGAACCGGCCACTTGAAAGTCGGCGCCTATGTTGCGAATAGGCGGCCTTTGTGGTGCACGCCCAGCGGTGAGCTCCAAGTTCAGTGGCGCGCTCGAACGACATTGCGCCTGCCGGGCCGGAAACGAGGGTGCTGGCGGCAAAAGCCAAGCTTGCAATCACCAGGCAGCGAAACGTCGAAAGATGGTGAAAGTGGAATTTTGTCATCCGGATTCCTGAAAAAAGATCCAACGACTACGGTGGCATCGCGCGACGTCAGGGCAATACCCGGCAATAAAGCATGTGCAATCCATGCGGGCAATCGCCTCGATAAATACATTCCTGGCAACCCGCATGGCAGGCGCCCGATCGCAGGTGCCGTCGGCGCAGCCGAGAATTGGGATATTTTATGTGGTAAAATAGTACCGTTTTTTTAAGTTGTTGTTTTATAATGATTTATCGGTGCCATCATCCAATAATGCTGATTGACAGGCTCGGCGACTGGGCGTAAACACCCTTCCGACAGCACGCGGCCCCGGTTTCGGGATCGTTTTGCATGGAATTCGGACCGGCTCCACCATCGTTCGGGTGGGGTTCGGTCCGCGACAACAACGGATCGAACCCATGAAGACCTATTCTGCCAAGACGGCCGAGGTCGAGAAGAAGTGGATCTTGATCGACGCCGAGGGCGTTGTCGTCGGTCGTCTGGCCGCCTTCATCGCCAACACGCTGCGTGGCAAGACCAAGCCGACCTTCACGCCTCATATCGACTGCGGTGACAATGTCATCGTCATCAACGCCGACAAGGCGGTGCTGACCGGCAAGAAGTACTACGACAAGAAGTACTACTGGCACACCGGCTACCCGGGCGGCATCAAGGAGCGCACCGCGCGTGCGATCCTCGAGGGCAAGTTCCCCGAGCGCGTCCTCGAGCAGGCCGTGAAGCGCATGATGCCGGGTGGCCCGTTGAGCCGCCAGCAGCTCAGGAATCTCCGGGTTTACACCGGTGCAACGCATCCGCATGAGGCCCAGTCGCCGGTTCCGGTCGACTTCAAGGCCTTCAACGCGAAGAACGACGGAAAGAGGGCTTAACGATGGCTGAGATCCAGTCCCTCGAGGACCTCGGCGGCGCGATGGGCACCGCCCAGGCCGAAGCGCCGGTTCATGTTCAGAAGCTCGATTCGCTTGGCCGCGCCTATGCGACCGGCAAGCGCAAGGACGCCATCGCGCGCGTCTGGATCAAGCCGGGCACGGGCAAGATCATCATCAACAAGAAGGACTACCTCGCGTATTTCGCGCGTCCGGTCCTCCAGATGATCCTGCGCCAGCCGATCATGCTGACCAACCGCGACGGCCAGTACGACGTGGTCGCCACCGTTTCCGGCGGCGGTCTGTCCGGCCAGGCGGGCGCCCTGCGCCACGGCATCTCCAAGGCTCTGACCTATTACGAGCCGGAGCTGCGCGGCGTGCTCAAGAAGGAAGGCTTCCTGACCCGCGACAGCCGCGTCGTGGAGCGCAAGAAGTACGGCCGCCGGAAGGCGCGTCGGAGCTTCCAGTTCTCCAAGCGCTGATCTTTCGGGATCGCTCTTGCAAGTTTCGACGGCCCGCCTTCGGCGGGCCGTTTTGCGTTTGGGCTGCAGTGTCAATGCTGCAGTCAAGCCGGCCGGATGCGCTCGAAAAGTCCTTCGTAGCGTTCGACAAACCCGTCTGCGTCAACGTCAAGGACGGCCTCGAAGCCCGTGAAGACACCAAGGTCGATATAGCGGAACCGCGTGTCCGAGATGCGCTCGTATTTCTGGGTTGAAGCGACGACACGCATGTCTGCCGCGTTGATGTAGCAGGTCGAAAGAACCTGGCTTGAGGCCGTTCCCGCCAGCATCTGCCGGATGGGCAGCGTGTTGCAGAAGGGCGTGACCGAGAGATCCGGCTCGTCGAGCCCGTCGAGATCGGGCCGGTGATCGCCATCGACTGCCCACCCGTCACGGGTCCTCTCGAGCCGCAGACGCTGTTCATTGCTCCCCGCCAGCTTCACGACGTCAAGCGACAGGGTCCGCCAGAGCGGATCGAGCCGCCAGCGGTGGGTCAGCTGAAAGCCTCCGTCCTCAAGGCATAGGACACTCGCTTCTGCCAGCACTCCGTCGTCGTGGTGGTGCAATGCCATGCGTTCCAGGCCCGGCACGTCGACGCGCCGCCAGAACAGGATATCCGTCTTTCCGGTCACCGGGATCGCTCCAACTGGTTCAATGCCGTTCAGGCACGGCGCAGCGTTGCACCCCGGATCCGGCGCGTCCAGCTTTCACCCCTTGCGAGATGACAACAGGATGCTGGTTTCCGAACCGGCGATGCCATCGAGCAGGCGGACGGTGGAGAGGAGGCGGTCGAACGCCTCCAGCGTGTCGGTCTCCAGCTCGGCCACGACGTCCCAGCGCCCGTTGGTCGTGTGCAGGGCGCGCACTTCCGGAAACCCCTGCAGCCGCCGCACCACCGTCTCCGCGCGGTGGCCATCGACTTCGATCATCATGATCGCCCGCACTCGCCCGCCCGCCTCGTGGCTGCGCAGCCGTACGGTGAACCCCTGGATGATGCCCGCCTCGCTCAGGCGGTCGATGCGTGCCTTCACCGTTGCCCGCGACACGCCGAGATCTGCAGCGAGCGAGGCGACGGGCAGGCGCGCGTCATGACGCAGGAGGGCGATGAGTCGGCGGTCGAGGTCGTCCATCTGTGCACTTTGCTCTATCAGGCTTAGCAGATAGCCAAATCTTACATCCAATCTGTCGAAATATCACCTGTTCGTTATCCCTTCATCCGGCCATCATCCGCGCTAGGCTAGGCTGGCACGAGGCGGTTGTGGCCGGATGCGAAACGGACCGCCGACCTTCATTTGTGACAGCAAGGCAGGAGATGCACATGTCGACCGACAGGACACAGCCGATCGCACTTCTGGGAGTGCCGCTCGAGGCGGGCACCGGCCGGCGCGGCGCCGCCATGGGGCCGGCCGCCCTGCGCGTCGCGGGTCTTGCCGAACGGCTTGAGGCGCTGGGGTGGTCCGTGACCGATTTCGGAGATGTCGCACAGCTTCCCCTCGATGCGGTCGGCCGGCTCGACCTGCCGGGCAGGGCGCATGTGCCGGAGGTCGTCGCCTCCTGGGTGCGCCCGCTTGCCCGCGAGGCGCGACGCCTGTGCGACGAGGGTCATCTGCCAGTCTTCATGGGCGGCGACCATTCGCTGTCCATGGGCTCGCTTGCCGGTGTCGCCAGCCACTGGCAGGAGAAGGGGCGTCCGCTCTACGTCCTTTGGCTCGATGCCCATGCCGACTTCAACACGCCCTCGATCTCGCCCTCGGGCAACCTGCACGGCATGTCATTGGCGCTCACCGCCGGCGAGGAGGAGCTTTTCCCGGTGATGGGCGATGCCCCGCGCGCCGTCGTCGATCCGTCACGCATGTGCGTCTTCGGCGCCCGCTCCATCGACCCGAAGGAGCGCGACCTGCTGCGCCGGCGCGGCGTGACCGTCTGCGACATGCGCCAGATCGACGAGAATGGCGTCTCGCTGCTCATGCGCGACTTTCTCAAGAAGATCAAAATGGAGAACGGTGTTCTTCATGTTTCGCTTGATGTCGACTTCCTCGATCCCGGCATCGCGCCGGGCGTTGGCACCACCGTTCCCGGCGGCGCCACCTATCGCGAGGCCCATCTGGTGATGGAGCTTCTGGAGGATGCCGGCGTCACCGTTTCCCTCGACATTGTCGAGCTCAACCCCTTCCTGGACGAACGCGGCCGCAGCGCCATTGCGCTGGCCGAGCTGGTCGCCAGCCTCTTCGGCCAGGATGTCATGGACCGACCGACCCAGGCCTTTGCCTGAGGTTGAAAACCTGAATGGAGCTGACCGCGTGACCCGCTTGCCCGAAGACTATATCGCCGCCGAACACGAGCTTGGCGCGCATAACTACAAGCCGATCGACGTGGTGCTGGCGCGCGGCGAGGGCGTCTGGCTGTGGGATGTCGACGGCAACCGCTACATAGATTGCCTGGCGGCCTATTCCGCCGTCAACCAGGGCCATTGCCACCCGAAGATCCTCAAGGCCATGACCGAGCAGGCGGCGAAGTTGACGCTGACCTCGCGGGCCTTCCGCAACGACCAGCTTGCGCTGCTCTACGAGGATCTGGCCAGGCTGACTGGGGCCCACAAGATCCTGCCGATGAACTCCGGCGCGGAAGCCGTAGAGAGCGCCGTCAAGGCGGTGCGCAAATGGGGCTACGAGGTCAAGGGCGTGCCGGCGAACAAGGCCGAGATCATTGTCTGCGCCAACAATTTCCATGGCCGCACCCTCGGCATCGTCGGTTTCTCCACCGATCCGACCGCACGCACCGGGTTTGGCCCCTTCGCTCCGGGCTTTCGCGTCGTGCCCTTCGGCGATGCCGATGCGCTGGAGCAGGCAATCACGGAAAACACTGTCGCTTTCCTCGTCGAGCCGATTCAGGGCGAGGCGGGTATCCTCATTCCGCCGGCCGGCTATTTCGCCCGGGCCCGTGAGCTCTGCACCGCGAACAACGTCACGCTCATCCTCGACGAGATCCAGACCGGCCTCGGGCGTACCGGCAAGCTGCTTGCCGAGGAGCACGAGGGCATCGAGGCGGACGTGACGCTGGTCGGCAAGGCGTTGTCGGGCGGCTTCTATCCGGTCTCGGCGGTGCTCTCCAACTCCGAGGTGCTCGGCGTGCTGAACCCGGGCGAGCACGGCTCCACCTTCGGCGGCAATCCGCTCGCCTGTGCGGTCGCGCGCGCGGCTCTCAAGGCACTGGTCGAGGAAGGCATGATCGAGAATGCCGAGAAGCAGGGGCAGCGCTTTGTCGAGGGGTTGCGGTCCATCCGCTCCAACGCGGTCAGCGATGTGCGCGGCCGCGGCTTGATGCTGGCCGTCGAGCTGCACGAGGAGGCCGGCGCCGCGCGGGCCTATTGCGAGGCGCTTCGACAGGAGGGGATCCTTGCCAAGGACACCCACGACCACACGATCCGCATCGCGCCGCCGCTTGTCATCACCGCCGAGGAGGTCGACTGGGCGCTCGAGCGTTTCGAGAAGGTGCTGACCAGCGCCCGGTGACGCGTGTCAAACGCCGTCGCATTGCCAAAATTCTGGAGTAATCACGCATGATGCGTTAAGTCTCGCGAGTGCCTTGCCGGGCCGAATCGGATGCCGTGTGGTGTCGCGAAACCGCGCCGGGCAGGGATGCGCTGCGGGTGTCAGCCGCGAGCGCGGATGGGGGCGTCGCAAGGCCGCCAGCGCGTGCAAAGTGCCGGGGTTACTTGGGTTATGGCCACTGCCGTGCTGGACTTCCTGCTGTTCTACGCGGCCGCCTACGGCATCAATGTTTTTCTGTATTTCGCAACCAACCTTGCGCTGGTCGCGCTTCAGTCGCGCCATCCGGAGCGGCGCATCCAGCAGGGGCGCCGCGGCGAGACGCGGATGTGGCGCGAGATTCGCCAGAGCCTCCTGTCGTTGACGGTTACGGCGGGGTGCATCGCCGCCGGCGTCTTCGCTTCGGTGAAGGGCTTGACGTTCGTCGAGCCGCTGCCGTTGACTTGGTGGTCGGCGGCGCTGATGCTCCTCGTATCGATGATCGCCTTCGACGCTTGGTTCTACTGGGGCCACCGGCTGATGCACACGCCCTGGCTCTACCGGTTCCACGCCAAGCACCACCGGTCGGTCGCGCCCACCGTGTGGAGCACCTATAGCGACGACCTTGTCGATGCCTTTGTGATGCAGAGCTATTATCTGTGGGCCGTGTTCATCCTGCCCATTCCGGTGGAGATCCTGATCCTGCACCGGCTGTTGGATCACTTCAACGGCACGATCGGTCACTCGGGGTTCGAGTTCTACGCCTCGCGCCTGTCGCGCATGCCCTCGCCGATGGTGTGCGTCACCTTCCACGACCAGCACCATTCGCGCTTTCGCTACAACTACGCCAATTTCTTCTCGTTCTGGGATCGGGTCGGCGGCACGCTGCATCCTGAATATGATGCGGAAGTGCGCCGCTTCGAGACCACCGGGCGGGCAAGGAACGGGGGCAAATCCTCGGAAAGCTGAGGACCCGGACTAGGACGCCGTCTTGTGATGCTTTGGGGTCTGGCCCGTGTTGTCATTGTCGGGAACGGTTGTCCAGGAGCGGTAGACAGGGTGGGCATCGCGCATCTGGTCGTAGAGGGAGACCATGCCATGCAGGAAGGCGATCTTGCCGGCATAGGTCAGTACCGTTCCGATCAGCACGGCGGTCAGGTGGGTCGAGACCGCCCCCCACATACCGAGCAGGAAGCCGGCGGCCGTCAGCAGCGAGAGCAGGACCGCGCGGCGGTTGTCATCGGCTGGAATGGGAACGATACCGCGGTTGAGCCAGACCCTCTCGCCGAAGGTTGCCCGGGCGTGCCAGGTGTCAAACCGCCGCGGCGGAGGAAAGATCCTCGGATTGAACCACAGCCACAGGCAGACGGTGGCGATCAGCAGGCCGGCTAGCGGCCATCCGAACCAGGCATGCGACCAGATCGACAGGAACAGCACCGGAAGCGTTGCGAAGCGCGTCCAAACGCTCCAGCCGCTCGCATGGCGATGCCAGATATCCTGGTCCATTCCAAGCATGCGCAGCCGGCCGGCATTCATCGGCCTGTAGGCGGCGTAGTGCTTGCTCGGTTCCTTGATCCTTGCCAACTGCTGCATCGTCTTGTCGCTTGCCCGCCCCTTCGACTGCGCAATGCTCCGTGCACTGGCGTTCTGAAAGGGTCCCTCGCGGGTGTTTCGTACGGGAGGGCAGGGACATCAAAGCCGGCCGGACACGCTGTCGAGAACAGCCTGTCCCTCTGTCGCGCCCGCCCTGCCTCGGCGAGCACACAGATCCAGTCGCCTGAAACGACTGCCGCCCCTGGTTGCGTCCTTCCTCCGGCGGGAAGCTTATCGCAACTCGTTCGCCGACGCCATATCCGCGCGCGCCGTTCGCGCCAGCGGCAAAAACCTTCCTTGACGTCAGGACGGGGCTTTACGAAGCTGCCTTGACGAAGCTGCCGGGGGCATCTTCCAGGATCTTCATCCGGTAGGCGCCCGGCTTGCGGGCCTTCACGGTCTCGCCATCGAGATCGCGAATCCAGGCGTCCCAGTGCGGCCACCAGGAACCGGGATGCTCCTTCGCCTTTGCCACCCAGTCCTCGTAGGCGCCCTTGGGGCGCGGGCCTGTCCAGTACTGATACTTGTTGCGGGCCGGTGGATTGACGACGCCGGCGATATGGCCTGATCCGGACAGGACGTAGTCGACGGGGCCGCCGAAGAACTGCGAGCCCAGAAACACCGATTGCGGTGGTGCGATATGGTCCTCGCGCGTTGCAAGATTGTAGATCGGGATCTTCACCTTGCTAAGGTCGAGCCGCTTGCCGCCGATCTCCATCTCGCCCTTGGTCAACCGGTTCTCCAGGTAGCAGTTTCGCAGGTAGAACGAATGATTGGCCGCCGGCATGCGGGTGGAGTCCGAATTCCAGTAGAGCAGGTCGAAGGGGAAGGGTTCGCGGCCCTTCAGGTAATTGTTGACGACATAGGGCCAGATCAGGTCGTTGGAGCGCAGCAGGTTGAAGGCGGAGGCCATCTTCGACCCGTCGAGATAGCCCTTCTCGCCCATCCGCCGTTCCACCGCCTGGATCTGCTCCTCGTCGACGAACACTTTCAGGTCGCCTGCATAAGTGAAATCGACCTGTGTCGTGAAGAAGGTGGCGCTGGCGATCCGCGTATCGCCGGTCGCCGCCATGTAGGCGAGCGTGACGCCGAGCAGCGTGCCGCCGACGCAATAGCCGATCGCGTTGACTTCCTCGGTCCGCGTGGCCTTCTTGATCACGTCGAGCGTCTCCAGGATGCCTTCGCGCATGTAGTGCTCGAAGCCCTTTTTCGCCTGATGCTCGTCCGGATTGACCCAGGAAATGACGAAGACGGTATGGCCCTGGTCGACGGCCCACTTGATGAAGGACTTCTCCGGATTGAGGTCCAGGATATAGAACTTGTTGATCCAGGGCGGCACGATCAGAAGCGGCCGCTTCTGTACGGTCTCCGTTGTCGGCGTGTACTGGATCACCTGGCGCACGTCGTTCTGCGCGATCACCTTGCCCGGCGTCAGGGCAAGGTTGGTACCGACCCGGAACTTGGTCGGGTCCGACTGGCGGATCTTGAGCTCGCCCTTGCCCGCCTCGATGTCCTCGGCCAGCAACTTCATGCCGCGCACCAGGTTCTCGCCATTCGTCTCCAGCGTCTCGCGCAGGAGTTCCGGGTTGGTCAGCACGAAGTTCGACGGCGATAGCGCGTTTGCGATCTGCTTGACGTAGAAATCGGCCTTGTGCCGGGTGTGCTCGTCGAGGTCGCCGGTCTCGACGACAAGCTGCTCGGCCCATTGCGAGGTGATCAGGTAGAGCTGCTTGACGAAATCGAAGAACTGGTTCTCGTTCCACTCCGGGTCGCCGAAGCGCTTGTCGCGCGGGTCGGGGGCGGCGGTCGGCGTGCTTTGCTCGCCCATCATCCGCTTCAGCGAGGAGTTCCACAGATCGACATAGCGCGTCCACAGCCGCGTCTGCGCCTCCATTGCGCGCTGCGGGTCGGACATCCAGTACTCGCCGACCTGCGCCAGCGTCTTGAAGATGACTGTCATCTCATCGGCAAGTTCCGGCTTTATCTCGCCTTTTTCGCGCGGTTCCACATAGGCCGCCATGGCCTTTCCGGCGTTTTCGACGATCCGTGCGAGGTTCTGTGCGAAGGCTTCGGGATTCTTGACGATGTACTGGAGCAGGGGGCCGTGTTTCTCGTCAGTCATCCTTGATCTGTCCTCCGCTGGGCCGCGTTGGGGCGCTTTGCCGGCCGGCTCCGGTGCCGGTCTTTTGACCTTGGGCCAGTTGCCGCCATAATAGCCCTTTATGACGCGCGACTGACAAGTTGGACAATGCACCTACAATGTCGTAGGTGGCCTCTGGCTTGCAAGTGGCCTCTGGCTTGCAAACCGGGAAGCTTGGCAAATTCGGGACAGGTTCAAAAATCCATGCGCTACAGGTGTCTGGCAATCCTGCTTTTGACGTCCGCGATGGTCACCGGTTGCGCCTACGCGCCTTCCGGCACTCTGGTCGAGGCCCTGGAGCCCGAACACGCCCAGCGCGCCACACTCACGGCACCAGCCTCTCAAGCCGAACTCGCCCGTCAGCCCGCGGCCGGAGCGCCGACGGATCTGGCGGCCGGCGTGCCGGACACAAGCCTGCAATCATTGCCCCCGCCGACGGCCTATGGCCCGACGGGCGAGGCGGTCGCGGCCGTTCCCGGCCAAGCCGGACCGCTGGGCGCTGGCCAGGCGGGCGGCGGACCGGGTGTGCTTCTCTCCCGCGACCAGGCCGACGCCACCCGCGACTGGCTCAAGGGAATTGCCCAGACGCGCAGCACGGGAGCCCGGCCGCGGGCCTCCACGACGGCCAGCCAGCTGCGCGAGTTGCGCGAGAATCACGGGTCGCGCGCCATCTCGGAGATCGAGGCGGACGCGGCGGACTGAAACCGGGGCTGCCGGAGACGGATTCGCCCGGACGGCGGTGCCCCGGCGCAGTATTCTTGTCGCTGGTGTTTGGTGCTCCGGTATTTTGGCGGCTACGACCATTTTTGCCGGTGCATGCCGGCTTCGCGGCTGGTATGAAGCCGCCGTTCACGTCTGCTCGGGCAAGCATCGCCGCTGCGACGTGGGCCGAAGTCCGCTAGGCGCGCATCGACCCCGGCGCGGGCGGACACCACGCTTTGCGGGTGAGGATTGAGCCATGGAAGAGTTCTACCAGACGCGGCGGCTGCCGCCCTACGTGTTCGAACAGGTCAACCGGCTCAAGGCAAAGGCACGCGCGGGCGGCGCCGACATCATCGACCTGGGCATGGGCAATCCCGACCTGCCGACACCGAAGCACATCGTCGACAAGCTGACCGAGACGGTCCAGAATCCCAAGACCCACCGCTATTCGTCCTCCAAGGGCATTCCCGGCCTTCGCCGCGCCCAGGCCGCCTATTACGAGCGCCGCTTCGGCGTGAAGCTCGACCCGGACACCCAGGTCGTCGCCACGCTCGGCTCCAAGGAAGGCTTTGCCAACATGGCGCAGGCGATCTCCGCGCCTGGCGACGTGGTGCTGGTCCCCAATCCGAGCTACCCGATCCACGCCTTCGGCTTCCTGATGGCTGGCGCCGTGCTGCGCGCCATTCCGGCCGAACCGGGGCCGGAAGTGTTTCATGCGCTGGAACGCGCTCTGATCCATTCGGTGCCCAAGCCGATCGCGCTGATCCTGTGCTACCCGGCCAACCCGACCGCCTACGTGGCCGATATCGAGTTCTACCGGGACGTCATCGCCTTCGCCAAGAAGCATGACATCTTCGTGCTGTCCGACCTTGCCTATTCGGAGATCTATTTCGGCTCCACCCCGCCGCCCTCCGTGCTGCAGGTGCCCGGCGCCATGGATGTCGCGGTGGAGTTCACCTCGCTGTCCAAGACCTTCTCCATGCCCGGCTGGCGCATGGGCTTTGCCGTTGGCAACGAGCGGCTGATCGCGGCCCTTGCCCGCGTGAAGTCCTATCTCGACTACGGTGCCTTCACACCGATCCAGGTGGCGGCGGCCGCGGCCCTGAACGGACCGGAGGACTGCATCGTCGCGGCCCGCGAGACCTACCGCAAGCGTCGCGATGCGCTGGTCGATTCCTTCGGTCGTGCCGGCTGGCAGATCCCGTCGCCCGAGGCCTCCATGTTCGCCTGGGCTCCGATCCCGGAGAAATACCGTCACCTGGGGTCGCTGGAATTCTCCAAGCTCCTGATCGAGCACGCCGACGTTGCCGTCGCGCCGGGCCTTGGTTTCGGCGAATATGGCGACACCCATGTGCGCATCGCCCTGGTGGAAAACGAGCAGCGCATCCGCCAGGCGGCGCGCGGGCTGCGCCGCTTCCTTGAAACGGCGGACGAAAAGTTGCACAACGTCATCCCCATCGGAGCCTCGGGTTGAGGGCGTGCCGCCTCGTGCGGCGCGGCCTTCCGCAAACGGATCGCGATTTTCATGAAAGTTGACTTGCGTGTCGGCGTCGCCGGCCTCGGTACGGTTGGTGCGTCCCTCGTTCGCCTGCTGCGGCAGAAGTCCGACAGTTTTGCCGCCCGCTGCGGCCGCAAGGTCGTGGTGACGGGCGTCGCCGCGCGCGACCGCTCGCGCGATCGCGGCATCGACCTGTCGCAACTCACCTGGCACGACACCGCTACGGCCCTGGCCGTCTCGCCGGACATCGACGTTTTCGTCGAGTTGATCGGCGGCGACAGCGGCGCGGCTGAGGACAGTGTCAGGGCCGCGCTTGCCGCCGGCAAGCACGTGGTCACCGCCAACAAGGCGCTGCTTGCCCGCCACGGCGTCGCGCTTGCCCGTCTTGCCGAGGAGAATGGCGTCAGCCTCTCCTTCGAGGCTGCCGCCGCTGGCGGCATCCCGGTCGTCAAGACGATGCGCGAAGCGCTGGCCGGCAACGACATCAGCCGCATCTACGGCATTCTCAACGGCACCTGCAATTACATCCTGACCCGGATGGAGCAGGACGGCCTCGACTTTTCCGACTGCCTCGCGGATGCCCAGCGGCTTGGTTATGCCGAGGCGGACCCGACCTTCGACATCGAGGGCTTCGACACCGCCCACAAGCTCGCGATCCTCACCTCGCTCGCCTTCGGCTGCGAGATCGACGTCGATGCGATCTATCTGGAGGGCATCACCTCCATCACCCGCGCCGATATCGAGGCGGCGAGCGAACTCGGCTACCGGATCAAGCTGCTCGGCGTCGCGCAGCGCACCGAAAGCGGCATCGAGCAGCGCGTCCACCCGACCATGGTGCCGCGTGCCTCGGCCATCGCCCGCATCGACGGGGTGCTCAATGCGGTCGCCATCGACGGAGACGCGGTCGGCGAGGTCGTGCTGGTCGGCCCCGGTGCCGGCGGCAACGCGACGGCCTCCGCCGTTCTCGGCGACATCTCCGACATCGCCCGTGGCATCCACGTGCCCACGCTCGGGCGTCCCGTCGAAGAGCTGTCGCCCTACCGGGCCGCGCGCATGCGCCTGCACGAGGGTGGCTACTATATCCGCCTTGCCGTCTACGACCGTCCCGGCGCCTTTGCCGAGATTGCCCGGATCATGGCTGTAGAGGGAATTTCGCTGGAGTCCATCGTCCAGCGCGACCGCACCCGCAAGTCGGGCGAGGCGGGCGCGCATACCGATGCGCCTCAGCCTGTCATCCTGATCACGTATGAAACCACAGAGGCCGCGGTCAAGCGCGCGCTGGCGACGATCTCCGAACAGAACGTCGTTGCCGGCACGCCGCAGATGATCCGGATCGAGAAACTCGGCTGAGCCGCAAGCAAAGTCCCATATTCGAGGAACCGATGTCCAAGACCGAAACCGCCCCCAGTGAAGCTCTCGACCGCATTCTGACCCTGGAACTGGCCCGCGTCACCGAACGCGCCGCCGTCGCCGCCGCCCGCCTGCGCGGCCGTGGCGACGAGATGGCCGCCGACCAGGCCGCCGTCGACGCGATGCGCCGCGAGCTCAACTGCCTGCCGATCGACGGCACGGTGACCATCGGCGAGGGCGAGCGCGATGAGGCGCCGATGCTCTATATCGGCGAGACGGTCGGCACCGGCGACGGCCCGGCAGTGGACATCGCCCTCGATCCGCTCGAGGGCACGACGATCTGCGCCAAGAACCTGCCGAACTCGCTCGCCGTCATCGCCATGGCGCCGAAGGGCGGGCTGCTCAACGCACCCGACAGCTACATGGACAAGATCGCCATCGGTCCGGGCTATCCCGCCGGCATCGTCGATCTTGACGCTCCCGCGGTGGAGAACATCGAGGCGCTGGCCAAGGCCAAGGGTGTTCCCGTCGGCGAGATCACGGCCTGCGTTCTCGACCGTCCGCGCCATGCCCGCCTGATCGAGGAACTGCGCGCCACCGGCGTTTCCGTCCGTCTGATCGGCGATGGCGACGTCGCCGGCATCATCCACACCACCGATGCCGATGAAACCGGCATCGACATCTACATGGGCATCGGCGGCGCGCCGGAAGGCGTTCTGGCGGCCGCGGCGCTGCGCTGCATCGGCGGCCAGATGCAGGGGCGGCTGGTCATCACCCGCGACGAGCAGGTCGAGCGCGCCCACCGGATGGGCATCGACGACATCAAGCGCAAGTACACGATGGAAGACATGGCAAAGGGCGATGTGCTCTTCGCCGCCACCGGCGTCACCGACGGCAACTTCCTGCAGGGCGTGCGCTTCGGTCGCACCGACATCACCACCCACACCGTGGTGATGCGCGCGGCGACCGGAACGGTCCGTTACATCAAGGCACGCCACACCCAGCTCGAGAAGTTCCACCTCGACTGAAACGCGAGGCGCTGAAGGCGACCGCATGACCCGACCCGACCCGAGTGCCCTGTCCGACGACGCGCGTCGCCGCGTTCTCGGCGTGGTGCGTTCGGCCGGCGAGAAGGGGTGGCGGGAACGGCTCACCGCGCAGCAGGGGGCAACGGCACTTGCCATCGCGCAGCGTCTCGGTCTGCCGGAGATCGTCGCAAGGGTGCTTGCCGCCCGAGATGTGTCGCTGGAAGCGGCCGCAGGATTCCTGGATCCCACGATCAAGGACCTGATGCCCGATCCCTCGACGCTTCGCGACATGGACGCCGGCGCGGCCCGCGTCGCCGATGCGGTCATGGCGGGCGTGCAGGTTGCGATCTTCGGCGACTACGATGTCGACGGCGCCACCTCCTCGGCGTTGCTGTCACGCTATCTGGCCGCGCTCGGCACGCAAAGCCGCATCCATATTCCCGACCGCATCATTGAGGGCTACGGGCCGAACGGCCCGGCGATCCGTATGCTGCGGGAGGAGGGCGCCGGCCTGCTCGTCTGCGTCGACTGCGGCAGCACGTCCTTCGAGGCTTTCCAGGAAGCTCGCGTCGTCGGGCTGGACGTGGTCGTGCTCGATCACCACCAGGTCGGCGAGGAGCTTCCCCCGACCGCCGCGCTCGTCAATCCCAACCGCCAGGACGACCTTTCCGGCCTTGGCCATCTGGCCGCCGTCGGTGTCACCTTCGTCTTTGTCGTCGCGCTCAACCGCGAACTGCGCCGGCGGGGGTTCTTCCGGGCGCGTCGCGAGCCGGATCTTTTGTCGCTTCTGGATCTCGCCGCCGTCGGCACGGTCTGCGACGTGGTGCCTCTCAAAGGCCTCAACCGGGCCTTCGTGCGCAAGGGACTGCTGGCGCTGCATGGTCGCGCCAATGCCGGCCTTGCGGCCCTTGGCGATGTCGCCCGCATCCACGGCCCGCCGACGCCCTATCACCTCGGCTTCATGATCGGCCCGCGCATCAATGCCGGCGGACGCATCGGCGATGCGGCGCTTGGCGCGCGGCTGCTCACCACAAGTGACATGGACGAGGCGCGCGGCATTGCCGAGCGGCTCGACGCGCTCAACGGCGAACGCCAGGCGATCGAGGCGGAGATGCTGCAGGAGGGTGACGCCCAGGCACTCGTTGCCGTCGAGGCATCCGACCCGGCCGTGCTGCTCACCGGTGCGGATGGCTGGCATCCCGGCGTCGTCGGGCTGGTCGCCTCGCGCCTGAAGGACCGCTACCGCCGTCCGGCCTTCGCCATCGCCTGGGACGTCGACGGCAAGGGCACCGGATCGGGCCGCTCGATACCCGGCGTCGATCTCGGTGCTGCCGTGCGCAAGGCCGTCGAGGAAAAGCTCCTGGAAAAGGGCGGCGGCCACGCCATGGCGGCCGGTCTTACCGTGCGCCGCGAGCGGCTCGCCGATCTCGCGGCTTTCCTCGACGAAAGGCTCAAGGCCGATGTCGAGACGGCCCGCGCCACGACGGAGCTCAAGATCGACGGCGCGCTGACGGCAAGTGCCGCGAGCGTCGAGCTCATCCATGCGCTGGAACAGGCCGGCCCCTTCGGCGCAGGTCACCCCGAGCCGGTCTTCGCCTTTCCCAGCCATCGCATTTCCTATGCCGACGTGGTCGGCAAGGGCCATGTCCGGCTTACGCTGGGCGATGGCGGCGGCGGCTCGCTCAAGGCCATCGCCTTCAAGGCGGCCGACACGCCGCTCGGCCAGGCGATTCTCGAGGGTCGCGCCGCGCCGCTGCATGTTGCCGGTTCGCTCTCGATCGACAGCTGGCAGGGGCGCGAGCGCGTCCAGCTTCGGGTCATCGACGTGGCGGATCCGCGCAAGGTCCGTCATTGACGTCCTGCCACGCCGGCAGGCTGGTCACGCCGGACCTGCAAGCTCCGTGAGCGCGCTGGCGACATCGTCCGTTTGCGGCCGGCTGCCGATGCCCGACAGCGCGGCTCGTGCAAGCCTCAAGCCTGCCCGCAGCGCCGCGGCCTCGCCGCATCCGCCCAGCATCGCGTGAAGGTATCCGGCGGCGAAGGCATCGCCTCCGCCGGTGCGGTCGACCGGCGTCACGGGGTCGGGCCGGGCGGTGATCGTCTCCCCGCCGCGATGGCAGGCGACGCCCTTGTCGCCCTCCGTCACGATCAGTCGCCTTGTCCCGCCTGCATGGGCCTCGGCGAGCAGCGCCGCCAGATCCGCCGCGCCGGTGGTTTTCAGGGCAGCGTCCAGTTCGTCCCCGTTGGTGAAGGCGATGTCGGGATCGCGCAGCAGCTCCAGGCTGACACTGCCGTTGAGATCGGTCGAGATGCTTGCCTGCGCGAGATCCGCGCGCCGGCCCCCTTCGAACAGCAAGGCGTGAAGGGAGGGTGCGAAATGGACGTGGTCGACACCTGAAAAGCTGATTCCGGCTGCAAGCGCGCGCCAATGCGCGTCGACCCCGCGTGGCCCGCCGCAGACCATCGCCTTCCTCGTGCCGCCGGTGAAGATCGAGGCGACCGAGGGCCCGACATCCGGAAGGTGGGCAATTCCGGTGACATTGACACCCGCATCGGAGAGGAACCCGGTCGCCATCCGCGACAGGGGATCCGTTCCCGTGACCGCGTGAAAGCTCACGTCATGGCCGAGCCGGGCGAGCCAGTGGGCGACATTGGCCGGCGCGCCGCCGCCCGCGATCGTCATCTCGGGGGTCTGCACCTTCTCGTGCTGACGCGGCAGGCGCGCTACGCGGTAGAGGATGTCGACGCCGAGATTGCCGAGGATCGCGATGCGGCTCATGCGCCGACCTTGCCGCTGAAGGCCGCCATGATGAAGCGCTGCGCGAAGGCGAAGAGCACGAGCACGGGCAGGGCCGAGAGCAGGGCGACCGCCATCATCGGCCCCCACAAGGGCTCCACGTCATCGAGCGAGGTGAAGGCCTTGAGGCCGATGGCGAGCGTCCGTTTTTCCGGCGAGTCGAGCACAAGCAGGGCCCACAGATAGATGTTCCATGCGCCCATGAAGCTCACCACCGCGAGCGAGGCGACAGCGGGCAGCACATTGGGCAGCGCGATCTGGAAAAATTGCCGGAACGGGCCGGCATTGTCGAGCCTTGCCGCCTCGAACATCTCGGGCGGCAGCGTCTTGAAGGCCTGGCGGGCGAAGAAGACGTAGAAGCCCACATAGGCGATCGAGGGGACGATCACCCCGGCGCGCGTATCGTACCAGCCGGTCAGCGACACGCCCACATAAAGCGGGACGATGCCGATGGCCACCGGGAAGGCCATGGTCGCGATGATGGCGCGAAACAACCACTCGCGCCCCGCAAAGCGCAGATGCGCGAAGGCAAAGCCCGCCGGGAAGGCGATGGCGAGCTTGCCGAGCGTGACGAGGCTGGCGATGACGAGCGAATTGACCAGCCAGGCGCCGACCGGTTGCTCGGAAAAGGCCTTGCGGAAATTGGCGAGCGAAGGCTCGTCGGGCCAGAAGCGGAACGCCTTGGTGAGCACCAGTTCGTTCGGCGTGAAGGCCGTCGTCATCATCCAGAACAGCGGAAAGACGGCGAGCAGGGTCGCCACGGCAAGCAGCACATGGCTCACCGGTTGGCGGCGCGCGAAGGCATCAGCTTTCATAATGGACCTTTCGCTCCAGCAGGCGGAACTGCGCCCAGGTGACCGCGAGCACGAGCACGATGATGATCACCGAGGCGGCACTTGCCTGGCCGAACTGGAAGTATTTCAGCCCCCGTTCGAACATGTAGTAGAGGATGTTGGTCGAGGAGCCGTAGGGGCCACCGCCCGTCAGCACGTCGATCACGCCGACAATGTCGTCGAGAACGCCGAAGCTGGTGGTGACGGCCACAAAGAAGAAAGTCGGCGAGATCAGCGGCAGCTCGATCGTCCGGAACCGGGTGAAAGGCCCCGCCTTGTCGATGGTCGCGGCCTCCAGGATGTCCTTCGGAATGCTGACCAGGGCAGCGAGGAACAGCAGCATGTTCAGCCCGAACGTCTTCCAGAAGGTGACGATCGCGACCGTCCACAGCGCCAGGTCCGGGTCCGTGTACCAACGGCTCGGCGCATGCCCGAGCGTCGTCAGCACCGTGTTGAGAAAACCGTTCAGCGGATCGAACAGCCACAGCCATGCGATGCCGGCGGTCGAGTAGGCGAGGATCGTCGGCAGGAACAGAAGCGGCTTGTAGATCCGGCCCGCCCGGCTTTCGCCGACCCGCAGAAGGAGCGCGGCGAGCGCTAGTGGAATGACGATCTGCGCCGGGATCAACACGATGCAATAAAGAGCCGTGTTCCAGGCCGCCTCCCGGAAATACGGATCGCCGAGCACCTGGGCGTAATTGTCCAGCCCGACGAAGCGCGCCTCCGGGTGGATGAAGTTCCAGTCGGAGAAGGACAGGCCGACGGAAAACAGCACCGGGGCGTAAAGGAACACGGCGACGAAGACGATGGCTGGCCCCGTCAGCAGATACGGGGCCAGCATCGTCATCGCGGTCCGCACACGGGCGCGGGTCATGATGGGCTTTCTCGTCTCGCGCCGTCTCAGTTGACGACGAGAGGCGCCAGGTCGTCCTTGGCGCGAGCAAGGCCTTCGGCCGGCTGGACCTCGCCGTCCAGGATGCGCGCGACCCACTGGCGCCACACGTCCTGGCCCTCGAGACCGCGTGCGCCCGGCCAGATCGTTTCCGGCGTCAGGCCGGCTTCCAGTTGGGCGATGGCGGCCTCCTGCAACGGTCCGCGCGGAATATCATGCACGGAGGTGTTGAGGTACCCGACCTCGGACCAGATTTCCTGGCCTTCCCTCGAGGCGCAGAAGGCGAGGAAGTCCATCGACGCCCTGGCGAGTTCCTCGTCTCGGGCGTAGACGGCCAGGAAGTTGCCGCCGGAATTCATCTTGCGGTTGCCCTCAATGCTTGGGAACATCACGTCCTTGAACTCGATGTCTGCCTTGGCTGCGGCCGCCGCGCGGGAGGAGGAGGTGGTGACGATGGCGATGTTGCCGGCGAACATGGCCTTCTGCTGGGCGCGGTAGTCCATGTTGGTCCACAGTTCGGCGCGCACCGGCTCGGCGAAACGGGTCATGCCCTCGATCGCCTCGGCGCTGTCGCACACGAGTTTGTCGCCGTCGAGGATGAAGCCGCCGGCATTCTGGATATAGGCCTGCGACGTCCACTCATTGTTGGAAAGATCGAGGGCCGAGCGATAGGTCGGATGGTTCCTGCCACCCAGCGCCTTGTCGATCCTCGCCGCCTGCTCCACCAGCCAGGCGTGGCTCACGTCGAGCGGGATGTTCTCGTCGAGGCCGGCCTCGCGCCACAGATCCATGTTGATCCAGGTGACAGGGGTCGACATCGCCCAGGGCAGGCCGATCAGCGCATCGTCGATGGTGACGAGCGGGCGGACGTTCGGCTTGAACCGGCCGATGATCTCCTCCGCCTTGCCGGCGTCGATCTCGGCAAGGTCGCGTGCGCCAAGGGTCCGGCGGGCGAAATAGCCGAACTTCCAGCCGGTGACCATCATTTCCGGCGGGCGGCCCGAGGCGATCGAGGCGAGCGCCTTGGTGGCCATCTCCTGGTAATCGCCGTCCATGCGGTTGATGACGCTGACGCCGGTCTTCTTGGCGTTGTAGGCGTCGACGACCTTCTGGAACGGCTGGTTGGAGCCCCAGGGGCTGGAAACCGTGACGGTCGCGTCAGAGCTGGCAAGGGCGCGGAAGGGGAGCAGGGAGGCGGCGGCGAGACCTGCCGTTCCGGCCAGGAAGGTGCGGCGCGTGGACGTGAATTGTGCCATGTCGGAAACCTCTCGGAGAGCCTGTGGGGAGCAGGAGTGACGTGCCGCTCTTTCCTGTATACACAGCAGCGACCTGCCGGTTTTACCAAGGCTCGACGAAAGATCTGTGACAGTGCCTGTCTATTAACTATATGTGACATAAAGGATTTTCAGGAAAAATCGGGTCGCCCGAAAAGTTCTGAGGCGGCTTGCGGGCAGATGTGAGAGGGACCAGAGCCTTGGCTGTGATCGAGGAATTGAGGCGGCTTGCCTCGGAAGCCTATGGCGACCGGAGCGACCGTCCGATCTGGCTACAGATCTATGACCGTCTCGAAAGCGCATTGGAAAGCGGGACGCTCGCCGAAGGGGAGAAGCTGCCGGGCGAGGACGATCTTGCCGCGCTCTTCGGCGTCAGCCGGATCACGCTGCGCCGCGCCCTCGACCGCCACCAGCGCGAGGGACGACTGCAGGCCCGAAAGGGCGTCGGCATCTTCGTGCGCGCGCCCACCGTGCGCTACATCGTGCACCGGCACGAGGCGTTCAACGAAGCGGTCTGCGACGACGCGGCCGAGTTGAAGATCCTCTCGCTGGTGCGCAAGCCTGCCTCTGCCGCCGCGATCCGGGCCTTTTCCCTTGCCGAGGGGGAGGAGGTGTTCGCGATGCGCAGCGCCATCGTCATCGGCGCAACGCCTGTCTATCTCGCCGCCAAGGAATTCCGCATCGATGTCTTCGCCGGCATGGAGGCGGTCGTGGCGCGCGGCGGCTCGATCCTCGATGCCTATGCGGCGGCCGGCATTCCCCGCTATGTGCGCGCCGAGACGCGGATCTTCGCCGATCTCGCGACCGAGGCCGAGGCGCGCGAGCTTCAGGTCTCCGTCGGCGCGCCGCTGTTGCGCTCGCGTTCCTTCAACACCGACCTGGAGAACCGCGTGATCGAGGTCAATGCCGGGTGCTGGCCGATGTTCGCCGTCGAGCTGGTGTTCGCCAGCGGCGCCGCCGACATTGCCGCCGGCGTGCTCGACCCGGCCCCGCGCCGTGTCTGATAGGCGAATGCGGAACATGGCGGCTTTTGCCCATCGGCAGGAATTGCCGCTCCGTTAAGGAAGGCGAAACTTCGCCGGCGCTAACGTGTCCCTGGATGGAAGAAGCGGGATGGAATCATGTCTCCTCGGGCCCAGTTGCGTCATTTGATGGCCGATGTCGACAATGCTGCCGACAATGCGGAGCGTGCCTTGCGCCAGCTTCAGGCGAGGGGCGTGACCGCCCGCGTCGAGGACAGTGATCCCGCCGTCACGCCGGTGCGTGCGGGGCTGGTTCTGGCGTCGCTGCTGATGGCCGCCAAGATGCTCGGCCTGCAGGACTGACGGCACCCGTCTGTTCCGATCATCAACAGGATTGACCGACGCGCAGCCCGCCTGCGCGTTTTGTCGTCTTGATCCGGGCACGGCTTGCGGTCAGCATCGCCGGCATGACCCAGCCAGCCTCGTTGCCCGACACGTTCCGCCTCGCGCTTTGCGCCTTCAATCTCGCCAATGGCGGCCCATCGCGGGGCAGTTTCCTTGCCGCGATCGATGCCCGCCTTGCCCGGGCCCGGGCGGAAGGCGCAGCGCTTCTGGTGCTGCCCGAGTATCTCAGCGAAGCCTTTCTCGCGTGGAAGCCGGAAGGTCTTGAACCCACGTCGGAACTCGCATTCATGGCGAGCGAGGCCGAAGTGCTTCTGCCCGATCTTCGCGCGTTGGTGGCGCGGCACGGCGTGTCGCTTGTTGCCGGCTCCGTGCCCTGGCCCGACGGGGCGGGCGGCCATCTCAACCGGGCGATTGCGCTTCTCTCCGACGGACGGGATATCGTCCACGACAAGCTCGCGCTCACCCCGTTCGAGCTCGACCGCGACAGCTGGCTGCTGACGCCGGGCGACAGGGCCGTGCACTTCGAATTCGCCGGCCTGTCGGTGATGATGCTGATCTGCCTCGATATCGAGATGCCGGCGCTGTCCTGCCTCATCGCCCGTGATGCGCCGGACCTGCTCATCGTGCCCTCGATGACCTCGAGCCTTGCCGGCTATCACCGCGTTTTCGGCTGCGCCAGGGCGCGCGCCATCGAACTGATGTGCTCGGTCGCGGTCTGCGGTGTGGTCGGTGCCGCGCCCGGAACCACCCAGAACGACACGAATGTCTCCGGAGCCGCCCTCTATGTCCCCTGCGAGCCTTCGCTCGGCTATCACGGTGTCGCCGGTGAAATCGCGCCCGTGGACGGGACGAAGGGCGAGGAGCCTTTCCTGGTTGCCGATGTGCCTGTGGCGGCGGTGCGGGCGCTGCGCGCGGGCGGTGCCGAGGTGTGGCCGGGCAACTGGTCGGCCCAACATGTCACGCTGGTCGGGGAGTGAGTGTCATGTCTGGCGATAGGCCCGTTCCCGCGCCGAATGGCGCCTGCCTCTTGGCCGCCGGCCTTTCCGGACTTGCCGGCGTCGCGCTCTCGGCGGCGGCGGCCCACAGTGCTGCGGCGAACCTTCTGGATCCGGCCGCGCGCATGCTGCTCTTTCATGCCCCCGCGTTCCTGGCCCTGGCGCTTCTTGTGCCGGCGTGGGGCAGGGGTGGCGCGGTGCGTCGGGTGCTGGCGCTCGGCGCGGCGGCGCTCGCGCTCGGCCTTCTGCTTTTCTGCGGGGACCTGTGTGCCCGGGCCTGGCTTGGCCACCGGCTCTTCGCCTTTGCCGCGCCGCTCGGCGGCACGCTTTTGATGAGCGGCTGGCTCGCCATTCTCCTCGCCGGCGTGATGCGGATCGCCGCCCGCCCCGCCTGAAAGGTCGCCGCCTGCGCCACCGCGTCGCGGAGCTCTCTCGGCCGGCGACGCAATGGCTAGTCCCGATGTCGGTTTTGTACAAGCCGTGCCGCTTTATCGGCTGCACAACAACAGGACACGCTGATCGCCTGTCTTGTTGCCGGCGCCGTCTTGATCGAGGCTCGCATGACCCGTTTTTCCTTCTGGGATCTGGCGTTGAAGGCACTCAACGCCCATCAGGACTGGGGCCACCAGTGGCGCAAGCCCGATCCGAAGCCCGAATATGACGTTGTCATCGTCGGCGCCGGCGGTCACGGGCTGGCGACGGCCTATTACCTTGCCAGCCAGCACGGCATCACCAATGTCGCTGTTCTGGAGAAGGGTTGGCTCGGCGGCGGCAACACGGGCCGCAACACCACCATCGTGCGGTCCAACTATCTGTGGGAGGAGAGCGAGGCGCTCTACGACCATGCCATGGACCTGTGGCAGGACCTGTCCCAGGAGCTGAACTACAACGTCATGTATTCGGCGCGCGGCGTGATGATGCTCGCCCATACGGTGCATGACGTGCAGGTGTTCAAGCGTCACGTTCACGCCAACCGGCTCGCCGGCGTCCAGAACGAATGGCTGAGCGCGGAGGAGGCGAAGGAATTCTGCCCGCCGCTCAACATCGGCAGGAACATCCGCTATCCGGTGATGGGCGCGGCGCTGCAGCGCAAGGGCGGTGTCGCCCGCCACGACGCGGTCGCATGGGGCTATGCGCGCGGTGCCGACAGGCGCGGCGTCGACATCATCCAGAACTGCGCCGTCACCGGCATCCGCCGCCATGCCGACGGGTCGGTGGCCGGCGTCGAGACCTCGCGCGGCTTCATCGGAGCGAAGAAGGTCGGCGTCGTTGCCGCCGGCCACTCCTCGGTCGTCATGGAGATGGCGGGCGTGCGCATGCCGCTGGAATCGAACCCGCTGCAGGCGCTCGTCTCCGAGCCGGTGAAGCCGTGCTTCCCCTGCGTCGTCATGTCGAACACGGTGCATGCCTATCTTTCCCAGTCCGACAAGGGCGAACTGGTGATCGGCGCGGGCACCGATCAGTACGTTTCCTACAGTCAGACCGGCGGCTTGCAGATCACCACCCACACCGTCGATGCCATCTGCGAACTGTTTCCGATGTTCCGCCGCATGCGCATGCTGCGCAACTGGGGCGGCATCGTCGACGTGACGCCCGACCGCTCGCCGATCATCGGCAAGACCCCGGTGCCCGGCCTCTTCGTCAATTGCGGCTGGGGAACGGGCGGCTTCAAGGCAACGCCGGGGTCGGGGCATGTCTTCGCCCACACCATCGCGCATGGCGAGCCGCATCCGATCAATGCGCCGTTCACGCTGGACCGGTTCCGTACCGGCCGGCTCATCGACGAGGCGGCGGCCGCCGCCGTCGCCCATTGAGGCCGCACATGTCCCGCCAGCCCGTCAATCTTGCCGAAAAGCTCTCTCTGTTCTCCGAGCACTGGTCGCCCAAGGTCGTCGGCTCGTTCAACGGCCACGACCTGATGGTGGTCAAGGTCAAGGGCGAGTTCACCTGGCATTCGCATCCCGACACGGACGACTTCTTCCAGGTCCTGTCCGGCCGGCTGACCATACGCATGCGCGATGGCGATGTGACCCTGGGCCCTGGCGAGATCTACGTCGTTCCCAAGGGCGTCGAGCATTGCCCCGTCGCCGAGACCGAAACCCATGTTTTGCTGATCGAGCCCTCCGGCACGCCCAATACCGGCGATCCGGAGACCGCCGCGCAGAAGACCGAGATCTAGGACAGGGCCGATGCTTCTGATCCACTGCCCCTGCTGCGGCGTCGACCGCCCCGAGATCGAGTTTCGCCACGGCGGCGAGGCGCATATCGCGCGCCCCGCCGACCCTTCGGCGCTCGATGACCATCAATGGGCCGACTTCCTTTACATGCGCAGCAACCCGAAGGGCGTGACGGCCGAGCGCTGGCGCCATGTGCACGGCTGCGGCCGCTTCTTCAACGCGCTGCGCGACACCGTCAGCGACCGCTTCCTCGCGGTCTACAGGACGGGCGAGCCGCGCCCGGACCTTGACGCCGCGTCGACCGGCATGGAGGGCGGCAAATGAGCCAGCCTCATCGCACCCCCGCCACCGGGCGCATCGACCGCTCGGTGCCCGTCACCTTCACCTTCGACGGCCGCACCCTGCAGGGATTTGCCGGCGACACCCTGGCCTCGGCGCTGCTTGCCAACGGCATCCATCTGGTCGGCCGGTCGTTCAAGTATCACCGTCCGCGCGGCATCCTGACCGCCGGCTCGGAGGAGCCGAACGCGCTCGTCGGCGTGGCGAAGTCCGCCGCCGCTGCCGCTGCGGGCCAGAGCGTGCCGAACCTGCGCGCCACCCAGGTCGAGATCCACGAGGGGATGGTCGTTGTCAGCCAGAACCGCTGGCCCTCGCTTGCCTTCGACATCTGCGCGGTCAACGACCGGCTCGCCCCGATCTTCGTCGCCGGCTTCTACTACAAGACGTTCATGTGGCCGAAGAGCTTCTGGAACAGCGTCTACGAGCCGTTCATCCGCTCCGCCGCCGGCCTCGGCAAGGCTCCGACGGCACCCGACCCCGACCGTTATGCCAACCGCTACGCCCACTGCGACGTGCTTGTCGCCGGCGGCGGCCCCGCCGGTCTTGCAGCAGCGCTTGCGGCGGCGCGTGCCGGAGGACGCGTGATCATCGCCGACGAGCAGGGCGAATTCGGCGGCTCGCTGCTGCATGAGACGGGCGCCACGGTCGACAGCAAGCCGGCAACGGACTGGGTGGCCTCGGCCGTTGCCGAGCTTGCCGGCAACGCGCGCGTCACGATCCTGCCGCGCACCACGGTCTTCGGCTATTTCAACCAGAATTTCGTCGCGCTCGCCGAGCGCGTCACCGACCACCTCGCAGCCCCCGACCCCTCGCTGCCGCGCGAGCGGTTGTGGCAGGTCCGTGCCCGCCAGGTGGTGATCGCCACTGGCGCCATCGAGCGGCCGCTGGTCTTCCCGGAAAACGACCGCCCCGGCGTGATGATGGCCGAGGCGGCGCGCATTTATGCCGGCCGCTTCGGCGTCCTGCCGGGCGAGGAGATCGTCGTCGCCACCGCCTGCGACAGCGCCTGGGTCGCCGCCTTGGACATTGCGGAGGCCGGCGGCAAGGTTGCCGCGATCATCGACATGCGGCCCGATCCGGGCGCGGCTCTGGTGGCCCGTGCGCGCGAAGCGGGCATCCGCATCGAGACGGATTGCGTTGTCACCGGCGTGCTTGGCAAGAAGCGGGTCAAGGGTGTTCTCATCGGTCGGCGCAAGGCATCCGGCGTCGTCGCCGCCGGCGAGATTTCCTGCGACTGCCTGCTGATGTCGGGCGGCTGGACGCCGAATGTCAGTCTACACTCGCAGGCGCGCGGCAAGCTCGACTGGCAGCCGGAGAAGGGCGCCTTCCTGCCCGGCGATCCGGTTCAGGCGCAGCGTTCCGCCGGCAGCTGCCGGGGCGTGGACGGTCTCGCGGCGGTGCTGGCCGACGGCGCGGCAGCCGGGGCGCAGGCCGTGGAAGCGGCGACGGGCACGCCCGCGCCGGTGCCCGACTTTCCCGCGACGGGCGGCGAGGCGGGCTCCGGCTGGTGGCTCGGCACGGTCCCGCATGACCGAAATGCCGCCCGGGTGCGCGCCTTCGTCGATTTCCAGAACGACGTCACCGCCAAGGACGTCAAGCTTGCCGTGCGCGAGGGCATGCATTCCATCGAGCACATCAAGCGCTACACGACCACCGGCATGGCGACCGACCAGGGGCGCCTGTCCAACATGAATGCGCTCTCCATCGCCTCCAGCGCGCTCGACAACCAGATCCCGCAGGTCGGTCTCACCACGTTCCGCCAGCCCTACACGCCGGTCACTTTCGGCACCCTGGCGGCGACCTCGCGCGGCGATCTCTTCGATCCGGTGCGGCGCACGCCGATCCATCCCTGGGCGGCGGAAAAGGGCGCTGCCTTCGAGGATGTCGCGCTGTGGAAACGCGCCTGGTACTTCCCGGGACCCGGCGAGGACATGCACAAGGCGGTGGAGCGCGAATGCCGCATCGTGCGCGAAAGCGTCGGCATCTTCGACGCCACGACGCTTGGCAAGATCGAGGTGGTGGGCCCGGACGCGGCCGAGTTCCTCGAGCGCATCTACACCAATCCCTGGAAGAAGCTGGGCGTCGGTCGCCTGCGCTACGGGTTGATGCTCAACGAGGCCGGCTTCATCATCGATGACGGCGTCGTCGGACGCCTCGCCGAGGACCGCTTCCACGTGACGACGACGACCGGCGGCGCGCCGCGCGTCCTGGCCCTCATGGAGGACTATCTCCAGACAGAGTGGCCGGACCTGGAGGTCTGGCTCACCTCGACAACCGAGCAATGGGCGGTGGTCGCCGTGCAGGGGCCGAAGGCGCGCGAGGCGATCGCCCCGCTTGTCGACGACATCGACCTGTCGACCGACGCCATGCCGCATATGTCGGTGCGCGAAGGCCATGTCATGGGCGGCATTCCCTGCCGGCTGTTCCGCATGAGCTTCACCGGCGAGGCGGGCTACGAGATCAACGTGCCGCCTTCCCGCGCCCGCCAGGTCTGGGAGGCGGTCTTCGCCAATGTCGAGCGGCTTGGCGGCTGTCCCTACGGCACCGAGACGATGCACGTGCTGCGCGCCGAGAAGGGCTACATCATCGTCGGTCAGGAGACCGATGGCACGGTGACGCCCGACGATGTCGGCATGTCCTGGGCGATCGGCAAGAAGAAGCCGGATTTCGTCGGCAAGCGTTCGCTGGCCCGGCCCGACCTTGTCGCCGAGGGGCGCAAGCAGATGGTCGGCCTGCTGACGAAGGATGCTACGACGCTGCTGGAGGAGGGCGCACAGGTGACGGTCGAGGCCGAACCGGCACGCCGCACACCGGCGCTCGGCCACGTGACGTCCTCCTATGTCTCGCCCGCCGCCGGCCGGCCCATCGCGCTGGCGATGATCGCCAATGGCCGCGCCCGCATGGGCGAGACCCTCCATGTGCCGATGCCGGGCGGCGCCATTGCCGTCGAGGTGGTGTCGCCCGTCTTCGTCGATCCGGAAGGAAACCGGCTCAATGTCTGAGACCGCCCTCTACCGTCCCGCCCTGGCTGACAATCAGGCCAACGCCGAGGTTCTTGCGCGCCCCGGCATCAAGGTGACCCGCGCCGGCCCGCTTGCCCGTTTCGTCTTCCGCGGCGATGCGGCCGCTGCCGGCAAGGCCGGTGGGGCCTTCGGCGCCGCGCTGCCCGTTGCGCCGCTGGCGGCAAACGCGGTCGGTGCCCGTGCGGCGCTCTGGCAGGGCCCGGACGAATGGCTGCTGCTGGCCCGCCCGGAAGCGGACGGGGAGCAGGCGGTCGACATGCTCGCCCGGCAACTCGCCGGCGAGGTCGCGGCTGCGCTCGGCGACACGCCCCATTCGCTGGTCGACGTGTCGGAGCGCAATGTCGCGCTGCTGGTCGAGGGAGCAGGCGCGGCCGATCTTCTCAACGCCCATGTCTTCCTCGATCTGTCGCCGGAAGCCTTCCCGGTCGGCACGGCGACGCGCACGCTCTTCACCAAGGCGGAGATCACCCTCTGGCGCCTTGGTGACGAGGCCTTCGCGATCGAGGTCTGGCGCAGCTTCGCCCCTTACGTCGAGGGGCTCCTCATCGAGGGGTGAGGAACGTAGCGGAAGCTCGCCGGCACCGCACCGCGCCGCATAAAAAGCGTGTAGCATATTGCATTGAAAAGATAATTTCCGGGAAACCAACAATTCAGGAAACCGGCGCCGATACACGTTTCGGGGCTGGCGCCGCTCGGGTAGCTGCTAAGGGTTGCAGCACGGTCAGGCGGGAATCACGGTTTTCTCCGTCATCGGTCCGGCGGCGCAGCGGGTTTCGGCGATTGCCCCGTCCGGGCGGTGGCGGGTCCCGGCCGATTGACTGACATGGTCGCACGTCGCCAGCCGGATGATCCGGCTGGTCGCGCCGACCCCAAAAGGAATTTCATAAAATGTGTGAGGATCATCGTTTTGACGTGTCGCGGCGCGGCCTGCTCGGCCTTGGTGCCGCAGCCGCTTCGACTGCATTCGCCGGTGCCTTTGCCTTGCCCGGGAACGCCCGGGCAACGGAGACGAAGGCGGCTCCAAATGACATCAGCCCCGATGCGGCGTTGCAGCGACTGACCGAAGGCAATGCCCGCTACGTCGCCGACGCCGGTTGTAACAGCGACTTCTCCGCCGGCCGCGCGGCGCGCGCCGGTGCGCAATATCCCTTTGCCGGAATCCTCTCCTGCGCCGACTCGCGCGTCGCGCCGGAACTGCTCTTCGACCAGGGGCCGGGCGAGCTGTTCATCATGCGCGTTGCCGGCAACTTCGTGGATGTCAGCGGGCTTGCGAGCATTGAATACGGCGTTGCCGTTCTTGGCATCCCGCTTCTCGTGGTGATGGGCCACACCAATTGCGGGGCCGTTTCCGCCACGATCAACGTCGTGGAGAACGGCACTGAACTGCCCGGTCATCTGCCTGAACTGGTGAAGGCGCTGAAGCCCGGTGTCGAGGCGGCCTTGTCCGAAAAGCCGGCCGATCCGCTCGCCGCCGCGACCCGGGCGAACGTCCTGCACAATGTCGAGAAGCTGAAGGCCGCCGGCCCCATCGTTTCCGAGGCGGTTGCCGCAGGCAAGGTCCGGGTCGTGGGTGCGGTCTACGACATCGCCACGGGCAAGGTCGAACTCGTCTGACGAAGATGCGGCGGCGCGGGTCTCGCGCCGCCGCAAGGTGTCGCCCGCAGCCGGAGGGCTTGCGGTGCGATCAGCTCACGCGAAGCCGCGCTTCTTCAGCAGCGGCCCGGCATCGGGCAGGGCGCCGCGAAAGGCGACATAGGCCTCCTTCGGGTCCTGCCGGCCACCGGCGGAATAGATCGCCTCGCGCAACCGCCGGGCAAGTTCCGCGTTGAAGATGTCGCCCGTCTCCTCGAAGGCGGTGAAGGCATCGGCATCCATCACTTCCGACCACATGTAGCTGTAATAGCCGGCCGAATAGCCGTCGCCGGAAAACACATGGGCGAAATGGGTCGGCCGGTGGCGCATGGTGATTTCCGCCGGCATGCCGATGCGGGTCAGCGTCTCGCGCTCCAGCGCCGCCACGTCGGTCGCGCCGCCCGCGTCGCGCGTGTGCACGTCGAGATCGAAGAGCGCCGAGGCAAGATATTCGACCGTGGCGAAGCCCTGGTTGAAGTTGCGCGCCGCCAGCACCCGTTCCATCAACTCGGCCGGCATCGGTTCGCCGGTCTCCACGTGCAGGGCGAAGCGCGTCAGGATTTCCGGTTCCGACAGCCAGTGCTCGTAGAGCTGCGAGGGCAGTTCGACGAAGTCGCGCGACACCGACGTGCCGGAGATCATCGGATAGGTGACGTCCGACAGGAGCCCGTGCAGCGCATGGCCGAACTCGTGGAACAGCGTGCGCGCGTCGTCGAAGGTCAGCAGCGCCGGTTCGCCCTTCGGCGCCTTGGCGAAGTTCATCACGTTGACGATGATCGGGCGAATGTTGCCCGCCAGCTTCTCCTGCCGACGGAAGGCGCTCATCCAGGCGCCGCTGCGCTTGGTCGAGCGGTTGAAATAGTCGCCCAGGAAGAGGCCGACATGGGCGCCGTCCGCGTCCAGAACCTCGAAGGCGCGCACATCCGGATGGTAGAGTTTCAGCCCTTCCACCTCACGGAAACTCAGGCCGAACAGCCGCCCGGCCGTGTGGAACGCGGCCTGGATGATGTTCTCGAGCTGGAAGTACGGCTTCAGCTCCGCCTCGTCCAGCGCATGGTCGCGGCTCCGCAGCTTCTCCGCGTAGAAACGCCAGTCCCACGGCGCGATGGCGATGTTCTCGCCGTGCTCGGCCGCAAGCCGCTGCAGCGCCTCCGCTTCCCTGCGGGCCTGCGCCACCGCCGGGCTCCACACGGTCTCCAGCAGCTCGCGCACCGCCTGCGGCGTGCCGGCCATCGTGTCGTCCAGCTTGTAGGCGGCGAAACTGTCGAAACCGAGCAGCTTCGCCCGCTCGTCGCGAAGGGTGAGGATTTCGGCGATCACCGCCCGGTTGTCGGTTTCGCCCTCCGCCTCGCCGCGCGCGCTCCAGGCATTGAAGGCGATCTCGCGCAGGTCGCGCCTTGTCGAGAATTGCAGGAAGGGCTCGATCAGCGATCGCGACAGGGTGATCACGTGCTTGCCCGGATGGCCGCGTTCGCTTGCAGCCTCCGCCGCTGCCTGACGCAGGAAGGCGGGCAGGCCGGCAAGATCCTCCTCGCGCTCCAGCAGCAGCTGGTAGCCGGCCTCGTCGGCGAGCACGTTCTGCGAGAACTGCGTGCCCAGCACGGCGAGCCGCTGGGAAATCTCCGCCATTCGGGCGCGGCCCGCCTCGTCGAGCCCCGCGCCCGCGCGGGTGAACATGCGGTGATAGCGTTCCAGCACCCGCGCCTGTTCCGCATCGAGGTCGAGGTCGTCGCGCGTCTCCCACAGGGCTGCGATGCGGGCATGAAGCGCCTGGTTGAGCAGCGTCTCGCTGGAATGGCGGGCAAGTCTTGGCGCCATCTCCCTTTCGATCCGCTGCAATTCCTGGGACGTGTGCGAGCCGGAGAGATTGAAGAAGACGGAGGCGACGCGTGTCAGTTCGGCGCCGGACAGTTCCATCGCCTCGATCGTGTTGGCAAAGCTCGGTGCGTCCGGGTTCGCCGCGATCGCGTCCACGGCCTGCCGCGCCAGCGCCAGCGCCTCGTCGAAGGCGGGTTCATAGTGCCAGGTCTCGATATCGGCAAACGGCGGCAGTCCGAACGGTGCGCTCCACTCGGCAAGCAGCGGGTTGCGGTCGGCGACGACGGCGTCGGTCATGGGAAATGTCCTTCAGGCGGTGCCGGCCGGCGGGAGGCGCCGGCCATGTCGATGCCGAATATGGGACCGCGCGGGTCCTCTGTCAGCCCCCGGCGCGCCGCCCGTGCCTCATATTCCCGCCCACATCAGGGCGAGCGACACGGTGATGACGCCGGCCGTCGTTGACAGCAGGATTGCCGCCGACAGTTGCTGGATGAAGATGCCGTAGCGCTCGGCAACCACGAAGACATTGCCCGCGATCGGCAGCGAGGCGACCACCACCAGCACCGCTGTCAGAGACGGATCGAGACCGAACAGCATTGCCGCGCCCAGCACCGCCAGTGGATGCAGGAACAGCTTCAGCACGATCATCAGCGAGATCGCGCGTGCCTCGCCCTCCACCCGCCGGGCGGCGAGCTGCACGCCGAGGGAGAAGAGGGCGGTTGCCCCCGCCGCATCGCCCAGGAAATTCAGAAGATTGTCGCCCGCCGGCGGTAGCTTGCCACCGGCAAGCGACAGCAGGGTGCCGCCGAAAATGGCAAGAACGAAGGGATTGAAGACGACGCCCTTCGCCACCGTCATGATCAGTTTCCAGCTTGCACCCTTGCCTGAGGCCCATTCCAGAAGGCCGATGCAGAGCGGAATGAAGATCGTCAGGTCGACGATCAGCACCACCGCCATTGGGGCGGCCGCCCGGTCGCCAAAGGCCGCCAGCATCAGGGGCAGGCCGAGAAAGCCGATGTTGCCGATCGTGCCGGCCTGGCCGCTCACCGCCATCTCGGCCAGGCTGCCACGGCACAGCAGCCGCATCGCCAGCATCGAGATGGCGAAGGTCGCGGCTCCCGCCAGCACCCAGACCGGCACCATCGGCCCGGTCAGTGCGGCGATGATGTCCTGTCCGGCCAGGGCCCGGATCACCAGCGCCGGCATGGCGAAGTTGAAGACGAAGACATTGAGGCTGCGCACCGCGCCGTCCGGCATCCAGCCGCGTTTCGCCGCGAAGAAACCAAACGCGATGACGGCGAAGAACGGGCCGGTGATCGAGAGTGTCAGAAGCATGAACTGCAATCCTTGATTGAAACAACAGGGACGGCTTGGGAACGTCTGGCTCAAATGCGAAGGAAGGGACTCAGGATTCGTTAAGAGGGGGTGGCGATACTGTGCAGATCATGTCCGCCCTGTCCATATCCCTTTCCGGCCTCCAGGCCGCCGGCCAGCGCTTCGAAGCATCCGCCCGTCGCATCGTTGCGGCCGGTGCCGAAGCCGGCAACAGCCTTGTTGCCGCGGCGTCGCCAGCCGGGGATACGAGCGCGGACGGGGGCGCGCAGGGCAGCGGCCGGCCGACCGGCTCCGGACGGATCGGCTTTGCCCCCGACATGGCGAGCGCCATGGTCGACATGATGCAGGCCGAAATCTCCTTCAAGGCGAACGCCCGTGTCGCCGGTCGCATCGGCGACATGCAGAAGGCCTATCTCGACATGATGGGATCTGCGGACAGGCGTTGAAGGCGGGCCGGGTGCCTCTGCCGGCATGAGCCTCCGACTGCATCTGCCACGGCGGTCTTTTCCCTCAAACGATCACATGATCCGAGCGGCCGCGAAGCCGTTCGCGCATTGGCGATCGTCTGTGCGTGGAAGCCGGTTGTCCGGAAGCGAAGGGGCGGAAGGGAACAGTGCTGAAAAAACGAACGCCCACCGGAGGGAGGAGAACCGGTGGGCGTCGTTTTTCGATGGCCGATGAAGGGAGGAGGATCACCGGCCTGAACGGGAGCGAAGCGTGGGAGGAGGATCGCTTGCTCCGTTGCAATTGATATGGGCGAGTCTCCTCGACATTTCCAGACCCGATGATGCATATCAGCCCCGCTTTTTGTGCAGAGCAACATGACATCAGGAAAAATCAATCGAATCAAAGGCCTGAAACGCAAAACGCCGCCCTTTCGGGCGGCGTTTGAACGTGTTGTCGGCAGGTGCGGCGACCTGCCGCATGGCCTCAGCGGGTGTGGCTGCGGGCGATGAAGTCGATGTCGCCCCGGCCGATGCCCAGGTCGCTGAGCTCGCGGTTGGAAAGGCGGGACAGCTCGTCATAGGTCTGACGGTACTTCTGCCAGGAATTGTACTTGCGAACGAGGGTGTTGAGCATTGGTCTCTCCATGAGAACGGTGTTGAGGTGAAGCGGCCGTCCGAGGCAGCGGATGCTGCATCGCGTCATCGCTCCGGTGAGCCTGATATGGGGTGTGTCGCGCCGTTTGTGGCGCGCTGTTTCGGCATGCCCGCTCTGCAAAATGCACCGGGGTCATGTCACGCCCGCGTCATCCGGAAGAGCCTTGCAGGAAGGCCGCGGAGCATGCGGAGGTTGTTAAAAAAAAGCGAACGCCCGCCGGAGGGAGGAGAACCGGCGGGCGTCGCAATATCCGAACGGGGCTGGGAGGAGGATGCCCCGCCGGGACACGTCAAGGAGATAGGGGAGGAGGTCTATCTCTTTGAACGTGAACTGTTAACGGCTGGCGCGCTTGGCGATGAAACGAATGTCGCCGCGTGCAATGCCGAGATCGTCGAGCTCACGGGTGGAAAGCCGCGAAAGCTCCGAAACAGTGCTCTGGTAGGTCCGCCAGTTGCGGTAGGTGCGAGCAAGTGTGTCGAACATGATAGCCTCTGTGTGCATGTCCTGAGGGAGTTGGCTGCCCGGCTTGTCCGTCGGCAGCGCTCCGATCCGATGACCAAGAGATAGTTTTTTCAGCTCCCGAAAAAAAGCGCGATTTCTGCACGTCAGCCATGCATATTGTGCATCGCAGCAATAGTTTCTCCTGCAACGTATGCGAAGTCGCGGGGAACCCGGCGTCAGCCGTTGCCCGGGAATTGTCGCCGACGCATGGCGCGGGCGCAGTGCGGCCGAATTTTGTGGAAAAGGAATGGGTGCCGTAACCGCCTTCGCAGCGCCGGCCTCTTGTCCTGCCCGGTTGTCATTCCGGCCGCGGGCCCGGCCGGAGAGCCGGGAGGTATTGGCGGATGTGAGGGCGTTGGCTTTGCCCCCTCTCAGGGCTTATCCCCCACGTCAGGGCCGATACGCGGGACCCTTGCCACTTGCACCGAGGTCATCCCCGGCTTGACCGGGGAGCCATTGGCGCCCCAGCGGTTGTGAGGGCCCGGATGCCTGCGGCTGGCGTGGCCCCCATCGGCGCCGGCGGACCGGACCGGCAAGGCAAGCCGCCGCGATCCTGTCGCCTTCGCTCCGGGACCGAACGGCCCCGGGTCGCGGCTTCGTCCTGCCCGGGATGACGGCCGGAGAGGGGCTCACGCCGTGCTGAATGCCGCGCCGCGTTCGCCTTGGCGGCCGCGGATGCGTGGGCGACGGACTTCTATTCGGCCGCGCTCATGCGTTCACCGGAGCGCTCGCCCGCGCGGGCCTTGCCGCGTCGCACGGGCCGCCGCTCCAGCACCTCCCTGAGGAAGCGTCCGGTATAGCTTGCCTCCACCTCGACGACATCCTCCGGCGTTCCCTGCGCCACGATCGTGCCGCCGCCATCGCCGCCCTCGGGACCAAGGTCGATGATCCAGTCGGCCGTCTTGATGACCTCGAGATTGTGCTCGATAACCAACACCGTGTTGCCCTGTTCGACCAGTTCGTGCAGCACTTCCAGCAGCTTCGCGACATCGTGGAAATGCAGGCCCGTCGTCGGCTCGTCGAGAATGTAGAGCGTGCGGCCGGTCGCGCGCTTCGACAGTTCCTTGGCGAGCTTGACGCGCTGCGCCTCGCCGCCCGAAAGCGTCGTCGCCTGCTGGCCGACCTTGATGTAGCCGAGGCCGACCCGCGCCAGCGTCTCCAGCTTGTCGCGCACCGCCGGCACGGCGGAGAAGAAGCGCGCCCCTTCCTCCACCGTCATGTCGAGCACGTCGGCGATCGACTTGCCCTTGAATTCGACTTCCAGCGTCTCGCGATTGTAGCGCTTGCCCTTGCACACGTCGCAGGTGACATAGACATCGGGCAGGAAGTGCATCTCGATCTTGATGACGCCGTCGCCCTGGCAGGCCTCGCAGCGCCCGCCCTTGACGTTGAAGGAGAAGCGCCCCGGCGCATAGCCGCGCGTCTTGGCCTCCGGCAGGCCGGCGAACCAGTCGCGGATCGGCGTGAAGGCGCCCGTATAGGTGGCCGGATTGGAGCGCGGCGTGCGCCCGATCGGCGACTGGTCGATGTCGATCACCTTGTCGAGCAGTTCCAGCCCGTCGATATGGTCGTGCGGTGCCGGCGTCTCGCGCGCGCCGTTGAGCCGGCGCGCCGCCGCCTTGTAGAGCGTGTCGATCAGGAAGGTGGACTTGCCGCCGCCGGAAACGCCGGTGACGCAGGTGAAGGTGCCGAGCGGGATGTCGGCCGACACATTCTTCAGGTTGTTGCCGCGCGCGCCCGCCACGTGGATCTGCCGGCGCGTCTTCGGCTTGCGCCGCCCCTCCGGCATCGGGATCGCCATCGCGCCGGACAGGTACTGCCCGGTCAGCGAGGCAGGGTTTGCCAGGATTTCCGCCGGCGTACCCTGGGCGACGATCTCGCCGCCATGGATGCCGGCGCCCGGGCCGATATCGACCACATAGTCGGCGGTCAGCACCGCGTCCTCGTCATGCTCCACGACGATCACCGTGTTGCCGAGGTCGCGCAGGTGCTTCAGCGTATCGAGCAGGCGGGCATTGTCGCGCTGGTGCAGGCCGATCGAAGGCTCGTCGAGCACGTAGAGCACGCCGGTCAGTCCCGAGCCGATCTGCGAGGCGAGCCGGATGCGCTGGCTCTCGCCGCCCGACAGCGTGCCCGAATTGCGCGACAGCGACAGATAGTCGAGCCCGACATCGTTGAGGAATTTCAGCCGCTCGCGGATTTCCTTGAGGATCCGGACCGCGATCTCCGACTGCTTGTCGGTGAGTTCCCCCGGCAGCGCCTCGAACCATTCGGCCGCATCGCGGATGGACAGCTGCGCGATCTCGCCGACATGCCGCCTGGCGATCTTCACCGACAACGCCTCGGGCTTCAGCCGGTAACCGCCGCAGGCAGGGCAGGGACGGTCGGACTGGTAGCGCGACAGCTCCTCGCGCACCCAGTCGCTGTCCGTCTCCCGCCAGCGCCGCTCGATATTGCCGACGACGCCCTCGAAGGTTTTCGCCGTACGGTAGCTCCTGACCCCGTCGTCATAGGTGAACTCGATCTTCTCCCGGCCCGAGCCATGGAGGATCGTGTCGCGCACGGCCTCCGGCAGCTCGGCCCAGGGGGTTGCCATCGACGCGTCGAAATGGCGGCAAATCGCCTCCAGTGTCTGGGCATAATAGGGCGAGGTCGAGCCGGTCTTGGCCCAGGGCAGCACCGCGCCCTCGCGCAGGGTCAGCGTCTGGTCCGGCACCACCATGTCCGGCTCGAAGGCGAGCGTCGTGCCCAGCCCGTCGCAGGTCGGACAGGCGCCGAAGGGGTTGTTGAAGGAGAACAGCCGCGGCTCGATCTCGGAAATGGTGAAGCCGGAGACCGGGCAGGCGAATTTCTGCGAGAAGGTGATCCGCTCATGCGTCTCGTTGCGGTTCTGCAGCACCGCATCCGCGTCGCGCTCGGGCAGCGGCCGGTCGGCATATTCGGCAATCGCGATTCCGTCGGCGAGGCCGAGCGCCGTCTCCAGCGAATCCGCCAAACGCCCGCCGATGTCCTCGCGCACCACGATCCGGTCGACGACCACGTCGATGTCGTGCTTCAGCTTCTTGTCGAGTGCCGGCGCCTCGGCGATCTCGTGGAAGGTGCCGTCGATCTTGACCCGCTGGAAGCCCTTTTTCATGAGCTCCGCCAGTTCCTTGCGGTACTCGCCCTTGCGCCCGCGCACCACCGGCGCCAGCAGGTAGAGCCGGGTGCCTTCCTCCAGCGCCAGCACCCGGTCGACCATCTGGCTCACCGTCTGGCTCTCGATCGGCAGGCCGGTCGCCGGCGAATAGGGCACGCCGATACGCGCGAACAGCAGGCGCAGGTAATCGTAGATCTCGGTCACCGTGCCGACGGTGGAGCGCGGGTTGCGCGAGGTCGTCTTCTGTTCGATGGAAATCGCCGGCGACAGCCCGTCGATCTGGTCGACGTCGGGCTTCTGCATCATCTCCAGGAACTGGCGCGCATAGGCCGAAAGGCTTTCGACATAGCGTCGCTGGCCTTCCGCATAGATCGTGTCGAAGGCGAGCGACGACTTGCCCGAGCCCGAAAGACCGGTCATCACGATCAGTGCGTCGCGCGGCAGGTCGAGATCGACATTCTTCAGATTGTGCTCGCGCGCGCCGCGCACGCTGATCACCCGCCGGTCGGCGGCGGAAGCGGGGGAGGCGGGCGGCGTTGAGGTCGAACGCGACTTCGGCATGTGCGTGCGGTGTCCCTGGATGACGGCCTTGCGGCGCGTGGCCTGCCTCCCGCGCGGGAGGGCGCGGGCCTGCAAAGCCGTACTGATTTCCTGCTTGGCCTGCCGCCCCGGCTTGAATGGCGCGGCAGGCCGTTGATGACCTTCTACGACAAGCGCCGGCCGCCGTCGATTCCATGGCGCGTGGCGCGCGTTCGAGCAATCCGACCGGCCCGCATCCATGCGTGCCGGCGACGCTCCCCGGAGCCCGGGCAGTTCCTGTTGCGGGCGCGCAGCCTCCCGCGCGCCGAGCCTCATATCGGTAGCCCGGCCGGCGGCGGCAACCGCCGGTTTTCCGCTTTTCCGATGCGCCGGCCGACAGCCGGCCTTGTCCTGTTGATGACCCGGTGCTCTCTACGTGTCCCGGGGCGAATCCGATTGCGTGAACATATCAGGAACATGTATGGTTCCGCAAGATGGCTGAAACCGGCGGCAATGCCGGCTGCATGCGGCGCTGTCCGCCGGACTTGTCCCCGCAAGTGTGGATAAGCGCCAAAATCCGCGTGGCCATCGACCTTAGCCCCGCACGGGCCTTTCGCCGGCCGCGCATGCGGGGCTAAGGTCGGCGGGACGGCCGGGGCAACCCGGCGACAGGAACATGAGCGCCGGCACCGCCCGGCGAGACCGATCAAACGGCCGGCCATGCCGGGCCGACGGAAAAGGGCCGGCATGGCCGGCGAACAAGGAGACGACGATGTCGGGAAGCGTCAACAAGGTGATCCTCGTGGGCAATCTGGGAGCGGACCCGGAGGTTCGCCGGATGCAGGACGGCCGCCCCGTGGTCAACCTTCGCGTGGCGACCTCGGAGACCTGGAAGGACCGCAATTCGGGCGAGCGCAAGGAGCGCACCGAGTGGCACCGGGTGGTGATCTTCAACGAGGGCCTTGCCAAGGTTGCCGAGAGCTACCTGCGCAAGGGATCGAAGATCTATGTCGAGGGCCAGCTGCAAACCCGCAAATGGCAGGACCAGTCGGGTCAGGACCGCTATTCGACCGAGATCGTGCTGCAGGGCTTCAACTCGTCGCTGACCATGCTTGACGGGCGCGGCGAGGGCGGCGCCGGCGGCGGCGGGCAGGGCGGTTACGACGGCCCGTCCGGCGGTGGCGGTTACGGCGGCGGCTCGGGTGGAGGTTCCGGCGGCGGCTATGGCGGCGGTTCCGGCGGTGGTGGCTTTGGCGGCGGCTCGGGCGGCGGGTCCGGCGGCGGCGGATCCTCGGGTGGCGGCTTCGGCGGCCCGGGCGACATGGACGACGAAATTCCGTTCTGAGCGGGGCGGCTGGCGGAAGGTCGGGACCGATGGCGTCCCGCTCCGAAACGAACCGGACCGGCGAGGTGATCAACCTGGCCGGCCGCCGGCCGATAAAAGACGCCTATGTGCTGCGCAAGTCGCAGGTTGGAGGGACTCTCAAGGGTTTTCATTTCGACCCGGAGATGCCGACATCACTACAGGCAGGGCTTTCACTGGATCTGCTCTCGGCGACCGAAATTGATGCATTGCCACTCCGCCCAAGATTGATTGTCAGGTCGCCTTTTGGTGGAACCACCGAAATTCCTGCCGTCTTCGGTAGCCTGACAATGCTTATTTTCTTGGCGCCCAGAATCCGGAACCTTCTGGAGGGTCTCGAGCCTGGTGTGCATCGCTTCCTGCCGATCGACCTCCACAGCACGGTGGAAATCGCCGGGCGCACGGAGCATGGCGAGCATTACATCCTGCTGCCGCCGCCGCTGGTCGACTGTCTTGTCATCGCCGAGACCGATTTCACAAAAGGTTACGGCATCGAGGTCTGGATGCGCGGAAACGGCGGCAAGGGTGGCGGCACGCTTTCATCCACGGAAGGCAAGCGTTGCACCTTGCGGCGGAGCGAGATCGAGGGACGGCACCTGTGGCGCACCAAGGTCGGCGAACGTTTCGAATACACCTGCTCGGACCGGTTTTGGGAGGCGGTGAGGGACGAGGTGATGATCTGGGCACCGCGCACCCGCTGCATTTTGAAATAGGCTTGCTCCCGCCGCGCCCGACCTGAACCGGCGGTGTCCTCACACCCGCCCGTCGAGGCCGGGGGCCCCCGGCCCGTCGCCGGCCGCGCGGTCGCCCGGATTGATGCTGGGGCATGAGGCCATCGACAGGCAGCCGCAGCCGATGCAGCCGGTCAGCCGGTCGCGCATCCGGCTCAGCGCCGCGATCCGGGCGTTGAGGTCGTCTTCCCAGCCGGCTGAAATCCGCGCCCAGTCGCTTGCCGTCAGCGTCGAGGACCGGGCCGCATCGCCGAGCCGCTCGCGGATCTCCTCCAGCCGGATGCCGGCGCCTTGTCCCACCCTGATGACCGCCAGCACCCGCAGCACCGAGCGCGGAAACCGGCGATAGTTCGAGGCGTCCCGCTCCGACCGGATCAGCCCCTTTCGCTCGTAGAAATGGATGGCGGAAACCGGCACGCCGCTGCGGCGCGACAGCATGCCGACCGTGAGAAATTTTTCCGGTGATTGATTTTGCTGATCTTTTTCCAAAATATCGCCCTTGCCCTCAACTATGGTTGAGGCTTTAGGGTGGCGGCCATCGACCCGTTTGGCAAGGAGATAGCCATGACCACCCCGATTCGGATCGGCCTCATCCAGGGCAGCATTCGCGAGGAACGCTTCAACGACACGATCGCCGACTGGGCCGCGCGCCGCCTGGAAGGGCAGGGCTTTTCCCTGCGCCGCATCGACCCGCGCGATCCGGACCTGCTGCCGCTGCAGACCGGCGATGCGGCGGCGGCCGCGCGCCTGCGCGAGCGGCTGTCCGGCCTCGACGGCTTTGTCGTCGTCACGCCGGAATACAACCACGCCGCCCCCGGCCCGCTGAAGACGCTGATCGATGCCGCCAGTGCCGAATGGCAGGCCCGCCCCGTCGGGCTGATCTCCTATGGCGGCATTTCCGGCGGATTGCGCGCTTCCGAGACGCTGCGCCCGGTCTTTGCCGAGTTGCATGCGATGACCCTGCGCGACACGGTGAGCTTCGCCATGCCGTTCGACCGGTTTGGCGAGGACGGAGAGATGACGAGTGCGGAGGAGACGGCCCGCGCCGATGCCGCCATGGCGACTTTCGGGGCGTCTCTTGCCTGGTGGGCCGGGGCCTTGCGGGTCGCGCGCGAAAGGCGACCCTATGAAAAGAGGGCCGCATGATGGAACTCTTGCGCGACCGTCAGGCGCTGGCGCTGCTCTTGGCGGCGTCGCTGACGATCCTTTCCAACGCCACGATCAGCCCGGCACTGCCGGGCATCGAGGCCTGGTTCGCCGAAACGCCCGACGCTGCGCTCCTCACCCGGCTGCTGGTCACAGCGCCGTCACTGACGGTGGCGCTCTTCGCGCCATTTGCCGGAATGGCGGTCGACCGCTACGGGCGCCGGCCGTTCCTGCTGGCCGGGGTGGTGCTGTTCGGCCTGTCAGGTAGCGCCGGCCTGATGTTGCCCGATCTGCACATGCTTCTTGCCAGCCGGCTGCTGCTCGGGCTGGCACTGGCGATGCTGATGACCGCGCAGGCGGCCCTGGTTGGCGACCTGTTCGAGGGGGCCGCGCGCGGCCGCTTCATGGGCTACCAGATGGCGGCGACCAATTTCGGCGGCTTCGTCTTCGTCACCTTCGCCGGCTGGCTTGCCGGGGTGGATGTGTTCCTCGTCTTCGCGCTCTATGGAGTGGGGCTCCTCTACCTGCCGTTCCTGTGGCGCGCCATTCCGACAACGCGCCGGCCGCGCGATGTCCGCCTCGCCGGATCTGAGGAGGACGAGACCGGCGCCGGTCCCTGGGTCCTGCAACTGGCCTTTCTCGTGTTTCTCGCGGGCGCCACCTTCGTCCTGTTCTACGTGGTGCCGACGCAGGTTCCCTTCTATCTGGCCCGGATCGGGCATGAAGAGCCTGCTTCCGCCGGCCTCGTCGTCGCCACGGTGCCGCTGGCCGCCGGGTGCGCGGCCTTCGCCTTCGGCGCCCTGCGTCGGCGGCTGGGGCCGGGCGGCACGCCGGCGCTTGGCTTTGTGGTGATGGGGGCGGGCTTTCTGCTTCTGTCCGCCGTGGCCTCGCTTCCCGCCATCGCCGCGGCGGTTGCCCTCATCGGCGGCGGTTTCGGCCTTGTGTTGCCCGGCTTCATCGCCGGCGCCCTCGATGCGGCGCCGGCGGCGCGGCGGGGGCTGGCGAGCGGCGCCATGACGACGAGCATCTTCCTGGGGCAGTTCGCCTCGCCGCTTGCCATGCAGCCGGCGGTGGAGGCGTTCGGCTATGTCGATGCGTTCCGCTTTGCCGCCCTGGTGCTTGCGGTCCTCGCCGTGACAGTCCTTGTCGGCCTGCGGCTTCCCCGTGAAAGGGCCGTTCGCGCGGCCGGCTGAGCCTCCGCCGGTCATGACACGAAAGGGCGCGGAGATCTCTCTCCGCGCCCTTTTCATATTCGTGTTCCGTCGTCCGACAGGCTGTCGGCTTGGCCTCAGCTGTCGTTGGAGGGATCCTTGTCCCCGGACGGCGCATCGCCTTGCGGCCCCTCGTCGGGAGTGTCGCCGGCAGGCCCGTCGTCAGCGGCTCCGCCCTCGGTCGGGGCAACGCCCGCCACGCCGTCGACGCCCGGCAGGTCCTCGACATCCGCCTCGCCATTCTCGTCGGAAACACGCTCGACGGAGACGACTTCTTCGCCCTCGGCCGTGTTGAAGACGGTGACGCCCTGGGTGGCGCGGCCGGCGATGCGGATCCCGTCGACCGGGCAGCGGATCAACTGGCCGCCATTGGTCACCAGCATGATCTGGTCGCTGTCCTCGACCGGGAAGGAGGCGACCAGCGGCCCGTTGCGCTTGGTCACGGCCATCGCGGTGATGCCCTTGCCGCCGCGCCCGGTCACCCGGTACTCGAAGGAGGAGGACCGCTTGCCGTAGCCGTTTTCCGACACCGTCAGGATGATCTGCTCGGCCGCGCTCATCGCGGCATAGCGCTCCTGGGTCAGTTCGCCGGCCTGCACCTGCTCGTCGTCGGTGCCGGCCTCGGCGCCGTTCTCGCCATTGGCATCGTCCGCCTCGCCGCGCATCAGGCGGCGCCAGCGCAAGTAAGCCGCGCGTTCTTCCGCCGTGCAGTCGAAGTGGCGCAGGATCGACATCGAGATGACCTCGTCCCCCCCGGCCAGCGCGACGCCGCGCACGCCGACGGAATTGCGCCCGGCGAAGACACGCACGCTCGTCACCGGGAAGCGGATGCACTGCCCCAGCGAGGTGGTCAGGTGCACATCGTCATGCTCGGTGCAGGTGAAGACGCCGACGATGCCGTCGCCGTCCTCCAGCTTCATGGCGATCTTGCCGTTCTTGTTGATCTGCGTGAAATCGGACAGCTTGTTGCGCCTCACGGTGCCGCGACGGGTCGCGAACATCACGTCGAGATTGCCCCAGGCCTCCTCGTCCTCCGGCAGCGGCATGATCGAGGTGATCTGCTCGCCCTGTTCCAGCGGCAGCATGTTGACCAGGGCCTTGCCGCGCGAGGTCGGTCCGCCGACCGGCAGGCGCCACACCTTCATCTTGTAGGCGATGCCGCGCGAGGAGAAGAACAGCACCGGCGTGTGCGTGTTGGCGACGAAGATGCGGGTGACGAAATCCTCGTCCTTGGTCGACATGCCGGAGCGGCCCTTGCCGCCGCGCCGCTGCGCCCGGTAGGTGTCGAGCGGCACGCGCTTGATGTAGCCGGCATGGCTGACCGTGACGACCATCTCCTCGCGCTGGATCAGGTCCTCGTCCTCGAGGTCCGCGCCGCCGTCCATGATCTCGGTGCGCCGGGGCGTTGCGAACTCGTCGCGCACGGAGGTCAGTTCCTCGCGGATGATGTCGAGGATGCGGGCGCGCGAGCGCAGGATTTCCAGGTAGTCGCGGATTTCCTCGCCGATCTTGTTGAGTTCGTCGGCGATCTCGTCGCGGCCGAGCGCCGTCAGGCGTTGCAGGCGCAGGTCGAGAATGGCGCGCGCCTGCTCCTCGGAAAGGCGGTAGGTGCCGTCCTCGCCGACCATGTGGCGCGGATCGTCGATCAGCCGGATCAGCGGCTCCACGTCGCGCGCCGGCCAGTGGCGCTCCATCAGCTGGGCGCGCGCCGTTGCCGGATCGGGGGCGGTGCGGATGAGCGCGATCACCTCGTCGATATTGGCGACCGCGATGGCGAGACCGACCAGCACGTGGGCGCGGTCGCGCGCCTTCTTCAGCAGGAAGCGCGTGCGCCGGCCGATCACCTCCTCGCGGAAGGCGATGAAGGCGCTCAGCATGTCCTTCAGGCCGAGCTGCTCGGGCCGTCCGCCGTTCAGCGCCACCATGTTGGCGCCGAAGGTCGATTGCAGCGCCGAGTAGCGGTAGAGCTGGTTGAGCACCACGTCGGCGACCGCGTCGCGCTTGAGTTCGATCACCACCCGCATGCCGGAGCGGTCAGACTCGTCGCGAATGTCTGAAATGCCCTCCAGCCGCTTCTCGCGCACATGCTCGGCGATCTTCTCGATCATCGTCGCCTTGTTCACCTGGTAGGGGATCTCGGTGATGATGATGGCGTAGCGGTCCTTGCGGATCTCCTCCACCTCGGCGCGGCCGCGCATGACGATGGAGCCGCGCGCCACCTCGTAGGCGGAGCGGATGCCGGACCGGCCGAGGATGATGCCGCCGGTCGGGAAGTCCGGGCCCGGCACGATCTCCATCAGCTCTGCCGTGGTCATCGCCGGATTGTCCATCAGCGCGATGGCCGCGTCGATCACCTCGCCCAGATTGTGCGGCGGGATGTTGGTCGCCATGCCGACGGCGATGCCGCCGGCGCCATTGACCAGAAGGTTCGGGAACTTGGCCGGCAGGACGACCGGCTCGCTTTCCGAATTGTCGTAGTTGTCCTGGAAGTTGACCGTCTCCTTGTCGATATCGGCAAGCAGGCTGTGGGCGACCTTCTGGAGGCGCACCTCGGTGTAACGCATGGCGGCGGCGGGATCGCCGTCGACGGAGCCGAAATTGCCCTGGCCGTCGATAAGCGGCAGCCGGAGCGAGAAGTTCTGCGCCATGCGCACCAGCGCGTCGTAGATCGCGCTGTCGCCATGGGGATGGTATTTACCCATGACGTCGCCGACGACGCGGGACGACTTCTTGTAGGCCTTGTTCCAGTCGTAGCCGTTCTCGTGCATCGCATAGAGGATGCGCCGGTGCACCGGCTTCAGTCCGTCGCGCACGTCCGGCAGGGCGCGGCTGACGATCACGCTCATCGCGTAATCGAGATAGCTGCGCTTCATCTCGTCGGTGATGGAAATCGGCCGGATGTCGGACGGCAGGCCGCCCGACGGAGCGTTCGTGTCCCGATCTGTCAAGGGATCTCTCGCACTTGTTGAATCTGAACCCGACTTATAGACGATTCCGCGTTCACATCCAAATTATGACACCGGTTTGAAGGGTAAAAAAGCCTCGTGAAAACAATGCCTTGAATATCGCCTTGGGGAAACTTGGGGAAGCGGGTGGCCGGCTATGCCCGACAGCGCGACTTTTCGTTGATATAAGGGGGGCAGCCGAGTCGTGCGGGGGGCTGCGAAATGGTGCCGGACTATCTCGTCAATGCCTTCGCCACGCTGTTCGTGACCATCGATCCGGTCGGGCTGGCGCCGATGTTCCTGGCCGTCACGGCCGGGGCCACCGCGCAGACGCGCAAGCGCATCGCGATCCGCGCCACGCTGATCGGCGGCGGCATCCTTTTCCTCTTTCTGTTTGCCGGCAAGGGCGTTCTGGGCGTGCTTGGCATCTCCGTGCCGGCGTTCCAGATCGCCGGCGGGCTGCTGCTGCTGATCATCGCCATCGAGATGGTTTTCGAGAAGCGCAACCGGCGCAAGTCGGAGACGGCGGAAAAGGCCGTGGCCCATCAGGAAGAGCTGCATGACGTTGCCGTCTTCCCGCTGGCGATCCCCCTGATCGCGGGCCCGGCGGCAATCAGCGCGGTCATCCTGCTGTCGTCCCAGGCCACCGACACGTTCTCGCTCGCCGGCCTTGTCGGCGTGATCCTGGTGATCATCGGCAGCTGTTTCGTCTCGTTCCTGCTCGCCGACCGGATCGAGCGGCTGATGGGCGACACTGCCGCCGTGGTGATCACTCGGCTTCTCGGAGTGCTGCTCGCCGCCTTGTCGATCCAGTTCATCGCCGACGGCGTGCGCGCCATGATCGCCGCCGGCTGAGCCTGTCTTTAGCGCGCAAGCGCCACGATCACGCTCCGGCCACCGAACCCGTGGACGCTGTCGCGCGCCCGGATCTCGACGCTCTGTATCGCGTCGGGGATCGTCACCCCGCTGAGCGTGCGCGTGAAGGGTTGTTCCTCCACATGGGGATGGGCCAGCACCCGTTCGCCAAGCACCGTGCCATCCGGTGCCAGCACCTGCCACAGGTCGGCATAGTGGTCCCAGCCTTCGTCCTCATGCGCCACCGTCACCTCGAACCGCCAGGTGCCGTCGCTCGCCTGTTCTGCCTTCGCGGCAAGCACGTCCGCCTCGCCGGCCTGCGCGGCGGAGACAAAAAACCAAAAGCCCGCCGCCGCGAGACCGGCGAGGAGAGGGCGGATTGCACGGCCTGTCATCGTCATGTTGCCTCCTGCGGGTTGACCTCAAAGCCGGCAGTGCATACCGCCTGGAACGTCGATTTCCTGGCGCGGGAAGCGCACGGCCCCTTTCTGGAAGTCAATGATGAAGCCCCCGTTCGCCCATCCCCAGGTGCCGCTTCCGAAAAACTCGGAATAGGCATCGCATGATTTTCCAAGGTAGATGGTTTCCGTTCCGGTGACGATTTCCGTCGCGGCGCCCTGTCCCTTGAAGCGGGAAACCGGGTTCACGGACTGGAGAACGGCACCGTTGTTGTTGTCTGAATATCTGTATTGATGACCGTCTGCCGAAACATAAAGAAGATCGACCGCGAACGCCGGCGTCGCGATTGAAAGCGCAATGACGCTCCAAAGATATTTCACGTTGCCGCCTTTCGATTCTGGTTGTTCATTGCTTGATATGAGCGGCGGAACCCGCACAAGGGACGTGTATCCGACATGCCACCGGTGCCCGCAAGGCAGTGGGACGTTGGCGCCTCGGAAAGCCCGCGCATTTGCCGTGTCATCGCCATGTCGCCTCCAGCGGGTTGATCTTCCGGGGCTGAACGTCCTTCACTAGCGTCTGTCAGGCGCGGATGCGAGTCACGCCGCTTCACATCGGTGCGTTCCTCGAGCGCGTCGGCAGGCACAGCACAGGGAGAGGTCCGCATGGCGGCGACCGGTTCGAAGAAAGTCATCTACGCCGCTCTGGTCGGCAACGCGCTCATAGCCGTGACCAAGTTCTTTGCCGCCGCCTATACGGGCTCCTCGGCGATGCTGTCGGAGGGCATTCACTCGCTAGTTGACACGGGCAATCAGGGTCTCCTCCTGTATGGGTTGAAGAAATCCTCACAACAGGCGGATGAAAAACATCCTTTCGGATATGGCGTCGAGCTCTACTTCTGGGCCTTCGTGGTTGCGATCCTGATTTTCGCCGTCGGTTCGGGCATCTCCATCTACGAGGGGGTGCAGAAGATCCTGCATCCCCATCCGATCTCCTCTCCGATCATCGCCTATGTGGTGCTCGGGCTCGCCATCGTCTTCGAATCCGTTGCCTGGTGGATCGCCTACAAGGAGTTCAATCGCTCGCGCGGCAAGCGCGGCATCCTGCAGGCCGTGCGTGAAAGCAAGGACCCGGCGGTCTTCACCGTGCTGTTCGAGGACACCGCCGCCATGGCCGGCCTTCTCGTGGCGCTGGTCGGCCTCGCCTGCGTGCAGATATTCGACCTTCCCTGGCTGGACGGGGCCGCCTCCGTGGCCATCGGCCTGATCCTCGCCGCCACGGCTGCTTTCCTTGCCTACGAGACCAAGGGGCTGATCGTCGGGGAGGGCGCCGACCCGCAGGTCGTGGAGACCATCCGCGCCCTGGTCGAGGCAACGCCGACCGTCGATCGCATGAACGAGATCCGCACCCTGCATCGCGGCCCGCAGGATGTGCTGCTCGCCCTGTCGATCGATTTCGAGAACAACCTGACCGCCGGCAAGGTGGAGGAGGCGATCCACGCGCTGGAGATCGGCATCAAGGACCGGTTCCCGATCGTCCGCCGGGTCTTCATCGAGGTGCAGGCCAGCCATCATCACGACGAGATGCTGGCGGCCGAACGGCGCGCTCTGACCGGTACCCCGGACGGGGAGTGAATGGAGAAGTGAACGAGAGAGCGAACGGGGAGCAAACCGGGGCGGGAAGGGCTGAGCGTCTCCCCGGTTCGGGCACCTAGCGGGATTTACGCTCCCTGAAGTCTCTGAAAACGGCAAAGGCGACGCCTGCGTCTCGCAGGGCGTCGCCTTTTGCAGTCATGTCTTGCGGCCGGATCGTTTCCGGCGGTCCGTCTTACGAGTTGGCGGGAACGCGCTCCAGAACGGACGTGTTGGCGGCCGGCTGGCGGGCCTCGAAGGTTTCGAACCGCACCTGCCGCGTGCTGCCGTTGCCGCTGATCGCCGCGACGCAGGCCGGAGACCAGTTGCCCCAGCTTTCGCCGCTGCAAGCTCCCGGCAGTGCCGAGGCGATGCGGTCGGTCTTGGCGGCCACCACCGGTGCCTCGACAGCGCTGGCGGAAGCGGTGCGGATCGAGTGGGCGATGCTCACCATGCCGCCGAAAACCGCAAGGGCTGCGACGGTGGCGATCGCCAGGTCGCGGATGCGGTGGGTATGCTGTTCGTGCTCGTCATGAATGAAGGTCATTGTCGTCACGTCCCTGCTGGTTACCGTCTTTTGATGGGGCCAGAATGCCCCGGAACCGGCAAGGAAACCGTGACCTGCGTCACGATCCGGCGGATTGGGGCGAACCTGCCGGTTCGGCCGCGAGCGTGGGCATTGGCGCCGCTTCGGAGGCGGATCCCCCGCTGAAGCAGTCCGGATCCTCCTCGCGGAAAATGATGCCCTCGCATGCGGGCTCGATGGTCGAGGCGATGGCGCGGGACTGCGTCATCGCCGGTTGCTGCTCGAGCGCCTCGACGGAGGCTTCCACGTCCGAAAAGGCAACGCCGAGACTGAGCGTGGTGGCGAACACGGCGATGCCGGCGCCCCACATGGCTATCGGTAGCGACAGCTGATGAATTTTGTGAATCGTCATCATGGGCGTCATATGGGCTCTTTTGCAGCCCACGGCAATATCCCCACGCTTCAGAAAAGCGTGAACGGAGCGTGCTGATTTGGTGAACGATTGCAGGGAGTTAAATGATAGCCGGGCACAAAGAAACATAGCTGCCATGCGCTCTTTGCATGGCATTGGCCCAATGCTGCGCCAGTCCCCCGGCTGAACCCGATATCCCGCATATGGTGCGTGTCCGGCTTTTCTTCAACCGCGCCGCCATGCGGCAATGCGCATCCGCTGACGCTGTCCGGGAAACGATGAAACGTCCGGTGACCGGCGTGACGATGGTAAATGCCGGTCACCTTCGCGTGAACGGGTCCTGAAATTCGGGATTGGACCTGCCTGCCGACCGACAATCGGATCGACGCCGGTCCTTGCCGGCAAAGGAAAGGGGAAGAGCCCGGGGGACCGCAGGCGGAGACCGTGGATCGGTCGCGGTCGATGTGCGCTGCACAAAAACGTGACGGCGGGCCGGGGAACCCGCCGTCACGCTGTCTGGAGGTCCGAGGTCAGGTGTTTCGGATCACTCAGAAACGCGCATGCGCCGAAGTACCGTCGTTGTGCCTTCCGTCGAGGCGACGGTGGCATAGACGGGACCGGAGTTTGGCGCGAGAGCGCGGGCAAGCTCGTCGCAGCTCTTGGTGTCGGAGACGGTGGACGTGCCGCAGGCGACCTGCACCACCCTGGACAGGCGGTCGCCCTTCTTGGCTGCGATACTGTCCGTCGGCTGCAGGACAAAGCCGGCTGCCGCGACGACGATGGCTGCGGCGGCGAGGCCGCCAAGGCCCAAAGCTGCAATGCCACGCATGGACGCCTCCTTATGCTTATTGGCAACAGTCTAGCAGAAAACGCGGCATTGAGAAATAAGTTCCATCCCAGCGTCATTTTCGCAACACAGGCTCAATCCGATGCTTGTCTAGCCGCGACGGCCTCTGTACACACACGGAATGACTCGCACAGCGCTCTATCCGGGCTCCTTCGACCCGGTCACCAACGGCCATATCGACATCCTGCGACACGCGCTCGATCTTGCCGATCGCGTCGTGGTGGCGATCGGCGTCCATCCCGGCAAGGTGCCGATGTTCTCCTTCGAGGAGCGCGTCGCGATGATCGGCGAGGTCGCCCGCGCGGCGTTCGGCGCCGATGACGCGGCCCGCCTTGAGGTCGTCGCCTTCGACGATCTCGTCATCGAGACGGCCCGCCGCCAGGGTGCGGCCTTCCTGGTCCGGGGCCTGCGCGACGGCACCGATCTCGACTACGAGATGCAGATGGCCGGCATGAACCGCTCGCTCGCGCCGGAGGTCCAGACGGTGTTCCTGCCGGCCTCGCCCGAGGTCCGTCACATCACCGCCACCTTGGTGCGGCAGATCGCGAAGATGGGGGGCGACGTCCGCCATTTCGTGCCGGCGCATGTCGCCGACTGCCTGGCCCGGCGCCTCGCCGAAAAATCCTGACACCGCTTCATCCGTTCCGGGAGCCCCTCGTGATGACCCGATTGCTTTCCCTGATTTCGGCATTTTCCCTTGCCATGGTGCTCGCGCTGCCGGCCTCGCTCGGCACGGCCTCGGCGCAGCAGGCCGACGCCGAGAACACGCTTTATCTCGACCTGAAGGACGGCCGCGTCGTCATCCGGTTGCGCCCGGATCTGGCGCCCGCTCATGTCGAGCGCATCAAGACGCTGACCCGCCAGGGCTTTTACGACGGTATCGTCTTCCATCGGGTGATCGACGGCTTCATGGCCCAGACCGGCGACCCGACCGGCACCGGCATGGGCGGCTCCGAGTTGCCGGACCTCAAGGCGGAGTTTTCCGATGCGTCCTTCGCGCGCGGCACGCTCGGCATGGCCCGCTCGCAGAGCCCGAACAGCGCCAATTCGCAGTTTTTCATCATGTTCGCCGACGGCGACTGGCTGAACGGCCAGTACACGGTCTTCGGCGAGGTGGTCGAGGGCATGGAGTTCGTCGACGCGATCAAGCGCGGCGAGCCGGTCCAGGACCCGGACAAGATCGTCAGGCTGCAGGTTGCCGCCGACGCAAAGTGAACAGTGACGCAGGCGTTGACCGGGTGCGCCCGGACCGCGCCGCCCACCACCGAACAAGGAGACGCTCAGGTGGCTGACTATAAGGACGCAGAAAACACCCTGGTGATGGAGACCACCCAGGGTCAGGTTGTCATCGAGATGAGGCCTGACCTGGCCCCGGGCCATGTCGCCCGCATCAAGGAACTGGCGCGTGACGGCTTTTACGACGGCATCGTCTTCCACCGCGTGATCGAGGGCTTCATGGCGCAGACCGGCTGCCCCAAGGGCACCGGCACCGGCGGTTCCGGCAAGAAGCTTCCGGCCGAGTTCAACGCCGGCAAGCACTTGCGCGGCACCTGCTCGATGGCGCGCGCCCAGGATCCGAACTCCGGCGACAGCCAGTTCTTCATCTGCTTCGACAACGCTTCCTTCCTTGACGGCCAGTACACCGTCTGGGGTCAGGTCCTGTCGGGCATGGAGAATGTCGACAAGATCAAGCGCGGCGAGCCGGTGGTCAATCCGGACAAGATCGTCTCGCTGAAGGTCGCCGCCGACCTCGCCTGATTTCGCCGCCGGCCCTGGCCTGCGACTGAAAACGAAAAAAACCCGCGCTCTCCAATCGGTGAGCGCGGGTTTTGTTTATGGCCAGGCGCTTTGCCTTTCGTCCGGGTAGTCACCCCGCCACAGCGCGGGGCGGGTCACTGGTTTCCGGGGCGATGGCCGCGGGATCGCGGCTGGCGAGCGTCAGGCGCGTTCGGTGGTCACCCCGAGCCGCTTGTCGAGATAGGAGCCGCATTCGCCCATCAGCTCGTCCATGTGGTTCTCGAAGAAGTGGTTGGCGCCGGGAATGATCTTGTGATCGATCACGATGCCCTTTTGCGTCTTCAGCTTGTCGACCAGCGTCTGCACGTCCTTGTTCGGCACCACCTCGTCGGCATCGCCGTGGATGATGAGGCCGGAGGAGGGGCAGGGCGCCAGGAACGAGAAGTCGTGCAGGTTGGCGGGCGGCGCGGCCGAGATGAAGCCTTCCACCTCCGGGCGGCGCATCAAGAGCTGCATGCCGATCCAGGCGCCGAAGGAGAAACCGGCGATCCAGCACGAGCGCGCGTCGGGATGCACTGTCTGCACCCAGTCCAGCGCGGCCGCCGCATCGGAGAGTTCCCCCTGGCCGTGGTCGAAGGAGCCCTGGCTGCGACCGACGCCTCGGAAGTTGAAGCGCAGCACCGCGAAGCCGCGCTTCGCGAACATGTAGTACAGCTGATAGACGATCTGGTTGTTCATCGTCCCGCCGAACTGCGGATGCAGGTGCAGGATCAACGCGATCGGCGCCGTTCGCGATTTCGCCGGCTGAAAGCGGCCTTCGATCCGGCCGGCCGGACCGTTGAAAATCACTTCAGGCATGGACCACCTCGTGCATGGGGCTTCTGTTCCTTGTTTCTGGCCTTCGGGATCCGGACGGCGCATGTCGCGAAAACTCAGGGTTGCTGCCTGGCTCCGGCTTGACTCGGATGCCCCTGGTTCCTACAACTTCTTTAGAATCGTTCGAAAGTTGACGGCTTGCGCCGGGCTTCCTTCGGTTCAGGTGGGCGGTCTGTCGGATCAGCCTGTCCGGTCAGCGTGGTATATAGGCATGTCTTAAACCGATCTCCACGCGGAATTGCAAGGATTGCATCGCACAAGAGGGAAGCCGGGCGCGGTTTTCATGAATGGACCCGGCATTTCCGGGTTCCGGCGGAAATGGCACGTTTGACGATGACGGATGCAGGCAGGATCTATCTCGATCACAATGCGGGGGCGCCCTTGCGCCCGCGCGTGGCCGGGCTTGTCGGCGACCTGCTGACGCGTGTCGGCAATCCGTCCTCCGTCCATGGCGAGGGACGCGCCGCGCGCGCGCTGGTCGAGGCCGCGCGCGCCCAGGTCGCCGGGCTCTGCGGCGTGCCCGCGCCCCATGTCGCCTTCACCTCCGGTGCGACCGAGGCCAATGTCACCGCCCTGTCGCCGCTGTGGAAGGCGGGCAGGGGAGAGCGCCAGTTCACCCGTGTCCTGATCGGCGGCACCGAACATCCTTCGGTGACGGCCGGCGGCCGGTTTCCGGAAAGCCAGCGCGAGATCCTGCCGGTCGATAGCGACGGGGTCGTGGATGTCGCCGCGCTGGCCGCGCGGGTCCATGCGCTGTCAGTGGCCGGTGCGTTGCCGCTGGTCGCGATCCAGGCCGCCAACAGCGAAACCGGCGTGCTGCAGCCCCTCGCCGAGATCGCCCGGGTGCTTGACGGCACCAGCGCTATCCTTCATGTCGACGCGGTGCAGGCGGCCGGCCGCATCGCCATCGACATGGCCGGTTGGGGCGCCCACAGCCTTGCCCTTTCGGCCCACAAGATCGGCGGACCGCAGGGCGTCGGCGCCCTGGTTCTGCGCGATGCGGGTTTGCGCCCGGCGCCGCTTCTGACCGGCGGTGGCCAGGAAAACTGGAACCGTGCCGGCACGGAAAACGTTGCCGCCATCGCGGGTTTCGGCCTCGCTGCCGAACTCGTCGCAGCGGAAACCGGCTGCTGGGATGAAATTGCCACGTTTCGGGATGGTCTGGAACGTGCGCTTTGCCATATATGGAGCGACACCGTCGTCTTCGGGACCGGCGTGCCGCGTCTGGCCAACACAAGCTGTTTCGCCGTGCCCGGCGTTTCGGCGGAGACCGCGCTGATCGCCCTCGACCTTGCGGGCATCGCCGTGTCCTCGGGCTCCGCCTGTTCCAGCGGCAAGGTCGGCGTCTCGCCGGTCCTTACCGCGATGGGCGTATCGGCGGATTTGGCGCGCGGCGCCATCAGGGTCAGCCTTGGCCGCGACAACGGCGAGGCGGAGATCGAACGCTTTCTTGCCGCCTGGCGGCAGATTTCGGGACGGATCAGGCAGGCAGGCGCGGGACGCGCCGCCTGAGGGTCCGGACCATCACGACAGGGATGCGGCGATGCCGCCGCGCCCTTACATAGTGCGACAACCCGCGGTCCTTGACACCGCAGCGGATGGAGACACGCATGCCTGCAGTTCAGGAAACGATCGACCGCGTCCGGTCGATCGATGTGGATCAGTACAAGTACGGCTTCTTTACCGACATCGAGTCCGACAAGGCGCCCAAGGGCCTCAACGAGGACATCATCCGCTTCATCTCGGCCAAGAAGGACGAGCCGGAATGGATGCTGGAATGGCGGCTTGACGCCTATCGTCGCTGGCTCACGATGAGCGAGCCGACCTGGGCCCGCGTCAGCTATCCCAAGATCGACTTCAACGACATCTACTACTACTCCGCGCCGAAATCGGCGCCGGGGCCGAAGAGCCTCGACGAGGTCGATCCGGAGCTTCTCGCCACCTACGAGAAGCTCGGCATCCCGCTGCGCGAGCAGGAGATCCTGGCCGGCGTCGAGCCGAAGAACCGCGTCGCCGTCGACGCCGTCTTCGACAGCGTCTCGGTGGTCACCACCTTCAAGAAGGAACTTGCCGCCGCCGGCGTCATCTTCTGCTCCATCTCCGAGGCGATGCGCGAGCATCCCGACCTGGTGAAGAAGTATCTGGGCACCGTCGTGCCGGTCACCGACAATTACTACGCGACGCTGAATTCGGCGGTCTTCACCGACGGTTCCTTCGTCTACGTTCCCGAGGGCGTGCGCTGCCCGATGGAGCTGTCGACCTATTTCCGCATCAACGAGAAGAACACCGGCCAGTTCGAGCGCACGCTGATCATCGCCGAGAAGGGCGCCTACGTCTCCTATCTGGAGGGCTGCACGGCGCCGCAGCGCGACGAGAACCAGCTGCACGCGGCCGTGGTCGAGCTGATCGCGCTGGACGATGCGGAGATCAAGTACTCCACCGTCCAGAACTGGTTCCCGGGCGACAGCGAGGGCAAGGGCGGCATCTACAATTTCGTCACCAAGCGCGGCGACTGCCGGGGCAAGAATTCCAAGATCTCCTGGACCCAGGTCGAGACCGGTTCGGCGATCACCTGGAAATATCCGTCCTGTATCCTGCGCGGCGACAATTCGCGCGGCGAGTTCTACTCGATCGCAGTGTCCAACGGTCGTCAGCAGATCGACAGCGGCACCAAGATGATCCACCTGGGCAAGAACACGTCGAGCCGGATCATCTCCAAGGGCATTTCGGCGGGCAAGTCCGAGAACACCTATCGCGGCCTCGTCTCGGCCCATCGCAAGGCTTCCAACGCGCGCAATTTCACCCAGTGCGACAGCCTGCTGATCGGCCAGGACTGCGGTGCGCACACAGTGCCCTACATCGAATCGAAGAATTCGACCGCCGTGTTCGAGCACGAGGCGACCACCTCGAAGATCTCCGACGACCAGATGTTCTACTGCCAGCAGCGAGGCCTCTCTGACGAGGAAGCGGTGGCGCTGATCGTCAACGGCTTCGTCAAGGACGTCATCCAGCAGCTGCCGATGGAGTTCGCCGTCGAGGCGCAGAAGCTGATCTCGATCAGCCTCGAAGGTTCCGTCGGCTGACGGACGGTTCGTGATCGAGGAGAAACCGATGACGGCACGTGATGCAGCGGCTCTTTTCGGTCTGCTCGCGCTGCTGGCCGGCTCCGTGCCCGCCAGCGCCGATCATGTCGTCCTGAACGGCCGGGTTGTGGTCGACCAGAACGAGTTGATGCTCAACGTCTACCGGAATGACGGCTGTCCGGTGGCGATAGAGTTTCGTCGTTCGAACATCGTGGACGGCTACTACCAGTGCGAGGGCGACTGGGATTGGGACAACGTTCGCAAGATGACGCGCTACTACCGGGACCGGCTGAACAACGCCGGGGAAGTCGACTATTTCGACGTGGTCAACCAGATCCCGAACACCTGCAAGAAGCTGAAATACAACCCCGGAACGGGATGTTGAGGAGCGCGTTCGTTCTGCCGCCCCTCCAGCCGAACCACTGACGGATCGCGATGGCGATCAACAACACCGGATATACCTACAGGAAACCGAAATGCTTGAGATCAAGAACCTGCACGCCCGCATCGCCGACGACGGCACCGAGATCCTGCGCGGGATCGACCTTGTCGTGAAGCCGGGCGAAGTGCACGCCATCATGGGCCCGAACGGCTCCGGCAAGTCGACTCTCTCCTATATCCTCGCCGGCAAGACCGATTACGAGGTCACCGAAGGCGACATTCTCTACAATGGCGAGAGCCTTCTGGAGCTGTCGCCGGACGAGCGCGCCGCCGCCGGCCTCTTCCTCGCCTTCCAGTACCCGATCGAGATCCCGGGCGTGGCGACCATGACCTTCCTCAAGACCGCGCTCAACGCGCAGCGCAAGGCGCGTGGCGAGGGCGAGCTGTCGACGCCTGACTTCATGAAGCGCGTCAAGGACAAGGCCGCCAAGCTCCAGATCACCATGGACATGCTGAAGCGCCCGCTCAATGTCGGCTTCTCCGGCGGCGAGAAGAAGCGCTCGGAAATCCTCCAGATGGCGTTGCTCGAGCCTTCGCTCTGCGTTCTCGACGAGACCGATTCCGGCCTCGACATCGACGCGCTGAAGGTCGTTTCCGATGGCGTCAACGCGCTGCGTTCGCCCGAGCGCGCTTTCGTCGTCATCACCCACTATCAGCGCCTGCTCGACCACATCGTGCCGGACGTCGTTCACGTCCTGTCTAAGGGCCGCATCGTCAAGACCGGCGACAAGGACCTGGCGCTCGAGCTCGAGAAGAACGGCTATGCCGACTTCGTCGACGCGGCCGCGTGACAAGGCGGGGACCTGACATGACCATCGAACCGCGCGCACTTGAAACCCGCGCAGAAACCGAACTGACGGAAGCCTGGTACAAGGAGCGCGACGCGCTGCCGGGCAACGAGGCCGTCGCCGGCCGCCGCAAGGCTGCCTTCGACGCCTTCCGCCAGACGGGCCTGCCGCATCGCCGCGTCGAGGAATGGAAGTATTCCGACCTGCGCAACCGGCTGAAGAGCATCGCGCCCTTCGCCGCGCGACGTGACGAGGCGGGTGCCAAATCCGTTCTGGCCGGGCTCGACAACGTCTATGGCGACGTCGACCGCCACCGGCTGGTGATCGTCGACGGCCATTTCCATGCGGGCCTTTCCGACATGGCCGCGCTTGCCGCGGACGGCGCGCTCGCGCGTCCGCTCGCCGAGGCGCTGGCCGAAGCCGGCGAAGCGCTGATGGACCTTCCGGCGATTGCCACGAAGGACGCCGCCGTCGGCCTCAACGCCATCTTCTGCGCCGACGGGCTGGAACTCGTCGTTCCCGCCGGGGTCACCCTGTCGAAGCCGGTCGAGATCGTCCATGCGCTCGGCCAGGACGCGGCCAGCACCGCCGGACGGGTGGTGATCCGGGCAGGGGAAGGCGCCGAGGCCATCGTCCTGGAGACGTTCCTCGGCGGCACCGAGGGCACCTTCTCCAACACGCTGACCGACATTCGCGCCGCGGACGGGGCGAAGCTGACCGTGGCCCGCCTGCAGGCGGAGGCCGCCGGCACCACCCATGTCGGCACCGCCGTCGTCACGCTTGGCGCCAAGACCGCCGTCAAGGTGATCGGGGCTGGCATCGGCTCCGGCTTTGCCCGGCACCAGGCCTTCGTCGCCTTCACCGGCGAGCACGCCCGCGCCGACCTGCTGGGCATCACCATGGTGCGCAAGGGCCAGCATGTCGACCAGACGCTGGTGATCGACCATGCGGTGCCCAATTGCGACAGCCGGGAACTGTTCAAGACGGTTGTCGACGACGGCGCCAAGGGCATCTTCCAGGGCAAGATCATCGTCCGCCCGCACGCGCAGAAGACCGACGGCCAGATGATGACCCAGTCGCTTCTCCTGTCGGAAGACGCGGAGATGGCGCTGAAGCCGGAGCTGGAGATCTTCGCCGACGACGTCCAGTGCGCTCATGGCGCGACCAGTGGCGAGATCGACGAGGACCTTCTGTTCTATCTCCGTGCGCGCGGCATTCCGGAAAAGGAAGCCCGCACCCTGCTGGTGCTCGCCTTCCTCGCCGAGGCCGTCGAGGAAATCGGCGAGGAGGTCATTGTCGAGGCATTCGAGGCGCGCATCCGCGCCTGGCTCGACCAGGCCGCCTGATTTGGCATGCCCGGAAACGGGCCAGACTTCCCTCCGGAAGGGGACCGACATGACGCTGACCGCCAATCCCGACACGCTCGCCGCGCCCTATGACGTGACGGCCGTGCGCCGTGACTTTCCGATCCTCTCGCGCGAAGTCTACGGCAAGCCGCTCGTCTATCTGGACAATGGCGCGTCGGCGCAAAAGCCCCAGGCGGTGATCGATGCGGTGACGAAGGCTTATTCCCACGAATACGCCAATGTCCATCGCGGCCTGCACTACCTGTCGAACACCGCCACGGACAATTTCGAGGCGGCGCGCGAGACCGTGCGCCGCTTCCTCAACGCGCCTTCCGTCGACGAGGTGATCTTCACCCGCTCGACGACGGAGGCGATCAATCTCGTTTCCCAGACCTTTGGCGCCGAACGGATCGGGGAGGGCGACGAGATCGTGCTCTCGATCATGGAGCACCATTCCAACATCGTACCTTGGCACTTCCTGCGGGAACGGCAAGGCGCCGTGCTGAAATGGGTTCCTGTGCGCGAGGACGGCTCCTTCGACCTAGAGGCCTTCGAGGCGGCCCTGTCGCCGAGGACGAAGCTCGTCGCCATCACCCAGATGTCCAACGTGCTCGGCACCGTCGTGCCGGTCCGCGAGCTGTGCCAGATCGCCCATGCGCGCGGCATTCCGGTTCTGGTCGACGGCAGCCAGTCGGCGGTGCACATGCCCGTCGACGTGCAGGATCTGGGCTGCGACTTCTTCGTCTTCACCGGCCACAAGGTCTATGGCCCCTCCGGCATCGGCGCGCTGTGGGGCAAGATGGAACATCTGCAGCGGATGCGTCCGTTCAACGGCGGCGGCGAGATGATCCTCGATGTCACCGAGGACAACGTCACCTACAACAGCCCGCCGCACCGGTTTGAGGCCGGCACCCCGCCCATCGTCCAGGCGATCGGCCTTGCCGCCGCGCTCGACTACATGGACGGTATCGGCCGCGACCGCATCGCCGCGCATGAGGCCACCTTGCGCGACTATGCGCATCGGCAGCTGAAGCAGATCAACTCGATCCGCATCTTCGGCGAGGCCCCGGGCAAGGGCGCCATCGTCGCGTTCGAGATGAAGGGTGTGCACGCCCACGACGTGTCGATGATCATCGACCGCGAGGGCGTTGCGGTGCGCGCCGGCACCCATTGCGCGCAGCCCCTGCTCGCACGATATGGTGTAACATCGACATGCCGCGCCAGCTTCGGTCTGTACAACACGGTCGACGAGGTCGACCGCCTGGTCGAGGCGCTGCAAAAGGCCCACGATTTCTTCGCATGAGGGCGAGATGAGCGAACACACGACACTGCCGGCGGACGCGATGGCCGAAGAGCCTCAGGCCGAGATCGGGGCGGCCGGATCGGCCTTTACCGAGGACGAGCTGAAGAGCCTTACCGAGGATATCGTCGGGGCGCTGAAGACCGTCTACGACCCGGAAATCCCCTGCGACATCTACGAGCTCGGCCTGATCTACAAGGTCGATATCGAGGACGACCGCTCGGTGAAGATCGACATGACGCTGACCGCACCGGGCTGCCCGGTTGCCGGCGAAATGCCGGGCTGGGTCGAGAACGCGGTTGCCTCCGTCTCCGGCATCGGCCATGTCGATGTGCAGATGGTGTTCGATCCGCCCTGGACGCCCGAGCGCATGTCGGAAGAGGCGAAGGTCGCGCTCAACTGGTACTGAGCCGGTCCTGCCCCTATATTAGGGGTAACGAAGCGCCGCCGCGTGGCCGGGATCGGTGTCCGATCCGGCCCGGGACACGCGGCGAGCCCGGCACCTCAAATTCGGGAATTCGACACTCATGGCTTCCAGATTTCAGGTCCTGACACTCACCGATGCCGCCGCCGATCGCGTCCGCGAGATCATCGACAATGCCGCAACGCCCGCCCTCGGCCTTCGGGTCGGCATCAAGAAGGGCGGCTGCGCGGGCATGGAATACGACATGAGCCTCGTGGACGAGGCGCGTCCCGGCGACGATGTCATCGACGACAAGGGCGTGAAGATCTTCATCGAGCCCTCCGCCGCGCTCTTCCTTCTCGGTACCGAGATGGATCACGAGGTCTCCAAGTTCCGCTCGGGCTTCATCTTCAAGAACCCCAACGAGGTCTCCGCCTGCGGTTGCGGCGAATCCGTCAACCTGAAGGCGGCGGAAGGCGAGCCGCTTGGCGCCGGGGCCTCGCAAGGCTGAGACCGCGCCAAGCGGGGAAGGGGCCACTCCGCGCGCGTGCTCACGGCGCGGGTGGCCTGTATTTTATCGGGAAAAGATCGTCTGAAGCCGTTTCAGGCGAAACGGCGATGCTGCGTCACGTCCCGCTTGCGTGCCGTGCGGCTCACGCCACGCGGCTGTCTTCCTCGACATCCGGATCGGTCTCGCAGCGCACCAGGTTGCGCCCGGCCGCCTTCGCCGCGTAGAGCGCGCTGTCGGCGCGGCCGATCAGCGATTGCGTCGTGTCCGCCGGCTTGAAGGTCGAGACCCCGATGGAGATCGTGATCCGGCCGAGATTCTCGCCGGTCGAGCGCTTCACCAGTTCCTTCGACAGCACCGCGCGGCGGATATGCTCGGCCACGGTCACGGCCTGGCGCAGCGAGGTGTGCGGCAGCAGGATCGCGAATTCCTCGCCGCCATAGCGGCAGGCGACATCGTGGCCCTTGACGTTCTGCTTCACCGCGAGCGCGACGAGGCGCAACACCTGGTCGCCGGTCTGGTGGCCGTAAGTGTCGTTGAACTTCTTGAAATGGTCGATATCGGTCAAGAGCAGCGACAGCGGCTCCTGGCTCTCCGAGGCATCCTTCACCATCCGCTCGATCGTGTGGTCGAAATGCTTGCGGTTGCTGAGCGTCGTCAGCTCGTCGGTGAGCGATTCGTAGCGGATCGCCTCGAGGCTTTCCTGCAGATCCTCGATCTGCTTGCGCGATTCCACCAGCTGGTCTTCCAGCTGCTTGTTGGAATCGGCCGTGTTGTGCGTTGCCTTGAGCAGATGCGCGACCAGCTGCTTGAGCTGCTTGGGATCCCTGATGCTCTCCAGCTGCGCCTGGGCGCCGGCCAGGGACTGGCCGTATTCCGACACTGAATCCACGCTCTGGCCGAGAATGTCGACCATGTCGCGGATCTCGTCGGAGATCTTCTCGCCGACTTCGTCGATCCGGTCGCCGAGTTTCGTCGGGGACAGGAAGCTGTTGTAGATCTGCTGAAGCTGTTCGGTGGTGACTGATCCGTTCGTGCCGGCGATTTCGTTGACGGCCCGGTTCAGGGAATGGTTGAAACCTGCAGCGTAAGTGTACCAAAGCTCATAGAAACGAGGATATGCCGGAAGCGTGTTCTTCCGGATATACTTGAGCGCCGCGTCACCATAGACGATCGTCCGCTTGTGGTCGTCTTCCTGGGCCATGCAAGGTTCCACACGTATCGGTGACGTGCTGCAAGTCAATGCACGCGACCATCAAGAAATGTATGTCTGAGTGTATCTCATTGAACGCTTAAGGCACGGTTAAGCTTGTCGGAACGTTCCGTCAATGCGCCTCTTGCATTTCGCGTGCAGGGCGATTTCGGGGATGCCGAGGGCGCGAAAAAATCCCGCGGAAAATGGCGGTTTTCCGGCCTGTCTTCAATTGGACGGCAAGGAAGAATCCGTATTTTTGACGGCGGGCAATTTTTCGCCGGCGGCAGAAGTATACCGCCGGCATGGGCAAATGCTGCCTGTTTCCGTCCCGGATTGCGATGGCCGCACGGGAGGGATTCGTTCTTTCGAATCTATCTCGGTAGCCGGCCTTAGCCGGCCTTGGTCGGGCGGATGCCGCGCAGCAGGAAGGCCGGCACGTGGTCGCCGAGACCGATCACCGGCTCGTCGTCATTGCCGCCACGCCGCCGCTTGTTGTTGTCGCCACGCTTGTTGGCGTTGTTGCCCTCGTTGCCGGAAGCCGGCTTGCCGCCGCGCGCCCGGCGCGGGGCGGGGGCCGGAGCGGCCTTTGTCTCTTCGGCCGGAGCCGTCTCGGCCGCGGGTGCAGCGGGCTTGCGCTGGCGCGGCGCCCGGGTTGCGCGCTCCTTGCGGGCGGGCGGGGTCGCCTCGACGGCTTCCGCGATCTCGGCGGGGCTTGCTGCGGTCTCTGCATCGGCTGCCGGTGCATCCGTGGCCGTGGCGCGCTTGCTGCGGGTGCGGGTCGCGGCCCGGCTGCGGCCCTCGTCCTCGGCATCCTTGCCGCGTCCGCCGGAGCGGCCCTTGCCACCGCGTGCGGGAGCAGCGGCATCGCCGCCGCGTCCGCGACGGCCCTTGGCCTCGGCGGCTTCCGCCTCGAAGTCGATCTCGTTTTCCAGCCAGGGCAGCTTGCGCTCGATCAGCTTCTCGATAGCGCCCAGATATTTCTGGTCGCTGCCGGTGATGAGAGTGATCGCGACACCGCTGCGCCCGGCCCGGCCGGTGCGGCCGATGCGGTGGACGTAATCCTCGGCATGGGTCGGCACGTCGTAATTGTAGACATGGCTGACGGCGGGAATGTCGAGGCCGCGCGCCGCAACGTCGCTGGCGACAAGCAGCGTCAGCTCGTTCTTGCGAAACTGCTCCAGCGTCGCCATCCGCGAGCGCTGGTCCATGTCGCCATGCAGTGCGCCGACCGAGTAGTCGTGCCGCTGCAGCGAACGGAACACGGTCTGCACGTCGCGCTTGCGGTTGCAGAAGATGATGGCGTTGGTCAGGTTCTCGGCCTGGTCGATCATCTTGCGCAGCGTTGCGCGCTTGTCGAAATCCTTGGAGCCGGCGGCCACGACCTGCTGCGTCACCGTGTCGGCGGTGGAGGAGGTGCGGGCCACTTCCACGCGCGCCGGATTGTGCAGGAACGTGTCGACCAGGCGCTGGATCTCCGGGGGCATCGTCGCCGAGAAGAACAGGGTCTGGCGGGTCATCGGGATCAGTTTGCAGATCCGCTCGATGTCCGGAATGAAGCCCATGTCGAGCATGCGGTCCGCCTCGTCGATGACGAGGATGTCGACGCCCTGCAGCAGCAGCTTGCCGCGTTCGGTGTGGTCGAGCAGGCGCCCCGGCGTCGCGATCAGCACGTCGACGCCGCGATCCAGCTTCTTGTCCTGGTCACCGAAGGACGTGCCGCCGATCAACAGGGCAACGTTCAGCTTGTGGTTGACGCCGTACTTTTTGAAGTTTTCCTCGACCTGGGCGGCCAGCTCGCGCGTCGGCTCGAGAATGAGCGTGCGCGGCATTCGGGCCCGGGCGCGCCCCTTTTCCAGCAGCGTCAGCATCGGCAGGGTGAAGGATGCGGTCTTGCCGGTGCCGGTCTGGGCGAGCCCCAGCACGTCGCGCTTCTGCAGGACGTGCGGAATGGCGCCGACCTGAATGGCGGTGGGTTCGGTGTACCCGGCCGCTTCCACGGCGGCGAGCACTTTCTCGCTCAATCCAAGTGAGGAAAAGGACATATTACCTTGATGTTATGACAGGGAACATAGCCAGGTCCCGAGTTGGTGCTTCGGGCTCCGGCACTTTGGCGCGCACACTACAGTTTCAAAATAAAATGTCAACGATCCAAAGTCTCGCACGGGCCGTTGCCAAGAATTATCGCCATCATCGCTGGAGGCGGTGCGGCTCAGTTACTTGCCTGCTGAAATACGTAACCGGCTGCATTCTCGCCTTCGAGAAATAGCTCGTAAGTGGTTTCCGCTCCGTCCGCGCCGGCTATATCGACAAAGGCCAGCACGCCGTGTGCATCCTTTTCACTGCGTAGCGATGTGATCCGCCCGCCCGTTTCCGCCGCTTCCCCGACCTCCACGGCGGCCCCGCCGCGCAGGATGAACAACCGGTCGCGCCCCGCCTCGCGCGCCACCACGAAGCCGGTGCCGCTGCCATCCGGTCCGGCCAGCCGCGTCAGTCCAAGCAGGGACTCTGGCAGCGCCCCGACGAGATCGCCGACCGGATCGGCGGCAAGAGGCAGGCTCGCGCCCAGCACGAGGAGCGCGGCAATCGGGGCGGAGGGGAAGGGGATGCGCATCGGCGGGCGTCTCCTTGACGGGTCCGGCGGGAGCTGCGCGTGGGCAGGACTGCTCCGGTCGGAAGGGATGTTGCGGGCAACTCTATAACAAGCCGGAGGTGACCGGAACCGGGGGATTTTACCGGGTGTGACAACCGACCTTGCCCGCGGATGCCGTCGCAGGTCCTGTCACTGGCCCTTCATTGGCCCTGTCACCGGCCCCATCACCGGCACGGCCAGGTCGGTGCCCTCGTAGAACGCCCGGTAGTCGGCGGCGTAGCGGCGACGCAGGGCCAGCCGCAAGGCCGGATCGAGACCGCCCGTCAGCTCCGCGATGCGCTGCTCGCCGGCATCCGCGATCGCCGGCAGCGGACCGATGTCGGCATCGCTGCGCGCCGCCACCTCCCAGCGCAGTGCCTCCCAGTCGGTGTCCGCCGTCTCGTAGCGCAGCACCCGGGTGGGCAGCAGCCGGTTCTTGTGCGCCAGGATCGAGGTCTGGCTGCGATAGGCATTGGCGCTGCGCCAGTCCGGCGTGGCGCAGATGCGGGAGACGAACCGGGCAAAGTCGAGCCCGTTGACCAGAACCGGATCATGCTCCGAAGGCGGGATCACGCCGCGTTCCAGCTTGTCGAAACACGAGGCGGCCCGTGTCAGCGGATCGCGCACCACGGTGAAGACCAGTGCCTGCGGGTGCAGCCGCGTCAGTTGCCGTCCCGACAGAAGGGTCAGCCCGTCGGTCCAGGACGACAGGGTTCCGGTCGCGTAGCGGGGGCGTCCCGGCATGCCGGCCGGGGCGCCGGCGAGACGCAGCAATGCGGTTCGAATGCCTTCGCTGGCTGCGTTCGGACAGCGGCCAAAGGCCAGCCCGTGACCGGCCAGCACCAGGAAGCTGTGGTCGTGCAGGGGCCGCCTCCGGCGCAGGTAGGCATTGATGAGTGCCGTCAGCAAGGCACCGGCCTTTCCCGGTTGATAGGTCAGCGGCAGTGTGGACGGGGATGCCATCCGCGTTGCCATGCCTCAGATATCGAGCTCTTCCGCGAAACGCGCGTTTTCCTGGATGAACTGGAAGCGCGCCTCGGGCTTGTTGCCCATCAACCGCTCAACCGCCGGTCCGGTTCCCGCGGCCTCGCTCTCGTCGATCTCCACTTTCAGCAGGTTGCGCTTGGAAGGGTCCATCGTGGTTTCCTTGAGCTGAGCCGGCAGCATTTCGCCCAGGCCCTTGAAACGACCGATATCCACCTTCGAGCCGGCCTTGAACTCGCTGGCAAGCAGGGCGTCCTTGTGGGCATCGTCGCGGGCGTAGATCGTCCGGCCGCCCTGCGTCAGGCGATACAGGGGAGGGGCGGCGAGATACAGGTGCCCGTTGCGGATCAGGTCCGGTGTCTCACGGTAGAAGAACGTGATCAGCAGCGAGGCGATATGCGCCCCGTCGACGTCGGCATCCGTCATGATCACGACCTTCTCGTAGCGCAGGTCCGTGTCGCGATAGGTCTTGCCGGTGCCGCAGCCGAGCGCCTGGACGAGGTCGGCGAGCTGCTGGTTCGCGGCCAGTTTGTCGCGCCCGGCACTGGCCACGTTGAGGATCTTGCCGCGCAGCGGCAGCACCGCCTGGTTCATGCGGTTGCGCGCCTGCTTGGCCGATCCGCCGGCCGAGTCGCCCTCCACGATGAACAATTCCGATCCCGCCGCCTGGTTCGAGGAACAGTCGGCAAGCTTGCCCGGCAGGCGCAGCTTGCGCACCGCCGTCTTGCGGGCGACGTCCTTTTCCTGGCGCCGGCGCAGCCGTTCGTCGGCGCGGTCGATCACCCATTCCAGCAGCTTGTTGGCCTGGTTGGGCGAGGCGGTCAGCCAGTGGTCGAAGGCATCGCGCACAGCGCTCTCGACAATGCGCGTCGCCTCCGCCGTTGCCAGCTTGTCCTTGGTCTGGCCGACGAATTCCGGCTCCCGGATAAAGACGGAAAGCATCGCCCCGGCCGAGGTGACGATGTCGTCGCCGGTGATGATCGAGGCCTTCTTGTTGCCGGTCAGCTCCGCATAGGCCTTCAGCCCGCGCAGCAGGGCATAGCGCAGGCCCGCCTCGTGCGTGCCGCCTTCCGGCGTTGGCACCGTGTTGCAGTAGGAATTGATGAAACCGTCGCCGGCGAACCAGGTGATCGCCCACTCCACCGAGCCGTGCCGGCCGGTATCCTTTGTACGCCCGGCGAACGTGTCGTCGATGACCCGCCGTTCCTTGCCGAGCGCGTCGGCAAGATAGTCGCGCAAGCCGCCGGGGAAGTGGAACGTGGCCTCCGCCTCGACGCTCTCGCGCTCCGCCACCTCGGGCGCGCAGCGCCAGCGGATCTCGACGCCGGAGAAGAGATAGGCCTTGGAGCGGGCCATCTTGAACAGGCGCGCCGCCTTGAAGGTCGCGCCCTTGCCGAAGATCTCCGGATCGGGGCGGAACCGAACCAGCGTGCCGCGGCGGTTCTGCACATCGCCCACCGTCTCCAGCCCGCCCTGCGGCAGGCCGCGCCGGAAGGTCTGGCGGTAGAGCTTGCGGGCGCGCGCCACCTCGACGACCAGCTCCTCCGACAGCGCGTTGACCACCGAAACGCCGACGCCGTGCAGGCCGCCGGAGGTCTCGTAGACCTTGCTGTCGAACTTTCCGCCCGCGTGCAGCGTGGTCATGATGACCTCGAGCGCCGACTTGTCCTTGTGCTTGGGATGCGGATCGACCGGGATGCCGCGGCCGTTGTCGGCCACCGACAGCCAGCCGTCGGCGGACAGGCTCACCTCTATCCAGCTGGCATGGCCGGCAACCGCCTCGTCCATCGAATTGTCGATCACCTCGGCGAAGAGGTGATGCAGGGCACGCTCGTCGGTGCCGCCAATATACATGCCCGGCCGCCGCCTGACCGGCTCCAGCCCCTCCAGGACCTCGATATGCTCCGCCGTGTAGTCGGATCCGTCGCCGCGTTCCGTGCGCGCTGGCGCGGTCCGCCGGGCGCGTTGGGGCGCCGCCGGCGCCTTGGCCGTGTCCTCGGCTGCTGCGGGCTTCGGGGTCGGCAGGCCGGAGCCCTGTTCGAAGAGGTCGTGGTCCGTGGTCATGCTTTGTCCGGTTGCGGGGCGCGTGTTGGCCGGCCCCGAATCACTCATGATTCTGCCGTGTGCGACGGATTCGTCCAAGGATCAAGCGCAGGCCCGTTGAAAACCGTTTTTCAACCGCTCGCGGATAGACTGCATCCAGGTCGCGGGGAGACCGCGTCGAGGTCTCCGCTTGCCGACCGTGTGTTGGAGGAGGAAGTCAATATGACCGCTTCGTCAAGGCGCTTCGGCGCGCATGTGGAACTTGTCGCCGCCGGCCTGCTGCTGGCCAATGCGGTGATCCTGGTGGTCGCCGGCTGATTGCCTTTGCCCCGGCAGTGAGCCGGGGTTCTGTGGCCGACCGGCAACAGTGTTGCAGGACTCTGCAATGACCGGCCCGATCGTGTCACGATTGCCGTGTTTCGGCCTTTTTTTGACGGCCAACGTGGAGTTCTTCCAGACGCGCCCGGCGGGAATGCGGCGGCGGAATGACCGGTGAGGTCCTACTCTTGCCCAGTTGCCGGTCTAGTCTCGCGTCCACTGGGTCAAGGGTCTTTCCCGAGGCCCGGCCGGGTCCTTGAAACAGGCTCCGGGGCGTGCCCTGACAGGGCGCGGGTTTGAAAGAGGCCAGGATTGAACGCCTGGTGATTTGGGGGGGGACGGCGGCGCGCGGCAAGCGTGTCATCACACCCGACGGGTCTGGCCGGCCCTTGCGACAAGGTCGCTCGCGGCAGGCGCGGACTCGCGAAAAACAAGGATGAAGGCGCGTGCGCGAAGGACACGCCTCCCGGGGAACCGGCCGACACGGCCGATCGACGGGGCAGAATGTCCGGCGTATGCGAGGCGGTCGATAATGCGGATCACTGGTTGGACTAAAGGGTCAGGCGTCGTGTGTGCCTTGGCGGTCTTGCTTGCGGCGCCGGTTTCGGCGGTCGCGCAGGAAACCGCTGCGGAGGCTGCGGCGAAGCTTTCTGGCGCCGTTCGGGACAATGCCGACATTTCTCCCGGCGAGGCACTGCGCAACGGCACCCGCTTCTATTACGCGGGCGAGAAGGAACGCGCGCTGGATTCCCTGCGTTTCGCGGCAGAACAGGGCCATCCCCTTGCGGCGTGGAAGCTCGGCCGGATGTATTCGCGCGGCGACGGCGTCAAGGAAGACGACATCAAGGCGTTCGAGTATTTCCGCCAGATCGCCTCGAACTACGCCGACGACAGCCCCAGTTCGCCCCGCGCACCGTTCATCGCCAGCGCCTTTGTCGAGCTCGGCTCCTACTATCTCACCGGCATCCATGACAGTGCCATCCAGCCCAATGTGACCCGGGCCCGCGAGATCTTCACCTATGCGGCGTCCTACTTCGGCGATGCCGACGCGCAGTATCACCTCGGCATGCTCTATCTCGAGGAGCCCGACCGCAATCCCCACATGGCCGCGCGCTGGTTGAAGCTCGCCGCCCAGAAAGGGCATCTGCACGCCCAGGCGCGACTCGGCGAACTGCTGTCGAACGGCGAATTCGGCGGCTCCGACAACCGCACGGCCGGGCTGATGTGGCTGACGGTCGCCCAGCGCCGCGTCGCGGGCCAGGAGAACATGTGGATCACCGAGGCGCAGGAGCGCAGCTTCGGCCTTGCCTCCGAGAAGGTGCGCCGCCGCGCCACGACGCTTGCCGACAACTGGCTGGCGAAGAACCCCTCGCTGATCGCCGGCAAGGCCGAATAGGCCGCTGCATGCCGCCATGCGCCGGCAGGTCGCCGGCAGCGTACTGGTATTCTGCACAAACGGCCGCTTCTCCTGCTCTTGCCTCCCAATAGACCTTCACGTGCTCGGGTAGGTTGTCGGTTACCCATAATGTTATGATTTCATTTTGATTTTTTTACTTACTGTATTATTGTGGGGCGCACGCAAAGAATGTAATTTTGAATTTTACTCAATTTTGGGGGGGAGAAAACATGGATTTCGCAACCAATTACGATGAACTGTCGGAAATTGTGAGCAGAAACATCCCCTTGGCCCGTTCAGCTGAGGAGTTTCTGTCTATCCTAAAATCAAGTAATACTCCTGAATATTTGAAGGATTCTGTCTCGATTCTCAATCGAGCGAGCTCCGAAGAGCTTCTTGATTTCTCTAGGACTCTCGAATTCAAAGATGGAATGCTCGGCCATGCAAACTACAACTCAATAGGGGCGCATTTGCATAACGAAGAGGAAGTATTAAAGATTTGGGAAATTTTTGGTATTGGATCCGTAATGGCATCCGGTACTGTTGATTACTTTTGTAAGCTTGGTCACCTCGATGAACCGAAGAAGTGCGTTAAAAACAAGGGTTCCTTCTGCGGTTCTTTGATCTGTCAGAATTAACTGGGATGCTTTATTTTTTGAACCCTCAAGAGTAGTCGAGGCGACGGTGCCGCGCGCCCGGGCCTTGAACCGCTTGCCGCACATCCTATCTCAGCGGCAAGCGAGGACGACCTCCCCCATCCGGGACTGAACATTCGGGACGACCCGAAAACCCGGAAAGGGAACTTTCATGCGCACCACCGCCGACCGTATCCGCCACGCCGTTTCCTTCGAGATCATCGGCCTGGCGCTTGTCACGCCGCTCGGTGCCTGGGCGTTCCATGCTCCGATCAACGAGATCGGTGTCGTCGCCCTGGTCGGCGCGACGCTGGCGACCGTTTGGAACTACGTCTTCAATCTCGCATTCGACCACGCGCTGCTGCGGTCAAGGGGTCATGTGGGCAAGACCCTGTGGCTGCGTCTCGTCCATGCCGGCCTGTTCGAGCTTGGCCTGCTGGTCCTGCTGATGCCCTTCATCGCCTGGTATCTGGGCGTATCGCTCGTCCAGGCGCTGCTGATGGACGTGTCCTTCGCGGGGTTCTATGTGGTCTATGCCTTCGTCTTCAACTGGGCCTATGATCTCGTCTTCCCGGTTCCCTCGGGGCGCGAGGCGCGCGCGGGCGAGGCGAGCGGCACGTGATCGCCACGGTTGACCCGTTTCCGGCGGGCGGCTAAGAGCCGTGGCCTGTGGCGGATCCGGGGCAAAACCGGCCGCGGCCGGCCCGGTTCACCAGCGAGTTGCCGAATTCCATGCGTGTTGACGACTTCGATTTCGACCTGCCGCAGGAGCGGATCGCGCTGCGGCCGGCCCGCCCGCGCGATGCCGCGCGCATGCTCGTCGTGCGCCCGCAAGAAACGCCGCCGCTCACGGATGCCGGGGTGCGCGATCTTGCGGCCCTGCTTCAGCCGGGCGATGCGCTCGTCTTCAACGACACCCGCGTCATCCCGGCGCAGCTCGAAGGCACCCGCACGCGAGGCGAGGCGGTCGCCGGCATTTCGGCAACGCTGCATCTGCGCGCCGGCGAGGATCGCTGGTGGGCGTTTGCCCGTCCGGGCAAGAAGCTTGTCGTCGGCGACCGGGTGCGTTTCGTCCATGACCCGGCGCGCGGCGGGAACGGCGCCTGCCTGCTCGGCACGCTGGACGCGACCGTCGCCGAAAAGCGCGAGGGCGGCGAGGTGCTGCTCGCCTTCGACCTCTCCGGCCCGATGCTGGACGAGGCCATCGCCGCCACCGGCCATATCCCGCTGCCGCCCTATATCGCGGCCAGGCGCGGCGAGGACGAGCAGGACCGGCAGGACTACCAGACGATCTTCGCCGACAAGGACGGGGCTGTCGCCGCGCCGACGGCCGGGTTGCATTTCACGCCCGAGCTTCTGGCCGCGCTGGACGCGCGCGGCATCACACGCCACACGGTGACGCTGCATGTGGGCGCCGGCACCTTCCTGCCCGTCAAGGCCGACGACACCGCCGACCACCGGATGCATGCCGAGTGGGGCACGGTGAGCGCGGAAACCGCCGCCGCCCTGCGCGCCGTGCGGGCGCGCGGCAACAAGGTCGTTGCCGTCGGCACAACCTCGCTGCGCATCCTGGAGAGCGCCGCGCAAGGGGAGGAGGGGTTGGCGCCTTTTGCCGGCGAGACCTCGATCTTCATCACGCCCGGCTACCGCTTCCGCGCCATCGACGCGTTGATGACCAATTTCCACCTGCCGCGTTCGACCCTGTTCATGCTGGTTTCGGCGCTGTCGGGTCTCGACACGATGCGCGGGGCCTATGCCCATGCCATCGCATCGGGCTATCGCTTCTACTCCTATGGCGATGCCTCGCTGCTCTTCCCGAAGGACCCCGTATGACCGCGCCCTTTTCCTTCCGCCTTCTGGCCACCGACGGCATGGCCCGACGCGGCGAGATCGTCACCCCGCATGGCCGGGTTTCGACCCCCGCCTTCATGCCGGTGGGCACGCAGGCTACCGTCAAGGCGATGTATCTCGGCCAGGTGCGCGAACTGGGCGCCGACGTTGTGCTCGGCAACACCTACCACCTGATGCTGCGGCCGGGTGCCGAGCGCATCGCCAGGCTCGGCGGGCTGCACACGTTCATGAACTGGCCGCACACGATCCTCACCGACAGTGGCGGCTTCCAGGTCATGTCGCTGGCGCAGCTGCGCAAGCTCACCGAGGAAGGGGTCACCTTCCAGAGCCATATCGACGGCTCGCGCCATGTGATGACACCGGAGCGCTCCGTCGAGATCCAGCAGTTGCTTGGCTCCGATATCCAGATGCAGCTCGACGAATGCATCGCGCTGCCCGCGCCGCGCGAGGACGTGGAGCGCGCCATGCGCCTGTCGCTCCGCTGGGCGGAGCGCTCGCGCGCCCAGTTCGAGAAGATGGGCGGACCGGGCAGGGGCCAGGCGCTCTACGGCATCGTCCAGGGCGGCGACGTGCCGGACCTGCGCATTGCCTCGGCCGAGGCGCTGGGGGAGATGCCGTTCGAGGGCTATTCGGTCGGCGGGCTGGCGGTCGGCGAGCCGCAGGACGTGATGCTGGCGATGCTGGAGGTGACGACGCCGGCGATGCCGGTCGACAAGCCGCGCTACCTGATGGGCGTCGGCACGCCGGAGGACATTTTGGAAAGTGTCGCGCGCGGCATCGACCAGTTCGACTGCGTCATGCCGACCCGGGCCGGGCGTCACGGCCTCGCCTATACCCGCTACGGCAAGGTGAACCTGAAGAACGCCCGCCATGCGGACGATCCGCGCCCGCTCGACGAGGCCTCCGACTGCCCGGCGGCACGCGACTATTCCCGCGCCTATCTTCACCATCTTGTGAAGGCGGGCGAGGGGCTGGCCGCCATGCTTCTGACCTGGACCAATCTCGCCTATTACCAGACCTTGATGCGCGAGATGCGCGCCGCGATCGAGGAGGGCCGCTTCGAGGACTTCCGGGCGAAGACGCGCGAGGATTGGGCCCGCGGCGACCTGGCGCCGCTGGACTAGCAGAGAGGCGACCTGGCGTCGCTGGACTGACCGAGAGGCGACCTGGCGCCATCAGACCGAAGATGCGCCGCCTCAGGCGGAAGCGCCGGGGCTCTTCGTCAGCACGCAGCCTGAGATCTTCCAGCTGCCGTCGGCTTGCTGCTCGAACGTGTAGAGCGCCAGCCAGTCGGTGCCCCCCGCATCCGTCAGGTAGACCTCCTGCACGGGCCCGCGCGCGGTGTCGCGCAACTGGCCGAAACTGACCGCGCGCGGCGCCACGACCGGCGGATATCCGCGCTCCACCATCCGCATGAAACGGTCGGGCGTGGGAAACATTTTCCGGATTTTCGGCGCCGCATAGGAATAGGCGGTGGTCGCGTCTCCCGAGCGGAAGGCGGCGATCTGGCCCTCGATCAGGGAGCGCAGCGTTCCTCCGTCGTCAGCGCGCGCAAGGCCCGCCTGGACGACAAGCGACAGCGCCATCAGCACGGCGAGCAACAAGGGGAGAAACGGCAGGCGTCTTGCGGCAACGCAGATGTTGGCACGGGTCATCGCGGACCTCCGGCTGGGTCGGCCGACCGCCTCGCGGGCGGAGGGCGGGTGAGGGCGTCGCGACCGGTGTCGTGCCGGCATCAAACGCCGCGTCTTATAATGATACGCCGAGTCGTCCCTGTCGGATGTGCATTCGTGCGTTCGCCCGGCGCGTCGGTTTCGCCGTCGATCTTCATCTTCCGTTGAGAGACTTGCGCTACCAATATTCATACAATTGAATTCGTATGCAGCCGTAGCACCGGCCTCTGCCGCCCTCGGAGCTGATAATGCGCCACAAGCCCAATGTTCGTGGAGAGATCCGCGCGGCTCCCAGAGCCGTTTGCACAATCCCGGCGATCATCGTGGATCGCGGCGTCTCCATTGCGTGCACGGTCGAGGATCTCAGCATCAACGGTTGCCGGGTGCGCATGAACGGTCACGGCCGGCTGAGCGAGCGCTTTGCCTTCGAGTTTCCCAAGCGCGGCATCAAGGTCGATGCGGAACTCGTCTGGCTGAATGGCGACGAGGCCGGCATCCGCTTCCTGCACAAGGGCACGGACGCCGGCTAGGCATCCGCTCGGCAAGTCGGTCAGACAACCCTCCACAACCGCGACAGAATCTTCCCCGGTGTCTTTCGTTCGAACGATTGCATGATTATATACGAATCATATATGAATCGTATATTCACATCGTTATCGGGAGGCACTCATGGGGATCGTCAAGATCGGCGATGATCTGCACGAGGACCTGCGGCGGGCCAGCACGGTCATGTGCCGGTCCATCAATGCGCAGGCCGAATTCTGGATGAAGATCGGCATGCTGGCGGAAGCCAATCCGGCCCTGTCGTTCAACGAGATCGTCAGGATGCAGCTTGAGGCGGCGTCCGCGCGGGACGCGGGTGCGGCGGTCGCCTGACATGGTCAAGACACCGGACGAACTGGCGCTGATGCGCATTTCGGGACGGTTGCTGGCGTCGGTTTTCGAGATGCTGGACGGGCAGGACCTCGCCGGCATGTCGACACTGCAGGTCAATGACCTCGTCGACCGTTTCATCACCGATGACCTGGCCGCGCGCCCGGCGAGCAAGGGACAATACGGCTACGAACATGTCCTGCATTGTTCCGTCAATCACGTCGTATGCCATGGCGTGCCGAGCCGTCGGGAGATCATCCGCACCGGCGATATCGTCAACTTCGACATCACGCTCGAAAAGAACGGCTTCATCGCCGATTCCAGCAAGACCTATCTCGTCGGCGATGCCTCGCCGGCCGCGCGGCGGCTCGTGCGGGTCGCCCGCGAGGCGATGTGGAAGGGGATCGGGCAGGTGCGGCCGGGCGCGCATCTGGGCGATATCGGCGCGGCGATAGAGCGGCACGCCAAGAAGAACGGCTGTTCGGTCGTCCGGGAGTATTGCGGGCATGGCATCGGCCGCGAGATGCACGAGGAGCCGCAAGTGCTGAATTTCGGCCGGGCGGGAACCGGGCCGAAGCTGCGCGAGGGCATGGTCTTCACCATCGAGCCGATGATCAACCAGGGCACCCGCAAGGTCTCGACCGAGGAGGACGGATGGACCGTCGTCACCGACGACCGCAAGCTGTCCGCCCAGTTCGAGCATACGGTCGCGGTTACCGAAACCGGCGTCGACGTCCTGACCCTGCGCCGTGACGAGACGCGGTTCCTGGCGCGGAGCGCCTGACCCTCAAAGCCGCGACAGGAGCGCGGGCGTCGGCCAGCCGTCCGCCGGAACGCCGAGGCGCAGCTGTTCTGCCCGCACCGCCGCGCGGGTGCCGGCGCCGAGAATCCCGTCGATCTTGCCGACATCGTGGCCCCTGGCGGCAAGCTTCTCCTGCAACTGGCGCATGGCGGCGTCCGACAGGCCAGGCTCCGGGTTGCCCGGATCGTAGCGGGAGGAGCCGGCGAGCCGCGTTGCCAGATAGGCGGCCGTCGTCGTGTAGATGAAGGACTGGTTCCACTCCAGATAGACGCGGAAATTCGGATAGGCGAGGAAGACCGGCCCCTTGTGCCCCTGCGGCATCAGCAACGCCGCCGGCAGGTTCGCCGCCGGCAGCGATCCCTCGCGCGCCGTAACGCCTGCCTTCGCCCATTCGCCGACGGTCGTGTCGAAGTTGAGCCCGGTCTTTTCCCAGGGCAGGCTCGCCGGCAGCTTCACTTCGGTGAGCCATGGCTCGCCCGCCCGCCAGCCGAGATTCTTGATGAAACCGGCGGCGGTGAGGATCGTGTCGGCCGCGCTCTTTTTCAGGTCGACATGGCCGTCGCCATCGCCATCCTTGCCGAAACGGATGATGTCCTCGGGCAGCATCTGCACCTGGCCGATCTCGCCGGCCCAGGCGCCGGTCGTGCGCGCCGGGTCGAGGTCGACATGGGCCGCCATCTCGATCGCCGCGATCAGTTGCGGGCGGAACAGATGCGGCCGCCGGCAGTCATGGGCAAGCGTCGCCAGCGCGTTGACCGTGTTGAAGTCGCCCTGCACCGCGCCGAAATCCGTCTCCAGCGCCCAGAAGGCGGTGATCACCGGCGCGGGCACGCCGTAGTCGGCCTGCGCCTTGGCGAAGACCCTGGCGAACTTCTTCATGTTGCCGGCGCCGTGCTTCAGCCGGTAGCCGCTCACAGAGCGCTTGGAGAAGGTGAGGAAGTCCTGCTTGAAGACGCCTTGCGCCCGGTCGCGCGACAGCACCGTGCGGTCTATCCGCGCCCCCGAAAGGGTCTGGCGGATGGCGGCGTCCGGCAGGCCCTTGGCGCGGGCCTCTTCGGCGACACCGTTCAGGAAGGCGCCGAAATCCCCGCCACAGGGCGTGTTGGCGAGCGCGGGCAGGGGCGCGAGGAAGACGGCGGCAAGGGCAAGGCCCGCAAGCGGGCGGCACGAGAGGCGGGTGGTCATCGGCGGGTCCTTGTCGAGCAAAGCAAACGGCGCGCCGATGATGGTCGATGCCGGCAGGATTAGACAAGGCCCCGGGGGCGGAAAATTCAAACGGACGAAACCCGGGTGCCGCTCCTCAGCCGACTTTCGTCTTCTCCCGGGCCAGCGGCGCACGTTCTTCCAGATAGGCGGCCGCACCGTCGAAGGGCAGGGGACGGCAGAACAGGAAGCCCTGGCCGAAATGGCAGCCGCGCCGGGTCAGGTATTGCTGCTGCTCCGGTGTCTCGATGCCCTCCGCGACAACATCCGCGCCAAGGCCCGAGGCGATCGCCAGAAAACCGTCGATGATCACCTCGGATGACTTGTCGCGGCCGATGCCGGCGACAAACTGGGTGTCGATCTTCAACTCGTGGATGGTGAATTCGCGCAAGTGCTTGAACGAGCCGTAGCCGGTGCCGAAGTCGTCCATCGAGATGCGGATGCCGAGTGCGGCCAGCATCTCCACATTGTCGCGGATGATGTCGGCGGAGCGGGCGATGAACACGTCCTCGGTGATTTCCAGGGTGATCAGGCGGGCAAACTCGGCGTTCTCGGCAAACAGGCCGTGCAGCGCATCCATGCCGCTGCGCGTCGCCAGCGTTGCCTCGTCCAGGTTGATCGCGACCCCGCCGGTGTCGAGCCCGGCTGCGGCAAAGCGGCGAAGGTCGGAAAACACCTGCCGCGCGACCTCCATCGTGAAATTGCCCTGCAGCCCGAAATTGCCGATCCGGGGCAGGAAATAGGAGGGCGGCAACAGACCCTTTTCCGGATGCTGCCAGCGGGCGAGCGCCTCGAAACCGGCATGACCGTCGGTGCCCAGCCGCACCTTCGGCTGGTAGTGCATGACGAACTCGCCGCGTTCCAGCGCCGTCTCGATCTCTTCCTTGTCTTCCAGGCCGAAACGCTCCGGCATCATGCTGGGTGAATAGACCGAGTAGGAAGGTCGCTTCTCTTGCTTGGCGACATACATCGCCTGGTCGGCGGCTGCCATCAGCTCGTGCGCCGCGCCGGAGACATCCCGGCTGCAGGCAACGCCGATGCTGGCGCCGACGCGCAGTTCCCGACCGTTGAACGGGATCGGCCGGGTCGTCGCCTCCAGGATCCGTCGCGCGATGGTTTCCGGGTCGCGCCGGTGATCGGCCAGCGGCACGACGATGCCGAACTCGTCGCCCCCAAGCCGCGCGACGAAGTCGCCCGGTCGCGTCAACTCGCGGAAGCGCTGCGCCAAAGTCTTCAGCACCGCGTCGCCCGCGTCGTGGCCGTAGGCATCGTTGATCGGCTTGAAACTGTCCAGATCGACCAGCAGGTAGACGAATTCCCCGCCTTCCTGCGTGTCCTGCCAGATCGCGTCGAGGAATGTGTCGAAGGCCTTGCGGTTGGCCACTGCCGTCAGCCCGTCATGGCTGGCGATATGTTCCAGTTCCGCCTGCTTCTGTTCGCGTTCGTCGGCGAGCAGCCGGTTCTGCACCATGACGCGCTGCAATTCGCGCACCGAGGCGGCGATCCGGCCGAACTCGTCGCGGCGCTCGACGAAGGGCACGGCCACGGCAAGATCGCCGCGTAGCAGCGACTGCACCGTGCGCACCAGCCCCAGAATCGGGCGCGTGATCACGCGCGAAGCGGCGAAGCTGACGATGATCGCCATCAGGCCTGTCAGCGCGGCGGCCACGATGAAGTCCCGGGCGAGGCGGTCGGACATGGCGGACGTGCGATCAGTCGCCTCGCGAAAATCGCTGGAGGCCTGGGTGGCGATGGACTGCGCAAGCCTCTCGACGCGCGCGTAGGTCTGGTGGCCGCCGCGCGTCGCGACCGCGCCGAGCGTGGCGTTTCGCAGGATCAGCAGCACCGCCTGTGAGGTGTTCTGCTTGTAGACCGCGAACGCGGCGCGCAGCTCCTCGGCGCCTTCCAGCCCGGCTTCCTGCATCTTGGCGATGTCGGTATCGCTGATTTCGAGATTGTAGGAGATGGAGCGCAGCGTGCCTTCCAGCTCGGCGCCGCGCACGCCGATCTCGCTCCACATGGAGAGCTTGTAGAGGTTCGCCTCGACGCTGGCCAGGTGATGAGAGACGTGATAGGCGCGATCGAGCGCGATTTCGAACTCGGCAAAACCCGACACGATCGCCGTGCGCTGCGTCTTCAACGTCTGCCACGCGACGAATGTCATCAGCGTCAGGGCGACCAGCATCACCAGCGGTCCGGCCATCACCTTGGCAAGGATCGACCAGTTGGAGAACCGCAGACGGCCGGCCAGCTTTCTACCTCGACGCATCTTCGAATGCTCCCGCGCACAGAACGCGTTCGCCGTCCTCCAGCGCGAAACAGCTATGGAAGCCGACAGCCGACTTTCCGGTCTTCGGGTGCGGGAACAGCAGCAGGAACACCTTGTCGCCCGTGCCCAGAGCCGATCGCACCGCCAGTTTCGCCCAGAAGCGTCCCTCGATGTCGGTGATGTTGCTCACATCGATGCCGACAAGCTCCGGATGGCCGGTGTCGAACCAGCTTACACCCGAAACGGTCACACCCCAAAGATGCAGGCCATTGGCATCGCGGACCCAGGGCGCGGTGCCGAAATCCTTCAACGCCTGACGCAGCCCCTTGTCGCCGATATGTTTTTCCGCCAGGGCTGCCAGTTCCCCGACGTCCCGGCGCACGGCGTCGAGATCCGCGCCGGCCGAGCGCGCATGGATCGCCTCGACACCGGTCGTATCGGCATGCGCGGCCGCCGAAAAGGCTGCGGCCAGCGCGGCAAAAAGAAACGGGGCGGCGAAAGCCTTGAGAACCTGACCCATTCAAACCTCCGAACCCCCACCATCCAACACTAATGGCGAGTCGTGAAAGGCTGTTTAAGCCAGGCGCTAAAATTACCGGATATCCCTGCGTCACTTTCTGCCCGCAAGGCGCGGTCTCAGGTCGCGGCGGAGCGTGCGGGAGCGAATTCCGTTTGACATCCGGGCCGTCTCGCGTTCCACCCTTTGCCCGTGGAACGTGGGAAAACCGGACATTTCATGGAAACGGTTCAGGCGACAGGGACGACGGGCGAGGCGCAGGCCCGCGAAAGCATCTCGCCGCAGGCGCGTCGGCACCTGCAGATGCGCAAGGAAACGCTCAAGGCGCATCCCGGCCTGCGGGACCTTGCCGGCCCCGACCCGCGTACGGCGCTTTTCGTGCCGCTGCTCCTCGCCTTGCACTGGGGCATGGCCTGGGCGGTGTCGGACAGCAACCTGCTGGTCGTCTTCCTGGCGGCCTTCCTGTTCGGCCAGTTCGTCATCCATGCGGCCGGCGCGCTGGTGCACGAGACCGCCCACCGGCTGATCTTTCGCGGCGAGAAGGCGAAGCTCGCCTTCGATCTCGGCCTGGAGACCATTCTCGGCTCCTTCGGCAAGCAGCTCACCTACCAGCACGAGCACCTGTCGAGCCATCATCCCTTCATCGGCGACTACGAGCGCGACTACGAGCACGAGGACCTGTGCGCCTTCAAGGCACGGGAGATGCTGGTGGAAGGGCGTCCCCGGCTGCAGCGCGCGCTCACCGTTGCGACGCTTGTCGTCCACATCCTGCCCTTCGGCTTCATTATCTCAGACGAGATATTCCCCCGCCTCTACGAGCGATTGACGGGCCGTGTTGCCCGTGACGGCGAGCGGCATGTCCGCTCGACCCGCGCGCCGCTGTGGCAGCGCCGCCTGTTCATTGCCTGGTCGCTCGGCGTCAATGTTCTCCTGTTCGCCGCCTTCGGCTTTCTCGGCTGGCTCTACCACAACTGGGCGCTGTCGATCTTCCTGGGCAAGTTCGGCATCTCCAATCTCGGCCAGTCGCTCAGCGAGCATCCCGGCGACGATGCCGGGACGCCGACCCGCTCGACCTATGGCTGGATCAACCGGCTGTTGTTCAACACCGGCTATCACAACGAGCACCACACCTTCCCGAACGTTGCCTGGACGCGCCTGCCGGAACTGACGCGCGGCGCGCCGGAGGTGTTCAGCGCCCGCGCCGAGCGCTCCTATCTCGGCTACTGGTGGGATCACGTTCGCGGGGATTTCAAGACCTCGCGCCGCAATCCGCTGCAGGGTGAGGACCAGTCCCGGCGCTGTCCGCGCACGGGTGAGCGCTTGAACTGATATCGATCAATTTCGATACAAAAACGCGCAATTTTTCGCAATTCTTTGTTCGAAATTACGCAAACCACGGCTCGTCTTGCGACAACCGGCGGCACCGTGAGGCGCCGCCGGTCCGCGATCAGGTGACCTCGCCGTAGGTGGTCTGCAGTCCGGCCCGCTCGCGCATGCCGTCGCGATAGATCGCCTTGAACAGCGACACGCACATCAGCACCATCACCAGCGAGAAGGGCAGGGCGCCGATCACCATCGCCGTCTGGATCGCCTTCAGCCCGCCGACAAGCAGCAGCGCGGCAACGACCATCCCCAGCGTGACGCCCCAGAACAGGATGTGGGGCCGTGCCTTGGGACCCTCGTCTCCGGCCGCGTTGATCGTGTTGACGATCAGCACGGCGGAATCGGCCGAGGTGACCAGGTAGGTCATCAGCAGCACGACGATCAGCACCGCCATCAGCCAGCCGAGCACCGGCGACAGCATCAGGCCGGTCATGGCGAAGATCTTGTCGCCGTCCGGCACCGAGTTGATCGCGCCGCCCGCGACGCCGCTGAGTTCTATCTGGATCGCGGTTCCCCCGGCAAAGGCGAACCAGACGAAGCACATGATCGCCGGCGCGATCACCGCCCCGACGACGAACTCGCGGATCGTGCGGCCCTTGGAGATACGGGCAAGGAAGAGCCCGACAAAGGGGGCGAACGCCACCCACCAGGCCCAGTAGAAGACCGACCAGGCACCCTGCCAGCCTTCCAGCGCCTTGGCCGTCTCGCCCTCGCCGGAATAGACCGTGAAGATCATCGACGGCAGGGCCATCAGATATTCAAACCCGCCGACGAACAGCGCGTTGAGGCCGAACCAGGTCGAGCCGAACAGCAGGAAGAAGACGAGCAGGAACGTGCTGAGCACCATGTTCAGGTTCGACAGCCACTTGATGCCCTTGCCGACACCAGACAGCGCCGACAGGGTCGAGGCGCCCATGATGATGACGATGGCGACGATGATGCCAAGCGAGGAAGCGGTGCCCTGTTCGTTGATCAGCCAGTCGCCGATGCCGATGCGCGCCATGCCGGCAACGAACTGTTCGACGCCGAAGCCGAGCATCTGGGCAACGCCGAGAATGGTTGCGATCACCGCGACGATGTCGATCGCATGGCCGATCGGACCCGACAGGCTGCGGCCGAAGAGCGGAGCGAGCGAGGAGCGGATGGTCAGCGGCAACCCGCGGCGATAGGCGAAGAAGCCGAGCGCCAGGCCGGCGATCGCATAGGACGACCAGGCCGAGAACCCCCAGTGGAGATAGGACCACTTGAAGGCGTTGAGCACATTGTCGGCCCCGCCGCTCGTCGCCAGGCCCTGGATCACGTCCGGGTTTCTCTTGAAGTGGTAGATCGGCTCCGCCACAGCCCAGGTCAGCATGCCTACGCCGATACCGGCCCCGAACATCATCGAGAACCAGGAAAAGCGCGAGAATTCCGGCTTGTCGTCGGGACCGCCAAGCTTCATGCGCCCGGCTGTCGGCCACAGCGCGAGCACGATGCAGGCGAGCACGAAGGCGGCCATCACGTAAAAATACCACAGCGCGAAGTTGGCGAGGATAAAGCTGTTGAATCCGGCGAGAACGTCGCTGGCCTGCTGGGGAAAGGCGACCGCCCACAGGACCAGCGCCCCGACCGCCAGTTTCGAGGTGATCGTCACGTCAAGGATGAAGCCGTTGTAGAAGCCGCGTTCGGCGATCTTGATCGGCAGGTCGAGCAGGGGTGGTTTCACACTCATCTGGTCTGTTCCTTTTTGCTTGTTGTTGTCGCGGCGGGAAGGTCATTCGCCGCGGGGGAACCTCTGCCTCTCCTCCAGGACGTTGAGGTCCATGTGATTGCGCATGTAGCGCTCGCTGGCTTTTTGCAGCGGTTGGTAATCCCAGGGAAAATGGGCGCCGTTGCGCAACGCCTCGTAGACGACGAGGCGGCGGGCCTGCGACTGGCGGATCTCCGCGTCAAATCGGTCGAGGTCCCATCGGTTTTCGGCAAGCGTCCGAAAATGCGCGAGAATTTCGCCATGGGCCGGATCGCCGGCGAGGTTCGATAGCTCGTCCGGGTCGGCGTCGAGATCGAAGAGCTGCTCCGGGTCGAGCCGGCAGCGCGTGTATTTCCACTGCCCCTCGCGCAGCGCCACCAGGGGCGCGTAGGAGGCCTCGGCCGCATATTCCATCGCCACGGGGCTCGTGCGCGGCGCACCCCCGGCCAGCGGCAGCAGGCTCTCCCCATCCGTCCACGGCGCCACCTCGTCGAGCGGCACCCCGGCCAGCGCGCAAAGCGTCGGCGTCACGTCCAGTGTCGAGACCGGCGCGGCGATCCGCCCCGGCGCAAGACCGGGGGCCGAGATCATCAGCGGCACCCGGGCTGAGCCCTCGAAGAAGCTCATCTTGAACCACAATCCGCGCTCGCCGAGCATGTCGCCATGATCGGAAACGAACAGGATCACCGCTTCCTGGCGGCTGCGCTCCAACGCATCGAGAATCTCGCCGATCTTGTCGTCGACATAGGAGACATTGGCAAAATACGCGCGACGCGCCCGGCGGATATCCTCGTCCGTGATGTCGTAGGAGCGCCAGTCGTTGGCGTCGAAAATCCGTTTGGAATGCGGATCATGCGCCGCGTAATCCATCGCCGGAACGCGCGGCAGCAGATGCTGGCAGTCCTCATAGAGGTCCCAGTAGCGCCGCCGCGCCACATACGGGTCGTGCGGATGGGTGAAGCTCACCGTCAGGCACCAGGGGCGGGCGTCGTTGCCGCGCGAAAGGTCGAGCACCTTGCGGGTGGCGTGATAGGCGACCTCGTCGTCATATTCGAGCTGGTTGGTGATCTCCGCGACGCCCGCGCCCGTCACCGAGCCCATGTTGTGATACCACCAGTCGATCCGCTCGCCCGGCTTGCGATAGTCGGGCGTCCAGCCGAAATCTGGTGGGTAGACGTCGGTGGTCAGCCGCTCCTCGAACCCGTGCAGCTGGTCCGGCCCGACGAAATGCATCTTGCCGGAAAGGCAGGTCTGGTAGCCGGCGCGGCGCAGGTGATGGGCGTAGCTGGGGATGTCCGAGGCAAACTCGGCGGCGTTGTCATAGACCCTCGTGCGCGACGGCAACTGGCCGGACATGAACGAGGCCCGGCCCGGCGCACAGAGCGGAGAGGCGGTGTAGGCATTGGCGAAACGGACCGAGCGCGAGGCCAGGCGTTTCAGGTTCGGCGCATGCAGCCAGTCGGCCGGACCGTCGGGAAACAGCGTCCCGTTCAGCTGATCCACCATGAAGATCAGGATGTTCGGCCTGGTTCCAGCCGCCTGCGTCTTTTCGTGCGCGCCGTTGTTCTGCATTGCCCCCGCCGCAAAACCCGTGAATTAATGAATTTCTTAGCTTGGCTGATTGAACCTGGCGCTTCCACAGAGACTTTTCTATGAGTGATATAAGCCTTGATTATATCATGATGAGCCGGCACGCCGCCGGCCTTTGCGCTTTCGTCCTGGTCGCGCACCATGGCCAGCTGTCGGCCGCCGCGCGCGAGCTGCGCATTTCCCAGCCCGGATTGAGCCAGCGCCTGAAAAACCTCGAGGACAGCCTCCAGGTCACCTTGTTCGAACGCACGCATCGCGGCGTCCGCCTGACGGAGCAGGGGGCGGAGCTGCTGGCGACGGTCGAGCCCCTGCTTGGAAATCTCGCCGCCAATTTCCGCCGTTTCACCCATCGAAAGCGAACCCCTTCGGTGCTTGTCTCCGTCGACTTCGCCTTCGCCTCGTTCTGGTTGCTGCCACGGCTGGCGCGCCTGCGCGACGCGATCCATCCGATCGACATTTCCATGCTGACCTCGCAACAGCCGGAACTGGCTGCCGGGCTCAGCGTCGACCTGACGATCCGCATGGCCGAAGGCGACGATATCGAGGCGCGCGAGACGAAACTGATGGATGAGCGCGTCTCGGCGGTGTGCAGCCCGGAATTCCTGGCCGATCATCCCGGGCTCCGCGCTCCGGCAGACCTCGTCGGCCTACCGCTTCTCAGCCTTGCAACCCCGCCGACCTCGCACTGGCACGACTGGGGAAGCTGGTTCGCCCATTTCGGCATCGAGGCTCATTCGCACGGCGAACGTACCAGCTTCACAAGCTACGATATCGTCGTGCGCGCCGCGCAGGCGGGCCTCGGCGTGGCGCTCGGCTGGCACGGGCTGATCGACGAGTTGCTGGCGCACGGCGAACTGGTGCCGGCCGTGCCCGATGTCGCCGCAAGCGGGAGGGGGTATTTCATCCACATGGGTCAGGAGACCCCGTCTCCGGCCGCCAACCGGGTCCATGACTGGATCCTGGAAGAGGTGAGCGGGGGCGCGAAATCAACGGGCTGATGCCGCCGCTACGTGTTTTCCTGCCTGTACGCGAGGATGGGCCCCGGTCAGTCTTGCCGCGTTGCAAACGGGGCTTGCGAGGAGCGCATGAGCAAAGCCGACACAACCTTGACGGACGACGACAGACCCGCTCATGCGCTGGCGATGGATCAGGTGCTTGCCGGCCTGGCGACACAGAAGTCGGGTCTTTCCTCCGACGAAGCCCGCCGACGGCTGACCACCCGCGGAGCGAACCGGTTGCCCGAACCGCCCCGCCGACACCCCGTCCTGCGCTTTATGGCGCATTTCCATAATGTGCTGATCTATGTGCTGATCGGGGCGGCCGCCATCACCGCGGGCCTCGGCCATTTCATCGATACCGGCGTGATCCTCGCCGTGGTGATCGCCAACGCGGTCATCGGTTTCGTCCAGGAAGGACGGGCGGAAACCGCGATGGACGCCATTCGCCACATGCTTGCGCCACACAGTTCCGTCTTGCGCGACGGCCGCCGGAGCAGCGTCGACAGCGCCGGTCTCGTGCCCGGCGACGTCGTGATTCTGGAGGCAGGAGAAAAGGTTCCCGCTGACATCCGGTTGATCGAAGCGCGGGGGCTGCGCATCGACGAGGCAATCCTCACCGGCGAATCCGTGCCGGCTGAAAAGCAGCTGGCCCCTGTCGCGCTCCCGGCACCGCTGGGGGATCGCACCTGCATGGCCTATAGCGGCACGATGGTTTCCGCCGGAAGCGGGCTCGGTGCGGTCGTAGCCACCGGCAGAGAGACGGAGATCGGCCGGATCAGCGGCATGCTTGCCCGGGTCGAGCAACTGACCACACCGCTCATTCGCCAGATGGATGCCTTTGCACGCTGGCTCACGGTGCTCATCCTGCTGATTGCCGGGATCCTGCTCGTCTACGGCTATTTTGTCGGCCACATGGGTTTCCCGGAAGTTTTCATGTCGGTCGTCGGCCTCTCCGTGGCGGCGATACCGGAAGGATTGCCGGCGGTCCTGACCATCACGCTTGCCGTTGGCGTACAGGCGATGGCCCGGCGCAACGCCATCGTCCGCCGGTTGCCGGCGATCGAGACGCTTGGTTCCGTCTCGGTCATCTGCACTGACAAGACGGGAACCCTGACGCGCAACGAAATGCTCGTCGCCGCGGTGGCCGCCGCCGGCAATGTCTACACCGTCACCGGGGAGGGATATGCGCCGGAAGGGGCCCTGCGGCTCGCCTCGGCGGAAACCGATGTCGATCTCGCCGCGCATCCGGTCCTTTTTGAGATGGCGCGCGCCGCCGCGCTTTGCAACGATGCGGCACTGCTGTCCGGCGAGGATGGCTGGCGCGCTGAAGGCGATCCGATGGAAGGTGCGCTGAAGGCGCTTGCCGGCAAGATCACCGGCGAGGGCGCTGCCCCCTTCGCCGATTGGGTCCGCCTCGATACCATCCCCTTCGATGCGGCCCATCGCTACATGGCGGTGCTTCACCGAAGTCCCGACGGTTTCAGTGAGATCCATGTGAAGGGTGCACCGGAACAGGTTCTCGCAATGACGACCAGCCAGCGTGGCCCCGGCGGCGTGAGCGAGCCGCTGGACGCATCCTTCTGGTACGGCCAGATCGAGGCGATCGCGGCGAAGGGGCAGCGCGTGCTGGCGCTTGCCGTGTCGAACCGGCCCGCAGAAGACGGTACTTTGTCGGCTGAGGAACTTGGCCGCGACCTGGTGCTGCTCGGGCTCGTGGGGCTGATCGATCCGCCGCGGCCGGAAGCCGTTGCCGCCATTGTCGAGTGTCAGCGGGCCGGGATCCGGGTCAAGATGATCACCGGGGATCATGCCGGAACCGCCGCCGCAATCGCCGGGAGGATCGGACTCACCAATCCCGAGCGGGTGATGACCGGCACGGAACTGGACGCGGTGGACGAGGCCGAACTGGCCGCCATTGTCGTTGACACGGATGTCTTCGCCAGAACCAGCCCGGAGCACAAGCTGAGGCTGGTGAGTGCGCTTCAGTCACACGGCCTGACCGTCGCCATGACGGGCGACGGGGTCAACGATGCGCCGGCCCTCAAGCGCGCCGATGCGGGCATCGCGATGGGCCGCAAGGGAAGCGATGCGGCGCGCGAAACCGCCGACCTGGTTCTGGCCGACGACAATTTCGCCTCGATCGTGGCGGCGGTGCGCGAGGGGCGCACGGTCTATGACAACATCAAGAAGGTGATCAGCTGGACGTTGCCGACCAGCGGCGGCGAGGCGGCAACGATCATCGTTGCCCTGTTTCTCGGCCTTTCGATGCCGATCACGCCGGTGCAGATCCTCTGGGTCAACCTGATCACCGGAATCACGCTCGGACTGGCGCTGGCATTCGAGCCGACCGAGGCAAACACGATGAAGCGAGCGCCCCGGCCGCGTGGAGAGCCGCTCCTGGGCGCCGGCCTGATCTGGCATGTGGTCGTGGTCTCGCTCCTGTTCCTCGGCGCGATCTTCGGCATCCACACCTATGCGCTCGACAAAGGGCATTCCGACGAACTGGCCCGCACTTTGGCGCTCAACACGCTGGTCGTGCTGGAAATCTTCCATCTCTTCTTCATTCGCAACATCTACGGAACCTCGCTCACCTTAAAAGCCGTGCGCGGTACGCCAGTGGTCTGGCTTTGCGTTGTCGCGATAACGGCGGCCCAGTTCGCAATCACCTATTTTCCGCCGCTGCAGGAGGTTTTCGGAACCCGTTCGGTTCCACTGGCAGACGGCGCGCTCGTCGTTGCGATCGGCGTGGTTTTCCTGGCTCTCGTCGAAACGGAAAAGCAGCTCCGTCTTGCCGTGCGCCGCGGCCGGGCGGAAGCGTGATCAGAAGAATTGAAAATACTGGTCACCATTGGGGATCTGCACATCGGTTCCGGCAAAACAGACGGTCACCCGATTGGTTCCTGGCCTTAGAAGCGAGCGATCGAGCAACACATGAAAACCATGGTTACCCGACGTTTCGTATATACCTTGAAGATCCGGACGGTGTTTCTGTGCCGGTGCCCGGATTGTGGCCGTGTCATTGATGATGACGTCGACCGCAACTGCCGAAATCCCGGTCTGGTCCATGGCCCAGCCTGCCACGAGATCGGGTCCGGCGACATCGACATATCCGGTCAGATGCCTGGCGGATGACGGGGAGACGGCCGGCCCACCTGCCCGCGATGCGGTGATCGCGATCGCCGCCGGAAAGTCGCGCTGGTGGAGCCCGACATGGGCAAACCCGGCGCGGAGCGGGTAGCACCACATGTCCGCGCCGAACTCGGTGTGCACCAGATAGTCGTCGGCATTCGCTTTCGGATCGCCGTGATAGCTCTTCGGCAAGCCTGCACGGCTGCGCGTCATCCGGCCGACAATGGTCGGCGCCGTGTAGCAGAGACGTCCTCCCGGAACCAGGACGCGACGGCATTCCTCCAGCGCACGCAACGGGTTGGGCACGTGCTCGAGCGTGTCCGAATGGAGGACGATGTCGAAACTCTCGTCCGCGTAGGGGAGGTCGAGCATGTCGACCTCCGGATAGTCGCCTCTGACGTAGCCGGGAAGCACCGACAGGACATCGGAAATGAAGACCGCGCCGTTGATGTCGAGGACGCGCGGCATCGCACCGGCATCCGAGCGGCAGAAATCCACCAGAGGCCCCGCATGGTCGAGAGCGGCGAGGATCGCGTCGGCGAGAGCGGCCACCCGCAAGCTGGAACCGCACTGCGTGCAGCGGGTGCCCTGCTGGGCGTCGATATAGGCGGCCTCCTCGGCGGAAAGCTGCCATTGGCCGATCAGCTTTGCTTCCAGAACGCCGTGAAAGACGTAGTCGCCATTGCCGCAAACCGAACAGGATGTCATTGCCAGGACTGCCCATTGAATCGAAATACCCGCGGCGTGGGAGGCGCGGGATCCTGACCATAACCGAAACGCTGCCGCGTCCGCCGGCAAATTTCCGGTTTTGGGAGGCGTTGCCACAGTCCCGCCCGGTTCACCCGACAAGGCGCGGTTCGGGACGAGCGGCGCCCCGAACGGCGGGGAAATCCGCAACAATGACCGGAACGGACAGAATGACTTCATCGATTTGCAAGGGCCTGGCCTGGCTCGGCGTTCTCCTCCTGGCCTCCGCCGGAACGGTTGCGACGGCAAAGGCGGATGCCTGGTCGGAGAAGAAATGCGCGCTTTACGGCGACGCGTGGAACAAAGTGCTCGAGTGGCGGGGCGGCGAAGGTCTCGGCCAGGATTTCGTTGAGGGCAACAAGCTCTTCATCGCTGGCGGCTGCTTGACGCCAGCAAGCGTCTGCCCGAAAAGCGCCGCTGAATTCGAGGTCGCCGACATGCTGTCGATGATGGCGGTTTCGCAAGGCATCACCGGATCGTTCCTGCCCTTCGGCTGCAAGGGTTGAGCCCCGACGGCATGTCCCTTCACGGAACACGCAGGGGTTGAAGTCTCGCCGCTTTTTTCCGACCATCCCGCCACCTGGACCCGGTCCGGATACGCCAGGGCAAGGAGAGGCGATGCTGATCAAACGCGCGGTTCTGGAAGGGATCAGGGCAGGGGAGATCACCCTGCAATTCCGACGCTGGAAGCGCCGGACGGTCTCGCCCGGCGGTACGTTGCGCACCGCCGTCGGCGTCCTCAGCATCGGCGCGATTGGTCCTGTCGACGAGGCGGCACTTTCCGATGTCGACGCACGCATGGCCGGTTTTGCCGACGCACAGGCGCTGCGCATCTGGCTCGCCGGAGGTGGAAAGGACGGCACCCTGGAGCGGATCGAGATCGCCTGGAGGGGCGAGGATCCGCGCGCCGCCCTGCGCGATGAGGACGCCCTTTCCGCCGAAGCGCTGGCCGACATTGCCGGACGGCTCGATGCCATTGATGCGCGTTCGCGGGACGGTGCCTGGACCGCGCGCGCCATGGGCCTCATCGCCGCGCGTCCGGCTATCGCGGCGGCGGAACTGGCGGCCGAGATGGGCCTGGAAAAACCCGTCTTCAAGGCCCGCATCCGCCGCCTCAAGGATCTCGGCCTCACGGAAAGCCTGAAGATCGGATACCGCCTTTCGGCGCGCGGCGAACAAGTGCATTCGTTTCGACTCAAGCGATGATCGATGGGCGCCTACCGGGTCAGGACGCGGGCGTCCCGTCCTCCGCCGCATAGGCCGAAAGGAAGATGCGGACGCATTCCCGGGCATGGCGGTTCCGTGTCGCGCTGTCGGGGATGGCGTTGTCGCCCAGCAGCATCGCGGCGTTGACCGGCCCGCCCATCACCAGCCAGTTGAAGTGGGTTGCCGCCTCGTGCGGCTCCGGGATGGCGGCATGCCCCGCCTCGCGGTAGACCTCGAAGGCACGGGCAAGCCGCGCGATCGAACGCCCCGGCCCACGTTCGTGCAACATCCGGCCGAGCTCGGGAAACCGCCCGACCTCGCCGATCACCAGCCGCCGCAACCGCATCAGGCGGGGGGTTAGGACGATCTCGAGTTGCCGTTGCGCGAAGTCCAGCAGGAAATCCGCCAGAGGACGGTCCATTTCGGGATCGGCAACCTGCTCGGCCAGCCTGTCGCCGGCGCCGCCGGTCATGCCGCCGACCACCTCGAGAAACAGCGCTTCCTTGCTCTGCAGATGCGCATAGACCGTCTGTTTCGAGACGCCGGCCATCTCGGACACCTGGTCCATGCTGGCGCCGAGAAAGCCATGTTCGAGAAACACTGCCTCGCCAGCGTCCAGGATCGCCCTGCGGGTCCGTTCCACGCGGGCCTTGCCGCCGGCACTCATCCTGGTTTCAACATTCGCGCTTGCGCCTCCGGGGTCAGGCGTCCGGTCAAAGGACGCTCCCGGCGATCCTAGCACGGCGGTGTTGACCAATCAAACTGGACTGTCTAGTCTAGTTATAGATCGGGAGATGCGCGATGAGTGAAGCAAGGCCGCAGGCACGGGCCGTCAATTGCAGGTGCGGGGCGGTGGCGCTGGAGGTGACGGGGTCGCCCATCATCACCACCGCCTGCCAGTGCTCCAGTTGCCGGAAGGCTGGCCGGCTGCTCGAGGCACTCCCGGGAGCGGCTCCCGTCCTGGATGCCGAGGGCGGCACGCCCTGCATGCTCTACAGGAAGGACCGCGTGCGCTGCGAACGCGGCGCGGTGCATCTTCGCGAGCATCGCCTCGATCCGGGCTCGCCGACGCGCCGTGTCGTGGCAACCTGTTGCAACACGGCGATGTTTCTCGATTTCACCAAGGGACACTGGCTGACGATCTATCGTGACCGGGTCGAGAATGCGGGGGCGGGCGAGAGCGGGCACCGGCGGTCGTCCCTGGCATTTGTCCTGAGACTGCTGGCGGCGTGGGCGGCGATGGGCTTCCGCACACCGGAAATCACTTTTGTCGGAGGACGTCTCAATGGCGCTGAAAGCTGAAAAGATCGAGATCGAGAACTTCACCTCGCCCGGGCACGTTGTCCGGGTGGACAAGGCCAAGTACGAGGCGATGCGGGACGCCCTTCTGGCGGTCCTGCCCGCCGCCTCGCCGGGCGTGACCGTGGCGCAGGCCAAGGAAAAGCTGTTGCCGCTGCTGCCGCAGGAGCTTTTCCCCGGTGGAGAGAAGGCCGGCTGGTGGCTGAAGGCGGCACAACTTGATCTCGAGGCGAAAGGCCGGATCAGGCGCGAGGCGACAAAGCCGCTGCGCCTGCATCTGGCCGGCTAGGCAAGGCACGGACCGCCGCTCCGGCCGCTCCGTTCATGATGTCCGCCGCAGGACAGGGCGCGCGAAGGCGATGCCGATGGCAAGCATCATGAGGCCGCCGGCGACGCCGAACACCAACCGCATCCCGCTGCCCGCCGCCACGGGCGACGCCGTGGTGACATCGTCGGTGCCCACGCCAATGGCGAAGACGGCCCCCATCGCGGACGCGCCAAGGATGAGGCCGATATTGCGCGACAGGCTCAAAAGGCCCGAAACCACGCCGCGCCGGTCTCCCGCGACATCAGTCATGACCGCCGTGTTGTTCGCGGCCTGAAAGAGCTGATACCCCGGCGTCAGGACGGCAATGGCCATCATGTAGCCGGCAACGCCGAGCAGGCCCGGCAGCACCGACAGGGAAAACGCCCCGGTGGCGAGCAGCCCCAGCCCGGCACCGAGCACGGGCCGCGCGCCCCACGCATCGACCGCCCGCCCGGACGGGAGGCCGCTGAGGATCGAGATCGCCGGACCGACCGACATGATCAGGCCGACGGTCATCTCGCCCAAGCCCAGTCCGAGGCCGAGATAGAACGGGCCGACGACCAGCGTCGTCATCATCACCGCCGCCACCAGGACGTTGACCAGCAGGGCCGGCGCCAGGCCCGGCCACAGGCCGGGTTCGCCAAGACCGAGGCCGGTGGCAGGGCCTTCCGGCCGGTCGGCATCCGGGGGCAGAGACACGGACGCCAGCACTATGGTCGCCGCGGCAACCGGCACCTGAACGAGGAAGATGCCGGGCCAACCCGTTGCCGACACGAGAAAGCCGCCGAGCGAGGGGCCAAGGGCTGTGCCGATGGCGGACACCGTGCCCAGCAGGCCCATGGCCTGCCCCATTCGATCGGGAGCCGCGCTCTGGCGCACAAGCGCGATGGTCAGCGTCATCAGGAAGGCGGCGGCGACGCCCTGAAGAGCCCGGGCGGCGATCAGCAACCCGAGATCCGGCGCGAGCCCACAGAGCAGCGAGGCCAGGCAAAACAGTCCAAGGCCGGCAAGATGCATGCGCCGCAGCCCGAAAATGTCGCCAAGCCGCCCCGCGACGACGACGGAAACAGTCAGTGCGGCCAGATAGGCGACGACGACCCACTGGACCTCATGGAAACGCGCCGAGAAGGCCTCCGCAAGCGCGGGCAGGGCGATATTGGCAATGCTCGTCCCTAGGGACGCGAGCAGCATCGAGAGAGCGAGCACCGCCAGGCTTGCCCGGCGGGCGGCGGCGGATGCGGGCGGGGTTGCGGGATTCATATGCGGGGCTCCTCTTGCCTGAAACGCGTTGAGAGGGCAGGCTACGAATTCAAGTCGACTTGAGGTCAAGCATGAAATTTCTCGACATCGGCGAGGTCGCCGAACGCAGCGGCATGCGCCCTTCGGCGCTGCGCTATTACGAGGAGATCGGACTGATTTCCTCCATCGCCCGCAGCGGCCTGCGGCGCCAGTTTCCGCCGGAAGTCCTGTTGCAGCTCAAGCTGATCGCGATGGGAAAGTCGGCCGGCTTTTCCCTCGACGAGATATCGGGAATGTTCGGCCGCAACGGCGCGCCGGACCTGCCGCGCGCATTTTTGCATGAAAAGGCGGACGAACTGGACCGTCAGATCGGCGAACTCGCTGCGCTGCGCGACACGCTGCGTCACGTCGCCGATTGCCCCGCGCCGTCCCACATGGAATGCCCGACCTTCCGTCGTCTCGTCGATGCGGCCGGGCGGCGGCGGTCGGGACGCTCAACTCCAAAGCGGTGACGAGCATCGCGGTGGCCTTGATCCCGGCGGCCTCGTCCCTTCAGCTTCCGCGTGGACTGTGGTTGCAGATCACTCAGGCCGCAGGTGAAGCGGGCTTCTGCGCGCGCCTCAACGAGTCCGGCCGGCCGCAGGCCTCCAGTATTTGGTGAGCGTGACGACAGGAGCGTCGACAGGGAGGAAAGTCTCGGCCACAAACAAGGGGACGAAGGTCCGGCCGACGTTGAATGTTGGCGGGGCGCCGATCGGAACGGAGCAAAGGCCCAGCTGAGACAGCCATGTAACATTATCTCGTCTATATCGCGTTCGCGATGCTTGTCTGCTGCATGTACTCGGCCAAAATCGCTTCAGTCGGCATAACAATGCCGATGGTCTTTCTTGCCATCGGCGTGGTGGTTGGTACAGGCGGCGCGACGCTGGATCTGGAGGCGGCCACGACCTTCCACCATCTGGCCGAGGTCACGCTGGCCCTGCTGCTTTTTGCCGATGCCACAACCCTGCACCGGAAGACGCTGAAGCAGATCGGCCAGCGGACACGGCGGATGCTGCTCATCGGACTGCCGCTTGCCATCGTCATCGGGGCTGCGATCAATCTGGTCCTGTTGCCGCACTGGCCATTCTGGGAAGCCTGCCTGCTGGCCGCGCTTCTCTCGCCGACGTCCACCAATGAGCGGCTCTTCTACGGCTGGTTCGGACCGCGAGGCCTGGCGACGGCGCTTTTCGCGGTGTTCGTGGCCATGGACTTCGAAGGGGTTCGAATGATCAACGAAATCATCGTGATCGCCATTGCTGCGGTCCTGATTTCCGCCTTCGTGCATGGCATCACCGTGAAATATGCTTCCGAACTCTTCCGGCTCGGCAAGTGATCATCAGGAACGCTGACTAGATAAACGCTATCAGGCACGCTAGGACGATTGCCGCGCCCATTGCGACATTCATGACGCGCTCCGCCGCAGGGCGGAGCACTATCCGGCCAAGGCTGGCGCCCAGGGCCAGCCACGCGAAGTCCACCACGATCATGACGGCGACGCAGAGCGTCCATTTGGCCAGGGTGTCACTCGTCCCGAGGGCTGGCTGGAGGACAACGAAAGATCCGAACAGCGATGCAAATGCCAGGTAGGCCTTGGGGTTTGCAACACCCAGGACGAAGCCGGTCAGGATGCTCGGCTTGACCGCGCGGTCGGCGTCGCCGATTTCGCCGGCAACCGGGGCGCTGGCGATCTGCCAGGCCAGCCAAACCAGATAGCAGATCGACACTGCCGAGAGCACCGTGCGCGCCGCCGGGAAGGCTTCCAGCGTACTCGCCAGACCGAGGGCGCTGAACCCGGCGGCCAGCGCAAGGCCGACCTGCATCGCGGCGAGAAACCGGAAGCCGCCGGTCAGGCCGCTGGTTTTGCCGACCGCGACCAATGCGGTGATGCCGGGTCCGGGAGAGCCCAGCAGTGCAACGCTTGCCAGAGTGAAGGCGAAAATCGATTCCATAAGATATTGTCCATATAAAGATATCTTTATGTTGTTATCATAAAAAATCGGGCTTGCAAGAGGCTGTGTGAGACGGTGGAACCGGGTGCCCTGGCTGAAACAGGTCTTTCTCGCGAGGACGCTTTTCGACCGCATGGGCGGAAAGGAACAGGCGGCGCGAACGGCTCCTGTTAAAGCCACCGGCAAACCGGAGTGAGCAAGCCCGGAAGCGATTGCAAGTCAGCCGTAGGGAAGGGGTATAAGCCCGCATTCCGGGGATCATCGGATGCGCAATCTGGCCGAGAGAGGCTTCAACAAGCTCAAGCAATTCAGGGCCGTCGCGCCACGACACGAATAAAATCCCGGCAACTACATGGCAGGCGTCAAATTCGCCTCGGCACGCAACGGAATCAGACTAAGCGAGCCCGCTGCCTGGTTCGCCTACTCGCTGGTGATTTTCGATTTAAGCCGATCCACGGACCGGGCCGTCGCCTCAAGGTTGCCGGCCCAAAGGTCCAGAAGGTCAACGGTGCGCGGCACCGCCCTCGACCGGCTTGCACGGCACCCATCGGACACCGCGCGCGGCTGGGCCTGCTTCATGATCGGCGTGGCCGAGATGCCGCTCGTCAAAAGGCTCGCGGCCATCTGTCCCTATGCGGGCGATCCGCATTTCGGGGTGCGGGAGTGGTCCTGGATGACGGTACGTCCGCATCTTGCCGCCGAGCTTGCAAGCGCCATCGCGCTGCTCGGCGAATGGACCGGGGCGCCTTCGGAGCGTGTCCGCCGTTTCGCTTCGCGCGGATCCTGCCGCCTATGTGCAGAACTCGGTCGGCAACTGGCTGAACGATGCCGGCAAGGACCGGCCCGACCGGGTCAAGGCCCTGTGCGCCCGCTGGTCTGCCGAAAGCCCGACGCCGGAGACGGCGCGCATCTGCAAGCGCGCCTTGCGTTTGATCAAACCCGCCTCCCGACACTGAACCGGATGCAATCCATCGTGACTCACTATCTCGCCGAACTCTACACGCCGAAGCCCGCCTGGCTGGCGCTGACTGACACCGAACGCCAGCAGTTCTTCGCCGCCATCGGCGCGGCCATGCCAGCCTTGTCGGCCCTCGGCGTGGAAGCCCTTGCCCTTGGCAAGGTCGACCAGACCAAAGCGCACGCCGCGCCGCAGACATTCTTTGCCGTATGGCGCTGCCCCAACGACGCGGCGCTCGAGGCACTGGTCGACGGCATCGCGCAATCGGGCTGGCATGACTATTTCGAGACGATCAACGCGGGCGGAGAAGCAACCGACCTGGCTGGTCATCTCGCGCAGCTTGGCGAAGCCACCCGGCAGCAAGCAGGACAGAAAACCGTATCGTCGGATGGACAGCGTTGACCGTTCTGTCCACGGGGCACGGAGCCGCTTTTTCACCCTCCACTCCACATAGAATGGAAGGAGTAGGCCTGGAATGAATCAGGAAGGCGACCAGCGATCGGCGTCGGAAAAGCGAGCGATCTGGCAAAACCTGGGCAGCACCTGACAATGAGCGCGCTGGCGGGCCGAAGCCGACGAAACAGAGAACTACATCTACGCTATAGCCCTCTAAAATGATCCCCATATCTTCTATTCTGCATCCGTTTCGGCCGCCCGCGATCGATTTGAGCGATCCCGAAGCAGGGGTCGTTTAGAGCTGCGACCGCTAGTCGGACGATAAGCCCTCGATGAAGATTCTAATTTGCTCGGTGCTGACCGGCGGATCATTCCGCCGAGCGAGCCATTCATCTGGCAGGCCGGCGATGGCGCGGAAGCGCGCATAGAAATCGCGCCGTCGATCGGGATCGAGCGCCGCAAGGGCTTGCTTGGCTTGTTGTGAAAGGCGCCGTGGAGCCCAGAAGTGCCCGCGACCGTTTATAATAACCACCAGTGAGCGATGCGTGAACCCGCTGGTGTCCCCGCCGCGCCCGCTCGACTTTCCCTTATGATACTTCTGAAGCTTGAGCGCGACAACGAGGTTTCGTTCGGTTGAGTCCAGCAGTGACAGCAACGGTTCGCTCTTGGCGAATAGTCGGTAACCGGTCTTGCTCCATGCGTGTTCGCCCCGTCCACCCTCAGCGCCCCAAGCTTCTGCGCGAAAGGCTGTTGTCCCGTCGATCAACCATCGGCGGACGACAGGATCGTCCGGCTTTGTCCCCATCCGTTCTTGGGTGAACGTCGATGGGAATGGCCTATCGAGAGCTGTGGTGGTAGCATAAGGATCATGGCGATCCAGCTGGCGCTCAGTGTTGGGGGTTTCCGCGACCCACGGCCGAACAGTATGACCGTCGCGGCCGAAATGACGACCGATCTCGTCTTCATCGTGAGGTAACCACCGAAAGAACGGTTCGTCAGACAGCAGCGCCATTGTCGTCGATCGAGCATCAATTGCGTTTGCCATTACGCTGCGAACTGTGACCGTCGTGTCGTGGCCAATCGACCATACCCCCGAAACCGGAATCCAATCCGCTGTAACACTACGGTCATCGATACCTAGCAAGGGGGCCAGCAACTGAATATCCTCGCGCGCCGTACTGCCATTGCTGCTCTCCGGCATAGGCATATCCGCCTCCTTGGTGAGATCGAGCGGAAATGGGTCAGTAAGATCGGCAAGCCACAGGCCATCGTCGCGAGACAGCCGATATTCCTTAAGGAACGCCGTCCAAGCGTCGCCACTCCAGTCCTCACCCACGACAGGACGCGCAGCCACCAGATCGCCGGCAACAAGCATGAGCGCATGCCAGCCGAGATATCCTCCATATCGGTCCCGGTTCGGAACATAGCCTGATGACCAAGTTTCATCGTAGCTGCTGCTACGCGGGCAATCATGCATTGCCCGCACGGCGGCGTCCCAACGACGCACCCAGGCACCGATCCGGTCTTCCACTTCCCAGCCAGGGCAAGCGAAGACATGACACAGGCGCTCGACATGATATTTATTGAAGTCGTAGTCGAGGTGGAAGGTGTCGTCCCGTCGTGGCGAAGAATCCGGCCGGGGAATATAACGGAACTCGGTGTAATCCGACCGAGGAGCGTGGGGATAGGGCGACAGGTTCGCCGGGGCAAGCATGGCTGTCAATGCATCGCGCTCGTCGGATGCGAGTGTTTGGGTTATCTCAAGCAGTATATCAATTGCGAAGGCACGCATCACTACATGCGGGAACTCAGCGGAGAGGGCGATCCGTTCAAAAAACGCACGTCGAGAGATCAGTGCGTCCACAGAATCTTTTGCCACGCGTGCGAGCGCGATTAACAGCCAGAGCTGTGCATGCATGGAGTAAAAGGGGAGCTTTGCATCACTAAAAGGTAGGCCCGAGCCAGACTCAAAACTCTCGATCAGCCTTTCAATAACATCGAAGCGCCTAATTTCAGCCACACGCCGCACTGCATGCGCAGCGCGCCAGCGCATTGCCGCAATGGGATGACCGAGTCTCGACCACAGGAGCTCCGCCACCAAGGTGGCCTCCTCGCCCGGAACAGCCAAACGTGCGTCCCAAGGTCCGTCGCCAACTTCAGTAGGTAACTTCTCGCCGGTGTTCGCCAAGAACCTCTCAAGGCCGTCCGCGATAGCGCTGTCGCTAGCATCAGCGGCAAGCCTAGCGGCCAGCGCCAGCCATGCATTCCCGCCAAGACCATCTGCGCTCGCGCGAAGACCGGCAACCACATGTTCGACAAGTGCGACACGATTGGCTCGAAAATATCGCTCAAGCCCCCGCCAGCCACCCCATGCATCAGTGCTGGAACCCGCGAGCTCTGTGGCATGTTTTGACGCCAGCCGGAGCCCAAGCTCCGGTAACGCATCGCGCATAGCCGCCGACGAAGCGCTCCAGTCTTCTAGATAATCGTCCAGCGCTCGGACTTTGTCGGCAAGCGTCGCGGCGCTCGCTTCGACGACCGCGCGGACGAAGCCGAGACGATCTGCGGGCGAGGTCGTCCGCTTCCCCAGTTCAAGCAGTGTCCGAAGCGGCCATCGCCGTCCAGTGTGGTCAATTTCCTCGCTCAGTATTTGCCGATCAATCTCATCTGGATTGCTCAGGTCAATCGGGAAAACCACCGGAAGTTCAGTGCTGATTATCGGCCTATCCGGCGGTAGCTGCTCCGATTTCGGTCCGAGTCTAGCGAGCAGTCCCTCGATCCGCATCCGAGCCGGCGAGGTAGCGGGGAGATTTTGCTTGGCGAGACGATGTAACCCTTCGATCGTCTCTCGCGCGGGAGACAGCTGATCGTCGCGATCAATCTCGACGATCAGCAGGTTGAACAACCATTCTCTTCGCTCCTGAGGCAGACGGCCGACAGCTTCCGACGCGAAATCAGAAATGTGCCAGGTCCACGTTTCGATCGGAGCAGCTAGGCCGAACAGTGCGACCGCGACCTCAGCCGACAGCTTGGAGTTGCGGATGAGGACTGTGAGCGCAGGACCGAGGGACAGGCCAAGACGTGCGGCATCACGATCATCCAGCCGTGCCAGCATCGCCAACGTTGCACTACCGGCAATCGGCACCATCGTCTGCGCGTATTCGATCCAAGGAAACCGGTCATCCTCATTCTGATTCAACTCAAGAATGCGCGCGAGGGTGTGCGCGGCCTCAGGCGACAGCTCCGGGCCAGAATAGTGCCCAGTCAATTCCAGAAGGTGATTGGTGCGATCGAAATCGTCCGAACCAATTGCTTCGGCTAAGTCGAGCGCGCGACGGAAGTACGCTGCGGCCTCGTCGGTACTCACTCGCCACAGCGCGCGCGCAAGGCCGCCATAGGCGGTGACCCTAGATCCGACATCAGTATCCAGCTGAATCTTCCGCTCGACGTGGCTGGCGAGCAGGAGCGCGGCATCGTGGCAATGCGGGATACGAGAGAGCCGAGCCACAGCGTCAGTCAGTTCTGGAGCGAACAAGCCCGGGGCATTCGCCGCCCATTCGGCCATACGCGTTGCAAGAACTGCGTCGAACGCTCCCAACGCGTCGGCGAGATAGAAAAGCACGCGGAAACCTGTTCGCGCGAGGTAAGCCTTCCCGTCTCGATACGGGTAGTTGGATGCTTCATCGACGTCGCTGACAAGACGGTCGAAAGCCGCGATCAGCATCTCGGTGCGCGTTGTTCCGCGCGGTGGGCGAATGATGTTAGCGGCGTCCTGCGCGTATTGCAGCAACGGCGTGACCCGGTTGCTGAGAACGCGCGAATATTCGGAGCGCTTCTCTTCATCAAGTCCATCGCGCCGTTTTCGCCGCCGCTGCTTTCCATCATACTTTGGTGCGGCCAGCTTCTGATTCAGCACGCGAACGAAGGCAGCTGCGCCGCGCGACCGCGCGCTTACGGGAGCCAATTCAATCAGTTCCGCCGGTGCAATGTCTATTAAAGTGACAGGCTTGCGCCGCAACGCAGCTCGCACGCCGGCAGCGAGCACGATCACATCGACCGTGCGGTCAATCGGATAGTAGCTCGAATAGTCATAGATCGTTTGGGCTTTGAGCGCTGCCCCGGCGAGGATAGCCGTCCCCTCTCGTTCCAAGCCGAGATCGGCCGCTCGGGCTGACGCCAGAACGCTGGCCATCGCCAAGTTCTTGTTGTTGTCGGTGATAGGCGGAGCAGCGGAAAGGGCGGTGATCATCCTGATCACATGGGAGGGGTCGCCGCCGGCGAATTGCAGCGCGGCTGCAAAGAGGGCCCGCGATGGAATTCGGCATCGCAATAGCCGTCTTGCGATACGCGTGGTCGGAGGGTGGGCAGAACGTTGGTGGCGCTCTAGAAGATCAAATAGGTCGTGAAATTTGGCGAACGCCGCACCGTCATCTCGGCGGGCGAAGAATTCGGCTACACGCACATCGTTGCCCGCGAGCATCTCGACATAGGCGAAGCCAACGTCGTCCCATTTTCGCGACGTGTTCGACTCGTTGAATCGCGCGCCACGTTTTGAGTGTGCCGACCAATTGTGCCAGTCGATCGACCGCCGGGCATGACGGCGAGCTTCGTCTCGATCGCCAGCGAACGCATTCGCCAATGCCAGCGCGGCGTGCTTGCCACCTGGCCAGCCAACATTGGTTGCAGAGAGACGCCGCAGCGCCTCGGGGTCACCTGCCGCTGCGGCGAGATCAGGATGCTCGTAGAGAAAACGGTCGGATCGTTCGTGGCCGGCGGCAACAAGCGATGCCTCCAGCAGTAGGCGCAAAAGATCGTCGCGCCGGCCAAGCTCTCCCGCCAACGCGATAGCGGCCGTGATCCGAGCTAACCGGATGTCGCGCGTGCTGACTTGTGACGCCCCGCTGGGAACGCGCAGGTCGTAAGCCAGCCGAATGAGCTGATCCGCATCGCGCAGCGATGTAAGCAGCGCCGGCAACGCTCGGGCTGCATAGTTTGAAGTAAGCTGGCGTTCCTGAAGAGCGGCAATAACTCGATCTCGGCCCACTTGCCTCGTGCCATAGGTAGATCGGATCAGAGTTTCGGTAGGCTCATCGCGGAACATCAGACCATGGGGTGTTCGCTCCAGCAAGGGAGCGAGATCAGCGGCGAAACTCTCGACCTGCTCGGCGATCAATCCATGCGCTGCGGCGAGTTCTTCGATTGGTACCGGCGGCGCCAGCAGGGCAATGCCGGTGAGCAGAAGATCGATGTCCCGATCTGTGGCACCGCGAGCGCGCGCCGTACTGCGCGCTTCTTCAAGACGCTTGCGGAGAAGCGCATCGAGCAGATCGTGTGGCTCGCTAGGGTTGTCGGGGAAGGACACTGGATCGAAGGGGCGTCCACTCGAAATCAGATTGTCTAGGCAGCGTGGATTGCGGCCGGATCGCATGAGTAACGCAGCGACTTCAGCGGCTGAGGCGTCCGGTACTCGGCGTGCGATAAGAGTACGTGCCTCAGTGTCAGTGAACAATGGAACTGAGAAAGAGCGATGCGAGCTGTCGCCGGTTGCCAACGCGAGCCGCTCGGTGCGGCACGATGCAACGATACGAACACCATCAATCGGATCGATACTGATGCTGCGCAGGAGAAGATGGGCGAATGATGACGTGGCGGTTTCCTGTGCGGCAAGACCAGCGTGGTCGATGGCATCTAGAACCAGCGACAGACATGCGTCGCTGCGCGTGTTCCGAGCCGTTGTGACAGACTGGGCCAACCGCCTCCGAAATGCCCTCAGCAAGCTGGTTACGTCAGCGACGGGCAGGAGAATATCGCAAAGTCCTTGCCCGGATAGGAGATTGGCAATGTGAACCAATGTCCGCTCCGGGAGATGCCGGCCGTCAGCAGGGTCCCGCCATCGCCCTGCGCCGAACCCGTCGAAGAGTACTACGGGTCCGTCAGCGCGCAACTGGTCGGTCATGCCCTGCATCAACACCGTTTTGCCCATTCCACCTGCCGCATGGACCACGAGGGGAAAACCAACCTCACGGGCAAGGATTGTGATGTCGTCGAGAACCGCGCGCTGCACGACTTCCTTGACCTCGGAAAATGCATCAGGGGTCGGATACAGGCGATCCTCGTGCTCGACTTCCAACTCAGCCAGGACTGCTACCCGATCAACACGCTTATCTGTTTCGCTGCCGGGGCCGGCCTTAATCCTGATAAGATTCCGCAGCTTGAGCAGGCGCTTCTCCGCATCTGGATCACTGGGTTCGCTCCATGCAGCTAGGGTCGCGGAAATCGTGCGCTCCGCGTCGATCAAGCTCCCTTTGCTGCCCATCAAATCTAGCCGACGCAGCAACTCGGCAGCAGGATGCGGGTAGTCCTTCAGAGCTTGCGCGATTCGGGCTGCTTGGCGCCCCTTATCACCATCTTCTTCGGTATCCGCGATCACTGCTGCAATCGCCGGACCTAAATTGTCGTGGATGGGCCGGTTTGTTGAAAATTCATACCTGACCACTTTGTCGACATGGTCATCGCCGTGCATCGCTCGAAGCTCGGCGTCGGTTGCGGCGAATTTGGTGAGCGTAGAAGCAAGGTCTGCGGCTCGAACTGATGTGTCGGCGCTGGCGATCGAGTATTTGAACTGAACGATCGTGACTCGGTGCGCCCGGGCAACGTCGGTTCCGCCGTGGTATCGGACAAGATCAGCGATCTCGACCGCACCGGTTCCCAGCTCTTGCTCGTCTCGTTCATCAAAGCCTTCGAGCGTGATGGCGGTGAGGTCGGTCGACGGCAGAAGAAGCTCAAGCGCTGTACGCGCTGCCCAAGCTTCATGATAAGCATGACCAGCCTTGGAGGCTCGTACCTTGTCTATTGCTATCGGTGTGACGCTCGGGTCTTTGTCATCATTCATGATCGGCTTGATTCACGTCATTTTACCAGTTTTATTGTCCCGCACACCACGCCATGACACCACCGAAAAATTCCGGCCCATCAAGAGCGATGAGGCACGCAACACGCTTACCTGTTGCTACCTTGCCTAGCAGAAGCGCAGCGGGCCTGTGGAGTACCATCGGCGGTTATACTGGTAGGGCTATCGTGCTTGGCTGGGCGTGTGAGAACTCCTCTCCGCACGCCAATCGCCTCGCGGTAATCTATCAGATTGATAATAAAGAAAATAACCGTTCAATTTGTGCGGCAATCGGCGGTGTTTGGCGGATGGGGTGGGATTCGAACCCACGGTACGGTCTCCCGCACGGCGGTTTTCAAGACCGCTGCCTTAAACCACTCGGCCACCCATCCTGCGCGATCCCGTTTCGCCTTGCCACGCCTTCTTGTCAAGCGGCAAGGGGGAGATGCTGTGGGAGAGGGCGGGTTCGCGCCGCGCAAACGAAAGCCGCCGATCCGGAAGGTCGAGGCAGGGACCGGATCGGCGGCAGCGCCGTTTGATCGGCGTCCGGCGCGGGGGCACGCGCCATGTCCTTGTTGTAGCGTAGCCCCTGCAGACGTTGTGTGACCGGCGTCACACAAGTGCGTGCCGGGCGCAAATCCGGATATCCGAGAACGGTTTGCGGGTCGCGGCGGCCTTCCGGCGATCCGCTTGCCAGAAAAGCCCACGTCTCGTTCGCCCTGATCCGCTTCGCCTGCATTCCCGTAATCATGGTTGGAGAGAGCCGGGGCGGCGCCAGACAGCCGCTCGCCCAGCAATCGATATCCGGGAGACAAGGCATGACCAGGCAGTTCTCAGCATGTGCGGCAGTGTTCGCGATGGTGGCCTGCGCGGCCACCGCAACAGTCGCGCAGGCACGCACGCCATTGTCAGAACGCGAAATCCTGCAAACCGTCGCCGGCAAGCGCATCTACCTCAAGACGCCGCTCGGCGGCGAGTTCCCGCTCTACTACAAGTCCAACGGTCGCGTGAACGGGTCGGGCGATGCCGTCGGCCTTGGCCGCTTCATGCAACCCAAGGACCAGGGCAAATGGTGGGTGAGGGGCGATCGTCTCTGCCAGAAATGGCAGAGCTGGTACGACGGCAAGCAGTTCTGCTTCACCCTGTCGAAGGGGGAGGGCGACATGCTGTTCTGGAAACGCGACGACGGCCTGTCGGGGCGCGCCAGAATCGGGAACTGAACCAGAACCGCCCAGCAAGGCCATCAGGGTTCGAATGATCCGGGAACTGCGGCCCTTTTGCTACAGGTCGGTGGAAAAGCGGTATTCTTGCGCGGTCAGCTTATCGACCCTGTCTTCACCTTGCAGTAAGAGACGCTGTGGTACTCGTGTCGCGATGCGCCATTTGGGGGGCGGCATCGTGAAAACGGGTCCGACCGGCGTGCACTGCCGAGGAACAGATCCCGTCATCGCGGGATGCGGTCACTGAGGGCCGCCCGATGCGATGAATGCGGGGCGGGCAGTGTCCGGACATGTCGGACCGGCGGAAAGGATTTCCGCCGGCAGGTGACATGAGGAACGCGAGTTGTTGTGAAAACTCCCGGACGCATGCGGGACAGGTTTCACGGCTCCGGAATCCGCCGGTTCAGGTATCGAGTAGGGCGGCAGCATGACGAACGACAAGGCACTGGCGGACAACCGCCGGAACTTGAGCGCAAACCCCAGGATTTCCCGTCACATGACACCCTTGCCGGGTGCGGGTGGACTGTCGCGACTGGCGACGCCCCGTACGCTTGCGTTCGTGACGGTCTCCACCCTCTGCCTGGCGCTGGCCGGCTGCGGTTCCGCGCCGAAAAGCGGTGGCAAGGTCAAGTTCAGCGAAGAGAAATACGGCGTCGCGGCAAGCCCGCGCATGGTCGATGGCGGGAAACCGGTGCCCAAGGGCGGTGGCCGCTACATGGTCGGCAAGCCCTACAAGGTCGCCGGCAAATGGTACCGACCGAAGCTCGACCCGAACTACCAGTCAGAGGGGCTGGCATCCTGGTACGGCCCGACATTCCACGGCCGCATGACCGCCAATGGCGAGATCTTCGACCGCAACGCGCTGACAGCGGCGCACACGACGATGCCCCTGCCGTCCTACGCCCGGGTGACCAACGTCAAGAACGGCCGTTCCCTGATCGTGCGCGTCAACGACCGCGGGCCGTTCCACGGCAATCGCACCATCGACCTTTCCGAGCGCGTCGCGACCATGCTCGACTACAAGAGCAAGGGCGTTGCGAAGGTGAAGGTCGAATATGTCGGCCGAGCGCCCCTGCACGGCAAGGACGAGGCCTTCCTTATGGCCTCCTATCGCGGTCCGGGCGCCGTCGAGCCGGGCGCGACCATGCCGGGCACCATGCTCGCCATGGCAGATCCGCAACCCTCGGTCCCCGTCGCGATCGGTCCGGCACCCGTGCCGCGCAATCGCCCCTACGGCCCGGTTGTCGCGGGATCGGGCGATTTCGGCCGCATGGTCACGGCCGCTTTCGATCCGGCAACCGCCTTCGAGGCAAGCGCCGCGACGGTGCGGGTCGCCTCGCTCAATACCTTCTCCGCTCCCGCGCCGGATATGCCCGCCGCCCAGCCCGCGCTCGGCTATGACGAGAGCGGAACGGGGCAGGGCGACGGTCCGCTCAGCCTTACGGGCGAGCGCGAAACGGCACCCGGTCCGGCCTATCTCGGTCAACCGAGCACGTTCGCACGCGGATCGGCGATCTCCTCCTACCATGCAACGGCCCGGATCGAGGCTGCCTACAGCGCCTTCGACGCGATCTCCGGCGGGGTCGCCCCGCGTGATCTTGCCCGCACACCGCGCTGAAACAGTTCGGCAATCGGCAAATAGCCGGTAGGCGTACCCACTCCAAGACGGTATGTTTCGCCCCTGCGCCGTAAGGCGCGGGGAGCGCGCCGGCCATTTTCGCCGGCAAGGCAGTGACGGCGACAGGAGCAGGACGCATGACGGCGCATGCCGGGGCAGGGGCGATGCCGCACGCAAACCCGCCGCACGCACACATCCCGCAGGCAGATCGGATGGCCGCACTGCGCCGTCTGATCCGCAAGGCCGGCCTCGTAGTCGCAATTCTCCTGCCGGTCGTCGTTTCCGCCGCTGGACCGGCAATGGCCCAGGACACGGCCAAACCGGCGGATGCGACATCGGCGCTGTTGCTCGACTTCACCACGGGCACGCTGCTTGCCGACCGCAACGCCAACCTGCGTTTTCAGCCCGGCTCGTCCGCCAAGCTGATGACCGCCGTTGTTGTGTTCGACGCCCTTGCTGCGGGCGAGATCACCCAGGAACAGACGTTTCCTGTCAGCGAGCATGCCTGGCGCACGGGCGGCGCGCCGGCACGGGTCACCACCATGTTTGCCCGGCTCAAGAGCGAAGTCCCGGTGATCGACCTGCTGCGCGGGCTGATCATCCAGAATGCCAACGATGCGGCAATCGTGCTTGCGGAAGGCATGGCCGGCAGCGAGGAGGCGTTCGCGGCCCGCATGAACGCCCGGGCAGCCGAACTGGGAATGACGGACACGCGTTTCGCCAATCCGACCGGCTACGAGGCGGCCAGCGCCCACACGAGCGCACGCGATCTCGCACGCCTTGCCGCCTATGTGCTCTCCCGACATACGCCCTATTACACGCTCTTCAGCGCCCCGGACTTCACCTGGAACGGCATTTTCCAGCGCAACAAGAACCCGTTGCTCGAGGAAATTCCCGGGCTCGACGGTCTTGTCGCCGGATATTCGGAAACGTCAGGCTTCAACGGCATCGGATCCGTGCTGCGCGGCTCCCGGCGCCTCGTCGGGGTCGTGGCGGGTCACAAGACCTCCGACGACCGCCGCGATGCCTTGCGCGATCTCTTCGACAGCCTGGAGAAGGACTACGAGGAGGTGGTGCTGTATGCCGCCGGCGAGGCGGTGACGCAGGCGCGTGTGTTTGGCGGAACCGATTCCCAGGTGCCTTTGAGGGTCGACCGGTCCGTGGAGATCCTGCTGCCGCGCGGCGACCGCCACGACTATCACCTGCGGGCCGTCTACAAGGGCCCTCTGTCGGCCCCGGTCGAGCGTGGTCGCGAGGTTGGCGAGCTGCGGGTCCTGCGGGGCGGGACCGTTGTCTACCGGGCGCCGCTCGTTACTGCGGGCGCCGTGGAGCGCGGCACAGTGACCGGCCGGGCGAGAGATGTCCTGCGCGAAACCCTGTTCGGATGGTGGCTTGATGAAGGATGAGGCGGCAATCCCCAGAACCGGCCGTTTCCTGACCTTCGAGGGAGGTGAGGGCGCCGGCAAGTCGACGCAGATCACACGGCTGAAGGCACGTCTCAACGAGGCCGGCATAGAGGCACTGTTGACGCGCGAGCCGGGCGGATCGCCCGGGGCCGAGACCATCCGGCGGATGCTGCTTGGCGGCCGCGTCAAGCCGCTCGGCCCGGAGATGGAGGCGGTCATGTTTGCCGCGGCCAGGGCCGACCATGTCGACACGACGATCCGGCCCGCTCTCGAGGCCGGCCGCTGGGTGCTGTGCGACCGGTTTTCGGACTCCACCCGCGTCTACCAGGGTGAGGCCGGCGTCGACACCGGCTTTCTCGACCGGCTGGAGACGCTGGCGGTCGCCGGCTACCGTCCGGACATGACGGTGCTGATCGACGTGCCACCGGCAACGGGCCTCGCGCGGGTTGCGGCCCGCAGCGCCACGGCGGGCGCACCCGTGCCCGACCGCTTCGAGACCGACGGCGAGACTGTGCATGCCCGGCGCCGCGAGCTCTTCCTGGAACTGGCGCACAACCAGCCGGGCCGGTTTCTCATCGTTGACGGAACGGCGCGCGCCGACGAGGTGGAAGAGGCAATCTGGAGCGCAGTGAGAACCCGTTTCGCCAACGACCTGGACGCACGCGGATGAATGAACTCGCCGACCCGCTCGTCACCGAGGCGGACGCCCTGGAAGACATCCCGCTGCCGCGCGCGCGAGAGACGCTGCTCGGCCATGCCGAGGCCGAACAGGCCCTGCTGGCCGCCTATCGCTCGCAACGCATGCATCACGCATGGATCCTGGCCGGGCCGAAAGGCATCGGCAAGGCGACGCTCGCCTTCCGCTTCGCCCGTTTCGCGCTGGCGCATCCGGACCCCGCCGCGCCGGACGTGCTCAACGCCACGGATCTGACGCTGGCGCCCGACCACCCCGATTTTCGCAAGGTGGCCGGCGGAGCCCATCCCGGACTTCTCCATCTGCGCCGCCCTTACGATCCCAAGCGAAAGTCGAAGGACAAGATCAAACAGGACCTGACCGTCGACGAGATCCGCCGGACGGTGCCGTTCTTCGGCTCCACCGGTTCGGAAGGGTCCTGGCGCATCTGTATTGTCGATGCGGCCGACGACATGAACACCAACGCCGCCAATGCCTTGCTCAAGGTGCTGGAGGAGCCGCCACGCCGTTCCCTGTTCCTTGTCCTGTCGCATGCACCGGGCCGCTTGCTGCCGACGATCCGCTCGCGTTGCCGCTTGCTGCCCATGCGCGAGCTCGTGCATGAGGAGGTGTTGGCGGGCCTGGCGGGCCTGGGCGTCGCCGAACCATCGAGCCGTACGGCGCAGCGTGCCGCCGATCTTGCCCACGGCTCCCTGCGCAAGGCGATCACCCTTGCCGATGGTGACACGATCGCGCTTGCCGACAGTTTCGCCGGCCTTGTCTCGCACCTGCCGCAACTCGACACCGCCGCCGCGCATGCGCTGGCCGACCAGGTGTCGAAGCATGGCGCGGACGATGCCTGGAGCCTGTTCCACGATCTGGTCGGCGAGCATCTGCACACCCTGATCGCCGGGCACCGGGGGCAGCCTCTCCCGCGCCTTGTCAGGGTCAGCGAGGTATGGGAAAAGACCACCCGCGCCGCCCGCGAGGCGGATGCCTTCAATCTCGACAGGAAGCAGGTGGTGCTCAATGCACTGCGCGATCTTGCCGACGCCGCGCGCCCCTGATTTCGCCGACGCTTGCACGCTCTATGACATGCCACCCGAACGCCGGACCCTTTGACAGGCCATGACCGAACGCACCCCCTTTTTCGTCACGACCGCCATTTCCTATCCCAACGGCGCGCCGCATATCGGACATGCCTACGAGGCCCTGGCGACCGACGCCATCGCGCGTTTCCAGCGGCTTGACGGCCGCGACGTGTTCTTCCTGACTGGCACCGACGAGCACGGGCAGAAGATGTTGCAGACGGCGCGCGCGGAGGGCATTCCGGTCCAGGACCTGGCCGAACGCAACGCCACCCGCTTCCGCGAGATGGCCGGCGCGCTCGGCTGTTCCAACGACGATTTCATCCGCACCAGCGAGCCGCGCCATCATGCCGCCAGCCAGGAGATCTGGCGCCGCATGGAGGCCAAGGGCGACATCTACAAGGACAGCTATTCCGGCTGGTACTCTGTGCGCGACGAGGCCTATTACCAGGAAGGCGAGACGGAGCTGCGCGCTGACGGCGTGCGCTACGGGCCGCAGGGCTCGCCGGTGGAATGGGTCGAGGAGGAGAGCTATTTCTTCCGACTGTCGGACTATCAGGAGCGGCTGCTCGCCCACTACGAGGCCAATCCGGACTTTATCGGCCCGGACGAGCGACGCAACGAGATCGTCAGCTTCGTCAAGCGCGGCCTGAAGGACCTGTCCATCTCGCGCACCACCTTCGACTGGGGCGTCAAGGTGCCCGGCGACGAGCGCCACGTGATGTATGTGTGGGTCGATGCACTGACCAACTACATCACCGCGGCCGGCTTTCCCGACGAGACCAACCCGCGCTGGCGCTACTGGCCGGCCGACCTGCATGTGATCGGCAAGGACATCGTCCGGTTCCACGCGGTCTACTGGCCGGCCTTTCTGATGTCGGCCGGGATCGCGCTGCCGAAAAGGGTCTATGCGCACGGCTTCCTGTTCAACAGGGGCGAGAAGATGTCGAAGTCGGTCGGCAACGTCATCGACCCCTTCGCGCTGGTGAACCATTACGGCCTCGACCAGGTGCGCTATTTCTTCCTGCGCGAAGTGCCCTTCGGCCAGGACGGCAACTACAGCCACGACGCAATCGTCAACCGCATCAATGCCGATCTGGCGAACGACCTCGGCAACCTGGCGCAGCGCTCGCTGTCGATGATCGCCAAGAACTGCGAGGGCAGCCTGCCGCAGCCCGGCGCCTTCACCGCCGAGGACGAGGCGATCCTGGCCCAGGCCGACGCCATGCTGCCGGCTGCGCGCGAGGCGATGGAAAGACAGGCGATCCATCAGGCGCTTTCCGTCGTCTGGGCCTGCGTTGCCGAAGCCAATCGCTATTTCGCCGGTCAGGAGCCCTGGGCGCTGAAGAAGAGCGACCCGGACCGCATGGGCACGGTGCTCTATGTCACGGCGGAAGTGATCCGCCAGGTTTCGATCCTGGCCCAACCAGTGATCCCGGGAAGTGCGGCACGGCTGCTCGACCTGCTGGCACTGGATGAAGGCGGACGCGATTTCGCCTCGCTGGGCGGCGACGGCCGGCTTGTCCCGGGCCGTGCTCTTCCGAAGCCGGAAGGCGTCTTCCCGCGTTATGTGGAAACCGAACATCCCGACGACGGGGCGAAGTAATGCTTGTCGACAGCCATTGCCATCTCGACTTCCCGGATTTCGATGCCGAGCGCGACGCGGTCATCGCCCGCGCCGGCGAAGCCGGGGTGGGCCTGATGGTGACAATCTGCACCCGGGTAGCACGCTTCGATGCGATCCGGGCGCTCGCGGAGAGCCATGACAACGTCTTCTGTTCGGTCGGCACTCATCCGCACAATGCCGGCGAGGAAGCCGAAACGGGCGTCACGACGGCTGATCTCGTTCGCCTGGCGCAGCATGAAAAGGTCGTCGCCATCGGCGAGGCCGGGCTCGATTATTTCTACGACAAGGCGCCGCGCGAGGCGCAGGCGCAGGGACTGCGGCGCCATATCGCGGCGGCACGCGAAACGGGACTTCCGCTTGTCATCCATTCACGCGATGCCGACGATGACATGGCCGCGATCCTGCGGGACGAGACGGAGAAGGGGGCTTTTCCGGCTCTGCTCCACTGTTTCTCGTCTGGCCGTGACCTTGCCATGACCGGCATCGAACTCGGCCTGTATGTCTCGTTCTCCGGCATCGTGACCTTCAAGCGCTCGGACGAATTGCGCGCCATTGCCGCCGAGCTTCCCGCCGACCGTCTGTTGGTGGAGACCGACGCGCCTTATCTGGCGCCGCAGCCCTGGCGGGGAAAACGCAACGAACCCGCCTATGTCGCCCATACCAACAAGGTGCTGGCCGAGACGCGCGGGGTTGCCGAGGCCGAGATGGCGCGGCAGACAACGGAGAATTTCTTCCGCCTGTTCTCCCGCGTGCCGGCGCGCTTCAACCCGGCAGCCGGGGGCTGACACCGATGACTGCGGGAGCAAGACTCGATTTCACGCTTCTGGGATGCGGCTCGTCCGCCGGCGTGCCGCGCGTCGGCAACATCTGGGGCGATTGCGATCCGAAAGAGCCGAAAAACCGGCGTAAGCGCTGTGCGTTGCTGGTCGAGCGGCACGGCCCGGGCGGGACGACGACGGTGCTCGTCGACGCGGGACCGGACCTGCGCCAGCAATTGCTCGATGCCGGGGTTACCAACCTCGACGCAGTGCTCGTGACGCATGCCCATGCCGACCACATTCACGGCATCGACGACCTGCGCCCGCTTGCCATCACCCACCGCAAGCTCATTCCCGTCCACATGGACGCGCTGACCGCGCGCCGCGCGCATGAACTTTTCTACTACGGGTTCGCCACGCCGCAGGGATCGAGCTATCCGCCGATCCTGAAGGACATGAGGATCGTGGCCGGAGAAGCCGGTGTCATCGACGGGGCGGGCGGGCCGATCCCGTTCCTGCCGATCGAGGTCGAGCATGGCGACATTCCCGCCCTCGGATTCCGCTTTGGACCGCTTGCCTATCTCCCCGATGTCAAGGAGATACCGGCGAGCGTGGAAAGCGTCTTCGGCGATCTCGACATCTGGGTGATCGACGCGCTGCGCCGCACGCCGCATCCCTCGCATTTCTCGCTGTCAGAAGCTCTTGGGTGGATTGTGCGCGCCAGGCCGCAACATGCCATTTTGACCAACATGCATGTCGATCTCGACTATGCCACGCTTTGCGCCGAACTGCCGCCAGGGGTCGAGCCAGGCTTTGACGGAATGCGCTTTTCCGTCGATCTCGACGACGGGGCATGAAACGACCGGCGCGACCGCCGACGGAAGAGCGCCTGATGAAGTCGGCGCTGCACTATCTCGACAGATATGGATCGAGCCGCGAGAACCTGCGCCGGGTGCTGGAGCGCAAGGTCATGCGCGTGGCCCACGAACTCGAACTCGATCCGGCAGATTTCACCGGCATGATCGCCAGCACCGTGGAACGCTGCGTCAGGTCGGGCCTGGTTGACGACCGCCTCTACGCGGAGGCCCGCATCGCTTCGGAGCGACGCAAGGGCCGTTCGGCGCGCCGCATCAATGCAGTGCTGCAGGCCAAGGGCGTGGAGAGCGAGCTTGCCGAACGCCTGATGGCGGAAGAGGAGGGGGGAGATGTCGCCGCCGCCTGCATCGCCGCGCGCAAGAGGCGCTTCGGCCCCTGGCGAAAGGGCAAGGCAGACGCGGACCGGCAACGCAAGGAGATTGCCGCGCTCTGCCGCCAAGGCTTTTCCTTCGGCATTGCCCGGAAGGTCGTGGAGGCGGATGACGCCGAGCGCCTGCTGGACGAGAGCTCCCCGGAAGACTGACACCACTGGTGCGATGGCGCTAACCGCAGTTGCCAAGCAATCCGCCGACCGCCTTCGACGACCCTTTCAGCGGGAACGAGCGCAGGTGCTCAAGCGAGCCGCCTAGATGAAACACGGCAGTCCGACCCCGCATCAGTTGGGCAAAGAACGGCTGGTCGCTCGCCAGGCTCGGCGACAACAGCGTGCGCGATCCTTCGTCGATGGAGAAGGGCACCCGGGTCGCCTGTCCGCGGTCGACTTCGATCTCGATCTCGAGGCGTCCCTGCGGTTTCACCAGGTCCCGCACGTGATCGCTCACCGAGCCGTCCTCGTTCCACATCCATGTCGGTCCGTAATGGATACGCACGGATGCGCCCTCGCACACGAGCCGCATTCCGTCGCCACTCGCGGCTTCAAACATCGCCGCGGGCGCCGGATCTGCCGCGAAGAACCAGCGATCGCGTGGCTCCTCGTGCAGCCCGTGTACATCATTGCCTGCCAGCCGGTAACGCCGATAGCAGGTCTCGGCGCCGGAACGTCCGCAGGAGCCGCCGTGAAGGACGGCAAGGAACGAGGCCTGCGACGGGCGATCGAAGCGCAGGTCATAAGCGAGGAATTCCGCCACCTTGTCATAAGCGCCGCCCTCGCGCTGGACATAGAGGTTCTGGGTGCATCCGGCCGAGCCGCAAAAGCCCGACTGGAAGCCGTCGCATTTCATTCGGCCATAGTCGACCAGCACATCCGGATGGGCATCGCCGTTGACGTCGACCTGCCTGGCGAACCCGTCGAGGAACTCCAGTGTCTGGCAGCTGTCGGCAAGGCTCTGTCGTTCGCTCGCAAGTACCGTATCCATCGTGGCCCAGGCAGGATCGGGGGACTGCCACGACAGCAGCAAGGCCAACAGAAAGGCGGAAAACGAGCCGGATACCCGGCGTCGGCAGATCTGAAAAGGCATGATTGCAATCTCCCCGGAGCGAAGGCGCGGGATCCGGACACACAGGTGTTCAACTGGCTGGGCCGGCAGGTTGCCTCCGCTCATGCTCGTGTCACGAATGCAGGCCGGCGCGCATTCCAACAGGGAGAGCCTAGACGCCCGGTCCACGCGGCGCAACGAGGGGGAAGGGGCCGCCGGCATGGCATCAGTTGGCGGCAATGTTGCCGGTGTGGGAATAGAAGGCGGCCTGCCCGCGGCCGTTCTCCTTGGCGCGATAAAGCGCCTTGTCGGCCCGGCGCATGAACTCGTCGACACCCGGCGACTTCGCATCGATCAGCACCATGCCGATGCTGGCGCCGATGGTGATCGTGTGGCCGTCGATCTCGTAAGGCGCGGAGACCGCGGCGATGATACGCGCGGCCAGAAGCAGGACCACTTCCGTGTCCTCGACATCATGTTGCAGGATGGCGAACTCGTCTCCGCCAAGCCGCGCAACATGATCGACATCACGCGTGCTGCTGCGCAGCCGGTCGGCAACTTCGCGCAGCAGGGCGTCCCCCACCGGATGTCCGAACGTGTCGTTGACCTGCTTGAAACGGTCGAGATCCATTGCCATCAGCGCGGAGATCTCACCACGCCCGGCGCGTGCCGCCGCCTGATCGAGGCGGTCGCGCAAAAGGGTGCGATTGCCAAGGTCGGTCAGTGCATCGTGCAAGGCCATGTAGGCAATCCTGGCCTCGTTGCACTTGCGCGCATCGATATCCTCCAGAACGCCAGCCCACTGCAGCACATCGCCCGCATCATCGATCACCGGGCCGCCGCGATCGCGCACCCAGAGCCATCGCTCGCCGGCCACGAGAAGCCGGAACTCGATGTCGACAAGCTCCGCCTCGCCGACCTGCTGGCGGAACGTTTCGACAACGCGGTCCCGGTCATCGGGATGCACCCGGTCGAGCCATGCCATGCCAAGCGCCTCGTGGTCGGGCACGCCGGTCAGCGTCTCCCAGCCCTCGACCCACATGATATTGCTGCTCGGAGACCAGCGCCAGAACACAAGCGCACCGGCACTTGCGACGGTGCGCAGTCGGCGGTCATTCTCCCGGCGGGCCGCCTCGGCCGCCTCCACGCTGGTTCGAAGGGTCTCGAACTCGCGAACCGAGGAGGGGGGTATCGGAGCCAGTACGGAACTGCCGTCGCCATTGGCGACCGCCATGCTGTGCGCGGCAAGAGCTTCCACCGGACGGCGGATCAACCCGCCAATCTTGATCACCGCAAGCGTTGCAAAGGACAGGGCCAGCACGGAGCCGAGCAGCAACCCCACAAACGGGGTCTGCCAACGCGCGTTGAACACATCGAGCGGTTCCCCGACGACAAGCGTCCATCCTTCCGGTCCCTTGAGTTTCTGGAAGGAAAGCACCGTCGAAAGGCCTTCCGTCGTCCTCGCCTCGAACCAGCCGCTGTCAGTACCGAGCGCTTCCAGCTTTTTCCAGTCCGGAGCCGTCATGCCGACGACCTTCTCGGGATCTCGCGACCGGGCGACGATCCGGCCGTTCCCGTCCGTGACGGCGACCAGTATTCCTGTCAGAGCGTCCTCGCGCTGCTGCAGCGTGTGGATCAACTGACCGGGAGGAATCGACAGCACGACGATGCGATCATTCGGCTCGCCCTTGTTGCCGACTGGCATGGCAAGATGGATGCGGTGTTCGGTGTAGCTGCCGCCTGGGACAAGATTCGACTTCATCGGCGCGTCCCGTTCTGCGGACCTCAACGCGACCTCGGCAACCGCCGGCGACAGCGTCGCCGCGACCTCGCCATCGAAAACCTCGACCACCTGGACCTGACCGTCCAGGCCTATGCCGTCGAAACGGCTCGACGTCAGGTTGAAGGTTCCGGACTGCGTTTGCAGCGGCCAGAGCGATGCGATGACGCTCAACGCCGTGAAATGGCTGTCGATGTCGGATTCAATGGAACTCGCCAGCGTCAGCGCGGTATCGCTCAGTCGCGCCGTGGCGGTCTGCTTGTAGACATTGCCCGTGCGCCACGTCGCATAGGCGGACACCACCAGCATCGGAATGACACAGATCAGGGCCAACGCCACCAGATAGACGTTGAGGCTGGCCCGGCGCATGGCTGCAGTTTGTGGCGGCACGTGCTTCAACCTCTCAACTCAGGCAACAGATATGCGATTGGGGGAGTTTTGCCGAACGGCGCGGGGGTGAATTGTAAATAGTACGGATATGACATTACGAATATCTATCCACGAACCGACTTGTGGCGCCACGTCAAACACGCCGTACGAGGCTCACATGTGCGTTTTATTTTTTATTCCATAATATATCTTATGCGACTTTTGCATGCTCCGACGGTCATCTGAACCCGGGGCGTTCCTTCTCGCCCTTTTGATGCGTTGGCTGGTTGACCCAGGCCCGCGGCAGAAGATGCTGTGAACAGCCGCGCCATGCCCTTGCCATATCGGGCGCAGCTGTTAGGAAGCGCGCCGACGTTGCCCAACCATACTGCTGCGAAGGACACCGTGCTCTATACATTCCCCCCCGCGACATTCGCGGTTGCTGTCGCCGACTATGACCGGCCCTATGAGAACCCGATCAGCGCTCAGGCGGACGATATCGTTCGCCCCGTGACAGACGGCTCCATGGAAACGGACATCATGGGATGGACATGGTGTATTGGTCCCGACGGACGCGCGGGCTGGACGCCGGATGCATGGTGCCAGCCGATGGACAACGGCTGGCGGCTGATGCGCGATTTCAACGCCCTTGAACTGACAGTGCGCAAGGGCGACCGCCTGCAGCTTCTCCACGGTGAAAGCGGCTTCCTGTTCTGCGAGACGGAAACGGGCGATCGGGCCTGGATACCTGATGCCGTTGTCGAGCTTCAGTCGTGAAAAGCGATGATGCCGGATAATGCAGCAAGACAACCCATGCAAGCGCAGATAGCGGGGAAGAAGCGAATGCGGAGGCAGCGGCTTGCCGTCTATACGTTCAATCAGTTCGTCGCCCCGTATCAATCGGATCGGATAAAGGGCTTCAGGGACGCCGAACCCGGCACGTTCGCGGCTTTCGAAAAGGCCGAAGGTTTCATTTCACGGTCCGGCTACGATGGAGAACCCGGGCCCGAAAGCTGGGGCGAACAGGTGTTTCCGGCCTGCTGGACGAACTCCAATGGCGATGGCTGGGCTCCCTCGACGCTGTCTCTCTGGACCACGCTCGAGACGCTCATGGCGGCCACCTATCATGGTCTTCATGGAGGCGTTCTTCGGCACGGTCAGCACTGGCACGTTCCCGCAGATCACATTCCCGAGTACGTGTTGTGGTGGGTTGAAGACGGCCGCAGACCGGACTGGCGCGAAGCGGTCGACCGGTTTGAGGAACTGATCTCGCATGGCCCGACCCCGCGGGCTTTCACCTTCAAGGTGGCATATGACCCGGGCGGACAGCCTGTGAAACCGAGTGCTGCCGAGATCAAGAAACTGGCCAAACTGAATGCCCGGAAAACATGACCAGCCTGACAGGAAAAGAATAACATATTGTTTTTAAATATGAAATGAAATTTCTTTAACTGACCACCCTCCTCCATCGCTGTGCGGATCTCCTTTGCCACCTTGGCAAGTTCTGCGGGCGGCGGCGTCGGGATCTCGGCAAAGGTGAGTGTCTCCTCGCGAATATAGCGGCGCGAGGTAATGTCCGTGCCTTCGACCATCGGAACGAGATGCGCGTGTGCATGCGGAATGTCGCCGCCGGTGAACAGGAAGGCGACGCGCTGTACGCAATAGAGACGCTTCTGGAGGCTGGCTCCCTGCTTCGGCGCCTTGAGGGTCATGCATCTTGGGTACAGACGTCAATTCCGCAACCCCGCTTGCCGAAAAAGAAAACGCCGGGAGATTCTTCTCCCGGCGTCTCATCTGGCTGACTCCGCCTTACTGAGGCAGCTTGTCGTCGATGCCCTTGATGTACCAGTTCATGCCCAGAAGCGTGCCGTCGTCGAGGATTTCGCCCTCACCGACCGCCTGCGAACCGTCCTGCTTGAAGATAGGACCGGTGAAGGGATGGAACTCGCCCGAGCGGATCTTCTCCTGCGTTTCCGCAGCGGCCTTGGCAACGTCTTCCGGCAGGTTGGTGTACGGCGCCATCAGCACCATTTCGGCGGCAAGGCCGCCCCACACGTCTTCGCTCTTCCAGGTGCCATCGAGAACCGCCTTGACGCGGCCCTTGTAGTAGACACTCCAGTCATCGACGATTGCCGTGAGCTGCGCCTTGGGCGCGAAGTTGATCATGTCGGAGGCCTGGCCGAAACCGATCGCGCCACGCTCCTCGGCAACCTGCAGCGGCGCCGGGCTGTCCGTGTGCTGGGCGATCACGTCGGCGCCCTGGTCGAGCAGCGCCTTGGCGGCGTCCGCTTCCTTGCCCGGGTCATACCAGGTGTTCACCCACACGACCTTGACCTTGAAGTCCGGATTGACCGACTGCGCGCCAAGCATGAAGGAGTTGATGCCACGCACCACTTCGGGGATCGGGAAGGAGGCGATGTAGCCGGCGGTTCCGGACTTCGACATCTTCGCGGCGATCTGGCCGATGATGTAGCGCCCTTCGTAGAAGCGGGCCGAATAGGTCGACAGGTTATCGGCGCGCTTGTAGCCGGTGGCATGCTCGAACTTCACGTCCGGGAACTTCTTGGCGACCTTGACGGTCGGGTTCATGAAGCCGAACGAGGTGGTGAAGATGAGCCCGGCGCCGTCGCGGGCCAGGCGCTCGATGGCACGCTCGGCATCCGGACCTTCCGAGACATTCTCGATATAGACGGTCTCGACCTGATCGCCGAACTCTTCCTCGATCGCGATCCGGCCCTGGTTGTGCTGGTAGGACCAGCCATGGTCGCCGATCGGGCCGACATAGATGAAGCCGATCTTCAGCTTGTCCGCGGCCTGGGCGCCAACGAGGCCCAGGCCAAGCAGCGCTACCGCTGCCAATCCAAGAACTTTTTTCATTTCAAGCTCCTACGTCCCCTGTGTGAAGCCGACGTCGGTTGCCCCCGACGGCTCTTTTCGGGCGGGAGGGATCACCCCCCCTGCCCGGCATTTCACGCATCACCGGTCCGGCACGAAAGGCCTGCCAAGGCAGGCCGGCGTGTTGATCCGGGTCAGGATACGGTTTCGCGATATGATGACAAGCACGGCGATGGTCGCAGCATAGGGCAAGGCGGACAGGAACTGCGAGGGAATCGAGACCCCGTGCGCCTGTGCATGGAACTGCAGGATGCCCACGGCGCCAAAGAGATAGGCGCCGGCCAGAACCCGCAACGGACGCCATGTGGCGAAGACGACCAGCGCCAGCGCGATCCAGCCGCGCCCGGCGGTCATCCCCTCGATCCATTGCGGCGTGTAGGCAAGCGAGAGATAGCCGCCCGCGAGCCCCGCGCAGGCGCCGCCGAACAGCACGGCAAGATAACGGACCTTGAGCACCGAGACGCCGAGCGCATGGGCGGAACCGTGGTTGTCGCCGACGGCACGGATGACGAGCCCCGCACGCGTGCGGAAAAGGACAAAGGTCACGCCCGCAACGAGCGCCAGCGACACATAGACGAGCAGGTCCTGGCCGAACACGATCCGCCCGACGAGCGGAAGGTCGCTTAGGCCCGGGATCGACAGCGCTTGCAGCTTGATTCCCGGCCGTCCGACAAAGGCCTCGCCGATCATGCCCGACAGGCCCAGTCCGAGCAGGGTCAGCGCCAGCCCGGTCGCCACCTGGTTGGCGACGAGGTGCAACGTCAGGAAGCCGAAGAGCAGCGCCATCCCCATGCCCGCCAGCAGCGCACACAGGGCCCCGACATAGGGCGAACCGGTGGCCTGCGCCCCGGCAAAGCCCATCACCGCGCCGACGATCATCATGCCTTCGACGCCGAGATTGAGGACGCCCGAGCGCTCCACGACCAGTTCGCCGATGGCGGCGAGCAACAGCGGCGTGGCCGCGGTGATCACCGTCAACAGAATGGATTCATAGGCTCCCATGGATCAGTTCCCCCTGCCCGTCGCCGACGGCCGCCCGAAGCGGACCCGATACAGGATCAGTGTGTCGCAGGCGAGCACGTAGAAAAGCAGCATCCCCTGAAAGACGCGAGTGGTCTTGTCGGAGATGCCCAACCCGACCTGTGCGGCCTCCCCGCCAAGATAGGACAGCGCCAGAAGGAAGCCTGAAAAGAAGATCCCGATCGGATTGAGCCGGCCGAGAAACGCCACGATGATCGCGGTGAAGCCGTAGCCCGGCGAGACGATCGGCGTCAGCTGGTTCACGGACCCCGAGACTTCGCTGATGCCGGCAAGGCCGGCGAGACCGCCGGCGAGCAGAAAGGCGAACCAGACCATCCGGTTCTGCGAGAAGCCGGCGAAGCGGCCCGCGCGCGGGGCCTGCCCCAGCACCCTGATCTCGAAGCCCTTCAGCGACTTGAGCAGAACCACCGCCATGATCAACACCGCGATGATCGCGAAGATGGCCCCGAGATGCATGCGCCCGTCGGCCAGGGCCGGCAGGGTCGCCGCTTCGGAAAAGACCCGGCTTTCGGGAAAGTTGAACCCGTCCGGATCGCGCCAGGGACCGCGCACCAGCCAGTCGAGCAGCAGCTGCGCGATATAGACCAGCATCAGGCTGGTCAAGATCTCGTTGGTGCCGAACCGCACCTTGAGAAAGGCCGGGATCGCCGCCCAGGCCATGCCCCCGGCAACGCCCATGACAAGCATCAGGGGAAGCGTCAGCGCGCTCTCGAAACCGGGAAACATGATCGGCAGGACACAACCTACAATGGCGCCGAAGGTGAATTGTCCTTCCGCGCCGATATTCCAGTTGTTCGACAGGTAGCAGACGGCAAGGCCGACGCCGATGAGGATCAGCGGGGTCGCCTTGACGACCAGCTCCTGCAAGGACCAGGATGCCGTCAGCGGCTCGATGAAGAATGTATAGAGGGCGATGACCGGGTTCTGCCCCAGGGCGGCGAACAGGATTCCCCCGGTGACAAGCGTCAGCGCGAGCGCGATCACCGGCGACAACAAGGCCATGAGGCTGGATCGTTCTGCGCGTTTTTCCAGCTCAAGCCGCATGTGTCGCGCCCCCGGTCTTGTCGTCGATGCCGCCCATGAGCAGGCCGATGCGCTCGCGCGTCATGCCGTGCGCCGGTTCCGGCAGGGACAGTCGTCCGCGCGAAATGACGGCGATCCTGTCGGCCAACTCGAAAATCTCGTCAAGATCCTGACTGATGACCAGGACGGCCGCGCCCTGGCGGCTGAGGTCTATCAGCTCCTGGCGGATGAGAGCCGCCGCGCCCGCATCGACCCCCCAGGTCGGTTGATTGACGACAAGCACGCCCGGCTGGCGGTCAAGCTCGCGGCCGATGACGAATTTCTGCAGGTTGCCGCCCGAAAGAGCACGCGCTTCCGGGTCGTCATGCGACATGCGCACGTCGTAATTGGTTTTGATGCGCTGCTCCATCTGGCCGGCACGCAGGCCGTCGACGAAGCCGCCGCGCGTCAGCTCGTCGCCCGTTGCGTGGCGTGTCAGCACGATGTTTTCCGAGAGCTTCAGACCCGGCACGGCACCGTGGCCAAGCCGCTCCTCGGGAACGAAGGCTGCCCCCGACCGCCGCCGGGCCGTGATGCCCGTGCGTCCGACCGGTTTTCCGTCGATCTGGACACTGTCCGCCCTCTCGGCCCGCCGCTCCCCCGATACCAGGTCGAAGAGCTCCCCCTGCCCGTTTCCCGCGATGCCGGCGATCGCCACGACCTCGCCCCCGTGAACGGTCAGGTCGATCCCCTCAAGAGGAACCGAGAACGGCCCTTCCGGTCCGGCCGACAGTCCGGAAAGCTGCAAACGCGCCGGACCCTCCCTGGTCGGCACGCCGCGCTTCAGGTCATGCACAGCGGTGCCGACCATGAGCCGTGCCAGCGAACCGGCGGTCTCCTCGGCCGGGTCGCACTCGGCCACCACCTTGCCGTGGCGCATGACGGTGGCGTGGTGGCAGATGCGCTGCACTTCCTCAAGCCGGTGGGAGATGTAGAGGATCGCACAGCCTTCAGAGGTGAGGCGTTGCAGGGTCAGGAACAGCTGATCCGCCTCCTGCGGCGTCAGCACCGAGGTCGGTTCATCCATGATGATCAGGCGCGGTTCCTGCAGCAGGCAGCGGACGATTTCGATGCGCTGGCGGATGCCGACCGGAAGATCCGCGACGACGGCGCCGGGATCGAGTGTCAGGCCGTAATCGCGGGAGACGTCGCGAATGCGCGCGGAAAGATCGCGCATGGATATCGCGCGGGGCATGGCCAGCGCGATGTTTTCCGCGACCGTCAGCGCCTCGAACAGCGAGAAATGTTGAAACACCATGCCGATGCCGAGGCGACGCGCCTCCGCCGGCGTCTCGATCGACACTTCCCTGCCTTGCCAGTGCAGGCTGCCGGAATTGGGCTCGAGCGCGCCGTAGAGGATCTTGACCAGGGTCGACTTGCCCGCGCCGTTCTCCCCGAGCAGCGCATGGATTTCCCCCGCCCGCATCGTCAGGGACACGTCGTCATTGGCGAGGATGTCGCCGAACTGCTTGGAAATCCCCTTGGCCTCCAGCAGGATTTCCCCCTGCCTGTCGCGGCCTGGCGCCGGCGGATCGCTCGGTATTCTGTCTGTCATCGCTCCCCCCGAGCCCTTATCATACGACCCTCAATCCCCCGGCAAGCCTGCCATCTTCTTTGTTGTGGAAAGTCGTGGCCGCCTCGCGCCGGATCATCAGTTCGCTTGCCACGGCAAGGGCGATTGCGGGTGGTTCCTTCGACGTGATGCCGGACACTCCGATCGGGCAGCGGAAGCGCGCCATCGCCTCCTCGCCGTGACCGGCGGAGCGTAGCCTGGAGCGCATGCGCGCCGCCTTGGTGCGGCTGCCGATCATGCCGACTCCGCGAATGCCCGCGCGGTGCAGGGCCGCGTCGGCGATGGCAAGGTCGAGCCCGTGGTCATGGGTCATGATCAGCACCTCGGCGCCATCCGTCGCCAGGGCGCTCACCTGCCCGCTCGCACCGGTCAAAAGCGAGGGCGGATCGGTGTGATGGATGGACACGACATTGCGCGGTGCATGACCTGGAAACGCATCCGGCCGGCTGTCGACCCAACTGACCTTGAACGGCAGCGGTGCCAGAGCGAGAACCAGGGCGCGCCCGACATGGCCCGCCCCGAACAGCAGCAGCGATGTCGCCGGCATCTCGAAACGCTCGACCAGCAGCGATCCCGAAAGATCCAGCGCCGGCCCACACGCGTCTTCAACCGGCAGGATTTCACGCGGTCCGACCGTCCCGTCCGCGGCGATCCGGGCGCGGGTCGCGATCCCGCCCGACAGGGCCGTCGCCGCCAGCCGCTCCACCTCGTCCCGGCGTACGGTACTGAAGCTCTCCACCGCGAGTGTCACCCGTCCGCCGCAACACTGGCCAAGGTCGGGGCCGAGCGAGAAACCGTGCAGCACGAGGCGATCGTCGGACGCCAGGGCGCATTTCCGTGCAAGGGCAATGGCCTCGAACTCCAGCGTTCCCCCGCCAATCGTGCCGTGGAACGAGCCGTCCGGGGCAACCACCATGCGCGCGCCCGTCTCGCGCGGGCCCGACCCTTCGAGCGCGAGAACGCTGACCATGGCGCAAGTGCCGTGGCGCTCCAGCAGTGCGGCGACAGCGCTCCAGGGGTCTCTCATGCGCGGGCCCGGCTCCGCTTCATATGGGAAACGGCCTTGAGGATTTCTTCCGGCGTCGCCGGGGCATCCAGTTCGGGGACTTCTCCGGGATTGAGGCTTGCCACCGCGTCGTGAATGGCGCTGAACACGGAAATCGCCAGCATCACCGGAGGTTCGCCCACCGCCTTCGAGCGGTAGACGGTCGGCGACGGATTGCCGGTGGAGCCGAACAGTTTCACACGGAAGTCCTCCGGCACGTCGGAGGCGGTGGGGATCTTGTAGGTCGAGGGCGCATGGGTGCGCAGCCGGCCGGAGTCGTCCCAGACAAGCTCTTCAGTGGTCAGCCAGCCCATGCCTTGGACGAAACCGCCCTCGATCTGGCCGATGTCGATGGCCGGATTGAGCGACTGTCCGACATCGTGAAGGATGTCGACCCGGTCGACACGCATCTCGCCGGTCATCGTGTCGATGGTGACTTCGGAACAGGCCGCGCCATAGGCAAAATAGAAGAACGGCTGGCCGGAGGCGCTCGGCCGATCCCAGGTGATGCCCGGCGTGGCATAAAAGCCCGTGGCGGAAAGCTGTATCCGCGCCATGTGGGCCTCGCGCGCCAGCTGGCCGAGGCTGATGGTCTCCTCGCCGATGCGCACGCCATTGTCCTGGAAGGAGATCGCGTCGGGCTCGACCTGGAAGCGCTCGCAGGCGAAGGCGACAAGTCGCGCCCGGATTTTTTCCGCGGCGATCTTGGCGGCCATGCCGTTGAGGTCGGTGCCCGAGGAGGCCGCGGTCGGGCCGGTATTGGGCACCTTTCCGGTATGAGTGGCGGTGATCTTCACCCGGTCGAGCGAGACACCGAATTCCTCGGCAACGATCTGGGCGACCTTCTGGAACAGCCCCTGCCCCATCTCTGTGCCGCCATGGTTCAGGTGAATGGAGCCGTCGGTGTAAAGATGCACCAGCGCGCCGGCCTGGTTGAGATGCTTCAGCGTGAACGAGATGCCGAACTTCACCGGGGTCAGGGCCAGTCCCTTCTTCAGGATCGGGCTCGTCGAATTGAAGACGGCGATCGCCTCTCGCCGGGCCCGATAGTCGGAACTTTCCTCCAGTTCGTCGACAACGGCATGCAGCGTGGCATGCTCCTCCACCTTCATGCCGAAGGGGGTGACGTCACGCCCGTCGCGGTAGAAGTTGCGCTTGCGGATGTCGAGCGGATCGATGCCGAGACGGATCGCAAGCGTGTCCATCATCAGCTCGGCGGCAAGCATCCCCTGCGGCCCGCCAAACCCGCGAAAGGCCGTGTTCGAGCAGGTGTTGGTCTTCAGCCTGCGGGAATGGATCAGCGCATCCGGATAGAAATAGCTGGAATCGGCGTGGAACATCGCCCGGTCGACAACGCCGAGCGACAGGTCGGCCGAGTATCCGCAGCGCGCGAAGAAGCGCATGTCTATGGCGCGCACAAGGCCGTTCTCGTCATGCCCGAGAACCCAGTCGGCCCGGAAATCGTGCCGCTTGCCGGTCATGATCATGTCGTCGTCGCGGTCGAGGCGCATCTTGCAGGGATGCCCGGTCACCCGCGCCGCGACGGCAGCGATCCCGGCCCAGTGATTGGCCTGGGACTCCTTGCCGCCGAAGCCGCCGCCCATGCGCCGGACCTCGACGGTGACCGCCGCATCCGGAACCCCCAGGACACGGGCGATCACATGCTGCGTCTCGCTCGGATGCTGCGAGGAGGTATGCACGAACATGTCGCCATCCTCGCCCGGCACCGCCAGGGAGACCTGGCCTTCCAGATAGAAATGCTCCTGCCCGCCAATCTGCAGGCTGCCTTCCAGTCGCTGGCGCGCGGTGGCAAGCCCGGTCTCCGGAGACCCCTTGCGGAACTGGTAGTCCGGCAGGACTGTCGTGTCCGCCGAAACGGCGTCCTCGACGGTCAGCACCGGGGCAAGCGCCTCGATCTCGAACCGCGCCTTGCGCTCCGCATGACGGGCAGCCTCGCGGGTGGTGGCAACGACCGCGAAGACAGGTTGCCCCCAGAACTCGATTTCCTCCTCGACGAACATCGGCTCGTCGCCGAGTGCCGGCGAAACGTCGTTCTTGCCCGGCACATCGGCCCCAGTAAGCACCGCGACCACGCCCGGTGCGGCGCGCACCGCATCCAGATCGAGCGAGATGATCCTGCCTCTTGTCGCATCACGTGCCCATCCCGGCACCACATGCAGCGTGCCGGCCGGCTCACGGATGTCGTCGACATAGACGGCCTCGCCGGTCACATGACGGGCCGCACTGTCATGCGGCAACGGCTGGCGCACGCGCCGCAGCCCGCCTGTTTCCTCGCCGGTGGCGTCCTCAAGCCGCATTGCTTGTCTCCCCGCCGCGCAAACCGGTCACCCGTGTCCTCTCGTCCGGCGTTCCACCGATTTCAACCAGTGACTTGGCCAGCAAAGCACGTGCCACCTCGCGACGATACGCGTCGCTGGCGCGCATGTCGCTGATCGGGTCGAAGTCGTCGCCAAGCGCCTTCAAAGCCGCAGCCCAGCTCGCAGGCTGGTCCGGTCGAGCCCCGATCAGGGCCAGTTCCGCCTTTGCCGCCCGCCGGGGCGTCGCCGCCATGCCTCCGAACGCGAGGCGCGCCTCGGTGATTGTCCCGTCGGCAAGCGTCAGCCGCAACGCGCAAAGCACGGCCGTGATGTCCTGGTCGAAACGCTTGGAAATCTTGAAGCAGCGAAAAGCATGATTGGGATCGAGGCGCGGCACATAGAGGCCGGTGACGATCTCCCCGGGCGCCCGATCCTGCTTGCCGTAGTCGATGAAGAAATCCTCGAGTGCCACCGTGCGCGAGGCCGCTCCCTTGCGCAGTTCCAGCGTCGCACCGAGCGCAATCAGCGCCGGCGGGCTGTCGCCGATCGGCGAACCGTTGGCGATATTGCCGCAGACCGTTCCGGAGGCCCGCACCTGCCGGGATCCGATTCTCCGCCACAACTCGCCGAGATCCGGATCGATCCGCGCCATGAAGGCATGCGTGTCCGAGAACGTCGCCCCGGCCCCCAGCAGCACGCCGCCAGGCGTCTCCTCGACCTTCTCGAAATCGCGCACCCGGCCCAGCCAGATCACTTGCGGCAGATCGCGAAGCTGCTTCGTCACCCAGAGGCCGACATCCGTCGCACCTGCAACAATGGTCGCATCCGGATGCGCCTCGCAAAGCGCCGCCAGGGCGTCGAGAGAGGCCGGCGCGGCAAAGAACCGGTCCTTGTCGCCGAGCCGCAGGTCGTGCGGGTCGCTCGCCATCTCCACAAGGGCGGCCGTCGTCTCCTCCGCGCGGCGGGAAAAGGCATCGTCCGCCACCTGGAAACAGGCCTCCATCGCCGCGTCGACAATCGGACGGTAGCCGGTGCACCGGCACAGATTGCCGGCGAGCCAGTCGGTCACCGTCTTGCGCGTCGGCGGCGCATCAGGTGCGTGATAGAGGGTGAAAAGGCTCATGATGAAGCCCGGTGTGCAAAAGCCGCATTGCGACCCGTGGCAGTCGACCATTGCCTGCTGCACCGGGTGCAGGCGTCCATCCTGCGCCAGATCCTCGACCGTGACCAGCTCCGCACCATCAAGCATGCCGAGAAACTGGATGCAGGAATTGACCGGCTGGTAGACGAGCCGGCCCTCGACCAGCCGGCCGATGGCGACCGTGCAGGCGCCGCAGTCGCCCTCCCCGCAACCTTCCTTGGTCCCGACGAGGCCGCGCCGCAGGCGCAGGTAGTCGAGAACAGTTTCGGTCGGCCGCACGTCGGCGAGTTCGACCACCTTCCCCCTGTGCAGGAAACGGAGTTCCTGGCGCATGGCCTAGCTCCCCCTGTAGGTGGAATAGCTGAAAGGCGAAAGCAGCAGGGGCACGTGATAATGCGCGGCGGCGTCGGCGATTCCGAACCGTAGCGGAATGACATCAAGGAACGGCGGGTCGGAGAGCGCCGCGCCGGACGCGGCCAGATAGGCGCCTGCCTCGAACCTGAGCTCGTAAATGCCCGTCACGAAGGCATCGCCATCAAGCAGCGGGGCATCGACGCGCCCATCGGAATTGGTGACCGCCCGGGCGATGCAACTGAACTCCTCCCCGCCCGCTCCCCCGGCCTTCCACAACGACAGGGCAAGCCCCGCGGCAGGTTTGCCGAGCGCGGTGTCGAGAACATGCGTGGTCAGTCGTCCCATCGTCCCATTCCGTATTTATTCGGTTTCGCGCACCAAGGGTCGGCCAAGTCTGAACCATGACCGCCCTTTGGGCACGCCTTCAAAGAGTGCAACAGCATTGTGACAGCGACCAGAACAGATTCGCGCGCTCTATGATGCCGTTTTGGCATCAATATGCGAGAGCCGTTCGCGCAATGCGGTCACCGAATGATCGAAGAATGCACGCGCCGCGTGGCTGAGCCCGCGATGCGACGACGTCAACACCGTGAACCGGTCCCGCTGCAGCGGCGGATCGCGCAAGGGCAGGAAGACCAGGGATCCGTCGGCGAGTTCCCGCTCCAGCCCCAGGATGGTCTGGAAGACAACGGCATCGTCGGCAATTGCAAGAGCTTTCATAAGCTTCAGCGAATTGGCCTCGACGAACGCACCGCGCCCGAGCGGTCTGTCGGCAAGCACCATGTCGATGCGCTTGCGCAGGGAGAGGCCGGACGACGGCAAACAGAACGGGTAGGCCAGGCAGTCGGCCAGGCTCGGTCGGCGCGTTGCCGTCAGAGGGTGCCCGGGCCGGACGACCGCGCCGATCGCCAGATCGCGGTGGAAGGCGATGTCGAGGCGTGGATCCTCCGGCGGCTCGAAGGTGAAGCCGACATCGGTTTCGCCGGCAATCACCGCCAGCGCCACCTGTTCGGAGCCTGCAAGCCGCACGGTGATGTGAATGCCCGGGAACTTGCGCCGGAAAGCGGCGATGACGCCAGGCAGCAGGCTTTCCGCCACGCTTTCGACGCTGGTGACATGCACGCCGCCGCGCTGCATGCCGGTCAGGGCGTCGAGATCGCCGGCGGTGGCATCGAAGTCCGACAAGGTGCGGAGCACGTGGGCACGCAGGATCTCGCCGGCCGGAGTCAGGCGGACACCGCGCGCCACCCGGTCGAAGAGCGCGTGCCCGAGCGTTTCCTCAAGCCAGAGGATCTGCCGGTTGACCGCGCTCGAGGCAACGTTGAGCTCTCGCGCCGCTGCGCGAATGGAGCCGGCCGCTGCCACCGCCGCGAAGTAACGAAGCGCCGGACCGTAGAGATGGCGCGCGCGATCCATAGCCTGTTGTCTGCTTTCCGGGCGGCGGCTGTCTGGACTTCCCGACAGGCGCCGCCCCTGTTGATCGGATCAGGGAACGAGAACCGTCGTGCCGGTGGTCTTGCGGCCCTGCAGATCCTGGTGGGCACGCACCGCGTCGGAAAGTGCGTATTCCTGGTTCACCTGGATCTTCACATCGCCCGAGCGAACGACATCGAAAAGGTCTCCGGCGGTCTGCTCGAGATCCGCGCGCGAGGCGATATAGGAAAACAGTGTCGGACGGGTGGCGAACAGCGATCCCTTGGGGCCGAGCAAGGCAAGGTTGAAGTCCGTGATCGGGCCCGACGACTGGCCGAACGAGACCCACAGGCCAAGCGGCCGCAGGCAGTCGAGCGAGCCGGGATAGGTGTCCTTGCCGACGGAATCATAGACGACATCGCAAAGCTTGCCGTCGGTGATCTCGCGCACGCGCTCGACAAAGTTCTCGGTGCGGTAGTTGATCACATGCGTGTAGCCGTTGGCCCGGGCGAGTTCCGCCTTCTCTTCGGACCCGACCGTGCCGATGACGGTGGCGCCGAGCTTTGCCGCCCATTGGCCTGCGATCAGGCCCACACCGCCTGCCGCCGCGTGGAACAACAGTGTCGTGTCGGACGTCACGTTGAACGTCCGGCGCAGGAGATAGCGTGCGGTCATGCCCTTCAGCATCATGCCGGCGGCCGTGTTGTCGTCGACGCCGTCCGGGATCCTGACCAGCCGGTCGGCCGGCACAAGCCGCTCCTCGGCATAGGATCCGAGCGGCCCCACATAGGCGATGCGGTCGCCGGGCGCCACGTGGGTGACACCCTCGCCGACGGACACGATCACGCCGGCACCCTCGTTGCCCGGGATGAATGGCGTACCCGCCGGCGCGGGATAGAGGCCGGAGCGGAAGTAGGTGTCGATGAAGTTGAGGCCAATGGCCGTGTGGCGGATACGCGCCTCGCCCGCGGCCGGCGCACCGACCTCGACCTCCTCCCAGCGCATGACTTCGGGTCCGCCGGTCTCGTGAACCCTGATTGCGTGAACCATTTCGCGTGCTCCCATCGGGACTTGTTGTCGAACTGGACGGGATCATGGGGTTGCCGGACAGTGCCGGCAACCCTTTTTGCGTTACTGGTGTTTCGCCCGACGGCGACGGGACGCCAGGATGTTGATGATCTCGACACCGGCCGAGAAAGCCATGGCGAAGTAGATGTAGCCACGCGGGATGTGGAAGCCGAGCCCGTCGGCGACCAGCGCCACGCCGATCAGCAGCAGGAAGGCAAGCGCCAGCATCTTGGTTGTCGGATGCTTCTGGACGAAGGCCGAAATCGGACCGGAAGCCAGGTACATCGCGATCATCGAGATGATCACCGCCGCGACCATGACCTCGATATGCTCGGCCATGCCGATCGCCGTGACGATGGAATCGACCGAAAACACCATGTCGATGACGATGATCTGGGCAATCACCGCGCCGAAGCTCGCGACTGCCGCCGATCCGCCCGCGTCATGGCCGCCCTCGATACCCTGATGGATTTCGTGCGTTCCCTTGACGATCAGGAACAGGCCGCCGGCAAGCAGGATCAGGTCGCGCCAGGAAATACCTTCTCCAAAAACGGTGAAGACCGGAGCGGTCAGTCCGATCAGCACCGTCAGGATGGACAGGAGCGCGATGCGGAAGATCAGCGCCAGAGCCAGTCCGATCTGGCGCGCGCGCTTGGCCTGCTTCGGATCGAGCCGACTGACCAGGACGGAGATGAAGATGATGTTGTCGATGCCGAGCACGATCTCCATGACCGTCAGGGTCAGGAGGCTGGCCCAGACAGCCGGATCATTCAGCAGTTCGATCATGCCGTTCCCTCGTCTTGCAAGGGGCGGCATCGGGGGGAAGGGGCGCCGCCCTCACCTCCTCATGGCAAATGCCCGACCGGAAGCCAAGAGCGAATTCGCTGTCAGCGCAGCGCTTCGAGGCCCTGCTGCACCGCCGACACGCAAAGCAGATAGACGCTTGAGACGGCCAGCATCCACTTGACCAGGCCTTCCGCCGACATCCCGTTGGCGATGGCAAAGCCCGCCGCGATGAACCAGACAAGCGTCATTGCCAGGGTCAGGATGCGCCACTTCACGACGCGGACCGGATGGACGAACCGGATCGGGGCGAAGGTCAGCGCGCAAAGGGCGACCACGAAGATCACCGTGAAAACCTGGGACGAGGACAGAACCATCAGGCCGAAGACGACCATGTTCCACCCGGCCGGGAAACCCTTGAAGGACCCGTCCGGCTGTTTCATGCCGTTGTCGGCGAAGTAAAGCGCGCCGGTAAACACGACGAGGCCGCCACAGATCCAGTTCCAGGGCGTCGACAGCATGCCGCTGGCAGCGAGCGCGAAGGCTGGCAGGAACACGTAGGTGGCGTAATCGATGACGAAGTCGAGAGAGGCGCCCGACCATTGCGGCATGCGCCTGGCGATATCGAAACGACGCGCAAGGGGGCCGTCGACACCGTCGATGACCAGCGCGATGCCGAGCCAGACGAAGAGCATGCTCCAGTCGCCGCGCGATCCTGCCAGCAGCGCGAGCAGCGCAATGGGCGCGCCGAGCGCGGTCAGGACATGAATGAGAAACAGCGGGTGAGCGCTTTTGAGCCGTTCCGCGACGCCTGCGTCGAGATCCGCCGTCTTGCCCTTTGCCACAGGCTTTGCCTCGCGAAATGGTCCGCGCCGTCGATCCGGCGGGACGAGAGAAACATCCCCCAAACTCTTCCTATGCCTTCATGCGCGGCCAACTGCAACACAACTGACATGTATTTGTCGCAATTGATTTCGCGCGAACCGGACCTTCAGAGCCCCAGCGCCGCCTTGCCGGCATCGGAAACAGCCAGCAGAAGCGTTCCCCACAGGAGAAGCAGCACGCCCACGGCGCGCGGCACCCACATGGCGTGAACGGTCTTTTCGATCGCCATCAGCAGTCCCAAAACGGCGATCCACACGACATTCATGATACCGACAGCGAACATCACCGTCATCAACGCCCAGCAGCAGCCAAGGCACAGCAGGCCCTGGATGACGCCAAGGCGGAACACGCTGAAATAGTTCGCCGGCACCCGTTCGACAAAGAAGGGAAGCGGGCGGCGGCAGCGCATCAGACAGGCAAGCTTGGCCGGCGTGAACTGGTAGATCCCCGCCGCGATCAACGTCGTTCCGGCCAGCACGAGACTGGCCGGCGCCATCATCGGCGACACCAGCCGCAAGGCCGTCAGCCCGCCCTGCGCCGCGGTGGCGACCAACGCGTAGCCAATCCAGACGGAGAGATAGCCGAGCGCCAGGGTCGCCACCGGAAGGGTGCGTGCCTCGCGCCCCGCGATCAGGCGCGGCTGCTCGGAATAGGTCGCGAGCATCGGCGCCGCGCTCGGCAGCATCATCGCCAGCGCCATCATCACCCACATGATGAAGACAAGACCGGCATCGGCGGTCGACCATGCGCCGTCGACAGGCATGCCGAAGGTCGTCGCCCCTTCAGGCAGGCAGATGGCGGCCAGGGCCGCGCGTGCCTCCGCCGGGAGGTCGGCAAAGATGTTGAACCGGTTGAACGCCCCCATCCCCGGACCGAGTTCCGACATGTCCATGACCGGAACCATGGCCGCGACCATCGCCGCGAGATAGGCCCAGCCGGCAAGAGCCGCCACGCCGACAGCCAGGAAGACGGCTCCCCTCGGCCGGCGGGCAAGCGCATGCAGACCGGGCATGCGCCCTGTTCCGCCCCGCTCCGCTTCCGCCCGTCCGGCCATGCACGTCGCTCCATTTTCGGTTTCGGCCCTGCGCAAGGCCTCAGTTCAAGACCGCTACAGGTAGCAAGATACGGGATAGCCGTTCATCCGCTTCCTTGCGGATGCGACCAATCGCGCATGTCCGGTGCTTGCAAATCCGTCCCGGACAGTCATCTTCCACACAAGAGAGTATGCAGACCCGCCGAGGGAGCCGGCAATGACAAAGCGCGAATCCGCCAGTTCGAGGAAACCGGAGACGACAGGCACCTCCGACAGGGTGGATGTCGCGATTGTCGGAGCGGGCCCCTCAGGCATGACGATGGCGATCGCGCTTGCCCGCCACGGTTTTTCCGTGGCGCTTGTCGCCCCGGCGCTGCCCGCACAAGACGACAGGACGACGGCGCTCCTCGATTCGTCTGTGGAAATGCTGCGTGCACTCGACCTGTGGGCCGCGATCGAGCCGCACACGGCGCCGCTTCGACACATGCGCCTGATCGATGCCACCGGCCGGCTGCTGCGCGCCCCCGAGGTCGTCTTCGACGCCTCGGAACTGAAGCTCGATGCCTTCGGCCATAACATCCAGAACAGCGAGTTGAACGGCGCCCTCGCCGCGGCCTGCGATCGCGAACCGTCCCTGCTGCGGATAGAGGATCGCCTGGCGCGCCTGGAGACCGGGGGCGACGACGCAACGCTTGTGCTGGAGAGCGGCCGGCAGGTCGGGGCCCGCCTCGTCATCGGTGCGGACGGCCGCATGTCGTCCGTGCGCGCGGCCGCCGGCATCGCGGCAAAGTCCTGGCGCTATCCGCAGTCCGCCTTGGTGCTCAACCTCGAACATGACGTCCCGCACCACAACCACTCGAACGAGTTCCATACGCCGACAGGACCGTTCACGCTGGTGCCGCTGACGGGCCACCGGTCCTCGCTCGTCTGCGTGGAACAGCCGGAGGAGGCCGAACGGCTCTTGGCCATGGACGACGAGGCGTTGTCGCTGGAGTTGGAGCGCAGGGCCGCATCGGTTCTCGGCCGCATGCGGATCGCCGGCAAACGGCAGGTCTATCCGCTTGGCGGCATGACCGCGGAAACAGTCGCGGCGGGCCGCTGCGCGCTCGTCGGGGAGGCCGCCCACGCCTTTCCGCCCATTGGTGCCCAGGGGCTGAACCTGGGACTGCGCGATGTCGCGGCGCTTGCCGAACTGCTGGTCGCCGCGCGGCGCAAGGGCGAGGATATCGGATCGGACGCGGTTCTTGCCCGCTACGAACGGGCGCGGCGCCCCGACATCGCATCACGGACCATGGCCGTCGACCTGCTCAACCGGTCGCTGATGAGCGACCTGCTGCCGGTGCAGGCGTTGCGAAGCGTGGGGCTCTACGCGGCGAGCCGCGTGCCGCCCCTGCGCCGATTGCTGATGCGCGAGGGGATCGCCCCAATGATGGCGCGCCCGCGCCTGATGCGCGGGCTTTCGCTGGGCTGAGAAAACCTCACAACGGCGCGCTGGCGCTCCCGGGACCACGAAAGGCCGGAGCGATCGGCATCACGGTTGCCGGCAGGCGATGCCCGCCGGTTTCCACGATGTGGTCGAAAAGCCCCCGCTCCATGAAATGCGGATCGCGCAGGGCCTCCTCCAGCGTTGCCAGCGGCGTGGCGCAGCAATCCGCCGCCGCAAGCACCTTCGACCAATGGCCTGTGTCATACGCGGCGAAACGCGCGGCAAGCGCGGCGACGGTCGCCGCGGGATCGCGCGTGTCGTCGCGAAACTCGGGCCCCAGATCCACGGCCTCGCACAGTGCCGACCAGAACTTCTCCTCCAGCGCTCCGACCGCGATCAGTCCGCCGTCGGAGGCCGGATAGATCCGGTAACGCGGCGAGCCGCCGGTGAGAAGATCCTCGCCATTGCCCGGAAGAACGCCGGTCGCGGCAAGTTTTGCATGTGCGAACAGGGCGAAGGTGAACATCGCGTCGCACATGGCGATATCGATGACAGCCCCCTTCCCCGTTCGTTCACGGGCAAACAACGCCAGCAGGATGTTGATGACCGCCGGAAAGCTGCCGCCGCCGATATCGGCCAGCTGCGCGGGTGGCAGGACCGGCGCCTCGGCCGTGCCGCAGGACAGGGCAAGCAGGCCTGTCAGGGCCATGTAGTTGAGATCATGCCCGGCTTCGCCGGAACGCGGCCCGCGCTGTCCGAAACCGGTGATCGAGCAATGAACAAGGCGCGGATTGCGCGCCATCAGCACATCGGAACCGAGCCCGACGCGTTGCATCACGCCGGGCCGGAACTGCTCGATGACGACATCGGCCCGGTCCACGAGCGCCAGGACCTTGTCGCGGTCGGCCGGTTTTTTCAGATCGGCCTCGACACAGGTCTTGCCGCGGTTGAGCATCGCGTAGAGCGCGCTTGCCGGACCGACGCGCGGCGGGAAGAAGCGCATGTCCTCCCCGCCCGGTCGCTCGATCTTGATCACGGTTGCGCCCGCCTCGGCGAGCATCAGGCTTGCCAGGGGACCGGGCAGCAGCGTGCTGAAGTCGACAATGGTGATACCGGAAAGCGGTTGTTCGCTCATGCAGCCCTTCCTCCGCCACCGCTGCTTAGCGCAGCGGCAGGAGCCCCTCGGTGATCAGGTAGATGAAGACGGAGACGGTAATGGTCGAAGCAATGGTCCCGAGCAGGATCGCGCTGGATGCCCGCTGGATATAGACCTGATACTGCTGGGCGATCACGAAGACATTCGCTGCTGGCGGCAGGCAGGCCATGAGAACGGCGGTTGCCACCCAGGCCGGATCGAACCCGCCGACCCAGTTGAGCAGGACAAGCACGATCAACGGATGGGCGACAAGTTTCACGGCCAGGATCACGGGCAGTTCGAGCGGCGTGCGTCCCAGCGGCTGCAAGGCCACGGTGACCCCCATGGCGAACAACGCGCAGGGCGCGGCCGCGTTGCTCAGGAAGGTCAGCAGCGTTTCGAGCGGTTGCGGAGGCTGGAACCCGACGGCTGCGGCAAGCACACCGGCGATGGTCGCCAGAATGAACGGATGGGTGAAAATCCGCTTCAGGACCGTAACGGCCGTGGTCAGCGGGGACTCGTTGTCGGTGCCACCGATCGCCATCATCAGCGGTGCCAGCGTGAACAGCAGGATATTGTCGAAACAGAACACCAGCGCGGTCGGCACGGCCGCCGCCGGGCCAAGCACCGCCAGTGTCAGGCCCGGCCCCATATAGCCGATATTGGAATAGGATCCGGCAAGCGCCTGGATGGTCGCCTCGGGAATGTTCCCGCGCGAGGCCAGCACGCCGACGCAGAAGGCGATGGCGAAGGCACAATAGGTTGCGAAGGTCGTCGCCGCGACGTAGCCGATATTGGTCAGTTCCTCGATCGGTGTCTTGGCCAGCAGCCGGAAGAACAACGCAGGCAAGGCGATGTAGATGATGAAAAACTGCATCCAGGCCAGACCCGATGCAGGGATCTTCTTCAGCTTTCCGGCCGCGACCCCGAGAAAGATCAGGCCGAAGAACGGAAGCGCCAGTGAAATCACATTTTCCATCGGGGTCTCCGGCGGACGTGAGGAGCGTCCGCATGCGGCCGGCATGTTGCCAAGCCCGGGCCGCTTGGTTAATCACCGCAGGCCTAACGGGTTCGCAAAGACCGGTCAACGGCAGCGAAGGGAACTTTGGAATGACGGCGCGCAGCGGCAGCTTTCAATGAGACGGCAACCTCGATCCCGGTCTCGCACATGACCACGAACTCCGAACTGCGTGGACTTCGGTACCGTGCCGAATGGGCCGCACTTGCGTTCATCCTCTGGTTGCTGCGCCTGCTCCCGCCTGACACAGCGTCGCGGCTGATGGGAAAGGCCTGGCGCTTCGTCGCACCGTTCAACAGCCGCCACCGGCGCGCGCTTGCCAATCTCTCCCGCGCGATGCCCGAGCTTTCTCCCGCCGAGAAGCAGCGGATCGTAGGTGACATGTGGGAAAACCTTGGACGCATCGCTGCCGAGACCCTGCAACTGGACCGGATTTCCGCTGATGCGACGCGGTTCGACTACGATATCGACGCCGTGCGCGACGCGGTCGGTGACGGCGGTGCTGTCGTCGTGTCCCTGCATGCCGGCAACTGGGAAGTGACAGCGCTGGGCGGTCTCGCTGCCGGTTGGCAACCCGCGGGCGTATACCAGTCGCTCAAGAACCCGCTGACCGACCGGATCCTCTACGACCTGCGCGCGAGGCTCTACCCCGCAGGACTGCTCCCCAAGAACCATGAAACGGCGCGCAGGCTGCTCACGCTCGCACGCTCCGGCGGCCGGACCGCGATGCTGGCGGATCTCCGGGATCGTCGCGGCGGCGTGATACCGTTTTTCGGCCATGACGCCTATGCAACGCTGTATCCTGCGACCATAGCGCGTGCGGCGGGCGTTCCACTCGTTGCGAGTCGCGTGATCCGTCTGCCCGGCAACCGCTTCCGGATCGAGGCGCGCATCGTCGAAATGCCGGACACGGGAAATCGCAAGGCCGACGCGTTGGAGGCCACCCGGCGCTACCACCTGCTGTTCGAGCAATGGATCCGGGAATACCCGTCCCAGTGGATGTGGATCATGCGCAAGTGGGTTTGACCGGCGCGCGAGCGGACAACACGGCCTCACCCCAGACATATGTCCGGCTTGAACGCGGCGGCGCGAACGTATTTATATGCACTGCAGCATAAACGTTCGGGAGGAACAGAACGTGAAGACACCACGCGCATTCTACCAGCCATTGGCCATCGGAGCTCCCGCCCCCTGGCGCGAGCTGCCAGTCCGGCTGGAACGCATGATTCATTTCGTGCCGCCGCATGTGGAGAAGATGCGCGCCAAGGTGCCCGATCTGATTTCCGGCGTGGATGTGGTGCTCGGCAATCTCGAGGATGCCATTCCGGCCGACCAGAAAGTCGCCGCACGGCGCGGATTCATCCAGATGGCCCGCGACAACGACTTCGGCGCCACCGGCCTTTGGACACGCATCAACTGCCTCAACAGCCCCTGGGTTCTCGACGATCTCAACGAGATCGTCGGCGCGGTCGGCGACAAGCTCGATGTCGTGATGCTCCCCAAGGTCGAGGGTCCCTGGGACATCCATTTCATCGACCAGCTTCTGGCGCAGCTCGAGGCGCGCGCCGGTGTCACCCGGCCGATCATGGTCCACGCCATCCTGGAAACGGCGGAAGGCGTGAAGAATGTCGAGGCGATCGCCACTGCCAGCCCGCGCATGCACGGGATGAGCCTTGGCCCCGCCGACCTCGCTGCCTCGCGTGGCATGAAAACCACCCGCGTTGGCGGTGGTCACCCGGACTATACCGTGCTCGCCGACGGTGACGGCACGAGCGCACCACGTGGGGCATTCCAGCAGGACCTGTGGCATTACACCGTCGCGAAGATGGTCGATGCCTGCATGTCGGCGGGCATCAAGGCATTCTACGGCCCCTTTGGCGACTTTTCCGATCCGCAAGCCTGCGAGGCACAGTTCCGCAACGCGTTCCTGATGGGCTGTGTCGGGGCCTGGTCCCTGCATCCGAACCAGATCGACATCGCCAAGCGCGTCTTTAGCCCGGAGCCGGGCGAGGTCGCCTTCGCCCTGCGCATCCTGGAGGCGATGCCGGACGGAACCGGCGCCGTGATGATCGACGGCAAGATGCAGGACGACGCCACCTGGAAACAGGCGAAAGTGATTGTGGATCTTGCCCGCATCGTCGCGGCAAAGGATCCGGCTCTCGCCTCCGTTTACGGATTGTAGCTCCGTGTGGAGGGCTGGTCACGGCGGCCGTCGCGGCTTGTAAACTGAACGTTGAGGGCGTATGCGCTAGTCTTGAATCAAGGGGAATTGTTCCCCAGACCTGCTCAACTTGGCTGAACTGACGAAATGCGCACCGCGAAATTCATGATCGGACAGGTCGTTCGCCACCGGGTGTATCCCTTCCGGGGGATCATCTTCGATGTCGATCCGACCTTTTCGAACACCGAGGAATGGTGGGAAGCGATCCCGGACGATGTGCGCCCGGACCGCGACCAGCCATTCTACCATCTGCTCGCCGAGAATTCCGAGACAGAGTACGTCGCCTATGTGTCGGAGCAGAACCTTGTTCCCGACGACACGGGAGAACCGGTCCGTCATCCGCAGGTCGACGAAATCTTCGAGCAGCAGGACGACGGCTCCTACCTGCCCCGTGACGTGGACCTGCACTAAGGGAACTCTTGCCCGCTCAGTCCCTGAAAACCAGAACGCCGCGACCCCAAGGGCCGCGGCGTTCTAAGTTTCGATGTCGTCGAAGTGCCCCGGTCAGTTCGAGCCGGAAACTTCCTTCTGCTTCTCGATCAGCTTCTGGCGGGCTTCCTCGGCGCGCTTCTGCAGTTCGGACTGAAGCTGCTGCTGCTTCTGCTGCAGTGCGGCCGCATCAATCGGATCTCCGTCATAGACCTTGGTGAAGCCGGAGAGGGTCAGCTGGAAAGGCACCTGCTTCGCCTGCTGGTTCAGCGTGGTGAGAACCAGGTTCCCGCCCTTCTTCAGCGACGCGATGAACTCCTCGTCGATCACCAGTTCGGAATAGCAGGCATTGGGGAAGCAGATGCCGTACTTGGCTTCGCTCTGCTTGCCGCTGTCGACCTGGACGCGCAGGCCCGGCTGGATCAACATGCCGGGAGGCACGGCGAGAAGCAGCGTCTTGCGCGCCTCGCCAGCGATCTCGCGCACGGCGACGGAGGCAAGGAACTGGCCGGTGTCGGTACGCAGTTCCTGCGTGACGACACAGATTTCCTTGTTGGACTGCGGGTCCGTGTTGCAGATTTTCACCCAGGGCGTGTCTGCCGGCGGTTCAACCGTCTGCGCGCCGGCGCCGCCAATGGTGGCGATCACCGCAGCCACGGCAACGGTCATGCCCGTCAGGTGGTTCTTGAATCTCTCAGCCATGCAATGCGTCCCTAAGTCCATGGTTTCGTCGCAACGGGCAGATATAAGCGCACCGCCGCCGCGAACCGGAGAAAAATGTGTCGCCCACTCGCCCAATCCTCTGCGCAACGAATGCGGCAAGACCTTGGCTCTTGCGGTCACGGGCGCATCTTTACAGCCAAGTTGCACGAATATCCAGATTATCGGCGTGGCACAGGGCGTCTGAGGTGGTTTGCGCCCCACGAGAAAATCGGATGTTGCGCGAAAGCCGCACCTGGCCGGGCAGGTCCGTATCACCGGCTCGAAGAGGCCGCGTTGAGACGTCGTTAACCATAACAAAGTGATTGCAGGTTAGAGATGAACGCATGAAGCACACGTTTAAAATCCTGATTCTCTCGGCCATGCTTGCGTTGACGGCTGCAGTTCCGCTTGCGGCACAGGCGGCCGACGAGGCGCCGTGGCGCCATGGCATCGCCATGCATGGTGAGCCCGCCCTTGCCCCGGATTTCGCCCACCTCCCCTATGCCAACCCCGAGGCCCCGCGCGGCGGCACGGTCACGCATGGCGTTCAGGGCTCCTTCGACAGCCTCAATCAGTTCATCGTCCAGGGCGGAACGACGACCGCGCGCGGCATCCGCGACACCGATTTCGGCGCGCTGGTCATCGAAAGCCTGCTCGAGCGCAACATGGACGAGCCTTTCGCGCTCTACGGGCTGCTCGCCGAATCGGTGCGACTTCCGCAGGAGCGTGACTGGATCGAGTTCCGGCTGAACGAAAAGGCCCGCTTTTCCGACGGCACGCCGGTGACGGTCGAGGACGTGATCTTCTCCTTCGAGATCCTGCGCGACAAGGGCCGCCCGCATTTCCGGGCCCGCTACGCGCGCATCACCGCCATGGAGAAGACAGGCGAACGCAGCGTCCGCTTCACCTTCGAGGACGGGTCCGATCGCGAATTGCCGCTGCTTGTGGGGATGTCGCCGATCTTCGCGAAACACACGATCGATCCCCAAACCTTCGACAAGAGCACGCTGACACCGCCGGTCGGTTCCGGTCCCTATGTGATCGACGCGGTAGATCCGGGCAATCGCATCACCTATCGCCGCAATCCGGACTACTGGGCGGACGACCTGCCGATCCGTCGCGGCCTCTACAATTTCGACGAGGTGCGGATCGAGTATTTCCGCGATGAGAACGCGCTGCTCGAAGCGTTCAAGAAGGGCCTGGTACAGGTGCTGCCCGTCGCCGACCCGGCACGCTGGACCACATCGATCGACTTCCCCGCGGTCGCCAAGGGCGAGGTGCTGAAGGAGAGCTTCCGCCTCGGCACGCCGGCCGGCATGTTCGGTTTCGTCTTCAACACCCGCCGGCCGGTCTTCTCCGATCCGCAGGTGCGCCGCGCACTTGCCATGCTGTTCGATTTCGAGTGGGTCAACCGCACGCTCTATCACGGCCTCTACGCGCGCACCGGCGGCTACTTCGACAATTCGCCCCTGTCCTCGGTCGGCCGCCCCGCTGGCGCACTCGAACGCGATCTGCTCGCCCCCTTTGCCGAGGACATCGAGCCGGCCGTGCTGGACGGAACGTGGCGCCCGACCGAAGCGGACGGATCGGGACGCGACCGGGTCGTGCTGCGCGCGGCCGTCAGCGCGCTGGCCAAGGCCGGCTACCGGATCGACGGCGGCGTGATGAAGGGACCGGACGGCGTGCCGCTCGCCTTCGAGATACTGGTCGCCGCCCAGGACCAGGAGCGCCTGGCGCTGGCCTATCAGCGGGCGCTCAAGCTCGTGGGCATCGCCACGACGATCCGCTCCGTCGATAGCGCCCAGTATCAGCGCCGCCGCCAGACCTTCGATTACGACATGGTGTTGAACACCTGGCTCGTGTCGCTGTCGCCCGGCAACGAGCAGCGCTATCGCTGGGGCAGCCAGGCCGCCGGCCAGGAAGGCTCCTTCAACTATGCCGGCGTCGCCAGTCCGGCCGTGGACGCGATGATCGACGCGATGCTGTCCGCCCGCGACGAGGACGGCTTCACCGCCGCCGTGCGCGCCTTCGACCGCGCCCTGATCTCCGGCGCCTATGTGGTGCCGCTCTTCCATCTTCCCGAAAAATGGGTTGCCCGCTGGCAGGACATAGCCCGCCCGCGGGCGCATTCCGTTTTCGGCCCCCGCTTCGAGGCCTGGTGGTCCGCCAGGGACAATTGAGTGTTGTGGATGTAACGCGATGATCCTGACGCCGCTGAAGACTATCGAGATGCACCGCCAGACCGGCCTTTGGGGGCAGGTCACGCTGGATGCCCTGTTCCGCAAGACGGCAGCCGCCCACCCCGACCGTCTGGCTCTCGCCGATGCGGACGAGACCTGTGGCGGACTGCGCGGCGCGCCGCGCCGGCTGACCTATGCCGAGGCCGACCGCGAGATCACCCGGCTCGCCGCCTTCTTTGCTGCCGTCGGCCTCAAGCAAGACAATGTCGTCGGCCTGCAGAGCGCCAACACGGTGGATGCGGTGATCTCCTTGCTGGCGGCCCTGCGCGCCGGCCTTGTCATCGCCCCGCTGCCGCTGCACTGGCGCCAGAAGAACGTCATCGAGGCGCTGACGCGCGCCGGCGCCAAGGCGCTGATCGCAGGGGAAAGCTTCGGCGGACGCTCCATCGGCATCGAGGCACGCGACACGGCCGCTGAACTTTTCGCGCTGCGCTTCGTCTTCGGTCTTGGGCACGAGGTCGAGGACGGGTTGATGGAGCTCGAGAAGATCCTCGCCGACCTGCCCGACGACATGGAGCCGGCACCGATCCGGCGCGACCCGAATGCCGCCGATCACGTGGCGACGCTGACCTGGACCCGCTCGACCAGCGGCGAGCCGCTGCCCATCGCCCGCAGCCACAACCAGTGGATCGCCGCCGGCCTGATGCCGTACCTGGAACTGTCGTTGCCGCAAGCGCCGGTCTTCGTCCAGCCCTACGCCCTGACGGGCATGGCCGGCCTTGGTGCCGGTCTCGTCCCCTGGCTGCTTTCCGGCGGTACGTTGCATCTGCACCATCCGGCCTCGCTGCGCCGGCTCGCCGCCCATGCCGATGCGGTCGGGGCCGACATGGTGCTGTGCCCGGGCTCGCTCGCCCCGGCGCTGGAACGGCGCATCGACACGGCCGAATGCCGCATCGTGCCCGTCTGGCATGCGCATTCGCCCGCGGCCGCGCCCCACCAGACCAACCGCGACATGGTCGACCTTCATGTCGCCGACGAATTCGCCATGGTGGCAAGACGGCGCGAGGGAAGCGCCCTGCCCCGCCCCTTCTCCGCCGGACGCATCGGCTCCCCCTCCACCGCGCCGAAGGGACCGGCGCTGCTGGAAATCGCCATCGACACCGAATCCGTGCCCAACACGCTGAAGGTACGCGGCGCGATGGTCCCAGACGCCGCCTGGCCGGCCTGCAAGGTGCGCGTGCCGACCGACAAGGCCGGTTTCGTCGACACGCTGCTGCCGCTCCGCCAGAACGAGAGCGGCATCACCGCATTTGGCATTCCCGGCCAGAGCGCGCCCGGCGTTGGCTCCCTGCCCTCGCTCGATGCGCTCTATGCCGCCTATCCCGGCATCCTGGAAGCGGCCGCCTTCGTCGCCGAGGACGATCTCCTCGGCGCCCGTCTTTATGCGGCGCTGGTGCCGCAAAAGGGCCTGCTCTTCGATGTCGAGGGTTTCTTCGCCTATCTGGAGGCGGAACATGCCGGCCTTGCCGAAATTCCGCACCGGGTGATGCCCGTCGCCCGCCTGCCGCGCAGCGAGACCGGCAAGGTCGACCGCGCGGCACTCGCCGCGCGCGCCGGCACGAGCCGGGCACAAGTGGCGTGAGCGATACGGCGACGGATACCGAAGCCGGGCCTCGCATTCTCCTCGGCCATGCCGGACATCGCGGCGCCGAGGCGCGGGCGCAGACCCTCGTCGCGGCAATGCCGGGCGCCTTTGTCCTCCCGGCCGGCAGCGATGGTGCCGCGCCGCTGCCAGACGCAATTCTTTGGATCGGCGCCCCCGGGCCCGATGAGGACAGGTTGTCGCCTGTCATCGCGAGCCTGCGGGACCGGGCGCGCGCCGCAGGCATCGCCCTGCCCCTTGTCATCGCCGGCGACCGGCTGCCGGCCGGAGCACACCCGCGCGGCGTCGAGGCCATCGTGCCGCAGGCCTGTCCCCCTGCGATCCTGCAGGAGCGCATCGCGGAGGCCGTGCGCCAGTCGCTGCGCATGGAGGAGGCCCGGCTGCGCCGCGCCGTCTTCGGCCGCGATCCCTTTGCCCCGGATGCAATGCCGCGCCTGCCGGAAGACGATGCGGAGCGGCACAACCGCATTCCGGTTCTTGTCGCCGGCAATGGCAGCCGCGTCGCCGCAGCGCTCGCCGGCGGCCTGTCCGCCATCGAGCTTGTCGGCTGCCTGACCCCGGACGCGGCCCTTGCCCGGCTTGGCGAACACCCGTTCCGCATGCTGGTGGCGGACCTTCCCGAGGCGCGCGCGCTGGAGCTTGTCGCCGCCCTGCGCCGTGACCCGCGCCACATCGCCCTGCCGGTGATGGCGCTTGCAAACGGGCAACCCGCCACCGCCGCCCTGCTGGAGGCCGGCGCCAGTGATGTTGTTGCCCCGACAGCGTCCGATGACGACCTTGGCGCCCGCTGCCGCCTGCTGCTGCGCATCGGCGCGCGCCGGCACCTGGCCGGTACCTGCCTGTCGCGCTACCGGGGAAGCGGGCCGCGGGCCCGCGCCGCCCTGCCGCGCGAGGCGTTCGAGCGCTATCTGACTGCGCTGCGGCGATGTCTTGCCCTGCGCGGTGACGAACCGCACCTGCTGCGGCTCGAGGAGATCGATACGGCAAGGCCGCCGATCGTCGCCGCCAATGACGATCCTTTTGCCGCCGCGATCGGAAATCCTGTGCGTTCCGCTGCGCTCGCCGCATCGCGCGACGAGGATTTTGTTGCTAGGGTGGCCGAAATCGGCGACGTCGCGCTGGTCCGCAACCGGCAGGCGCTCGAGCGCATCGAGCGCCGCATTGCGGCCATCGTCGCCAGCACAAGTTTCGCCTGACGCCTCCCCGGACACGGCTTCGAGGGGCAGGCAGGCCAGCCGCAAAGGACGCCCTCATGGATGCCGAAACCAGCGATGCCGAAACCGGCCCGCAGCCGATGCAGATCGACGTCATTTCCGACGTGATGTGCCCGTGGTGCTATATCGGCAAGCGCAGGCTGGAAAAGGCGCTGGCGAGCGTCCCCGACATTCCCGTCGTGCTGCGCTGGCTCCCCTATCAGCTCGACGAGACACTGCCGCGCGAAGGCAAGGATCGCCAGGCCTACCTGAACGAGAAATTCGGCGGTGCTGAGCGGGCCGAAGCCGTCTACGCGCCGATTGTCGCCGCCGGCGCGCAGGAAGGCATTCCCTTCGCCTTCGAGCGGATCAAGAAGTCGCCCAACACGCTCGACTGCCACCGGTTGATCCTGTGGTCGCGCGCCGACGGGGTGCAGAGCGAGATGGCCGAGCGGCTGTTCCAGCTCTACTTCGTCGAGGGCGCGGACCTGACCGACCCGCAGGTTCTGGTGGGAGCCGCCGCCGATGTCGGCATGATGTCGGACCTCGTCGCCGAATTGCTGCCGACGGATTCCGACTTCGAGAAGATCCGCAAGGACCTCGACAAGGCCCATGCCATCGGCGTCACGGGCGTCCCCTGCTTCATCATCGACGAGCGCTTCATGGTGATGGGCGCGGAAAAGCCGGAAACCATCGCTGCCGCGATCAAGCACGCCTATGAGACGAAGGCGGGGTGAGCGCCTGACGCCTCGTCGTCCTCGCGCCCCGCGCAATGCCTAGGGGCGCAGGTTCGGGTTGAGGGCTTTCGTGTTATTGTTTCGATGGCGAGGCGATAACCTGAGGGCGATCACGATGGTATTCGCGTCAAGTCAACGTTTTTCCCGGGCGCTGCAGCTTTCCTGCCTTGCGCTGGGTTTGTCGCTGGCAGCCGGGCAGCCCGTTTCGGCCGAACCGCAGCGCATCGCGTTCTCCCAAAAGAACTTTTCCGACCTCCGGGGCATATTGAACGTGTTCGACATGTTTCGCACCGCTTGCCTCGCCCAGCCCGTGACGCAGGGCCTTGACGAACGGCTTCTTCCCGAGGGCTACCAAGTCGTCTCGTCGGGGCTACATGCCCTTGGCTTTGAAACCGGTGCAGTTTCCCGAACGATGGTCCTGTCGAGGACCGGGGACGAGGAGAAGGATTTCGCCGGCGGACATCCCTATGTGGAGCTCGGACTACCCAGCGATACCGCGCCGAACGGCACGTGCCGCATCGCCTGGAAGCGTGCCTGGGACTATGCCGAGGGCGTCGGGAAGATCATGACCGGCACGGCCGTCATCTTCGATCCCTGGCTTTCCTTCCAGCTCAAGGCTGTGCGCGTGTCCCGACCCGAGGACGGGTTCGCAGTGGCGGAGCGTTACGATCTCCTCAGCGAATGGGCCGCGCCCTGCTTCGGCGGCACCTGGTGCCGCCTCGAGACGCTCCTGATCCTGCACCCCGAGGAAGGTATCCATCTGACGATCAAACGCGGCGACCCGCCGTCAGCCTCGGGCAGGAAGAATTAGGCCGCGCCTTACTTAATAACCGCCGCCACGGACAAACCGACACCCTCACCGTCGCGATCAAGCACACAGCTCCAATCCGCCTGTAACCGGCTGTCGTCTTACCTGAACAAAAGCCGCCGGATCGCTCCGGCGGCTTCGTGTTTCAGTCGGCCAGTGACAGGTGATGCAGGGCGTGCGCCCTACACTCAGACCCTCACCCCCGCAACACACTCCGCCCGGCGTAGCGGGCCTGAGTGCCGAGCTCTTCCTCGATGCGGATGAGCTGGTTGTATTTGGCCAGCCTGTCGGAGCGCGACAGCGAGCCGGTCTTGATCTGCCCGCAATTGGTGGCAACGGCGAGATCGGCGATGGTCGCGTCTTCCGTCTCGCCCGAGCGGTGCGACATCACGGCGGTGTAGGCGGCCTTGTGCGCCGTGCCGACCGCGTCCAGCGTCTCGGTCAGCGTGCCGATCTGGTTGACCTTGACCAGGATCGAGTTGGCGACGCCCTTGGCAATGCCCTCGCGCAGGCGCGTGGAATTGGTGACGAAGAGATCGTCGCCGACCAGCTGGCACTTGGAACCGACCATGTCGGTCAGCGCCTTCCAGCCGGCCCAGTCGTCCTCGGCCATGCCGTCCTCGATCGAGATGATCGGGTAGCGGGCGACGAAATCGGCCAGATACGCGGCCATCTCCTCGGGAGCGAGCACCTTGCCCTCGCCGTCGAGATGGTACTTGCCGTCCTTGAAGAACTCCGTCGAGGCGGCGTCGAGGGCGAGGCAGATGTCCTCGCCCGGACGGTAGCCGGCCTTCTCGATCGCCTTCATGACGAAGCCGATGGCCTCGTCGGTGGAACCGATATTGGGGGCAAAGCCGCCCTCGTCGCCCACATTGGTGTTGTGGCCGGCGTCCTTCAGCTCCTTCCTGAGCGTGTGGAACACCTCCGAGCCCATGCGCACGGCATCCTTCAGCGTCTCGGCGCCGACCGGCATGATCATGAATTCCTGCACGTCGATCGGGTTGTCGGCATGGGCGCCGCCATTGATGATGTTCATCATCGGCACGGGCAGCAGGCGCGCGCCGGCACCGCCCACATAGCGATAGAGCGGCAGGCCGGCCGACTGCGCGGCCGCCTTTGCCACGGCCAGCGACACGCCGAGAATGGCGTTGGCGCCAAGGCGCGCCTTGTTGGGCGTGCCGTCGAGCGCGATCATCGCCTCGTCGATCGCGATCTGGTCTTCCGCGTCGAGCCCGCCGAGGGCCTCGTAGAGCTCGCCGTTGACGGCATCGACCGCCTGCTCGACGCCCTTGCCGAGATAGCGGGCACCGCCGTCGCGCAGCTCCACCGCCTCATGCGCGCCGGTGGAAGCGCCGGAGGGAACGGCGGCCCGGCCGAAGGCGCCGTCCTCGAGATAGACGTCGACCTCGACTGTCGGGTTGCCCCGGCTGTCGAGGATCTCGCGTCCGGTAATGTCCACGATGGCGGTCATGCTCGTCTCCCTGTGACGTCTGAAAGGCTGTGATGGCGGGTTCTGGCGGTGCCGCGCAGCCTGCGGGCACGGCTTACGATGAAACTGTGACGATGGAACGTATCGTCCGCGCTTCTAGCCGAGACGGCGCAAAAGGGGAAGCGCGGGCACGCGTTCAGATGCCGCGCGGGCGCGACTTGGCGACCTTGTCGAAGGCCATCAGGTCCTCAAGCAGGTCCTTCAGGTCCTTGAGCGCGATCATGTTGGGCCCGTCGGAGGAAATGGTGTTGTCCGGGTCCGGATGGGTCTCGATGAACAGCCCGGCAACGCCGACGGCAACGGCCGCACGCGCCAGAACCGCCACCATGTGTCGCTCGCCGCCGGAGGAAGCGCCCTGCCCGCCCGGCTGCTGCACCGAGTGGGTGGCGTCGAAGACGACCGGCGCGCCGGTCTGGGCCATCACCGGCAGCGCCCGCATGTCGGTCACCAGCGTGTTGTAGCCGAAGGAGGCGCCGCGCTCGGTCAGCAGCACGTTGGGATTGCCGGTCTCGACGATCTTGGCGAGAACGTTCTTCATGTCCCAGGGGGCAAGGAACTGGCCCTTCTTGACGTTGACGACGCGGCCCGTCTTCGCGGCCGCGACAAGCAGGTCGGTCTGGCGGCACAGGAACGCGGGGATCTGCAAAACGTCGACGACTTCGGCGACCGGCGCGCACTGGTCGGCGGAGTGGATGTCGGTCAGCACCGGCATGCCGTAGGTCTCGCGGATTTCGGCGAAGACCGGCAGCGCCTCGTTGAGGCCGACCCCGCGCGAGGCGGCGATCGAGGTGCGGTTGGCCTTGTCGAACGAGGCCTTGAAGACCACGCCGATACCGAGCCCGTCGGCGATTTCCTTGACGGCGGCGGCGCATTCCAGCACATGCGCCCGGCTCTCCATCTGGCAAGGCCCGGCGATCAGCGCGAACGGCGCCTCCTGGGCAAATGTCACGTTGCCGACCTTCACGCTCTGATTGCAGGTCATCGTCATGGCTGTATCGTGTCTCCTTGCCGCCCCGGCCTTCGAGATTTTCACCGCCCGTCAGTAGTCCGCATGGCGCTTGCGCGCAAGCGCCGCCAGTGCCGGCGACCCCGCCCGAACCGCGTTGTCGAAACGGAAACGCCTTCCCAATTAAGCGGATACTCCAACTTGGTTCCGTCATCCTTTCAGGCTACCTTCCCGCATCCCGGGCCTTCAATGACGGCCAGACAATCCGGAAAGCGCGTTCAATGCAGAAAAAGAAGATCCGCAAGGCTGTCCTTCCCGTCGCCGGCCTTGGCACCCGTTTCCTGCCCGCCACGAAAGCCCTGCCCAAGGAAATGCTGACCATCGTCGACCGGCCGATCATCCAGTACGTGGTCGACGAGGCCCGGGCCGCAGGGATCGAGCATGTCGTCTTCGTCACCGGGCGCAACAAGCATGTCATCGAGGATCATTTCGACATCGCCTACGAGCTGGAGGACACCCTGCGCTCCCGCTCCAAGGGTGGCGCTCTGAAGCTGCTCGAGGCGATTCGGCCGATGCCCGGAACCACCAGCTTCACCCGCCAGCAGGAGCCGCTGGGGCTCGGCCACGCGATCTGGTGCGCCCGCGACATCATCGGCGACGAGCCTTTCGCCATCCTGCTGCCCGACATGCTGATGAAATCCGAGCCGGGCTGCCTGTCGCAGATGGTCGAGGTCTACAACGAGCGCGGCGGCAACGTCATCTCGGTGGAGGAAGTGCCCGACGACCATACTCACAACTACGGCATCGTCGAGGTCGACGGGGATGTCAGCGCAAAGACCTTCTCGATCACCGGCATGGTGGAAAAGCCCGCGCCGGGAACCGCGCCGACCAACCTTTTCATCAACGGCCGCTACATCCTGCAGCCGAAGATCTTCGAACTTCTGGAGAACCAGGAGACGGGGGCCGGCGGCGAGATCCAGCTGACCGACGCGATGCTGGCGTTGATGGGGCTGGAGCCCTTCACCGGCCTGCGCTTCGAGGGCGAGACCTACGATTGCGGTTCGAAGTCCGGCTTCCTGGCCGCCAACATCGCCTACGCGCTGGAGGACGAGGAACTGGCATCGGAACTCCGTCCGCTGCTTAGTGCGATGCTGAACACCTGACACGGACCTCCACGGCACTGGCAACCATGCGGACCATTCTCGTTACCGGCTCGGCCGGCTTCATCGGCTATCACCTGTGCCGACGCCTTCTCGATGACGGCTGGCGCGTGGTCGGGCTCGACTGTGTCAGCCCCTATTACGACCCGGCGCTGAAGGAGGCCCGTCTGAAGATCCTCAACGGGATCGACGGTTTCACCGAGGCGCGGATCTCGCTTCAGGATCGCGACGCCGTCATGGCACTGATGGCGGAGCACGCCCCGCAACGGATCATCCATCTGGCCGCGCAGCCTGGGGTGCGTTATTCGCTGGAAGTGCCGCAGGCCTATGTGGATGCCAATGTCACCGGCTTCCTGACGATCCTGGAGGCGGCACGCGCCTTCCCGGTCGATCATGTCGTCTTCGCCTCGACCTCATCGGCCTATGGTCTCGACGAGGCGATGCCGCTCTCCCCGCATCGCGGCGGCAACCATCCGATTTCGCTCTACGCGGCCACGAAGAAGGCAAACGAGGCGATGGCGCACAGCTACGCGCACCTCTTCGGCATCCCGCTGACGGGACTGCGCTTCTTCACCGTCTACGGTCCCTGGGCGCGACCCGACATGGCGCTCTACAAGTTCACCAGCGCCATTCTCGAAGGCCGTCCGATCGACATCTACAACAATGGCGAGATGTTGCGCGACTTCACCTATGTCGACGACATCGTCGAGGGCATCGTGCGGATTGCGGAGCGTCCGGCCAGGGGCAACCCGGACTGGAACGGCGCGGAACCGGATCCGGCGACGAGCCGCGCGCCCTACCGGATCCACAATATCGGCAACTCCGAGCCGGTGCAGCTGCTGCGCTATGTCGATGCGGTGGAGGCGGCCTGCGGCGTCAAGGCGATCCGCAACTACATGCCGCTGCAGCCGGGCGACGTGCTGGCCACCTGGGCCGATGTCGAGGACCTGGTCGAGGAAACCGGTTTCCGGCCGAAGACCAGCGTCGAGGACGGCGTGAAGGCCTTCGTCGACTGGTATCGCGGCTTCTACGGCGTTTAAGTTCCGGAAGGGCGGCTACTTGCCGCCCTGCTTCTCCGCCTTGGCCCGGGCGAAACGGGCGCGCAACTGCTCGCCGCGCCCTTCCTTGATCACCTGCCGCGAGCGGCCGAGCGACAGGGCGTTTGCCGGCACGTCCTCGGTCACGACCCCGCCGGCGGCCAGATAGGCACCCTCGCCGATCGTCAGCGGCGCGACCAGGGTCGAGTTCGACCCGACGAAGACGCCCGCGCCGATATCCGTGTGGTGCTTGAGGAAGCCGTCATAGTTGCAGGTGATCGTGCCCGCGCCGATATTCGCCTTCGCCCCGACCCGGGCATCGCCGATATAGGTCAGGTGATTGACCTTGGCGCCCGCCTCGATGCTGGCATTCTTGATCTCCACGAAATTGCCGACATGCGCGCCCTCGCCGATCTTCGCGCCGGGGCGCAGCCGCGCATAGGGACCGAGCGTCGCGCCTGTCTCCACCGCGGCCTGCTCAAGATGAGAGAAGGCACGGATGGTCACCTTGTCGCCGACGACAACGCCGGGACCGAAGACGACATTGGGCTCGACCAGGACATCGCGCCCGAGCCTCGTGTCATGGGAAAAGAACACGGTCTCCGGGGCGATGAGACTTGCCCCCTCTTCCATCGCGGCAAGACGGGCGCGGGTCTGGAAGTCGGCCTCGACGCGGGCCAGCTGGGCGCGCGTGTTGATGCCCTGCACTTCCCATTCCTCGGCTGTTTCCGTCACCACGGACAGGCCCATGCGATTGGCGATCTCGACGGCGTCGGTGAGATAATACTCGCCCTTGGCGTTGCCATTGCCGATCTGCCCGAGGATTTCGGCGAAGCGCGCCCCGCGAAAGCCCATGATGCCGGAATTGCAGAAATCGACCTTGCGCTCCTCCGCGCTGGCGTCGCGTTCCTCGCGAATGGCAAGAAGCTGCCCGTCGCGGGCCAGCAGCCGGCCATAGCCCGTCGGATCGGCGGCGTGAAACCCCAGCACGGCGATATCGGCGCCACTTTCCAGTCTTGCCGAGACTCGCAAGAGCGTCTGCGTGGAGACAAGCGGCGTGTCGCCGAACAGCACCAGGACCTGGTCGGGAGTGTCGGCGAAGGCGGCAGAGGCCGCCCGCGCCGCGTGCGCCGTGCCGAGCCGCTCGCCCTGGACATGGCAGCCCGCGCCTGGCGCCCGGCCAGCCACCTCGGCCTCGAGTTCCAGCATGTCGGGGCCGATGACGACCGCGATGCGATCGATGCCCGACCCGCTCACCGCCTTCAGCACATGGCCGACCAGCGACAGGTTCGCAACCTCATGCATCACCTTCGGCCGCTCCGATTTCATACGGGTGCCGAGGCCGGCGGCTAGGACAATGGCGAGGCGGGAGTTGTGCGGCATGAAGGGTCTCAGGGTTGGCAATCGGATGAGGTCAAGTTCTCGAAGGCCGGTCGCGCGGCGTCAAGCCATTGATCGCACAGGACTGCCTTTTTGTCCCGGTCCGTGCCAAGAACAAGGGTGTATGGACGGGCGATTCTCGAAAATTCGTACGTTAGAAACATATAACAGAGCCCGATGCAGGGAATGTCAGAAATGGAAGCGACACAGGGCGACCCCGGATCGAAAACGCTTGCGGAACCGCGGCTGAAGCATTTTCCGGTCACCTTCTTCGCCGTAGTCATGGGCCTTGCCGGTCTGTCGCTGGCGACCGGACGAATGGAGGTGGCGGGCGCGGTGCCAGCCGGCGTCAGCCTCGTTCTGATGGCCGTGACCGCACTGGCCTTCGCCGCAATCGCCGGATTCTTTGTCGCCAAGGCTCTGCGCTATCCGAAGGCCTTGCGGGCGGAATGGGAGCATCCGGTGCGGATTGCCTTCTTCCCCGCGATCACGATCGGCGTCCTGCTGATCTGCGCCGGCCTGCTGCCGCTTGGCGATCAGCTCATTCGTCCGGTGTGGATGGTGGCAACCGCCGCCCATCTGGCCGTCACCCTTGGCGTCGTGTCGGCCTGGATCAGCCATCGGACCTTCGAGCAGGCGCACCTGACGCCGGCATGGTTCATCCCCGCCGTCGGCAACGTCCTGGTGCCGCTTGCCGGTGTGCGTCTCGGCTTTCCCGAGATCTCCTGGTTCTTCTTCTCGGTCGGGATGCTCTTCTGGCTCGTTTTCCTGACGCTGGTCTTCAACCGGTTGATCTTCCACAATCCGATCGCAGAGCGCCTGCTTCCCACCCTCGTCATTCTCGTGGCGCCGCCATCGGTCGGGTTCGTGGCGTGGCTGCAGTTGAACGGCGGCGAGGTCGATGCTTTCGCCCGGGTGCTCTACTATTGCGCGACGATGTTCGTGCTGGTGACGCTGACACAGGTCGGCAAGCTGATCCGCCTGCCCTTCTCCATGGCGTGGTGGGCCTATTCCTTCCCGGTCGCGGCCTTCACCGTGGCTTCCGCGCTCTTCGCCGAACGCACCGGGGCAGGTTTCCAGAGAAGCCTCTCCTATGTCGCCTATGCGGTGCTTTGGGTGGTGATCGCAATCCTCGTGTCCAAGACACTGGCGGCCATCCGGCGCGACGAGATCTGCCGGCCGGAAGGCTGACCGGGCGCCAAATGAAGGCGTGCTACCAGAGCGTCTTGCGCGCCCGCTCCGGCCATTCCCTGTCGTAGCTCTCTCCGCCGACGCGGTCCTCGCTGAGGGCCGCCAGGATCGTGCCCGGCGTCGGCAGGTGCGACAGGTCCCCCTGGGCGTCCGCGTCCCACAGGCGCGAGCGCACGATGGCGCGGGCGCACTGGAAGTAGATCTTCTCGACGCTCACCAGGATGACAGTGCGGGGCGCGTGGCCGTCGACCGTGAAATCCTCCAGCAATTGCGGATCGGTACTGATCCGGGCGAGACCGTTGACGCGCAGCGTGGTGCCGCTACCGGGAATGAGAAACAGCAGCGCCACGCGCGGATCGCGCACGATGTTGCGCAGGGAATCGATGCGGTCGTTGCCCCGCCGGTCGGGAAGCGCCAGCGTCTTGCGGTCGAGGATGGTGACAACCGCGCCGCGGTCGCCGCGCGGCGAACAGTCAAGCCCTTCCGGTCCGACGGTTGCGAGCGACACGAAGGGCGAAGCATCGATATAGGCGCCGTAGTGATCGGAGATCCAGCCGATTTCCTTGACGGTGGAGGCGTCCTTCGGCGTCCCGTAGAGGCGTTCGAGCTCCTCCAGCGTGCTGACGATCATCGCCTGTCTCCTGTCGCGTCGGGGTGGCCGTGCATCCGGGAATCCGGGCGGCGGGCGGCAAGCTAGCAGCGTCGCCTGGCGCTCGCAACACGAGCCCGTTCAGAGCCTGACGGACTACTCCCTCGACATTGGTCGCGGGCTGAAGAGGCGCATTTCGCCGGCGACACCGCGCAAGGCATGCATTCCCATGTCGTCGAGCGGGGCATCGAGCTGTCGGGCGACCGGTTCCGAAACCAGGATGGCGCGGCCAAGCGCCTTGGTCAGCGCCTCTATGCGGCTCGCCGCATTCACCGCCGGCCCGATGACAGTGAAGTCGAGACGTTCCGTCGAACCGACGTTGCCGAAGAACACCTTGCCCTCGTGAAGGGCAATGCCGCTGCGCAAGGGAGCCCATCCGTCGACCGTGGCAAGATCGGGCGGAGGATCGTCGCTGAGCGCCGCGATGGCGGTGAGCGCCCGTTCCGCGGCCCGCAAGGCGGCTTGCGCCGCGTCGCCGCGCTGCGGGAAGACGGCAAGCACGCCATCTCCCATGAACTTGAGGATATCGCCACCTTCGGCAATCACCGCAGATGCAAGGCGCTCGAAATATGCATTCAGCAAGGCGGTCATCGCGGACCCGGACAACCGCGACGACAGGTCGGTGAAGCCGCGCAGATCGGACATCCATATGACGGCATCAATCTCCTCTCCGACACCGCGCCGGATGCTGCCATTGAGGACCTTCCCGCCAGCTGCCGCGCCCAGATAGGCATCGAGCAGGTTCACCGAGATCCGCCGGTCGATATGCCGCTCGACATGCAATGCGAAGATGCGCAACAGCCCGCGCACCGCCTCCAGCTCCGCAGGCCGGAAGCCGCCCGGCTGCCGCGTCGACAGGGATACGAGATTGTGCTGGCGCCCGCCGGCTGTGAGTGGCAGCGCCAGATACTGGCTGTAGCCCTGAGCACCCAACTCGCGCAGCAACGGGTAGCGCTTCTGCGTCTCCTCGTCGATCCGCTCCTCGAATGCGCGCCCGTATTCGATCACACCGTAGAGCGGACTGCGTCTATAGGCTTCGGTTGCCAGGATACCCTCGCCAACCTGGATCTCGTCGCAGATGCCGTCGCCCTTCTCCCAGTTCCAGGCGAAGCCGTAGATCTGCGGGTGCAATGTACCGACATGCAGGCTGGCGCGGTCGAAGGAGACCAGCGCCGAGGCCATGCGCCAGCAGAATGCCTCGAAGAAGGCAAGCACGTCGCCGACCGCGAGTGCCTCTCCAAGCAACCAGTCCCGAACGTCGTCGATCGTCTGCCGGTGGACGATCATTTTGCCCGGATCGCGCCAGGACCTCTGCCGCAGTACGACACCGCTGGCATAGGTCCTTTGAATAGTGTCCTGTCCGTTCATCGCTCGCATTCCTGCTCTGTCGGTGCGATCCTGTGCCCTCGCGCGGGGACTGTCCATCTCAGCGAACGCGACCCGGGTGTCGCCGAGGTCGCGCCGAACGCCAATGGCTGGAGCGGGAAACCCATGAAGCAGGCACGGCGATCCCTGGCGATTGCCTCCAGTTTGATCTCGCTCGCGATCACCATGTTTCCGCTCGGCGCCGCCGCTGAAACGACCGTCGATCTCGAACTCGTCCTTGCAGTGGACGCATCGGCAAGCGTCGACGAGGCGGAGTTCTCCTTGCAGATGAACGGAATTGCCGAAGCCTTCCGCTCAGGCGAGGTCCATGCGGCGATCGCAGCCGGCCCCGTCGGCAGGATCGCCGTGGCGCTGGCCGTGTGGGCGGAGGCGGAGCGCCCCGCGGACCTGTCCCCTTTCCACCTGGTTGCCGACGCCGCGTCGGCCAGGCGTTTCGCCGGCGAGGTCGAGACCTGGCCAAGGCGCGTCAATGGCGGCACCGGCATCGGTGCCGGCCTCGCGCATGCGATGCGGCATTTCGACCACAACGGCTTCGCCGGCCGCCGGCGGGTCGTGGACGTTTCGGGAGACGGCCGGGAAACGCCGCCGCGCGACTATGTGGTACTGATCGACACCGCGCGCGGCATGGCGCTGGGACGGGGCATCACCATCAACGGGCTCGCCATAGAGAACGAGGACCTCGGCCTGGCCCAGTGGTATCGCGACAATGTCGCGGTCGGGCCACGCAGTTTCGTCATGTCCGTCGCCCGTTACGAGGATTTCGCGGAGGCCATGCGGCGCAAGCTGCTCCGCGAGATCGAGGACCGGCCTCCCCTGGCGGCCATTGCACCGGACACAGCCTCAAGCGAACGTTGACCGATCTATTCCGCCGCCTGAGCGCGCGGCTTGATCACGGGCTCCATCTTCGAAAGCTCCGCCGGATCCAGGTGACAGAGAATGCCGTGCCCTTCGCCGAAGCTGCGCAATGGTGGCAGGTCGACATCACAGGTGCCGGGGATCATGTAGGGGCAGCGCGTGGAGAACGGGCATCCCTTCGGCGGATTCGACGGCGAGGGGATTTCCCCCTTCAGCACGATGTGCCTCTTTTCCACCCTTGTGTCGGCGATGGGCACCGCGGCAAGCAGCGCCTCCGTATAGGGATGGTAGGGCGGCGCAAAGATTTCCTCCGTCGTCCCCTGCTCCATGATCCGTCCGAGATACATGACCACGATCCGGTCGGCGAGATAGCGCACGACGGAGAGGTCGTGGCTGATGAACAGCATGGTCGTGCGGTTCTCGCGCTGGATGTCCATCAGCAGTTCGGTCACCGCCGCCTGCACGGAAACATCGAGCGCCGATACGGGTTCATCGGCGATCACCACTTTCGGATTGCCGGCAAAGGCGCGGGCAATGCCGACGCGCTGCTTCTGCCCGCCCGAAAGCTGGCGTGGCTTGCGCTTGGCGAAGTCGCGCGGCAGCTTCACCGTGTCGAGCAGCCGCATGACGATCTCGTTGACCTCGGCCTCGTCGCTTGCCACACCGAACTTGCGGATCACCCGTCCGATCTGGCCTCCGATCGTGTGCGAGGGATTGAGCGTGTCGAACGGGTTCTGGAAGACCATCTGCAGTTTCGCGATGGTCGACTTGTCCCGCTTGTCGACAGGCAGGGCTCCCAACTCGACATCGCCGAGCATGACCTTGCCGTCGGTCGCATCCTCCAGCCCCATCAGCACCTTGGCGAAGGTCGACTTGCCGCAGCCCGATTCACCGACGATGGCGACTGTCTCCGCCTCCCGCGCCTCGAAGCTCAGTTTCTCGTTGGCCTTCACCGTGCGCGCATCGCCGCCGGACACGAAAAGCCCGCCCTCGTCGATGATGTAGTGCTTGGTCATGTTCTCGACGGAGAGCACGGTGTCGCCGGGCAGAACCGGCGGTTTCGCCTCGCCCTTGGGCAGGTCCCGATCCCAGTCGATCTCCTGGAACCGCTCGCAGCGCACCTTGTGATCGTCATCGCCGGGAACCGGATGCATCTTCAACGCCCCGACATTGCACAGCCCGTCGCGGAAGAACGTGCAGCGCGGTGCGAAATTGCATCCTTCCGGCCGCTCGTGCGGCAAGGGCAACTGGCCGGGAATGGCAACCAGCGGATGGGCGTTCTTGTCGGCGCCGGGCAGCGGGATCGAACCGAAAAGGCCGCGCGTATAGGGATGGCGCATTTCCTCGAAGACGTCGTGGATATCGCCGACCTCGACGGCCTCGCCCGAATACATCACCGTCAGCCTGTCACAGGTCTCCAGGATCAGGCCGAGATTGTGCGAGATATAGATCATCGAGGTGCCGAATTCCTCGGCGATCTCGTTGATCAACTCGACGATGCCGGCCTCTACGGTCACGTCGAGCGCCGTCGTCGGCTCGTCGAGCAGGAGGAGCTTGGGATTGGACAGCAGCGCCATGGCGATGACCACGCGCTGCTGCTGACCGCCGGATATCTGGTGCGGGTAGGAATTGAGGATACGCTTGGGATCCGGCAGGCGGACCTTGGCCAGCATCTCCTCCGCACGGCGCAGCGCGTCCGCCTCGGACAGGCCGTCGTGATAGATCGGCACCTCGGCAAGCTGCGCCCCGATCAGCATCGAGGGGTTCAGCGAGGCCATCGGTTCCTGATAAACCATGGCGATCTTCGAACCGCGGATACGGCGCAGCTCCTCATCGCTCATGGTGCGCATGTCGCGCCCCTCGAACAGGATCTCGCCGCCGACAATGGCGCCGTTCTTGCCCATGTACTGCATGATCGCGAGGGCGACCGTCGACTTGCCGCAACCGCTCTCGCCGACGATCCCATGCGCCTCACCGGGCATCAGCTTGAGATTGAAATCGACAACGGCCGGAATTTCACCTGCCCGCGTGTAGTACGAGATGCAAAGGTTCCGGCATTCCAGAACCGGGGTCTGGTCGCTCATGACGGTCCCTTTCTCAGTCACGCAGGCTCATTTCCCTGAGGCCGTCGGCCATCAGGTTGAAGCCGAGAATGAGGCTCGAGACCGACAGGGCCGGCACGAGCAGCATGTAGGAGAACTTCCACAGCATCGCCGTCTTGGCGCTTTCGCGGATCATCAGGCCCCAGTCGGGGTCCGGTGGCTGCAGGCCGAGGCCCAGGAAGGTCAGGGTCGTGATCGCCACCGTGGTGTAGCCGAGCCGCAGGCAGGCATCGACGATGATCGGCCCGCGCACGTTCGGCAGCAGTTCGAAAATCATGATGTAGAGCGGATGCTCGCCGCGGGTCTGCGCCGCGAAGACGTAGTCCCGCGTCTTGATGTCGAGCGCGAGGCCCCTGACGATGCGCATGATCGCCGGCGCCGAGGCGAAGGTCACCGCCACGACGATGTTGAACCCCGACGGCCCCAGATAGTTCAGGATGACTATGAACAGCACCATCACCGGGAAGGACAGGAGCACGTTGGCGGCAAAGGAGATGATCTCGTCCCACCAGCCGCTGAGATATCCCGAGATCAGTCCGAACAAGGCCCCCACGACATAGGCGACCAGAGTTGCCGTGACGCCCCAGACGAGCACCCGCTGGCAACCCCATATCATCCGGGAAAGCATGTCGCGGCCCTTGAAGTCCGTGCCGAGCCAGAAGAAGACGTCCTTGCGCTCGGTAAAGGGCGTGGTGAAGGGAGCGATCGGCTTGTTCGGGTCGAGGAGCGGCAGATAGGGGGCGCTCACTGCCATCAACAGCCAGAAGAACACCAGCGTCAGTCCGATCACCGCGACCCAGCTTTCGCGGAACGCGCGAATGCCCAGGATGTAGAGGATCAGAGTCGCCGGGATCGCCGGCAGGAGCACCATCTGCGCATTGTTGCCAATGGTCTTGCCGAACATGACATAGGCCATCAGCGGCAACCACATCAGCAGCAGCAGCGCGATTACCGGCCTTGGCCGCAACAGACGGGACAGGAAAGGCTGGGATGCCTGGATATCGGTCACTGCCATGGGGTGTGTCTCCGGGGCTCAGGCAAATCGGATGCGCGGGTTCAGGAAGGTGTAGCCGATGTCGGAGATGATCTGCGACACGACGGCAACGGCAACGGCAACCAGGGTGCACGCCTGGACCACCTCGACATCGGGGAACAGCGCCGCCTCCAGCAAAAGCTTTCCGAAGCCGTCATATTCAAAGAATACCTCGACCACGACAACGCCCGACAGCAGCCAGTTGAGCTGCAGCACGATCAGCGTGAACGGCGCGATCAGCGCGTTGCGAAGCGCGTGTTTCATCACCACGCGGCGATAGGGAATGCCTTTCAGGATGGCGGTGCGGATATATTGCGAGGTCATCACCTCGGCCATGGAAGCGCGCGTCATGCGCGCCACGTAGCCGAAATCGTAGATCACCAGCGTCAGCACCGGCAGCACCAGTTCGCGAAAGTCGAACCCGCCGATCATGGCCGACTTGACCGGCAGCCAGCCAAGCCCGAGCGCGAACACGATGGTCAGCAGGATGGCGCTCGCGATCTCCGGAATACTGGTCGTGAAGACCGAGATGAACGAGATCGAGCGATCCTGGAGCGACCCTTCCTTCATGCCGGCAAGAACGCCCAGCACGAGCGATATCGGAATCATCAGCGCGAAAACGAAGAATGCGAGGATGCCGGTATTCGCCAGCCGATCGGCGAGGAGCGGAGCGACAGGCCGGTTCTTCTCGAAGGAGAAGCCGAAATCGCCGGTCAGGATATTGCCGACCCAGTTGGCGTAGCGCTGGTAGAACGGGACGTCGAGCCCGCGTGCGGCAAGCCAGTCCTGGTAGCTGTCCTCGGTGAGCGCGGAGACCGCGAACCCGCCCAGTTCCTGTACCGCCAGCCGCTTCTTGAACTCCGGCGTGTCAAAGATCGCAAAGAGCAACAGTGACGAGACGGCCATGATCAGAACCATCTGAACCAGGCGTCTCAGAACGAGTTTCAGCATGTGTGCCCACCGTGTCCGGCATCGCGCCTGCGAAAGCGGCGGCGCGACGACCCTCCCCTGACCTCAGGAGCCTGAACGGAAACCGCGCGGTTCTCCGTGTCGGAAAACCGCGCGGCGCAACTGTGTCAGCCCATCCAGACCTTGTTGAACTGGTGATACTGGGTCGGGTGAGCCGGATAGCCGTGCACCGACTTGGACGCCATGCAGTAGACCGGGCGCCAGATCGGCATCACCACGACGGCCGCGTCCTGCAGGATCTTCGAGGCCTTGGCGAGAAGTCCCTTGCGCTCCTCGACATCGAGGGTCGCTTCCGCCGCATCCAGGGCCGCATCGAACTCCGGCGAGGCAAAGCCGGATTCGTTCCACGGCACGCCTGACCGGTAGCCAAGCGACATCACCATCGTGCCAAGCGGACGATGAGTCCAGGCGGTGGCGCCGAACGGCGTCTTGGTCCAGATTTCCCAGTACTTGGAGGCCGGAATGACGTTGATGTTCAACGTGATGCCCGCGTCCTGGAGCTGGTCGCGCATGGCTTCGGCAACGGTCTGGTGCCAGGGGCCGTCCGTGTTGCCGACATCGATGGTGATCGTGATGCCGTCCGGATGGCCGGCTTCGGCGAGGAGCGCCTTGGCGCCTTCGACATCGCGGCTGATCGGCGGCAGCGCCTCGTAATCGGGATGGACCGGCGCGACGTGGTAGTTCTCGCCGATATCGCCCCCCTCCGGATAGACCAGCGGCTTGATCGCGGCATTGTCGACAGCCATCGCCACGGCCTTGCGGACGCGCTCGTCATCGAACGGCTTGGCATCGACCCGCATCCGGCAGCACAGCGTCTGCGCGGTGCGCGCGGCGATGATGTTGCCGTCGATGGCCTTGGCCAGTTCCATCTGCTCGACACCGAAGTCGTAGATGGCATCCACGCTCTGGCCCGCAAAGGCGGTCAGCTGGTTGTCGGCATCGAAATTGTAATAGTGGATCTCGTCGAGGAAGACCGTGCCGCCCCAATATTCGAACGGCTGGCCGCCGGCCTCCGTCACCCGCTTCAGGATGCAGCGGTCGCCCACGACATTCTCGGTGATTGTGAACGGACCCGTACCGATCAGCGCGTTGTCGAGCGGCGGTGCGAAGCCGCGATGCACGATCGCCGTCGGATAGTTGTACATGTCTTCCGGGAAGGACAGCACCGGCTTCGTCAGGTTGAAGCGGATGGTGTGATCGTCGATCACCTCGATGGAACCGTCGATCAGCTTCTTCTTGCCGTCCACTTCCTCGACCATGGCCGACACGGACGACAGGCCGATATTGGACGACCCGATTTCCGGATTGGTCCAGCGCTCGAAATTGAACTTCACGTCCTCGGCGGTGAAATCATCGCCATTGTGCCACTTCACGCCCTTGCGCAGGCGGAATGTCCACGTCTTCAGGTCGTCGGAAGCTTCCCAGCTCTCGGCCAGCATCGGCCGGGTCACGTTGTCCGGCCCGGTCATCGCCAGGTATTCGAGCATGTGACGCGTCTGGTTGGAGGCCTGCGTCCAGGAGAATGTCGCGGGATCGTCGATCTTCTGGACCTGCATCGCGACCTTCAGGATGCCGCCCGACTTCGCGCCGGCATCGTCCGCCGGAAACGGCAGGTTCGCCGCGTCCTGGGCGATCGCCGGATTCGGCAGGCCGGCCATTGCGTAGGCCGCCCCGGCCCCCACGCCGAGCAAGGCGGCGTAGCGGACGAACTCGCGCCGGCTCAGCCGGCCGCCATCCATCTGCTCGCGGGCTTCCCCGACCTTCGGATGCAGTTTGTTCGATGTATCGCTGGTCGACATAGGACTGTCTCCCCTCCGTCTGTTCGAATGTCTGTCGATATTGTTTAACCGGTCGCGCGGAGCATTTTCATCGCGCGCTCACGCCGCCAATCGGCACCGGTACGGGCCGGGACCTTCGCGCCGACAACATGCTGGCTCGCATGTCTCACGCATCCGGTTCACGGCCGCCCATCCAGACCCTCCCCCTCGGCTGATCCTTGGTGTGATCCAGGAGACAGGCCCGCCGGAACGGAACCTGACCCATCAGGGTTCAAGCCTAGCACGCATTCCGACCGGATTGGCAAAGCCTTGCCAGCATTTTTTTGATCAGCCGACAGGCATGTCGGTATCGGACAACAGCTGGTCGCATAATTGATATCGCCTTTCCCTCGTTGGCGAGTCTAGGCTCCATGAAACGCTCGCGTATAAAGGCGCGCAGGAACTCGAAAATTCGGGCTTTTTGCTTGGCATTTTCGAGAACAGGATTGCTTTATTCAAGACCCTTGAAACAGACGACTTCCAAAACCCGGAAAGCCGCCGATCATGGCAAGCAGTGACGACATTCGCGCTCCCCTGTCGGAGACCGCCGAGACGCCGGCCAGGCGCCGCGGACGCAGGGGCCGCCGGGACGGCGCGGGGAGCGATGCGCCGATCGAGCAGAAGCCGTTCCGGGCAAGAAGAAATCCGTTTCAACCGGTCGCCTGCGTGTCGGCGGACGAGCTTGAATCCATCCACAATGCCTCGCTCGACGTTCTGGAAAATATCGGCATCGATTTTATCAATCCCGAGGCGAAGGCCATCCTCGCAGCCGCCGGGGTCGAAATTCCCGCATCCGGAGACCGAATCCGCATGGAGCGCGGACTGGTCCTGGAGGCCCTGTCGCATGCGCCGGCCGAGTTCACCCTGCACGCCCGCAACCCTGCCCACAACCTGCGCGTTGGCGGCGACAGCGTCATCTGGAGCGGTGTCGCCAGCGCCCCGAACTGCGCCGACGCCACCCGAGGCCGCAGGCCGGGCAGCCAGGAGGACTTTCGCGACTTCGTCCGGCTCAGCCAGGTCTTCAACGTCATCGACCTCAACGGCGGCTATCCGGTAGAGCCGGTGGACCTGCATGCAAGCGTCCGCCATCTCGACTGCATCAGCGACTTCGTCACACTGACCGACAAGGCGTTCCACATCTACTCGCTCGGCCGCGAGCGCAATCTAGACGGTATGGAAATCGCCCGGATTGCGCTTGGATTGACACATGAAGAATTCTCATCAACACCCTGTACAATATCGATAATCAATTCTTCTTCGCCGCTGCGCCTCGACACGCCGATGCTACAAGGGATCATCGAGATGTCGCGCCGGGGGCAACCGATCGTCCTGACGCCCTTCACGCTGGCGGGAGCGATGGCGCCGGTGACGATCGCCGGCGCACTCGTGCAACAGAACGCGGAAGCGCTGGCGGGCCTTGCCTTCGCCCAGATCGTGAAACCCGGCGCCCCTGTCGTCTATGGCGGCTTCACCTCCAACGTCGACATGAAGTCGGGCGCCCCGGCCTTCGGCACGCCGGAATACATGCAGGCAGCGCTCGTCGGCGGCCAGCTCGCCCGCCGCTACAACATCCCCTACCGCTCGTCGGCCGTGTGTGCCGCCAATTCCCCGGATGCGCAGGCCGCCTACGAGACCGTGTTCTCGCTCTGGGGTGCGCTGATGGGCGGGGCCAATTACGTCAAACACGCGGCTGGCTGGCTGGAGGGCGGGCTGACCGCAGGTTTCGAGAAGTTCATTATCGACATCGACCTGTTGCAGATGGTCGACGCATTCCTGCAGCCGCTCGATGTCTCCACCGAGGCGCTGGCGGTTGACGCGATCCGCGATGTCGGGCCAGGCGGTCACTTCTTCGGAACCGCCCACACCCAGTCACGCTACAAGACCGCCTTCTACCCGCCGATCATCTCTGACTGGCGCAACTTCGAGACCTGGCAGGAGGCCGGTTCGCCGAGCGCCTATGACAAGGCGCAACATCTCCACAAGACCGCTCTGGCAGAATACGAAGCCCCGCCGCTGGAGCCTGCGATCGCGGAGGAGCTAGCGAGCTTCGTTGCAAGGCGCAAGGCGGAAGGCGGCGCGCCGACGGACTTTTGAACCTCCTCCGTTTTCGGGTGACGCCGGCGTCCCGCCGGTCGACACTGTCGGCGGAGAACATCCCGACGAACTCAGAACCGGCAAACCGGAAGGACGAGACGGAATGAAATCGCAGGTACGTGTGGTGGTGATCGGCGGCGGCGTGGTGGGATGCAGCGTGCTCTACCACCTGACCAAGCGGGGCTGGACCGATGTCCTGCTCATCGAGCGCTCCGAGCTCACATCCGGATCGACATGGCATGCGGCCGGCGGCTTCCACACCCTGAACGGAGATCCGAACGTCGCCAAGCTGCAGGCTTACACCGTCTCGCTCTACAAGGAGATCGAGGAGATGTCCGGCCAGTCCTGCGGGCTGCACCTGACCGGCGGCTTGCAGCTCGCCGACACGCCCGAGCGTCTTGAATGGCTGAAAATGGCACATGCGCGCGGTCGCTATCTTGGCATGAAAACCGAGATCATCTCGGCGAAAGAAGCCAAGGAGCTGCTGCCGCTCATCGACGAACGCCATTTCGTCGGCGCCATGTGGGATCCGATCGAGGGGCATCTCGATCCCTCCGGCACCACCCATGCCTATGCCAAGGCCGCGCGCAAGGCGGGCGCGGAAATCTCGCTCCGCAACCGCGTCCTGGAACTGACGCAGAAACCGGACGGGACCTGGCTCGTCGTCACCGAGCAGGGAACCGTGGAGACGGAGCATGTCGTCAATGCCGGCGGCCTGTGGGCCCGCGAGGTCGGCCGCATGGTCGGGCTGGAATTGCCCGTTCTGGCGATGGAGCACCACTACCTCTTGACCGAGGACATGCCGGAGATCGCCGAGATCAACGCCGCAACTGGCAAGGAACTTGTCCACGCGATTGATTTTTCGGGCGAAATATACACGCGCCAGGAGCGCGGCGGCATGTTGCTCGGAACCTATGAGCGCGCCGCGACGCCCTGGAGCCCGCGCCAGACCCCTTGGGATTTCGGCCAGGAACTGCTGGAACCCGACCTGGAGCGCATTGCGCCATCGCTGGAAATCGGGTTCGAGCACTTCCCCGCGCTCAAGGGCGCCGGCATCAAGCAGTTCATCAACGGCCCCTTCACTTTCGCGCCCGACGGCAACCCGCTGGTCGGCCCGGTGCGCGGCCGGACCAACTTCTGGTGCGCCTGCGCCGTCATGGCCGGCTTCAGCCAGGGTGGCGGCGTCGGCCTGGCGCTGGCCAACTGGATGGTCGACGGCGATCCCGGGTTCGACATCTGGGGAATGGACGTCTCGCGTTATGGCGACTGGGCGACGCTCGCCTACACCAACGCCAAGGTGCGCGAGAACTATTCCCGCCGCTTCCGCATCCGCTACCCCAACGAGGAACTCGCAGCGGCCCGCCCGCACCAGACCACCCCGCTCCATGATCGCATGCTGGCCCGCGGCGCCGTCATGGGCGACAGTTGGGCGCTGGAAACACCGCTCTGGTTCGCACCCGAGGGCATCGAGGCGAAAGACGTCGTTTCCTTCCGTCGCTCCAACGACTTCGAGCATGTGAAGGCGGAATGCCGTGCAGTGCGCGAGGCCGTCGGCATCACAGAGATCGCCAATTTCGCCAAGTACGAGATCATCGGCCCGGGCGCCGAGGCCTTTCTCGACCGGATGATGACCAACCGCATGCCGGCTGAAGGGCGCATGGTCCTGACGCCGATGCTCAACGAGCATGGCAGGCTGATCGGCGATTTCACCATCGCCAGGATGGCCAGCGACCGTTTCCTCATGTGGGGATCGAGCCAGGCCGAGGTCTATCACATGCGCTGGTTCGAGAAGCACCTGCCGGCGGATGGCAGCGTCGCCGTCCGGCCGATCAATCTCGGCTGGGTAGGCCTGTCCATTGCCGGTCCCCGGGCCCGGGACCTTCTGGCGCGCGTCACCGGCGAGGACGTCTCGAACGATGCCTTCCCCTTCATGGCCAGCCGGGCAATGGTTGTCGCCAATGCACCCTGCCATGTCAGCCGCATCAGCTATACAGGCGATCTCGGTTACGAGATCTGGATGGCCCCGCACTACGAGCGTCGGGTCTATGACGCGCTGCAAGCGGAGGGAGGCGACCTGGGCCTGCGCGACTTCGGCATGCGCGCCCTGCTCTGCCTGCGGCTGGAGAAAAACTTCGGCACCTGGTTCCGCGAATTCCGGCCGATCTACGGACCTTACGAGGCTGATCTCGGCCGCTTCGTTTCACTGAAGAAGGGGGACTTCATCGGCCGGGAGGCGGCGGCAAGGGAAAAGGAGAGCGGCGGAACCCTGCGCCGTGTCTCCTTCGTCGTCGAAGCAACGGACGCCGATGTCATCGGCGACGAGCCGATCTGGCATGACGGCAAGGTGGTCGGCTGGATCACCTCCGGCGGATATGGTCACTTCGTCGATGCCTCGCTCGCGCAAGGCTACCTGCCGAAGGAACTTGCATCGATCACCGCAACGGGTGCCTTCGAGATCGAGATCATTGGTGAGATGCGCAAGGCACGCATCATCACCGAGCCTCTGTTCGATCCCGAGGCCAAGCGGATGCGGATGTGAAATTTCCTCATGCATGACTTCAGAAAGATCTGTCAAAAGTCTGATTTAAATATCTTCATGTCGGATTGATCTCTCTGAAGCAGGCAACGACATGGCTGGCAAACGCGGCCGTCGCCTTGCCGGCATTTCCCGCCTCCTTGAGGATCAGGTGGTAATCGCCGATTTCGGGGAGCCCGTGCCTGTCGTCAAGTTTCTGCAGCGGCGGCGTGATCACGCTGGTGGGGAACGGAGCAATCGCGAGGTCCGCCAGGAGCGCGGCTTCCTGCCCTGCACTGTGAAAGCTCTGATAGGCGATGCGGTAGGGGTGATCGGACTTGTCGAGCGCGATCCGCGCCGCCTTGCGCCACGGGCAGCCGGAGACCGAAAGCGCCAATGGCAGCGGATCCCGGCTGTAGGCGACGCCGCCCTCGAGCCCCGCCCAGGCAAGCGGCTCCGTATAGACAATCTCGCCGCCCCGGGCGAGATCGCTGTCGGGCCTTGCGGTGTAGAGTATCAGATCAAGCTGACTGTCCTTGAGCTTCTGCTGAAGCGGCGGGCTGCCGTCCAGATGCACATCGACATTGACGCCGGGGTGGGATCGGGCAAACCGCGTCAGGATATTGGGCAGAAAACGGGTGCCGAAATCGGACGGGGCCCCGAAGCGGACCTCGCCCTCGATCTCCGGCGACCGGAACATCGCCACGGCTTCCTCGTTGAGCAGCAGGATCCGCCGGGCGTATCCGAGCAGGGCTTCTCCCTCGGCCGTCATGCGCACGCTGCGACCCTCTCTTGCAAATACCGCAACCCCGAGCAGCAGCTCCAGTTTCTTGATCTGCATCGACACGGCAGAGGGCGTTCGGCCAATAATCTCGGAAGTCTTTGAGAAACTTCCTGTTTCCGCGATCAGAAGGAACGTTCGATAAAGGTCCATCTCGATCAGCGGCGTTCCCTTTCCCGGCACAAGGTCCATGTCAGAACTCCCGAATCCACACTTCAATGGAATTGACGATATCTATTAGATCTTTTTGTTTGTCTGAAGTGACGAATACGACCATATCCCCAATCAGAACGACGGCGAGAGAGCCTGCACCGCAGGATGCCGCCGGTTTTCGCAACACGAGCACATGGAGAGCGACATGTCCTACCTGACCCGGGTCCTCGGCAACACTTTTGGCGTCGCAACGCGCGTTCATGCGCTTCATGTTGCCGACACCGACCAGCGCACCCTTTCCGATCTCGGCTTTGCCGGTGAGGCTGCCAAGCGCGCGCGCTTCCAGGCCTTCCGTTTCGGCGAACCCGGTGCATCCAACGCCGCCCGCCTCGGCGTCAACGGCCGCTGAGCCGCATCCCCGCGGGCAAAGCAGGGCAGTTCCAGTTTACAGAAAAACCGCCGGAGGCAACTCCGGCGGTTTTGTCGTTTCTAAGCAGGATCTTGCGTGGCGCTCGCCCGTCAGAACCTGCGATTGAGCAGGTTCTCCAGATATTCCTGGCGTCCCGACACCGGGCGCGGATCGATCCCGTCCCGCTCCACACGCGCGGCGATATCCTCGAGCGTGCGTTCCCCTGTCAGCATCGCCCGCGCCTCCGTGCCCTGCCATCCGGCATAGCGTTGGGCAAGCGCTGATGAAAGGTCGCCCTTCTCGATCATGTCGGCAGCGGCCAGAAGCCCGCGTGCGCAGGTATCCATGCCCCCCACATGCGCGTGGATGAGGTCGGCCGCGTCGAGCGACTGGCGGCGCAGCTTGGCATCGAAATTCAGCCCGCCGGTGGTGAAGCCGCCGCCTTGCAGGATGTAGTAGAGCGCCAGCGCCACTTCCGGGACACTCATGGGAAACTGGTCCGTGTCCCATCCGGACTGGTAGTCGTTCCGGTTGATGTCGATCGATCCGAAAATGCCGAGGGCGGAAGCGAGCGCCACTTCATGCTCGAAGGAATGGCCGGCAAGCACCGCGTGACCGACCTCGATATTGACCTTCACCTCCTTTTCCAGCCCGTAGGCCTGAAGGAAGCCGTAGACGGTCGCCACGTCGAAGTCATACTGGTGCTTGGTCGGTTCCTGCGGCTTCGGCTCGATCAGGATGGTGCCGGAAAACCCGATCTTGTGCTTGTACTCGACCACCATCGACAGAAAGCGACCGAGCTGGTCCAGCTCCTGTCGCAGGTCGGTGTTGAGCAAGGTCTCGTAGCCCTCGCGGCCGCCCCACAGGACATAGTTCTGGCCACCGAGCGAATGCGTCACGTCCATGCAGGCCTTCACCTGGCCGGCGGCATAGGCGAAGACATCCGGATCGGGATTCGTGGCCGCGCCGGCCATGTAGCGGCGATGCGAGAACAGATTGGCGGTGCCCCAGAGCAGCTTCGTCTTCGACGTTTCCATCTTGCGGGCGAAGATGTCGGCGATCTCCCGAAGATTGCGGTTGCTCTCGGCCAGCGTCGCGCCTTCCGGCGAGGCATCCCGGTCGTGAAAACAGAAGAACGGGGCACCCAGGAGGTCGAACATCTCGAAGGCGACGTCGGCCTTCGCCCGCGCCGCATCCATGCTGTCGCCGAACCAGGGCCGCTCGAAGGTGGCGCCACCAAAGGGATCCCCGCCCGGCCAGCAGAATGAGTGCCAATAGGCAATGGCGAAGCGCAGGTGATCTTCCATGCGTTTGCCCAGGACCAGCCGGTCGGCATCGTACCAGCGATAGGCAAACGGGTTCTCGCTCTCCGGCCCCTCGTAGCGGATGGCCGGAACGCCGTCGAAAAACGCAGTCATCGCAGAACCTCTTTCAATGCCGGGTAGAGCGCCCGGTAGCGACCGAGCCCCTCCCGGTAGGATGAGGAGAGCCCGGCATCGGGCTCCACCGTGAAATCCGTTTCAGGTGACGGGAAAAGCGCCGCGTCGTGCCGGCCGATAGCGGCCGCGCGCCCCAGCCGGGCCGCCCCGAAGGCCGCGCCGAAATCGCCGTGCTGCGGGATATCAATCGGGATGCCCAGAACGGCCGCGAGAATCTTCAGCCAACATTCCGAGCGCGCCCCGCCGCCGATGGCCGTCGCCCGGGCAACGCTCGACCCTGCGGCCGACAGCACGTCGAGGCTGTCCCTGAAGGCGAAGGCAACGCCCTCCAGCACGGCAAGGGCAAGATCGGCGCGGTCGTTCGCGTGCGACAGGCCAATGAAGGAGCCGCGAGCGCCGGCATCATTGTGCGGTGTGCGTTCCCCCGAAAGATAGGGCAGGAAAACGACCTCCGACGGCCCCTGGCGCTGGTCGAAACGCGCGGCCGCCTCCGCTTCCAGTGTCGCGACATCGCAGCCGGACACGCGCGCCAGCCAGTTGAGGCTATCAGTCGCCGACAGGATCACCCCCATCTGGTGCCAGGTATCGGGCAGCGCGTGACAGAAGGCATGCACAGCGCCTTGCGTGTTCGGACGAAACCGGTCGGTCGCAACGAAGAGCACGCCGGACGTTCCGAGCGAGATGAAGGCCTCACCGGGGCGAACCGCACCGATACCGCAAGCACTCGCCGCATTGTCCCCGGCCCCGCCGGCAACCACCGGCGACGTGACGAAGCCCCATCTTGCGGCAAGCTCGGCCTTCACCAGGCCTGTCGCCTCGGACCCTTCGGCGAGGCGGGGCATGTGGTTGCGGTCGAGGCCGGTCGCTGCCAGCAGCACGTCCGACCAATCGCGCCGCGCGACGTCGAGCCAGAGCGTGCCGGCGGCGTCGGACATGTCGGAAACCGCCTCGCCTGTCAGGCGCAGGCGCACATGGTCCTTGGGCAACAGCACAAGCCGCGTCTTTTCGAAGACTTCCGGCTCGTGACGCGCCACCCATTCAAGCTTCGGCGCGGTAAAACCGGGCATGACGAGATTGCCGCCGATGCCGCGAAAGTCGGCACGTGCGTCAAGCTGCGCGCATTCCGCCTCCGAGCGACCGTCGTTCCAAAGGATCGCCGGACGCAGCACACGATGCGCCTCATCCAGAAGGGTCGCACCATGCATCTGGCCGGACAGGCCAATGCCCTTGACCTTCGCCATGACGGAGGAATGAGCGCGCGCGAGCTCGTCCAGCGTGTCGACGACAGCCCGCCACCAGCTTTCCGGATCCTGTTCCGACCAGCCGGGTCGCGGACGCTCGACCGTCAGGGCGCTGGATGCAGATCCCCGAACGGCGCCGGCGTCATCCATGAGCACCGTCTTGACGCCGGACGTCCCGATATCGATCCCGAGATACACGTTCCCTCCCGACCTTTATCACGCGTGCCGCGTGTTTTTTTTCGAAACCAAAATATACCATGGCACGAGGAAATAAAGAGCGGGAATCGCAAATGCCCGTGGCGACACCCGAAGGTGTTGCCACGGGCATGGGATCGCTGACGTGCGGCCCCTTGCGGCAACGCGGCTCAACCGGCCATTGCCGGCTGTCGCCCGGCAATGGCCTTCTGCTCAAGGATTGCAAGCACCGCGACCGCCACCGCCTGCACGATCAGAAAAACAAGGCCGAGCGCACTGGGAGCAACAAGGCCGAGAACCGGCAATGCAATGCTTGCCGCCACCCAGAGCCAGTTTCCTGCAACAACGATTCCGGCGCCGGTTCCGGACGTGCGGGCCGGAAGCGCGACCAGCACCATGAAGGCCGCGACGGGGAGAAGCAGCAGGCCGGCATAGAAGAGCAGATCGGCCGGGAGCCCCAGCGGTCCGGCCAGAAGACCGCCGGCGACCAGCAGCAACGCCCCCATCACCACGCAGGTGACTGCGTCGACGACGAGGAGGTTGCGAAGCGAAAGACGGGCGATGATGTCGAACATGTCGGGTTCCTTCCTGTTGGTTCGATGCGGCGCGAGCCGCTCGATGACCGGAAGAAAATCATCGCGAGGTCATGACGTCGATTACCTCGAAGGTCATTGAATCACGCGCAAGGGAACGCCAATCTGACCTCATGAGCACAGCAAGCACGTTCGCCGATCAGCTACGCACATGGCGCAACCGCCGCCGCCTCAGCCAGCTTGCCCTTGCCAGCGATGCCGGGCTGTCGCAGCGCCATCTCAGCTTCCTCGAATCGGGCAAGGCCAGGCCAAGCCGGGACATGGTGGAGCGTCTCGCGCTTCACCTCGCCGTGCCGCCGCGCGAGACCAGCGCGCTGCTTGTTGCCGCCGGTTTCGCTCCCTTGGCCGAAACGCGGGCCATCGATCATCCCGAGATGGAGATAGCCCTCGGCGTCGTCGAGATGATCCTCAACGGCCATGCGCCCCATCCCTCGATCGCCGTTGATCGTCACTGGACCTTGTTGCGCGCCAACGCGGCCGCCCGGTTCCTGCTGGCCAGCGTCACGCCGACGCTTCTCGCCGGGCCGGTCAACGTACTGCGCGTGAGCTTGCATCCGGAGGGACTGGCTCCACGCATCCTCAACTTCCGGCAATGGCGCTCCCACATCCTGCACCGGTTGTCGGCCCAGGTGGAGACAAGTGGCGACACGGAGCTCGCCGCCCTTCATGACGAGATCGCGAGCTATCCCGTGCCGCCTGGGGCCCGTCCCTACCGGCCTTTCGGCGAAGACCGGCACGCCGGTATCGCCATCCCGCTGCAATTGGCAAGCGAGGCCGGAACACTGTCCTTCCTGAGCACAACGACGGTGTTCGGAACGGCGGTCGACATCCAGCTCTCGGAACTCGTCATCGAAAGCTTCTTTCCCGCAGATGCCGAAACCGCCGCTGTCATGACCCGTATTGCGGCGCAGGAAGAACCGGCGTGAAGGAGTCACTCACTCGTCGGCGGACGAACGCAGGCGCTTGACCGCGGACCTCTGCTTCTTGGAGGCAAGCCGCCGTTCCTTCGACCCGCGCGTCGGCCGTGTCGCCTTGCGCGGCTTGGGGCGCTCCAGTGCCTTGCGCACGAGTGCCGCAAGCCGCTCCAGCGCGTCCTGACGGTTGCGCTCCTGGGTACGAAAACGGTCAGCCTGGATCAGGATCTCGCCCGACAATGTCAACCGGCTGCCGGCCAGTCGTCCGAGCCGCTGCTTCACGTCCTCCGGCAGGGTGCGGTTGGCATGCAGCTGGAACCTGAGTTGCACGGCTGTCGCGACCTTGTTGACGTTCTGCCCGCCCGGACCGGAGGCCCGCACGAAGCTCTCCGACAGATCTTCCGCCGGAATGACGATGCCCTGCTCGATTTCCAGAGGCGCGCTCCTGCCCTCCGCCATGCCGCCTGTCCTTCGTTTCCCGGGTCGGATGCGATGATCGTTGCCACTCTCCTGTGTGCTAGTCGATATCGCCGGGCGGTTCAACGTGCACTCGGGAGGCGGGCTTGGAGCCTGTCCGTGCCAATGCTATGTCGGGACCTGCATTTTCCTGAAACCCGTCCTCCCGCAAAGGTACCGCCCGTGAAACCGGATCGCAGGATCGACCGCCTTATCGAGATCATGGCTGCGCTGCGAACGCCGGAAACCGGGTGTCCCTGGGACCTGGAGCAGGATTTCGGCACGATCGCCCCCTACACGATCGAGGAGGCTTATGAGGTTGCCGACGCCATCCATCGCGGCGACATGGTCAACCTGCGCGAGGAACTGGGCGACCTTCTGCTTCAGGTGGTCTACCACGCGCAGCTTGCCGAAGAGGACGGCGCCTTTGCCTTCCCCGATGTCGTCGAGGGCATCACCACCAAGATGATCCGCCGCCACCCGCATGTCTTCGGAGACGAGGCGGCCCGCTCCGCCGGCATGGCCAAGGGCATGTGGGAACGCATCAAGCAGGAGGAAAAGCGCGAGCGCGCCGCCGCGCGCGAAGCCGTCGGCATACCCGGACGTGAGCCCCGCTTCCTGGACGATGTGCCCGCCATCTTTCCCGCTCTCGTCGAGGCGGAAAAACTGCAACGCCGAGCCGCCCGCGTCGGTTTCGACTGGGGCAGCGCCGGACCGGTATTCGACAAGATTCGCGAGGAAACGGAAGAGCTTGCCGCCGAGATCAAAGAGGACGGCGACCTGTCGGGCGATCGCCGCGACCGCATCGCCGGCGAGATCGGCGACCTGATCTTCGCCATTGCCAATCTCGCCCGTCATCTCGACATCGATCCGGAAGAAGCGCTCAAGCGCACCAACAGGAAGTTCCGCCATCGCTTCGCCGCGATAGAAGATGCAGCGCAAGCCGCCGGCCGTACCCTTGATGATCTCGCACTCGAGGAAATGGAAGCGGTCTGGCAGGCGGCCAAGCAGACACCGTCAACGCAGCAGGCAGGCGATCAGGATATCGTGTCGTCCGTGTCCCCGTCGACCTCGACAAAAGCGCCTCGATAACGGTCGGAGAACTCGTCCTTGCGCCGCTCGCCGACACGGACCTGGACGCGGATCCCCGCCTCCCCGTCCTGCCTCTTCAGCACATCGGTGTGTCGATAGAGCCAGGCAAGTCTCTCGCCGTCCTCGAGTGGCACCGAAACCCGATAGACATGGCTGCCCTCCGACAGGCGGTCCTCGATACGGGTGAGAAGATCGTCCACCCCCTCCCCGGAAACGGCAGAAACGGCAACGGGCCCGGTGCCCGCGCGGTTCGCTCCCACGAGCGTCTGCCTTTGCTCCTCCGGCAGGAGGTCGACCTTGTTCCAGACCTCGACAAGCCGGGCGTCGCGATCCTCATCGAGGCCGAGGATGTCGAGCGTCGCCGCCACGTCGGCCGCCTGCGCGTCCGTGTCTTCATGCGAGATGTCGCGCACATGCAGGATCAGGTTCGCCTCCGTCACCTCCTCCAGCGTCGCCCGGAACGCGGCAATCAGATGCGTGGGGAGATCGGAGATGAACCCGACAGTGTCGGACAGGATGATGTCGCTGCCATGCGGCAGCGTGACGCGCCGCAGCGTCGGATCCAGCGTTGCGAACAGGAGGTCCTTGGCAAACACGTCGGACTGCGTCAGGCGATTGAAAAGGGTCGACTTGCCGGCATTGGTGTAGCCGACCAGGGCGACAACCGGTTGCGGTACCTTCTTGCGCTTCTGTCGATGCAGGTCGCGGGTGCGGGTGACCTGCTCCAGATCCCTTTCCAGGCGCATGATGCGTTCCTGGATCAGCCGGCGGTCGGCCTCGATCTGGGTTTCGCCCGGCCCGCCGATGAAGCCCAGACCGCCACGCTGCCGCTCCAGATGGGTCCATGAGCGCACGAGCCGGCTTTTCTGCCATTTCAGATGCGCCAGTTCGACCTGCAACGTGCCCTCGGCCGTGCTGGCGCGCGCGCCGAAGATCTCGAGAATCAGGCCCGTCCGGTCCAATACCTTGCACTGCAGGGCTTTTTCGAGGTTGCGCTGCTGGATGGGCGTCAGCGGGTGGTCGACGACCACCAGTTCGGCCTCCTCGGCCTTCACGATCGCTCCCAGTTCCTCGACCTTGCCGCTGCCGAAGAGCGTACCCGGGCGGGGATTGGAGACGGTGACGATGCCGGAGGAGACGATGTCGAGATCGATCGCGGCGGCCAGCCCGATTGCTTCCTCAAGCCGGGCCTTGGGCGAACGGCGCAGGGACGCCTCTGTCGCACCGTCGCCGCGATAGCGACCCGACAGAACAGGTACGATCACGGCGGCGCGCGCGCCGGCGGCTCCGCGCGGAGCATCGAACGGATTGTCCGGCTCCTGCGCGGAGGGCTTGTCCTTGCCTGGGCGGGGCTGTTTTTTCAATCAGTCCGCCGCTTTTTCGCCTGCCTCGTCGGCCGGGTCGAAGAGTTGCACCGGAGCATTCGGCATGACGGTGGAAATCGCATGCTTGTAGACAAGCTGCGAATGACCGTCACGCCGAAGAAGAACGCAGAAATTGTCGAACCACGTCACGACACCCTGCAACTTCACACCGTTGATCAGGAAAATCGTGAGCGGCGTCTTCTGTTTGCGTACGTGATTGAGGAAAGTGTCCTGAAGGTTTTGAGCGCGGTCAGCCATGCTTTATATTGTCCTGCATTCGCTTTGTCGTTTATTGGTGCACCCGACCGACAACCCGACCTGAAACCGGTTTCTCGCGACCGCGAGCATTGCGCTGGGCAAGGGTCGGCGTCAAGAGCCCGGAGGAAAGCTCCCGGGCGCACAAGCGGCAGTCTAGCGCATCCCGATCTGCATTTCTGCCCGTTTCTGGGTCAACCCGGATAGACGATCAGAGCCGGGGATCGGTGCCCCTGCCCCGCTCGTCCCTTCCGGTCAGACAGATGACAACTCGCTGACCTTGTGGAACATTTTACGCAGTTCCATCGTGGTCTCGCCGGGATGCCCGTTGCCGATCGTGGTGTCATCGACCCGCACCACCGGCATCACGAGGGTCGAGGCGGCTGTAATGAATGCCTCTTTTGCCTGACGTGCTTCTTCCACGCTGAAGGGCCGCTCGTCAAACGTTAAACCGGCGCGTTCAATCATATCCAGAACAACCTGCCGGGTAATACCCTTGAGGATACCGGACTGCGCCGGCCGCGTGACGAGGCAGTTGTCCCGGGTAACGATCCAGGCGTTGGTCGATCCGCCTTCCGTCACCATGCCGTCTGCGTCGACGAACCAGGCTTCCTTGGCTCCGGCCTCCCTGGCCTTCTGCTTGGCCAGCACGTTGGGCAGCAGGCCGACGGTCTTGATGTCCACCCTGTCCCAGCGGTTTTCCGGAACGGTGATGACCGCCACGCCCTGTTCGGCCGCCTTCTCGCCCGCCGCAGGCCGCACCGGCTTGGCGGTGATGACCAGGGCCGGCGGCGTGTCCGCGGGCGGAAACACGTGATCCCGGCGTGCGACGCCGCGGGTCACCTGCATGTAGACGATACCGTCGCGCACGAGGTTCTTGCGCACGACCTGACGCAGGATCTGGGATAGCGCCGCACGGCTCATCGGCATGCGGATCGACAATTCGCGAAGCGAGCGCTCGAGCCGGTCGAGATGCCGGCGCTCGTCGACGATCTTGCCCTGCCAGATCTCGCAGACCTCATAGACACCGTCGGCGAACTGGTAACCCCGGTCCTCGATATGCACGGCGGCTTCCGCGTGGCGGACATAGCGCCCGTTCACATAGGCAATGCGACTCATTTCCCCTCCGGGTTCACACAATCAAGCGGACGTGGCGTGGAAACGCCGGTTCTATCAGAAGAATTCCAGGCTGACCCGGAACATTTGCTCGACCTGCCGAACGCGCTCGGCAATGGCGAAGAGCACGCAACGATCATGCGCCCGGATGATGGCGCCCCCGTCCGGCGTAATCACGTTGCCGTCCCGGAAAATCGCGCCCACCCGGATCCCGTCCGGCAGATCCACCTCGCGCAACGGCTTTCCAACGAGCGGCGATGTCTCCAGCGCCTCGGCCTCGATCACTTCCGCCGCGCCGTTCTGCAAGGCATGCACGCCGCGAATACGGCCGCGCCGCACGTGCTGCAGGATCTTCGAGATCGTCACCTGCCGTGGGTTGACGAAGGCATCGATCCCCAGCGCATGGGCGAAGGTCGGGTAGCTCGGGTTGTTGAGGAGCGACAGGTTGCGCTTGCAACCCAGCTTCTTGGCCATCACGCAGGACAGGATGTTGACCTCGTCCTCGTTGGTCAGCGCGATCAGCGTGTCGGCATCCTGGATGTCCGCTTCGAGCAGCAGGTTCTGGTCGAGCGCGCTGCCATGCAGGATCACGGCACGTTTCAGCGTGTCGGCGATGCTGAGCGCCCGTTCGCGCGAATGCTCGATGATCTTGACCTTCGCCGCCGACTGGCGCTGTTCCAGCGTATGCGCCACGTAATGGCCGATATTGCCGCCACCGGCGATCACGACGCGGCTGGCCTCGGGCTCCTCGTGGCCAAAGATCGCCAGCGTCCGCCGAACCCGGTCCCGCCGCGCCACCACATAGACGAGATCGTCGACAAGCAGCGTGTCGGAGCTCTTGGGCACGAACAGGTGGTTGCCGCGAAAGACGCCCGTCACGACGGCGCCCAGATCAGGGAACAGCTCCGTCAGCTGACGCAGCGGCGTGTTCACCACCGGGCAGTCCTCGCGGCAGACGACGCCCACCACAACCACCTGGTCGTCGGCAAAACGCACCGTCTCCACGGCGCCGGGCAGCGCAAGGCGGCGCAGCACCATCTCGCCGACCTCGATCTCGGGCGAGATGATCACGTCGATCGGCATGTTGTCGCGGGAGAACAGGTCGCTCCAATGCGACTTCAGGTAGCTCTGCGCACGCACGCGCGCCACCTTGGTCGGCACCTTGAACAGCGAATGGGCCACCTGGCAGGCGACCATGTTGACCTCGTCATAAAGCGTGACGGCGATCAGCATGTCGGCCTGGTCGGCGCCGGCTTGCGCCAGCACATCGGGGTGGGCGCCATGGCCGACGAACCCGCGCACGTCGAGCGTGTCGCGAATCGCGTTGATCAGCCGCGGCGAGGAATCGATCACCGACACGTCGTTCTGCTCGGCAGCCAGCTTCTCGGCAATGCCATAGCCAACCTGGCCGGCACCGCAAATCACCACTCTCATCGGATCCAGCGTCCTTTCGGAAACCTAAGGGCAGGCAATCGGGAGCATGCCGACTGCCGAAGCTAGGAAATGCAGGCGCTCACGACAAGCCGAGCGACTTGAGCTTGCGATGCAGGGCGGAGCGTTCCATTCCGACGAATTCCGCCGTCCGCGAGACGTTGCCGCCAAACCGCTTGATCTGCGCTTGCAGGTAATCGCGCTCGAACATCTCCCGGGCATCGCGCAGCGGCAGCGCCATCAGGTGCTCGCCGCCGCCATTGGTCGGCAGGTTCGGCACGTCCGCGCCTATTTCACCCGGCAACAGGTCGGCGGTGATCACCGCATCCGGCTCCCCTCTCGAGAGGATCATCAGCCGTTCCACATTGTTGCGCAACTGGCGAACGTTGCCGGGCCAGTCATGTGCCTGCAGCACGGCCATCGCGTCCTCGCCGATCTTGCGGATCGGCAGTCCGGAGGCGACCGAAATCTGCTCCATGAAGAACTGCACGAGGTCTGGAATGTCGTCGCGGCGGTCGGCCAGCGCCGGCACATGCAGCGGGACGACGCCAAGACGGTGGAACAGGTCCTCCCGGAACCGCGCTTCGGAGATCTCGTTCTCCAGGTTGCGGGCACTCGACGACAGGATGCGGATGTCGACGCTCACCTTGCCGACACCCCCGACCCGCGTGAAGGTCTGGTCGACCAGCACCCGCAGGATCTTGCCCTGCGTCTCGTAGGGCATGTCGGCGACCTCGTCGATATAGAGGGTGCCGCCATGGGCCTCCTCCATCGCGCCAACCTTCCGGATGCGCCCGTCGACATCCTCGATTCCGAACAGCTCCTCTTCCATGCGGTCGGGAGTTATCGTCGCCGCATTGATCACCACGAACGGATTGCGGGTCCGTTGCGACATGGCGTGAATGGTCCGGGCCGTGAGTTCCTTGCCGGCACCGGAGGGGCCGGCGATCAGCACGCGACTGTTGGTCGGGGCGACCCGTTCGATCGTGTGCCGCAACTGGTTCATGGCGCTGCTGTTGCCAAGCAGTTCCGGCGCGTCGCTGCTGCGCTGCTTGAGCTGCTTGATCTCGCGTTTCAGGGACGACGCTTCCAGCGCCCGCTCCGTGATCAGCACCAGTCGGTCGGCCTTGAAGGGTTTTTCGATATAGTCGTAGGCGCCGCGCTTGATCGCCGAGACCGCGGTCTCGATATTGCCGTGGCCGGAGATGATCACGACGGGCAGTTCCGCGTCCTGGCTCTTGATCTCGTCAAGGAGTTCCAGGCCATCCAGCTTGCTGCCTTGGAGCCAGATGTCGAGCACGACCATCGAGGGCCGGCGTTCCTGGATCGCCGCCAACGCGCTGTCGCTGTCGCCGGCCGTGCGGGTCTTGAACCCCTCGTCATCGAGAATGCCCGCGATAAGGTCTCGAATGTCGGCTTCGTCATCGACGATTAGGATATCATACGCCATCTGTTGCAACCGTCTCCGGAGTATCGGACGCCTCGTCTGTCCGGCCTGTGGCCTCAGCGGTGTTCCTGGCCATTGTCAGCCGGACCATCGCGCCTGTTCCGCCCCCGCTTCCCTTGGCATCCTGCGGGGCGTCGAGAAGCTCGATGCCGCCGCCGTGTTCTTCCATGATCTTCTTGACGATCGCGAGCCCGAGCCCCGTCCCCTTCTCGCGCGTCGTCATGTAGGGCTCAAGCAGCCGCTGCCGGTTCTCCACCGGCAGGCCGATGCCATTGTCGATGACCTCGACCACGATGCGGCTGTCGTCCTCCACCAGATTGACGCGAATGCGCCCGTTCCCCGCCTGCTCGGGCGGCAGCGCCATCACGGATTCCGTCGCGTTCTTGATCACGTTGGTGAAAGCCTGGCCCACCAGCCGTTGGTCGAAGCTGGCCCTGACCGCCTCGTCCGGCAACAGCGTCTTGATCGAGATGTCGGGATTGGCAACGCTCTGAAGGAACGCAGCCTCCCGCACCGTCGTTCGAAGGTCGCTGGTGCTCATGGTCGGCTTCGGCATGCGGGCGAAGGAGGAGAACTCGTCGACCATCCGACCGATGTCGCCGACCTGGCGAATGATCGTGTCGATGCACTGGTCGAAAACAGACCGGTCATCCTCGACGATCGTCTTGCCGTAGCGCCGCCGGATGCGTTCCGCCGAAAGCTGGATCGGGGTCAGCGGGTTCTTGATCTCGTGCGCGATGCGCCGCGCGACGTCGGCCCAGGCCGATGTCCGCTGTGCCGTCACCAGGTCGGTGATGTCGTCGAGCGTCACCACGAAGCCGTGCTCGCTGCGCGTTGACTGTTCGCTGGTGACGCGCACGTTCACCGTCCGCTCTCGTCCCTGCCTGTGGATGGAGACCTGCGTCTCGCTCATCCGGTCGTCGGCACGCGCCAGCGCATCCTCGACGACCTCCGCCAGTTCCGGGATCACCCGCGCAAGAGGTTCGTCGAGCAGTGTGCTCTCGCTGAAATCGAGCAAATGCAGCGCGGACCGGTTGACCAGCGTGATCCGGCCGCTGTCGTCGATGCCGATAACGCCTGCGGTAACACCGGAAAGCACGGCCTCGGTGAAACGCCGGCGCCGGTCGATCTGGTCGTTGGCCGCCAGCAGCGCGTCGCGCTGGCCGCGCAACTGCGCCGTCATGTTGTTGAAGGTCGAGCCCAGGTTGGCAAGGTCACCGGCCGACTTGTCGGTCTCCACCTGGACATAGAGGTTGCCCTTGGACACCTGGTCCGCCGCCCCGATCAGCCGTCTTATCGGGGCGACCAGCATGTTGGCGAAACCGAAGCCGATCCAGATCGAGGACAGAAGCAACACCAGCGTGACGCCGGTATAAACGAGCGCGAAGGCGACCTGCACGCCAAAGCGGCTTTGCTCCATCCGCGTGTATTGGCTCGCCCCGTCCTCCGCCAGCCTGAGATAGTCGACGACGCGCTTGTCCATGGCACGGGTGACATAGAGATACATGTCGTCATAGGCGGAGAGCTTCATCACACCGCCCACGAGGTTCGACACGCCCGGGGCGATCAACACCGGCTCGCCCGCCTGCGTCTGGCTGAAAGCTTCCGTGGGAGGCAGCAGCACCTCGATGTCGGGATTGACGATGACCCGGGTGATCACCGTCCCGTCCGACTTCATCAGGAAGGCACCGAGAAGCGCGCGCAACGTCGTTTGCGTCTGGAAGAAGCTGTCGAAGCGTGTCGGCTCGAAATCATAGACCGCTTTGGCCCGGTCGATATCGTTGGCCATCGCGATAAGGTCGCCGCGCAGCACCCGGGCATGTTCCTGCAGATAGGCTTGGGCGACCGTCAGCGCATTGTCGATGATGAGACGCGTGCGATCCTCGAACCAGCGGTCGAGACCGCGGTCGAGCGTGATCGTTGCCAGGATCGCAACCAGCACGGCCGGCACGGCGGCCACCACACTGAACAGCGTCACGATACGCCCGTGCAACCGGGCTGCGGCACGCCCGCGCCGACGCGCCTGCCACAGCGCGGCGAATTCCAGCCCGATCAGCAGCAGCAGGATCGCCACCAGAACGCCGTTGATCACCATCGCGACCTGCGCCACCGGCCCGTCCGGGGCAATCGGCGTCACGCCCATCAGCACGAAGAAGGTAAGCGTGATCGAGATCAGCGAAATGATGACGAGGACGAGACCGATCCGGCGCACGCGAAGGCCGCGGCCACCATGATCGGGCTGGGAGGAGAAGCTGCTCGTTCTTTCGGCAAGCACAGGCAAGCGACCGTCTGTTGGAATCGATCCATGCGGGACCGGCGCTGGGAATGCGGCACCCTTACCACACAATGTTGCCAAATTACGACAGAGAAGGCCGCCTGTGAATGACGGGCCCGATCCATGCCGGCCATGTCCAGTCGCGTGAACAACGCCGCGTGTCAGCGGTTGGAGCGGATCACTTGCACGTCCAGGTCCCGGATCTTCTTGCGCAGCGTGTTGCGGTTCACGCCAAGGAGCTCCGCCGCCTTGATCTGGTTGCCACGGGTCGCGGCCAGCGCCGCGCCGATCAGCGGATACTCAACCTCGCGCAGGATCCGGTGATAGAGGCCGGGAGGCGGCAACGCGTCCCCGAACGCCTGGAAATAGGTGTTCAGATAGCGTTCCACCGAACCGGACAGGTCGACCTGGCTGTTCTCTTCTTCTTCGACGCTCGGCGCCGGCTGGCTCAGTTCCTGTTCGATGAGGGCAGCCGAAATCACGTCCTGCGGATAGAGCGCGGACAGCCGGCGCACCAGGTTTTCCAGTTCCCGGATGTTTCCGGGCCAGCGGTAGCGGCGCAGCCGGTCGATGGCCGCCGTCTCGATCTGCTTCGCCGGCAGGCCCTCCTTCTCGGCGAGCGCGAAGAAGTGGCGCACGAGATCGGGGATGTCCTCGATGCGCTCGCGCAGCGGCGGCAGCCGGATCGGCACCACGTTGAGACGGTAGTAGAGATCCTCGCGGAAGAGACCCTGGTTGATGAGCTGGCGCAGGTCCTTGTTGGTTGCCGCCACGATCCGCACGTCGGTGCGGATGGGCACGCGCCCGCCGACGGTCGTGTATTCGCCCTGCTGCAGCACACGCAGCAGCCGCGTCTGCGCTTCCATCGGCATGTCGCCGATCTCGTCGAGGAACAGCGTGCCGCCGTCAGCCTGCTCGAACCGCCCGGCGGACCGCTGCTGCGCGCCGGTGAAAGCGCCCTTCTCGTGGCCGAACAATTCCGCCTCGATCAGATCTCGCGGGATCGCCGCCATGTTGATGGCGACGAAAGGGCCGTTGCGGCGCTTGCCGTAGTCGTGAAGCGCGCGCGCGACCAGTTCCTTGCCGGTGCCCGACTCGCCGTTGATCATCACCGACAGGTCGGTCTGCATGAGACGCGCCAGAACCCGGTAGATTTCCTGCATGGCCGGCGACCTGCCGACCAGCGGAATGTTCTCGCCATTGTCCTCCGGCGGCTCTACCCGGGTCCGCTTCGGCTCCGACAGCGCGCGTCCGACGATGGATGTCAGTTCTTTCAAGTCGAAGGGCTTTGGCAGATACTCGTAAGCCCCCTTCTCGGAAGCCCGGATCGCCGTCATGAACGTGTTTTGCGCGCTCATGACGATGACCGGAAGATCCGGGCGAAGCTTCTTGATGCGCGGCAACACGTCGAACGCGTTCTCGTCCGGCATCATCACGTCGGTGACGACGAGATCGCCGTCGCCGGAACTGACCCATCGCCAGAGCGTCGTTGCATTCGATGTCAGGCGGACGGTGTAGCCGGCCCGCGACAGGGCCTGGTTCAGCACCGTCCGGATCGCGGCGTCGTCGTCGGCAACTAGGATTGTACCGGTCGGCATGTATCGGGTTCCCAGGTATCAGGTCTCGTCCTGTGTCGCGAAAGCGGGCATCAGGATACGGAAAACGGTGCGGCCCGGCTGGCTGTCACATTCGATGACGCCCCCGTGGTCGCCGATGATCTTGGCAACGAGCGCAAGGCCGAGGCCGGAGCCGTTGGCCTTGGTCGTCACGAACGGATCGAAGAGATGCGGCAGAAGGTCGTCCGGGACGCCCGGGCCATTGTCCCGCACGCAGAACTCGAGCGGCAGGCTGACCTTCTCGCGCGAACCGGGAACGGAAAGCCGGATGCCCGGCCGGTAGGCGGTGGTCAGGGTGATCTCGCCGGTGGCCTCGCTGCTGACCGCCTCGCACGCGTTCTTCACCAGATTGAGAAAGACCTGGACAAGCTGGTCCCGGTTGGCAAAGACCTGCGGCAAAGAGGGATCGTATTCGACATTGATGGGCGTGTTGCGCGCAAATCCCGAATGAGCGAGACGCTGCACGTGATCGAGCACCACGTGGATATTGACCGGCTCGCGCTCGATCGGCCGCTCATCGGAGAACACCTCCATCCGGTCGACCAGCTTCACGATACGGTCGGTCTCGTCCATGATCAGGCGGGTGAGCGGCCGGTCGTCCTCTCCGGCCGAACCTTCAAGCAACTGCGCGGCGCCGCGGATGCCCGACAGGGGATTCTTGATCTCATGCGCCAGCATCGTCGCCAGGCCCGACACGGTGCGCGCCGCGCCACGCGAGGTCAGCTGCCGGTCGATCTTCTCCGCCATGCCGCGTTCCTGAAGCATCAGGACCACGGCTCCCGGCCTGTCGGCGACGGGGGCCGCGATGATGTCGACGATCTTTTCAGCGCCGATGCGCGGCGAGCCGATGTCGACCTTGTACTCGTTGACCGGCGCGCCCCGCTCGCGCACCTGGGAGATCAGCATCAGAAGCGGGCTGCCAAACGGAACGAAATGCGAAACCGGGTGGCGGCGCAGCACTTGGGCACTCGCCCGGAAAAAGCTCTCCGCGGCCATGTTCGCCTCGATGATCCGCCCTTGCGGATCGACCAGGATCAGCGGGTGAGGAAGAGCATCGAGTATCTGGCTCGATGCGCCGCTCGGCTGGCTTGCAACGGGTTCCCGCACGCCCCTCATGCCGCCTTCTCCATGCGCGCGTCCGGCGCATTGCCAAACCAATCGCGCAGGTTGCGCGTCACGAAGACCGGATCGGTGGAGGTCAGCAACGCCCGGCGGAGATTGCCCGGGATGTCCGGGGCGCCAGCGTCCAGATACCAGGCGATGTGCTTGCGGGAAAGTTTCAGCCCCTTCTCGGCGCCGTAATGGGCCAGCATCATCTCGACATGTTCCTCGATCAGATCTCCGAGTGCCGTGCCGGTCGGCGCACCCATCGCGGCCTCCCCGCCAAGCGCCGCCCCGATCGCTCCCGGAAGCCACGGGCGGCCATAGGCACCGCGCCCGATCATCACCGCATCGGCGCCGGAACGCTCGAGCATCGTCCGGGCATCGCCCGCGCTCAGGCAGTCGCCATTGGCAACCAGCGGCACGGAAATCCGCTCGCGCACGGCAGCGATCGCGGTCCAGTCCGCGCGCCCCTTGTAGAACTGGTTGCGGGTGCGGCCATGCACCGTGATCATCGCGACACCGGCCGCCTCCGCGCGCTGGGCAAGCTCGGGAGCGTTCAGGCATCCCTCGTCCCAACCGAGCCGCATCTTGAGCGTCACCGGCACCGTTGCCGCGCCCACCGTCGCCTCGATCAGGCGCAACGCGTGATCGAGATCGCGCATCAGCGCCGACCCGGAATAACCGGACGTCACCTTCTTGGCCGGACATCCCATGTTGATGTCGATGACGTCAGCACCCGCGCCTTCCGCGATCCTGGCACCTTCCGCCATCCAGCGCTCCTCGCGCCCCGCCAGTTGCACCACATGCGGGGCACCCTCAACGCCTTCGCTGCGCAGGCGCGTTTCGGGATGCCCTTCGGCCAGCTGCTCGCAGGCCACCATCTCGGAGACGACCAATCCGGCGCCAAAGCGATGGGCGAGCCGGCGGAACGGGACATCGGTGACGCCCGACATCGGAGCCAGGAACGCACGATTAGCGCTCGTCACGGACCTGATCCGCACTCCGCCTGCCAGCCTGTCACTGCGTTCTTTGCTCATATGATGTGCACTTTCCATTCTGCCTATAGAATAGACAATGACCGAATTGCTGCAAGCGCGAAATTGGACCGCAGCACTTAAGCCTTGTGGAGGAGCAATGAAAGCTCCAAAACCCGCAGGTCAGTTTCGAAAATCAATGTTGCAAGAATGACAAGACCGGCCGCCACCCAAGACAGCCCCCCTGCCACCGGAGTTTCCGCAATCATTGTCGCGGCCGGCCGGGGCACGCGCGTCGGCGGCGAGATCCCCAAGCAGTATCGCGACCTTGGCGGAAAGGCGGTGCTTCGCCATACGGTGGAGGCGCTGCTGGCTTGCTCCGAAATCGACACGGTCACAGTGGTCATTCATCCGGACGATCACCCTTTCTATGAACGCAGCATCAGAGATCTTGCAAGCGATCCCCGCATGCACGCTCCCGTTTCCGGCGGCGCCACCCGTCAGGCCTCGGTCCTGTGCGGACTGCGTGCGCTCGCCCCGGCCGCACCGGACATCGTGCTGGTCCACGACGCCGCGCGTCCTTTTGTCTCCGCCGGTGTCGTCGCCGCCTCGATTGCGGCTGTCCGCGAGGGCGCGGATGCATCCGTCTCCGCCGTTCCCGTCGCCGACACGCTCAAGCGCATCGACATGGGAACCGGGCACGTCACGCAGACCATCGACCGCACTGCGTTGCACGCGGCACAGACACCGCAGGCCTTCGCCTTTGCCGCGATCTTCAGGGCGCACGAGGCCGCCGCCGCGCAAGGACTGAACACCCTGACCGACGATGCGGGCGTTGCCCAATGGGCCGGCATGAAGGTCGCCGTCACGCTTGGCGATCCGGCGAATGTGAAAATCACCAGTGCGGAGGACCTGATGCAGGCCGAACAGCAGCAAGCCTTACGGACGCGGAACACGCACTGGGAGACCCGCGTTGCCACCGCCTATGACGTCCATGCCTTCGAACCGGGCGATCACGTCATGCTTGGCGGGATCCCGGTGCCTCACGACCAGGGCCTCAAGGGGCATTCCGATGCCGATGTCGTGCTTCATGCACTGACCGACGCTGTGCTCGCCACCCTGTGCGATGGCGACATAGGCTCGCATTTCCCCCCCAGCGACCCGCAATGGCGCGGTGTCTCGTCCGACCGGTTCCTTGCCTTCGCCATCGGGCGTCTGCGCGAACGCGGCGGCGAGATCACTCATCTCGATACGACGATCGTGTGCGAACACCCCAAGATCGGCCCGCACCGCGACCGCATGCGCGAAAGGATCGCGGAGATCTGCGCGACCGCCGCCAGCCGGGTATCGGTCAAGGCGACGACGTCGGAGGGCCTCGGCTTTACCGGCCGCTCGGAAGGCATTGCGGCCCTGGCCACCGCCACGGTCCGCCTCCCCGAATACGAGCAGAATGCGCTGGAAGGCTGAGATGACCGACCTCGCCCCTCTTGAGAGCCTCGCCACACGGGTGATCCGGAACTTCTCCAACGCAGGATGGATGCTGGCAACGGCGGAATCCTGCACAGGCGGCCTGATCGCCGGCGTCCTGACGGAGATCTCCGGCTCCTCCGCCGTCGTCGAGCGGGGTTTCGTCACCTATTCGAACGAGGCGAAGACGGAGATGCTCGGCGTCCCTGCGGACCTCATCCGCAGCGACGGCGCGGTCAGCCAGCGGGTCGCGATCGCAATGGCCGAGGGCGCGTTGCGCGGCTCGCGGGCGGATGTCGCCGTCTCGGTGACAGGCGTCGCCGGTCCGGGGGGCGGATCGCCGGACAAGCCGGTGGGGCTGGTGCATTTTGGTTTTGCCCGGCGCGGCTTTGCAGCGCGGCACCTGGAGAAGAGATTTGGCGACATCGGTCGCGACAAGGTCCGTCTGGCAACGGTCGAGGTTATCCTGCAGGAACTGGCGGGATTATTCGGTCCAATTTTACCGAACGACGAAGCCGGCTATTGACCAGACTTGCAAGTGCCTGTTGCCGTTAATTGTTTTTTCTGGGGATGGAACGCAAAGTCCGCCCAAACAAGGACCCGGCATATGCGTAAATCCTGTCTGATCACCGCCCTGGCCATGCTCGTTCCCGCAAGTGCGCTTGCGGGCGACTTCCACATGATCTCGCGCCAGCAGGACGGCACCTTCTATTCCAGCCACAAGATATTCGAGAAGAACGGCGAGAACCTGTATCAGGTGGCGCTGTGCGGCCGCTCTTATTTCGCCAGGGCCGCGACTGTCGCCTGGATGAACTACGAGGCGGAAGAAGGCCGTGACGTCGGCCTCGAATACAACCGGGGGAGCGGCTGGTACCGTGTCTGCGAAAATCCGGACCAGCAGGTCAAGCTGGCCGATATCGGCGTGCCTGGCACCAATGTCGAGGTGATGCGGGCCAGCGACGAGGCGATGAACCGCCGCCAGCGCTTCATCTTCATTCGCAAGACATTTGCCGACTACAACAATTCAGGTCAGTCCACTCCGTCCTACCACGGGCGCTGACGGCCGCAAGGTTCTCTCAGGTCGCGCTGCCGTAAACGACGTCGGCACGCTCCTCGAACGCGTCGGAGAACCTGCGGAACGCCCTGTCGAACATGGCTGACATCAGCGCACTGAGCGCGCGGCTCTTGAACTCGTAGGTGATGAAGAACCCGATCTCGCTCTCGTCCTCGCCGAGCGAACGGAAGGTCCAGGTGTTCTCCAGATGCCGGAACGGCCCGTCCAGATACTCGACCAGGATGCGCCCGTTGGCAGGCTCAAGCGTCACCCGGCTCGTGAAGGTCTCGCGAAACAGCTTGTAGGCCACCGTCATGTCGGCAACGAGCACCGTCCGGCCATCCTCCAGCGCCCGCCGCCCCCGAACCTGAAGCTTTTCGCAAAGCGGCACGAATTCCGGATACTTCTCGACATCGGCCACCAGCGAGAACATGTCGTCGCTGCTGTGGGCGACCTTGTGAACGGTCTGGAATGACGGCATATCGGGTTTCTGTCCGCGTCCGGTCCTGTTTCAACTCTTGGGGGCCAACCGCTGAAACGGCGAAATGCTCCACAGACGCCGTTTGACCCGATCCGGGTTTAGCGTGATTCCGGCGCTTCGCCAAAGGGGCCGCTGAGCCCCTTGGCCTCAGGCGAGGGCCTTGCCGCCCAGCTTCGCGTCACGGGCCCGCCTCAGATCGGCGAAATCCTCTCCCGCATGGTGCGAGGAACGGGTCAGCGGGCTTGCCGAGACCTTGAGGAACCCCTTGGCATAAGCGATCTTTTCGAAGGCCTTGAACTCGTCCGGCGTGACGAAGCGCGCCACCGCATGATGCTTCGAGCTGGGCTGCAGGTACTGGCCCACGGTCAGGAAGTCGACATCCGCGCTGCGCAGGTCGTCCATCAGCTGCAGAACCTCGTTCCGCTCCTCGCCGAGCCCGACCATGATGCCCGACTTGGTGAACATGGCAGGGTCGATCTCCTTCACCTGCTGGAGCAGGCGAATGGAGTGAAAGTAGCGGGCGCCCGGACGAACCGTCAGGTATTTCGAGGGCACCGTTTCCAGATTGTGGTTGAAGACATCGGGCCGTGCCCGCACCACGGTCTCCAGGGCTCCCGGCTTGCGCAGGAAATCCGGCGTCAGGACCTCGATCGTCGTGCCCGGGGCACGGTCGCGGATGGCGCGGATCACCTCGGCGAAATGCCCCGCTCCGCCATCATCGAGGTCGTCACGATCGACGGAAGTGATGACCACATGCTGCAGCCCCATCGTCGCCACCGCCTCGGCAACGCCTATCGGCTCGTTCCGGTCGACCGGTCCGGGCATGCCCGTGCGCACGTTGCAGAAGGCGCAGGCCCGCGTGCATGTGTCGCCCAGGATCATGAAGCTCGCATGCTTCTTCGACCAGCACTCGCCGATATTCGGGCAGCCGGCCTCCTCGCACACGGTCACGAGATTGTTGGAGCGCACGACCTGCTGCGTTTCCCGGTAGACGGGCGACGTCGGCGCCTTGACCCGGATCCAGGCGGGCTTGCGCTGGATCGGATTGTCGGGCCGGTGGGCCTTCTCCGGATGGCGGGGCCGCGCGGCGTCTGTGTCCGGTTTGGAAACCGTATCGAGGATCGTGACCATGGCCCCTAACTGTCGCTATTGGTGAGAAAGGTCAAGTGTTTCGCCGCAGGGCTGCTATGCCCTGGTAGCAGCTTTCATGAAGCACCCGAGCTTTGCCAGCGCTTCCTCGGAAAGGGGCTGCGATTTGCGTGTCTCGTCGTTCATCAGGACGATCACGGTCCGCGCCCGGGCAATCGGCGTGCCGGCCTGGCAGATGAGCTGGTCCAGCGTCAGCGAGCTGCGCCCGATCCTCTCCACGGCGGAACCGATCTCCACCGAGCCCGGCCATTTTCCTTCCGCGAGGAAGTCGAGTTCCAGACGGGCGATGACGAAGTTGGCGCCCGGCCGGGCAACGCTGTCGTCGCCGCCATAGAGCATGTCGACCCGCCCCGTTTCCAGGAAGGTGGAGAACACCGCATTGTTGATATGACCCTGACGGTCGGTGTCGCAATAACGCAGCTTGTCGGTGGACCTCACCGGATAGTCATCGAGATCGGGGGCATCGCCCATGTGAAGTTCCCGTTGTACGATAGCCCCGTCATCGGGCAGGTGCCGCCCGCTCAGCTGCGGATCTTGCGCCAGACGAACAGCGACAGGATGGCGCCGACAGTTGCCAGCACCAGCTGGTCGATGAACCCGCCGGTGACGTTGAGGTCAAGCAACTCCGCGATCTTGCCGCCAACCAGCGCGCCAATCAGGCCCACGACAAGGCTGCCGAGAAACCCGCCGCGGCTGTCGAGCACGCGATGCGCCACCGCACCGGCAATCAGGCCGATCACAATCCAGATGATGATACCCATGATGCCTCCGTCGCTTTTGCCTGGCGCGTGGAAGCCGACCGGGAACCCCGGCCGGCTGTTCACGTTGCAGGGGTCAGGCCAGGACCCGCGCCACCAGGACGACGACGATTGCGCCGATTGCCGCCACGATGATCTGGTTCACGAAGGCGTTGCCGACATTGATGTTGATGCCGGCGAGGTTGAACAGGAACCCGCCGACGAAAGCGCCGACCAGACCCGTGATCAGATAGCGCACCAGGCCGCCACCGCCGAGCACGAGGCTCGCCAGCCAGCCCGCGATCAAACCGATAACGCACCAGATCAGGATGTTTTTGACGTCCATATCGAATCCCCGTTTTGCGAGTATGCGCTCCTTAGCGCCCGCCAAGGTTAGACGTTCCCCGTGACAACTCAAGCGGTAGCGCCCGCCGCGCGCGTCGCGCGTCTGCTCGCCCGAGAACCCCGAAACCGGTTCCTCAGGCGTTCAGGACCTTGCCGTAGGCGTCGAGCACGCTCTCCTTCATCATCTCCGACAGGGTCGGATGCGGGAAGATCGTGTGCATCAGCTCTTCCTCGGTCGTCTCAAGGTTCATGGCGACGACGAACCCCTGGATGAGTTCGGTCACCTCGGTGCCGACCATATGCGCGCCGATCAGCTCGCCCGTCTTCTTGTCGAAGATGGTCTTGATCATCCCCTGGTCCTCGCCGAGCGCGATCGCCTTGCCATTGGCCGAGAAGCTGTAGCGTCCGACGCGGATGTCACGCCCCTGCTCCTTCGCCTTCGCTTCCGTCAGCCCGACGGACGCGACCTGCGGATTGCAATAGGTGCAGCCCGGGATCTTGGCCTTGTCCATGGCGTGGACATTCGGCAGCCCGGCGATCTTCTCGATGCAGACAACGCCCTCGTGTTCGGCCTTGTGGGCCAGCATCGGCGGGCCGGCGACATCGCCGATCGCATGGATTCCCGGCACGTTGGTGCGCCCGTAGCCATCGATGGCGATGCAGCCCCGGTCCGTCTTCACGCCGAGCGCCTCAAGGCCGAGCCCCTCGATATTGCCGTGCACCCCGACCGCCGATATCAGCCGGTCGGCGGTGATGGTCTGTACCTTGCCGTCCTTGGTCTCGACATGGGCGGTGATCGAGTTGGCGCCCTTCTCGACCTTGGTGACCTTCGCTTCGGTCAGGATCTTGAGGCCGCGCTTTTCAAGCTGCTTGCGGGCAAGGGCGGAGATTTCCGCATCCTCGACCGGCATCACCTGCGACATGACCTCGACCACCGTCACCTCGGCGCCCATGGAGCGATAGAAGGAGGCGAACTCGATGCCGATGGCGCCCGAGCCCATCACCACCAGCGACTTCGGCATGACGTCGGGCTTCATCGCCTCGAAATACGTCCAGATCAGCTTGCCATCCGGCTCGATGCCCGGCAGCGCGCGCGGACGGGCGCCGGTGGCGACGATGATGTTGCGGGCCGTGTAGGTGCCCTCGCCCTTGACGCCCTTCGGCACCGGGTTCTGCGGCTCGACGACAGGCTTCGACGACTTCGAAACGACGATCTCGCCAGGCTTGGTCAGCTTCGCCTCGCCCCAGATCACGTCGATCTTGTTCTTCTTCATCAGGAAGGCGACGCCGCCGTTAAGCCGGGCCGAAACGCCGCGCGAGCGTGCGACGACATCCTTCACATCCGCCGTCATCTTGCCTTCGAGCTTGAGGCCGTAGCTCTTGGCGTGGTTGGCATGGTCGAGGATCTCGGCCGAGCGCAGCAGCGCCTTGGTCGGGATGCAGCCCCAGTTGAGGCAGATGCCGCCCAGATGCTCGCGCTCGACGATGGCCGTCTTCAGGCCAAGCTGCGCCGCGCGGATGGCGGTGACATAACCGCCCGGGCCCGAGCCGATGATGATGACGTCATAGGACGTGCCGCTCATGAAAAATCCTCCAGATCGGACGGTGGATCAACGGCCCTCGCCAGGCCGGCAGTCGCCCGTATACGGACCCGAAAACGGGAATGGCAAAAGCACCGCGATGCGGCGGCCGGGGACGGATATCCCGCACCGCCGCACTGCGAATTACACCAGCATCGACATCGGGTTCTCGATATAGCCCCTGAAGGCTGCGAGAAGCTCGGCACCGAGCGCGCCATCGACGGCCCGGTGATCGGTCGACAGGGTCACCGTCATCACCGTGGCGATGGCGAGCGCATCGTCCTTGACGACAGGCCGCTTTTCGCCGGCGCCGACGGCAAGGATCGTTGCATGGGGCGGATTGACCACCGCCGCGAAGTCCTTGACGCCCATCATGCCCATGTTGGACACGGCCGTGGTGCCGCCCTGGTACTCCTCGGGCTTGAGCTTGCGCTCCTTGGCGCGCTTGCCCATGTCCTTCATCTCGTTCGAGATGACCGACAGCGGCTTCATCTCGGCGCTGCGCACGATCGGGGTGATCAGCCCGCCGGGGATCGACACGGCGACGCCGACATCCGAGTGCTTGTGCTTGACCATCGCCTCGTCCGTCCACGACACGTTCGCATCCGGAACGTCGCGCAACGCCAGCGCCAGCGCCTTGATCGTCATGTCATTGACCGAAAGCTTATAGGCGGGCTTGCCGTCCTTGTCCTTCGGCGCCGCGTCGTTGAGCTGGGCCCGCAGGGCCAGCAACGCGTCCAGTTCGCAATCCACGGAGACGTAGAAATGCGGGATGGTCTGCTTCGATTCCGTCAGCCGCTTGGCGATGGTCTTGCGCATGCCGTCATGCGGAACGAGCTCGTAGGACCCGTCCTCGAACAGCTTCAGCACCTGTTCGCTGGACGGACCCTTTGCCAGGGCCGGCGCCGAAGCGGCTGCCTTGGGCGCCTCGGCGGCGGGAGCGGCCGAGGCCTTGCCCGTGCCCGCTGCAAGCGCCTCGTCGATGTCGCGCTTGACGATGCGGCCATGCGGACCGGAACCGCCGATTGCGGCAAGGTCCAGGCTGTTCTGCGAGGCAAGGCGGCGCGCCAGCGGCGAGGCGAAGATCCGCCCGCCATCAGCGGCGGCCGGTGCCGGCGGCGCCTTGGCGGGCGCCGCATCGGCGGCCGGAGCCGGAGCGGCCTCGCTCTTCGCGGCAGCGTCCGGCGCGGATTTCTCAGGTGCGGGCGCGGAGGGCTTGGAACCGCCATTGTCGCCGCCGGCACCGCTCCCGGCACCCTCCAGCGCCGACGCGTCCTCGCCCTCTTCCAGGAGGAGCGCGATCACCTCGTTGACCTTCACCCCCTCGGAGCCTTCCGCCACGAGGATCTTGCCGATCTTGCCCTCGTCGACGGCCTCCACTTCCATCGTCGCCTTGTCGGTCTCGATCTCGGCAATGACGTCGCCCGAGGAAACGCTGTCGCCTTCCTTCACCAGCCACTTGGCCAGGTTGCCCTCTTCCATGGTGGGAGAAAGGGCCGGCATCAAAATCTTGATTGGCATCGTTCGTCCCTCGCCTCAGGCGGTGTAGGTCACGGCTTTCACCGCATCGATGACTTCCTGCACCGACGGCAGTGCCAGCTTCTCCAGGTTGGCCGCATAGGGCATCGGCACGTCCTTGCCGGTTACCCGCAGGATCGGGGCATCGAGCCAGTCGAAGGCCTTTTCCTGCACCTGGTAACCGATCTCCGAGGAGACCGAGCACATCGGATAGGCTTCCTCGACCGTCACCAGGCGCCCGGTCTTCTTCACCGAGGCGATCACCGTGTCGATGTCGAGCGGACGGATCGAGCGCAGGTTGACGACTTCCGCCGAAATGCCCATGCCCGCCAGTTCCTCGACCGCCTTCATGACGTAGGTCATGCCGATGCCCCAGGAGACGATGGTGACATCGCTGCCCTTGCGCTCGATCTTGGCCTTGCCGATCGGAAGGACGAAGTCCTCGACATCCGGCATTTCGAAGGTCTGGCCGTAGAGGATCTCGTTCTCGAGGAAGATCACCGGATTGGGATCGCGGATCGCCGCCTTGAGCAGGCCCTTGGCATCGGCCGCCGACCACGGCTGGACGACCTTCAGGCCCGGAACATGCGCATACCAGGCGGCATAATCCTGGCTGTGCTGGGCACCGACCCGGGCGGCCGCGCCGTTTGCACCGCGGAACACGATGGGCGCACCCATCTGTCCGCCGGACATGTAGAGCGTCTTGGCGGCGGAGTTGATGATCTGGTCGATCGCCTGCATGGCGAAGTTGAACGTCATGAACTCCACGATCGGCCGCAGGCCGGCCATCGCGGCACCGACGCCAAGGCCTGTGAACCCGTGCTCGGTGATCGGCGTGTCGATGACGCGCTTGGGCCCGAACTCGTCCAGAAGCCCCTGCGAGATCTTGTAGGCGCCCTGGTACTCGGCAACCTCCTCGCCCATCAGGAAGACGTCGCCATCGCGCCGCATTTCCTCGGCCATGGCATCGCGCAACGCCTCGCGGACAGTCGACTTGACCATCGGCGTACCCTCGGGAGCATCCGGCTCGGCCGGCACGTCGGGCGCCGGGGCCACCGGAGCTGCCGCAACGGGCGCGGGCGAGGATGGTGCGGCGGAAGCCTCGGCGGCTGGAGCAGGCGCGGCCTTGGGCGCGGCGTCCAGCGCGGACGCATCCTCCCCCTCGCCAAGCAGCAGCGCGATCGGCGTGTTGACCTTGACGTTCTCGGAGCCTTCGGCAACGAGGATCTTGCCCATCGTGCCTTCGTCGACGGCCTCGACCTCCATCGTCGCCTTGTCGGTCTCGATCTCGGCGATCACGTCACCGGCGGCGACGCTGTCGCCTTCCTTTTTCACCCATTTCGCCAGGGTGCCCTCTTCCATCGTCGGCGAGAGGGCCGGCATCAGAATCTCAATCGGCATCGCTCGGTCCCACCGTCAAAGAAGAATATCGGTATAGAGCTCGGAAACGTCCGGCTCCTTGTCGGTCTGCGCGAACTCGGCGGATTCCGCCACGATCTCGCGCACTTCCTTGTCGATGCCCTTGAGGTCGTCCTCGCTTGCCCAGCCATTGTCGAGGATGCGCTTGCGGACCTGCTCGATCGGGTCGTGCTCGGTGCGCATCTTCTGCACCTCCTCCTTCGACCGGTACTTGGCCGGATCGGACATGGAGTGGCCACGATAGCGATAGGTGATCATCTCGAGGATGAACGGTCCCTTGCCCGTGCGGCAATGCTCCAGCGCCTTTTCGCTCGCCGCCATCACGGCGCGCACGTCCATGCCGTCGACCTGCTCGCCCGGGATGCCGAAGGAGGCGCCGCGCTGGGACAGGTCGGTGGTGGCCGAGGCGCGCTCGATGCTCGTGCCCATGCCGTACTTGTTGTTCTCGATCACGTAGATGACCGGCAGCTTCCACAGCTGGGCCATGTTGAAGCTCTCGTAGACCTGGCCCTGGTTGGCCGCGCCATCGCCGAAATAGGTCATCGCGACGGCGCCGTTCTCGCGGTACTTGTTGGCGAAGCCGAGCCCGGTGCCGAGCGACACCTGCGCGCCGACGATGCCGTGGCCGCCGTAGAACTGCTTTTCCTTGGAGAACATGTGCATGGAGCCGCCCTTCCCCTTGGAATAGCCGCCCCGTCGTCCGGTCAGTTCGGCCATGACACCCTTGGGGTCCATGTCCATCGCCAGCATGTGGCCGTGATCGCGGTAGCCCGTGATCATCTGGTCGCCGTCCCTGGCAGCCATGCGCATGCCGACGACAACCGCTTCCTGCCCGATATAGAGGTGGCAGAAGCCGCCGATCAGGCCCATGCCGTAGAGCTGGCCGGCCTTTTCCTCGAAACGCCGGATCAGCAGCATGTGCCGGTAGGCGGCGAGTTCCTGCTCCTTGGTGAAGTCCGCGATCGCGGGCGCCTGTTTGGCTGCCCCTCCCTTCGTCCGGGATGCGCTCCTCGAGCGCCCGCCGGCCGTCTTGCCTGACGTTGCAGCCATGTCCCTCATCTCGCTTTGCGTCCCGTTCGGGACGGCGTTTCCCCTTCAGCAACCTAGCGGAAGGTACCCGAAGGGAAAAGTCAATGAAAGGACGATGTGAGAGGCGATTTCTGCTTGTATCTTATTGACAAAAATAACCAATCGAGAAATTAATTGGTTTCCGGTTAAATCAATGCGTTAAATCGGAATCAGGTTAAATTCACCGATTGCCCTGCGGTCGCAGGATGGCCAGCTCCTGCGGATGGACGAGGTTGAGACCCAGCCGTGCCCGCTCGTCGATCATGTCCGGATCAAGACTTTCCGGACGCAACAGGACGACACGCCGCAACAGCTCCTGACGCTCGGCCCGCAGGGTCGTCAGTTCCTTTTCCAGTGCCGCATAACGATGTTCGATACGGGCTTTGCCGACAAGCCCCAATTCGCCGTTGAGCGCGTGAAACCCGAAATAGGCGACAAGCCCGATGGCGATCGCCGGCGCTGCAAGGCGCTGGCGGATGGTGTGGCGGCGATAGCGTGTGGAATTGAAAGGCACGGTTGCGACCCGACTCGATACAAACAGTTCGATGTACCGACTATCGGATATCAGCCTTAATGGTTGGTTTCCGAACCGGGATCGCCGCAACCGCATGTCCGCCAGGCGCGAGCGCACATGCTCTTGTCAGGCCGCGGCGGTTTCGGCCTCGGCGATGCGCACCAGCTTCAAGAGCACGGCGGCGCTTCCCTTCAGCCGCTGTTCGGCGCTCTCCCAGTCGCGGATGAGCACGACCTTCTGGTCGGGCCGGATCTTCGCCAGGATGCCCTGCTCGGCGATATAGGAGACCAGTCCGGCCGGGTTGGGGAACACGTTGCCCCGGAAGGCGATGACGACACCCTTCGGTCCGGCATCGATCTTTTCCACATTGGCGCGCCGGCACAGGCCCTTGATGAAGACGATCTTCAAAAGGTGATCGACCTCCTCCGGCAACGGGCCGAAACGGTCGATCATCTCCGCGCCGAAGGCATCGATCTCCTCGGTCGTGGCCAGGTCGGCAAGCCGGCGATACAGCGACAGGCGCAACGGCAGGTCGGCGACGTAGCTTTCGGGAATGAGCACCGGCGTGCCGACCTGGATCTGCGGCGACCAAGTTTCCTCGGCTTCCGTGTCGTCGCCGGTCCGAAGCTGGGCCACCGCCTCCTCCAGCATCTGCTGATAGAGCTCGAACCCCACTTCCTTGATGTGACCGGACTGCTCTTCGCCGAGCAGATTGCCGGCGCCGCGAATGTCGAGATCATGGCTGGCCAGCTGGAAACCCGCCCCCAGGCTGTCGAGTGACTGCAACACCTTCAGCCTGCGGTCGGCGGTCGTCGTCATCGTCTTGTTGGCCGGCACCGTGAACAGCGCGTAGGCGCGCGTCTTGGACCGTCCCACCCGGCCGCGAAGCTGGTAGAGCTGAGCCAGCCCGAACATGTCGGCCCGATGCACGATCAACGTGTTCGCGGTGGGAATGTCGAGGCCAGATTCAACGATCGTCGTCGACAGAAGCACGTCGTACTTGCCCTCGTAGAAGGCGTTCATCACGTCTTCCAGCTCGCCGGGCGGCATCTGGCCATGGGCAACCGCAACCTTCACTTCCGGCACCACGTCCTCCAGGAATGCCTTGCGGTCGGCAAGGTCGGAAACACGCGGGCAGACATAGAAGCTCTGGCCGCCGCGATAGCGTTCGCGCAGCAGCGCCTCGCGCACGACGACGGGGTCGAAGGGGGAAATGAACGTGCGAACCGCCAGCCGGTCGACCGGCGGCGTGGCGATCAGCGACAGCTCGCGCACCCCGGTCAGGGCCAGTTGCAGCGTCCTGGGGATCGGCGTTGCCGAGAGGGTCAGCACGTGAACCTCGGACTTGAGCTCCTTCAGCCGTTCCTTGTGCTTGACGCCGAAATGCTGCTCCTCGTCGATGATCAGCAGCCCCAGATCACGGAACGAGATCCCCTTGGCGAGCAGCGCATGGGTACCGATGACAATGTCGACGGATCCGTCCGTGATCCCCTTCTTCGTCGCCGCGAGTTCCTTGGCCGGCACCAGCCGCGAGGCGTGCGCGACATTGATCGGCAGCCCCTGGAACCGGTCGGAGAATGTCTTGTAGTGCTGGCGGGCCAGCAGCGTCGTCGGCACCACCAGCGCCACCTGCCGTCCTGTCATCGCCGCGATGAAGGCGGCGCGCAGCGCGACCTCGGTCTTGCCGAAGCCGACATCGCCGCACACCAGCCTGTCCATAGGCCGCCCCGAGGCCAGATCCTCGAACACCGCATCGATGGCGTTGAGCTGGTCCTCCGTCTCGTCATAGGGAAAGCGGGTCGCGAACTCGTCATAGACGCCTTCAGGCGGGGCGATCGGGGGCGCCGTGCGCAGCGCGCGCGCGGCCGCCGTCTTGATCAAGCCGTCGGCGATCTCCAGGATGCGCTTCTTCATGCGCGCCTTGCGCGCCTGCCAGGCTCCCCCACCCAGCTTGTCGAGCTGCGCCTCGGTGTCCTCCGAGCCGTAGCGCGTCAGCAGTTCGATGTTCTCCACCGGCAGGAACAGCTTGTCGCCGCCGGCATATTGCAGCTCTAGACAATCGTGCGGTGCGCCGGCCGCCTCGATCGTCTTCAGCCCGATGAAGCGTCCGATGCCGTGATCGACATGCACGACGAGGTCGTTCTGCGCGAGGCTCGCCGCCTCGGTCAGGACATTCGCCCCTTTCGCGCGCCGCTTGCGCTGGCGCACCAGCCGGTCGCCGAGGATGTCCTGCTCGCAGACGAGCGTCAGGCCGTCGATCTCGAACCCCTGCTCCACCCCAAGGACGGCGAGTGCGGCCATGCCCTTCGGCAGCGCCCGCGCTGCCGCGTCGGTTTCCACCGGAGCGGCCCTGTCGAGCCCGTGATCGGCAAGCACATGCGAGAGACGCTCGCGCGAGCCCTCGCTCCAGCAGGCGATGACGATCCGGTCGCCGGCCTTGCGCCGCGCCGCTGCATGGGTGGCAAGCGCATCGAAGACGTTGACGTTGCCCGCGCCGCGTTCGGCCGCAAAGCTCCGCCCCTGCCGCCCGTCGAGGGCAACGACTTTCTGGCCCGTTCCCGGCGGAATGTCGAAGGACGAAAGCCGCAGGCTCTCGCCATCGGCAAGACGTGTCGTCCATTCTTCGCCGGACAGATAAAGCGCGTCGGGATCCAGCGGCTTGTACGGCACCGAGCCGCTGCCGCCCGCCTTGCCTTGCGCCTCGACACGCGCCTGATGATGTTCCGCCACCTGGTCGAACCGCTCCCGAACCACCTCGTCGACAGAAGGAGCGAGTACGACCGGCACACCGCCGCAATAGTCGAAAAGCGTCGCCAGTCCCTCGTGGAAGAGCGGCAACCAGTGCTCCATGCCGGCGTAGCGACGGCCCTCGCTGATCGACTGATAGAGAATATCGTCGCGGTCGGTGGCACCGAACCGGGCGACGTAGCGCTTGCGAAAACGCGAGATCGCCTCTTCGGACAGCACCACTTCGCTCATCGCAACGAGATCGAGGTTCTTCAACTGCTTTGTCGTGCGTTGCGTCTCGGTGTCGAAGGCGCGAAGCGATTCCAGCGTATCGCCGAAGAAATCGAGCCGAACGGGCGCCTCCATGCCCGGTGCATAGACGTCGACAATGCCGCCGCGCACCGCATATTCGCCCGTGTCCTGGACGGTCGAGGCACGGGCGAAACCATTGGTCTCGAGCCAGGCGATCAGCTCCGACAGGTTGATGCGGTTGCCGGGACGCGCGCTCCAGCTCTGCGAACGCGCGAAATCCGGCTCTGGCAGGCGCTGCAGTATCGCGTTGACAGTGGTCAGGAGCACGGTCGGCTGCGTCTCTTTGCCCTCGCGGACAAGTCGGCTCAGGGTCGTCAGCCGGCGGGCGACAAGCGCCGGGTTCGGCGAGACCCGGTCATAGGGAAGGCAGTCCCAGGCCGGCAGGTCGAGCACTTCGGCAGCAGGGGCGAAATACGCCAGGCCTTCCTGCACGGCCTGCGCATGCGAAGCATCGCGCGCGACGAACACAAGCGCGAGCCCGGGCTTGGCATCGGCAAGAAGACCCGCCAGCACATAGGCTTCGGCACCGTCCGGCACGCCGGTGACGACCGCATTGCCGCCCTGCAGCGAAAGTTGATCAAACACCGTAAGAGTTCCCGGTCTTAAGCTGAGAAATCGGAGGACGACCCGTCGCCGGCGGTCTTGAACGCCACGACCGACCGATAGATGTCCGTGTCATGCTCCGCCGGCACTGCTACCCGGCCAATCATCCAGTTGAAGAGATCCTGGTCCGGAACGTCCATCAGCCGCTCGAGAATGTCGAGCTTCTCGTCCGGCAGGGACCCTATATGGGCCTTGGCATAACCGCCGAGCAGGATGTCCATCTCCTTCATCCCGCGGTGCTGGCAACGATAAAGGATCCGCTTGCGGCGTGCCTCGTCGCCGGCGACAGTTCCGGTTGCGCTGGCTTCGATGCGTTCGGCCATGATGTGTCCTTCGCGTCTCGTCATTCCGCGCCACGGGCGCCGGACCACTTGTGGATGGCGGGCGGCGGACTTGACAGAACCTTGATGGTGCGCGGGTTATAGCGGTCCCAGCGGGAAACTCAATCCACGCCGGCCGGCGCGTTCCGGCCCCGCCTTGCCACAACACACCGGACAAGTCGCCTTTCCAGCCATGCGCCCCAGCCTCCTCGATCCCGTCTTTGCCCCCGTTTCCGCGCTGCCCGGCATCGGGCCACGCACTGCTGCCAACCTTGCTACGCTGCTCGGCGTCGACGGGGACCGGGAGCCGCATGTGGCAGATCTTCTGTTTCACTTGCCCGGCGGTGTCATCGATCGGCGTCTGCGACCGGGAATCGCCCGTGCTCCGGAAGGCGCGATCGTCACGCTGGAAGTCAGGGTCGATCGCCATCAGGCGCCTCCCCGCTCAAGCCGTGCGCCCTATCGCATCTATGCCCATGACGAGACCGGCGAGATCGCCTTCGTCTTTTTCCATGCGCACACCGCCTGGTTGGAGAAGACCCTCCCGGTCGGAGCCGACCTGATCGTCTCGGGTCGCGTCGAATGGTTCAACGGCCGGCCGCAGATGATCCATCCCGACCACATCGTCGCGGTGGAGGAAGCCGACAGCCTGCCGCTGGTCGAACCCGTCTATCCACTGACCCAGGGGCTTTCCGGAAAGACCCTGCAGAAGGCAATGGCCGAGGCGCTCAGCCGCATTCCGGAACTGCCGGAATGGCTGGACGGGAACCTGATGACCCGCGAGGGCTGGCCGACATTTTCCGAGGCGCTCAAGGCCATGCACAGGCCGGACGAGGAACATGTCGCGCAGACCGGTGGAGGCGAAGGGAACGAAACCTCTCCTGCCCGCTCCCGCCTCAGCTACGACGAGTTTCTGGCCAACCAGCTTGCTCTTGCCCTGGTGCGTCGCTCGATGCGCCAGACACGCGGTATCGCCCGCGTCTTCGACGGCCGCCTGAAGCGGCGCATCCTGGAGGCCCTGCCCTATTCGCTGACGCAGGGCCAGGCCGCCGCGGTCGCCGAGATCGAACAGGACCTGGCGGCACCGACCCGCATGCTCCGCCTGCTGCAAGGGGATGTCGGGGCCGGCAAGACCGTGGTCGCCCTGCTTGCCGTCGCCGCCGTTGTCGAGGCCGGGGCCCAGGCCGGCATCATGGCGCCAACGGAGATCCTGGCCCGTCAGCATTTCGCCTCCCTCGCCCCCTTCTGCGAGGCAGCCGGCATTCGCATGGAAATTCTCACAGGCCGCGACGGCGCGCGGAAGCGCCGGGAAGCTCGCGCCGCACTGGAAGCCGGCGAAATAGACCTTGTCGTGGGGACGCATGCCCTGTTTCAGGGCGATGTCGCCTTCCGCAACCTGGGCCTGGTCGTTGTCGACGAGCAGCATCGCTTCGGCGTTCACCAGCGCCTGACCCTGGCCGCCAAGGGCCAGGGCGTCGACATGCTGGTGATGACGGCGACCCCGATCCCGCGCACGCTGGTATTGACCTATTTCGGCGACATGGATGTCTCGCGTCTTGCCGAGAAACCGGCCGGACGCCAGCCGATCAAGACAGTCACGGTGCCGCTCGAGCGGATGGAGGATGTCGTCGAGCGGCTTCGCGCGGCGCTGGACCAGGGCAAGAAGGCTTATTGGGTCTGCCCGCTGGTGGAGGAATCCGAAAAGTCGGACCTTGCCGCTGCCGAAGAACGCCACGCAATGCTTGTCCAGGTTCTCGGACCGCGCATCGCCTTGGTCCATGGTCGCCAGTCGAGCGACGAGAAGGCGGCAGCCATGGCCGCCTTTCGCGACGGGCCTGCGGGATTGCTCGTAGCAACCACGGTGATCGAGGTCGGGGTCGATGTGCCCGACGCCTCGATCATCGTCATCGAGCATGCCGAGCGTTTCGGCCTGTCGCAACTGCACCAGTTGCGCGGTCGTGTCGGCCGGGGCAGCGAGGCCTCGACCTGCCTCCTGCTCTACAAGTCTCCCGTCGGCGAGACCGCACGCGCCCGACTGTCGATCATGCGGGAAACGGATGACGGCTTCCGCATCGCAGAGGAAGACCTTCGCCTGCGCGGCGAAGGCGAGATCCTGGGCACGCGCCAGTCCGGATCGCCAGGGTTCAGGATCGCGGATGCCGCAACCCAGGCCGACCTGCTTGAAGTTGCCCGAGACGACGCCCGGTTGATTCTCGAGACCGATCCGCAACTCTGCGGGCCGCGCGGGCCGGCATTGCGACTGCTGCTCTATCTGTTCGGTCGCGACGAGGCGATCCGGCTGCTGCGCGCGGGTTGAGGGAACCGGCCCTCATCCGTCTCAGCCGCCCGCCTTCGCCTGCTCACGCGCTTCCGGCACGTTCGGCTCCGCCTGCAACTGCACGAGCTTGTCGTAGTCCGGGCTGACGAGCCCCGCGGAAATCACCAGCTTCGCCGCCTCTTCCACGGTCATGTCGAGCTCGATGACCTCGCTCCGCGGCACATACAGGAGAAATCCGGAGGTCGGATTGGGGGTCGTCGGCAGGAACACCGCAGTGACATCTGCGCCGGCGTGTCCCAGCTTGTGCGCCACTTCGCCGCGCGCGTCGGTGGCGATGAAGACGATCGCCCAAAGGCCGGGACGAGGATACTGGATGATCGCCGCCTTCTTGAAACTGTTCGAGCGCTCCGCCAGAACGGTCTCGAAAATCTGTTTCAGACCGCTATAGAGATTGCGCACGACAGGCATGCGGCCAAGCAGCAATTCGCCATAGGAGAGAAGCGTCCTGCCGGCGATGTTCGCCGTCAGGAAGCCGATGACGACCAGCCCGAGAAAGGCGACGATAAGCCCCACGCCGGGGACGGGAAACGGCAGATACGTGTCCGGGTTGTAGACGGAGGGAATGAAGGGTTTGATCCAGCCGTCGATCCATTGCACGATCGACCATGTGAGATAGGCGGTGATCCCGAGCGGCCCGGCGATGATGAGGCCAGTCAGGAAGTAGTTCCGCAAGCGTGTCATGGCGCCGGGACGTGGAGGTTTTTCCAGGTGCCCGCCATCCGTCGGTTCCGAACTCGTATCGCCCGTCATGTTTGTGTTGTACCTTGCCGTAACTGTCGCCGGGGATTGCCGAAGCGCTTCCCGGCGGGCGCATCCGCCCGTGTCCTGTTGCCCCTGCCACTAGATTGATACTGTAGATGGCTTCTTTGGGGAATTCATTGAAACGAAAAGACCGCCACAATGAATGAAGCTGAACCCGCGCGGCGCAGCGCCCGGGCGAGCCGCCTCCTTTATCGGCTTCTCGGCGGCGCTCTCGTCGCCATCGGCATCGTCGGGGCCTTTCTGCCGCTGCTGCCCTCGACGATATTCTTCATCGGGGCAACCGCCTGCTTCGCGCGATCCTCGCCCGCGCTGGAAGCCTGGCTGGTGGAGCATCCGCTTTTCGGTCCCGGCATTCGCGCCTGGCGGGAGGAGCGCGCGATCCGGCCACGGGCCAAGCTCGCCGCCTTGGCCGGAATGGCGATCGGCTACGTGTTCTTCCTGTCGAGCGCCCGGCCCGGCCTGCCGCTCGCCGTTCTGGTTGCCCTGTTGCTTGGCTGTTGTGCCGCCTATGTCGCAACCCGGCCCTCCGGTGCCGACATGTCCGGCTGACGCCGGAACGCGTTTCACGCCCTGTTTACCACGTGCCTAACAGCCGTCGGCACATGTGACAGCCATCACGGCGGCATTTCCCGACAGGGCGCAAACTCGTCTTATCCCGTCATCCGATCCCGCAAGGACCGAGGACGGTCCAGCAACGTCAATGTGAGGATACGGCAATGACAACGACGCACCTTCAGTTATCGGGAATTGCCACCGCCCGGCCGCCGGATCGGGTCGCCCTTGCCTGGCAGGCCATCGTCCTTCCGCTCCTGCTGGCCATGGCCATGTGGATGGTCGGACAGGCACCGGCCGCGGCCCAGCCCTTTGACTTCGGACGCGACCGTCCGATCGTCATTCCCGAGCGGCCGATACTCTGTGCCCCGCCCCGCGTCATGCGCGGCGGGCGCTGCGTGTCGCCCGACCGCCCGATCCTGTGTCCCCCGCCCCGGGTCATGCGTGGCGGTCGCTGCGAAATGCCCATACGGCCCGCGGTCTGCCTGCCGCCCCGCGTCATGCGCGGCGGACGCTGCGTCCTGCCGGCGCCGGTCATCTGTGCACCGCCGCGGGTGATGCAGGGCGGTCGATGCGTGATGCCCGCGCCGGTGCTCTGCCTGCCGCCCCGCGTCATGCGAGGCGGGCGTTGCGTCAATCCGCCGGTCGTCTGCGCGCCCCCGCGGGTGATGCGTGGCGGACGCTGCGTGATGCCGCCCCGGCCCATCGTCTGCCGTCCGCCGGACGTGCGTCGCGGCGACCGTTGCGTTCGTCCGCAGCGTCCGCCCAGCTGCCGCCTGCCCTACATCTATTCGGCACGCGCGCGTCGCTGCGTCCTGCCCGCGCCGATCCCTCCCTCCGTCGCGCCGCCGGCCGTCTACCCGCCGGTGCAAAGAAGCCCGGCTCCGCAGGACAACATTTCGTGGATCCAGGCCTGCCTGAACGCGGCCGGCTATGATGCCGGGCCGGTTGACGGGCTGACGGGCCGGCGTACCCGCGAGGCATGGTCCGACTTCCGCAGCGACAGCGATCTGGGCGAGGGACAGGCTCCCTTCACGGATCCAGAAACGCTGGCGAAGCTGTTCGATGCCTGCACCCCCGAGGAAGGACCTGCCACACAGGGTGCGGACAACAAGCCGGAAGGCGGCGACACGTCCTCCGGTGGCGACACCGGCGATGCCGAACGGATCGGCGGTGACTTCACCCCGGCTCCTGCCATGTGCGCGACCGGCAAGCTCTACACCATGTTGAGCGCCGAGCAGGAGACCCTCGAGCCTTGCGGCCGGAGCTGCATTCCCGCGCCTGAGGGCATGAGCGAGGAGGACCTCCTCGAACAGCAGGAAAAGCAGGACATTACCTGGTGCAGCTCCTGCGTCTCCGTCGGTACGCTGGGCATGGTCTGCCCGGTCCCGGGAGATGAGGGCGACGACGCGCAAGCGCCTGCCGCCAACAACTGAACACCGGCGACCCGGTGAAACAAAACGGCCGCCCGGACCCTCCGGGCGGCCGTCCTGCATGTGTGGTGACGGTTGCGGCCTGACGGCCGGCCTATTCGACGGTGACAGACTTCGCCAGGTTGCGCGGCTGGTCGACATCCGTCCCCATGAACACCGCCGTGTGGTAGGCCAGAAGCTGGACCGGCAGTGCGAAAACGATCGGGGCGACGAATTCGGGCACGTCGGGAACGACGATGGTCTTCCAGGTCGGGGCCCCGCAGGCGGCCGCGCCCTTTTCATCGGTAATCAGGATCACCTTGCCCCCGCGTGCGGCAACCTCCTCCATGTTCGAGACGGTCTTCTCGAACACGGCGTCGAACGGCGCGATGACAACAACCGGCACGTCCTCGTCGATCAGGGCGATGGGGCCGTGCTTGAGTTCGCCCGCCGGATAGCCCTCCGCGTGGATGTAGGAGATCTCCTTGAGCTTGAGAGCACCTTCCATGGCGAGCGGAAAGCTCGTGCCGCGCCCCAGGTAGAGAACGTCGCGGGCCCTCGCCAGCGGTTGGGCCAGTGCCTCTATCTCCGCTTCCAGCGACAGGGCCCGATTGACCGTGCCCGGCGCCTCGGCGAGCGCACGCACCATCGCCGCAGCCTCCGCCTCGCTCAGGTGCCCGCGCTGGCGGCCGGCGTGGACCGCAAGCGATGCCAGCACGGCAAGCTGGCAGGTGAAGGCCTTAGTCGAGGCAACGCCGATCTCCCGGCCGGCAATGGTCGGAAACACCATGTCGGCCTCACGGGCGATGGTCGATTCAGGCACGTTGACCACGGCCGCCACCTTGATTCCCTGCGACTTGCAGTAGCGCAGGCCGGCCAGCGTGTCGGCGGTTTCGCCCGATTGCGAGATGAACAGCGCCATGTCATTGGGGCGAATGGGCGTCTCGCGGTAGCGGAACTCCGAGGCCACATCGATGTCGACCGGCAGGCGGGCGATCTTCTCGAACCAGTATTTCGCGACCAGACCGGCATAATAGGCGGTGCCGCAAGCGGAGATGATCAACCGGTCCAGTCCCGCGAAATCGACGGACATCCCGTTGGAAAACGCCGGCTTCATGCCGGAAAGGTCGAGATAGCGCGACAGCGTATGACCGATGACCTCCGGCTGCTCGTGGATCTCCTTGGCCATGAAGTGCCGGTAATTGCCCTTGTCGATGGTCAGCGACACGGCCTGGGACGAAATGACGGCGCGCTCGACCGGTTCGTTGCGCGCGTCGAGGATCTCGCAGCTCTCACGGGTGAGGACGACCCAGTCTCCCTCCTCCAGATAGGCGATCTGGTCGGTAAACGGCGACAGCGCGATGGCGTCCGACCCCAGATACATCTCGCCCTCGCCATAGCCGACAGCCAGCGGCGAACCGCGGCGGGCGCCGATCAGCAGGTCGGGATGATCCTCGAACAGGAAGGCCAGCGCAAAAGCGCCCTTCAGCCGGGGCAGGGTTCGGGCCACGGCGTCCCTCGGCGAGGCTCCGCCGGCGATTTCGCGGGACACCAGATGCGCCACCACCTCGGTATCCGTGTCGCTTGCCAGCCGCGAGCCGGAGGAAACCAGGTCCTCCCGCAGTTCCAGGTAGTTCTCGATGATACCGTTGTGCACGACCGAGACGCCGGGTGCCGTGTGCGGATGCGCGTTCGCCTCCGTTGCCGCGCCATGCGTCGCCCAGCGGGTGTGGCCGATGCCGGCAAGACCGGCGACGGGCGCGCGTTCCAGCTTTTCCTGGAGATTGCGCAACTTTCCGGCCGCGCGGCTGCGCAACAGCTTGCCCCCGTCGAGGGTCGCGACGCCGGCCGAATCGTATCCGCGATACTCAAGCCGCTTGAGAGCGTCGACCAGAAGCCCGGCAACAGGCTCCTTTCCAAGAATACCAACAATTCCGCACATGTATGACTGTCTCCACCATCCGGTGCCGTGACACCAGAGCCCCCGCGTCTCGCCGGGCGTTCCCCGGCACACCCATAGCGAACACAGGCCCCGCCCGCACAATCAAAACCTGTTTCACTTCGTGACACGGAATTGCAAACAAACCAGAAAGAGCCGCAATTCCGGTAAAATCCGCCTTGTGCCCCTCGCTTTCGCCCTGAACTTTAAGGCTTGTTAACCCTGTTTGACGTTTCCTAGAAACAGGATGGATCAGATTGGGGTTGGCAGCGTGAAACCGCTGAAGACAGGCAACAGGAACGCCCCCTCGCAAGGCCGGGCGGATGCGCGCTGGATCGCCCTTTGGGGCGGTGGCGCCATGCTGTTTGCGCTTGTCGGAATTTCCTCGATGTTCCTGTCCCCCACTCCCTTGCAGCCCGGTACGCGGATCGTGGGCCGGGCCCTTCCCCAGCAGGGAGATGTCCGAACGACGGCCTCCATCACTCCGCGTGGCCCGGAAGGGATCGAGATCTACCCCTCCAGTGGCGGCGTCGAGGGCGAGCAGGCACGCCGTGCGCTCAAGGCGGAAATGGAAACCTTGCGCCGCCAGGTCGCGGAACTGCGCCGTGCCATGTCCGTCATGCAGGAGCGCAATGCCATGCTGAGCGCGGGCCCGCGCGAGGACGGTGCGGACGCGCATCCCGGCATCGCCCCTGCCGGGGACGCAACGACGGAACAGGCCGCCGCACCCGATGTCAGCGACGATATCGACGCGGCCGTCGACGCGCGCGCCGGAGAGCCGAGACCGGTCGAGACCTTGCCGGCGCCCCCTGCCCGTCATCAGCAATCCCGGACGGCCCCTCGGGCAAATCCGTCTTCCACCGTCGATACACGCACCGCCGACCGACGCAGGATGGTCGAGGAATCACTTCCCGAAGCCCTGCGAAACCCGGTGCGCATCGTTGCGGCGCCAGGCATCGAAGCTCCGGCCAGCGTCGCCTCGATCCCCCAAGGATCGGCGCCGGTGCCTGCCGCCAAAGAAAAACCACTGCTCTCCATTACCGGGGCGGCGGGCCGCATCGCGCTTGAAAGCGCCGACAGGATCGAGCGCACGGACTTTGCCATCGACCTTGGCACCTATCCTTCCGCGGCCGAGGCGGAAGCGGCCTGGAACGAGCTCAAGACGACGCAGAACCAACTGCCACAGACACTTGAAACCCGTATTATTGACGAGGCGGACGGGTCCGTTCACCTATTCGCCGGCCCTTATCCGAACGCGGCCGATGCCGCCGCCGCTTGCGTTTATCTGGGAAGCGGGGCTATCACCTGCAGGCCCGTGACCTACCCGCGCGCGGTCGCCGCCAGCCGGTAGCGCCTGCGCCCGGATCGGGGAGCGGCCCTCACCGACCTGCTTGACCGCGACCCAAGGCTGTCCATGTTCGATCCCGCCAATGCTCAGCACAGGGCCTATGTCCTGCTGCTCGTGACCCCGCTTTTTTTCTCCTCCAACATGGTCATCGGGCGGGCTGCCGCTGCCACGGTTGAGCCCTGGACGCTTGCTTTCCTGCGCTGGGTTCTTGCTTTCCTGATCCTGTTGCCCTTCGCCCTGCCGGGCCTGCGCCGGCATGCCCGCGACCTCCGGCGCCACTGGGACCTGATCGGCTTGATGGGCCTGCTCGGCATGTGGTTCTGCGGCGCCGGTGTCTATTTCGCGCTGAATTACACCACCGCGACCAACGGCACCCTGATCTACACGTCCTCGCCGATCCTCATCATCCTGCTGGAGTGGCTGTTTCGCGGCCGTGCGGTCGGCTTGCGCGAAGGGATAGGCATCGTCCTTGCCGTGCTCGGCGTCCTGGCCATCGTCGTCAAGGGATCGCTGACGCTGCTGCTGTCACTGCAGTTCAATGCCGGAGACGTGCTCTTCGCCATCGCAGCCCTCAGTTGGGCGATCTATTCGGTCCTGCTGAAACGCTCCTCGCTGAACGAAGTGCCGACGCTCACCCTCTTCGCTGCCCTGGCGCTCGGCGGGGCGATCACACTGCTGCCCTTCACCATCGCCGAGATTGCGGAGACCGGCAGGTTCCCGGTGTCGGCGGACGCCTGGTTGTCCATCTTCGGCGTGGCGCTGGTGGCGTCGGTTCTGGCCTTTTCCTGCTTCCAGTACGGCGTCAAGGTCGTCGGCCCCTCAACAGCAGGTCTCTTCATGTACCTGCTGCCGCCCTACGGCGTTGTCATGGCCGTGGTGTTTCTTGGAGAGGAGTTGCACGGCTATCACTTTGCCGGCTTTCTTTTGATCATGGGCGGTCTTGTCCTGGCAACCGCTCCACGCTGGCTTGTGCAACAGGCAACCGGCCTGACGGCGAGGTTCAAGCGACCTCAAGCCGCACCCGCCGCCGCTGAATAGGCAGGCATGGTGAAATGGAAACCGCCGGGCACTCACCTGCCCGGCGGCTTGTGTAGGGACTGCGGAAGCGGCGGCGCCTAGCCGAAAATATCGGCCGTGATGCCTTCATACCAACCAACGGACTCCTCGTAGGTTGCCTTGCGCAACACTGCGTCCTCGCCAGTCTTGCTGATGAAGCTGTCGACAGAGGCGATCTTTTCTTCGCCGGCTTCATATCTTGCGCCGACCTTCACGCCGTCATCCGTGGCGATCAGGCTCCAGCACGTATTGGAGAAGCGCGGCGGAAACTTGCTGGAGCCCGTAAGGTCGGCGCGGATCGCCATGGCGGCGGCCTTCGCCTGGCTGTTTGCGGAAAAGCCCGACTTCGGCATATCGCCGGCAATGCAGGCATCTCCGATGACATGAATGTTGCCATCGGCCTTGCTTTGCAGCGTTGCCGGTTCGATCGGGCAGAACCCGCTGTCATTGGCAAGTCCCGCATTTTCCGCGATCAGCCCCGCCTTCTGTGCCGGAATGATGTTCCCGACATCCGCCTTGAACGTGTCTAGACCCGTGACAATCTCCCCGCTTGCGACATCGACCGCCTCGATGCCGCCATGGATGGAGGCCGGCAGCCACTCGACCATGCCCGGATAGTGCTTTTCCCAGCCTTCCATGAACAGGGCCTGCTTGGAGAAGGCTTCCTTGGGATCGAGCACGATGATCTTCGCGGTGGGATTCGATTGCTTGAGCATGTGCGCCACCATCGACACCCGCTCGTAGGGGCCAGGCGGGCACCGGTAGGGATTGGGCGGCGGCACCATGACGAAGGTACCGCCCTCGCGCATTGCGGCGATCTTGTTCTTCAGGAGCGTGGTTTGGGTTCCCGCCTTCCACGCATGAGGCATGACACCGGACGCCTCCAGCGAATAGCCGGGAACGCTGTCGTATATCAGGTCGATACCGGGCGCGATCACCAGCTTGTCGTAGGGAACGCTGCCACCGCCGGCGAGCGCCACCGTCTTCGCATCCCGGTCGATCGCCACCGCCCAGTCGTGCAAGACGTTGATGCCGTAGTCGGAGGCGAGCTTGCCATAAGTATGCCCGGTCGATTCCAGTGTCCGGAAACCACCCAGATAAAGGTTGGAGAAAAAGCAGGTGTAATAGGTCTTGGTCGGTTCGATCAGGGTTACGTCGATGGCGCCCTGGCTGTCCTTGGCAAGATAGCGCGCCGCCGTCGCGCCGCCGGCACCGCCGCCGATCACAACGACCCTGGGGCGTGCCTGCTGCCCGTAGGCGGCGCGGCCAAGACCGGCCAGGAGGCCGGCTCCCGCGACCCCCGCGACTGTCTGGGTAAAACGGCGTCGTGTCATGCTGTTCATGCCGGTCTCCTCCACTTCCCGTTAAACGGGTATTTTTCAGATTTCTACTCCAGATTATGGCTGCTGTTCGAGATTTGTGAAATAGGCCGCAAGCGCGGCAATCTCCTCGTCGGCCAGGCTCGCCGCAATCGAACGCATCACCGGGTTCTCCCGGTGCTTCGACTTGTAGGCATGCATCACCGTCGCGAACTGCCAAACAGGCCAGCCGGTGATCGAGGGAATGCCCTTGTCCTCGCCGCTGGCCTGGTGACAGGTCACGCATTCGCTGGAGAGATACTCGCCATAGGCGGGATCGCCGGCGATGGACAGGATATGCTCGGGCACGTCCGGATCGCCTGCCGAGGTGCGCACGGGTTCTGTCGGCGGTGTCTCGGGCATGTTTGCCGAACCTGGCGAATACTGGCGTATGAACGCAACCAGCGCCCGTCTGTCGCGCTCATCCGGCAGGCCCCGGTACATCATCTTGGTGCCGGGAACACGCTGGCGCGGCGCCTCAATGAAGCTCGACAGTTCGGCCTCGTTCCAGACAAGACCGTTCTGGCCGGCATCGCTCATGCCCTTGGAATAGGTGAAGCCGTCGAGCGTACCCGCCCGGCGGCCTAAGATGTTGTTGAGATAGGGACCGACACGGTGGCGGGCCTTCGGTCCGACCTGATGGCAGGCCTGGCATTTGAGGAAAGCCTTCCGCCCGCGCTCGATCTCCGGATCGCTTGCCGCAAGCGTCGGAGACACCGGCATGAACATGGCAACGGCCAGAACCGCTACCGCAAGGCTGGCAGCACGAAGCGCCATTCAGACCGCCCCTCCCAAGGCGCAGGGCGGCAGGGTCGGTGGACCCTGCCGGATATCTCAATCCACATTCACTCCCGCGGTGTCGCCGTCATCCTCGGGCGTCACATCAATGATCCGGGCTCGCTTGGTGATCTTCACCTCGGCCTTGCAATCGCTCATGCAAGGCGCCCCGCCTTCGGCGACCTTGGTGTCCGGGCGCTCATCGTCGATGAAGCCGTCCTCGTTCGGCAGGCGGACCGTTGTGAAGTTCTCGTTGGAAAGCTCGAACTCCTCATCGGTCACAACATCGTTGAGATAGAGCAGATACGCAACGATAGCATAGGTTTCATCCGGGGAAAGACTTTGCGCGTTGCCATAGGGCATGGCCCGGTAAATATAGTCGTAGACTGTTGACAAATACGGCCAGTACGAACCGATTGTCTTCACGGGATTGTGCGAGGCGAGCGTTTCGCCGCCGCCGGCCAGAACCGGCCAGCGACCCGCGCCCTCGCCGAAATCGCCGTGGCAAACCGCGCATTGTTCGGTGAAGATTACCTCGCCCTCGGCGACGGTGCCTTTGCCGACGGGAAGCCCTTCGCCGTCCGGGCGGATGTCGATGTCCCATCCGGTCACCTCTTCGGGCGTTGCCGGTGTTCCAAGGCCCAGCTTGCCGGCGGCAACCGGGGCGGAGACGGTCAGGACCAGGGCCAGGGTCGACGCAAGGAGCTTAGGAAATCTCGACATTTTCAACGCTCCCGTCAGCCTTCACGTACCAGGTCTGGATGCCGTTGTTGTGATAGATGGAATTGGTGCCGCGCACCGCGCGCAAGGCATCCTTGGTGGGTTGCACATAGCCGGTTTCGTCATAGGCGCGCGATTGCAGCAGAAGCTCCGATCCGTCCCAGTCGAACTCGTAGTAGAAGCGGTGCAGCGCCTTGGGCAGGCTCGGTCCGTCGAGGCGTGCCTCGTGCCAGTTCTTGCCGCCATCGACAGTGACGTCGACCCGCGTGATCCGGCCGTTGCCCGACCAGGCCAGACCGCTCAGCACCATCGGCCCCTTGCCGTGGGTGACGGGCGCCTGCGGGCTCGGATTGGTGATCACGGACTTGGTGTCCATCACCCAGGTGAAGCGCCGCGCCTTGCCGTTCTCCATCAGGTCCGTGTATTTCGACGTCTCCTCGCGGGCGTGCCACGGCTCGTCGCCCACCTCGATGCGCCGCAGCCACTTGACCCACATGTTGCCTTCCCAGCCCGGCACCACGAGCCGTGCCGGATAGCCCTGCTCGGGGCGCAGCGCCTCGCCGTTCATCTTGAAGGCGACCATGCAGTCGTCGAGCGCCTTTTCCAGCGGGATCGAGCGGTTCATGCCCGAGGCGTCGCCGCCTTCCGGCATGATCCATTTCGCATTGGTCTTGAGGCCGGCTTCCTCGAGGATGTATTTGAGCGGCACGCCCGTATACATCACGCAATGGACCATGCCGTGGGTGAACTGGCAGCCGTTCAGCTGCGCGCCGCGCCACTCCATGCCGGAGTTTGCCGCACATTCAAGGAAGTAGAGCCGGTTTTCCCGCGGGAAGCGCTTCAGGTCGTCCAGCGTGAAGATCAGCGGTGTCTCGACCAACCCGTTGATCATCAACCGGTAGTCCGTCGGCGTCATCTCGGCCACGCCGCCGTGATGGCGCTCGAAACACAATCCGTTCGGCGTGATGATGCCATCGAGTTCGTGCAGCGGGGTGAAGTTGACCGAACTCTCGCGCGAGGCGGTCAGCCATTCGACGCTGCGGCGCACCACATGCGCCTCGTGCTCGGACGGCACCCCATAGGGCGCCGCATCGACGCCGGCGCCTAGATACCGGCTCCAGTCGGCGACATTGGGCGGCAGGTTTTCCGGGTTGGCCTCGCCGGCACGCACCAGGCCGGCCGTCGCCGCAAGGCTTCCCGCCGCCAGGCCGGCCTTCAGCAGCGAGCGCCGTCCCGGACTGGCAAGGCCCTCTTCGGGCTTCGACGATCTCGTCATCCTTCGTCTCCGTTTTCCTCGGATCAAATCCGTTTATTCATATAAACGCAAGTAAAGAGGCGCGCCTTGCCTCCTGGCGAGGCCGGCTTAGAGCCCGTTCACGCGCACCGCGCGGTTCGGCTCGAGGCTGACCGTCTTGCGCTCCTTCAGGTAATCTTCGACCACGTCCCAGATGGCCGGACCCTCGGTGCCCTCGTTGACGCTTGCCCAACCGGCGACCACATAGCTCTTGTCGGCCTCGATCGGGCTGCCATCGGCAAGCAGTGTCATGTCCGAGATGCGATTGCCGATCGTCGCGTTCGGGTCGATCGCATAGGCCATGCCGCCGATGCGGACCATGTCGCCGCCCTGCTGGTAATAGGGGTCCGCATTGAAGAGGTTGTCGCCGACATCCTCCAGGATCTCCTTGATCAGGGCTCCGCTCATTTCCGAACGGTAGGCGGCCGGATAGGTCATCGACGTTGCGTTGTGCAGATCCTCGACGGTGATCGCGCGGCCCGCGGGCACGGACGTGCCCCAGCGGAAGCCCGGCGACAGCGAAATCTGCGCATCGCGCTGCTCGATCAGCGCTTCGCAGATCATGTCATCGAACGTGCCGTTGAAATTGCCGCGCCGATAGAGAAGCGTTTCGGTGGTGGCCAGCTCGCGTGCCAGTTCGCCCGCATAGGGCGCCCTCACCTTCTCCACCAGCGCCGACATTTCGGCATCCGGCGTGATCGCGTCGGAGAAGATCGGAATCAGGCGATAGCGGAAGTCCTTCACCTCGCCGTCCTGAACGTCGAGATCGAGTCGGGAGAGGAACTTTCCGTTCGAACCCGAAGCGATGATCAGTGTCTTGCCGACCTTGACCGGCTCCGGCAGGGCATCATGGGTGTGACCGGTCAGGATGACGTCGATGCCGGCAACGCGGCCGGCCAGCTTGCGATCGACATCGAAGCCGTTATGCGACAGCAGCACGACGACATCGGCGCCTTCCGCGCGCACCGCATCGACATTGGCCTGCACTTCTTCCTCGCGAATGCCGAAGGACCATGTCGGCATCATCCAGCGCGGGTTGGCGACAGGCGTATAGGGGAACGCCTGGCCGATAACGCCAACGCGCACGCCGCCGCGCTCGTAGATCCGGTATGCCTCGAAAACCGCCTCGTCCCACTCGGTATCGCGAATATTGCCGCCAAGGAACGGGAACGGCAGCGCCTCGACCATCTCCTTGACCTTGTCCGCGCCGTAGGTGAATTCCCAGTGGCCGGTCATTGCATCCGGCCGCAGGGCGTTCATCACCTCGATCATGTCGGCGCCACCGGTCTTGAGCGAGGTGTAGCTGCCCTGCCAGGTGTCGCCGCCATCGAGGAACAGCGTGTTGTCCTCGCGCTCGGCGCGGATCGACTTGAGCACGGTCGCGATCCGGTCGACGCCGCCCATGCGGCCATAGGCCTGCGACAGGGCGTCGAAATCCACCGACGTCAGCGCATAGGCCTCCGGCGAGCCCGGCGTCAGGTTGTAAAGCTTGAGGAAATCCTCGCCGGTCACATGCGGCGGCAGGCCGTTCACCTCGCCAACCCCCAGATTGATCGACGGTTCGCGGAAATAGACCGGCATCAGCTGCGCGTGAATGTCGGTGAGATGGACCAGAGTGACATTGCCGAGCGGCTTGAACGACAGGATGTCATCCTCGCGCAGCGCTTGCTGCGCGGCAAGGCGCGCCCATTGCCCGAAACCGGATCCGCTGGTGATGGCGCCCGCGGCAACCGCCGCCATCAGGAATTCACGCCGCGAGATCATTGTCGTTCCCACTTCTGTCTTCTACGCTTCGCTGTGGCGGCAAGAAACCGGCATGGCTCCGCCGTCGCGGCCCGGCATCGGGCCGCCCGCATGAACAGTTTTTCAGTGTCTTGTCTTTCGAACACGGGCGGCAACGCGGCCGCCCGCCATGCTGATCGGGTCGGCCCGAAGGTCAGTTGCGAACCGAAGGGGTTTCCACCGAGAGCCCCTGCCCGCGCCAGGCGAGATACGTTTCCAGCGCGATGAACTCGTCCGAGCCGCGCTTGTAGGCATCGGCACGGATGTTGTCCATGCAGCCCTTGAAGCGCCGGTGCAGAGAGCCCATTTTCTGCCACTTCAGGCGATAGGTCGGGAAGCCGTTGGAGTTGCCCTGGCTCAGCTTGTCGGCACGGATGTAGTTTCCGTAGTTGTTCTCGTGACAGTTGGCACAGGCCATGTCGAGTTGGCCGACACGGGTGTAGTAGAACTCCTTGCCCTTCTCCCACCAGCTCTGCATGTCGCCTTGCTTGAGGTCGACACCGACCGGCATGCCGCGCGACTGCAGGCCGACATAGGCCGTCATGCCGAGCATCTGGTCGGATTCCCACTTCCACGCATCCGCGCCCATGCGCTCGGTACGACAGCTGTTGATGTGCTGCTCGAGCGTCTGCGGCTTGCCGGCGGCCTCGCTCCATTTCGGCATGGCCGCGCGCACGCCCTTCATGCTCTCGGCCGCATCCCCGTGACAGCTCTCGCAGGACTTTTCGGCGGAACCCTCAACCGTCGACCACGCCTCCTCGCCCTGCTCCACCATCAGGAAGCCGGGATTGGTGAAATCGTCCAGTTCCAGATCCTGTGTTTCCTTGGTGCGGAACTCGAAGCCGGAAATGATCTCCGTCAGCGGATGTCCCTCGGGCGGGGCAACGCGCGTCACGATCTTCACGCCGTCGATGCTCGGCATCTCGTCCTGATCGGCCATCGCCGGGCCGGAAGTCACCAGCAGTCCCACCGCGCAGGCTGCCAGGATAGTTCCCCGATGCGTCCTCATATGGCTTTCCCCTCCAGCGCGAACCGTTCGGTTCGTCTCGTTCTTCTTTGTCGCGCCATTGCGGCCGACGGTGCCGGCCGCCGGCCGGCGTGTCTATTCGACGGCGATCTTCGCATCGGTCGAATAGACCGATCCGTCGTCATCCACCCAGGTAAAGGTGAACGTGCCGCTTTCCGGCACCTTGGCGCTGAACTCGAGATACGGGTTCGCCGAGATTGCCGGCTCCATGTCGCACTCGAAAACGGTCTTGCCGTTGAACTCGCACTTGAACTTGTTGATGATCTTGCGCGGGATCGGCTTGCCGTCGGAATCCTTGCGCTGCCCCGACTCCATCGTGTGGGAAATCAGGGTCTTGATCTGGATAACCTCGTCCTTGGACGCCGTCTTGGGCACCTTGACGCGGGGCTTGGAAGTGGACATCGCACGCTCCTGCTGGCGTTGAATGCTTGAAGTGGTCGGATGGGCGCGGCGATCAGCCGCCGCAGCCGCCGATGGTCACCTTGACCGACTTGCGGTCCATGTAGACCTTGCCGGTCGAGGTCTTCGCCAGGGCGATGACGTCCTGCGTCTTGGCCAGACGCATCCGCGTCGTTGCTTCGGCAGCCCCCGACATCGGCGAGAAGTGGAAAGTCGCCACGCCCGGCTGCGGGTTTCCGGCCGCCAGCAGGATGACCGCAGTCACGTGATCCGCCTCTGTCATCGGGCTCTCCACGGAAACGCCGATCGGCACGGTGTTGCCGTTTTCCGCAATTTCGGGAGCCGTCAGGGAAACCGTTCCCGTCTCCGGGGCGGCGCCGCCGGAAAACGCGTCGATGGCGGCCTGCACCTTGGCGTCGTCAGCAAATGCAAGGCTCGGCAGCCCGGCAGCTGTCAGCACTGCTGCACCTGCACCCAGCGCAAGAGCCTGGCGTCGTGTGATTGTCATTGATCTTTCCTCACGCTTTGTCCGGATCTCCGGTCTTGCCGGGGCCGGTCTCAAGGCCCGGGATCAGTCACCTGGGCAGGGCTGATCCTAGTCCTTCAGGGTCATCAGATAGGCAACCACGTCCTCGACCTGCTGGGCCGACATGATCGTCTTGCCCGCGAATTTCGGCGCGACGCGGTTGAAACCGTCATTGCGGTAGAAGGCCGGCATGATCGTTCCGTCATAAACCGCCTTGGCGTTGACGATGATCATGCGCAGCGATGCCTCGTCCCAGCGGTCGGCGACGCCATCGAGCGGCGGGCCGACTTCGCCATGCCACTGCTGGTCGGAAAAGACGCCCGCGGTGTGACAGGCAACGCAGTTTCCAAGACGCCGGTCGACCATCACTTCACGCCCTGCGACCGGGTCGCCCGGCGTGCCGGTCAAGGATTTGGGGATCGTCCCGTCGACGACTTCATAGGCGACGATGTCCTGGGCAACGGCCGCGGACATGCCGAGAAGCAGCGCGCAACCGGCCACCATGCTCCGGCGAAAGACCTTCATGGGCGATGTTCCTTCCCTCTGCCGGCGATCCCGGCTTTGTTTTTGTATCGTGTGTCCGTGACATCACGACGCAGAAGGAGCCTAGCAGCAAGCCTCGCCGGGATCAATTCACATATTCAATTATGAGAATACATAAACCCGCCGCCGCTCCGACGGGCGGGCATGTGCGCACCGAGAAGCTCAGCCGATGGTCGCAAGTCCGGGAAAAGCCTCGAGAAGCCAGAATGACAGCCGCGCCATCTGGCCGGTCATGAAGGCAACGCCGGTGATGATCATGAACACGCCCATCACCCGTTCGACCGTGACCATGTGCCGGCGGAAGCGCTTCATGAAGCGCATGAACGGACCTGCGAAAAGTCCCGCGATCAGGAACGGCACCCCGATTCCCAGTGCGTAGGATCCCAGCAGAACCGCTCCCTTCAGGACCGATTCCTCGCTTCCCGCGACGAACAGGATCGCCGCCAGGATCGGGCCGACGCAGGGCGTCCAGCCGAAGGCGAACGCCAGGCCGATGACATAGGCCCCGACAAGCCCGGCCGGTTTGCGCTCGACATGAACCCGTGCCTCCCGATAGAGAAGCCCGATTCGGAACACGCCCAGAAAATGCAGTCCCATGACGATGATCGCCGCACCGGCGATATAGCCGAAGATCTGGATATGCTGGGTGACGAACTGGCCGATGAAGGACGCGCTCGCGCCGAGCGCCACGAAAACCGTCGTGAAGCCCAGGACGAAGGCCAGCGAAGCGAAGAACACCTTGTGCGGGTCCGCCTTCTCCTCCCCCTCGCCTGTCAACTGGTCGAGGGAGACGCCTGCAAGGAACCCCAGATAGGGCGGCACCAGCGGCAGCACGCAAGGTGACACGAAGGAAAGCAGTCCGGCAAAGAATGCGCCGATAAGGGTTACGTCCTGAAACATGCCTGATCCTGTCTGGCTTCGCGGTGGCGTGTCTTCGGCATCCGGCTTGGCGGTATCGTGCCGGTCATGCCCCTTGACTGCGCGTGCAGGGCGCGCACGACAATGTGACCTCGTGACACATACACGTATTCTGTTTTTTGCATGTGATCCATCTGTTTTGGTATAGGCTGGCGGCGGGCGATCGTCGCCTCACCTTTTAGCGAGCACGGAACATGCACATCCGCTTGACTGCCCTCAGCCTCGTGACCGCGCTCTGTGTCGCCGGGGCGACATCGCAGCGCCTTGCCGCGGCCGAGCTCGTCATGTTCGAGCAGCGCGGTTGCGAGTGGTGCGAGATGTGGGACGCCCAGATTGCGCCGATCTACCCGAAGACCGAGGAAGGCGCCTTCGCGCCGCTGCGCCGCATCGACATTCACGAACCCATGCCGGACGATCTGGCCTGGATGCGCGGCGAGCGGTTCACGCCCAGTTTCGCGCTGGTTCACGAGGGCCGAGAATACGGCCGGATCCGCGGCTATCCGGGCGAGGATTTCTTCTGGGGCCTGCTCGCCGAGATGGTCGGCAAGCTGAAGGGCACGCTTGGCGGCGACCAGGCGTCGAACGGGACGCGAACGCCGGGCTGAACGAGGTGTCCGCCACGCTGCCCGCCAGGGACGCGGACAATCCTTCCGATACACGATAGACTGACGCCGAGGGACCGTCCGGGTCGGCGCAGATGCCAGCTTCCAGGCAAAAGGACCAGAACTTGTCACTACCCCGTATCAAGGACCTCGAATGCTCCGAGGAACTCGACAAGATCGTCGACAGGGCAAAGCATGCCAGCGATTTCCTCAAGGCGATCGCCCATGAGAGCCGCCTGCTGATCCTCTGCATCCTGGCCGAGGGCGAGAAATCCGTGACCGAACTGGAATCGCTCCTGTCGCTTCGTCAGCCGACCGTGTCCCAGCAGCTTGCGCGGTTGCGCATGGACAAGCTCGTGACGACACGGCGCGACGGCAAGATCGTCTACTACCGGCTCGCCAACGAGGATGCCCGGCAGATCATCGAGGCGGTCTACACCGTATTTTGCAGGGACTGACCGGACACGGCGGCGGCAGCAACGGCCCGCGAGAGGCCAGCCGTCGCCAGGAGACGTCCCGGTCGGTGATCGTGCTTGCGTGAGGGAGGCGCGGCCGATGGAACTGACGACCACGCAGATCGTGGCCCTTAGCGGCTTTGGCGGCGGCCTCGTGCTCGGCCTCGCCGCGCGCGTCGGCCGCTTCTGCACGATGGGCGCCTTCGAGGACGCTTTCCTGGGCGATGACAGGCGACGACTGAGAAGCTGGGGCCTTGCCATCGCGGTGGCGATCGCCGTGACGCAGGTTCTGGCCGCGGCCGGCGTCTTCGATCTCCGTCATTCCATCTATCTGCCCACCTCCTTCCCCTGGCTTGGAGCGATTGTCGGCGGTCTGATGTTCGGCGTCGGCATGGCGCTGGTCGGCACCTGCGGATTCGGCACGCTCGCGCGGATCGGCGGCGGAGACCTCAAGTCCGTGGTGACCTTCCTGGTGATGGCCGTCTCGGCCTACATGGCGATGCGCGGCCTCACCGGCGTTGCCCGCCAGTGGCTGGTCGACCCCTTCACGGTGTCGTTCGAGGCAACCGGCGGCATGGCTCTCGACGGGGTCGTCAACCGGCTTCTGGGGTTGGACACGGGACCTGCGGTCGGCCTTTCGGTCGCCGGCGCCCTGCTTGCGTGGGCGGTCCGCGACCCCGCCTTCCGGCGCGAGCGCCGTCTCGTCGTCAGCGGTCTTGCCGTCGGTCTTGTGATTGCCGGCGGCTGGGTTGCGACGGCTCTGGCCGGCAGCAATCCGTTCCAGCCGCAACGACTGGAATCCTTCACCTTCGTTCGTCCCCTGGGAGACGCGCTGGTCTATCTGATGACCTTCAGCGGTGCGAGCCTGACCTTCGGCATCGGTTCGGTTCTCGGCGTCGTCTGCGGCGCTTTCGCCGGCGCCCTGTTCAAGCGCGAATTCCGCTGGGAGGCCTGCGACGACGTCCGCGAGTTGCGACGCCACATGAGCGGCGCCTTCCTCATGGGAACAGGCGGCATCATGGCGTTCGGCTGCACCATCGGCCAGGGAATCACGGCCGCATCCGCGCTCGCCATTTCCGCGCCTGTCGTCATGCTGTCGATCGCCATCGGCGCCCGTCTCGGCATCGCCTGGCTGGTCGAGGGAAGCCTTGCCGGTCTGTTCGAGCGCTACCGCCTGCCCCGCGACGGCTGAGCGCACCGCAAGACGAAAACCGCGTCAGGCGGCTCCGCGCACCACGAGCACCGAGATCTTCGCGTGACGCACGACGCGCGCCGCATTGGGTCCGAGCAGGTAGTCCTTCAGCTCGGGCCTGTGCGAGCCTATGACGATCAGGTCGGCCTTGACCTTGTCGGCGGAAACGAGGATTTCCTCGTAAATGTTGCCGTGGCCGATCACCGCCTGCACGCGGGTCCCCTTCGGCACATGCGCGTCGATGAAGGTGTGCAGCGCATCGCGCGCCTTCTGTATCGCCGACTTCTCGTAGTCGTCGGGAAAGAACGATCCGACGATGCTACGCCCGAAATCCGGCACAGCGGTGAACACATGCAGTGTGTCGTTGCCGCCGACCGTTTCCATCGCGGCCGCGATCACCTGTGCCGACGAGGCCTCGTCGCCAAGGTCCACACAGGCAAGAACATGCTTGAAGATATTGCTCATGCCGCAGCCTCCCTTTCGCGCGCCCGCTCCTCGCCAAGCAGGGTTCGCCGGCGGCGCTGTATGACATAAATCACGCCGAGCAGCAGGAGCGCCGGGATGTAGAAGAGCTCACGCGGCGGCTGGGAGGCGGGAACCTCGAGGCTCAGGAACGTCTGGTCGAAATCGAAGCCTGCGTCCTGCGCCTTGGAATCGAACGACGCACCGTCCGAAACGAGCTTGCCGTCCTGCTCGAAGACCAGCAGTCCGAACGCCTCCAGCCGTTCCGCTCCCGTTGGCTCGTCGCCGACCGGGATCATCATCGTCAGTGTGATCGGATCGCCGACATCGTCGATCGCCGCCACCGTCGCACGCAGCTCGGTGCCCGGCGTTGCGGCTCCAAGTGTCTCCTCGATCGTCACCGGATCGACACTGGTATAGGGCGCCGCCACCATGTCCATCCAGAAGCCCGGCCGGAACAGGGTGAAGGCGACCAGAATAAGGACGGCCGATTCCCACAGGCGCGAACGCACGATGAAGAACCCTTGCGCGCCGGCGGTGAATATCAGGATCGCCAGCGTCGCGACGACGAAGACGATCGCCCCTTCCACCGGCGTGACGTCGATCAGCAGCAGGTCGGTGTTGAAGATGAACAGGAACGGCAGCAACGCGGTGCGCATCGAATAGAAGAACGCGACGAAGCCCGTTCGTATCGGATCGCCGCCGGAAACCGCCGCTGCGGCAAATGACGCAAGCCCCACAGGCGGGGTCACGTCCGCCATGATGCCGAAATAGAAGACGAAGAGATGCACCGCGACCAGCGGCACGATGAGGCCGTTCTGCTGGCCGAGCGCGACGATCACCGGCGCCAGCAGCGAGGAGACGACGATTTAGTTGGCCGTCGTCGGCAGGCCCATGCCCAGGATCAGGCTGAGGATTGCGGTGAAGATCAGGATCAGCAGGATCTGTCCCTGGCTGAGGAACTCGACCAGTGCCGCGAGCACCGAACCGACGCCTGTTTGCGACACGGCGCCGACGATAATGCCGGCGGCGGCCGTGGCGATGCCGATGCCGATCATGTTGCGCGCGCCCGCGATCAGCCCGTCGATCAGCTCGCTCCAGCCGAGCTTCGCCGTGCCGGCAAGCTCCTGGCCGCGGAACATGGCGAACAGCGGCCGCTGGGTGACCAGGATGAAGATCATCAGCGCCGTCGCCCAGAAGGCCGACAGCGACGGCGACAGGCGTTCAACCATCAGGCACCAGATCAGCACCAGCACCGGCAGCAGGAAATGCAGGCCTGACTTCACCGTCGGCCCCGGATCGGGGAGCCGGATCACCGGTTCGTTCGGGTCGTCCAGCTCGAGTTCCGGAAACGCCGAGCAATAGCGAACCAGTCCCACATAGGCGGCAAGCAGCAGCGCCGCGACCACCCAGGAAGTCGCCCCGCCGGCGGTCGCCCGCAGCACGCCCATGAAATAGAACAGGCCGAAGGCGGAGATGGTGGCAATGCCCAGCACCAGCGCGCCGGTCGAGACGACCTTGGCGCGTGTGTCCTCGTCCGTGCGCGAGCGCAGCAACGCCATCACGCTGAAGACAAGCCCCAGGATGATGACCACGGCCAGCAGCCGGTTCGGGGTCGATCCGAGCGCCTGGAAGGCGGTGAACAGGTAGTAGACCCCGCCGGCGATGGCCAGCAGCACGGAGACGGTCACTCCGAAGGAGATCATCGCCCATTTCAGCGGCTTTGGCTCGTTGGCGCGCGGCAGGCCTTCCATGCCCTGCCGCATGGCTTCCAGATGAACGATATAGACGAGCGCGATATAGGAGATGATCGCCGGCAGGAACGCGTGCTTGACCACCTCGAAATACGAAATGCCGATATATTCCACCATCAGGAAGGCGGCAGCGCCCATCACCGGCGGCATGATCTGGCCGTTGACCGACGAGGCCACCTCGACCGCGCCCGCCTTCTCGCGCGAGAAGCCGACCCGGCGCATCATCGGGATCGTGAAGGTGCCGGTGGTCACCACATTGGCGATCGAGGAACCGGAAATCAGGCCGGTCATGCCCGAGGCGACGACAGCGGCCTTGGCCGGGCCGCCACTGAAATGGCCCATCAGCGAAAACGCCACCTTGATGAAGTAGTTGCCGGCCCCGGCCTTGTCGAGAAGCGCGCCGAACAGCACGAACAGGAAGACCAGATCGGTGGAAACGCCGAGTGCGATGCCGAACACGCCCTCCGTCGACAGCCACTGGTGGAAGGCGACGGCGTTGAAGCTGGCGCCCTTCCAGGCAAGCAGCCCGGGCGCGTAGGGCCCCAGGAACGTGTAGCCCAGGAACACCATCGCCACGATCATCAGCGGCGGTCCGAGCGAGCGGCGCGTGGCCTCGAGCAGGAACAGGATGCCGAAGACGGAGACCACGACATCGGTCGTGTTGGGTGCGTTCGGCCGTTCGGCAAGACGCGAGCCGAGCAGGCTCTTGATCAGAGCGGTGTCGAAGACGAAGAGATAGAGAGCACAGGCGGTCGCGCCGATGGCCAGCGCCCAGTCGGCAAGCGGCACGGACCGGCGCGGCGAGGTGCGGAAGGCCGGAAACACCAGATAGGCCAGGAACATCGCGAAAGCGAGGTGGATCGGCCGGGCCTCGCGGCTGGAAAACACCCCGACGCCGAACATGTAGGGAAGCGGCGATGCGATCCAGACCTGGAAGAGCGACCAGGCGAGCGCGACGCCGGCGATGAGGAGCGCCACCTGGCGGCTGGTCGGGTTACGTCCGCCGGTATCGGTGGAGGCAACAAGATCCTCAAGTTCGGCGGCGCTCAGCTGCCCTGTGTTCTTGTCCTCGCTCATGGATCCCCCCGCGCGTCACGCGCCCTGAAACGATGTGAACATGTGTCGTCCCGCCGGCGGGAGGCGGCCTGCGCGACCGCCTGAACCGGCAGGAAAGAAACGGCCGGCGCGG
>NZ_JASHIK010000029.1 GCF_030733745.1 Stappia sp. MMSF_3263 | reverse complement strand
GCCACGGCAAGTTTCGTGATGGATCACGGCCGCTTCGGCCCGCACGGCGCGCGCGCCGAACCGCTCGGGATGGACTTCGCGTTCCATGACGAGAAGGCACGCATGAAAGTGCTGATCATGGTGTCGCGCTTCGGCCATTGCCTCAACGACCTGCTTTACCGCTGGCGCATCGGCGCCCTGCCGATCGACATCGTCGGGGTGATCTCCAACCACCTCGACTACCAGAAGCTGGTGGTCAATCACGACATTCCGTTCCACTACATCAAGGTGACCAAGGCCAACAAGGCGGAGGCCGAGGCGCGCCAGATGGCGATCGTCGAGGAGACGGGCGCCGAACTCGTGGTGCTGGCGCGCTACATGCAGGTCCTGTCGACGCGCATGTGCGAGGAAATGGCCGGCCGGGTCATCAACATCCACCATTCCTTCCTGCCGAGCTTCAAGGGCGCCAACCCCTACAAGCAGGCCTTCGCGCGCGGCGTGAAGCTGATCGGCGCGACCTCGCATTATGTCACCAGCGACCTCGACGAGGGGCCGATCATCGAGCAGGACACGGTGCGGGTGACCCATGCCCAGTCGCCGGACGATTATGTCTCGCTCGGCCGCGACGTGGAGAGCCAGGTGCTGGCCCGTGCCATCCACGCGCATATCCACCGCCGCGTCTTCCTCAATGGCAACAAGACCGTCGTCTTCCCGGCGAGCCCGGGCAGCTACGCCTCCGAGCGCATGGGCTGAACGACAGACCGGCCTCTCGACGACAAAGGCCGCCCGATGGGGCGGCCTTTTGCATCAAAGTGGAAAATATTTCGCGCAAATCTTGTAAAAAACTGCGCAAAAATTGTCGTTATTTGACGCGCGCGATGCAGAATTCGACGGCTTCGGCCATCGCATCTCGCTGCGGGCCGGCCGGAAGTTTTTCGAGCGCGGTCAAGGCTTCCTCGCCGAAGGAGCGCGCCCGCACCACCGTATCGGCCAGCGCGTCGGTCTCGTGCATGATCGTGATCGCGGTTTCCAGATCGCCGTCGCGGACGTCGCGCGCCTCAAGGCAGCGCTGCCAGAAGGCGCGGTTTTCCTCACGCCCCCGGGCGATGGCCAGAATGACCGGCAGGGTGATCTTGCCCTCGCGCAGGTCGTCGCCCGTGTCCTTGCCAAGATCCGCGGCCGAACCGCCATAATCGAGCGCATCGTCGACAAGCTGGAAGGCCAGGCCCAGCGCCATTCCGTAGTCGCGCGCGCCAGCGCGGTCCGCCTCGCCAGCGTCGGCGATGACCGGCCCGACCTCGGCGGCTGCGGCGAAAAGCGCCGCCGTCTTCGCCTCGATCACCTGCATGTAGCGCTCTTCGCTGGTGCCCAGATCCTGCGCCGCTCCGAGCTGCATGACCTCGCCCTCGGCGATCACCGCCGAGGCGCTCGACAGGATCCGCAAGGCCTCGAGCGAGCCGACATCGACCATCATCTTGAAGGCCTGGCCGAGCAGGTAGTCGCCGACCAGCACGCTCGCCTGGTTGCCCCACAGCTTGCGCGCGGCGAGCTTGCCGCGGCGCATGTCACTCTCGTCGACCACATCGTCATGAAGGAGCGTCGCGGTGTGCATGAACTCGACGCTGGCGGCGAGCCCGACATGGCCCTCGCCGCGATATCCGAACAGGTCCGCCATCGCCAGCGTCAGCATCGGCCGCAGCCGCTTGCCGCCGGAGGAAATCAGGTGCCGGGCGATCTCGGGAATGAGCTCGACGTTGGATCCGGCCTTCGACAGGATCAGCTGGTTCACAGCCTCCATGCCGACGGCTGTGAGGTCGACCAGATGCTGAATGCTCGCCGGCTCGGACCGGGTTTCGCGCAAGGGAACCACCACACCCACGTTGAACAACCTTTTCCAGATACGTGTCGCCGGGACAATAGGTCTCGCCCCTGCCCACGGCAAGCCGTCTTTCGCTCTACGCACTGTTGAAGACATCGGACCCGACACATCAGCTGCCGCCATCACCATGTCGCAAAACCGGCGTTCGTCTTGTATGGTGCGGCACCGCGAACACGGACAGGAAATCGAGTACATGGTTCCTCTGCTGCGTACCAACGACATGGTGCTGATTTCCTTTGTCGAGGCGCTGCTCGGCGATGCCGGAATCGGGCATCTCGTCCTCGACGGCAACATGAGCGTGCTGGAGGGCTCGATCGGAGCCATTGCGCGGCGCGTGATGGTGGTGGAGGAGGACCAGGGCGCGGCCGTGCGCCTTTTGGTCGCGGCGGGGCTCGAACACGAACTCGACCCCTCCGCCCTGAAGAACGGGCGGGCCGCCGGCGCATGACCGGCGGGAACGATCTCGCCGGCCAGCCGGCGGCGGAAACCGAAGAGATCACCAAGGATGCCTTTCTGGGCGGCCTGGTGCAGCTTCTGCAACCGGCACGCGGCCGGCACCGCGCCGGTCTCGACGCCGTTTATCTGGCCGCCGCCGTCCCGGCCGGGACGCAGGGGCATGTGGTCGATCTCGGCTCCGGCGTCGGCACGGCGGGCTTTTGTCTCGCCGCCCGGCTGGCGGATGTGCGCGTGACGCTGGTCGACCGCGACCGCTTCGCCCTCGACCTTGCCGCCTGCGCGCTCGAACTGCCGGAAAACGCCGCCTTCGCCGGCCGCGTCTCGATCATCGAGGCCGATATCGGCGCCAAGGGCAGCGCCCGGCACGCCGCCGGCCTCGTCCCGGCCTTCGCCGACCACGCGATCATCAACCCGCCCTACTATGCCGACGGCCGCTTTCGCGCTTCCCCCGCCGATGCGCGGGCCGGCGCGCATGTGCTCGACGCGCGTGGCCTGGAACCATGGGCACGGGTCGCGACTGACATTGTCCGCGAGGGCGGGTCGCTGACCATGATCTTCCGCGCCGACGGGCTCGGCGAATTGCTGGAAGCGCTGAAAGGACGGTTCGGCGCCATCGACGTGATCCCGCTGCGGCCGCGACCGGAAGCGGCCGCGACGCGCGTGCTGCTGCGCGCAATCCGGGCAAGCCGGGCGCCGATGCGCCTGCTGCCGGGTTTCGTGCTGCACGAAGGCACCGGATCCGATTTCACCCCCCAGGCGCGCGCCATCATGCGCGAAGGCGCCGGACTGACGCCGCCGCCGCCCCGCTGAGACGCGGCGCCGGCGACATTCCGGGCTGCAGGTATTCGCGGGTTTTGGAGAGCCAGGACCGCACGCATTAAAACATGATTGTAATAATCATATTTTATGCCTACCCTCCTTGCAATCAGGATTGAGGGTTTTCATGGAGTGGCGGCTCTCCCAAACGGCACAGGGCAACATCAAGTCGCTGCTGCTGATTTCGTGCCTCGCCGTCGCATCCTATCTCATTTTTACTCTGGGAGAATACCCGCCAGTTGTAGCTATAATCATCTTTGCATTATCATACCTAATATTCAGATGGGTAGAACTGTGCAAAATCGGAATAAAGTATATCAGTTATAAGTTTTATTCCTCTGTATATTTTGCATTATTTTCAATATACGCCTTCCATAGATTTGATAATGACAATTATCCGATTCTGAATTTTCTTTATTTCTTCACCGGCATCAGCCTCTTCCTGCCGTTCTCTCTCGAGCTCGCCTTGGGCTTCTATCGGCGCCGCAAGTAGCCGCACGGCCGAAGACGCCCGTCCATCTCAGCTGAAACGGCTCCCGTCCGGCGGGGCATGGCACCACGCCACGCCCCGCGCAATGGACCGCAGACAGGACCGATCCGTCAGTGGATCGGGTACTCCGCATCCAGGAGACGCCAGTCGGACGGCCCGATCAGGTCGCGATGGCAGATCCGGACGGAATGGATCTTGCCGTCGATGTCGCGTTCCCAGAATGTCAGGAAGCGCTTCAACTCCGGAAAGACAGGAGCCTTGTCCTGCGTCTGCCAGAGAAATGTCTGCAGCAGGCCGGGATGGTCGGGCATGTGATAGAGGATCTGGGCGGTGAGCAGGCCGTAACCCTCAAGCTGGCGCGAAAAATCCGACGAAGCCATGATCGGAACCTCCGTAACCTCTCCCCGCCAACAGTGTCCGGAATTCATGCTTAACGAAGCGTTAATCCCCCGAGAGCGGACCTCCGGCAGATCGCCCACTTCCAGATACCATGCCATGTGTGCCTCGGCCTTTAGGACACCTGACAAGTCATGCGCCCTCGCACTATGGTGTGCCTCAGGATGACAGCTTACGGAGACCAGATGACCTCAACGCCGCTGCCCGCCTCGATCGACGATACCATGGCCCTGCTCGACGGTGAGGGCTATGTCGGCGATCGCGCACTCGCCACCGTGCTGCTGCTCGCCCTCAAGCTGAAGCGGCCGCTGTTCCTGGAAGGCGAGGCCGGCGTCGGCAAGACGGAGATCGCCAAGGTGCTGTCGCAGGCGCTGGGGCGCGACCTGATCCGCCTGCAATGCTACGAAGGGCTGGACATCTCCACCGCCGTCTACGAGTGGAATTACGCGGCGCAGATGGTGGAGATCCGCGTGTCGGAAGCCACCGGCGACACCGACCGCGATGATCTCTCCCGCAGCGTTTTCGGCGAGCGGTTCCTGATCCGGCGGCCGGTCCTGCAGGCGCTGCAGCCCTCCGTCAAAGGTGCTCCGGTGCTGCTGATCGACGAACTCGACCGCGCCGACGAGGCGTTCGAGGCCTTCCTGCTGGAGGTCCTGGCCGACAACCAGGTGACGATCCCGGAACTCGGCACGATCCGCGCCGAGGAACCGCCCATCGTCATCATCACCACCAACCGCACCCGCGAGATCCACGACGCGCTCAAGCGCCGCTGCCTCTATCACTGGGTCGACTATCCCGACGCGGAACGCGAGTTGGAGATCGTCCGGCGCAAGGTGCCCGGTGCCGCCGAACGGCTGATGGCCGAGCTTGTCGCCTTCGTCCAGATGCTGCGCACCGACGAGGACCTGTTCAAGCAGCCCGGCGTTGCCGAGACGCTCGACTGGGCCACCGCCCTGACCGAGCTGAACGAGATCGCGCTCGATCCCGACATGGTCTCCGACACGCTCGGCGTGCTGCTGAAATACCAGGACGACATCGATCGTGTGCGCGGCTCGCGCGCCCGCCAGATGATCGACGAGATCCGCCGCGACATGGAGCGCGCCGGACAGGAAACGGTGTAGCCCGAATGGCCGATCAGGCAGGCACGGCCGAAGGCGGCGCGCCTGGGGGGAACGGCGCTTCCGCCGGGCGCATCACCGAAAACATCGTGCATTTCGCGCGCACCCTGCGCCGCGCCGGCATGCCGGTGGGGCCGGCAAGCGTGGTCGATGCGGTGCGCGCCGTCGAGCTTGCCGGCATCCGCAACCGGGACGATCTCTACTGGACGCTGCACGCCGTCTTCGTGCGCAAGCGCGAGCACCGCATCGTCTTCGACGAAGCCTTCCGCATCTACTGGAAGTCGCGCGGGCTGGTCGAGAAGCTGTTGTCGATCCTCTCTCCCGTCGCCCCGCCGCGCGGCGAGGCCGAAAAGCCGAAGGCAGGCCAGACCCGCGTCGCGCAGGCCTTCCAGGCAACCCGTGACCGCCAGAGCACCCAGGAGCGCGAGGAACTGGAGATCGACGCGCGCTTCACCGTGTCGGGCCGCGAACTGCTGCAGCGCAAGGACTTCGCCCAGATGAACGCGGAGGAGATCCGCGCCGCCAAGGCCGCGCTGCGGCGCATGGTGATGCCGATGGAGAAGGTGCGCCTGCGCCGCTTCGTCACCGCGCCGCGCGGCCGCATCGACCCGCGCCGGACGCTGCGCGCCTCGCTCAGGACCGGCGGCGACATGATCGACCTGCGCCACAAGCGCCCCGACATGCGCCGGCCGCCGATCGTCGCGCTCTGCGACATTTCCGGTTCGATGAGCCAGTACACCCGCATCCTGCTGCATTTCCTGCATGCGCTGACCGAAGAGCGCCGCAACGTCCATACGTTCCTGTTCGGCACACGGCTGACCAACGTCACCCGGCAGCTCAGGATGAAGGATCCGGACGAGGCACTGATCGCCTGCACCGAGGGCGTCGAGGACTGGTCGGGCGGAACCCGGATCGCCACGGCACTGGCCGAGTTCAACCGGAAATGGTCGCGCCGGGTGATGTCGGGCGGCCCCATCGTCCTGCTCGTCACCGACGGGCTGGAACGCGATACAGACGAGGATCTCGCCCGCGAGATCGACCGGCTGCACCGCTCCTGCCGACGACTGGTCTGGCTGAACCCGCTGCTGCGCTTCGACGGCTTCCAGGCGCGCGCCAAGGGGGTCCGGGCGATGCTGCCGCATGTCGACGAGTTCCGCTCGGTGCATTCGCTCGACACGGTCGAGGATCTTTGCCGGGCGCTCTCCGGCAGTGCCCGGCCGGACGGATCGGTCGACCCGCGTCACTGGCTCAAGGCGGCGGGCTGACGAGCCGGCCCCCGGTTAGAAGAACAGACGCCAGAGAAACGGCACCAACAGGGCGGTGGCGATGGCATTCAGCCCCATCGCCAGCCCGGAAAAGGCTCCCGCCGTCTCGTTGACCAGAAGCGCCCGCGAGGTGCCGATGCCATGGGCGGCGACGCCGATGGCAAAGCCCCGCGCCCGCCAGTCCCTCACCCGGACCAGGTCGAGCACAAGCGGCCCGAGCGCCGCGCCCAGGATGCCGGTCAGAATGACCAGGACAGCGGTGAGCGAGGGGAGCCCGCCGAGCGAGGTGGCAATGCCCATGGCGACCGGCGCGGTCGCCGACTTGGGAGCCAACGAGGCCAGCGTCGCGTCCGAGGCCCCGAGAAACCCGGCAATGCCGACGGCCGAGACGGCCGCGAAAGCCGAGCCTGCCACCAGGCTTACGGCAATCGCCATCGCAGAGCGGCGTACCCGTTCGATCTGCCGGTAGAGCGGAATGGCAAGCGCCACCGTCGCCGGGCCGAGCAGGAAATGCACGAACTGCGCGCCGTCGAAATAGACCGAATAGTCGATGCCTCCGCCGACCAGCAGTCCCGCGATGATCGCGACCGCGATCAGAACGGGATTGACCAGCGGGTGGTATCCGGATCTGCGATACAGCGCAAAGCCGGCCTGGTAGGCGACAAGGGTGACAGTCAGGGCGGCCAGCGGGCTGGCCGAGAGATAGACCCAGATCTGCTCAAGGGGCGTGCTCATCGGCCGCCCTCCCCGTCGGCCGATGCGCCGGTTTCGCCTTTGCCCCCGCCCTCCCCGCGCAGGGTCCATTGCATCACCAGTGCCGTGACCGCGACGGTCGCGAGCGTCGAGACGATGAGGGCCGCCGAGATGGCGACACCCTCACGCCCGAGCAAGCCAAGATGGAGGACGACACCAACGCCGGCGGGAACGAAAAGAAGCGCCAGGTTGCGCAGCAGCGCGTCCGCCGTCGCAGCCAGCTCCTTGTCCTCGCGCTTGCGCAGCATCAGCCAAGCGAACAGCAGCACCATGCCGACAACCGGCCCCGGCACGGGCAGGCCCGATGCCTCGACCAGGAGTTCTCCGGCAAGCTGGCAGCACAGGATGAATGTCAAGGCGCCGAGCATTTCGCGTCCCCTTTTGCGGATCAAGTCGACAACAGTGCATCATCAAATGCCGGAAGCCACCACCCGGCTCCTCACCGAAATGCCACATTCTCGGCAAGAGCCTGCCTTGAAATCGCCAGCCCCTCCATTCATCTCAAGTATAGGGACGTGGAACCGAAAGCTTGTCTTGTGCGTTCTCTTGAAAGAAGCGCAAGGTTCGACGGATGCCGGAGATGATGATGAAACTGACGGAACGGACGATGCAGTCAAGCAGGCGAGCGGGCGCAGTTCTGCCTGCAGTGGTTGCCTGTGTTCTTGCAACAGCAACGCTGTTCGCACTCGGCACGGCCGTGCTCGACGCCGGCAGGATGAGAGCTGCCGGCCCGGCGATCGCGCCGACGCCGGCCCTTTCACGCGCGCAGCTCCCGCTATCTCCGAGCACCGCAACGCAGGCGGTCAGCCGGCACGGGGTATCAGCCTGGCACGGAGCTTCCTGACAAGGCGGCGCAGCTTGCGACTGAGCAGCTTGCGGATTTCCGACAGGCTCGGCTCCTGGCCCGTCACCGTCGTATGCAGCGACTTTCCGGTCCAGGGATTGGATGTCAAACGGCCGGTGACCCGCACTGACCCGTCATAACCGAAGAAGATATGACCGACATCCGGGCGGGCGGTATCCAGGTCGACCGCCGTCAGTCCAAACGCGTCAAGCAGGTCGGTCCGGCAGAAGATCAGGTTGGTTTCGGTCGCATCGATGAGATCGTAGCCCTTTTCGCGTCCCAGCTTGTAGAGCGCCCCGGCGGAATTTCCGATATAGCTGCCGATCGGCTGTACGTAGTCGGACGAGTTGGGGATGGTCGGATTGTACTCGATGATCACGATTTTCGGCCGATAGTCCGCAACACCGCTCCAGACGGCATGATCGTCTGAATCGATGTCGATCGACAGGACATCAAACTCCTTGGGACAGGCTGTTCCCGCCAGGATCGCGTCGAGCGAATTGCCGCCTTGCGGCGCGACGAACACGTTGCGCGCATCGATCCGCTGAGGATCGACATTGGCGAGAAGGTCCTTGAACCGGTCCGGATCGCCCTCGATGTAACAGCCTTCCAGCCGAGCGTCTCGTAGAGATGGAACGTGTTGCTCTTGAAGCGCCCGTCCCAGGCACCAAACTCGACGAAATAGCCCGGGCCGCCGCCCGTACGCGCAAACAACGCCTCAAGAAGCCCGTCCTCGCCGTCCTGGCTGTGTATCACGCGCCGCAGTCCTGCCAGCATTCCCAAGCCTCCCACTCCATCATTCCGGTGCCTGACTGCCGGAGAACGACGCAGCAAAGCCGGCCGATCACCGACGCCACATCGCGTTTCCCTGAACTTCCAGGCAGCGGAAGAGGATCAGAACTCCAGGGTGCGCGCAATCGGAAAGCGGGAATGCTGGTGAAGACACACGCGTTTTCGGGACACTGGGCAATGCGGGGACAACCCGTTGGCCGTCAGTTCACGGCGACGACCGGGGTACGCACGTTCACCCGGCGAAACAGGTCGGCGATGTCGCGGTTCTGCATGCGGATGCAGCCATAAGAGACGGCACGGCCGATGGAGCCGGGGCGATTTGTACCATGGATGGCGAACTCGCCACCGGCCAGCGTCATGGCGGCAACGCCCATCGGATTGTTCGCCGCACCGCCGGGAATGACCGCCGGCAGATGCGGCAGGTCGCGCTTCACGACAGCCGGCGGCGACCAGGCGGGCCGCACATGCATGCCGCGGATGAAGGTGCGTCCGGTCCAGGCCTTGCCGCGTTTGCCGACGGCAACGGGATAGCGCAACGCCGTTCCGCCGCGCTGGACGAGATAAAGCCGCTTCTGGCTGTTGCTGACGACGATGGTGCCGGGCGCGAAACGGGCATCGGAAAAGGAAACAAGTTCCGGCGCCGCTGCCGCCGCATGGCTCCAGAAGGCCAGTCCGATCGCCAGGTAGATGGCGACCATCGCCCAGATTACCCTGTTCATCCGCACACCCCCCTATCGGTTGGTTTACGGAAAGTTTACGCAATAGCGCAGCGGCGGGAAGGGTTTCATGGGCGCGGAGGCAGGGATTCGCGCGACAAGGTTACGCGTTAAGGTTTACAAGGCCCGGTGGCGCGCACCGCCCGACCAGATAAAAAAGCCCCGCCCGGCAAGGCCGGACGGGGCGCATTCAGCTTCGGCTGACTGCCTGCGAGCGATTACTGCAGGTAGTCGTAGGTGCCGTCCTTCCACTCGTAGAAGACATAACCCGGCAGGGTCACGTCGCCCTTGTCGTCGAAGGACAGGTTGCCGAGAACGGTGGCGAACTCACCCTCGTTGAGCTTCCCCACGACAGCGTCGAAATCGGTCGAACCAGCCGCCTTCACGGCTTCGGCCCAGGCCTGGATCGCTGCGTAGGTGTAGAGCGAGTAGCCCTCGGCCGTACGGCCGGCGGCCTCGAGCGCATCGACGACCGGCTTGGCGATTTCGTTCTTGCGCGGGTCCGGCGAGAACGTCATCAGCGTGCCGGCACCGACGTCGCCGGTGATCGACCAGTACTCGTCGGTGACGAGCGCGTCACCCGAGACGAGGATCGTGTCCATGCCCTGCTCGGCCATCTGGCGCTTGATGAGGCCGGCTTCGGTGTGATAGCCGCCCACATAGAGCACGCCGATGTTCTCGGCCTTCAGCTTGGAGACAAGCGCGGTGTAGTCCTTCTCGCCGGCCGTGTAGGCCTCGTAGAGGGTCTCCTGCTTGCCCGCCTCGTTCATGTACTTCTTGGTCTCGTCGGCGAGACCCTTGCCGTAGGCGGTCTTGTCGTGGATGACGGCGATGTTCTTGTCGCCGAACTTCTCGGCAAGGAAAGCACCGGCGACCTGGCCCTGCTGGTCGTCACGGCCGCAGGTGCGGAACGTGCCCGGACCCGGACGCTCGTCGGTGAACTTCGGGTTGGTCGAGGCCGGAGAGATCTGGATGATGCCCTCTTCCGAATAGACCTGGCTTGCCGGGATCGACGAGCCCGAGCAGAAGTGGCCGGCGACGAAGACGACGCCCGAACCGACGAACTGGTTGGCAACCGCGACAGCCTGCTTCGGATCGCAGGCATCGTCACCGACCTGCAGCACGAGCTTCTCGCCGTTGATGCCGCCAGCTGCGTTGATGTCCTCGATGGCCTGCTCGGCGCCGGCCTTCATCTGCGCGCCGAAGGACGCGTACTGACCGGTCATCGGACCGGCGGTGGCGATCACGATATCCGCCAGCGCGGCGCTCGAAAGCCCCATGCCGATGACGGTTGCAACGCTCGCCATAAGAAGCTTCTTCATAAGATATTCTCCCCTGTTCCAGATGCTTTCCCGACCCACCCCGGGCCGGCGCTGGACCACTCTGGTCGCGGGCTTTGCGCCCGCCGACGCCCCCTTCCGGAGCCGCCATGTACCGAAACACTATCGCCTTTTCGAACAAAGTCGAGCGTTTCGGATCCTTCCGGAAGGGAAACCGCCCCCTCCCGCTAAAGCCCTGTCCTAATTGACAATGCTGTCATCCGCACCGGGACGAAGCCGCCAACCGAACGGGCTCGTTTTCTCGTAAAGCCAGCGATACTGGCTGGTCATCTGCGACGTGCGCGTCACCCGCCATCCGGCGAGTGCCAGTCCCGCCAGATAGACAAAGGCGACCAGCCAGTGCTGGATCGAAAGCAGCGTTCCGCCATAAAGCGCGAAGCTGAGGAAGCGGACCACCACCGACAAAAGGAAGGCGAACCAGACCAGCACCGGCAACGGCCGCCAGGTGAGCGCGCAGGCGCGCCCCGTCGACCATGCCGCCGCGCCGCCCAGCACCAGCGTCAGGATAATGAAACCCGCAAGGCTCGTATCGTAGAGGAATCCCATCAGGACCTCCTTAGGTTTCCGCCGCGCGGGGACGAGCGCCCTTTCCGCAACCGGCGATGAAACAATCCCGACCGCCGCGCCCGGCGGTCACGGCATCAGTGGCGTCCGCCCTCGAGATAGGCCGCCTTGACCTCCTCGCGCGACAAGAGCTCCTTGCCCGTCCCCGACATCGTGATCACGCCATTGACCATGACGTAGCCGCGATGGGCGAGCTTCAGCGCATGATACGCATTCTGCTCGACGAGGAAGACGGTCAGCCCCTCGGTACGGTTGAGCTCCGCGATCGCATCGAAGATCTGCTTGACGATCAGCGGCGCCAGGCCCAGCGACGGCTCGTCGAGAAGCAGGAGGCGCGGGCGGCCCATCAGCGCGCGGGCGATGGCCAGCATCTGCTGCTCGCCACCCGACAGCGTTCCCCCGCGCTGCTCCCGCCGCTCCTTGAGCCTGGGAAACAGGGTGAAGACCTTCTCGAGGTCGCCGGAAAAATGCTTCGGGTCTACGACCGCCGCCCCCATCTGCAGGTTTTCCAGCACCGACATGCGCGGGAAGATGCGCCGCCCTTCCGGAGACTGGGCGATGTCCATGCGCATGATCTCGTGCGTTGGCATCCGGGTGATGTCGATGCCCTTGTAGACGACCGTGCCGGTGTGCGCCTGCGGGGTGCCGCAGATCGTCATCATCAGGGTCGACTTGCCGGCGCCGTTGGCGCCGATCAGGGTCACGATCTCGCCCTCGTGGACGTCAAGGTCGACGCCGCGCAGGGCGACGATCTTGCCGTAATAGGTCTCGACCCCGCGAACCTGGAGAAGGAGTTGATTCTCGCTCACAGGCCCACCTCTTCTTCAACCTGGTCGACCTCGTCATCGGCAACGCCGAGATAGGCCGCAATCACCTTCGGATCGTTCTTCACCTCGTCCGGCGTGCCGTCGGAGATCTTCTCGCCGTAGTCGAGAACGATCACGTGATCGGAGATCTCCATGACCACCGACATGTCGTGCTCGATCAGGAGCACCGAGGTCGCGTGCTCGTCGCGAATGAAGTGCAGGAGCGTGTTGAGCTCCGCGCTTTCCCGGGGATTGAGGCCTGCCGCCGGCTCGTCGAGGCAAAGCAGTTCCGGCGATGTGCACATCGCCCGGGCGATCTCCAGTCGCCGCTGCGCGCCATAGGGCAGGTCGGCGGCGGGATCGTCCGCCCGGTCGAGCAGCGAGGTGCGGTCGAGCCAGTAACGCGCCCGGTCGACCGCCTCCGCCTCCGCCTTGCGGAACCCGCCGATGCCCAAGAGACCGCCGACGGTGAAGTTGGAGGCGACCATCAGCGGATTGTGCTGGGCCACCATCAGGTTTTCCAGCAAGGTCATGCCACCGAACAGGCGGATGTTCTGGAAGGTGCGCGCCACGCCGGCGCGCGCCGAGATCTTGAAGTCCGGCATGCGCTCGAGCAGGAAATGCTCGCCCGCCTTGCGCATCATCACGATCCGCCCCTCGGTCGGCTTGTAGAAGCCGGTGGCGCAGTTGAAGACAGTCGTCTTGCCAGCGCCGTTGGGGCCGATCAGGGCGGTGATGTCGCCGCGCCCGACGTTGAACGAAAGATCGTTCACCGCCACCAGACCGCCGAAGCGCATTGTCACGCGTTCGATGCGAAGAACTGCGTCGTCGTTCCAGTGGGTCATCCGTGGCCCTCCTGGACCATATCGGCGGAAATGCCCTTGGCCTTGCGCCTGTCGAGCGCGATGGAGGGCACACGGGTCGAGATCAGACCGCGCGGCTTCCACACCATGATCACCACCATCAGCAGGCCGAAGACCAGCATGCGGTACTCCTCGAACTGTCGGAAGAACTCGAAGCCGCCGATCATCACCACGGCGGCGATGACGACGCCGACCTGTGAGCCCAGGCCTCCGAGCACCACGATCGCCAGGATCACGGCAGACTCGATGAAGGTGAAGCTCTCCGGCGAGATGAAGCCCTGGCGCGTCGCGAAGAACGACCCGGCAAACCCGCCGAACATGGCGCCGATCGCAAAAGCGGTCAGCTTGGTATGCGTGGTGTTGATGCCAAGCGAGCGGCAGGCGATCTCGTCCTCGCGCAGCGCTTCCCAGGCCCGCCCGACCGGCAGCTTGCGCAGCCGCATCGTCACGATGTTGGTGATCAGCGCCAGGATCAGGATCAGGTAGTAGAGGAAGACAATGCGGTGAATGGAGCTGTAGTCGAGCCCGAAGAAGTCCGCGAACCCGCCTTCGCCCCGCTCGAACTCCAGCCCGAAGAAGCTCGGGCGCGGGATGCCCGACAGCCCGTCCGGACCGCCGGTGAACTCGTACCAGTTGAGCAGCACCACACGGATGATCTCGCCGAAGGCGAGCGTCACGATGGCAAGATAGTCACCCCTCAGCCGCAGGACCGGGAAACCCAGGATGATGCCCCAGAAGGCCGAAAGGATGCCGGCCAGCGGCAGGCAGATCCAGAAGGAGAAGCCGAAATTCTGGGCCAGCAGCGCATAGGAATAGGCGCCGACGGCGTAGAAGGCCACATAGCCGAGGTCGAGCAGGCCGGCGAGGCCCACCACGATGTTCAGGCCCCAGCCGAGCATGACATAGGTCGTCACCAGGATCGCCAGATCGAGATACTGGCGCGACCCGCGAGTGCCGAGGAAATACATCAGGAGGAAGGGCAGCACGACCGCCAGCACGAAGAGCAGCGGCGTGACCAGATGCGACACTTTCGAGAAGGACGACTGTGTCGGCATGAGGCTGCCAAGCAGCCCGGTCACCGGCTTTTCGCTCTTCCAGACGAAGAGGTTGAGCAGAAGCCGGCCGACGAAGACCACGGCAACCGCCATGGCGACAGCGCCCCAGCGATACTCGATGGCCAGCCCGCCGACATCGACCTCGGTCTTCATGCCGATCATCATGGCGAACAGGCCGAATGCGACCAGCGCGCCCACCGCGGCATCCTTCACGGAGCCTGCAAGCAAATCCTGTTTTTGTGCGGCCATGATCTCAGACCTTCTCCACTTCGGGTTTGCCGAGCAGACCTTCGGGCATGAAGATCAGCACGATGGCAAGGATCGAGAAGGCTGCCACGTCCTTGTATTCGAGCGAGAAATAGCCTGACCAGAAGGTCTCGATCAGACCGATCAGCAGTCCGCCAAGCATGGCACCCGGAAGCGAGCCGATGCCGCCGAGAACGGCTGCCGTGAAGGCCTTCACGCCGGCCAGGAAGCCGATGTAGAAGTCGATCACGCCGTAGTAGAGCAGGAACATCAGGCCTGCGACGGCGGCGAGCGCCGCGCCCATCACGAAGGTCAGCGAGATCGTCCGGTCGACATTGACGCCGAGCAGCGAGGCCATCTTGCGGTCCTGCTCGCAGGCGCGCTGGGCGCGGCCGAGCGAGGTCTTGTTGATCAGCATCGTGAAGCCGACCATCAGCGCCAGCGTCGTGACGATGATCAGGATCTGCATGTAGCTGATCTGGACGACGAACGAACCTTCCGGTGTCACCGTCTCCCAGAGCTTGAAATTGCCGGAGATCAGCGGCTGCAGGGGCTTGTTGCGCGCGCCTTGCGAGATCTGGACGAAGTTCTGCAGCGCGATCGAGGCGCCGATCGCCGTGATCAGCGGCGCCAGCCGGAACGAGCCGCGCAGCGGCCGGTAGGCGATCCGCTCCACTGTCCAGCCCCAGACCGCCGTCAGCGCCATGGCGATGACCAGCACCAGCACAAGCGCGAGAATGAGCAGCAGAAGCGGCGTTGCCGCCGTTATGCCGAGTGCGATGACGACAATCAACGCGATGAAGGCTCCGACCATGAAGATGTCTCCATGGGCGAAGTTGATCATGCCGATGATCCCGTAGACCATCGTGTAACCAATGGCGATGAGGCCGTAGATCGACCCCAGCGTTACGCCATTGATCAACTGTTGGATGAAGTAGTCCATCTGCCCTGTGGTCCCCCTGAAGGACTGGCGGCTTGTGCCGTTCTCAGTCCGTCGCGCGGCGCGGTTTGCGGCCGGCGCGTGATAGCATGTACTTACCAAGCCGCCATTGACGGCACAATTCCCCTCGAAAAGCCACGACTAGAAAAAAACATCTTTCCCCGTGGCGCCGGAACGCGAACGAATTCTCCCGGGCAGCGTCCTCCGATCAAACCCCGCGCACAATGGCAAGGCACACGCCGGCTCGTTCGGGCTGGCGCGCGGGACCGCAGGAATGGTCATGTCCGGGATAGCTGGCGATGGCGCGTTTCCTCCCGCTTCCGCCAATTCACGTTGGGGAAAAAAGTCACATTGAAACGACAGTTTCAATTGAAAGATACCGACAAACTTGTTAGCAAATCTAACGATGCAACGTACCAGTCTTCCTCCGCTCAATGCTTTGCGCGCCCTTGCGGCACTGGCACAGACCGGGCGCGTCGGATTGGCGGCCGACGAACTCGGCGTAACGCATGCCGCCGTCAGTCATCATCTGCGTAACCTGGAGGACTGGTTCGGCATGGCTTTGGTGCGCCGCGTCGGCCGGCGAATCGAGCTGACGCCGGAGGCCGAGCGTATCGCCGGCGCCATGCAGTCCGCCCTCACCCGCATCGGCGAGGTCTGCAACGACGTGGCCGAGACCGCGCGCCGGCCGGAACTTTCCATCGCCTGCGTGCCCTCCTTCGGCACCCGCTACCTGATCCCGCGCCTCGTCGACTTCGCCGAGGTCGCCCCGACCCTGCGCCTGCGTCTGCTCTACGCGCTGCACGGCACGCCGCAGGATGCCGACATCTCCATCGACTGGTTCGACACGCCGCCGGAGACCGGCCGCTATGCCGTCCGCCTGCGGCTGCTGTCGGGGCATACGCGGCCTGTCTGCAGCCCCGCGCATCTGGCCGCCCACGGTCCGTTCGACGCCCCCGGCCAGGTCGCGGCCGCACGGCTTCTGCACGACGAGACGCGCAAGGACTGGCGCGACTGGCTGGCCGGCAACGGGCTCTCGGCGGAGCTTGCCGGCAACGGCCCCGTCTTCAACGACTTCAACCTGCTGGTCAGCGCGGTGGTCGCAGGCCACGGCGTGGCCTTGTGCGTCGAGACGATGATCGAGGCGGAACTGCAACGCGGCGACCTGATCCCACTGACCGACACGGCCGGCAACCGGGATCGCGGCTATTGGCTGACGGCGACCCATCAGCCCGGGCCGGCCGCGCAGAGCTTCATCGACTGGATCTGCGACCGCATGCCGGGCACGGGAACCGCCGGTCCGCAGCGCTCCGACAGCGCCGTGCCCGAACTGCAACGGTCGGGAAACCTATTTGAAACCGGACCCGGTTAGCATTACGGCTATGACGGGTGTTCGAGCCGGGGCTCCCGGCGGCAGCGGACCCGAAAGGACGAGATGACCAACAGCCCCGCGTCCGATACGGGCGGCATCGCAGCGCGGCAGCGTCATGCGCGCGCGGTCGACCGCAACGACTTCCGCGAGGCGATGAGCCGCCTCGGCGCGGCGGTTCATATCGCCACGACCGACGGAACGGCCGGGCGCGGCGGCACCACGGTTTCCGCCGTTACGTCCGTTTCCGACGCACCGCCCACCGTGCTCGTCTGCGTCAACCGCCAGGCCCGCATCAACGCCGTGATCAAGGCGAACGGCGCCTTCGCCATCAACACGCTTCCCGCCCATGCCGAGCCGCTGTCGGACGCCTTTGCCGGCAAGGGCGACCTCACTTTCGACGAGCGTTTCGCGCTGGCCGAGTGGACACGGCTCGCCACCGGCGCGCCGATCCTCTCCGGTGCGCGCGTCGCGCTCGACTGCCGCGTCACGGAGGTCTCCGAGATCGGCACACACTCGGTGATTTTCGGGGAGATCGTCGGGATTCGCCTCGGCGAGCGCGGACCGGCGCTGATCTATCTCGACCGCACCTATCACCGCATCTGACCGATCCTGTCCGGTCCGGCCTTGGGCCGGCCGAAGCCCTCCGGGAGGCATTCCTTGCGCAACCTCATCAGCGACGTGCCGGGCCTTGCGGTCGGACATGCCAGCGATGCGCGCCTGAAGTCGGGCGTCACGGTGCTCCTGCCTGACGAGCCGCTGCGGGCCTCCGTGTCGATTCTCGGCGGGGCGCCCGGCACCCGCGACACGACGCTGCTGGAGCCGGAATTCACCGCCGACAAGGTCGACGCGCTCGTGCTCTCCGGCGGCTCCGCCTTCGGCCTCGACGCGGCCTCCGGCGCGCAAATGGCGCTCGCCGCAATGGGCCGGGGCTTTGCCATAGGTCCCGTACGGGTGCCGCTCGTGCCGGCCGCAATCCTCTTCGACCTGCTCAATGGCGGCGACAAGGATTGGGGCGACACGAACCCCTATGGCGCGCTCGGACGGGCGGCGCTGGAGGCGGCCTCCCCGGATTTCACGCTCGGCAGCGTCGGGGCCGGAACCGGCGCCACGACCGCCGGCCTCAAGGGCGGGCTCGGCTCGGCCTCGGCGCGGCTCTCGAACGGCGCCACCATCGGCGCGCTCGTCGCCGTCAACGCACTCGGCTCGGCGACCATGGGCGACACTCCGCATTTCTGGGCCGCCCCGTTCGAGCGCGAAGCGGAGTTCGGCGGGCTCGGGCTGCCGCGAGATACAGCAGGCGCCGATGCGGTCCGCACCAAGTTCAACGCGACAAGGGAAGGCGCGAACACCACGATCGGCATCGTCGCGACCGATCTCGACCTCGACAAGGCGGCACTGAAGCGGCTCGCTATCATGGCCCATGACGGCTATGCCCGCGCGCTGTGGCCTTCCCATACCGCGCTCGACGGCGACCTCGTCTTCGCCGCCTCCACGGGGCGCGTCGCCATCGGCGATCCCTACGCGGACGCGATCGAGGCCGGCGCGCTCGCCGCCTCCGTCATGGCCCGTGCGATCGCCCGGGCCGTGTTCCTCGCCGAGGTCCGGCCGGGCGACACGCTGCCGACCTGGCAGGCCCGCTTTGGCGACGGGGACTGACGCCTACTCCGCCGCCTCCAGCACCGGAACGCCGCCGCCCTCGCCATCAAGCCGGGCGAGAAGCGCGGCGCGCTTGTCCATCGCCTTGGCGTGGTTCGCCTCCTTCACCGGACCGAAGCCGCGCACCGTGTCGGGAATGCGGGCGATCTCGACGAGCAGCCCGTAACCGGCCTGGCCGACAAGGCCGGCGATCCGTTCCAGATCGGCGAGATAGGTCTCGACCAGCTGCCGCTCCATGCGCCGCTCCGCCGTCCGCCCGAACGGATCGAAAGCGCTGCCGCGCAGGCCCTTGAAGCGGGCGAGCAGGCGGAAGGCGGTGAAGATCCACGGCCCGAAGGCGATCTTGCGAGGCCGGCCGGTCTTGGGGTCGAGGCCGCGTGAGACCAGCGGTGGGGCAAGCATCACCTTGAGCCTTGCCGGGTCCTTGAACTGGCTCTCCAGCCGGGCGCGGAAGCCCGGCTCGCTGTAGAGCCGCGCCACCTCGTATTCGTCCTTGTAGGCCATCACCTTGCAGGCCATGTCGGCGGCAACACGCGTCAGCCGCAAGGTGCCGTTGCCGTTCGCCTCGTCGGCCTTGCGAAGGCGTGCAATCGCCTCGCGGAAGCGCTGCGCATAGGCCGCGTCCTGATAGGCGGCAAGCTCGTTGCTGAGAAACTCGATGCGCGTGTCGATATCCATGTCCTCGGCACGCTCGGCATCGCGCGTGTCGGGCAAGGCGGAGAGGATCTTGCCCGGATCGGCGGCCAGAACCCGGCCGGCACGGAAGGCGGCGAGATTGTTCGTCACCGCCGCCCCGTTGAGACGGATCGCCGCTTCAAGGGCGGCGCTCGTCAGCGGCAGGCGGCCGGCCTGAAGCGCCATGCCGACCAGCATCATGTTGGCATAGATGGCATCGCCGAACAGCGCCTCGGCGATGCTCGCGACGTCATGGCCGATGAAGGTCGGACAGGCGGATTTCAGCGTCTGCTGCATCCGCGCCTCGTCGAAGGAGAGCGTCTGCTTCATGACGAACTCGGCCGTCGGGGCGACCCGCGCATTGGCAAATCCCGCCGTGCGCTCGCGGTCGATGAGCGCCAGTTGCTCGGCATTGGTGGCGACCACCATGTCGGAGGCGAGCAGCACGTCGAGGCTGGCGGTCGGGATGCGCGGCCCCTCGATCGCCCGCTCCAGGGTGGAGAAGCGCAGATGCGAGGTGACCGGTCCGCCCTTCTGGGCAAGGCCCGTCATGTCGAGCGTCGAGGCCTGCTTGCCGTCGACATGTGCGGCCATGGCGAGCACCGCGGCCGTCGTCGTCACGCCGGCGCCGCCAATGCCGGCGATCAGCAGGTTGAGCGTCGTCTCCAGACCGGCGACCTCCGCCTCGGGGAGATCGACCGCCAGCGCATCGACGTCGATATGACCGGTGTCGGCGCGGCGCAGTTCCGACCCTTCCACATAGACGAAGGAGGGACAGAAGCCCTTCACGCAGGAGAAATCCTTGTTGCAGGACGACTGGTTGATCCGCCGCTTCTCGCCGAAGGCGGTGGGCAGCGGCTCGACAGAGATGCAGTTCGACTGTACCGAACAGTCGCCGCAGCCCTCGCAGACGCGCTCGTTGATGAACAGCCGCATGTCCGGATCGGCGAGGCCGCCGCGCTTGCGCCGGCGGCGCTTTTCCGCCGCGCAGGTCTGGTCGTAGACGAGCACGGTGACCCCCTTCAGCGCCTGCAGCTCCTTCTGCACGTCCATCAGCGCGTCGCGGTGGAAGACATCGGTGCCCGGCGCCAGGTCATGCCGGCCGAGATAGGCGTCGGGCTCCTCGCTGACGACGACGATGCGCTCGACGCCCTCCGCCTCCAGCTGGCGGGTGAGTTGCGGCACGGTCAGCGTCCCGTCGACCGGCTGGCCGCCGGTCATCGCCACCGCGTCGTTGTAGAGGATCTTGTAGGTGATCGACACTTTCGAGGCGACCGACTGGCGGATCGCCAGGATGCCGGAATGGAAATAGGTGCCATCGCCCACATTGGCGAAGACATGGGTGTCGTTGGAAAATTCCGACTGGCCGACCCAAAGGACGCCCTCGCCGCCCATGGCGATCTGCCCGTCGGTGGTGCGGCCAGGGATCTCGGTCATCGCATGGCAGCCAATGCCGGGCATGGAGCGCGCGCCCTCGGGCACGACGGTCGAGGTCGAATGCGGGCAGCCGGAGCAGAAATAGGGCACCCGGGCGGCGCGTTCGGCGTGCCCCTGCGACCACATCACCTGCCGGTTCATGCGTTCGGCGACGGCGCGCATCCCGGCCGTGACGAAGTCGGCCGGAAGAAAGGCGAGCAGCGCGGGAATGATCTCGGCGACCGCCAGCTCCAGCACGTCGGACAGGAACGGCCCGCCCTCCGGCGTCTTCTTTCCCCAGATCGCCGGACGGGCCCGCTCCGGCCAGTCATAGGCGATTTCCTTGATCTGCGGCTCGAGGAAGGCGCGCTTGTGCTCCACGACCAGAAGCCGCTCGAGACCGCGCGCGAAATTCGAAAGGCCGACCGGCTCCAGCGGCCAGGGCATGGCGACCTTGTAGATGGCAAGGCCGATGTCGCGGGCCCGCTCCTCGGTGAGGCCGATCAGCTCGAACGCCTGGCACAGGTCGCGATAGGCCTTGCCGGTGGCGACGATGCCGATGCGCGGCCGGCTGGCCCCGAAGGCGACGCGGTCGAGCCCGTTGGCCCGCACATAGGCGCGCGCCGCCGGAATGCGGATGTCGCGCAGCAGCCGCTCGGTCTCCAGCCGGTTGCCAAGCAGCAGCACCCGGTTGAGATCGTCATGCCGACGCGGATCACGATCGTCGGGATGGACGAAGGAGAGGCGGCGCGGATCGACAGAGATCGTCGCCGAGGCATCCATCGTGTCGGCAAGGCAGATCAGGCCCGACCAGAGACCGGAAAAGCGCGACATGGCGAGCCCGTGCAGGCCGTAGTCGAGCACTTCCTGGATGTCGGACGGGTTGAGCACCGGCATCTCGACATGCTCGAAGAAGAACTCCGACTGGGCCGGCAGGATCGAGGACTTGGCCAGATGGTCATCACCGGCCAGCGCCAGCACGCCGCCCTTCGCCGCCGTGCCGCTGGCATTGGCCTGGCGCAGCACGTCGCCGGCCCGGTCGACGCCCGGCGCCTTGCCGTACCAGATGCCGAAGACGCCGTCGTAATCGCTGCCCTTGCCGTGATGGCCGACCTTCTGCGTGCCCCAGACAGCGGTGGCGCCAAGCTCCTCGTTGACGCCGGGCTTGAAGACGATGCTGGCGGGCGAAAGGTGCCGCTTGGCGCGCACCAGTTCGGTGTCGTAGCCGGCGAGCGGCGAACCACGATAGCCGGAGACGAACCCGCCGGTGCGCAGCCCGGCTTCCGCGTCGAGCCGCGCCTGGTCGAGGGTCAGGCGGACCAGCGCCTGGATACCGGTGAGATAAACGCGGCCGCGGGTGGCCACATACTTGTCGTCGAGCGAAATGGTTCTGGTGATGGCGTTCATGCGACGGCCTCCTCATCCGTCTTCGAGCATGCGCGTGCGAGGGGACCTTGCGGTCGCGCGCCCCACACGCCTTTCCTGCCACCCAATATGGTCCTTCATCAGGTTGATTTCTGTGCTATCGTGCCCGCCTATCCTCACAAATGAGAATGAAAATTCCCAGATCACGGCCTATGAGCGAAAAAACACTTCTCGACCCATCCGACATTCGTGTGTTGCAGATTCTCCAGCGCGACGCCTCCCTCTCCATCGCCGAAATCGCCCGCGAGGCCGGCATGAGCCAGACGCCTTGCTGGCGGCGGATCAAGAAGATGAAGGAGGCCGGCGTCATCCGCCAGATCGTCGCCGTCGTCGACCGGGAGGCCGTCGGTCTCGGCTTCGTCGCCTATGCCTTCGTCAAGCTTGCCGTGCCGAGTCGCGACAACATGGAAACCTTCGACAGGCTGATCAACCGCTGGCCGGAAGTGGTGATCTGCGAGCGCATCACCGGCGCCGTCGACTACCTCATCAAGGTCGTGGCGAGCGACATCAAGGCCTATGACGACTTCCTGCGGCTGAAGCTGCTCGACAATGCGCTAGTCTCCGACGTCCAGTCGCGCATCGTCGTCAGCAACGTCAAGCAGACCGTGGCCTTGCCGCTCCGGGAAAGCTGAGCACGCGTCAGCGCTCCAGCGTGGCGACCCGGAGCCCGAGCAGGATCAGGACCCCGCCGAAGATCCGGTTGACGAGCCCCTGCCCGTTCTCGATGACCCGACGCACGAGCGGCGCGTCGAGGGTTGCAACGAAGAACACCCAGAACAGCGCGCTGATCGAGATCGTGGTCGCCACCAGCAGAAGAACCCCGCCGGCCGATGTCTGCGGCGTGATCACCACCGTGAACAGGCCGAGATAGAACAGCGTCCCCTTCGGGTTGAGGATGTTGTTGAGAAAACCCTGCACCACATGGGCCCGGCGTGCCCGCGCCATGCCGCCGTTGTTCCCGGCCTCGAGCGAAACGCCCCTGCCCGCGCCGCGCAGGCTCATGATCCCGAGATAGACCAGATATGCGGCGCCCGCGTATTTCAAGATCGAAAAGGCGAGGATACTCTGCGAGATCAGCCAGCCGATGCCGACCGCGCAATAGGCGATGTGAACGAGATTCCCGGCCAGCACACCGAGCGAGGTGGCAAGCCCGGCGCGTTTTCCGTCCAGGATCGTGTTGCGCATGACAATGATCATGTCCGGCCCGGGGCTGATCATGATCAGCACCGTCAGACCGGCAATGACAACCACCTGATCGAAAAGCATGACGGACCTCCTGCGAACGGCCACGGACAGGCACTCGTACGATCAGGAGACCATCCGCCCTCATTGCAGGCAAGCCTGCTTTTTAGGCAAGGCACAGGCCGCTGACCAGACTTTCGTCGCCCTGATATTTCCGCCAGAGTACCCTACAGAGTCGCACGCCCCACCCCGGCGCAACCGGAGACAGCCCATGCAAGAGACCTCCACACGGCTTGAGGGAGCCTGCCGTTGCGGCAGGACCGCCATCGAGATTGCCGCTCCCCCGTTCATGACCGCTGCCTGCCACTGCCGCGGCTGCCAGAAGATGAGCTCCAGCGCCTATTCGCTGACCGCAATGGTTCCCGCCGCCGCCTTTCGCGTAACCCGGGGCGAGCCGGTGAAGGGTGGCCTGAAAGGTCCCGATCTCGACCACTTCTTCTGTCCCGACTGCATGACCTGGATGTTCACGCGCATCACCCAGATGCCCGACATCGTCAATGTCCGGCCGACCATGTTCGACAACCCGAAGTGGTGCCACCCCTTCATCGAGACGATGACGGCGGAAAAGCTCGACTGGGTAGAACTCCCCGTCGCCCGCAGCTACGAGGGCTTTCCGCCGCCGGAAGATTTCGGCCCGCTCATGCAGGACTTCGCCGCGCAATCTTGAGCGCGGCGACGCACACGGGTCCCCGGCCTCCTCTCCAGAGGCCCGCCGGTCGGCGGCGATCCTTGCGACGAACCCTTCCGCCAAACCCCGTCCAGAATGAACCCGGAGGTCCAGGACCGATGAGATTCGCACCTGCCGAACATCGCCACCGCGCCGGGCCGACACGACACTCGGCAGGTGTGCCTTTTGCAGTCGCTGCGATACAGCGCTGGAGCGCCCTCGCCCTGGCGTGCCTGGTGGTGATCCTGTCCTTCCCCCAGAACGCGACGGCCCAGTCCGCATCCAGGGAATCCATTCGCACCGCCAGTGTCGGCGTATATGTCAGCCGGCCGTTCGTGACCGCACAGGCCGCACGCTATGACGGCATGGCGATCGAGCTCTGGGAGACGGTCGCAAAAAAACTGGAACTGACGACACGTTATGTCAGCTATCCGACAATCCGCGAGCTTCTCGTCGCCACGCGCAACGGGGATGTGGACGCGGCGGTCACCAATCTGACCATTACCCGCGACCGCGCCGAGGTCATTGCCTACACCCAGCCCTGGTACGATGCCGGCCTGCGCATCATGGTTCCGGACGAGGGGGACTCTGATTTCTGGAGCATAATCGATGGATTGCGAAATGCCGGACATTTGCGTGCCTATGCCTGGCTGGCCTTCGTCATCGTTCTTTCCACGATTGCCCTGACATTCTTCGACCGCAGCTTCGACAAGGATTTCCCGCGAAAATGGCGCGAAGGGATCGCGGAAAGTTTCTACCAGGTCATGTCGGTGGCGACCTCCGGCAGGGCATCGAGGAAGAACCTGTTTGGCTGGAAAGGTCGCATCTGGTCGGCAATATGGATGGTGTGCGGTGTCGCCGTCGTCGCCTACCTCACGTCTTCGGTGACGAGCGTCATGACGGCCATTTCCATCGAGCAGGGGATCGACTCGCTTGCGGACCTGCCGGGCAAGACCGCCGGCGTCTTCACGGGCAGCACCGCCGAGGACTATCTGAGTGAACTCGGCATCGCCGCGCGATCCTATCCGGATATAGACGCGGCGATCGCCGCGCTCGGGCAGGGCAGCATCGATGCCATCGTCGCCGACGCCCCGATCCTCGAGTATCACGCCCATATGCATCCCGAACACGAGGTCACGGTCGTCGGAAATCTCTTCCATCCCGACAAGTACGGTTTTGCGTTTCCCCATGACAGCGATCTGACGCGCGACGTAACCCTGCAGATCCTCGACCTGCAGGAAAGCGGCGAACTGGAGCAGATCCGCCTGAAATATTTCGGAAACGCGCTCTGACGGGCATCGGCGGCGGATCGCGGCGCCCAGCGTTCACTGCAGCAGGAAGCGTGCCGGCGCATAGGGCAACGGATCGGCAAGCGGCAGGGCATCCGTCATCAGGTCGGCGAGCAGCCGGCCCATGGCAGGCGCGAGCGCGAAGCCGTCGCGCTCATGACCGATGGACAGCCACAGCCCCGGGCGTCCGGGGACCGGCCCGACAATCGGCAGCAGGTCGGGCACGAAGGCGCGCAGGCCCGCCACCGGTGCCTCTTCCACAGCCGCCCCGAGCGGCAGCAGCGTGCGTGCGAGCGTCGTCGCCCGGTTGAGCGCGGAGAGGCGCGGCGCCAGGTCTCCCGTTGCCCGCGCCGGAGAGAGAAGCTCGGCCCCGCCGATGAGGCGCAGGCCACGCTCCATCGGGGTCAGCGTGAACCCGGCATCGACATCGGTGACCGGCCGCGACAGTGCGACACCGGAGACCGCCCGGAAATGTCGGTGGTAGCTGCGACAGGCCGCCACCGGCAGGCTTTGGCCCAGACGATCCAGCAGCGGCATGGCGCCCGCACCCAGCGCCACCACCACCTGCGTCGCCTCGACCTCGCCGCGCGCCGTCCTCAGCCCGTAGCCCTGGCGTATCTCGACAAGGGTTGCCGCATCGCCGGTTCCGGTCTCGCCGCCACGTTCGCGAAACAGCCGCGCGTAGGCCTTGGTCACTCCTCCCGGCGATGACACCGACTGGCTTTCGGGCCACGACATGGCGGCATGATCGAGCGCTCGCAGATGCGGCTCCAGGCGGACGATGTCCTGTGCCGCCAGATCGGCATAGGGCACGCCGAGAACACGGGCGAAATGGCGCTCGATCTCCGCCGCCTCCAGCGCCTCGCGCGAGCGCTGGATCTTGATCCAGCCCGTGCGCCTGAAGAACCGCAAGGCGCTGGCGGCGCGCGCCAGCGCCAGGTGCTCTCCCACCGCGGCGCCCTGCAGCGGCGCCAGCGCCCGGGCGCTGCGGGCCATGGCGACGGGCTGGGCCGCAGCGCGGGAGGCGGCCAGGAACGGCAGCAGGGCGGGAACGGAACGCGGCTCCACGCGCGGGCGCTTCAACGGACTCAGCGCGTGCATGGCGAGCCCGAGCACGGATGACGGCAGAAGCACCGGCGAGAAGCCGTCACGGCCAAGAAGACCCGTGTTGCCGCGCGAGGTGTCCTCGCCCGGCGAGCGCCGGTCGACAAGAAGCACGCGCAGGCCCCGCCCCTGCAGATGCAGGGCAGCGCTCACGCCGGTGATTCCGGCTCCAAGGACAAGGACATCGACTCTTCGCATCAGGACCTATCGACACCGTTCACAATCACCTTGCAAGTAGAAGACGCACTCCGCGATACTCTCCCTCCCTATTTGTTCCCGCCTCACGTTCCCCCCAAGCTCTGGATACCGCCATGCGGGCCCTCTCATTGCCGCTCGACCTGCTTGCCTGGCTCGGCCGCCAGGGAACCCGCGCCGTCGCCATCAGCGCCCTTCTGGGCCTCGTCCTGCCGCAGCTCTCGGCCCTGTTCCGGCCGCTGGTGGAAGAGGCGATCTTCGTGCTTCTGGTGCTCGCCTTCCTTCGGGTCGACCCGGTCGCCGTCGTCGCCCACATGCGCCGCCCGCGCCTTGTGGCGCTTGCGCTTTCGTGGATGCTGATCGCCGTTCCCGTCATGGTCGGGCTCGCCCTGCACGCGACCGGCCTGATCGCGCTTCACCCCGATATCGCGCTGGCCGCCTTCATCGCAACGGCCGCCCCGCCGATCATGGCGGCACCGGCCTTCATCGCCCTGATCGGGCTCGACGGCGCCCTGTCTCTGGCGCTTGTGGGCGGCGGCATGCTGCTGACACCGCTGGCCGCGCCGCTGATCGGCGCCTTCCTGATCGGCGAGGTGTTGCCCATCGACGCGGTCGCCCTCGGCATCCGCCTGACGGCGCTGCTTGCCGCCTCGGCCGGCCTCGCGACGCTGATTCGGCGCCTTGCCGGCTCCGCCCGCGTGAGCGCCGCCAAGGAGCATGTCGACGGGTTGAACGTGCTGATCCTGTTCGTCTTCGCCGTCGCCGTGATGGACGGGGTCGCCGCCCGCTTCCTCGAAACCCCGCTGTTCACGCTCGGCATCGCCGCACTCACCTTCCTCGTCGCCCTCACCCAGATGGGGGTGACCCTCCTGGTTTTCGCCAGGACCCGCCGCGACCACGCCTTCGTGCTCGCCCACGCCGCCGGCAATCGCAACATGGGCCTGCTGGTGGCGGCACTCGGCGGCACGCTCCCCGATCTTGCCTGGCTCTATTTCGGTCTCGGCCAGTTGCCGATCTACCTGCTCCCCTGGCTGCTGAAACCGGTGGCGACAAGGCTTGCGGCAAACCAGGCAAGCCGTGATGCCGGTCACGCCGACGCCGGCAAGAGCGGCTAGACTGCGCGAAAGACCCGCAACGGAGTGACAGCGATGGCACCTTCGATCCCGCGCGCCGCAAAGCGGATGCTGGCCGCCTGCATGCTGGCGACCCTGCTTGCCCCGCAGGCGGCTCTCGCCGGCGATTACGCCCGTACCGAGATCCTCGGGTTTTCGGGCGATGGCGCGCATTTCGCCTTCGAGGAATACGGCATCCAGGACGGTTCCGGCTTCCCCTGGTCCAATCTCTATGTGATCGACGTCGCCCGCGACAACTGGGTCGCGGGCAGCCCCTTCCGCCGTCTCGACGAGGTCGACGACAGCCAGCCTCTGGATTTCGAGGCGGAACTGGCACGCACCCGCGCCGCCAACCACGAGGCGGCCCGCGCCGCGATCGAGACGGTGGCGATCTCCGGGGCAGGCACCACCGTTGCCCACAATCCTCCGACCGAACGCGGCGCCGACCCGCACCTGATGATTGCCGGCACCCGTGCGGCGGCGCCGGCCATCGGGCCGACGGTCGAACTGCGGCTGACGGAGACGCCGGTACAGCGCCCGGCGAACTGCCCGGAGGGGTTCGGCACGATGCAGGGCTTCCGCCTGACCCTGACCCATGACGGCGAGACCCGGGTGCTCAACGACGACACCCGCCTGCCCGACAGCCGAGGCTGCGCCCTGCGTTACCGGATCGACCGGCTGGTGATGCACTATCCGCAGGAGATGGGGCGTCCCGTGTTCGCCGTTCTCGTGCTGGTCGAGCGGGTCGGTTTCGAGGGACCCGACGGCCGCTACATCGCCATCACCGGTCGTCTTTGACGCGAGCCGGCCCTTGTTGCGGCCGAGAACCTTGTGAGGCGGCACCGGCTATGATAGCCGCATGCCAACCTTTCCCTTCGGAGCCGCCGCCATGTCCCGTCCCCTCGTCATCGCCCCGTCGATGCTCGCATCCGATTTCTCCGCGTTCGGACAGGAGGTCCGCGACGTCGTAGAGGCCGGCGCCGACTGGATCCATCTCGACGTGATGGACGGCCATTTCGTGCCAAACATCAGCTTCGGTCCGGATGTCATCGCGGCGATGCGCCGGCACACCGACAAGATCTTCGACACGCATTTGATGATCGCGCCGTGCGACGCCTATCTGGAGGCTTTCGCCAAGGCCGGTTCCGACATCATCACCGTGCATGCCGAGGCAGGTCCCCATCTCGACCGTTCGCTGCAGGCAATCCGCGCGCTCGGCAAGAAGGCCGGCGTCTCGCTCAACCCCGGCACGCCGGAAAGCGTGATCGAATACGTGCTCGACCGGCTCGACCTCGTTCTGGTGATGAGCGTCAATCCCGGCTTCGGCGGTCAGTCCTTCATCCACGCGATGGTCGACAAGGTCGCCCGCATCAAGGCGATGATCGGTGAACGGCCGATCGACATCGAGGTGGATGGCGGCGTCACGGCGGAAACCGCGCCGCTGGTGGCAAAGGCAGGCGCCAATGCGCTGGTCGCCGGCTCCGCCGTCTTCAAGGGCAAGGGCGTTGAGGGCTACCGCGCCAACATCGACGCGATCCGCAGCGCGGCCGCGGCTGCCGCCGCCGCTTGACCCCGCCCCGGCCCGGTCCCACTCTTGATACACCAGTCTCAAGGCCGGCTCCGGGCTTCCGAAGCCGCCGACAGCCGCGAGGACAGACCCGCCCGTGCGTTCACTTGCTTTCGCGATAGCCTGGGCACTCGTCATCGCCGGCCTTGCCGCGCTCCTCGCCCATTGGCGCGGCGAGGCGCTGAGCGGCCGCTCCGCCGCCGTCGTCGCGGTCTTTGCCGCAGGCTCCTTCCTCGGCGCGTGGTGCGCCTGGGGAGCGGCGAGCCTCGTCACGCTGCGCCGCCGAAAGGCGCGCGGTCCGGCGCGCTTCGCCGCGATGGTGCTGTTCCTGTCGCTTGGCACCGCCGCCTTCGCGGCCCTTTTCTTCTTCCTGCAGTTGCGGGCCTATTACTCGGAATGGCACACGCAGAAAATCTCATACCGGATGCTCTGGGAGCAGGTCTTCACCGCCGCCACCACCACCTACATCTTCGGTGTCATGGGCGCGCGCGCGCTGCTTCCCTTCGCCCTCGTGCCGCTGCTCGCCTTCTCCTTGTACTTCGCCCGCATTGAGCCGCGCCGCCGCGTCTGCTAAGGACCGGCGCATCCTAAGCACTCCGCCCTTGAAGGAACCCGCATGATTCCGCGCTATTCGCGGCCCGAGATGGTCGCCATCTGGTCTCCCGAGACGAAGTTCCGCATCTGGTTCGAGATCGAGGCGCATGCCTGCGACGCGCTGGCCGAGATCGGCGTGATCCCGAAGGAAGCCGCGAAGACGATCTGGGAAAAGGGCGGGGCCGCCACGTTCGACGTCGAGCGCATCGACGAGATCGAGCGCGAGACCAAGCACGACGTCATCGCCTTCCTGACCCATCTGGCCGAGATCGTCGGTCCCGACGCCCGCTTCGTCCACCAGGGCATGACCTCTTCCGACGTGCTCGACACCTGCTTCAACGTGCAGCTGACGCGCGCCGCCGACCTGCTCATTGCCGATATCGACGCGCTGCTCGCCGCATTGAAGCGCCGTGCCATGGAGCACAAGGACACGGTCTGCATCGGTCGCTCGCACGGCATCCATGCCGAACCCGTCACCTTCGGCCTGAAGATGGCCGAGGCCTATGCCGAGTTCGACCGCTGCCGCACGCGGCTCGTCGCCGCCCGCGCGGAAATCGCCACCTGCGCCATTTCCGGCGCCGTCGGCACCTTCGCCAATATCGACCCGCGCATCGAGGAACATGTGGCCAGGGCCATGGACCTTGCCGTCGAGCCGGTCTCCACCCAGGTGATCCCGCGCGACCGCCACGCCATGTTCTTCGCAACGCTTGGCGTCGTCGCCTCGTCGATCGAGCGCGTGGCGACCGAGATCCGTCACCTGCAGCGCACCGAGGTGCTGGAGGCGGAGGAGTATTTCTCGCCGGGCCAGAAGGGCTCAAGCGCCATGCCGCACAAGCGCAACCCTGTGCTGACCGAGAACCTGACGGGCCTTGCCCGCATGGTCCGTGGCTATGCGCTGCCGGCGATGGAGAACGTGGCACTCTGGCACGAGCGCGACATCTCGCATTCCTCGGTCGAGCGGATGATCGGCCCGGACGCGACGGTGACGCTCGACTTCGCCCTCGCCCGCCTGACGAATGTCGTCGACAAGCTCCTGGTCTATCCCGAGCGGATGCTTGCCAACATGAACCGGCTCGGCGGCCTCGTGCATTCGCAGCGCATCCTGCTGGCGCTGACCCAGGCCGGCACCTCGCGCGAGGACGCCTACCGGCTGGTCCAGCGCAACGCCATGAAGGTCTGGGACAGCTACCAGAAGGACGGCAGCGCCGATGTCGACTTCCTCGAGGAACTGCTGAAGGACAAGGACGTGCGCGCCGCCCTCTCGGAAGAGGAAATCCGCTCGCGCTTCGACCTCGGCTACCACACCAAGGCGGTCGACACGATCTTCGCCCGGGTGTTCGGCAAGGCTTGAGGGCAATGCGAATCGCCGTTGTTGCCGACATTCACGGGAATGCCGAAGCGCTCGAGGCGGTGATCGCCGATCTCGGGCGCACCGCCCCGGACAAGGTCGTCAATCTCGGCGATTGCCTGTCCGGGCCGCTCTGGCCGGAGCGCACGGCGAAAATCCTGCGCGAGCTTGGCTGGCCGACGGTGCGCGGCAACCACGACCGCGTCGTCGCCGCCGGCAACGTGCCGGCCGCAAACCGGACGGACAGCTTTACCGAGAACGACCTCTCCGCCGAGAGCCTTGACTGGCTCAAGTCTCTGCCGGCGACGCAGGAGCCTGGCGGCGGCATCCTGCTGTGCCACGGCACGCCGTACCGCGACGATCTCTACCTTGCGGAAGAGGTCGACGGCGAGACGACCCGCATGGCAGCGCAGGAGACGATCACTGAGCGGCTCGGTGACACGCCGGCACGGCTCGTGTGTTGCGGCCACACCCATATCCCGCGCCTCGTGCGCCTGCCGCAATGCGGCCGGACCGTCCTCAACCCGGGAAGCGTCGGCCTGCCGGGCTACAGCGACGACACGCCGACGCCACACAAGGTCGAGACTGGCAGTCCGCACGCCCGCTATGCGATCATCGACGGCGAGGCTGGCGCCTGGAGCTTCGAGATGCGAACGGTCGCCTATGACTGGGAGCGTGCCGCCCGCGAGGCGGAACGCAACGGCCGTCCGGACTGGGCGCAGCCGCTCAAGACCGGCTTCTACGGTCCGCTTTCCTGAGACCCACCGTCCGCCGACATCCCTCAAGACAAGGAGCGGAGACCCGTGAAGATTTCCGAGACCGATATCCTGCTTCTGCCCGGCTATGGCGAGACGCCGGCCGGCCACTGGATGCACCGCTGGTGCGAGAAGATGCCGACCGCGCGCATCGTCGCCCAGCGCAACTGGTTCCAGCCCGTGCTGAAGGAATGGATCGAGACGCTGAAGGGCGCCGTCGACGAGGCCGAACGCCCGGTGGTGCTGGTCGGACACTCGCTCGGCTCGATCACCGCGGTGCATGCCGCGCATGGCCACGGCCTCGACACGGACAAGATCAAGGCCGCCTTCCTCGTCGCCCCGACGGATCTTGGCCGCAAGGAGCCGAGACCCGTCTTCGACGCCGGCCCCTTCCAGGCGGTTCCGAAGGGTCCCCTGCCCTTCTTCGCCCGCATCGTCGCCAGCCGCACCGACCCCTATTGCGCCTTCGAGGTGGCCGAGCAGATGGCGAAGGACTGGGGCGCCCATTTCCAGGATGCGGGCGACGCCGGCCATATCAACATGGAAAGCGGCCACGGCCCCTGGCCGGAAGGGTTGATGTCCTTCGCCTATCTGATGAAGGACCTTTAAGCGGTCGTCACCGGTGAAGGGCGGTCGCGGCGCATCTAGCGCCGCGTGCCGCGGAAGCCGAACTGCCCTTTGTCGCCGCACAGGATGATGCGGTTCTCCTGGTGGAACGGCCTCAGCGCCTTCATGGTCGCGCCCCACCTTTCCGGGCCGAAGACAAAGACAGAGACACTCGGCACCCAGAACCACGGCAACCCGAATTCCATATTCGCGGCGGTCACACCCGGCTTGTCGGGATGGGCGAAATAAGCGGTGAAGCCACGGTCATTGTCGTAGGGCTCGACCCGCGAAATGACCAGGCCTTGCGTGTTGATGGCGGGATCCGCCATCCAGCACTCGAGCGAGTCCCGATACCGGCGAACCATCGCCGCCCTTTGCGGCTCGGGAAGAACGTTCGAGTTTTTATGGAAGAGGATGTGCGCTCCTCCGATCGACTCGACGAACTCGTCGGCGCCCTGCTTGCTGCAGGAAGCTGCAAAGAGGCAAAGCGAAAACACAACAACAAGCCTGAACATATCGATGCCCTGAAAAGTCCTTGAGTATCCCTGCCGCAAGACATCCGGGGTTCTCCGATGCCGCTTGGCAGATGCGTCCGCCGTTGATATGGACGTTTTGTGGAAATGCAAGTTTGAGGCGAGTTCGACGTGAGCAAAGCTCATCCGAGCGGCAGATCTTTCCCACGCAACGGCGGCATCATCCGATGACCGTGTGCACCATCACTTTTTTGGAAAAGACATTTCGATGAAGACAGACAAGACCTTTCTGCGCGTCGCGCTTCTCCTTTCGATTCCGCTGATCCTCGCCGGCTGCGGCCCGAGCAAGGAAGTGCTGCAGCAGGAGCAGGAACTCTTCGCCCGGGCCTGGGACAAGAAAAGTACCTGCGGCAACACCGAGAACGACGCGCCCGCGGCGCGTGCCATCGTGGAGAAGGACCGGTTGCGCGGGCTGACGCGCTACACGGTGGGAGACGCGCCCGAAGTGATGTCCGACCGAACGCATGTCTCCTACATGCCGGGCCACGGCACGCAGATCTCCTACACCTCCGCCGACGGCCGCTCCTGGCTCTGGTATCCGGGCAACCCCCGCATCCTGCAGGGGCGCTGGAAGCTGGACGACAGCAAGGACTATCTGCAGGTCTGCTACAACTACGGCCCCGGCACCCGCAATCCGATGATGAAGGACGCCCCCTCCGGCTTCCAGTGCGGCAACTTCGTCAACCAGCAAGTCTTCGCCCTCGACACCAAGCGCGGTGACGTCTTTGGCCTTGCAACTGCCAAAGTCCTCAAGCCGCTGCCGCGCGATGCAGCCAAACCCTATTCGCCGGGCTGCGCGCCGGCCCGCAAGCCCTTGCTGAAAAGCGGCAATCCGCCGATCGAGAACCTGCAGAAGGACCTGAAGGGGTCCCTCGCCCCGGCGGGGTAGACGGCCGGATCACACGAGGTACCACGGCAAGGCCATGCTCCCGGTCGTCGCCACACCCTCAGGCTGTCACCCCCGGCTTGACCGGGGGGCCCATTCGTTTCCAGAGCGGAGGCGGCGGGACAACGGAGGCCGCATGCCGGCATGGCCCATTGGCGTCAGGGGGCTTTCACGCCTGCCGCAAGCGCCGCCGAGCTATCGTACCTGCCGCAAGCGACGGGAGGCATCGCACCTGCCGGGGTTGCCAATGGATCCCTGCTCTCCGCTTCGCTCCGGCTGGGATGACACGGAGTGAGAGGCAAGGGCCGGTGCGCCTCATTGCCGCCGGGGCCGCCAACGGTCCCAGCTCTCCGGCTCCCGGTCGTCGCCACACCCTCAGGCTGTCACCCCCGGCTTGACCGGGGGCCCATTCGTTTCCAGAG
>NZ_JASHIK010000028.1 GCF_030733745.1 Stappia sp. MMSF_3263 | reverse complement strand
GTCCGTCGACACGTCCCACGTCCCCGGTGGCGTCAGGCCATGAACCGGAACCGGTGCAACGAGATGAAAAGGCTCAGCAACTTGTTGACGACAGGCTCGCCCTCGTTGCGGTTGCCCAGTTCCTCCAGGGCCAGATCGATTGCGTTTGCACTGGACGTCAGCTCCTCGACGGACATGTTCGCCATGACCCCGTGGATCTCCAGCGGCATCACGGCCTTGTCGACCTTTCCGTCGGTCACGATGCAGGCACCGGAATAGGCGTCCACCCGCTTGATGCAGTGGCACATTTCCTCGCTGTCCTGCCCGACCACGACGAAATAGGGCTTCGGCGCCGGCCAGAACGTCGCGACCGCTCCGTGGTCCAGGTCAACCCCCTTGAACAACCCGTTGACGATGTGCCGTTCCCCGTCCGGGTACCTCTGCACGACCGACAGGCGGGAATGGGTGTTGCCCTCGACTTCCGGAACGATCTTCCCGTCCCTGAAGGGGACCCAGACTTCCCGGTAGAACTGGTCATGGCCGCGGCCGTAGACGTCGAACAGATAGACCTTGGCCTTCGTTCCGTCCTCGGACACTTCAATCGGCACGATGTCCAGCATCTGCGGCGTCAGATCGCCGGCACCGGCAACGCCCTTGGTGCACATGCCGGAATAGTCGATATCGGCGTTGCGCAGGAGCTTGCGGTCCCGGGCGATCAGTTCGCCATCCTTGAAGACATAGAGCGGGTTGATCCGCGACAGGCTGTCGGTCAGGACAATGTCCGCGAAACGGCCAGGCGTCAGGGAACCGATCTTGTCTTCCATGTGGAACGAGCGGGCGGTGTTGTAGGTCGCCATCTTGATGGCCTTGATCGGATTGATGCCCATCTCCGCGCAGAGCGAGATGATCCAGTCCATATGGCCCATCGTCCGCAGGCGCTCGATGGATATGTTGTCCGTGCAGAGCATGAAATTGTCGGTCGGGAACTTGCGGTCGACGATCGCCCGCAGCAACCTCTTGATGACCTCGCTGCTGCCCACGCCGAACTTGATATGCGTCGGGAACCCGTAGCGGATGCTCTTTTCGATGTCGTCCTCATTCCACACATCGTGGTTGTTGGAGACGCCGATCGCCGGCAGATAGTTCAGGATCATGTCGGAAAGGGCCGTCACGCCCCAATGCCCGTTCATGAAACCGCCCCGCTCGCGAACCCAGGCGGCCTTGCGGAAATCGTCGTCGTTTCCCGAGCTGTAGGTGAAGTGCTCGAACTCGCCCAGGCCGATGACGGGCTCCATGTCGAGCACCGCGCGGGTCACCGCTGCCGGCGTCTTCTTCCCGGGTGCGAACGCAAAGAGCCTGTAGGGCAGCTTCTCGTGGTCGCGGAACAGGTCTCTGGCAACCTCGGCGCCGTCATCGCCCGCCGCGCTGAGCAGATCGAGGCACTCGGCATAGATCGTGGTGGTTCCGCACGGGACCATCGCCTCTGCGAGGGCCGTCGGGTTGGCCAGCTGGGATTCGAAATGCAGGTGCGCGTCGATCAGCCCGGGGATCGCATACAGTCCCTTGCCGTCGAATGTCTCCTTCACGCGGGTGATCGCCTCATCCGGGTTCAGGGCGACAATCCGCTTGTCGTAGATCAGGATCGATCCCTGGTAGACGGTCTCTCCATGCACATCGAGAATGTTGAGGTTCTGGATGAGAAGATCCGCCTCCTTGTTCCCGTTGAGAATGTCGAAGATCGCACGAACCTTGTCGTAGTGACCGGTTGCAGCTTGGTTCACGGCTTCCCTCCCTTTGCAGCCCGATGACGTTGCGTGTTCCGGGGGCAGAAGACGGGATTGCAGCGCTTCAGAAAAGCAGTATTTTCCGTCCAAACCGCTCTCGTTTCGAGAGCGTTAAAAGGAGGAGATCCGCCATGCTGCACTCACGCGTGTTGCGCTATGTCGACGAGGTCGCGCGATGCGGTTCCATTCGCGGGGCGGGCGAACGTCTCAACATTGCGTCGTCGGCAATCAACAAGCATGTGCTGCAGCTGGAAGAGGCCATCGGCGAGCCGCTGTTCGAGCGGCTGCCCAGGGGACTGCGCCTGACGCCTGCGGGCGAAATTCTCCTCGCCCATATTCGCAGGACCATGAAGGAATACAGCCAGGTCGAAGCGGAAATCCGCGACCTGAAAACGCTTCAGGGCGGTGAAGTGATCATCGCGACGATGAACGGGCTTGCCGGCGGCATTGTGCCCAAGGCTGCGGCGAACTTTTGCGCCCGCCACCCGCATATCAAGATATCGATCCGGGTCATGTTCATCCGCGACATCCTGCAGTCGGTCCTGGACGGGGAGGCCGATCTGGGGTTCGCCTTCAATCTGCCTGCCTCGCCCCAGCTGGAGGAACTTGCGAGGCTGGACACCCGGCTCGGGGCCGTGGTTTCTCCGGACCACCCGCTGACCGGCACGGGCTCCCTGTCCCTTGCACATTGCCAGCCCTATCCGCTGATCTTTGCCGACAGGTCGATGCTCATTCACGGCATTGTCGCCGACGCGTTCGCGAGCGCCGGCCTCGATGTCGAGCCGACCTTCCTGACCAACTCCATCGAGACGATGAAATGTCTTGCCGCCTCCGGGGACGGCGTCGCCTTTCTCAGCAGGTTCGACATGGCGGAGGAACACCGCAACGGCGTCCTTCGCTACCTGCAGATCCGCGATCGCACGATGGGAAAGAACGTCCTTTCGCTCGTGCAACGGGGAAAACGCAGTCTCGGCCTGGCGACGTCCATGGTGGCGGAGGAGATCATGCGGGGACTTCGATCAACGGCGGACTGACCGGTTGGCGAATGACACACCCGCCTCGCCTCATCCGGTCTTTCAAGGAATTCACCGCCGCCGGAGCGAACGTACTCTGTGATTGACTTCGGGCACTGAGGGCATCGACGGGCCGCAGGCTGGATACACTGCACGAACCGGCTCCCAAACCAAAGGAGGCGCGGCCATGCACTGCTTCGATCAGAACGAAGACAAGCGCACGGAAGCCGCCGATATGATCACACCGCTGGAATCCTTATGCCTTCCGCGCAAACAGCACCCCACCGGGGGACACGGCGGCTGCAAGCGAATACGCGTGCGCAAGGGCGTAGCAGGTAGTCTTGGTGCGGGTGCGGGCCACAAGTGCAAAAACCCCCGCATCGCTAGCTGAGGGGGTTGTTGTTCTGTTTGGTTGCGGGGGCATGTACACATCTCAACTTGCGATCATCGCTGCCGGTCGACTTATCTGTTCGACAGCCCGTTGTCCCAAAACCTCTGACAACGGACAATAGTGACGTGGATTCGAGTGTGCGATCAAAGCACGACGGCTCTTTTCGAGGAAACAACCAGAACCGCTGCAACCACCGCCGTGATCCCGACGTAAATTGCCGCTTCGCTTGGCGTATCCGCAATCGAGGCCAGGAAGCTCGTGACGCTTAAAAGCGAGAAGCCACCGCGTTCGAGCAGGCTCAGGGGCCGGCGCCAGTATCCGATCAGCGCAATTTGCATCGCGCAGAGGCAAACACCCAAGGCAACGGTCGTCAGCACGACGACGTGGATCTGGTCATCCAACAGTCCGCCGAAGGCGAAGACGAAGGGCAGCAGGTAAAGCGCCTTGGCAATCTTCACGCTCAGCCAGCCGGTCTGCATTGGCGGCGCTCCGGCAATCCGGGCACCGACCATCGCGGTCATGCAGATCGGTGGAGTGATTGTCGAATCCTGCGCGAACCAGAAGATGATCAAATGCGCCGCCAGAAGCGAGACGCCCAGATCCTGCAAGAAGGGTGCGCCAAGCGCGGCAATGATGACATAGGAGGCCGTTACCGGCAGCCCCATGCCGACGAAGTAACTGATAAGCCCCAGCAGGATGATCGCGAACACCGCCGAACCACCGGAGAAAGTCAGCAGGATCGACGTGACCTTGGTCAGCAGACCGGTCTGTACCACCACGCCATAGATCAGGGCTGCGCTGGCCAGTAGCGCCGAGATGTTCAGCGCCGTCCGCGCCCCCGCTTCCAGCAGTGCAATCGTCTTGCGGAAATCCAGACGCGTGGACCGGCGCATCGTCGCGACAAGAAAGGTGCCGATGACGCAGGCCGCGGCGGCGAAGTATGGCGTATATCCAAGCAGCAGCAGGCCGATCAGGATCAGGATCGAACCCAGGATGTGCCAACCGCTGGCAAACACCGATACCAGGGTCGGAAGCTGTTCGCGCGGCAGCCCCTTCAGGTCCCGCTTGGCGGCGATGGTGTCGGTGAACACATAGAGGGTCAGGTAATACAGAATGGCCGGAGCAATCGAATACAGAAGGATCGTCGTCAGCGGCAATCCAGTCAGGTTGGCCATGATGAAGGCTCCGGCCCCCATGAGCGGCGGCGCCAGCGCGCCGCCCACCGAGGCCACCACCTCGATGGCGGCGGCCTCGACTGGTTTGTAGCCGGTGCGCTTCATCAGCGGGATCGTCATCACACCTGTGGTGGCGACGTTGGAGATTGAAGAGCCCGAAAGCATCCCCATCAATCCGGACGAGATCACCGCCACCTTCGCGGGTCCGCCGCGTCGGTGTCCGGCTACCGAGAGGGCCAGATTGGTGAAAATCACGTCACCGCCGGTGGCTCTGAGCAATACCCCGAACAGGAGGAATGCAAAGAGAAACGTGGCCATGATCCCGGTGATGAAATTGAACAGCCCGCTGGTGTCCATGTAGAGCGTTTCGATCAACTCATCGAGCTTGATGCCGCGATGCTGGAACAGCCCTGGCCAATAGGGTCCGGTAACGGCGTAGACAACGAAGACAAGGTTCAATCCCACGATCACGCCGCCAACCGTGCGACGCGTCGCCTCGAAGGTCACGACCAGCGCGATGACGCCCAGGACGATATCGTAGTTCGGGATGGGATCGAAACCCACGTAACGGTCAAGCCAACGTTCCTGCGAGATGACGGCCCACCCGAATGCGATCACCGCAAGCGCGGCGAGCCCCCAGTCGAGCATCGAGGGTCCATCCTTCCGGCTGCGGTGAAGCGCCGGGTAGAGCAGCAAGCTGAGCGGAACCGCGAAGGCGAGGTAAAGGCCCCGGCTGGCAATCTCACCAATCGTCGTGCGAAAGGCGAAAAATAGCGTGAGGACAGTCAGGGCAGCGCAGGCGATCCGGATGACATGCCGGGTCAGACCGTGCGTTCGGCGCTGTTCGGCGGGGATGATCGAGGCCTCGAACTCGGCCTGCGACAGGGCGGGAATATCGAGAGGCGCTTCACTCACGGGAGCATCAACTGCCGTTGTATCCGTCATCATGACCCCTGTGCCCGGTGGTATTGCCGTTGTTGTTGGATCGCCCCGGGACGAGATCCCGGGGCGGTGGCCTCAAGTCAGGCCGGTTTCATTTGATCCAACCGACTTCGCGGTAATACTTCTCCGCACCCGGATGCAGGGGGATCGGCGCGCCGATGGCCATGTCCTTCGGCTCCCAGTTGGCAAACCCGCTGTAGGCCGACACCAGGCGCGGCTTGTTCTCTGCCATGCGCTTGACCATTTCATAGACCATGTCGTCGTCCATCGACGCGTTGGTGATCACCAGCGTCGACAGGTCGAGCGACGGCACCACTTCGGTCTGGCCGGCATAGGTATTGGCCGGGATGTCGTAGGCCACATAGCCCCAGTTCTTGATCATTTTCTGGCGGATATCCTCGGGAATGGCGTAGAGACGCGAACTGCGTGTCGCCAGCGCCTGCTGGAAGTCGCTCGCCCCGGTGCCGACCGTATTTGTATAGACGTCGATCTGCCGGTTCAGGAATGCATCCAGCAGGCCTTCCTGCGCGCCTTCCATGACAAACCCGCCATTGCGCTCGACCGCCGCGAAATCCGCGCCATTCTCCATCAGGATCTTCTCAATGCCGAACAGATTGGATGATCCTTTCGCCCCGACACCGATTCGCAGTTTCCCGCCGTCCTTGACGTTGGAAAACACGGTATCGGGCACATCACCGGCCAGGACGATCTGGACGGTGTTTGGCACCACGCTGGCGACAACGCGCAGATCCTTCAGACCGTCACGCTTGAGCACCGGGTTATTTCCTTCGTACACCGCGAGAAGGAAGGGACCGTAGGAAAGCCCGAAGTCCACTTGCCCCGAACCGACAGCCAGTGCGTTACCGATGGCGCCCTTGCCTGGCAGCGTGCTGACCGGCTGGCCTTCGTAGGCCTGGTTGACCATGTCGGAAATCGCGGTGGCCGTCGGGTACCAGGTGCCCGTCGGACCGCCCGAAATAAAGGATGCAACCGCATGCGTCTTGTCTTGCGCCAGGGCCGGAGCGGTCGTGGCCAATCCGACGACAGCTATGGCTGCAAGAAGATGTGTGATCTGTTTCAACGGCTTCTCCTGTCGTTAAGTGATCGCGTTTTCGATCTTTTCCAACTTGCAGCTACAGCGCACGCCGTTCTGACGACATTAATATACGAGACGTAGTTTTGCATATCAAACGAAAAGTGCTCTGCTTCGGCACTTCTGCGATTGGTGGAACTTGCCCGTCGCAGCGATTGCGCCTCGCCAGCATGCCCCGATGCCCGAAGGATCGCTGCACGGCTCGGGCACAGGCCGGGCAAGGTCAAAACCGCCCGCAGTCGACCTTCATCTTGTCGCCGGTGATCGCCGATGACAGGTCGGAGGCATAGTAGAGCGCGGCGCGGCCGACCTCTTCAGGGGCAACCCACCGTTTCAGCGCGGCAACGTCGGTGTAGTTCTCGCGCTCGATCTCCTCGACCGGGCGTCCCTCCGCTTCGGATCGCCGTTTCAGGATCCGATCCATGTTCTCGCCAGAGACCGCACCTGGCATCAACGCATTGACCCGAACCCCGACGCTCCCAAGCTCGCGGGCCATGGTCTCGGTGATGCCAATGAGGGCGAACTTCGAAGCGACATAGGCCGAGCGCATCGGATAGCCTTCGATGCCCATGAGCGACGACATGTTGATGATCGACCCCGAACGCTGCGCGCTCATGATCCGGGCCGCTTCCTGGAGACAGTACATCGCACCGACCAGGTTGATGTTCAGACAATTTATCCAGTCCGCCATGTCGACCTCGGCGACCGGCGCGATCGGGCCGGGACCGCCAGCGTTGTTCAGCAGAACATCGACCCGCCCGGTAATTGCGAGCGCCTCGGCGAACATGCTCCTGACCTGCGCTTGATCCGCAACATCGCAGGCGATCGCATGACCGCCGATCGCGTCGGCGACCCGTTTGATCGGCTCGATCCGGCGCCCGGTGACGACGACCTTGGCGCCCGCCGTGGCAAAGACCCGGGCGGTGGCTTCGCCGATCCCGCTGCCGCCGCCGGTGACGACGGCAAGCTTGCCGTCCAAGCGGGAAAGATCGTTGAAACCAGCGCTCATGTCGCGTCCTTTTCGAAATCTCGCCCCGGATCGAACACGGGCATTTCAGGGCTGTGCCCCAGGATGAACTCACCCATCAGCCGGCCGATATAGGGGCCGATGGTATAGCCGCCGCGCACGCAGCCCAGCACGAACGCGTCCGGCACGCCGGGCAGCTCTCCGGCAAGCGGGTAGAAGTCGGGCACGTTGGCTTCAAAGCCGGTCCAGCTGCGGAGAACCCGCGCCTGCCCCAGTTCCGGCAGGGCGAACTGAGCCAGCGACAGGTTCGGGATGAGACTGTCGGCGGTGACTTCGCCCCTGCCTTCCTGCGGCGTGCCGCGCCCCTGCCAGCCACCGCCGATCAGGATGGTGCCGTTGCCCTTCTGCTTCATGGTCAGCAAACCGGTCGCGTGGCCGATGACCGTCGTTAACAGCGGCGGCATCCGTTCCGTCACCGAAACCGTGTTGATCCGGGCATCGACCGGCAGATCGACGCCAAGCATCGCGGCCACGGGTTTCAGCCAGGCCCCCGCCGCGAGCAGGATCCGCCTGGCCTTTATTGCCGGACCACCGGTGTGCAGCACGAAGCCCTGCGTATCGCGGGTGATGGACGTCACCGCGCATCGCTCGCGATATGGCACCGAAGCCTCGCGCAGGCGTCCGCGATAATACTGGCCGGTCAGCGAGGAGTTCGCATAGCCGTCCTCGCGGCAATAGCTCGCCGCCAGCACGCGGCGGGTCAGATTCGGCTCGGCGGTCAGGATCTGGTTGTTCGTCACGAACTCAATCGGCGCGCCGGCTTCGGCCTTGAGCGTCTGGCGTTCCGTCAGCAGCTCCGCCTCGCGCTCGGTGAAGGCGAGCGTATAGCCACCGGTGCGGCGAAAGCCGACCGCATCCCCCATGCGCGCCCACTCCTCATGGCCCTTCAGCGCATAAGGCATCAGCCTGACCCGCTTGATCTGCAACGAGAGTGTGCCCGCGTTGACGCCGGATGCCCCCTGCCCCAGGTCGCCACGGTCGAGCACGATCGGCGCCATACCGCCCGAGGCCAGGCGCAGGGCCGCGGCGCAACCCATGATGCCGCCGCCGATTACCGCGATGTCGTGGTTCTCGCTCATAGCGGTGCCGGTTTCGGCATGGGCAGATCGTCATAGTCGAAGTCGCCCGCCAGAGCGGACACCGGAACCGGGCGTATCGGTGGCCGCGGCGTTGGTGGCGCGATCTCGGACAAAGCCCGGTTTTCATGCAGCGCGATAAGCCGGGCCACAGATGATTGGCAGTATTTGCCGCCACAAGGCCCCATGCCCGCACGCTGTCCGGACTTGACCGCATTGCTGCTGACCGCGCCCGACTCGATCTCGACCTCGATGGTACGCCGGGTGAGGCTTTCACAGCGGCACACGATCGTGTCGGGCGTTGCCAAGCCGATCGGGTCCGCACGCAGAGCCGACAGGACGGTCATCGCCTCGCCAAAACGCGACGCACGGCGATAGGCCCTTTCCAGAGCCGGATCGGATGCGCTGGCCTGCCCGATATGGCGCAAGGCGGTCCGGGCGACGATCTGGCCGTGCAATTCGGCCGCGACCGCGCCTCTGATGCCACAACCGTCTCCCGCGAGAAACAGTCCTTCGCGAGCAGTGCTGCCGTCCAATTCGGCTTCGGAAACCCACCCGCCGAGCTCAGGTCGGTACCGGATCGCCACGCCGGCCAGTTGCGCCGCCTCGGTCGATGGGGCAAGACCGCCCCCGAGGCAGACGGAATCCGCCGCGATCCCGATGTCACCCGGAAGCGGCGTGCCATCGGCCGCCAGACGGCATAGGGTGACACCGGTGACCTGATCGTCTCCGGAAACGGATTTCACGGCATGGCCCCAGTAGATCGGCACGCCGGCCAGCATCAGGTCGGCGACCCAGCGCCCGCCACGCCACAGCAGGTCGGGTCGCGCCACCATAGACGGCAGGCGTGCCAGCCAGTCGGCGCGGGTGTTGGGTGTAACAACCGCCGCCACCGTTCCCCCCAGTCGGCGAATTTCGCTGGCCACGAAGAATACCAGCGGCCCGGCGCCCGCAACCACGCTCGCCCGGCCAGGCAGCCGGATCGACTGTTTGAACAGCGCCGTTGCACCGGCAAGTCCGATGACACCCGGAGTGGTCCACCCCCGAACCGGCTGCGCCTCCTCGCGCGCGCCCGTGGCCAGTATGACGGCACGGCTATGCAGGCGACCTGCGGCGCCATTGCGCAGGGTATGTATGACCCAATGCTCGCCCTGCCTTTCGATCTGCCAGACCCGCGTGTCGGTCATCTGCCTGACACCGCTTGCGGCGAGCCTCTCGCGCAGATTGTCGCCGGAACGGCTCTCGGGGGTCGCCGGGGCCGACAGGATGGATCTGTCCTTGGCGCGCCAGACCTGTCCGCCCGCCTGGCCCTGCTCGTCAATCAGCAAGGACCGACACTCCGCCTGGCCGACGACCAGAGCTGCGGTCGCACCAGCCGGGCCGGCACCGACGATAGAAATATCGACTATGTCCCGCATCGGATCGTCACCGCCGCGACTTGACAACAAGGCCGGACGATACCGTGAGACGGCAGCTTTCAACACTCTGCCCATCCACGAAGACCACGCATTCCTGGCACAAGGCCATCATGCAGAACGCGCCTCTGGGAGCACCGTCGCCCGGTGCGTTCCGCAGATGCAGAACTCCCGCCTGCATCAGCGCCGCGGCAAGATTCTCGCCCGCGCACCCCATCAACGCGACCCCGTCGAAGGTGAAAGGCACCTTCTCAGTGCGTTGGATCCGGGCGGAGTGATCGGGAACGAGGCGGATCATCTGTAGCTGATCCCCAGCGCGTCAAAGGTGCGCCGGATCTTGTCGAGATCCTGCCCGCTCAGCGGCAGGACCGGATCGCGCGGCACGCCCGCCGGTTGGCCGATCAGGTTCAACGCCGCCTTGAAGGCCGCGGGCCACGTGCCTGTCCCCATTAGCGTCTCGTAAATGACCGTCAGCTGGTAGTGCGCCTTGCGATAGGTCTCGTCAGGCGTGGAAGTCCCGACTTCCTGCATCTGCGAGGGAAGCAGATCGGTAAACTCGGGGCCGGTGGCGATGAAACCCTTCGCGCCCAGCGCAAAGGCCGGCAGGATATAGTGGCACGGGCCGGTCATCACCGACATCTTCCCGCCCAAACGTGCAAGCAGGTGTGTATGATAGAAGAAGTCGCGCTGGCTTTCCTTGATGCCGATGACGTTATGCGCGTTTACCAGCGTCTCGGTCTGGTCCACGGTCAGCGAGAAGCCCATCCGACGCGGCGAGTTATACAGGACCAGCGGCAGCCCGGTCGCCGCCGAGATCTTGTCGAAGCGGGCCATCAATTCCGCTTCCGAAGCCTTCAGGACATAGGTCTGCGGCATCGACAGCAGCACATCCGCCCCGTTCTCTTCCGCCGCCCGTACGTATCCCAGGCAGGCTTCGATCGTAGGGGCCGAAATGCCCATCATTACCCCAACACGACCTCGGGACGTATCCTTGGCCAGGCGCACGAGCCGACCACGTTCCGCAGCGGTCAGGGCCCAGCTCTCGCCGTTGTCGCCGGCGATGCAGATGCTGGTCGCCCCCCGTCCGATCAGGAACTCGAACAGCTCGACAAAGGCGTCCTCCATGATTTCGCCCTTCGCGGAAAAAGGCGTGGCGATTGCGGGGACATAGCCGTGCAGGTCATCTTTGTTCATTGAAGGGTTCCGTCAGTCGGGGATTGCTGCTGTGAAAACGGTGCCGGTCTGGGCATCGACGATGAAAAGGCGGGACGGTTCGTCCGGGCTGAAGACGACCGAGGTGGTCCAGAGACCTTCGGGCAGCCGGATCTCTGCGACCGGATCTCCCAGGGCATCGAAGACATAGGCGCGCCCGGCCTGGGCCTGCGCGACGGCGAGCCAGCCGCGGGTGTTGGTGGCCAGACCATCAGGCCCGAGACCGCCGGACAGCTGCAGGAAGACCCCGACCATCGGCTGGCCCATGGCGGGCAGGTGCGACGACAGCCGCCAGACCTGATTGGCACGGGTTGCGGCGACATAGACCCAGGCACCGTCGGGCGACAGACAGATACCGTTGGAATAGGGCACGCAATCGAGCACCAGCCGCAGTTCGCTGTCCGGCATCCGGCACCAGACCCTGCCCCGCTGGTCGCTCAGCGAGGTGCGGCCGCTGTCAGTGAACCAGAGCCGGCCATCCGGCCCGTAGCACATGTCGGAAAGACCCAGGAAACCGCAAGATTCGGCCCCGGTCTCAAGAACCGTGAAGCCGCTTTCGTCCCTCAACTCGATCACCCCGTGGCGATAGTCCACGGCGATGTGCCGCCCGTCGGGCGCAATTCGCATGGCATGTGGCTCACCGTCGATCCGGTGAACCATCGTCCATTCGTCGCCGGGCGTAACCCGGAACACCCGGCCATAGGGCACGTCGCAGAGCCAGAGGTTGCGCTCGGCATCGAAGAAGGCAGCCTCAAGGAAGGAGTGCATCGGTTGCCCGGGGCGGGTCATCTTCGCCCAGGCGGAGGGTTCGCCCCGGTGCCGCAACTTGTCGGGAAGCCGGAAGGCTGGTTCGGCGATGAGGCGCGGCGTCATCGCACCACCCCTGCCGCGATCAGGGCATCGATCTCGGAACCGGGCAATCCTGCCTCCAGCAACACCGCCTGGCTGTGCGCGCCCAGCTCGGGAGGCGCCATCGTGACGTCAGGTCCGCCCCGCGACATCGTGTAGCCTGCCACCGGCAGACGGACCGAAGGATCATCCGGCGACACCGTGAAATAGCCCCGCTCCGCCAGCTGGCGCGAAGCGACCGCCTCACCAAGCGCGACGATCCGTTCCGCCGGCACGTCCGCGCTGTCGAGCATACCGACCCATTCCTCTGCACCCCGCTGCCGAAAGATCTCCTGAAGCATGGCCCGGATCACGGCGGAATTGGCCCAGACATCAGGCCAATCCCTGATCTCATCGAGAATCGGCAGCGAATGTCCGGCCTTGGCCAGGCAGCGACCGAGTTTGCGATATTGGGCCGGCCTGAATGCACCCAGCATCAGTGGTCCGGTGGCCGTCTCGTAAGCCGCGATCCCGGCTTCTTCCCGCTTCGGAGCGGCCGGCGCCACCTGAAGAGCGGCCGCTTCGGGGGCCATCAGCGACATGGCCACCTCGAGCATCGACACGCTGATATGACAGCCCTCACCGGTCCGCTGGCGTTGCACGACTGCCGCAGCAATCGCGAAGGCGGCCGCATATCCGGCGGCATAGTCGACAAACGACAGGCCGGGCTTTTGCCCCGCGCTTTGGGAGATGATCCCGGAGGCGGCCTGGATCGTGTTGTCATAGGCTCCCTTACGCGCCTTCGACCCGGTTTCTCCGTATCCCGTCATTGAACAGTGGATCAACCGGGGATTGATCCCACGCAAAGTGTCGTAGCCAAGGTTCAGCGCGTCCAGTGTTCCCGTGCTGTAATTCTCGATGAAGACATCCGCCGTATCCACGAGTTTCTGCAAGGCAGCCGCTCCGCGCGGGTCCGTCAGGTCGAGCGCAAGCGACCGCTTGTTCGCGCCCTGCACCTGATAGGTCAGCCCGACTTCGCGTGCGTTCAGCGCCGGCACCGGGCCGCGTCCGCGCGCGCAATCGGGCGTCTGCGGGTTTTCGACCTTGATGACGTCCGCGCCAAGCAAAGCAAACTGATAGCCGCAGAACGGAGCCGCGAGCACCTGCGACACCTCGATGATCCGCAGCCCCTCCAGTGCACCTACCAAGTCAAGCTCCTCAATTTTTCGGCTCTTGGAGAATTTTCCTTGAGCTTGCTGATTTCGTTTAATATACAAAACACATGTCCATATGCAAGACGGAATGAACATGTCCAGTGTGCTCCACCGCAACCTGAAATCAACCCTTCCCTCAGTTGTTGGCGGCGAAGGCAATTACCTCGTGGACGATGCGGGGAATCGGTATCTGGATGCCTGTGGCGGTGCGGCAGTATCCTGCCTTGGCCATGACAATGCCAAAGTGATTGCCGCTCTGAAGCATCAACTTGACCAGGTGTCCTTCGCCCATACGTCCTTTTTCACCAATGCACCTGCCGAGGAACTCGCCAAATTCCTGGTCGATCGCGCACCGGAAGGCACTGGCGCCGGGCGTGTGATGTTCCTGGGCAGCGGCTCGGAAGCGATGGAAGCCGCCCTGAAGCTCGCGCGGCAATACCACCTGGAACGCGGCCAGCCCGAGCGCATCCGGATCATTGCGCGTTCACCCAGCTACCATGGAAACACCCTTGGCGCCCTCGCCACCGGCGGCCACGCCGGCCGGCGCGCACCGTTTCAGCCGCTGCTCATGGAGGTTGACCACATTGAGGCTCCCTATGCCTATCGCCTGCGCGAGAGCGGCGAAGCCGAAGCGGATTACGCGCGCCGGATGGCCAACCTGCTGGAGGCGAAGATCCTCGAGCTCGGCCCCCGAAACGTCATGGCCTTCGTGGCCGAGCCGGTGGTGGGTGCATCGCTGGGAACGCAGCCTGCGCCCGCCGGCTATTTCAAGAGGATCCGCGAAATCTGCGACGCGCACGGCGTCCTGTTCATCGCCGACGAGGTCATGTGCGGCATGGGTCGCACCGGATCTCCGTTCGCGCTCGAACAGGAAGGCATCTGCGCCGACATCACCACGCTGGCCAAGGGCCTGGGCGCCGGCTACCAGCCGATCGCGGCGGTCATGGCTGCCGAGAAGGTGATTGCCGCCATCGAAACCGGCAGCGGAACTTTGTGGAACGGGCACACTTACATGTCCCACGCGGTCGCAACGGCGGGAGCCCTGGCCGTCCAGCAGGTGATCGAAGACGATGGGCTGTTAGCCAATGTCCGTGCCAGGGGCGAGCAGCTGCAACAGGCGCTCCATTTCCGTCTGGCCCAACACCCCAATGTCGGCGACATTCGCGGCCGGGGCCTGTTCTGGTCGATTGAAGCGGTCGCCGACCGCGACACCAAGGCCCCCTTCCCCGTCGAACGCTCCGTCGCGCAGAACATCCAGGCCGAGTCATTCGCCCGCGGGGTAATGACCTACTCGGCGCAGGGCTGTGCTGATGGGCGGCTAGGTGACCACGTCCTCCTCGCGCCAGCCTATACATCGACGCCGGACGAGATCGAGCACATCGCCGATACGCTCGCCGCAGCGGTTCATGCCGCACTGGACACCCGAGCATGAGCAGGAAGACGATCCTTACCGCCGCGATCACCGGCAACCTGATGACACCCGAGATCAGCCCCTACCTGCCGGTCACGCCGGAGCAGATTGCGCGTCAGGCGCTGGATGCGGCGGCGGCGGGGGCGGCAATCGTACACTTGCACGTCCGCGATCCGGAAACGGCGAAAGGGTCGATGGATCTGACGCTCTACCGCGAACTCGTCGACCGGATCCGCTCGGAGAACAGCGAAGTCCTGCTCAACTTGACGACGGGTGAAGGTGGTCGCTTCATTCCGTCGGACGATAATCCGAAGGTAGCCGCACCCGGCTCGACCCTTTGTACACCCGAACGCCGGGTTGCCCATATCGAGGCCCTCCTTCCCGACATCTGCACGCTGGACTTCAACACCATGTGGTCCGGCCAAGCCAGTGTGATCAACAGCCCGCGCAACCTTGCCACAATGGCCGAGAGGATAATCTCCGCCGGCGTGAGACCGGAAATCGAGATCTTCGATTCCGGCGATCTGCACATGGTCAAGGATTTCGTGGCGCGCGGCGTTCTGACAGCGCCGCTTATGGTACAGATGGTCTTGGGCGTCCGGTTCGGCGCCGTCGCCAACCCCGAGACAATGGCCTATCTCGTCGGCCAACTTCCCGCCGGCAGCGAATGGGCCGCCTTCGGAATCGGCAGAATGGCCTTTCCGATGCTCGCGCAAGCCTTTCTGCTGGGAGGACACTGCCGTATTGGGATGGAGGACACGGCCTACATCGACCGCGGCGAACATTGCCGGTCAAATGCCCAACTGGTGGAGAAGGCAATCAGGATCATACGCGATCTTGGCGGCGACATTGCCACTCCTGCCGAGGCCCGCGCGATTCTCGCGCTGGCCTGATGCCTTCCTCAGTTGTCGCCCAGATACCCGAGCCCACGCGAGATCTGGAGCGCGGTCGCCCGCGTTTCGGCGATGTACAGGCTATCCAGCTGATCGAAGTCGAACCCACTGTCCGGCCCGGAGACGTTGACGCAGGCGACTACCCGGCCGGTGTTGTTGCGCACCGGCGCCGCGACGCTCGACCCGCCCGGCTCGTGAAAGCCGCGCGAGAAGACATAGCCCTGCTCCCGCACGCTGGCGACCTTGGCTTTCAGCTCGGTATAGGTCGTCGGCGTATGCTCGGTCGTGGGCACCATCTTTTGGCCGGCGCAGAAGGCCTTCAGCTCGGCATCGTCCAGCGCCGTCAACAGTACCCATCCAACCGGAATGACATAGGCCTTCACCCGCGTCCCTGTCACCATGTTGGAGACATAGCCGGTCCTGGCCTGGTGGCTGCCTAGGTACAGAACATCCTGCCCTTCCAGCACGCTGAGATGTGCGCTGACGCCAGTTTTGTCCCGCAGGCTGGCCAGGTGCGGACGGGCGATCGTGGCGATCGGCTGCTGATTCAGATAGGCGAAGCCGAGGTTCAGAACCCTTGCGCCAAGAGTATAGGTGTCCTTCTGCTCGCCTTCCTTGAGAAATTCCATGTGGCGCAGCGTATAGACCAGGCGAAAGGCCGATGACCGGCTCAACCCCATAGCGCGGCCGATATCGCTGATCGACATTGCCTCCCCCGCCCCGCCGAGTAGCTCGAGCACTTTGAGACCTCGATGCAATCCGGGGACGAAGTAGACCTTGTGATTGGGGGAGTCGGTCATGTCAGCTCGATCAGGAGATGGCCTTTCGATTGTTTTAGATGCAAAACGCATTGCCCGCAATGGAGAGGGTGTCCGTTGTCAGAGGTTTTGGGACAATGGCCGAGCTGATCTGGTGGAGGGTCTGGACCATCAAGATCATTTTAGGCGGCGGCTTTGCGGTGAAGCAAGCGTCCTTGCCTCATGGTTTCGGGTTTGATCCCTTCCCTTCTCAGACACCTTGTGACCTGCTCCCCTGAGGTGAGCTGGAAGAAGCTCTAACGCCTCTATCGCGAGGAAAAGCTGACGGGGAGGAAGCGTGGCGGCCGCAAGCGAGCCCTGGGTACGCGGGCGTCGATGGCGACCCCTTAGGATCCCGATCAGCGCCGGTCGCTGTACATCTTTTCCGACACGCTGGTTGGCGGACGTCGCTTCCGCATCCTGTGCGTCATCGATGACTTCAGCCGGGAATGCCTGGCGACCGTTGCCGATAACTCTATCTCGCGTCAGCGTGTCGCCCGTGAACTGGACGCCGTCGCTGCACTGCGCGGCTATCCCTTGCTGGCGGCCGGCGACAATGGCACCGAACTCAACGCCAATGCGATGCTGAAGTGGCAGCAAGGTCCGCAAAGGACCACAACGTGAAGCGGAAACTTGTAGACGCGGAAAAAACGGGGAGCAGGCCACCAGAAACAAAAAAACCGCCAACTCAATGAGTTGGCGGTTCTATCTTGGTTGCGGGGGCAGGATTTGAACCTGCGACCTTCAGGTTATGAGTTTGTTCAGAGCGGTTTTCGCCGCGTTATCCCTTTCTTCGATATCGCAGCCGAACACGCCCTAACATAATGTTTTTATTGACGAATTGTCCAGTCGGGGTTACGCTATCTTGCGACCAAGAACTCCATCGTTTTCTCATAGATGATTCCGATGTGATTCCGGAGATTCCAGCGTTCACGAGGTGTTCCATGCCGAAGATCACGAAACGTTCCGTTGATGCCGCGACACCAGCGGACAAGGAGTTTTTCCTTTGGGATGACGAGCTGAAGGGCTTCGGCCTGCGTGTCTATCCCTCCGGACGGAAGATGTACCTTGCTCAGTTCCGTATCGGCGGCCGACTGCGCCGCGTGAACATTGGCCTTCACGGCGCACTGACGCCGGAACTCGCCCGCACCGAGGCAATGAAGCATCTTTCCAATGTCCGATTGGGCGGCGATCCCGCGACCGACCGCGACAAGCGCAAAGCCTCGCCGACCATGAAGGAATTCGGCAAGCGCTTTCTCGAAGAACACGTTGCGGTGCATTGCAAGTCGTCCACCTACGGCGAATACAAGCGTTCGGTCGAGTTGTTTATCAATCCCAAGCTGGGTTCACATCGCATTATCGATGTCACGCGTGCCGACGTGGTTGGGCTTCATCAATCAATGAAGAACGTTCCCTATCAGGCTAACCGTACGCTCGGCGTTCTCTCAATCATGTTCACCGTCGCCCACACCTGGGGTGTGCGAACGGATGGCATGAACCCTTGCTGGAAAGTGAAACGTTACAAGGAGGTCAAGCGCGAGCGCTACCTCACGCCTGACGAACTCGCCAGCCTCGGCAAGGTCTTGCGTGAGGCCGACGAAGAGCCGGAAGCCGCAAACTGCATCCGCCTCCTTTTGTTGACCGGATGCCGACTAGGGGAAATCCAGACCCTCAAATGGGATTATGTCGACCTTGAAGGCGGAGTGCTTCGCCTCCCCGATTCCAAAACCGGCGCCAAGTTGGTGCCGATCGGCAAGACGGTTATCGAGGTGTTGAGGACCATTCCCAAGGTAAAGAACAATCCCTACGTTATCACTGGGAGGATCGAAGGACAGCACCTCACCGATATGCAGAAGCCGTGGCGACGACTGCGCAAACGTGCCGGCCTCGACGGCCTGCGCATACATGACCTACGGCATTCGTTCGCGTCGGACGCGCTTCAACTCGGACAAGATCTGACTATGATCGGTAAGCTCCTTGGGCATACCCAAATTCAGACCACCGCCCGCTACGCACATCTTAAGACAGACCCCATTCGCGCCGCGGCCAACACGGTATCGGATGCTATCGCAGCAGCACTTGCCGGATACATACCCTGTGACAAACAAGATGAGAACAAACAGGACGTTGCTTAATAAGATCGGTCGATTGCCCACATGCTACGACGTGACGTTCCAAGCTATGTCCAGGGGAAGATCCATGTCCACGACCTTAAGCTCTGATGGAACATCTGGGTCGAAATAACCCTCGATTGCGAACTGTTCCAAACCGAGCATCGCAGAAACTATGCGGCCAGCGCCCAATAGCCAGCGCTTATGCGACGAGACGAGGTTCTTCAGCCCTTTCATCACTTTGTGTGATTTCGCGATTCTATGTTCGAACCGAAAATGGCCGTCTGTATCCAGGCGTGCAACGGCAATGGGATGTTGTCCACGCTCTGCCTCGAACACATACATCGCCTGCCCCCATCCTGCCTCGACCAGCAGACCCTCTGCACCAAAGACCGCACGGAAACAGAGTTGATCAGCGTTTTGTTGCGGGAAAACGTGCAGCGTCGCCAAATTATCAAAAGCGGCAATGAAGTTTCTCAGCTGATCGTCATTCCATGTGCTTTCCAGCGCCTCACTACGCGCATGACAGGAGATTCCTATAGGAAACTGCGAAATTCGCACGGTCTCGGGTCCGTCCATCAAATTTTGAGCATAGGAAGATACCTGTTCCGCGTCCCAATTCGGCGCGAAGAACTTGCCCTGCAACTCCCCGAAAAGCGCCGATACCAGCCGCTTCTTCAACACCTTCCAGTTTTGCATGTCGTCCTTGTCGGACATCGGCGCGACGATTGAAAACCACTTCAATGCCGCTTCAGCTGCAAGATCTGTATGTCCGATACGAACAGCGGTGGTGGCTCGCCTCGTCATATGATGGGTGTGCTTCAACGATGCGTTTCGCGGAAACCCAAGGCCCTTGGCCAATCTCGTTTTTTCACTGGCGGACGAAATCACCGCTGAGGCCCAATCTGCCTCCGGGACGGACACGTACACATTGTCGTTCTGGACGGAGATGGTATAAGCAGAAGCACTGTTGGCAGCCTCGCCGCAAAGGAAAACAGGGCCTTTAGCGCCGGAGGACCGCAACGTAGCGATCGTGTTTTTGACGAGCCTCCCAACCACCGGCACATCCAAAGCGGAGAAGGGATCTTTTCCCAAAAGACCCGCCGCCACGTAGTAGTGGCCAAAAGAATCCCAGCTACTGCGCTCGAGGCCATAGACCGACGCTGTCAAATCATTCAGGCCGAAGCTGAACACCTCAGCATACATTGGAAGCAGCGGCGCATGTGCGCACATGCGCGGTGTTTCGATCATCACGCCGAACCGCAACGCATCGGCAGCACCGGAATGGTTACCCAAGCTGGTGTCGAAAAGGCGCCGAACGGCGGCCACTTCCGAAAGTCCAAAGACCGACGGAACGGTTATGGCGACATTTGTTGAACCTTGGCGGGAATGGCGGGCTGTGACGCGGACCGCCATATCCACCTGCCATCGATAGAATCCGTTCGCCAGCGCCCAACGCGGGCCGCGCAGGCCGCGGCTATCGACCGTTCTCGAGCCCAAGTTTGCGTCAGGATGACCCGCCAAGACCTCGTGGAGATCCGCATCCATGAGACGGTAGTTGACGAGTTCTCCGTCAGCAGTTTCAAGCATGGTGTCAAGCGACGCTTCCATCCGGTCAGCGACTGGTTGAGGTACCGGCTTTTCGCTTTCGGCAGCCCCAAACCGGGCCAGATAGTCAAGAAAGATCGGTGCTTCCGGCGAGTTTTGAATCTGCATTTCGGAACGACAGAGTCCAATAGACCGTCCAGAGATCTTTTCAGTTGGTACGCCCGCCGCAAGGGCAACCGGAGTTGCATAGCGTCGAAACAAGCGTGGCCCGATGAAACGCGTAGTCGACTGCTCGGGCTGGGATTTGCCGACGATAAGCGCGCCAAGAGATTCGCTGAGCGTTACGATGGTTCCGTCGGATGGCCATGCTGGGGATTTCTGCTGCACATTGGAAAGGACTGCGAGTCCGGCGGTTCGTGCCAGAATCGTGATGTGGGAGGCAGGGCCATCTTGGCGTAGGGCGAGCGCGGCAATTCCAGACAGCAAATGTGCCTGTGACGGACGCAATCTGTCCAAGACCAAAATAGGCGCCTCGCCCGCCGTCCTGAATTTGATCGCGGTCTCAAGGGATGTCGCCAATGGACCATAAGCCCATCGATCACCTTGCGCGTGACCAGTCGCCAAAGCCTCAGTGCCAGCGGTCAGCGATTGCCGCGGAAAAGGAGTGCAGTTCGCGACAATGCCATTCGGCAAGGGTCGCCCATCGGCGAGCAGCTTTGCCAACAGTTCGGTATTGCGGTTTTCGCTATCGTCACTGACGCAAATATCCACGAGGTGACCACCGGCATTTCGCCCGGCGAACCGCGCCTCAAAAGCAAACGGCCATATTCTTGCGAGCTGCATCGCCAGGGCAGCGGCCCAACTGGGAGGTTGATCCCCGAAACTAATCCGATCGCTGTTTGAAGTGGCAACGCCCCAGGCTTCTTCGTGATCGGGTCTTACGCTCAGGGTGATGATGTCAAACCCGGCGCTTAGCCAGGCGCCAATTGAAGGGCGAACCGATAGGAATTCGAACGGATCTTCCCCGCCCACGTTTTGGCCAAACGTTTCTGCTCGAAAGAGTATTCGCAAGCTGGATGCGATTTCCCGGATGGCGGCCGGTCCGGGCGTGAACGAAAATCTGGCCTCCCGAGCGGACCCATCGCTGTAGCAGATGTCTACAATTGCGCTGGGAAGCAGCCGGGAATTCAGTCGGAGGGGGGTCTCAAATGCACTCCAAACCGGATTCTGCTTCAACACAGCCGCGATGGATGCGATGGCTTCATCGTACGGTGCCTGAAGGAGCGAAGCAGGAAGGACTTCCGGCAACGCGACAGGAATTCCACCGTTTTGGGCAGTTTCCAGAATGCCGATTGTGTTTCCGGACAGGGGCTCTTCGGCCGGCGAGATTCCGTACTCCTGGTTCAAAAATCCAGCTGCGAATTGCTGGCCACCCGAGGTCATGATACGGCCCGTTCAAGAGCTTGTCGCTCCTCGGCGAAACGCATGCCATCAACGCCGTCCGATACCATCACCCATGCAGCAACCTCGTGTTCCGAGTCTGGTACAGGCGGGCTTTCGCTTTCGGCGGCCATTCGGAAAAAGAAGCAGCGTTCGAGCCAGCTTCTGCCGCCGTAATCATAGGTCCATTCGGCGATATCGACGCGTTCCTCGATCTTCACGGGCACGCCGGCCTCCTCCAGGACCTCTCTCCTTGCCGCGTCTTCGACAGCCTCTCCCGGCTCAAGCATTCCCTTGGGAATCCGCCAGCCGCCTTTTTCGCCGCTCCCGACCAGCAACACTTCGCGGTGGTCGCCGCTGCCGCGTATTGCCACTCCGCCGGCGGAGATCACGGTTGGCCTGGTTGTGAGGACCTTAAGATCGAACACGTGCGGTTTGGGCTCTAGCGCCAGTTGGCGCGCGGCCGCCAGGTCGCGCGGTGTGTCGAACTCAAACCAACCTCCCTCAATTTCTATGGGCTGAACAGCATATCCACGATCGATTGCCTCCTGAAGAAAGTCGGTAAGATACGCCTGAACGAAGCTTGATGAATTGCGCCAGGGTGCCCCGGCCGTCATATCAAGAAGTTCGTCATACATCCGCATGAGCTGTTGGAAGATGGGCAGTTTGAAATAGACCAGGCCAATATATTGCGCGTCTGGCCTTTGTCCCGGCGAAACTAGTTGACCAAGTTCGACTAGACGACCATCGACGACGCGGCAGCTCTCTGCAATTTCAAGCGGGTCATCGGCGCGCAACGCGAAGAGTTCTTGCCAGTGCTGGTCGACCACCACACCGACATCTCCCGTGAACTCTAGCACCTTTTGCACGACGCGCGGTTCGAGCAGCAAGTCGCAATAAGCAACGATCACATCGTCACGGACCAGATGGCGAACCTCGTGAAGGGTATGGACCATGTTTGGAGAGTCGATCACTTCTGTATAGGCTACTGACGGACTGAGAACAGTTCCGCCTTGAGCACCACGCACCAGGTTGATGTCGGTGACGTTTTGCAAATGAAACACGTTCACCAGATGCTGAGCGAGCGACAGACCCTCGATCTCCAACATCCATTTTGGGCCGAAACCGCTCTGCGTGCCGAGACGGGAGCCTCGACCCGCGCCTAGAAGGATGACCTGGGTCATGACTGACGTCTCCTTGCCGCTTCAACCAACCATTGGAAAAGGGCCAAATCGGGAGCTCTATTTGGTCCGACCCATTCGGGATGCCAAATCACACCGATACAGGGCCACTCAGTCGCTTCGAACGCCTCAATTGTGCCGTCCGGTGCCCATGCCGTCGCATCCAGGCCAGGGGCCAAGCGCGCGATTAATGCCGAATGCCGGCTCAGAACCATGTGCTTCTCGCGGCTTCCCAGGGCCTTCCACAAAATGCTGTTCGGGCGGATTTGTACGTCGTGGAGCGCTTCGCGGTCGGTACCATGATCACAATTCGACAAATCCGCTCGGCTGGTCATGGCGCCTCCCATCACTCCGTTGATCAACTGCGCGCCCCGGCATATCGCCAGTAACGGAATCTGATGCTCACGGCAGAGCAGCGCGACGTCAGCTTCAAAAGCGTCCCTCCGGTGATCTTGGGAGGATGCCGGCCGCGCGTTGTCCCACCACTCGGATCGGGAGGGGTCGTCACCCCCCGTGAACACGACCCCATCAAACAAGATCAGGGTATCCGCCTGCACGCCATAAGGCACAATGACCGGATCGGCCCCACTTGATGAAATCGCTTCAAGGTAGGGTTCGAATGCACCCAGGAACGGGCGTGAGCGCCCTTGCACGGCCAGAGCGCGAGCAACGACACCGATGACGGGTTTTTTAGGGGCCGCGGTCAAGGAAAGAGCCTCCCAACTTCATTCCAGATCTCACCGTGTCCGGCATCTATTGTTATCTTTTCGGAACCCGCGATGCTGTCAAACAACCTCGCGCCGCATCCCAGCGCGGCCGGGATACGGAATTCTGCGCAACGCACGCCCATATGTGAAAATTCTCCGCCGTAGGCCGAGATCAGGCCCGCAAGTGGCTGGGCGAATATCCAGTCAAATCCAGGATCAGGTGCTTCAATGGCGACAACGACCCCGTTAAGTTCGGTATCCAGCGGTCCATCCCCGGTCACGACTTGTAGCGGACCCTGGCTCAGATTGGCACCTATGAAGGTGGGACGCGGTTCCAGCTCCCTCACGACGTAAAGGTCGTTCTTGTCGAGTATTATGTCAGGCAGGTGCCATTTGGTCGGGGGCGGCAAGACCTGAATGGCCGCGTCGACCCCGTTGGCAAACGAATGCCAATTGTCTGCAGCATCCATCAGATTGAGTATGCGGGAAATCCGGAGTGCCCGAAGTTGACGTCGATCCAAACCGGTCCACTCGGCGACCTTTGCCAGGGTCTGTAGTATATCTGACAGCAGAGCGGTGAAGCCAAACTTCAACTCCTCGCGCCCGCGGTATGCGTCGGCAGCGATCTCCCAGAACTCGGGCTGGGAAAGTTTCACACCGATTGTTTTGAGCCACGATGGGAGACACACCGAGTATGGAGCGGCGGTGGGCGTGCCCCGGCTGCGCAGACTTGGGGGGCCAGCGATCTTGGGCTGCTCGTCATAGCGAAGCGACTCCAAACTATAAGTTCTCGGCCGCAAATGTCCGTAGCGACGGTCAAAAGTACGTCGTTGAAGTGTGCCTTCTTCCAGCTTGGCGAGATCATGGGCGAGTTTGCCGGCTATTGTGTTCAGACCCGCTTCCCATTCTTGCACTGCGTCTGCATGGAGTGCCCCTTGCTCGACAAGTTGATTGACGATGAATCGAAATGTGAATGCGATCCGGGCCTGTCTGGAAAAGGGGATTGTCCCCTTCGTCCGGCACATTTCCAGGGCCGCTTTGATCTCGCTCGAGACCTTGTGAGGTGGCGCTTCCGCCCCAAGCTTGGCCAAGCGGCGCCTGGCCAAGCGCAAATCGCTCATACCTGCGCGGTCCGCGCGAAGGTGCTCACCTGCTTCCCGGATGGTATCGCGGGTCACTCGCTTGAGCGCCACGAACAAGCGATTCACGCCGTCAACATCGAAACCGCGGTCGAGCAAGTGTGCTCTTGTCGTTTCCTCGTCGATTGGAGAGGCAGACCACATGATGCGGAATTCGACTTTATCATGAAGCTCGGGCGCCGATCCGAGAAGCTTCATACGATCTTCCAGGAGCGCGTTGACCAGCCCTACAGGCAATCCGCGTGGCAGGAGGGTACGAAAGCTCTCTCGTAGTCTCACATAGGGCTGCCCACCGAGTTCGACGGTCAGTTGACGCATGTCGGGTTTGTGCCAGCCGAGAGACACGCGACCATCGGCCCACGCGCCGGACATAAGCAATTCATCGTAAAGTGAGACATCGAGCGGCTTGGGATCGCGCCCCAACATCTCCATCGGATTCCAATCCGCCATGACGGACAACGGTCCATTGGATTCAATGGATGCCGCGGCCAGCTCCATCTGGTGACAGCTCGGGGTCAGACCTTCGGCGGATAGGAGGGGCCGTCGGTCGGCGCGGACTTGAAAGACATGGAGGGCGCCGGCGTCGTCGAAAGCAAATTCCACAAAAAACGGCGCGGCGAAGTTTTCGCTTATCAGGGCCATCGCGTCGCGTAATTTCCGCCAAAACACAGGCATTTCGACATGACACCGGCTGAGGTGAACTCGCTGAACGTCCATTCCCGATGTAACGGCATCAGTTCGCCCGCAGCGGTCGTCATACTCGACCTCCAAATAGGCGTTTTCATCCTCGCTCACGCTGCACACACCGCTCATTTTCGGTCGCAGCAGCTGGGTCTGTACTATCACCTTGTGGCGGAGCCGGTTGTGATCGGTCCGGCGCAGGTAAGATTGACAGACTCGATCTATCGCCTTTTCCAATTCTGTGGAGGCGGTCGTATTGACGCCGAGTACGCTATCAAAAAAGCCAGGCGGCTCGTTTTGGTTTGCGTCTTCCAATGCCGCACAGCTACGGACAACGACAACAGGTCCGAGCCGAGCGTCAATGAGGTCACGCAGGACGCGCTTTCGGTTGCTGTCCCAATCGGCAACCTCAAATGCAAAGAACGGCAGGATTCGAAGCGCCTCCGCATCAATGCCGCAAAGGCGCTCGAGTCCGTTAAGTTTCGGCCAAGTTGAGTCTAGCACCGTGCCGCCATTTCCATTGACGCCTGCGTTCGCAAGCATTTGAGCATCAAGTGGTCAGGCGCGCAACAAACGGCTGGTATTCAAGAATGTTTATTGCGCTAAGTTTGAGGTCAAACGGCTCCTTTATTTTCAGAACATCTTCGAAAAGAGCGCTCGAGAACTTTCCATGCGTCACTATCCCAATGGAGTGATGTCCATTTTTCTCCGCGTCTCGAACAACCAAGTCCAAGGCACGCGTAACCCGCACAACGAAATCATCCCACAGCTCACAACCAGGGATCGCCTCTTTGGAATATCCGGGCTTTTCCTTAAGTTTGGCGAGAACTTGACCGAATACGTCCTTGGCCTTGTCTTTATTGACTCCGCTAAGCACGCCATAGGAATTTCGCTCTTGCAGATCATCAATCACCTTGGGCTCAGGCAGTTTCAACACGCCCGCGATGATTTGTGCCGTCTCGTGGGCGCGTTTCAATGGGCTTGAATAGATCGCGGATGGTGAGCGGGAACGAAGCAGTTCAGCGGTTTCCCTTGCCTGATCCCGGCCCAAATCTGTGAGTGGAAAATCTGCAATTCCTCCGTAGCAGTCTTCGATATCGTCCAGGGCTTCGCCGTGACGCATGACGCAAATCAGCATTGGGTTCTCCTTTTTCAGAACTCGTTTGAACTCCACGGCGCCGTTCCTGCGTTGAGAAATCGGTTCGCCAGTTTCTTGATCGATTGCCGGTCATCACCACGATCGAGCGCCTCGCTCAGGGCCTCGAGGATGCGCTGCTGTGCAGGCTCGAACGCACCGCGCGCATGGCGCGCCACGCCGCTCCACCAATGAAGGTTGCCTAGTTCAACTGCCGAAAGCGAACCGACGTCGGGCATCATCCTCAGCCGCTGCTGTAGTGACCATTCTAGGCGCTTGGCCGCCAGGCCATCCTCTTTGATTGATGTCCATGCTTTCGCGTGAAGCACGTGAGCCATGAACCATTCGATCAGCCACCAGTCTTGATGTGCATTCAGAAGTTTCAGCGTTTCCGCGTGCCTTGGTTCGGAAGCGGCAATCAGACGCCTGATTTCTTCGCCACGGCGTTGTGCTGCCTCGGTGGCGAGAGGTGCTTCATTGTGCATTGCTGACAGGCAAGTCAGTTTGTGTCTGAGCGTCCGGATGCGCTCATGTGCAATCGACAAACGATCGCCTTCCCTTACAGAAGCCGCGCGCGCATCGACCGCAGCGATGGACTTGTCGAATAGTTCCAGCGCACCATCCAGATCGCCAAGGACCTCGACAGTCCTAGCGCGACCGCGAATAGCACGTGGGTCTCCTGCAAGAGCGTCTTCGGCGGCGGCATAGAATCCCTCCGCCTCCTGCCGAAGGCGGCGCTGCTCTTGTCGATCGGGCTCGAAATCGGCCTTCAGGCGAAGCGCTTCCGCTTTCAGATATAGCCCCTCACCCTTCAGCGGCGTCTCAGGGGCCGCCTCTCCCAAATGGATTGCTTCCTCGGCGATTTGCCGTTGCCGAGCGAAGTCGCCTGCACCAATAGCATCGATTGCCTTTTGGGATAGCCCACTTACGATTTCGGCCCCGTCGGGCCCAAGGTAGGGAGCGAATTCATTGATGATAGTCTGCGGAGACTGCCCGGGCGTCCACAGGTCAAAATTGAACAGCGCCGAAGTCAATCCTGCTCCGGAACGTGGCGTGCGCAACAACTCATGACCAACCTCGCCTTCGAGCGGGGAGGGAGCTCCTCCAATGATGTGCCTTCGCAAAGCGTCCGTCAGTTCCTGCTCACCTAGATCAGTGCGCCTATCGGCAAGCTTCTTAGCCAGGACCTTCGCAATACTCTCAAGCACCGCAGTATGCAGGCGAGGTTTCCGTCCCTTTGGACGGAGGTTTTGTGCCAATGTTGCAGGTGAGCTATGCCCAAGCGCCGTGGCCAGCGTGTCATACGTGCCGCCTACGTGCTCGCGCCACAGTACCATGGCTCGGCCAGCGGCTTCACGCCACCGCTCTTCTGAAGATTCCGCGTCTGCATCATCCATAGGTCATTCTCCTGTAGCTGACAGTACACAACTTGCAGGCTTGAAACAGAGGAGGTGTAGCAACTGTCAAATAATTGTCGGATAGACGCCGCCACAGCAGCAAAACCCTTTGATACCGGCAAAACGGTCGTACTGCCGTCAAGAAACTGTAGGGCTCGCGCAGCGCTCGTATCAATCAGTCATAAAACACACAAGAAAAGTACAACTATTTTTCCATTGGAATACAAATCGTATATACATGCATATTTTTGGATAAATATCGGAAATTGTGCAATTTTCCGCGTCGAACAACAGTCTGGGACGGAGTATTTTTATTTGAATAAACGATGTTCGCTGCATTTATCGCAGCCGAACATCAGGAGAAAAACATGGAAGCAATTATCTATGCGGCTATCGGCTTTGCATACTTGGCCCTCGCGCTGGCACACGCAATCCACTAGCCAAGACAATGCCAATAGAGAAATTGAAGGGGTGGCAATCTTGGCTGCCCCTTCATTCTGTTTGAGGCCGTCTCTCTCGCAAAGAATCTGCAACTGCCCCCAATAACAATGCAACTGCCCGATCAGCCTGGTTCAAGTCCGAGAACCGCCCAAAGCTGAAACGAATGCACTCCGATGCAAACGTCTTGTCGTGCCCCATGGCCCGCAAGACATGTGACGGCTCCGGCGTTCCGGATGAGCACGCTGACTGCGTCGAAGCGGCTATATGTGGCTGAAGACGCGCGAGAAGATCCAATGCGCTGTGACCGGGAAAGCGCATAAGCGCATTCCCAGGGTGCCTCAAGTTGAGATCCCCAACCAATGTAGCTATTTGTTTTTCTTTGAGTTTTTGCACGAAATGGCTTCGAATGTCGGCGACTCTTGTACGCTCGCTTTCCCCGTTCTGCAGAACAAGTCGACATGCTTCGCCGAAGCCGACAATCAGCTCTGTAGGCATCGTTCCACCGCGCCTTCCATTTTGCTGACCGGCACCGACAACAGCGGGCTTCACGAACTCGGACGCGCCGGGGCCCACTAGAAGTGCGCCAACCCCCTTCGGCCCATATATCTTGTGCGCGGAGATCGTCGCGAGCGGGATGTCGAGATCAAGAAGGTCGATATCCAATGCAAGCGGAGCCTGAGCAAGGTCCGCGTGGAACAGAACGCTATGAGTTTTGCAGACGGTCGCTATTTCGGCGAGTTCTGCGATTGCGCCGTTTTCGTTGTTCACGCCCACAACTGAAACAAGCGCCGTGTCGTCGCTTAGCATTGTGCGCAGACGTTTCGTGTCCGGAGCTCCTCGCTCATCGAGCGGGATATGCCTCACCGTCAAACCACTGCTATCAGCCTCATTTCGGATGGACCCATGATCCGCCGAGCCGATCAGAACCTTGTTCCGTCCGGTTTGAGCTGAGATTGCTTTGGCCGCGTTCAATGCCATCGCATTCGCCTCGCTTGCGCCTGACGTAAAAACCACGTCATCAGCCTGAAGACCGAAGAGAGTGGCGATTTGAGCGGAAGCTTTTTCGATAGCCGCCGCCGCTCGCCAACCGAGAACGTGATCAGCCGCGTGCGGGTTGGCGAAGTGTGTCGCATACGCCGCCTGCATGACCTGAAAGACGCGGTCATCCAAAGGGGTCGCCGCCTGATAGTCGAGATAGATGGTGTCCCCAACTTGCATTATGCCCTCAGTGCTGGACGGTCTCTCCAGTACCTTGTATAGCTTTTGGTGCTGGATGACATCCCCAGGAGGTAAAGTGAGTGCTCAAGAGCTGAAGAACGATCAGTACCGCCCGTGCTTCTCGGGGCATGAGACCTTTCCCTTGCGCTACGGTTGGCTGCAAAAGGCCTATGGCGCTGTCAGCGACGCGCCCTCGCCCAAGGATGCGGTTCATGTATTCCGTGACCCGGAGTCCATCGCGCGTTTTGGTGTTGGCCGAAACATGGTGGGCGCAATTCGGTATTGGGCTACCGGCGCTGGAATTCTTGATGAGACCGATGACGGCCTCGCAACCGCGTGGCTCGGAGACATGTTGTTCGGTCCGGACGGAATCGACCCCTACCTCGAGGAAGACTCCTCCCTTTGGCTACTCCATTGGCATTTAGCTGCACGCCCTCGTCTGACGTCTGCCTATTGGCTCTTCAATGAGTTCCGTGGTGGCAGCTTCGTTAGGCAGGATATCGTTTCCGCTCTGCTCGCACTCGCGCAGGAATGCGGATGGAGCCGAGTAGCTCCGACCACCGTGGACCGTGACCTGCAGTGTCTGTTGAGAACATATATCGGCGGTCGCGGTTCAAGCGATGCCGGAGACTCCATTTTAGCCGAACTCGGACTGATCCGCCCTATGGATAAGCACCGCTCACGGCTTTCGCGCGGACAAAAACCCAACCTCCCCGACGCCGTATTTCTGTTTTGTCTCAATGCGTTCTGGAAACACTTCGCGCCGGATCAAAATACAATGTCATTCGAAAACGCGGCATACGCGCCGCGATCTCCGGGTAGGGTCTTTCTGCTCGATGAGGAAGACATCGTGGAACGGCTTGAGCGGCTCGAAGAAATTTCCGACGGAACGCTTGTCTGGTCCGAGACAGCCGGACTCCGACAGATCATCCGCAACGGAAAACATTCAGAGGATCTTGAGCGCAAGAACCTTCGTGACGCTCTCGTTGGTGCACATTTTCAGGTGGCTGCATGAGCGACCCAATAGCAATCGCACCAAGATTTCGCCGATCAGTACGGATCGATTCCGACTTTGCCTCTGCCACCGCCATTGACGGCTTCTATTGCCCACCATCATTTCAAGCCGCAGTGACCTTCATGGCCGCGCATGTTGCCGACACTCAACAAGGCGCGTTCACATGGACAGGACCATACGGCGGTGGCAAATCGAGCCTCGCACTAGCGCTTGCCTGTCTATTCGGCGCGCCCAAGCCCGTGCGGGAACAAGCCGCAACATTGTTTGGCGAAACGGTAATGAGCGCCTTGAAAGCAGCTCTACCCCACTTTCCGGCTCGCTGGAGCGTCTTGCCGCTCGTTACCGAGCGCCGCTCTGTTTCTGCGCAACTCGCTGAACATTTCGAGCTTCCTCCCGGTGCCGCATCGGCCAAAATTCTCGGCGAAATAGAGCGCCGATCTAAGGATCGCGGTCTTCTTATTATTATGGACGAGCTCGGGCGAGGCCTGGAAGCAGCTGCCGACGGAGACGGTGATATTCACCTCCTGCAAGACCTTGCTGAACTCGCTTCCCGAAGCCACGGCAAACTGATTTTTCTCGGAATCTTGCATCAGGCCTTCGACGAGTATGCCGAGCGCTTGAGCCGAAAAGCGCGGGACTCCTGGGCAAAAATCCAAGGCCGGTTTGTCGACATTTCGATTTCCGTTTCGCTGGAAGAGACGATCGAGCTCATTGGCGAGGCGCTGGGGCATCAACGTGCGGTCCGAAAAGCACTTCCACTGGCCGAAGCGTGCGTCGAACACCTCAGGCCGGCGAGAAGCAAGACCGATGCGAAACGCCTGGCTGGCAAGCTCGCTCGAACAGCACCGCTTCATCCCTTTACGGCTTGTCTCCTTGGTCCGTTGTCTCGGAGGAGGTTTGGCCAAAACCAGCGGAGCATATTCTCGTTTTTGAGCTCAGCCGAGCCCTATGGTTTGCAGGATGCGCTAACAGGAGAAGCAACCGATAGCTTCTACCCGCCTTATCTCCTGTGGAGTTACCTCCAATCAAATTTCGAGCCAGCCATTCTATCATCCCCCGACGGCCGTCGTTGGGCTCTGGCCCATGATGCAATCGAAAGAGCGATCGCACGAGGCGCTAGCGATACGGAGCTACAGGTTCTGAAGACAATAGCGACCCTGGATCTGCTTAAAGACAGGTCCGGGCTTGCAACACAACCCGCGACGATTGCAATGGCCCTCCATGAGATTGACCGTGTCGACGTCGACAGCGCGTTGGCACGCCTGGAACGTCAATCAGAAATTGTCTTCCGAAAGCATGCTGGCATCTATGTGCTCTACGCAGGATCGGATTTTGACGTAGAGGCGCGGCTTCAGGAAGCGATCGCAGAGGCTAACGATATCGATCTCAATCTGGTCCGGACCCTTGCGGACCTGCAGCCAATGCTGGCTAAACGACACCATGAAAAAACCGGAGCCATGAGATGGTTCGAAATGTCGATCGAACCGGTATCGGAGCTAGAGACTCTGCCCGCGCCAAAATGTTCCCAAGACACGATCGGCCGCATTGTTTTTCCTCTCCCCACACGAGGCGAAACATCAGAGGAGGCAATCAGCGCCTACGAGCGCGCTATAAGGTCCTGTAAATCTCATCCATTGTTCATCGGACACCACCACAGCGCTGGCAAGTTGCTCGATCTTGCACGCGAACTGACCGGTCTGAGCGGCCTTGTGAACCGATTTCCTGAACTAAGGGGGGATCCGATAGCGCGGCGCGAGATCGATGCGCGCGTCACAGAAGTGCGCCAGAAACTCGAAGATAACCTACACGGCTTGATTGGAGAATGCGTGTGGTATGAAGGCGCCAACGAGCCCCGTCGCCTGACCAAGCGTCACCTGAATGAACTCTTGTCATCCCGCGCCGACACGATCTTCCGAGACGCACCTGATATCCGCAATGAACTTCTGAACTGCTCTGAGCCATCCTCCAACGCGGTCAGTGCGCGAACCAAGCTCATGAAGCGGATGACAATGCATGCTTCCGAAACGAATTTGGGATTTGAGGGCAAGAATTATCCGGCCGAGCGCGGCCTTTACATATCGCTGCTGCAAGAAACGGGGTTGCATATCGAAGGAGAGTATCAGGCGCCAAAGCAGGGAGATGAATTACATCCACTGTGGCGGGAGGCCGACACGTTGCTGGCAGATGCTGAGCACGGGATCGTTACGGCCGATGAAATCATCGAAACCTGGGGTAAGGATCCCATAGGCCTCAAGTCAGGACTCGGTCCCGTGTTTGTCGTAGCCTACATTCTGTCACGCCGCGCTCGGGTCGCCGTCTACGGCGAAGGTGTATTTCAGAGCAACTTCAACGAACTTTGTGTCGAATTTCTAGCACGAAACGCCAAGGATATCGGCCTGCGGCGTGTGGAAATGGAAGGGTTCATCGGAGAAACGCTTGAGGAATTGGGTGGTCTCCTGAAGCTTAAAGGAGCGGCCGAACCCTTACTCGTCGCGCGAACGATCATCGGAGAATTCGACGCGCTCGTACCATGGACCGCGCGGACTCAATCGCTTTCACCGCGAACATTGCAGGTTCGCGAAATTCTCAAGCGGGCGAACGATCCGAACAGACTCTTGTTTGACGATTTGCCACGGCTGACAGAACCGCTTTCGGACGGCCGTTTCGATCCCAAAGCAACCGCTCTTCTTCTCAGAGATGCACTGGCAGAAATGCGCGCCGCCTATCCCAAGGTTCTAGAAGATCTCAAGGGCTTGATGCTTCGCGAGCTTGATGTTCGGGGTCAAGGTGAAGATACGTTCAAGGATCTGCGCGACCGGGCCGACAACATCCGGCAGATAGGGGGCGATCTGAGATTGGAAGCCTTCGTCGGCCGACTGACGCAGTTTCATGGGACGCGCGAAGACATGGAAGGTGTTGCCAGTATCGCCGCTAACAAGTTGCCGCGGGATTGGAATGACGGAGATCGCGAGCGTGCAGCTGTCGGAATCGTGGAACTCGCGGCCTTATTCCTGAAGACCGAAACAATGGCGCGAGTGAAGGGCCGCAAAGACCGCCGCCAGGCGCTCGCAGTCGTCGTTGGTAAAGACTCTTCACCACATTCGCTCTTCCGGGAATTCGAGGTGGCTGATATCGACCGGCACGATGTCGAGCACTTGGCCGGGATTGTCGACAAGGTGCTCAGCGAAGCCGACCAGAAACGACGCGATATCATTCTGGCGGCTCTCATCGAAGTCACATCGAAGTATATCGATTCTGAAAAACCATTCCGCGTGGGAGAACGGGCATGACTGGAACCCGCCATGTCCTCGGGTTGTCCGGAGGACGGGACAGCGCCGCTTTGGCAGTTTTCATGCGCCAGCGATATCCTGAAGTCGATGTAGAATACTTCTTCACCGATACGGGCAAAGAATTGCCCGAGGTCTACACATATCTAACGCGACTAGAAGGCTATCTCGGCAAATCCATATTACGGTTGAACCCTGATCGAGATTTCGACTATTGGCTGAAGAGCTACAAAAGCTACCTTCCTTCCGCCCAATCGCGTTGGTGCACGCGGCAGCTAAAACTCCGTCCCTTCGAGAGATGGGTCCGCCAATTTATGGAAGCCGGTGAGACTGTCATTTCTTATGTCGCCATTCGCAGTGACGAGGAATACCGCGAAGGCTATCAATCTAATAAGGACAAGTTGCTAGTTAGGCTCCCATTCAAAGAGAGCGGGATCGACAAGCCCGGTGTCATCGAAATCCTAGAAGGCTCAGGCCTCGGTCTTCCGGACTATTATGACTGGCGAACGCGAAGCGGATGCACATTCTGCTTCTTTCAGCAAAAGATCGAATGGGTGCGCCTACGAGAACGCCATCCGACGGCTTTTGAGGAAGCCAAACAATACGAGAAGAACGCTATCGAACACGGGTCCCCGTTCACGTGGAGCCAAGGTGAGTCTCTAAGTGAGCTCGAGAAGCCCGAGCGCCAAGAGCAGATCCGAGTAGAGCACGAACGGCGCGTGGAGCGCGCACGCGCCCGCATTCAAGCAAATCCGTTGCGACCAGAAGCCTCAATTGATCTCGACGATGTCTACGGCGGAGCGGCCAAAGCATGTCTTACTTGCCACAAGTAACATTATGAAATGTAAAGGCTCTCGGTTTATGGTCCATGTATGTTCAAGGTAACTGCCCGAACTATTCTGGAATTGGGATCGGAGCTCATCAGCTCCGATGCTATTGCGTTTTATGAACTGATCAAGAACGGCATCGATGCCGGCTCAAACAACGGGGTCACAGTAAGTTTCAATATCGTCCTGGGTCGACGGGACTATCAGGAGTCCAAATCCCAAATCCTCAGCGCCATCGAGGACGAAGACGCAGTTGAGTTGGATGATCTCAAAGTCGAGCTTTCCGGCAAACTCAACACGGAAGCCGACGAGCTCTGGGACGAAGCCTGTGCTCTTATCGACGAGGCCGAAACACTGGATGCCTTGTTGCAAGCGCTTGAAGAGATCGATGCCCTGAACTCCATCACGATCTCGGACACAGGGTCGGGCATGTCGTTGACGGACCTCGACACCGTATTCCTTGTGATCGGAACTTCGTCCCGAAAAAGCGAGATCGATGCAGCTATTGCTGGCGGGAAATCGCGCGCGCCTTTTCTCGGAGAAAAAGGCATAGGACGCCTTTCAGCAATGCGGCTGGGCGATCGCCTCTCCGTGCGGACAACACAAACAAACGACAAAAACTTCAATCTCATCGACATCGACTGGTCAAAGTTCGACGACGCGTCGAAAATGATCGAAGACATCGACATCAAGCCGAGAAGAGGAGAGAAGAAGGACGACCCAGATTTCAGTGGAACTGATATCAAGATTGAGAAACTAAACGCCGACTGGAGCGACAAGCGTGTCGAGCGCTTGGCCATGGACGACTTCTCTTTACTCGTAGATCCTTTGGCCAAAGCCTCCGGTCAGCGCATCGCGGTGTACTGGAATGGCAAAAGGGTCAATTTTCGGCGACTTGAGAATTCGTTCCTATCTCACGCACATGCAATGGTGCATGGACAATACAGAATAATAAACTCAGAGCCCCAATTAGAATTGCGCATCGAGATAACTAATCTCGGATTTGAGCACCCGAAGGAAGTCAGTGTCGAAGTAGCAACCGTCGATGAACTAAGCGCCGCGCTTATAGGATTACAAGCTAAGCGACGTAGGATGAACAAAAGAGATATCGACTACACCGCACTCGAAAGTGTGGGGCCATTCGATTTCCAATTACATTGGTTCAATCGGCGTACCCTACGTAGGTTCTCCTCTGCAGGCGAGCGTCAAGCGCTCCTCAACCTTCTAGATCAATGGATGGGTGTTAGACTGTATCGCGACGGCTTCCGAGTTTATCCATATGGGGCGGAGGACGATGACTGGCTAGATCTCGACAAGACCGCGCTTGCCTCAAAAGGTTATGCTCTCAACCGAATACAGCTCATTGGGCAAATCGAGATCGGTCGTCTGCAAAATCCTGAGCTCATCGATCAAACGAACCGCGAAGGCCTGCGGCAGACCCCCGAAGAAGCTATCCTCAAAGAGACAGTTCAGTTCGCCGTCGAGCGCCTTCGAGACGAAATGAACCGCGTCACTAAGGAACAAAAGGACGCCAAAGAACCCTTCATAGCCGACGAGACTAAAACGGCCGATCTCGAAAAACGGATGAAGACGGCGATCCAGTCAATTCGAAAGGTTGTCCCGTCCGAACACCGAGATGTTGTCCAAGAGCTCGAACTGATGCGCGAGGAGTTTGCACGATACGCCGCCCAGGCCCGCGAACGCATTGCAGACATGGAAAAGGATGCCGACCAAATGCTGGCTATGGCGGGCATCGGTTTGATGGTCGAAGTTGTTGCACACGAGCTGACCAGGTCGGCCGAAGACGCGCTAGACGTTCTGAACGGCCTAAAGCGTAAGTCAGTTCCCGATGAAATCCGCCGTAGGCTCGAGAGCCTCAGGGCATCTATGACAAGCATCAGCAAACGGCTCCGGATTCTCGATCCACTAAGTGTGACGGGAAGACAGCGCAAGGAGCGTTTCAACCTCGATGAGCTCCTGAATGAAATCCTAGAGGCGCACGAAGCGCAATTCGAACGGCATCAGGTCGAACTGGACGTCGTGCTTCCTGACCGATCTGTGCAGGTATCCGCGGTAAAGGGTATGGTCGTTCAGGTGCTCGAAAATCTGATCTCCAACTCCATTTACTGGATGGATGTCGAAAAACAGCGGAAGATGTCATTCAGGCCAGAGCTGACGATTTCTCTTGAGGACAATCCGCCGCGGATACGGTTCTCTGACAACGGCCCAGGCATTTCCAAGCAATATAAGGACCGGGTCTTCGATCTCTTCTTCTCGCTGAAAGACAAGAGCCGTCGTCGGGGACTAGGGCTCTACATCGCCCGGGAAGCAGCGGAACACAACGGCGGAGATCTCATACTAGACCCCGACATACTCAATGAGGAGGGGCGTTTTTCGACCTTCGACTATCGTGTAGTGGGGGAAGATCCTTGACCGACAGGGAACAGGTACGTGATGCCGGAATCGGCTCCGCGATTATCGTCGATGACGGTTACGACGAGATCCCGGAGGTTGCAGAACTGCTAGACGAAGGCGCTTGGGATAGCTTTTTTGATGACGCCCAAGGTGTCGAAGCAGAACGGATCACAGCCCATTTTCCTGCATACGATCCGGAAGAGCGAGAAGAGCTGCGGTCTAATCAAGAGTTTATCAATGCGCTCTGGGAGGCTCGGGGGACTATACGGGATTTGCTCGGCGGGCTCTTTGACAACTATGAGCGAAAGATTTCGGATAATCGCCCTTTTCTCGATGCCGCAGAAGCGGCCCTAACCGCACTCGGCATCCCTTATGAAACATGTGGTCGAGATTTCGTTGGGTCAGCAATCGATGTTGATTTGATCGTCATTGACCTCTTCCTCGGTATCCAGCAGGGGGCACCGGATCGCGAATTTACTGTAGAGCGGCTCAAAGAGGTTATTGAGCGCCGACAAGACCGCCCCCTCCCCTCTATTGTCCTCATGTCCCAGGTTCAGGGGATCGATGAACTGGCTAGGGACTTCCGCCGCGATGTGAAGCTACATGCTTCATCATTCCGGCAAATCAGAAAGAACGACCTGCAAAAACCCGGGCGCATGGAAGGGCTGATCCTCACCCTCGCCACGCATCGATCTGACAGCCTGGCTTTGGCCAAGTTCGTAGATACTTGGGAGGACAAAGCCATTGAAGCTGTCCACGCTGCCGCCGGCACATTGCGCAAAATCGACATCGACGACTTGCAGCATATTCGGAGCATGTTGCTCCGCTTCGAGGGCCTCAACACCTCTAGCTACATGCTCGATGTCTTCGACCGCGTGCTCCAATATGAAATCGAATCCCACAAGACTGTATTGGAAGCCGCGATACCACTCGATCAAATGGCGGATGATCCGGCCCCGCTGATGATTTCGAATGATCGCGACACCTACGCCATTCTGGAGCAAACCCTCTTTGTAAATCCAAGACGCCGCAACCACGCCACCGGCGCTGAGTGGCCGATTACCTTTGGCGACATTTTGGGACCGAAATCTGGAGTACCCGTGAAACGTCGCGGCTTCTTTTCTGGTCGCAATAATCTCGTCTTCTTCGTCGCTTCACCCGAGTGCGACCTGATCCGGAAAGACGGACTGACTACGGCTTTGTTGGTGGCGGGATCGCTTAAAGGCATCGACATGGCCAAACCAGGCCTTGCAGTGACGGCAAATACAACTCCGGTACTAGTCATGAACGGGGACCAACGTTTTCAAGTCGATTGGGACTTTGGCGACCTGCGGACAATCAATCTGGATCAAGCAAGGCGATTGCTCCATACCAACCGCGGCGACATGTCGATCGTTGCGCGACTTCGGGAAGGGACCGCCCTTGGTTTGCGCCAGCAGTTGCTTAGCAATGTCGGGCGGATCGGCGAACTTGCGCCACTGCCGAGATCATTGCGATTTCGAGCCGATCTTCATCTCCCTTTGCAACAAGGGGGCACACAACCGATCACTCTGCCTAACGGTGTTGAGATCACTGGAAACGTACTCATTCCGCGCCGCGGGCAGTTTGCAGCGGCGATTTTCGATTCCAATTGTGAGGATGACCTAACAGCAGCTTTGCTCGAACTGGATCTCACACATGTGGCGGCCCGCAGTCGCGCGATGTTCGAGACTCTCAAAGAGCAGACTAGGATTCGACAGATATTTCGATCAGGCTTGCAGGGAATTGACCTGCCTTTGAACGGCTTCAAGATTGCGGGATTGCTTAAACTTGACGAAGAACAGCCCGCTTCAGACGATAAGAAGCCAAAGACCGACAAGGTCGCCACCATTGTGAAGGGAGAAGATATCGTCGACGTGCTGGGGGACAGTCTTTCAAAAGCCGGTCTCATTATTCAAATTCACGTCGATGATGCGGGCTAGGTTATGGACGTCGAGGCCCTGTTCTGGAAGCTCTATCGCTGCCCCGTCGAAGCCGATGTTCACAATGTTCTTGAAGACGCAGCCCTGCTCGAATCGCCCCGGAACTGGAGGCCATATGGCGGAACTGAAAACAACTACGGCGTCGTAGAAAACCAGCAGGCGTCGCCGATCCCGGCTCTCGTTGAAAAGATAACGAACGGCATAGACGCCATTCTGGAGCGTAACCGGCCGGGTTGGGCCGCCTTTCGGGGCGCGTGCTGACGTGTAATGACCGTCGTTATTGGCGTCGTTTTTGAC
>NZ_JASHIK010000027.1 GCF_030733745.1 Stappia sp. MMSF_3263 | reverse complement strand
GTGGACATGCCGTTCCTGATGCCGATCGAGGACGTTTTCTCGATCTCGGGTCGTGGCACGGTTGTCACGGGCCGCGTCGAGCGCGGCATCGTCAAGGTTGGCGAGGAAGTCGAGATCGTCGGCATCCGCGACACCAAGAAGACGACGGTGACGGGCGTCGAGATGTTCCGCAAGCTTCTGGACCAGGGCCAGGCTGGCGACAATATCGGCGCGCTGATCCGCGGCGTTGGCCGCGAGGACGTTGAGCGCGGTCAGGTTCTGTGCAAGCCGGGTTCGGTTACGCCGCACACGAACTTCAAGGCCGAGGCCTACATCCTGACGAAGGAAGAGGGTGGCCGTCACACGCCGTTCTTCACCAACTACCGCCCGCAGTTCTACTTCCGCACGACGGACGTGACGGGCGTGGTGAGCCTTCCCGAAGGCACGGAGATGGTGATGCCGGGCGACAACGTGTCGGTCGAGGTCGAGCTGATCGTGCCGATCGCCATGGAAGAGGGCCTGCGCTTCGCCATCCGTGAAGGCGGGCGTACCGTTGGCGCCGGCGTCGTCGCTTCGATCATCAAGTAATTGCGGAGATCAGGCGGGACACGAGCCCGCCTGACCCGCACGGGGATTGAGACATGAACGGTCAAAACATTCGGATCCGTCTCAAGGCGTTCGACCATCGCGTTCTCGATGCGTCGACCCGCGAGATCGTCAACACGGCGAAGCGGACCGGTGCACAAGTGCGCGGCCCCGTGCCGCTGCCCACGCGGATCGAGAAGTACACCGTGCTTCGTGGTCCGCATATCGACAAGAAAAGCCGTGATCAGTTCGAGATGCGCACGCATAAGCGCCTCCTCGACATCGTTGATCCGACGCCGCAGACCGTGGACGCGCTGATGAAGCTCGACCTCGCGGCCGGTGTCGACGTCGAGATCAAGCTGTAAGGCGCTCACAAGGGGACACGCCGATGCGTTCTGGAGTGATCGCACAGAAGGTGGGTATGACGCGCATCTATAATGATGCGGGAGAGCATGTGCCGGTGACGGTGCTGAAGCTCGAAAACTGTCAGGTTATCGCCCACCGGACGGAAGAGAAGAATGGCTATGTCGCGCTGCAGGTCGGCGCCGGTCTGGCCAAAGTCAAGAACACGCCGAAGGCAATGCGCGGCCACTTTGCGGTGGCCAGCGTCGAGCCGAAGCGCCGACTTGCCGAGTTCCGGGTCTCTTCGGAGAACCTGATCGAGGTGGGGGCCGAAATCACGGCCGACCATTTCGTCGAGGGACAGTTCGTGGATGTCACGGGCACCTCGATCGGTAAGGGCTTTGCGGGTGCCATGAAGCGGCACAATTTCGGTGGCATGCGCGCCTCTCACGGCGTGTCCATTACCCACCGTGCGCATGGCTCGACCGGCCAGTGCCAGGACCCCGGCAAGGTGTTCAAGGGCAAGAAGATGGCCGGCCAGATGGGCGCCGAGCAGGTAACGACCCAGAATCTGAAGATCGTGCGCACCGACGTGGAGCGCGGATTGATCATGATCCAGGGTGCGGTGCCGGGCTCCAAGGGCGGCTGGATCGTTATCCGCGACGCGGTGAAGAAGGCGCTGCCGGAAGGCGTGCCGATGCCGGGTGCGTACCGTTCGACGGACGCTGCCGTTGCGGTCGAGAAGGAGAGTGAGTGATGGAACTTGAGGTGAAGACCCTGGACGGGGCCGCCGCCGGTTCGATCACGGTGTCGGACGAGATCTTCGGTCTCGACCCGCGCACCGACCTGATCCACCGCGTCGTGCGCTGGCAGCTGGCGCGCCGCCAGGCTGGCACGCACAAGGCGCTGCAGCGTTCGGAAGTTTCCGGCTCGACGAAGAAGTTCGTCCGCCAGAAAGGCTCCGGCGGCGCGCGTCACGGCAACAAGAAGGCCCCGCAGTTCCGCGGCGGCGGCAAGGCTCACGGCCCGGTCGTGCGCAGCCACGCCCACGATCTGCCGAAGAAGGTCCGCGCTCTCGGCCTGCGTCATGCGCTTTCGGCGAAGTTCAAGGCCAACGGCCTGATCATCGTCGACGCGGCGAGCGCCGAGGAAGCGAAGACCAAGGCTCTTGCGGCCCGTTTCGCGAAGCTCGGGCTCAAGAACGCGCTCTTCGTGGATGGCAGCGATGTCGATGCGAACTTCCGCCTCGCCTCGCGCAACATCCCGGCGATCGACCTGCTGCCGATCGAGGGCATCAACGTCTATGACATCCTGCGTCGCGAGAAGCTGGTGCTGACCAAGGCGGCGGTGTCGGCTCTCGAGGAGCGGTTCAAATGAGCACGCTGAAGCACTATGACACGGTCGTTTCCCCGGTGATCACCGAGAAGGCGACTTTCGCTTCGGAGCAGAACAAGGTCGTTTTCAACGTCTCGTCGACGGCGACCAAGCCCGAGATCAAGGCGGCTGTCGAGGCCCTTTTCGGCGTCAAGGTCACCGCGGTGAACACGCTGGTCCGCAAGGGCAAGCAGAAGCGTTTCCGCGGCCGGCTCGGCCAGCAGTCCGACGTCAAAAAGGCGGTCGTGACCCTGCAGGACGGCCAGGCCATCGACGTGACCACCGGACTCTGAGGGCGGAGAAGGAAAAATGGCACTCAAGACCTTTAATCCGACGTCGCCCGGCCGTCGCCAGCTCGTGCTGGTCGACCGGTCCTCGCTCTACAAGGGCAAGCCGGTTAAGACGCTGACGGAAGGCCTGTCGAAGACGGGTGGCCGCAACAACACCGGCCGCACGACGGCACCGAACCGCGGTGGCGGCCACAAGCGCCGTTATCGTCTGGTCGACTTCAAGCGGACCCGTGCGGACATTTCCGCCACGGTCGAGCGGATCGAGTACGATCCCAACCGGACGGCCTTCATCGCCCTCATCAAGTATGAGGACGGCGAGCTCTCCTACATCCTGGCGCCGCAGCGCCTGGCCGTTGGCGACAAGGTCATTTCCGGCAAGCAGGCCGACATCAAGCCGGGCAATGCAATGCCGCTGGCTTCGATCCCGGTCGGCACGATCGTGCACAATATCGAGCTGAAGCCCGGCAAGGGCGGTCAGATCGCACGTTCGGCAGGCGCCTATGCGCAGATCGTCGGCCGTGACCAGGGTTACACCACCGTGCGCCTCCAGTCGGGCGAGCAGCGCCGTATCCTCGGCACCTGCATGGCCTCGATCGGCGCGGTGTCGAACCAGGACCACGGCAACATCAATCTCGGCAAGGCCGGCCGTTCGCGGTGGCTGGGTCGTACCCCGCATGTCCGCGGCGTCGCCATGAACCCGGTCGACCACCCGCATGGCGGTGGTGAAGGCCGGACCTCGGGCGGCCGTCACCCGGTCACCCCGTGGGGCAAGCCGACCAAGGGCAAGCGCACGCGTCGCAACAAGGCCACGGACAAGTTCATCGTCCGCAGCCGCCACGCGCGCAAGAAATAAGAGGGGCCTGGAATGGCACGTTCTGTTTGGAAGGGCCCGTTCGTCGACGGCTTTCTGCTTAAAAAGGCAGACAAGGTCCGCGCCTCGGGTCGTAACGAAGTCATCAAGATGTGGAGCCGCCGCTCGACGATCCTGCCGCAATTCGTGGGATTGACCTTCGGCGTCTACAACGGCCAGAAGCACGTTCCGGTTCTGGTGTCCGAGGACATGATCGGGCACAAGTTCGGCGAGTTCTCGCCGACCCGTACCTACTATGGCCACGGCGCCGACAAGAAGGCGAAGAGGAAGTAACGATGGGCAAGCCGAAGGGCGGGCGCGCGCTCGCCGACAACGAGGCGAAGGCGGTCGCCCGGATGCTGCGCGTTTCACCGCGCAAGCTGAACCTCGTCGCGGCGTCGATCCGCGGCAAGAAGGTTGAAAAGGCTCTCGCCGACCTGACCTTCTCTCGCAAGCGCATCTCCGACGACGTCAAGAAGGCGCTCATGTCGGCGATCGCAAATGCGGAGAACAACCACGATCTCGACGTCGACAGTCTGGTCGTCGCCGAGGCGCATGTGGGCAAGGCTTTCGTGATCAAGCGCTTCCAGGCGCGGGCCCGGGGTCGCGTCGGTCGGATCGAAAAGCCGTTTTCGAACCTGACCATCGTCGTCCGCGAAGTCGAGGAGACTGCCTGATGGGACATAAAGTAAATCCGATCGGCCTCCGCCTCGGGATCAACCGCACCTGGGATTCGCGCTGGTACGCGGACAAGGGCGAGTACGGCCAGCTGCTGCACGAGGATTTCCGCATTCGCGAGTATATCCTCAAGGCACTCAAGCAGGCCGCCGTGTCGAAGGTCGTTGTCGAGCGTCCGCACCGCAAGTGCCGCGTCACCGTCCACTCGGGTCGTCCGGGCGTGGTGATCGGCAAGAAGGGCGCCGACATCGAGAAGCTGCGCAAGGCGCTTGGTGAAATCACCTCGTCGGACGTGCACATCAACATCGTTGAAGTGCGCAAGCCCGAGGTCGACGCCCAGCTCGTTGCCGACAGCATCTCGCAGCAGCTCGAACGCCGCGTGGCGTTCCGCCGGGCCATGAAGCGCGCCGTCCAGTCGGCGATGCGCATGGGCGCCCAGGGCATCCGCATCAATTGCGGCGGCCGTCTGGGTGGTGCCGAGATCGCACGTACCGAATGGTACCGCGAGGGCCGGGTGCCGCTGCACACGCTGCGCGCCGACATCGACTACGGCGTGTCCACGGCGCACACCGCCTACGGCACCTGCGGTGTCAAGGTTTGGATCTTCAAGGGCGAGATCCTGGAGCACGATCCGATGGCGTCCGAGCGACGCGCGGTTGAAGGCGACGGATCGAACCAGGGCGGCGGACGCCGCGAGCGCGGCCGCGCAGCCTAACGGCGCCGGTCGGGTCTTGGACAGAAGCAAAGAGCGAGAGAAGAGATGCTGCAACCGAAGCGAACGAAGTTCCGCAAGCAGCACAAGGGCCGGATCCACGGCACCGCCAAGGGCGGTACGGATCTCAACTTCGGCGCCTTCGGCCTGAAGGCCGTCGAGCCGGAGCGGGTGACCGCGCGCCAGATCGAGGCGGCCCGTCGTGCCATGACCCGTCACATGAAGCGTGCGGGCCGTGTTTGGATCAGGATCTTCCCGGACGTGCCGGTGTCGTCGAAGCCGACCGAAGTGCGTATGGGTAAGGGTAAGGGTTCGCCGGACTACTGGGCCGCAAAGGTCAAGCCCGGGCGGATCATGTTCGAGATTGACGGCGTGTCGGAAGATACGGCGCGCGAAGCGATGCGGCTTGCCGCGGCAAAACTGCCGATCAAGTGCCGCTTCGTCCAGCGGATCGCCGACTAAGGCGCGACCAGGAGAACAGGTGCCATGAAGGCGACAGACGTTCGGGCAAAGACCACGGATGAGCTGGGTACGGAGCTCGAGAGCCTGAAGAAGGAGCAGTTCAACCTGCGCTTCCAGCGGGCGACGGGCCAGCTCGAGAACACGGCGCGTGTGCGCCAGGTGCGTCGCGACATCGCGCGCATTCAAACGATCATGCGCGAAAAGCGCGTGTCGACAAGCGCGTAAGGAGATCGAGATGCCGAAACGCGTTCTGCAGGGCGTCGTGGTCAGCGATGCCAATGACAAGACGGTGACGGTTCGTGTGGAGCGCCGCTTCACGCATCCGTTGTTCAAGAAGACCGTTCGGCGCTCGAAGAAGTATCGGGCGCATGACGAGACCAACGCGCACAAGGCCGGGGACACCGTCCTCATCCAGGAATGCGCGCCGGTCTCGAAGACCAAAACCTGGACCGTTGTCGAAGGGTCGACCGCGGACTGACGTGACTTCCGGCGTCCCGTGAGGGACGCGGTGATAAAATACAAGGCGGCCAGTCATGATTCAGATGCAAACAAACCTCGACGTGGCGGACAATTCCGGCGCCCGTCGTGTCATGTGCATCAAAGTGCTCGGCGGCTCGAAGCGGAAATATGCCAGCGTTGGCGACATCATCGTCGTCAGCGTCAAGGAGGCCAATCCGCGCGGCCGCGTGAAAAAGGGCGACGTGATGAAAGCGGTCGTCGTGCGTACGGCGAAGGATATCCGCCGGCCCGACGGCTCAGTGATCCGGTTCGACCGCAATGCGGCAGTGCTGGTCAACAACAACAAGGAACCGATCGGCACCCGTATCTTCGGCCCGGTTCCGCGTGAACTGCGTGCGAAGAACCACATGAAGGTGATTTCGCTCGCGCCGGAGGTGCTGTAATGGCCGCCAAGCTGAAGAAGGGCGACACCGTCGTCGTGCTCACTGGTCGTGACAAGGGCAAGACCGGCGAGATCGTTCAGATGTTCCCGAACGACAACAAGGCTCTCGTGCGGGGCGTGAACGTCGTTCGTCGCCACACCCGCCAGTCGGCCCAGTCCGAAGGCGGCATCATTTCGAAGGAACTGCCGGTTCAGCTTTCGAACCTGGCGATGGCCGATCCCAAGGACGGCAAGCCGACGCGCGTCGGGTTCCAGATCAAGGAAGACGGCACCAAGGTGCGCGTGGCCAAGCGTTCGGGGGATCTGATCGATGGCTGAGACGAAGACGCTTCCGCGTCTGAAGACGGAATATCTGGAAAAGATCCGTCCGATGATGCAGGAAAAGTACAACTACAAGAACCCGATGCAGATTCCCGCGCTTGAGAAGATCGTTCTCAACATGGGCGTTGGCGAAGCCGTGGCCGACAGCAAGAAGGCCAAGATCGCTGCAGAGGATCTGGCACAGATTGCCGGCCAGAAGCCGGTGATCACCAAGGCGCGCAAGTCGATCGCCACCTTCAAGGTGCGTGAAGAGATGCCGCTGGGTGCCAAGGTGACGCTGCGTGGCGAGCGCATGTACGAGTTCCTGGACCGCCTGATCACCATCGCGCTGCCGCGCGTTCGTGACTTCCGCGGCCTGAATGCCAAGAGCTTCGACGGGCGCGGCAACTTCGCAATGGGCATCAAGGAGCACATCGTGTTCCCGGAGATCAATTACGACAAGGTCGACCAGATCTGGGGCCTTGACGTGATCGTGTGCACGTCCGCGGACAATGATGACGAGGCGCGCGAGCTTCTGCGCGCGTTCAACTTCCCGTTCCGTAAGTAAACGGGAAAGAACGAGGACAGACGATGGCGAAGAAGAGCGCGATCGAGAAGAACAAGCGGCGCGAGCGGCTCGTTAAGAAATACGCCGAGAAGCGCGCGACGCTGAAGGCCGAGGCAAAGGACGAAAGTCTTTCGCTTGAGGAGCGCTACGCGGCGCGCCTCAAGCTTGCCAAGCTGCCGCGCAACTCTGCGGAGATCCGCGTGCGCAACCGGTGCGAAGTCACCGGTCGTCCGCGCGGTTATTACCGCAAGTTGAAGATGTCGCGCGTTGCGCTTCGCGAACTTGGCTCCAAGGGTCTCGTCCCGGGCCTCGTGAAGTCGAGCTGGTAAGGAGACGGTCTGATGGCGATTTCCGATCCCCTGGGCGATATGCTCACCCGGATCCGCAATGCCCAGATGCGGCGCAAGACCAAGGTCTCGACGCCGGCATCGAAGCTGCGCGAACATGTACTCGACGTCCTGGCCGCAGAAGGCTATATCCGCGGTTACTCGACCGTGGAATATGAGGGCGGCAAGGCCGAACTCGAGATCGAGTTGAAGTATTTTGACGGCGAGCCGGTTATCCGTTCCATCGAACGGGTGTCCAAGCCGGGTCGGCGGGTGTATTCCTCCGTGAAGAACATCCCGCGCGTCGCGAACGGCCTCGGCGTTTCGATCCTCTCCACGCCGCGTGGCGTGATGGCGGATCATGACGCCCGGGAAAACAATGTTGGTGGCGAGGTTCTCTGCCGCATCTTCTGATGCGGTGGGGCTTTCGCAACGTTTAACTGGACAGGTTGGTCATATGTCTCGAATTGGCAAGAAGCCAGTCCCCGTGCCTAGCGGGGTAACGGCAACGATCAACGGCCAGAACGTAGAGGTCAAGGGACCGAAGGGGCAGTTGTCCTTCGTGGTCAATGATCTGGTTCTGGTCGAAATGACGGATGACGGGATTTCGGTCAATCCGCGCGTCGACAGCAAGCCGGCGCGCGCGATGTGGGGCATGTCCCGCACGATGATCGAGAACCTGGTGACGGGCGTGAGCGCAGGCTTCGAGAAGAAGCTTGAGATCACCGGCGTCGGTTACCGCGCGCAGGTGCAGGGCAAGAACGTCCAGCTCGCGCTCGGCTTCTCTCATGACGTCGTTTATCCGATGCCCGAGGGCATCGACGTCGTCTGCCCGAAGCCGACGGAAATCGTCATCTCCGGCATCGACAAGCAGCGTGTCGGCCAGGTGGCCGCCGAACTGCGCGAGTACCGTCCGCCCGAGCCCTACAAGGGCAAAGGCATCCGCTATGCGGGCGAATTTATCGTCCGCAAGGAAGGCAAGAAGAAGTAACGGACCGGATCATGGCGAAGACAAACACAGGCTTCGAGCGCCGCCGCGACCGCGTCCGTCGTTCGATCAAAAAAGTTATGAACGGCCGTCCGCGTCTGTCGGTCTACCGTTCGTCCAAGCAGATCTATGCTCAGATCATCGACGACGCCCAGGGGCGCACCCTGGCTGCCGCATCGACGATCGAGAAGGATCTTCGTGCGTCGCTGAAGACGGGTGCCGACGTTTCGGCCGCCGCTGCGGTGGGCAAGATGCTCGCCGAGCGTGCCAAGGCTGCTGGCGTCACCCAGGTCGTGTTCGACCGCGGCGGCTACATGTACCACGGGCGCGTCAAGGCTCTGGCCGATGCCGCGCGCGAGGGCGGACTGGAATTCTGATCGTCGTTACAAGACGCTCACAGACAAACGGAAGCGAAAATTATGGCGAGACAGGATACACGGGAGCGCGGTGGCGATCGCGCGGAGCGTGACAGCGAGTTTGTCGACAAGCTCGTCCACATCAATCGCGTCGCCAAGGTCGTGAAGGGCGGACGCCGCTTCGGATTTGCCGCACTCGTCGTGGTCGGCGATCAGAAGGGCCGCGTCGGCTTCGGTCACGGCAAGGCGCGTGAAGTGCCGGAAGCGATCCGCAAGGCGACGGAAGCCGCCAAGCGCTCGATGATCCGCGTTGCCCTGCGCGAGGGCCGGACCCTGCATCATGACGTCAACGGACGTCACGGCGCCGGCAAGGTGATCCTGCGTGCGGCTCCGGCCGGTACCGGCATCATCGCGGGTGGCCCGATGCGTGCGGTGTTCGAGACGCTCGGCGTCCAGGACGTCGTGGCGAAGTCGCTCGGCTCCGCAAACCCCTACAACATGGTGCGCGCCACCTTCGAGGCCCTCAAGCAGGAAGACAGCCCGCGTTCGGTCGCGGCGCGTCGTGGTCTCAAGGTTTCGCAGATCCAGTCGCGTCGCCGCGACATTGACGATAGCGTGCCGGCCGCCGAGGCTTGAACCTGGCAGCTGCCGACCCCAGCTTGAGAAAGGCTTGGTTCCATGGCGAACGAAAAGACCGTTACGGTCGAGCAGGTGGGTAGCCCTCTTCGGCGCCCGAAGGACCAGCGGGCAACGCTCGTCGGTCTTGGTCTGAACAAGATGCACCGCCGCTCGACGCTGAAGGATACCCCGGAAGTGCGTGGCATGATCCGGAAGGTTCAGCACCTCGTGCGCGTCGTCGCAGACGCGTAAGGGTGCGGGGAGACAGACGATGAAACTGAATGAACTCCAGGACAACCCGGGTGCCACCAAGGACCGCATGCGCGTTGGTCGTGGTATCGGCTCGGGCAAGGGCAAGACCGGTGGCCGTGGCGTCAAGGGTCAGAAGTCCCGTTCGGGCGTCGCGATCAAGGGCTTCGAGGGCGGCCAGATGCCGCTGCATCGTCGCCTGCCGAAGCGCGGCTTCACGAACATCTTCGCGAAGTCCTTTACCGCCGTTTCGCTCGGCCGCGTGCAGATCGCAATCGATGCGGGCAAGCTCGACGGTTCGCAGACGGTGACGGCAGAGGCCCTCAAGGCCGCCGGCGTCATCCGCCGGGTCAAGGACGGTGTCCGCCTGCTCGCCGACGGCGAGCTGAAGGGCGCGGTCTCCTTCGAGATCGCCGGCGCCTCCAAGACCGCCGTCGCCGCGGTCGAGAAGGCCGGCGGCAAGGTCGCGATTATCGGAGCCCAGGCTGAATAAGCCTGGGTTTTCCAGTTTCTGATTGCTCACATTTGACCGGAGCCCGGAATGGCATCAGCTGCCGAACAGCTTGCGGCTAATCTGAATTTTTCAGCTTTCGCCAAAGCCGAGGAATTGAAGAAGCGTATCTGGTTCACACTGGGTGCGCTTCTTGTGTATCGGTTCGGCACCTACGTGCCGCTGCCGGGGATCAACCCCGAGGCCTTCGCCCAGGCCTTCGGCCAGGCGCAGCAGGGCATCGTCGGGCTGTTCAACATGTTCACCGGCGGTGCCGTGGAGCGTATGGCGATCCTGGCGCTCGGCATCATGCCGTATATCTCCGCGTCGATCATCATCCAGTTGCTGACCTCCGTCGTGCCCTCGCTCGAGCAGCTCAAGAAGGAGGGCGAGCAGGGCCGCAAGGTCATCAACCAGTACACCCGCTACGGTACGGTGGTGCTGGCGACCTTCCAGGCCTACGGCATTGCCGTGGGGCTGGAGAGCGCGACCAATGTCGTCGTCGACCCGGGCTGGTTCTTCCGTGCCAGCGCCGTGGTGACGCTCGTCGGCGGCACCATGTTCCTGATGTGGCTCGGCGAGCAGATCACCGCGCGGGGCATCGGCAACGGCATCTCGCTGATCATCTTCGCCGGCATCGTCGCCGGTCTTCCCTCGGCCATCGCCTCGACGCTCGAGCTCGGCCGCCAGGGCGCGCTGGCCACTCCGATCATCATCGGCATCATCGCCCTGTCGATCGTCGTGATCGCGCTGATCGTGTTCATGGAGCGGGCGCAGCGCCGGCTGCTGATCCAGTATCCCAAGCGCAATGTCGGCAACAAGATGTTCGAGGGCAACACCTCGTTCCTGCCGCTGAAGCTGAACACGGCCGGCGTCATTCCGCCGATCTTCGCCTCGTCGCTGCTGCTGGTTCCCGCAACGCTGTCGGGCCTTGGCTCGACCGGCGACGAGAACAGCATCCTGACGACGGTGACGGCGCTGCTCGGCCACGGCCAACCGCTCTACATGCTGCTCTATGCGGCGCTGATCGTGTTCTTTTGCTTCTTCTACACCGCGATCGTGTTCAATCCGTCGGACACCGCGGACAATCTGAAGAAGCACAACGGCTTCATTCCGGGCATCCGCCCGGGCGAGCGCACCGCGCAATATATCGATCATGTGCTGACCCGCATCACCTGCGTCGGCGCCATCTATATCGTTCTGGTCTGTCTATTACCCGAATTCCTCATTTCCGCGACCGGCGTTCCGTTCTACTTCGGAGGCACCTCTTTGCTGATCGTCGTCAGCGTGACCATGGATACGGTTTCCCAGATCCAGGGGCATCTGCTCGCGCATCAGTATGAAGGGCTTGTGAAGAAGTCGAAACTCAGGGGGAAGCGCAGATGAGGTTGATTTTTCTCGGTCCGCCGGGGGCCGGAAAAGGGACGCAGGCCGCACGCCTGGTCGAGAAGCACGGCATTCCCCAGCTCTCGACCGGCGACATGCTGCGGGCCGCCGTGGCCGCCGGAACGCCTGTCGGTCAGAAGGCGAAGGCGGTGATGGATGCCGGCGGTCTTGTCTCCGACGAGATCGTCATCGGTATCGTCGCCGACCGGATCGAGGAAGAGGACGCGCAGAAGGGGTTCATCCTCGACGGCTTCCCGCGCACCGTCGCCCAGGCCGAGGCATTGGACACGATGCTGGCGGGCAAGGGATTGAAACTGGATACCGTGCTGGAGCTGGAAGTCGACCAGTCGATCCTCGTCAACCGCATCATCAAGCGCGCGGCGGACGCCAAGGCCGCCGGACAGCCGGTGCGCAAGGACGATGATCCGGACGTCTTCAAGCAGCGGCTCGACGCCTACAATCGCGATACCGCGATCGTCGCTCCCTACTATCGCCAGCGCGGCCAGCTGGTCGCCATCGACGGGATGAAGTCGATCGACCAGGTCTCCGCCGAGATCGATTCCGCGCTTGACGCGGTTGCGGCAGCGGGCTAAGGCTCCCGCTCTGCAAAACAGATAGCATCCGGGCTGCGTGACACGCGCGGCGCGGATGTTTTTGCGCAAGTCATTCCCCGCAGGGGCCGGGCTCCACCGGACGCGGGGCTAACCCAGGCGCCGCCCATCAGGGCGGGCCAGAACATGGAGACGGCAGTGGCCCGTATCGCAGGCGTAAACATTCCGACAAACAAGCGCGTCGTCATCGCGCTTCAGTACATTCACGGCATCGGCCCGAAGTTCGCCCAGGAGATCATCTCCAAGGTCAACATCGCCCCGGAGCGCCGCGTCAACGAGCTTTCCGACGCCGAGGTCCTGGCGATGCGCGAGGCGATCGACCGCGACTATATCGTCGAGGGTGACCTGCGCCGCGAGACCGCAATGAACATCAAGCGTCTGATGGACCTTGGCTGCTATCGCGGCCTGCGCCATCGTCGCGGACTTCCGGTGCGCGGCCAGCGCACCCACACGAACGCCCGCACCCGCAAGGGTCCGGCGAAGCCGATTGCCGGCAAGAAGAAGTAATTCACTGGCAACTCGGCCCGGTGGAGCCGCCGACTTACGGCGGTGACGAGATCGACCAAAGGACAGACAAATGGCAAAAGACACCACGCGCGTCCGCCGCCGCGAGCGAAAGAATATTTCCTCCGGCGTGGCGCATGTGAACTCCACGTTCAACAACACCATGATCACCATCACCGACGCGCAGGGCAACACGATCTCTTGGTCGTCCGCCGGCGCGATGGGCTTCAAGGGCTCGCGCAAGTCGACCCCTTACGCCGCGCAGGTCGCGGCCGAGGACGCCGCCAAGAAGGCGGCCGACCACGGCATGCGCACCCTCGAGGTCGAGGTCCGCGGCCCCGGTTCGGGTCGTGAGTCCGCACTTCGCGCGCTGCAGGCGGCCGGGTTCATGGTGACCTCCATCCGCGATGTGACGCCGATCCCGCATAACGGTTGCCGTCCGCGCAAGCGCCGCCGCGTCTGAGGCCCAGTCGCACACCTTTCATTCCCATGGCACAGCATGGCCGGCCCCTGGTGGCCGGCGGGACAGCCGGAGGAAGAGATTTGAGCATTCACAAAAACTGGCAGGAACTGATCAAGCCGAACAAGCTTGAGGTGAAGCCGGGTCACGACGCACGGGTTCTGGGTTCGGTTGTCGCCGAACCGCTGGAGCGCGGCTTCGGCCTGACCCTCGGCAACGCCCTGCGCCGCATTCTCCTGTCCTCGCTTCAGGGCGCGGCGGTGACGGCGGTGCAGATCGACGGAGTGCTGCACGAGTTCTCGTCCATCCCGGGTGTGCGGGAAGATGTCACCGACATCGTCCTGAACATCAAGGAGATCGCCCTGCGCATGCAGGGAGAGGGCCCCAAGCGCATGGTCGTGCGCAAGCAGGGTCCGGGCGTGGTGACGGCCGGCGACATCCAGACGGTTGGCGACATCGAGGTGCTGAACCCCGATCTCGTGCTTTGCACCCTCGACGAGGGCGCGGAGATCCGCATGGAGTTCACGGTCAACACCGGCAAGGGCTATGTCGCAGCAGAGCGCAACCGTCCGGAAGACGCGCCGATCGGCCTGATCCCGGTGGACAGCCTCTACTCGCCTGTCAAGAAGGTCTCCTACAAGGTCGAGAACACCCGCGAGGGCCAGGTTCTCGACTATGACAAGCTGACACTGACCGTCGAGACCGACGGTTCGGTGACGCCTGAGGATTCGGTCGCGTTCGCCGCCCGCATCCTGCAGGACCAGCTTTCGATCTTCGTCAATTTCGAGGAGCCGCGCCGCGAAGTGAAGGAGGACACCGTCCCCGAACTCGCGTTCAACCCGGCGCTTCTGAAGAAGGTCGACGAGCTGGAGCTGTCGGTGCGTTCGGCCAACTGCCTGAAGAACGACAATATCGTGTATATTGGCGATCTCATTCAGAAGACCGAGGCGGAGATGCTGCGCACGCCGAATTTCGGCCGCAAGTCGCTCAACGAGATCAAGGAAGTTCTCGCCCAGATGGGTCTGCATCTCGGCATGGAAGTGGCCAACTGGCCGCCGGAGAACATCGACGAGCTCGCCAAGCGCTACGAAGATCATCAGTACTGATCGCGCGAAAGCGCGGTCTTCCAACGGGCAAGAGGCGGCATACATCCGCCGTCATAGAAAAAGGAGAGAGCCATGCGCCACGGCAATCGCGGCCGCAAGCTCAACCGGACATCCAGCCATCGCAAGGCGATGTTTGCCAACATGTCCGCTTCGCTGATTGAGCATGAGCAGATCGTGACGACGCTTCCCAAGGCCAAGGAACTGCGGCCGATCGTGGAGAAGCTCGTTTCGCTGGGCAAGCGTGGTGACCTGCACGCACGCCGTCAGGCGATCGCGCAGATCCGCGACGTCGCCCTCGTTCGCAAGCTGTTCGACACGCTGGCCGAGCGCTACAAGGGTCGCAACGGCGGCTACACCCGCGTCCTCAAGGCCGGGTTCCGCTATGGCGACAACGCGCCGCTCGCCGTGATCGAGTTCGTCGATCGCGACGTCAACGCCAAGGGCGCCGCCGACCGCGCGCGCAACGAGGCCGCCGAGAGCACCGAGGCTGCGGCGTAACGCCTGCTTCGCGATCGCTTTCACGATTTCAGGAAAGGCGGCCTCAGGGCCGCCTTTTTTGTTAGGTTTGGCTCAAGCGATATCGGCCGGCGGTGAGTCGGGCGGGCAGTGGTCCGTCCGGTCGGCGCCGGCGTTCGGGTGAGGGATCTGGGATGACCGCAAACGCTTTCGCGGGCCGCACGTTTCTGGCGATGGCCGCGCTCGCCTTTCTCGCAATCGCCTCCGGGCCCGCAACCGCGCAGGAGCGCACCGCGCCGCGCGATGCGAGCGAGCTGCAGCTGTCCTTCGCGCCGATCGTGCGCGCGGCGGCGCCGGCGGTGGTGAACGTCTATGCCAGCCGAACGGTTCAGAGCCGGCCGGTCTCTCCGTTCTTCGACGATCCGTTCTTCCGCCGCTTCTTCGGCGGTCCGGGAGGCGCTCCCGGACAGGGGCCGGGGCATTCGCGCGAGCGGGTGGAATCCTCGCTCGGCTCGGGCGTGATCGTCTCGGCGGACGGGATCATCGTCACCAACAACCACGTGATCGCCGAAGCGGATGCGGTGCGGGTGGCGCTGTCCGACCGGCGCGAGTTCGATGCCGAGATCGTGCTCAAGGACGAGCGTACGGATCTCGCCATCCTCAAGGTCCGCGACGCCAACGAGACCTTCCCCCATATCGAGTTCGCCGATTCGGACACGCTTCAGGTCGGCGACATCGTGCTGGCTATCGGCAATCCGTTCGGCGTCGGGCAGACGGTGACGCAGGGCATCGTTTCGGCGCTGGCGCGCACCCGGGTCGGGGTCACCGACTACCAGTTCTTCATCCAGACGGATGCGGCCATCAATCCGGGCAATTCCGGCGGCGCGCTGGTCGACATGAAGGGCCGGCTGGTGGGCATCAACACGGCGATCTTCTCGCGCTCTGGCGGATCCAACGGCATCGGCTTCGCCATTCCCTCCAACATGGTGCGCTTCGTCGTGCAGGCCTCGGAAGGGGGCGGCACCGTGCGCCGGCCCTGGCTTGGCGCCAGCATGCAGAGCGTCAGCGCGGAGATCGCGGAGGCACTGGGGCTCGACCGGCCGAGCGGCGTGCTCGTGACGGAAGTGGGCGAGGGCAGCCCTGCCGACCGCTCCGGGCTCAAGGTCGGCGACCTGATCACCCGGGTCGGCGATGCCGAGGTCGCGGACCCGGACAGCTTCGGCTACCGCTTCGCCACCCGGCCGATCGGTTCGACGACGACGCTCACGGTCCTGCGTCCGCGCGGGGAGACGACGCTGACCGTGGCGCTTGAACCGGCTCCGGAGACGGTGCCGCGCGACGAGCGCGTCATCGAGGGGTATTCGCCCTTTTCCGGCGCTAGCGTGATGAACCTCTCGCCGGCGGTGGCGGAGGAGCTGCGCCTCGACGGTTTCGAGGAGGGCGTGGTCGTCGCGGCGCTGGCTCAGGGCTCGACGGCTGCCCGGGTCGGCCTGCAGGCGGGCGACATCATCCAGAGCATCAACGGCCGGCCGGTCGACAGCACCCGCACCCTCGAGCGGCTGGCGAAGTCGGATCCGGGCGTCTGGCGTCTGGAAATCCGCCGGGGCGGGCGGGTTCTCAGGATCGCGCTTCGGGGCTGATCATGAACCAGCGAACCGGGGCCGGGGCGGGCCTTGCGACATGAGCGATCTTTTCCAGTCGGCCGGGCTTGGCGCGGATGCCAGGCGGCCGCTTGCCGACCGGCTGCGCCCCGCACGCCTTGGCGATGTTGTCGGGCAGGACCATCTCCTTGGCCCCGACGGCGTGCTCACCAGGATGCTGGAGACGGCGACGCTCGGCTCGCTCGTCTTCTGGGGCCCGCCGGGCACGGGCAAAACGACCGTGGCCCGGCTGTTGGCGGATGCGACGGACCTGCGGTTCGAACAGATCTCGGCGATCTTTTCCGGGGTCGCCGAGCTGAAGAAGGTGTTCGAGGCGGCCCGCGCCGCACGGCTTGTGGGGCGCAACACGCTGCTCTTCGTCGACGAGATCCACCGCTTCAACCGGGCCCAGCAGGACAGTTTCCTGCCGGTCATGGAAGACGGCACGGTGACACTGGTCGGGGCGACGACCGAGAACCCGAGCTTCGAGCTGAACGCCGCCCTCCTGTCGCGTGCGCACGTGCTCACCTTCCGCACCCTCGATGCGGCCGCGCTGGAGCGGCTGCTGGCACGGGCAGAGACGGAGGAAGGCAAGGCGCTGCCGCTTGACGAGGGCGCCCGGGCGGCGCTCCTGCGCATGGCCGACGGCGACGGGCGAGCCGCCTTGACGCTTGCCGAGGATGTCTGGCGTGCGGCGCGCAGCGAGGAGATCTTCGACGCCGAGCGGTTGCAGGCACTCGTCCAGCGGCGCGCGCCGGTCTACGACAAGTCGAGCGACGGCCACTACAACCTGATTTCGGCCCTGCACAAGTCGGTGCGCGGGTCCGATCCGGATGCGGCGCTCTACTGGTTCTGCCGCATGCTCGACGGCGGCGAGGATCCGCTGTTCCTAGCCCGCCGTCTCATCCGCATGGCGGTGGAGGATATCGGCCTTGCCGATCCGCAGGCGCTCGTCCAGGCCAATGCGGCCCGCGATGCCTACCAGATGCTCGGCACACCGGAAGGCGAGTTGGCGCTGGCCCAGGCGGTGGTCTATCTCGCCACCGCGCCGAAATCGAACGGCGTCTACACCGCCTACAAGGCGGCGGTGCGCGCGGCAAAGGCCAACGGGTCGCTGCTGCCGCCCAGGCACATTCTCAACGCGCCGACGAAGCTGATGAAGTCGGAAGGTTACGGCGAAGGCTACGCCTATGACCATGACGCGCCGGACGGCTTTTCGGGCCAGGACTATTTCCCCGAGAGCATGGGCCGTACCCGCTTCTACGACCCGCCGGAGCGCGGCTTCGAGCGCGAGATCCGCAAGCGACTGGACTACTGGGAACGGCTGCGCAAGGAGCGCGGCGGCTGAACCGATCCTCCGTCGCGGACAGCAGGAAGCGTTACGGATTTGCGTTCATGCGTGATCGCCGCGCCCATTGCGGAACAGCGCGAATAAGCGGAGCATGACGGTCGGGGGAGTACCGGATCGGCCATGAAACAGATCGAGTTGCGCCTTGCGCTGGTTCTTTACGGCGGCGTTTCGCTGGCCGTCTACATGCACGGCATCACGCGCGAGTTTCTCAATCTCGTGCGCGCCTCGCGGCGGCTGGAGGCGCGCGAGGGCAGGGGACGAGGCAGCAGCTCGAACGCGGCCGGCAACGATGCCGGGGGGCGTTCAGGGGCGCCTGCGGGGGGCAGTGCGGCGGCCTATGAACGCTTCCTGCAGCTCTTCGCGCCGGCACTCGACCTGCGCGTCGTTGTCGATGTGATCTCCGGTGCCTCGGCCGGCGGTGTCAACGGGGTCATGCTGGCGCGCGCCCTTGCCCACAACCTGCCGCTCGACCGTCATCGCAATCTCTGGCTGGAAAATGCCGATGTCACCCGGCTTGCCAACGAGCCGGTGGGCCTGACCCGCTATCTCAAGGGGTCGATCGCGCCGGTGCTCGACCGGCTTGTGGGAATGACGCTCAAGTCCGAGCTGACCGATCCGGAAACCCGGATGAAGCTGCGCCAGTTCATGCAGGCACGCTGGTTCACGCCCCCTTTCTCAGGCGAGCGGTATGTGGGCTGGATGCTCGATGCGGCCCATGCCATGCGCGAGGATGCCGAACCCGGCGCCGAGCAGACGCTGATCCCGCAAGGCCAGTCGCTGGATCTCTTCGTGACGATGACGGATTTCCATGGCGCGCGGCGGCGTTTCGCCATCGATGACCCGGTCGAGGTGGAGGAGACGGAGCATCGGCTGATTCTGCGTTATTCCGCTTCCTGCCGGGGCAATGGCGATCTTGTCTCCGACTTTGCCGATACGCGCATTCCCGATCTCGTCTTTTCGGCCCGGGCGACCTCCGCCTTTCCCGGTGCGTTTCCGCCCATGACGGTGGCTGAAATGGACCGGGTTCTGGCGCAGCGAGGCGAGAGCTGGCCGCTGAGGGGCATCTTCCTGCACCGGGCCTTCGGCCAGCGTGGCGGGGATGCCGCCGCGCGGGTGCTGGTCGACGGCAGCGTGGTGATGAACAAGCCGTTCCAGCCCCTGATCGAGGCGATCGCCGGCCGGCCGGCGGCGCGCGAGGTGGTGCGCAAGATCGTCTATGTGGACCCGATGCCGGACGATCCGGCGGAACCCGCGCCCCCGGAGGCGAAGGAGGAGGGCGACGCGGGCGCGTTGCCCGGCTTCTTCCGGGTGATCCTTGCCTCGCTTGCCCATATCCCGCGCAACGAGCCGATCGGCGATGCGCTGGAGCAGGTGGAGGAGTACAATCGCGACGTTCGCCAGGTGGCCGATGTGATCGCCGCGGCCGAGCCAGTCGTCGAGGGCGAGGTTCGGGCGATCCTGCGTGCCGATGGCGACCGGCCGATGACGGTGGGCGAACTGACCCGCTGCCGGGTGATGGCGAACGAGCGCGCCCATGCCTCGGCCGGCTATGCCTATCATGGCTACCAGCGGCTGAAACTGTCTGGCGTGATGTCGCGGGTGGCCGAGCTGCTCGCGGCGCTGAGCGCGGCGCGGGCGGGCACCGATGGCGGCACCGGCACCTCGGCCCGCGAGTGTGCCGTGCGGTTGGAGGCATGGCTTTCCCATCACCACGCCGGCGGCGAGGTCGGTGGCACGAACGGACCGACGCCGGAGCCGATCATACGCTTCCTGCGGGGCCTCGATGTCGACTACCGCATCCGCCGGCTGCGCTTCGTCATTCGCCGGCTGAACCGGCTCTACCGCATGGCGACACCCGAGATGGAGCTGAACCCGGAGGAGATGGACGAGCTGAAAAGCACGCTCTACGAGCAGATCGATCATCTGGGACAGCGCTGGTCGGTCAGCTTCTATGGCGGGGAAACGGCGGCGGCCGCGGCCCGGCTCGCGGCCAGCGCGCCGGGCGACCGGGAAACGGTGGGGGAAGTGCTCGACGGCCTCTCTGCGCGGATGGGCCTGGCCGAGCTCGATTGCCTCAACGATGATGTCTTCTCGGTGATGGCGTTCAACTACCTGCCGGAACCGCTACGCATGTCGCTGACGGCGGCCTATATCGGTTTCGCCTTCTACGACCTGGTGACCCTGCCGGTGCTCCGCCGGCTGGCCGCTTCGGAGTATAACGAGATCCGCATCGACCGGATCAGCCCCGCAGACGGGCACGCGCTCCGGCCGGAGGGCGTGAAGCTCAAGGGCAGCAACCTCAATGCGTTCGGAGCCTTCTTCAACCGCCGCTGGCGTGAGCACGATTACCTTTGGGGGCGGCTTGCCGCGGCCGACCGGCTGATGACGATGGCAACCCGGGTGGGCGAGACCATTGCGCCGCTCGCCCCGGATGTGCTGCGCGCGGCGCGGCGCGACGTGTTTCTCGCCATCCTGGAGGAGGAGCGTCCCGAACTCGTCGCCGACCCCGATCTGGTTCCAGGGCTCGTCGCCGAGGTCGAGCGGGTGCTCGGGGAGCCGGCCGAGGCAGGGGCGGGCGTGCCGGACGCGCTTACGGGGTTTCGTCCCGGGACCGCGTCCGGTTGATCTCGACACTGACATGCCCGGCTGCGATCGGCAGCGGCGCGCCCGGCTTGTGCACCTTGACGGCGATCCTCTCGATGCGCGGATCCAGTTCGAAGACGGCCTCGGCGATGGCGCCGGCCAACCGCTCGATCAGGTGGAAGCGGGACCGGGTCACCACGGCCTCCACCGCTCGTGTCAGGCTGGCGTAGCACAGTGTCTGGGCATAGACGTCGCTGCGCGAGGCCGGGCCGAGATCGAGCCAGCAGCTCAGGTCCACGACGAAGCGCTGGCCGAGGCGCGCCTCCTCGTCATGCACCCCGTGAAAGGCATAGAAGGACAGGTCTTGAAGATGGATCGCGTCCATGGGCAGCTCTTTTTCGTGAGCGCGCGGCCGGAGCGGGAGGTCCGGGCCGGAAGGCCATGCGATGCCTGCGCAGGCAGTGCATGTCGCTCGTGCCGAACAGGACCTAGCAGCGCGGGGGCCGGCCGGCAATGCAAAGAGACGGCACCGGCTTGCTTTGCAGCGTCATGGCGCCCCTCAGCCGGGGCTGCAGATGTCCGCGCCCATCAGAGCTGCGGCGCCGCGCATGCTGAAACCCGAATAGCGGCCGTCGTCGAGTTGGATCTGCAGGAAGGAGCCGCCGCGCAGCTTGTTCCAGAGCCAGGTCATCTGGTCCTTGCAGAAGCGGCAATCGCCGCGAATATAGCCGAGCTTGTCGCTGCGCAGCTTGATCATCGAGCGGTCGACGACGATCCGCACCAGCTGGTTCGGGGGTGGCGGCTTGCCGTTGATGACGACCTCGACCACCGGCAGGGCCGTGTGCGGACACCAGATGGCGAAGGTCGACCCGTTCATTGAGCGTGTCGCGTAACGTGGCACGCCCGACACTTCGGAGCGCTTCCACTGACCGATGAGCGCGGCCATGTCGTCCGCGCGGGCCGGTGGCGCCGTCAGCAGGACCAGTGCGGCTGCAAGCAAACCCGCACATGCGGCCCCCGCCATCCATGTGGATTTCGAATCGATTGCTCCAGCCCTCCGTTCCCCAAATAATGAAACGGCGGGATTGGTAAAAATACAAGGTGATATGCCTGCGTAACCGCAAAAACTTCCGCTGCGTAAGCCTTTGGTTGCTCTCAGGGCGCTTCCACGGATCGCGTCGGGCCGAAACGTTCCTCGAAACAGCGCTTCAGAACGATGTCGACATCGTCGAGGGTCACGGGAAGCCCGAGGTCGACAAGGCTGGTCACCCCGTGCTGCGTGACGCCGCAGGGCACGATGCCGGTGAAGTGGTCGAGCGCCGGATCGACGTTGAGTGCCATGCCGTGGAAGCTCACCCATTTGCGCATGCGGATGCCGATCGCCGCGATCTTGTCCTCGCGCTCCCGGCCGAGCTCCGGCCGGCGCACCCAGACGCCAACCCGGTCCTCGCGCCGCTCGCCGCGCACGTGGTGTTGCCAAAGGGCCGCGATCAGCCAGTCCTCGAGCGCGGCGACGAAGGCGCGGACGTCCTGTCGTCGGCGTTTCAGGTCGAGCATCGCGTAGACCACGCGCTGTCCGGGGCCGTGATAGGTGTACTGGCCGCCGCGCCCGGTCCTGTGAACGGGGAAGCGGTCGGGGGATATCAGGTCCTCGTCGCGGGCACTGGTGCCGGCGGTGTAGAGAGGCGGGTGCTCAAGCAGCCAGACGCGCTCGCCAAGCGTGCCGTCGGCGATGCCGGTGACGCGCCTTTCCATTTCGGCCAGGGCGACCTCGTAGGGCACCGGCCTGTCGCTGATGGCCCATTCGACGGCGGGGGAGCCGGGCCGTGGAAGAAAGCTGCCCGCAAGATCCGCGCGGTCTGTCATTTTGCAAGTCCGTTAGCGGTTTGTTAACCAACGCCAGCCAGTGTCGGTTTGACGGGGCGGCCCTCGACCGCGCCCGTATAGAATGAACGTGCTGGCATTGCCATCCTTCATCGGTCCGGTGGTTATATGGGTATCTTCGATAATATCTCCATCGACATCTCGGTGGTGCTCGGTTCCGCCGAGATGCCGATCCATCAGCTGTTGCGCATGGGCCGCGGCGCGGTGATCGAGCTGATGTCGCGCGAGGACGACGATGTCCAGATTCTCGCCAACAACATCCCCATCGCCCGAGGACAGGTCGTGCTGCAGGGTGAGCGCGTCGGCGTGTCGGTGACGGAGGTGCTGGTGCGCCCGCCCGAGGCCCGTCCGGTGCGGGTAACCGGCCCGGTCTGAGGGGCGGAGGCGGGGTGGGCCCGCGCGCTTTCACACTATCTTGCAACCCTTGTGCATATCCTCGCGCAAACCGCTTGCGCGGCAAAAGTCGATTTGCTAGACGAGGGCTCCGCAGCGCGATGGAGCGCTTCGCGGAATGGCTATGCGGTCGTGGCGGAATTGGTAGACGCGCAGCGTTGAGGTCGCTGTGGGGTAAAACCCGTGGAAGTTCGAGTCTTCTCGACCGCACCAAAAAAGGAACCCGGGCAATGCCCGGGTTTTTTTGTATCCGGAGCCCGCGCCGTACCCGTTTTTCCGGGTTGAAAACAACTCCTCGGTTTTAGTCGTCTCCGCCTGAATTTTGCCCTGAGAAGGCGAAAAAACCATCTTCGGCAGGGCGGCACGCGATGCAGGGTCATGCTAAGAGTGGGCAGGGGTCGAGCCGCCGCCATCCGTGACGCCAGCGGATCGCGAACAGCAGGCCGTCGCGCAAACCGGGTACCGAGGGGAGGGCTGAGTTGGCCGAAGCCGAAAACGTCGACACTGCCGACATCCCGGTGGAAATCCCGACGGTGCGCGACGAGGACGGTCGCGTCAGCGAGGATTTTCTCGCCCTTGTCGAGGCCGGTGTCGAGGCGGAGAACGCACCCGCGCTGATCGGGCTTGTCGGCGATCTGCACGAGGCGGATGTCGCCGACCTGATCGAGTCGCTGCCGGAGGCGTCGCGCGTGCCGCTGGTGCGGCTGCTTGGCGACGAGTTCGATTATGCGACGCTGACCGAGCTGGACGAGGCCGTCCGTCTGCGGATCCTCGAGGAACTGCCCTCCGACACGCTGGCGGAAGGCATTGGCGAACTCGATTCCGATGATGCGGTCTACATCCTTGAGGATCTGGACGCCGAGGACCAGGCGGCGATCCTCGACCAGCTGCCCTATTCCGACCGCGTCCAGCTGCAGCGCTCGCTCGACTACCCGGAAGAATCCGCCGGCCGTCTGATGCAGACGGACTTCATCGCTGTGCCGCCGTTCTGGAGCGTCGGCCAGACCATCGACTACATGCGCGAATCCAAGGACCTGCCGGACACGTTCCACGAGATATTCGCGGTCGATCCCGGCTTCCGCCTGACCGGCTCGGTGCCGCTCGACAAGATCCTCAGGACCAAGCGCGCCACCAAGATCTCGGCGATCATGACCGAGGACCCGCCGACCTTCAAGGCGACCGACGACCGGGAGGAAGTGGCGCGCAGCTTCGAACGCTACAACCTTGTCTCCGCTCCCGCGGTCGACGATGCCGGGCGTCTCGTCGGCATGCTGATGATCGACGACATCGTCGACGTCATCCAGGAAGAGGCGGAGGAGGACCTGCGCGGCCTCGCCGGTCTCGGCGACGAGGAAATCTCCGATGCCGTGCTCGTCACCGCGCGCTCGCGCTTCAACTGGTTGTTCGTCAATCTGGGCACGGCCATCCTCGCCTCCGTCGTCATCTCGCTGTTCGAGGGCACGATCGAGGCGATGGTGGCGCTCGCCGTGCTGATGCCGATCGTCGCCTCGATGGGCGGCAATGCGGGCACCCAGACCATGACGGTTGCGGTGCGGGCGCTGGCGACGCAGGAGTTGGACGGGCGCAACATGTGGCGGGTGTTGCGGCGCGAGGTGCTGGTCAGCCTGCTCAACGGGGTTGCGCTGGCCACGATCATCGGCGTTGCCGCCGCGCTCTGGTTCGCAAGCATCGGGCTCGGTGTTGTCATCGGGGTCGCCATCGTCATCAACCTCCTGTTCGCGGGTCTGTCCGGCTTGCTGATCCCCGTCGTTCTGGAAAAAATCAACGTCGACCCGGCGATTGCCTCCTCGGTCTTCGTCACCACGGTGACGGACGTGGTCGGCTTCTTCGCCTTCCTGTGGATCGCGGCCCTGTGGTTCGGCCTGCCACTTTGAGCCGGGTTGCCTTAAGCTTTGGGAGACACTCATGCCTGTTGCTCCGCCGCTCGGCGGCATTCTCGAAACCTCGGTCTATGTGGAGGATCTCGAGCGCGCGCACGGGTTCTATTCCGGCGTCGTCGGGCTGAAGCGGATGGTCGCCGGCGAACGGCTGTTCGCCTATGACGCCGGCCCGGGGGAGACGTTGCTCGTCTTCGCCCGTGGCCTGACAGCGCAGGATGTCGAGACCGAGGGCGGCACGGTTCCGGGTCATCACAGCGAGGGGCCGAGCCATTTCGCCTTCCGCATCGCGGCCGACCAGCTGGACCCCTGGCGGGCGCATCTTGCCGCCTGCGGCATTGCCCTTCGCAGCGAGGTCGTCTGGCCGGCCGGTGGCCGCAGCCTTTATGTCGATGATCCGGACGGCAACGTGGTGGAATTCGCCGCGCCGCCGCTCTGGCCCAATTTCACGGAGTGAGCCCGCCGATGATCAATCTGCTTCTCGTGGCGCTGGGCGGGGGGCTTGGCGCCGCCGGGCGGCATCTGGTCAATCTCGCCGCGCTCCGGAGCTTCGGTCCCGGCTTTCCCGCCGGCACGCTTGCCGTCAACGTCCTCGGCTCGCTGTTGATGGGCTTGTTGGTCGGCTGGCTGGCGGCGCGCGCCGGCGGGTCGGGCAATGCGCTGCGGCTCTTCCTGGCCACCGGCTTTCTCGGCGGCTTCACCACCTTCTCCGCCTTTTCGCTCGACGTTGCGCTCCTGTGGGAGCGCGGCGCGCTGGGCGTCGCCGCGCTCTATGCCGGCGTTTCCGTGACGGCCTCGATCCTGGCGCTTTTCGCCGGCCTTGCCGCCATGCGCGTGATCGCGGCCGGGTGAGGCCTGCTATCCATTTGCCGGAATGCGGGCGATGACCTTGATCTCGAAGTCGAAGCCGGCCAGCCAGGTGACGCCGACCGCCGTCCAGTTGGGATAGGGCGCCTTCGGGAAAATCTCGTTCTTCACCTGCATGATCGTGCCGAACTGGGTCTCCGGGTCGGTGTGGAACGTCGTCACGTCGACAAGGTCGTCGAAGCTGCAGCCGGCTGCCGCGAGTGTTGCCTCGAGATTGGCGAAGGCGCGGCGGACCTGGCCGGCGAAATCAGGCTCGGGCGATCCGTCCTCGCGGCTTCCGACCTGGCCGGAGACGAAGAGAAGATCGCCGGTGCGGATCGCGGCGGAATAGCCGTGCTGCTCGTACAGGGCATGGCGGCTTTGGGGAAAAACGGCTTCGGGGCGGGTCATGTCCCGGGTCCTTTCGTGCGGTGGGCGGCTTGCAGCGTCCCGCATCGGCGGGGCTTCACGAGCCGTCTTCAGATTTGATATACGTGGCGTATGTAATATCCATATACGGTGCGTATGTCAATTTCATATACGCAGCGTATGCGAAACGGGGTGTGCCATGGCTGCAAAGAGCCGCAAGGAGACGATGCAGGAGAACCGCGCGAAGCTGATCGCGGCGGCGCGCCGGGCCTTCGCCGAGCAGGGCTTTGCCGCTGCCTCGATGGACGAACTCACCGCCGATGCCGGCCTGACGCGCGGCGCGCTCTATCACAATTTCGGCGACAAGAAGGGCCTGCTTGCTGCCGTCGTTGCGGAAGTGGACGGCGAGATGGCGGCCGGTGCCAGGGCACGCGGAGCCGCGACGGGCGAGGGCTGGGACGGGTTGATGGCGGAAGGGGCGGCCTATATCGAGATGGCGCTCGATCCGGAAGTGCAGCGCATCGTGCTGCTCGACGGCCCGGCCTTTCTCGGCGACCCCTCGCAATGGCCGAGCCAGAACGCCTGCCTGCAGGCAACCCGGCAGGCGGTGGCGCGGCTGATCGCGGAAGGGGTGATGAGACCCGTCGATGTCGACGCGGCCGCGCGGCTCCTGAGCGGCGCGGCGCTCAACGCGGCATTGTGGGTGGCGGCGAGCGAGGACCCGCGTTCCGCTCTCCCAAGGGCGGTCGAAGCGTTTCAGGCGATGGCCGAGGGGCTGCGTGCGGAGCGGGCGTGAGCCCGTCTGGCCGGTTCCGCCGCGCGCCGCGCTTGCCCTTGAGGCCCGCGCGGATTAGGTAGGGCGCGAGATGCGCCGGGCCGGGAGGCAAGGGCCTGCGCGCGCGCCCCAGGTACAAGGACAGCCATGGCCGGCATCGAACAGAAGACCGTCACCTCCGACGAGGCCGGCATGCGGCTCGACCGCTGGTTCAAGACCCATTTTCCCGGGCTGGGCCACGGGCACTTGCAGAAACTGCTGCGCACCGGGCAGGTGCGTGTCGACGGCAAGCGGGCGGAAACCTCGACCCGCGTCGTCGACGGCCAGGTCGTGCGCATTCCGCCGCTGACGGTCGACGCGCATGTCACGGCGAAGGACAACGCCAACGCCAAGCCCAAGCCGCGCAAGCTTGTCGCCGGCGATCGCGAGGCCGTAGAGGCGATGATCCTCTACGAGGATCGCGAGGTGATGGTGCTGAACAAGTCCGCCGGTCTCGCCGTGCAGGGCGGTTCCGGCCTGACCCGTCATCTCGACGGCATGCTCGAGGCGTTCCGCGACCAGAAGGGCGAGAAGCCGCGCCTTGTGCACCGGCTCGACCGCGAGACCTCCGGCATCCTGCTGCTTGCCAAGACCCGCAAGGCGGCCTCGGAAATGGCCAAGTCCTTCCGCGCCCGCCAGACCCGCAAGATCTACTGGGCGCTCGTCGCCCATGTGCCCAAGCCCCGGCAGGGGCGCATCTCCACCTATCTCGCCCGCGACGAGGGCGAGGAGCGCATGCGTGTCGCCAGGCACGGCGAGGACGACGCCCAGCATTCCGTCTCGCTCTATTCGGTGGTGGAGAACGCCGGGCCGAAGGTCTCGTGGGTGTCGCTCCGGCCGATCACCGGGCGAACCCACCAGCTGCGCGCTCACATGGCCTATATCCATCACCCGATCGTCGGCGACCCGAAATATTTCAACGTCGAGAACTGGGAGTTTCCCGGCGGGCTCCAGAACAAGCTGCATCTGCATGCCCGGCGCATCGTCATTCCGCACCCTTCGGGACGCGGCGTGATCGACGTTTCCGCGCCGCTGCCGGCCCATATGCAGCAGAGCTGGAACCTGCTCGGTTTCGATGCCCGCCAGTACGACCCCGACATCAACGACCCGGAGGAGTAGGCCCTGTACCTGGTCATCTTCGATTGCGACGGAACCCTGGTCGACAGCCAGGAGACCATCCTGCACGGGCTCGGCGTCGGCTTTGCCGCTGTCGGCCTGCCGGCTCCCGAACGTGCCACGGCGCTCTCCATCGTCGGGTTGTCGCTCGAGGTGGCCTTCGCGCAGCTGACGGCGCGCGAACATCACCACTTGGTGCCGGCGATGGCCGATGCCTACCGGGAGGCCAAGGTTGCCCGCCGGCTTGCCGGTCTCGACCACGACCCGCTCTATCCCGGCGCGCTTGCCGCGCTTGACGCGTTGTCGGCGCGCGAGGACGTTCTCCTCGGCGTTGCCACCGGCAAGGCGATGCGCGGCGTACTCCACATGCAGGAGGCGCACGGGCTGGAAGGGCGCTTTGTAACCATCCAGACCGCCGACAAGGCGCCGTCCAAGCCGCATCCGGGCATGATCCTGCAGGCGATGGAAGAGACCGGCGCTGACCCGGCGCGCACCGTCATGATCGGCGACACCGGTTTCGACATGGAGATGGCGCGTGCCGCCGGGGTTGCCGGCATCGGCGTCACCTGGGGCTATCACCCGCGCGAGCGGCTGGCACAGGCTGCGCCCGCGCGGATCATCGACGGGTTCGACATGCTCCTGCCGGCGCTGGGCGAGACGCTTGGCTGGCGTGAGGCGGTTGCGGGACGGGAGGCGGTCTGATGCGCGATCTGTTGAGCGAGCTGGAGGCGGGCGGTCCGGTCGATCCGGTCGAGCGGACGCGGGCCCTGTCGCGGCGTGCGTTGCCCAAGCGCTTCTACAAGGACGTGACGCTTGGCGCGCAGGAGGGTGGCCATGCCGTCCTTCTCGACGGACGCCCGGTGAAGACGGCGAGGCGCAAGCCGCTGGTGCTCGCCGAGGTGGAGCTGGCGGAGATCGTCGCGCAGGAATGGCGGGTCCAGGGCACGGAGATCGACCCGCAGACCATGCCGCTGACCCGCATCGCCAATGTGGCGATCGATGCGGTTCCGGCGCGCGCCGACGAGGTTGCCGGCGATGTCGCTGCCTATGCCGGCAACGACCTCGTCGTCTACCGGGCGGAAAGCCCGCAGGAACTGGTGGAACTCCAGGAGGCCCATTGGGGTCCGGTGATCGCCTGGGCCGAGGCACGCTATGGCGGGCGCTTCCTCCTGGCCGAGGGGATCATGCCGGTCACCCAGGACGCAGGCCTGATCGCGCGTATCCGCGAATCCCTGCGGCCGCTCCCGGCGCTGCGCCTGACGGGGCTGCATGTCGCCATGACGCTGGCCGGTTCGGCGCTGATCGGACTGGCGCTTGCCGATGGCCGGCTTACGCCGGACGAGGCATGGGCAGCCGCTTTCGTCGACGAGGACTGGAACATCCGCCTGTGGGGCACCGATCCGGAAGCCACGCGCGTCAGGGAGTTGCGGCGGGCCGTCTTGCCTTGCGGGACGCGGTTTCCGCGCCACGAACGCTCAGGTGAGCTGGCTGACGATGGTCCACACGGTGCTGGCGGTTCCGTCGTCCGAGCCGGTCGTTGCCACGGCAGTGGCGACATAGTTTCCGGTCTGTACCTGATCCTGCGAGGCTGCCGTGCAGGGGCAGGCGCCGAAATTGTTCGATGCGGTGAAGGCATAGTTGAGCGTCAGCGCATAGCTGCCGTTGGCGGTCGTGACGGTCACGTAGCCGGAGCAGTTGCCGTCGGTGCCGTCGCTTGAAAAGGCGTATCCCGAGGAATTGGACTGATCGGGAATGTCGGTGCCCTTGTCGAGGTCGTGCAGGTTGCCGACGACGCCGTCCGAGGCGGTGACGGTGAAGTCGGTGCCGGAATTATTGATGATCTTGACGAGGCTGGAATCGCAACAGCTCATGGATGTAGTCCTTGCTGGAGGAAATGGAGCAGCGACCGGGTGAGCCGCAGGGCGGGGTCGGCCCTGCGGCGGTCCTTCACCACATGCTGACCGGGGTCTCGCGCTCGACGAGCGCCGGGCGGACCTCGGCGGAAAGCAGGCTGGAGATATTGTAGGACTTGACGATGATCGGGTTCAGCCCGCTGACGATCGAGGCCAGCGGCTGGTAGCTCGGCGAGAACACGGTGATCACGTCCGTCATCTGCCAGCGCAGCACCACCATGTCGTCGGCGCCGGAATTGGTCACCGTGTCGGACACGTAGGAGGTGGTCTGCTCGTTGACGGAGACCTGCTGGAAAGTGGTCGATTCGGCGTTGAGGCTGGCGGAGATGCCGGCCGAGATCGGTCCCCAGCCGGCATGGGCGTCGACGCCGACGGAGGCCCCGACCGTGTCTTCGGTCGAGGAGGTCGTCTGGCGGCCGGAGACGATCGTGTAGCTCACGGTCCGGCTCTCGCCGACGCTCAGGCTGTAGCTGTCGCCCTGCAGGTTCCAGTACTGCTCGCGGGTGATGTAGTTGTCGGAGCTCGCATTCGCCGGCGTGACGGTGGAGATCGCGACCATCACCAGAGGCGAGTTGACCGGGACCAGGACATCGGAGGTCGGCTGGGGGATCGAGCCGATGTCGTTCGGCTCGGTCAGGACGGAGTTGTCGACCGTGTAGCTGGTCTCGCTCGTCGTCAGCGCATAGGCGCTGATGAAGCTGCCGCTCAGCGCCGAGGAGATCACCAGATAGTCGCCGTCCGTTCCGCCCACGGAGGCGTTTGAGCTCGGCTCGATATGGCCGAGAAGCACGCGGATGCCCGAGGGGGTCGTGTTGTAGAGCGCGATCCTCACGGGCAGCTTGTTGTAGACCTGGATGGTCACGGTCGTGTCCGTTTCGGTCGCATAGAGACGACCGGTCAGTGCCCTTGCGTAGAGATCGTTCATGAGGATTGCACCTTGTGGATGTGACGAGCCGAAACGCTATCAAGGGGTGCGGTGCCGTTCAATATCAAAAACTGCAGAAACCAATCTTGCAATTCAGGGGTGCGGGTGTTTTCCTCGGCGGATCGCGCGAGCGGCGCTCGCGACCCGGTGCCGCCGCCGGAGTTCCGTCGCCGGTCGCTTCCTGTTCCTTTCGGAGGGATCGTGCATGCGGGGCCGGGATTACCTGACCGTCGGTTTCTGGAACATCGAAAAGCACAACGCGCTCCCGGCAGAAGGGCAGGCGGCGTTCGAGAGCCAGATGCTGCGTCGCAGCAGCTTCGTCATGCGCTGGATAGAGAGATGGTTCGCCTCCTCGCGTTTCGACATTCTCATCCTTGCCGAGGTCGCTCAGCGGCGTGACGGGGGCGACAGGTTCGCCCGCGCCCTGGCAAACCGTCTAAGCCGCCGGATCGGTCTTCTGCAATTCGATATGCAGGGCGCCTTCCACTGGTCGGAAGGCAATGGCGGCCGGGTCAGCCCGTGCAATTTCGCGGTTATCTGGAACAACAGCATCCCGCAACTGGCCGGGCTTGGCTCCCGGGTCCGGTTCTTTTGGGAGCCGGACTGGGTGCGGCCGATGATCATCCTGCAGGGTCAGACGCTGGCTGTCGGCGGCCTTCATGCCAAGGCGGCGCGGCGGGATCTTGCACAGCAGGAGATCCTCGGGGCGTGCTACTTTCTTGACGAGCTGCCGACGCGAGCAGTGCTGATCGGCGACATGAACATCCCCTACAGTGAATTTCCCGAGGGCGCCGCGCGTGAGCTGGCGAACCGCTACTGGGAGAGGAGACCGCCCGGCCTCGAGGCCACGCACAAGTCCCGTGGCGGCCGCTACCGGGAGGCGGTTCTCGATTACATCTGGCACGATGAGGGCACGGTCCTTTGCAGACCCGACCCGCCCGACGCGGACTACAACGGTTGGGAGGAGAACGACCACGCGCCGATCCAGTACGATGTCGTCTGGAACGTCGATGGTTATGACAAGGCCGACGAGATGGACTGGGACGAGCAGATGGCCTGACGCGGTCGTCTTCGCCGCCGGGCTGTCTCACTCCACTGCGGGGCCGGGTCCTTTCGCCAGGAGACCATGCAGCACCAGGTCGACATGGGCGGCGAGGAAACGTTCCGTCTCGACCGGGTCGAAACGGTCGAAGGTCATCTTCCAGACGATGGTCATCACCGCCGGCGCGACGATCACCATCGGCAGGTCGGTGAGCGCGCTTTCGCGGACTTCACCGCGCCGCACGCCGCGTGCCACCAGCGCCGAGATCATCTCGCGGCCGCGGGCGATGACGCAGCGGTGATAGAGTTCGGCGATTGCAGGAAAGCGGCCTCCTTCTGTGATGATGATGCGCATCATCACATGCAGACCTCCTTCGAACAGCGCCGCATAGATGCGTGGCAACATGGCGCGCACGAGATCTTCCGTTGAGCCGGGGAAGGCATCGACCATTCCCGTGACGTCGTCGAAGAACGGCGTCAGGCGCGAGGAGAGCGCCGCCTCGAACAGGTCTTCCTTGCTGGCGAAATAGCGATAGATCGTGCCCTTGGCGATGCCGGCACGCCTGGCCACGTCCTCCAGCCGCGTCGCCGCGAAGCCGTTCTCGGCGAATTCCGCCAGCCCCGCATCGATGATCTCGCCCGGACGGGCCTCCTTGCGCCGCCGTCTGCGCGGCGGTGTTGGCGGAGCGGTATCGCTTTCCGTCATCGTCCTTGCATGTCCCTGCGTCGCCTGTTAATGACTTTCGAGTCATTAACAGGATCGTGTCATGTCATCAATCCCCAGGCCCGAACCCGCGCCCGCCGCGGCGGTGGCGAAATCGGACGAACCCGCCGCACCGGTATCGACCGGGGAGACGGCCGCCCTGCCGCTCAGGGTCGTCCGGCGCGAGTCGCCCGGCGCGGCTGCGGCCCGCGGCCGACTATGGACGATCCGCGCCGGCCTGCGTAGCCTTGCGCTCGGCCTTGTCCTTCTTGCCGTGGGCGTGACCGCCGGTGTCCTGCTTCAGGAACGCGGCCTCGTGCCCTGGCCGATGAGTGATTTCCGCCCGGCGGCACAGTCCGCTCCGGCCGGAACCGGTGCCGTGGCCGATGATGCCGGGCCGGAGGCCGTCTACGGGCTCGGCCGACTGCTGCCGGACGGGTTTGTCGTCACCGTGGCGCCGCCGTTCGGTGCGGGCGATGCCCGCATGGCGAAGCTGATGGTGGCGGAAGGCGACCGTGTCGCGGAAGGTGATCTTCTTGCGGAACTCGACAACCGGCCGCAGCTCGAGGGGGCGGTTCTCTCCGCCGAGGCAGCCGTCCGCCAGCGTGAGGCGGAACTGGTGCAGCGGCGGGTGTCGGTGGCTGCCAGCCTTTCCGAATCCCGGGCAGCCCTCGACCGCGCGCTGGTCGCCGCTGCCACTGCGCAGCGCGAATTCGCGCGCGCCGAGGAACTGCTGGCGCGCGGCCACGTCACCCGTGCCACTCATGACGAGCGGGCGGCGGAACGCGACGCGGCCCGGCGGGCGGTGGAAAGCGCCCGCGCCACGCTCTCGCGCTATGCGGCCGAGGATCCGGACGAGCAGGCGGATATTGCCGTTGCGCGCAGCAACCTGGATGCTGCCCGGGCAACACTTGCGGTGACGCGCGGCGATCTTGCGAAATCCGTCGTGCGGGCACCGATGGACGGCGTCGTCCTCGACATCCATGTGCGCCCCGGCGAGCGGCCGGGCACGGACGGCGTTCTCGACATGGGCGAGGTCGACCGGATGGTCGCCGAGATCGAGGTCTACCAGTCGCGGATTGGCGCGGTGGAGATCGGGAACCAGGTGGAAATCACCTCGGAAGCGTTCACAGGCACGATCCCCGGCCGGGTTGAACGGATCGGCTGGGATGTCGGCCGGCAGACGGCAACGGGCGCCGATCCCGCCGCGCGCACCGATGCGCGCGTGGTGAAGGTCCATGTGGCGATCGACCCGCAAGCCGTTTCCCGCGTGCGCCGGCTGACCAACCTGCAGGTCACCGCAAGGATCGAAACGGGCGGCGAAACGGGTGGCGACGCGCCGGATGAGGGGAGCGGGACGCGATGACCGCGCTTCTGACCCGGCTGTTGGGTCGCCTGCCGATCGGCTGGCTGCAACTCGTCCACAACAAGGGGAGGCTGGCGGCGGCGCTGTCCGGCGTTGCCTTTGCCAATGTGCTGATCTTCATGCAGCTCGGCTTTCTCGGCGCCCTGATCGAGAGCATCCGTCTGCCCTATACGATCCTCAACGCCGACATTCTCATCTCGGCCTCGGACGCCAACACCCTGTTCGACGGGTCGCCGCTGCCGCGCAACCGCCTCTACCAGGCGCTCGCCGTTGAAGGCGTCGCCTCGGCGACAAGCTTCTATTACGGCCGGATCGACTGGAAGCAGCCGGACGGCACGATCCGTGTCATGGACGTGTTCGGGGTCGATCCGCAGGGCGCTGCCTTCGACGAGCCGGCGCTGGCACGGGCGAGCGAGACCCTTATGCTGCCGGACGTGGCCCTGATCGACCGCAAGACGCGCAACGCGCCGCCCGGCCTGTTCGAGGCCATCGAGGCGGGCGAACCCTACCGTTTCGAGACGAAGGGGCGCGAGCTGACCGTCACCGGCACCTTCTCCGTCGGCGGCGGATTTTCCGCCGATGGCTATCTCATCGTCTCCGACCAGACCTTCCTGCGCCTGTTTCCGGCGCGGCTTCCCGGTGCGCCGAACTATGTTCTGGTGCGGCTGGCGCCCGAGGCCGCAAGCGCGGCCGTCATCGCGGACCTGCGGGCGCGTCTTCCGGCTTCCGACAGCGCGGTGTGGACGATCGGGGAGGCGGCAACCCGCGACCAGCGCTTCCAGACGACACAAAAGCCGGTCGGCGTCGTTTTCGGCTTTGGCGTCGTCATCGGCGTGCTGGTCGGTGTGATCATCGTCTACCAGGTGCTATCCACCGACGTTGCCGACCACATCCGTGAATATGCAACCTTCAAGGCGATGGGCTATCCGCAGCGCTTCTTCCTTGGCATCGTCTTCGAGGAGGCCTTCGTCCTGGCGCTGTTCGGCTTCGTTCCCGGTGTCCTTCTGGCGCTCGGTCTCTATGCGGTGGTCGCTGCCGGCACCGGCCTGCCGATCTTCATGCCGGCCACCCGCCCGGTCTTCGTCTTCCTCGGCACGCTCGCGATGTGCGCGGTGTCGGGGGCCGTTGCCACCCGCCGCCTGGCGCGTGCCAATCCGGCCGAGCTGTTCTGACCATGCAGGAGGATCCCGACACTGCCATTCGCGTTGCCGGTCTCGATCACTGGTTCGGTGAAGGGGAGGCGCGCAAGCAGGTGCTCTTCGATATCGACCTGGAAATCCGCCGCGGCCAGCTCGTTGTCCTGATGGGGGCGTCCGGCTCGGGAAAGACCACCTTGCTGACGCTGATCGGCTGCCTGCGCCGGGTGGAGGCGGGCTCGGTCGACCTGCTCGGGCATGAGCTCAACGGCGCGTCGGAAGCCGAACTCGTCCAGTGCCGGCGCGATCTGGGCTTCATCTTCCAGGCACACAACCTGCATGAGAGCCTTACCGCGCTGCAGAACGTGCGCATGGGGCTGGAGGTGCATGGCGCGCGGGTTTCCGGCGACTGGCGCGAGGCGGCACGTCATGTGCTGGGTCTCGTCGGCCTCTCGGAGCGGGTCGATTACCTGCCCGGCAACCTGTCGGGCGGGCAGAAGCAGCGCGTCGCCGTCGCCCGGGCGCTCGTCGGCAATCCGCCGGTGGTGCTTGCCGACGAGCCGACGGCAGCGCTCGACAAGGAAAGCGGCTTTGCGGTTGTGGAGATGCTGCGCCGGCTCGGCCGCGAGCGTGGCACGACGACGCTGATGGTCACCCATGACAACCGCATCCTCGATCTTGCCGACCGCATCGTGCGGATGGAGGACGGGCGCATCGTCGAGGGGTGACGGCGGCCGCGTTCAGATCTCGAAGTCGGGGATCTCGGCGACCGCGTCGCGCAGCTTTTCCGACCACATCCGCGACAGGTCCGCGAAATAGGCATCGTCCTCGCCGATCCGGGTCTGCCGGTGGGCGGAGAAACTGTCCGTGTTGTAGAGCAGCATGTCGATGGGCATGCCGACGGAAAGGTTCGAGCGCAGGGTCGAGTTGAACGACAGCAGCACCAGCTTGGCCGCCTGGCCGAGGCGCATGTCCGCCTGGGTCACCCGGTCGAGGATCGGTTTGCCGTACTTGTGTTCGCCGATCTGCAGGAAGGGCGTGTCGGCGGATGCCTCGATGAAATTGCCGGCGGAATAGATCTGGAACAGGCGCGGTGCCTCGCCCTTGATCTGGCCTCCAAGCAGCATGGTGACGCTGAAATTCTCGGAATTGGCCGCAAGCGCGTCGCCGTCGATGGCCCGCACGTCGCGCACGGCGCTGCCGACGATGCGGGCGGCCTGGAACATCGTCTCGACGCTGTGCAGCGTCGCGCGGCCGGGCTCGTCGCCGTGCAGCCGTTCCGTCAGCAGGCTGACGACCGACTGGGTGACGGCAAGGTTGCCGGCCGACATCAGGCACAGCACCCTCTCGCCGGGCTTTTCCCAGACATGCAGCTTCTTGAAGGTGGCGACATTGTCGAAGCCGGCATTTGTGCGCGTGTCCGCGGCCATCACGAGGCCGCGGTCGAGCTTCAGACCGACGCAATAGGTCATGACCAGTCAGTCTCCGAACGGGGAGGACGCAATCCTGTCCGGCGTGCCTTGGCGATTCGCGCAAGTGCCGGACCCGTGTGATTTGACAGGTTCGCTTGCCTGCGGGCAATGCCTGTCATTGCTGACTTTGCTGCGATTCCCGGGAAACCGCCACCTCGACATCCATGTTTTCGCCGGACCCGCCTATGCGAATGCCGCGGATCGGCGCGGCGGAGCGGGAATCGAGCCCGCTGGTCAGGCGGATGTAGCGGTCGGTCGGGCAAACGCCGTTGGACACGTCGAAGCCGACCCAGCCGAGTGTCGGCAGCAGCACCTCCGCCCAGGCGTGGTGCGCTTCGGAATCCTGTGCATCCTCCAGCAGCATGTAGCCGGAGACATAGCGGGCGGGGATGCCGATCGAGCGGGCGGCGGCGATGAAGATATGGGCGTGATCCTGGCACACCCCTTCGCCGGTGTTGATCGCGTCGACGGCCGACGTATGGACCTCCGTCACGCCGGTGCGGTAGGCGACCTTTTCGCGGATCGCCTGCATCAGGTCGTGAAAGCCGGAAACGGCCTCGTCATCGGCGCGCTCGGCCAGGGCACCCAACCGGCGGATTGCCGGATTGGCCTTTGTCAGCGGTGTGAAGCGGAGAAAAACGGCATCGGGCGGGCCGGGCGTTGCGCCGACGATGCCGGCGCGGTCCTCGGTTTCCACCACACCCTCGACGGTAACGCTCAGCTCGCTCACCGGATCGCGATGGCTGACCACATCGACCTTGTTGCCGAAGGCGTCCTTGTAATGCGCCGAGGTCTCGTAGCCCGGCACGTCGATCCGCCAGGACAGGATCTTCTGTCCCGCGCTTGCCGGCGGCGTCAGGCGGAGCTGCTGGACCATGTGGGCAAGCGGATGGTCGTAGCTGTAGCGCGTGACATGCTTGATGTTCAGGCGCATTGCGCGTGAGTCTCCCTCGGTCTTGGCGTCCGGCTTCGCCCGGCGGGCGTCCGGCTTCTCGCTGGCGCGTTCCTCCGTGGCGGGGAACGCTGTGTGGCGGCCCGGCGGCCTCAGGCAAAGTGGTAGTCGGCGGCGAGCTGCGCGCCAAGCGCGTTGTTGCGGGCGATCATGTCGGACAGGAACTCGTGCAGCCCGCTGACGAAGATCTGGTGCATGGTGCCGGCCTCCAGCAGGTCATGCGTGCCTTGCGCCATGTCGCAGCTCATCGGCCTTTCGCCGTAACGCAAGGTCAGTTCGCTCAGGCTCTCGTTGATCCAGTCGTAGCAGTAGGCGAGCGAGCGCGGCATTTCCTTCCGCAGGATCAGGAACTCGGCGACGTTGAAGGGGCGCACCTGCGCGTCACGATAGGCATGGCGATAGCTGCGATGCGCCGAAACCGAGCGCAGGATTGTCGACCACTGGTAGCGGTCGAGATCGCCACCGACGACCTCGTTGTCGGGCAGCAGGATCCAGTATTTCACGTCGAGAATGCGCGCCGTGTTGTCGGCACGCTCGATGAAGCAGCCGAATTGCGAGAAGTGATAGCCCTCGTCGCGCATCAAGGTGCCGAGCATGGCGCCGCGAAACAGCATCGAACGCTGCTTGATCCAGGAAAGGAAGCCCGGCAGCTTGTCGTCGGTCATGTGCTGCGGGCGCACCTCCATGAACTCGATATAGGTCGTGTTCAGGCTTTCCCACATCTCCCCGGTAATGGCGGTCCTGACCGAACGGGCGTTGTTGCGCGCCGCCTCGATGCAGGAGCGCACCGAGGAGGGATTGTCGGCGTCGAACAGCATGTGCGAGACGACGGCACGTTTGGTCAGCTCGTCATACTTGTCGAAGAAGGCGGTATCGCAGCCGGCGCTGGTCAGCGTCGAGCGCCAGTCGTCGGCCGTGTCCTGGCCAAGGCGCGGGGTCATGGCGATGCGATAGCCGACCTCGAGCAGGCGGGCCATGTTCTCTGCGCGCTCGTTGTAGCGCGACGTCCAGAATAGCGAAGCGGCGGTGCGGCCGAGCATGTCGTGTCAGTCCTCCAGAACCCAGGTGTCCTTGGTGCCGCCACCCTGGCTGGAATTGACCACCAGGGAGCCTTTCTTCAGTGCCACGCGGGTCAGTCCGCCAGGGGTGATGCGCACCTTGTCGCCGACCAGCACATAGGGCCTGAGGTCGACATGGCGCGGGGCAAGCCCCGAGGCGACATGGGTGGGGCAGGCCGAGAGCGACAGGGTCGGCTGGGCGATGTAGTTGGTGGGGTTGGCCTTCAGGCGCTTGGAGAATTCGGAGATCTCGCGCTTGGAGGCGGTCGGGCCGATCAGCATGCCGTAGCCGCCCGAACCGTGCACCTCCTTGACCACCAGTTCCGGCAGCTTGTCGAGTACATAGGCCAGATCGTCCTCGCGCGAGCAGTTCCAGGTCGGCACGTTCTTCAGGATCGGCTTCTGGCCGGTGTAGAACTCGATGATATCCGGGACATAGGCATAGATCGCCTTGTCGTCGGCAATGCCGGTGCCCGGCGCGTTGCAGATCGTGACGTTGCCCGAGCGATAGGCGTCGAACAGGCCCGGCACGCCGAGCATGCTGTCGGGGCGGAAGGTGAGGGGGTCGAGGAAGGCATCGTCGATGCGCCGGTAGATCACGTGCACCTGCTGCGGCGAGCGGGTGGTGCGCATCCACACCTTGCCGTCCTCGACATAGAGATCGCGCGCCTCGCACAGTTCCACGCCCATGCTGTCGGCCAGGAACGCGTGCTCGAAATAGGCGGAGTTGAAGATGCCGGGCGTCAGCACGCAGATGGTCGGGTCGCCCTCGCAGTTCTTCGGGGCAACGCTCTCCAGCGTTTCGTGCAGCAGGTCGGGATATTGGTCGATCGGCGCCACCCGGTTCTGCTGGAAGAGCTCGGGGAACATCCGCATCATCGTTTCCCGGTTCTCCAGCATGTAGGAGACGCCGGAGGGCGTGCGGGTGTTGTCCTCCAGCACGTAGAAGTCGTTCTCGCCGACCCGCACAAGGTCAGTGCCTATAATATGGGCATAGACCCGGCGCGCCGGGGCGAAGCCGATCATCTCGGGCAGGAACGCCTCGTTCTGGACGATCAGGTCGGCGGGAATGCGGCCGGCCCGGATGATCTCCTGGCGGTGGTAGATGTCATGCAGGAAAGCGTTGAGCGCGCGCACCCGCTGGTCGATGCCGGCGGACAGGCGGCGCCATTCGGCGGCCGAGATGACCCGCGGGACGATGTCGAAGGGGATCAGGCGCTCGGTCGCCGCCGACGTGCCGTAGACGGCGAAGGTGATGCCCAGCCTGCGAAAGATCGTCTCCGCCTCGCGGGACTTCTTGCGCATCTCCGCCGGCGACATCTTGCCGAACCACTCGGCAAGGCGGCGGTAGGGCGCGCGCGGATTGCCCTCGGCGGTCAGCATCTCGTTGAAAAATTCGTTCTCCCCCATGCTGCCTCGATCCCCTCGTCGTTGCTCTTGTTGTGTTCTGCCGCTTTTCAAGCCGCTTGAACCGGTTCCGCAGCGTCGTGCGCCTGCCGGAGCGGTTGAACCGGGACGGTGACGCGGTTGTCACCGTGCCGTTCGTCCGCATGGGTCATGTTTGCAAGTGCGGGTGCCCCCTCCAAGTCCGAAATTGCGCCAGTACCTGTCCAGGTTTTCACCTCGCGCGGGGAGCCTGAACAGCTTGATCTTTCCGACCTGAGCTTAACGGGTTGGCGGTCCGCGTCAAATGTGGCGAATGGCGAGGGCTGCCGGACGTGTCGGGGAGGATGTCCCGCCGGAAGCCTTGCTCGGAACGAAAAAGGGGCGGCTTCGCGAAGGAAGCCGCCCCTGTTTTCTGGATCGTGACCGGCCGGCTCAGGCTGCCTTGCCGGCGGCCTCCGAGACGAAGCCGTCGATTGCGGTCTGCAGCTGTTCCGCCCGCTCGTTCAGCGTCTTGGACTCCTCCTGCAACTGGTCGGCAAGATGGCTGTTGTCCTGGGTCATCTCGCCGACCTTGTTGACGGACAGGGTCAGGGTTTCGGTGTTGTTGGTCGACACCTGCGCCGCCTGGGCGATCTCTCCCGTCGCTTCCTCCTGCTGGCGGACCGAATAGGCCAGGTCGTCGATGAAGCCCTGGATCTCGAGCATGATGCCGTTGATCGAGTTGATCGAGGTGACCGAGCTGGAGGTGGAGGTCTGGATGGCCTCGATCTGGCTGCGGATGTCCTCGGTGGCGCGCGCCGTCTGGTTGGCGAGCGTCTTGACCTCGGCGGCGACGACGGCGAAGCCCTTGCCGGACTCTCCGGCCCGCGCCGCCTCGATGGTGGCGTTGAGGGCCAGAAGGTTGGTCTGCTCGGCGATGTCCTGAATGAGCCCGATGACCGTGCCGATGCTGTCCGCCATCTTGTCGAGACGGTTCATGTTCTCGCTCGCCTGCGACGAGACGCTTGTCGCGGATTCGATCCGCGTCTTCACGTCCGTGATGCGGGACGAGATCTCGGCCAGTGACGAGGTCAGTTCCGTTGTCGCCGATGCCACGGTCTGCGCGGCCGAGCCGGCTTCCGTCGTTGCCGCCAGCGAGCTGCGGGACTCCGTGTCGGTTGCCTGCGCCGACTGCTTCAGCGAGCTGGACATGCCCTGCAGGTCGTGTACCGAGACCGTGAGGTCCTTGAAGATCGAGGAAACGCGTTCCTGGAAGCTGCGGGCGATCCGGTTGCGTTCCTCGGCCAGGCGCTGCTTCATCGCCGCCGCTTCCTCGGACTGGCGTTCCTCCATCTGCCGCTTGTCGATCAGCGACTGGCGGAAGGATTCCAGGGACACCGCCATCTCGCCGATCTCGTCCTTGCGGCCGAGTGCGCGGATGCTGGTGTCGATCTCGCCACCGGCCACCGCCGTCATTTCATCGCCGAGCCGGGTCATGGAGCGCAGCACCCTGAGGTAGACGACGGCAATGATGCCGGCGAGCGTCAGAAGCGTCGCCAGCACGCTGGCGAGCAATGTTGCCTGGGCAGTGTTCCGGGAAGCCTCGGCGTCCTGGACCGCGCCTTGCGTGCGCGCCTCCATGAGCTGGTAGAACCTGTCGACCGGCTTCATGATCTCGGCCTTGAGCGTGTGATACTGGCTGCTGTGCAGCATTTTTATCGGCCTGAGAGGATCGTTGCCGGTGATCGGCTTGCCGTTCTTGTCGAGGCCCTTGATATAGTTCATGGCCTCGACCTCGAGCGCGACGAGGCCATCGGAGTTGTTCTTTGCCTCGTTCAGAAGCTCGAACTCCGCATCGGTGAATCCGAGATCCCGCATCTGGTCGAGAAGCGCCGCCGCGGCGCCGTCGGGGCGCGGCTTGGCGTCGCCGGCCGCGACGAAATCCCAATAGATGCGATGATAGTCTTGCGGCTTGGGTTTCTTGCCGTCGCGGATGGCGAGAATGTCGTTATACTGCTGCTCGTAGATCGGATCTCCCGTCGCCACATAGGTGCGCGCAAGTCGTGTCAGATCGTCCGAACCCTGGCGCAGTTCATCTGCAAGAAGGTAGGAGTTATACTTGCGTTCGATGGCCGCGGTGACCCGGTCCGTCGCGACTTGTGTCTCGTTCAGCGCATAGATGAGGGCGGCCGACGTTGCTATCGCCGCGCATCCCCCGGCCATAATGTAAGTAATGATACGCATACTGCCTCCGGTAGACCTGACAACTATGCGGATGATCGCTGCGCGGATTAAATAATTCCTGAATCCATTTGCGTAACTTTTGATGATCACCAAGTTGAAATATGCATCTATTGGTTGATTTTGAATTCTTCCGAATATTTTTCTTCATCTGAAGCAAGGGCTTGCAGCTCTCCCGTGCTTTGTGGAACCGGGCGCGGCGTGTGGCGGCGGCCCGCCGCGCCCGGCATTTTTTCTAAATCAGCTGACCGAATTCGATTCCCGCTGGTTCGATCAGGGCCAGAAACGCCGCGCAGTCGGGATCGCCCTGCCAGCTGTCGCAGATTCGAATCGCGCTTTCCTGGCTGTCCGCGAAGGCGAGATCGAGGAAGCTGCCGTCCTGAAGCCGGACAAGGCGTTGTCCGCGCCAGCCGGGCAGGCGGCAGAGGTGACGCGCGACCATGCGCTCATGCGCCTTGCGCATGGCGTCTTCGCTCACTCCCGGTTTGAGGTGGAAACGGCCTATCTCCATCCCCTCGGCCGCGGCCATCGCGACCGGAGGGCGGGTTTCAGCGGAAAAATGCGCCATGCCGTCGAGGCGACTGATACTCTCCCGGAAGCCGGCGAAATCCGGAGACTCCCCGACAACGGCCGCCGCGTTGCGAGCGTCCTCGAGACTGGCCCAGGTGACGATATCGACGCGCTCTGTCCTGTCATGCGCTCCGCTGAGCGGCAGCCATCCGACAAATCCGGCAAGGTTTCCGGCGCGGTCGCGGGCGGCGCGCCGCTGGACGTCTGCTGTTTCGGGGTTGTGGACGCGGTAGGTGACGACTTCCATGCATGGACCGTTCATGTGGTGCTCCTTGGTTGCAGGAGCGGCCATCTAGCCCGTCCATGCTGACACCTCCTGTCAGGGGTGTGGTCTAGGATCGGGCCATGAAGGTCTTCCGGCTTTTTGCCCTTCTCGATCACTTGCGCAGCGCTGTATTGCCGGTTTCCGCCGAGGTGCTGGCGCGCGCGCTTGACGTCTCGCCGCGCACGATCTATCGCGACATGGCGACGCTGCAGGCGATGGGTGCGCCGGTGCGCGGCGAGGCCGGGCTCGGCTACCAGCTCGAGCGTGGATATTTCCTGCCGCCGCTGCGCTTCGATGCGGACGAGCTGGAGGCCGTCATGCTTGGCTTGCGTCTGGTCGCGGCGCGTGGCGACAGCTCGCTGCGGGCGGCTGCCGAACGGGCGTCGGGCAAGATCGGGGCAACCGCCGCCGGCGATGCCGGCAACCTGTTCCAGCATCTGCCGCTGCGTGCGGTCTCAAGGCGCAAGGCGGGAGAGGAGATCGCCAACAGGTGGCTGCCGCTGTTTCGCGGCGCCGTCCGGGAGCGGCGTCTTGTCCGCTTCGGCTATTTGGACCTGGAAGGGCGGGGGAGCGTCCGCCAGGTCCGCCCGCTCGGCCTGACGTTGTTCGACGAGGTCTGGCTGCTCACGGCCTGGTGCGAGCACCGGGGCGGGTTTCGCAATTTCCGCCTCGACCGGATCGAGGAAGCGGTAGAGACGGGCGGCCGCTTTCGCCATGAAAGCGGCCGGCGGTTTCAGGACTATCTGGCGAGCCTGCGCGAGCTGGTCCCTGAGGCCGGCGTTCCGGGGATCAGTCGCGCTCGAAGGGACTGAACAGCGGCGTCTCGCAGATGTAGCCGACAAGACAGCGCGGAGCGTCGCGCGTTTGCTGGACTTCCGGGCGCACCACCTCCCAGTGGTCGCAGAAGCGCGGGCCGGCGACGAAGCGCTGATAGGTGTGGCGGCCGGTGGTCATCACGATAGCGCCGTGCCGCGCCACCAGTGATTGCGCCTGGGCGCAGCTCATCCGGCGCAGATCCGGGCGCTGGGCCTCGGTCGGCTTTGGCAAGCCGGCGACGAGGGCAAGGCCGGCAAGGGCCACGGCGATCGGCCGGAGGCCGGCACGGTGTCCCCGGGAACTGTCAGTGCGGTCGCGCTTGTGCTTCATCATGGCCTGCATGATCGGATCTCCTGGCTGCCGTCCTGCCGCTTCGGATGCCGCAGGAGGCGAAGAGTGCCGGACCTTCGCGGCAAGGTGATGGCGGAACTGGCCGGCCGCCGCCATCACCCCGGGTCGGGTTGTTCCCGGTTTCAGTCCCAGTCGGGGGCGAAGTCCGGGTCGATGCCGCGCCCGTCCGGGCGGGCAAGGCCGCTGATCGCGGCCATTTCATCGTCGGTCAGCTCGAAATCGAAGATCGCCGCGTTCTCGGCAAGCCGGCCGGGGTTCGCCGTCTTCGGGATCGCGGCGACATTGTCCTGCTGCACCAGCCAGCGCAGGGCGACCTGTACTTCGCTCTTGCCGTGGCGCTTGCCGATGTCGCGCAGCACCTGGGGTTCGGTGACGCGGCCCTTGGCGATCGGCGAATAGGCGGTGAGCGCCATGCCGGCATTCTCGAGCGCTCCGCGCACCGTCTCCTGCGACAGGAACGGGTGGTACTCGACCTGGTTGACGGCGAGCCGTCCGCCGGCGAGATCCTGGGCCTCGCGCACCATGCCGGCGGTGAAGTTGGAGACGCCGATCGCCCGGGTCCAGCCGCGTTCGCGCAGCTCCACCAGCGCCTCGACCTGCTCCTTCAGCGGAACGCGCGGGTTGGGCCAGTGGATCAGGAACAGGTCGAGATGGTCGAGCCCGAGCCGGTCGAGGCTGTGCTCGCACGACTTCAGCATCTTTTCGGGAGCGAGGCTGTCGTGCCAGACCTTGGTGGTCAGGAAATAGCTGTCGCGGGGCTGGCCGGCGGCGCGCAGGCCGGCGCCGACATCCTTTTCGTTGTCATACATGGCCGCCGTGTCGACATGGGTCCAGCCGCTCTCGAGGGCGGCGCGCACCACGTCGCGGCAGATCTCGCCGGAGAGCGGCCACGTGCCAAGTCCGAGGGCCGGCATCTCGATACCGCCGACGATCAGGTGTTTCATGGGGAGATCCTTCCCTTTGAGGTGATTGGGGGAGCCGCGGGGCGGCGCAAGAAAAAGGCCCGTCCGGCGCCGGCGCCCGCCTTGAGGGGGGAGCGGGCGCCGGCCGGGCCGGTCTTCAGGTCTGTCCGGGTCCCGTCAGAGCACCTTGTCGCTCATGCGGCGGGTGC